>NZ_JBSHXL010000002.1:0-1020000 GCF_055616315.1 Rhizobium sp. O111 | reverse complement strand
TCCTAGAGTAGGGCGGGGCACGTGAAACCCTGTCTGAACGTGGGTAGACCACTATCCAAGCCTAAGTACTCGTGCATGACCGATAGCGAACAAGTACCGTGAGGGAAAGGTGAAAAGCACCCCGACAAGGGGAGTGAAATAGAACCTGAAACCGGATGCCTACAAACAGTCGGAGCCCGCAAGGGTGACGGCGTACCTTTTGTATAATGGGTCAACGACTTAGTGTAACAAGCAAGCTTAAGCCGGTAGGTGTAGGCGAAGCGAAAGCGAGTCTGAATAGGGCGATTTAGTTTGTTGCATTAGACCCGAAACCGAGTGATCTAGCCATGAGCAGGTTGAAGGTTGGGTAACACCAACTGGAGGACCGAACCCGCATCTGTTGCAATAGATTGGGATGACTTGTGGTTAGGGGTGAAAGGCCAATCAAACTCGGAAATAGCTGGTTCTCCGCGAAATCTATTTAGGTAGAGCGTCGAGCGAATACCCCGGGGGGTAGAGCACTGGATGGGCTATGGGGACTCACCGTCTTACTGATCCTAACCAAACTCCGAATACCCGGGAGTACTACTCGGCAGACACACGGCGGGTGCTAACGTCCGTCGTGAAAAGGGCAACAACCCTAACCTCCAGCTAAGGTCCCCAAGTCATGGCTAAGTGGGAAAGGATGTGAGGATCCCAAAACAACCAGGATGTTGGCTTAGAAGCAGCCATCATTTAAAGAAAGCGTAACAGCTCACTGGTCTAAATAAGGGTCTTTGCGCCGAAAATGTAACGGGGCTGAAGCCATGCACCGAAGCTGAGGATGTGCAGTAATGCACGTGGTAGCGGAGCGTTCCGTAAGCCTGTGAAGGGACAGTCGTGAGACATCCTGGAGGTATCGGAAGTGCGAATGTTGACATGAGTAACGATAAAGAGGGTGAGAGACCCTCTCGCCGAAAGACCAAGGGTTCCTGCTTAAAGTTAATCTGAGCAGGGTTAGCCGGCCCCTAAGGCGAGGCGGAAACGCGTAGTCGATGGGAACCACGTTAATATTCGTGGGCCTGGTGGTAGTGACGGATTGCGTAACTTGTATTCACTTATTGGATTGTGGGTGCAGGGAAGCGGTTCCAGGAAATAGCTCCATCATTATAGACCGTACCCGAAACCGACACAGGTGGTCAGGTAGAGTATACCAAGGCGCTTGAGAGAACTATGTTGAAGGAACTCGGCAAATTGCACGCGTAACTTCGGAAGAAGCGTGACCCCATTGTACGCAAGTGTGATGGGGTGGCACAGACCAGGGGGTAGCGACTGTTTATCAAAAACACAGGGCTCTGCGAAGTCGCAAGACGACGTATAGGGTCTGACGCCTGCCCGGTGCTGGAAGGTTAAAGGGAGAGGTGCAAGCTTTGAACTGAAGCCCCAGTAAACGGCGGCCGTAACTATAACGGTCCTAAGGTAGCGAAATTCCTTGTCGGGTAAGTTCCGACCTGCACGAATGGCGTAACGACTTCCCCGCTGTCTCCAACATAGACTCAGTGAAATTGAATTCCCCGTGAAGATGCGGGGTTCCTGCGGTCAGACGGAAAGACCCCGTGCACCTTTACTATAGCTTTACACTGGCATTCGTGTCGGCATGTGTAGGATAGGTGGTAGGCTTTGAAGCAGGGACGCCAGTTTCTGTGGAGCCATCCTTGAAATACCACCCTTATCGTCATGGATGTCTAACCGCGGTCCGTTATCCGGATCCGGGACAGTGTATGGTGGGTAGTTTGACTGGGGCGGTCGCCTCCGAAAGAGTAACGGAGGCGCGCGATGGTGGGCTCAGACCGGTCGGAAATCGGTCGTCGAGTGCAATGGCATAAGCCCGCCTGACTGCGAGACTGACAAGTCGAGCAGAGACGAAAGTCGGTCATAGTGATCCGGTGGTCCCGCGTGGAAGGGCCATCGCTCAACGGATAAAAGGTACGCCGGGGATAACAGGCTGATGACCCCCAAGAGTCCATATCGACGGGGTTGTTTGGCACCTCGATGTCGGCTCATCGCATCCTGGGGCTGGAGCAGGTCCCAAGGGTTTGGCTGTTCGCCAATTAAAGCGGTACGTGAGCTGGGTTCAGAACGTCGTGAGACAGTTCGGTCCCTATCTGCCGTGGGTGTAGGAATATTGACAGGATCTGTCCCTAGTACGAGAGGACCGGGATGGACATATCTCTGGTGGACCTGTTGTCGTGCCAACGGCATAGCAGGGTAGCTACATATGGAATGGATAACCGCTGAAGGCATCTAAGCGGGAAACCAACCTGAAAACGAGTATTCCCTATCAGAGCCGTGGAAGACGACCACGTTGATAGGACGGGTGTGGAAGCGCAGCAATGTGTGAAGCTTACCGTTACTAATAGCTCGATCGGCTTAATTGTTCTCATTGCTTATGCTCATCAAACAGATGACGCCAAGGCGTGTTCAAGACTAAAAACGAGGCCTAACCGGCCTCACCAGCTTCTCATCGTTGCGCTTCGCTGACCTGGTGGTTATGGCGGGGCGGCTGCACCCGTTCCCATTCCGAACACGGCCGTGAAACGCCCCTGCGCCTATGGTACTTCGTCTTAAGACGCGGGAGAGTCGGTCGCTGCCAGGTCTGCTAAACGCAACATAAAATCTTCTCATCACATCCTCGGCCCACGCCGAAAACATCGGGCCGCGCAAGCGGCCTTTTGCTTTTGCTGGTTCGAACATACAGAATGAAACTTAGACGCACCTGGTCTATAATGGTGCGTCCCTTACAGGAACAAAACCCAAAGGGTTTTGCACTTGGCGCGGGGTGGAGCAGCCCGGTAGCTCGTCAGGCTCATAACCTGAAGGCCGCAGGTTCAAATCCTGCCCCCGCAACCAACGATTCCTGCGATCCGAAAGAGCCCCCACCGTGGGCTTTTTGCTTTTTGCACGCCCTCGTTTGAGCGTGAGCGATGGGGTGGACGCTCCCACTCAACAGCACCTTCGTGCCAGAATGGTCGTGTTGGGACCATCACAGGAGAGAGCGTCCATGGAGAAGGTTAGTATAGTCGGCCTGGATTTGGCCAAGAGCATCATCCAAGTTCACGGTGCCAGTGTTGATGGCTCGGTCCTCTTCCGGCGAAAGATTTCGAGTAAGAAATTGCTCGACTTCTTATCGAAGATTGATCCCTGCATAGTTGCAATGGAAGCATGTGCCGGAAGCCACCATTGGGGGCGCGAGATTGCAAAGCTCGGGCACCAGGTCAAATTGATCGCGCCGATCTACGTGAAGCCCTTTGTCAAGTTATGGCGAGGTGAGCATAACTTCACTAATCACGAGGTCGTCGTAATGCGGAGGAGCGCGGCCTGATCGGCGGATTTTCGCCGTTCTTGTCGATGTTCCTCCGCATTATTTCAGAGTGTGTCGAGCCAGGCGAGCACGCTGGCATCGCGCTTCCAGGATGGCTGGCTGCCGGGTGTGGCTGGAACGGCGACCTTTTCCAGGGCTTTCCGCTTCGTTTCCAGATTGGCCCTGGCATAGTGGTTGGTCGTGTCGAGGCTGACATGACCGAGCCAGCTTCGGATGACCGTAATGTCGACGCCGGCCGAGATGAGGTGCACGGCGGTGGCGTGCCGGAAGGCGTGTGGCGTTACGTGCTTGGCACGCAGCGTTGGCATGGTTTCGGCCGCCGCCTTCACGTAGGCGGCGAGCTTGAACCGGACCCCGGAGGCGCTGAGCGGCTCGCCATAGCGGTTGACGAACAGCCGCTGGTCGGGCGCCCGTGGTTGCCGTTCAAGCAGTTTCCGCAGCAACATCACGGTTTCTGGCCAGAGCGGACAGATACGTTCCTTCCGTCCCTTACCGGTCAAACGCACGCAACTCGGGCTTTCGAACCGGATTGCTTCTGGGCAAAGGTCGAGCGCTTCCTGTATTCGTGCGCCGCTGTTGTAGAGGAACGAGAGCAGCGCATGATCCCGCATGCCCTCAATGGTCGAACGATCTGGCTGAGCGAGGATCGCCGTCACTTCCGCCGGATCCAGATAGCTCGGTTCCGACACCGGAGCGCGCTTGATCGGTATGTTGAGGATTTCCACGCATTGCGCGATCGATCCAGGATCCCTTGTGGCCACGAAGTGGAAGAAGCTGCGGATCGCCGCAAGCCGGCAGTTGCGCGTGCCGATCGTACCGCCACGGTCATGTTCGGCGTGACTGAGGAACGCGGCGACCTCGCTGGCGGCCAGATCGGCCAGCGTGATCATAGCCACCTTCTTCCCAGTACGCTGGGCGACGAACCGGAGCAACAACCGCCAGGTATCGCGGTATGATCGGACTGTATGGATGGATGCGTTGCGCTGCTCGACCAGCCATTCGTAGAAGAACGCGCGCAGCAGGGCCGGGAACCGGTCAACCTTGCTCATGGCCGCATCTCCTGCCCCATGCTGAGGCACGGTGCGCCAACTGCCCGGAACCGCTCATTCGCGTAATGCAGCAGCTCCTGCGTGACGGTGATGTAGACCAATGTAGAGTTGATATCCCTATGGCCGAGATAGGTCGCGAGGAACGGCAGGCGATCCTGCGGGTTGATGCCCGTCCGGTACCATTCCAGGATTCTGTTCACGACCATCGAGTGGCGCAGGTCATGAACGCGAGGGCCCGCTTTTCCTCGCAATGGCTTCAACCCAGCGCGACGTATGACGTCAGAGAGCAACCACGTGATCATTTCCGGCGTGTAGTGACCGTCGCCTCGCTCGTGCCAGAACAAGCCGGAGCGCGCGTCCTGTGATCCACCGGCACGACGCCGTGCATCGACGTAGGCGCGAAGCTCGACTACAACGCTGTCGGGAAGCGGCAGTATCCGAGTCTTGAAGAACTTGGTCTGCCGGACGGTTACCGTACCGTCCCGCAGGTCAACGTCACCAAGATCGAGCCGGGCAAGCTCGCCGCGCCGCAAGCCTGCGCAATAGGCCAGCAGCAGCATTGTGTACATGCTCAGCGGCCGAAGCGGCACCCGTGGAGACGGATAGGTGCGGGCAACCTCGAGCATCCGCCGCACGTCGGCAGGCGAGTAGATATGAGCCTTTCGCCATTGCCTGGCCGCCTCCTTCCTCGGTCTCGGGTCCGGTCGCCGCACAGGTATCGACGGGTCGCGGTGACGAAGGATTTTCGCAAAGACGCGTTTGAGCTTTTCGCATTCCTCCACTTGGTGACGCGTGACATTCGTTGCCGCCCATCGATCAACCATGGCGCTCAGCGGTTCGGCCTCCGGTCCCGGATGCAGCTGCAGGAACCGGTCGAACCGCAAGAGCAACAGGGGCTGCGAAGTGTATTTGTATCCTCTGCGCCGCATCATCGCGACATGCTCAGCCATCATTTCGCCCAGCACGCTGCCGAACGGCCTGGGCTGGCGCAGTTCGGCGAGAGCCTGTTCCGGATCCCGCGACGCCAATGCCCGCCAGATGGGCATGCACTGCTTGATATTGCACGCATCTCGCAGAGCGGTGACGGGATTGCGTTCGATCGCGCCGATTTCCACCAGGCGTTCGAGGAACCGGTCAATGATGCGGGTGCGGTGTAGCCGCGTCGTCGCTGCCCAGCATTCGGCCGATTTACGCAGCCACGCAATCAGCACTTCCTGACCGAGTGCATCGTAACGTTCGGCCACATCCTGGAAGCCATGCAGGACCTGCCGATAACAGGCTCGGCTTTTCATGCTGTGCAGATCAAGGATCGCGACATGGCGGTCAATGATCGCGCGGTCGGGATCGGGCCAGCGGGCGGTCATGCCAGCACCTCCATTCCCGGCACGTCAAGCGCAATGGCCCTGAGGTCCTCGGTGGCGAGCTTGAGGTAGGGAGCCGTCGATCCCGTCGAACGGTGCCCCAGCACGTCGCCGATGACCTTTTGAGGCACCGCGACCCGCAACATCTCAACAGCGCGCGCATGGCGGAAGATATGGGGTCCACACTTACCAGGCGGTTGGACACCAGCGTCACGGAGCCACCGGCGAACCACGCTGTAAAGCTTGTCGAGCTTGCGATAGGGCGCGCGCGTGCGGAGGAAGATTTCCCTGGCGTCCGTCACGGGCCGCCCGGAACGCAGATAAGCAAGCAACGCTTCACCGACCGGCTCCATCAGGGGCAGCGATGTGCTGGCCCGCGTCTTGTGGTGGCGAACATGGATGGCTTCCGTCCGCCAGTCGATGTCCTCGATCCGCAGATTGCGGATCTCTCCAGACCGTAGCCCATATGTTGCAAGGAGTTGCAGGATTGCATGGTCCCGCAGCCCCGCTGGCGTCTTGTCCGCCCTCGCGGTTTCCAGCACCGCGGCGATCTGGTCTCGCTCCAGGATTGAGGGCACTCCTTCATATGCATAAAGCGTCGGAGCTATCACATGCCCTGACAGGTCCGTTGTGACGCGACCCGTGATGTGGAGATATCGCAGCAGCGAGCGAAGCCGCTCTGCGACAGACTTCAGCGAGCAGCGCGTCAGTTTCGGCGCGCGCAGATCCATGTAACGGTCTACGTCAACGACGCTCAGCCCCGCCAAGCCGCCGCTTCCGTAATCGATCTGCCAGGCAAGAAAGTTCCGGGCTTCCCACATCAGCGCTGCGACGCTGGAGCGAGCCAACCCGCGTTCCTCACGCAGCCAGATTTCGTATTCGTCACAAACTGCAAATCGGGCCACATCGGCCGCGCAGATAGGCTCGATTGCTGGCGGCCATTGACCGTGAGCAAGTCGCAACAGCGCATGAATTCCGGAGCGCGGAACCTCGTGCCAGCGTGCGCCGGGACGTCGACCACGCTCCTTTTCGAACTTTACGATCGCGTGCCGCAGGTATTGCTCTACCTGCACGTCGATCACGTCTGCGACCAGGATGCCCCGCTGTCCCAGATAATCGAGAAATCCAGATGCGTAGGTGCAGTAATTCCTCACCACGACCGGGCTGTATCGCTGACTGATAAGGGAGGAATTGAGTGCGGCAATTAGTTCGTGACGGATATAGGGCATTGGCGAGTCCTCTGTTGGTCGATTGACCCGCAGAGGTTCGGCACCGAATAATGCAAAGCAAGCCGATCGGAAAACAGCGAAAATCCGCCGATCAGGCCGCGCTCCTCCGCATTACGACGACCTCGTGATTAGTGAAGCGACAGAAGAATGACGCGGCCGATGCAGAAGCCATCTGTGAGGCGGCGATGCGGCCAACGATGCGTTTTGTGGCAGTCAAAAGTCAGGAGAAGCAGGCTTCAGCGACGGTATTTAAGGTGCGTGACCTTCTCGTGAGGCAAAAGACGCAAGTTATCAATGCGCTGCGTGGTCTGATGGCAGAGTTTGGCATTACCGTTCCGCAAGGCCCCGCGCATGTCGGTATTCTGATCAGTCAAGTTGAAGGGGATTGCTCAAGCCTGACGGAGGCCGCGCGCGCGCCTTGCTTGGCATTGATTGCAACGTTGCGCGCACTCATGGATAAAGTCCGGGAACTTGATCAGGAGATTGGCCGGAGGGCACGACGGGATGATGTTGCCAAGCGGCTGATGAGCATTCCGGGTATTGGACCTGTCATTGCAACAGCGCTCGAAGCTTTAGCTCCGCCTGCAGAGACTTTTACGCGAGGTCGAGATTTCTCTGCGTGGATGGGTTTGACACCGCGCCAGCACTCATCTGGTGGAAAAGCCCGGCTGGGTAAAACCTCCAAAATGGGGCAGCGTGACCTTCGACGACTGTTGATAATTGGGGCAGCAGCGGTCGTTCGCTGGGCATCAAGGCGCGGAGCGATCGAAGGGTCTTGGTTGTCGCGCATGATTGGCAAAAAGCCGCCAATGCTGATCACCGTTGCACTCGCCAATCGGATGGGGCGGATTGCTTGGGCGCTTATGACAAACGGAGGTCGCTACGAGGAGAAAAGGCTAGCAGCATAAGATCACCTCTGGCGGAGAGGACATCTCACCGTCATTGCGAGTGTAGGCAGGTCGAACGAAGGATATGGACAAACGGTCAAGAGACGGGATTAGGAAAACCAGTTCTACCGGACGGCACCTTGAGTGCGCGTGAGCGTGTTGGACCTGATCTGCGAACTCCCATATGGGCCCGCGACGTTTGAGGTCGCAACGAGAGGCCGGACACACGTCAGCACCCGACCACTGTTCAAGACTGAGTGAAGATTTTGCTTGCATTCGAGGGAGCGTCCACACACGTCCGGCGAAGCTGTTTCCGCACGGTCGAGCGAGTGGAGCTATAGGCTGCGTTTTATTTCGCCGGTCATGACGCGCTCGATCATTTCGGGATCGCATTGCTCATAAAGGAGGAACTGTCGGATCCCGCCATCCCAAGTCCTGATATCGGCGAGGAGACTTCGAAGGTCATCAATTCCACTTTCCGTCAGACCCTTCGTGCCATCTTCACTGCCATCGCGCACATAAACCAATTCGCCCTCGGCGATATTGTCCGAGTTGGCAGTCACCTCCTCGACGAGTTCGAGGTTCTCGCCAATCATGCTGGCGACTTCTTTTAGCGTATAGATAAACCTTGATCGTGCCATTACGCGGCCTGGCATCCGTCTCGCGCCGGCATCCAGTTCCAGGGTAGCAGTTGCGCAATTCGATCTTTGGAGTGATCCTGGATTCGGGCCAGGACGTCCTTCAGATAGATTTCCGGATTGTAACCATGGAGTTTGGCAGTCTCAATGATGGTGAGGATATTGGCGATGCGCTCACCGCCCTTGTCTGACCCGGCAAATAGCCAGTTCTTTCTTCCGATTCCGAGCGGTCTCATGGCGCGCTCGGCTATATTGTTGTCGATCTCAACACGGCCATCGTCGATGTAAACGCTCAACGCAGCCCACCGCGAGAGAGCATATCGCATCGCTTCAGCTAGCTTCTGCTTCTGTGGCAGCGTCGAAAGTGTAGCCTCGATCCAGACCTTCAGCTCGTCCAGAATGGGCCTTGCGTGCTGTTGGCGCAAGGTACGCCGCTCATCAGCCGACATTCCGCGGATGCGGTTCTCGATATCGTAGAGTGCTCCAATGCGCGACAACGCTTCCTCGGCAATTGGAGATGGCTTCAGCTTGATCACATCATGGAATTTACGGCGCACATGGGCCATACAGGCGGCTTCAATGATCTGATTGCCGTAAAGCTTTTTGTACCCACCGTAGCCGTCGGCATGCATGACGCCGCTGAAGGTGGCAAGGTGGTCAGCCGGATGCGCGCCCTTGCGGTCTGGGCTGTAGTAATAGGCGACGGCACCGGGAGTGGCGGATTGATACCCACTGCCGTCAAAGACGTAGACCCAGACCCTGCCGGTTTTTGTCTTGCCCCGCCCGGGGTCTAGGACATCGACGGGGGTATCATCCGTGTGTATTCGATCGAGCGCGGCTATATGGGCCCTGATAGCCGAGACGAGAGGAGCTAGCAGACTGGATACGCGACCGACCCAGTCAGCCATTACGGATCGGGAGATGTCTATCCCCAAACGGTCGTACATCTCGGACAGGCGGTAGAGGGGAATGTGATCGTCGAATTTAGCGACCATGATATGGGCGAGCAGGCCCGGCCCGGGTTTGCCGCGCTCGATTGGCAGGGTCGGCATCTCGCCAGCTACTGTCGTATCGCAATCCCTGCAGATCATGCGCTTTTCGACATGGCGGACGATCTTAACCGACGCTGGCACGTGCTCCAACACCTGAACCACCCTGTCGGCCGCCTTCAGGAACGAGGTGCCACCACAGGTCGGGCAATTGCACGGAGCGGCATAGACCAGTTCTTCGGTTGGAAGACTATCGGGCAATGGTTTACGCTTCGGCTTCTCGGATGCGTCGTCCAACTCCGGTAGAGGAGCTTTCCCGGAGCGCATTTCAGCCTCGGCGCGAGAGGCCTCGATCTCCTCCAACATCAGCTCGAATTGCTCGATCTTCCGGTCGATCTTCTCAGAGGAAGCGCCATGCTGCCGATGGCGGAGCAGTTCCAGTTGCGCGCGCAGAAGTCCGATTATGGAGTCGCGCTTGCTGACCTCGGCTTCCTGGTTCTCAAGTTTCGCCGCCTGTTCCGCGACGAGTGCGCGCAAAGCAGTGAGCTCGTCCTGATTGTCCGGCGGCGCTGTTTCCATACCCGCAAATCTAGCTGATTTGGCCCTGGCGCGCTAGCAATATACCCCGGATGTATCTGCAAAATATAGCTTTTATCCCGTTCGACCGGGCGCGGAAGTCCACGCCGGGCGTCGCCAATCAATCCCCTCGACGAGCATCGAAAGCTGCGCCTGCGTGAGGTGCGCCACGCCATCTTTGGCCGTCGGCCAGGGAAAGTATCCGCGCTCCAAAATCTTGTAGAACAGGCAGAACCCCTGACCGTCCCACCAGAGAAGCTTGATCCGATCAGCGCGCTTGCCGCGGAAGCCGAAGATCGCGCCAGAGCCAGGCGCCTCTTTTACGACCGTCTCAACCAGCGCCGACAGGCCATCAATGCCACGCCGCATATCCGTCACCCCACAGGCCAGAAAGACCCGCACGTTCCCAGAAGGTCCGATCACGCCGCCTCCAGACAGGCCACCATCGAGCCAAGCAGCTTCAGTTCAACGTCAATCGGAACCTTCAGGCACCGACCGTTTCGCAGCAGGATCTCAACAACCGCCGACTTCAGTTGCGTGGTCGACGGCTGGCTTACACCAACCTCATCGGTAATCTCCACCGGGAGGAAAATCGTCGGTCGATCAAGATAGCTGAATGACCGCCGCCACAAGCGGATCTGGCCGGGATGAACGTCATGCCGGCGAGCCACGTCACCAATGCGAGCACCGGGTTCATCGGCTTCCGCCAATATCCTCAGTTTGGCCTCGTCCGACCACCGCCGTCTGCGCTCGGTACCGGACATGATCTCCATGCGAACCATGAAACCTCTTTGTTCTGGTATTAATGTCAGCACTAATGCTGGTTCTAAGTCCAGAACATCGCCTGATTTGCTCGATCAGCAAAAACTGCTCACCGGACGTGTGTGGACGCTCCCTCGAATGCAAGCAAAATCTTCACTCAGTCTTGAACAGTGGTCGGGTGCTGACGTGTGTCCGGCCTCTCGTTGCGACCTCAAACGTCGCGGGCCCATATGGGAGTTCGCAGATCAGGTCCAACACGCTCACGCGCACTCAAGGTGCCGTCCGGTAGAACTGGTTTTCCTAATCCCGTCTCTTGACCGTTTGTCCATATCCTTCGTTCGACCTGCCTACACTCGCAATGACGGTGAGATGTCCTCTCCGCCAGAGGTGATCTTATGCTGCTAGCCTTTTCTCCTCGTAGCGACCTCCGTTTGTCATAAGCGCCCAAGCAATCCGCCCCATCCGATTGGCGAGTGCAACGGTGATCAGCATTGGCGGCTTTTTGCCAATCATGCGCGACAACCAAGACCCTTCGATCGCTCCGCGCCTTGATGCCCAGCGAACGACCGCTGCTGCCCCAATTATCAACAGTCGTCGAAGGTCACGCTGCCCCATTTTGGAGGTTTTACCCAGCCGGGCTTTTCCACCAGATGAGTGCTGGCGCGGTGTCAAACCCATCCACGCAGAGAAATCTCGACCTCGCGTAAAAGTCTCTGCAGGCGGAGCTAAAGCTTCGAGCGCTGTTGCAATGACAGGTCCAATACCCGGAATGCTCATCAGCCGCTTGGCAACATCATCCCGTCGTGCCCTCCGGCCAATCTCCTGATCAAGTTCCCGGACTTTATCCATGAGTGCGCGCAACGTTGCAATCAATGCCAAGCAAGGCGCGCGCGCGGCCTCCGTCAGGCTTGAGCAATCCCCTTCAACTTGACTGATCAGAATACCGACATGCGCGGGGCCTTGCGGAACGGTAATGCCAAACTCTGCCATCAGACCACGCAGCGCATTGATAACTTGCGTCTTTTGCCTCACGAGAAGGTCACGCACCTTAAATACCGTCGCTGAAGCCTGCTTCTCCTGACTTTTGACTGCCACAAAACGCATCGTTGGCCGCATCGCCGCCTCACAGATGGCTTCTGCATCGGCCGCGTCATTCTTCTGTCGCTTCACTAATCACGAGGTCGTCGTAATGCGGAGGAGCGCGGCCTGATCGGCGGATTTTCGCCGTTCTTGTCGATGTTCCTCCGCATTATTTCAGAGTGTGTCGAGCCAGGCGAGCACGCTGGCATCGCGCTTCCAGGATGGCTGGCTGCCGGGTGTGGCTGGAACGGCGACCTTTTCCAGGGCTTTCCGCTTCGTTTCCAGATTGGCCCTGGCATAGTGGTTGGTCGTGTCGAGGCTGACATGACCGAGCCAGCTTCGGATGACCGTAATGTCGACGCCGGCCGAGATGAGGTGCACGGCGGTGGCGTGCCGGAAGGCGTGTGGCGTTACGTGCTTGGCACGCAGCGTTGGCATGGTTTCGGCCGCCGCCTTCACGTAGGCGGCGAGCTTGAACCGGACCCCGGAGGCGCTGAGCGGCTCGCCATAGCGGTTGACGAACAGCCGCTGGTCGGGCGCCCGTGGTTGCCGTTCAAGCAGTTTCCGCAGCAACATCACGGTTTCTGGCCAGAGCGGACAGATACGTTCCTTCCGTCCCTTACCGGTCAAACGCACGCAACTCGGGCTTTCGAACCGGATTGCTTCTGGGCAAAGGTCGAGCGCTTCCTGTATTCGTGCGCCGCTGTTGTAGAGGAACGAGAGCAGCGCATGATCCCGCATGCCCTCAATGGTCGAACGATCTGGCTGAGCGAGGATCGCCGTCACTTCCGCCGGATCCAGATAGCTCGGTTCCGACACCGGAGCGCGCTTGATCGGTATGTTGAGGATTTCCACGCATTGCGCGATCGATCCAGGATCCCTTGTGGCCACGAAGTGGAAGAAGCTGCGGATCGCCGCAAGCCGGCAGTTGCGCGTGCCGATCGTACCGCCACGGTCATGTTCGGCGTGACTGAGGAACGCGGCGACCTCGCTGGCGGCCAGATCGGCCAGCGTGATCATAGCCACCTTCTTCCCAGTACGCTGGGCGACGAACCGGAGCAACAACCGCCAGGTATCGCGGTATGATCGGACTGTATGGATGGATGCGTTGCGCTGCTCGACCAGCCATTCGTAGAAGAACGCGCGCAGCAGGGCCGGGAACCGGTCAACCTTGCTCATGGCCGCATCTCCTGCCCCATGCTGAGGCACGGTGCGCCAACTGCCCGGAACCGCTCATTCGCGTAATGCAGCAGCTCCTGCGTGACGGTGATGTAGACCAATGTAGAGTTGATATCCCTATGGCCGAGATAGGTCGCGAGGAACGGCAGGCGATCCTGCGGGTTGATGCCCGTCCGGTACCATTCCAGGATTCTGTTCACGACCATCGAGTGGCGCAGGTCATGAACGCGAGGGCCCGCTTTTCCTCGCAATGGCTTCAACCCAGCGCGACGTATGACGTCAGAGAGCAACCACGTGATCATTTCCGGCGTGTAGTGACCGTCGCCTCGCTCGTGCCAGAACAAGCCGGAGCGCGCGTCCTGTGATCCACCGGCACGACGCCGTGCATCGACGTAGGCGCGAAGCTCGACTACAACGCTGTCGGGAAGCGGCAGTATCCGAGTCTTGAAGAACTTGGTCTGCCGGACGGTTACCGTACCGTCCCGCAGGTCAACGTCACCAAGATCGAGCCGGGCAAGCTCGCCGCGCCGCAAGCCTGCGCAATAGGCCAGCAGCAGCATTGTGTACATGCTCAGCGGCCGAAGCGGCACCCGTGGAGACGGATAGGTGCGGGCAACCTCGAGCATCCGCCGCACGTCGGCAGGCGAGTAGATATGAGCCTTTCGCCATTGCCTGGCCGCCTCCTTCCTCGGTCTCGGGTCCGGTCGCCGCACAGGTATCGACGGGTCGCGGTGACGAAGGATTTTCGCAAAGACGCGTTTGAGCTTTTCGCATTCCTCCACTTGGTGACGCGTGACATTCGTTGCCGCCCATCGATCAACCATGGCGCTCAGCGGTTCGGCCTCCGGTCCCGGATGCAGCTGCAGGAACCGGTCGAACCGCAAGAGCAACAGGGGCTGCGAAGTGTATTTGTATCCTCTGCGCCGCATCATCGCGACATGCTCAGCCATCATTTCGCCCAGCACGCTGCCGAACGGCCTGGGCTGGCGCAGTTCGGCGAGAGCCTGTTCCGGATCCCGCGACGCCAATGCCCGCCAGATGGGCATGCACTGCTTGATATTGCACGCATCTCGCAGAGCGGTGACGGGATTGCGTTCGATCGCGCCGATTTCCACCAGGCGTTCGAGGAACCGGTCAATGATGCGGGTGCGGTGTAGCCGCGTCGTCGCTGCCCAGCATTCGGCCGATTTACGCAGCCACGCAATCAGCACTTCCTGACCGAGTGCATCGTAACGTTCGGCCACATCCTGGAAGCCATGCAGGACCTGCCGATAACAGGCTCGGCTTTTCATGCTGTGCAGATCAAGGATCGCGACATGGCGGTCAATGATCGCGCGGTCGGGATCGGGCCAGCGGGCGGTCATGCCAGCACCTCCATTCCCGGCACGTCAAGCGCAATGGCCCTGAGGTCCTCGGTGGCGAGCTTGAGGTAGGGAGCCGTCGATCCCGTCGAACGGTGCCCCAGCACGTCGCCGATGACCTTTTGAGGCACCGCGACCCGCAACATCTCAACAGCGCGCGCATGGCGGAAGATATGGGGTCCACACTTACCAGGCGGTTGGACACCAGCGTCACGGAGCCACCGGCGAACCACGCTGTAAAGCTTGTCGAGCTTGCGATAGGGCGCGCGCGTGCGGAGGAAGATTTCCCTGGCGTCCGTCACGGGCCGCCCGGAACGCAGATAAGCAAGCAACGCTTCACCGACCGGCTCCATCAGGGGCAGCGATGTGCTGGCCCGCGTCTTGTGGTGGCGAACATGGATGGCTTCCGTCCGCCAGTCGATGTCCTCGATCCGCAGATTGCGGATCTCTCCAGACCGTAGCCCATATGTTGCAAGGAGTTGCAGGATTGCATGGTCCCGCAGCCCCGCTGGCGTCTTGTCCGCCCTCGCGGTTTCCAGCACCGCGGCGATCTGGTCTCGCTCCAGGATTGAGGGCACTCCTTCATATGCATAAAGCGTCGGAGCTATCACATGCCCTGACAGGTCCGTTGTGACGCGACCCGTGATGTGGAGATATCGCAGCAGCGAGCGAAGCCGCTCTGCGACAGACTTCAGCGAGCAGCGCGTCAGTTTCGGCGCGCGCAGATCCATGTAACGGTCTACGTCAACGACGCTCAGCCCCGCCAAGCCGCCGCTTCCGTAATCGATCTGCCAGGCAAGAAAGTTCCGGGCTTCCCACATCAGCGCTGCGACGCTGGAGCGAGCCAACCCGCGTTCCTCACGCAGCCAGATTTCGTATTCGTCACAAACTGCAAATCGGGCCACATCGGCCGCGCAGATAGGCTCGATTGCTGGCGGCCATTGACCGTGAGCAAGTCGCAACAGCGCATGAATTCCGGAGCGCGGAACCTCGTGCCAGCGTGCGCCGGGACGTCGACCACGCTCCTTTTCGAACTTTACGATCGCGTGCCGCAGGTATTGCTCTACCTGCACGTCGATCACGTCTGCGACCAGGATGCCCCGCTGTCCCAGATAATCGAGAAATCCAGATGCGTAGGTGCAGTAATTCCTCACCACGACCGGGCTGTATCGCTGACTGATAAGGGAGGAATTGAGTGCGGCAATTAGTTCGTGACGGATATAGGGCATTGGCGAGTCCTCTGTTGGTCGATTGACCCGCAGAGGTTCGGCACCGAATAATGCAAAGCAAGCCGATCGGAAAACAGCGAAAATCCGCCGATCAGGCCGCGCTCCTCCGCATTACGACGACCTCGTGATTAGTCAAGTTATGGCGAGGTGAGCATAACTTTACAAAGGGCTTCACGTAGATCGGCGCGATCAATTTGACCTGGTGCCCGAGCTTTGCAATCTCGCGCCCCCAATGGTGGCTTCCGGCACATGCTTCCATTGCAACTATGCAGGGATCAATCTTCGATAAGAAGTCGAGCAATTTCTTACTCGAAATCTTTCGCCGGAAGAGGACCGAGCCATCAACACTGGCACCGTGAACTTGGATGATGCTCTTGGCCAAATCCAGGCCGACTATACTAACCTTCTCCATGGACGCTCTCTCCTGTGATGGTCCCAACACGACCATTCTGGCACGAAGGTGCTGTTGAGTGGGAGCGTCCACCCCATCGCTCACGTTTGAGCAACTACGAAGCAGCCCTTCAAGCACGTCCGCCTCGGCAAGGAACGCCGGGTCCTTCTTGCAGGATGCGCGGCGCCCGCGCGTGTCTCTTTATTGCCGAGTTGGTCGTGAAGCGCCGCGATCTCGTCGTGGTAATACTTGGCGAGGTTTGGATGCAGCAGGGGAGGCGGTTCGTCTGCGCCATCGAGAATGCCCGCTCAGTTCCCTCTTCCGAGCTTCGAGCTTGCCGCTGCGCTGCTTGAGCATCTCCACGGGTAGGGCGTCGTTAAGCTAGAGATCCAGGATCTTCTCGTGCTCCCGTTCGACCCGCTTGGGCGGCGTCAATCGAAACGCGGGCTTCCATGCGGGCCTCTTTGACCTCCCGCGTGAATTCTTCGCAGAACTCCTTGAACAGCGCCGGTTCCATCAGGTGCCTGTCGAGCCCGCTCAGGATGCTCGCTTCAAGCGTGTCACGGCGGATATTGAGGCGGGCCAGACTTGGTGAACTCGCGCCACTCGCCGGAATGCCGGTGGAAGCGTTCGTGCAGACCGGAGAGCGTACGGCGCTCGCGTATCTCGCCAAGCCGTTCCCTGACCAGATGGGGCGAGCATTTCGAGAGGAATGATTGGACATTTGCCAGTCAAGTGGCTCTGCAATGGTGATCGCCCCGATCGGGCGGAGGCATCAGACGTCGTAATACGCATCAGTTGGGCTCTTTGAAACGAACTCCAACCCCGCCACCATCGCTCGAAAGAAACAAGACCCCGGCATTTTCCAATGTCATTCGAATCAGCTTCAGGTTAGCGGCTGTGATGGAGGGCACTCCATTCTCGGCCTCGGCACGTCGTATCGTTGAAAGTCCCACACTCGCTGTCTCGGCAAGGTCTTCTGCCGACCATTTAAGAAGCGCTCTCGCCGCTCGTATCTGAGCCCCGGTGATTTCGCTCATATTTTCCAGTTTCTCATTGAAACATTTTCGTTCATATGCAACATTTAGGTTCAAGCGGCCGCATCGGTGTTTTCGCCACCGCATGCGGCCTGCCAAAACCTAAGCTGTCAGGAGCTCGGATCATGGCTGATTCCGACAATAGCAGAACTTTATCAACCGTCACGCTGGCTTGCCGTCTTTCTTCACTCTTCTCATAGCGGGGTAAACGTGGAACTCCGCCAACTATCCCCGAGCCGTTGCCGAGGAGCTCCACTTCGGTCGTGCCGCGATCAAGATGAACATCGCCCAGCCAGCGCTCAGCAATCATGTCATGGCGTTGGAGAGGGAGCTCGGCTGTCCTCTGTTCATCCGCTCCACACGGCGGGTCGAGCTGACGAGGGCAGGGGAGACCTTCTACGATCGTGCTGTCCGCATCCTTAGCGAGATGGAACTGACGACCGAGCTGACACGGGCCGCAGGCGGCAGTCGCATCCGCCAGATCAAGATCGGTACCGTCTATCCAGCCACCATGGGCATGTTGCCCCTGTTTCTTGGCAAGATCGCCCGAAAGTTTCCGGATGTCCGCATTCACATTGCTTCAGGCAACACCGGAGACATTATACGCGGGCTGGAGACCGGACAATTGAACCTCGGCTTCATCAGGCCGGTCGAGAACATCGGATCGCTGCGCTTCTTCTCCGTTGCCCATGAACGCTATCTTCTGGCGGTCGCCGAGAGCAATCCTCTGGCTTCACTGAACGAGATCTCGATCGAGGACCTCCGCGATCAGAAGATCATTGCCTTCAATCGGCAGAACCTCTCCTACACCGAACGGTATTTCAACGGGAAGTTCGAGGAATACGATCTGACCAAGAACGCCGCCTACAGCTGCGACGACACCTATTCGCTGGTCTCTCTCGTCTCCGCCGGTCTTGGCATCGGCTTTGCACCGGAGTGGACGACCGACATCCCGAACCGCAGCTTCGTGCTCAAGAAGGTGAGGGGGATCGACTTCAAGATCGGGCTTGGCATTGCCTGGTCGAAGGAGGATCCGACGGCATCGCGTGATGATATCGTCGAGATCGCGAAGTCGATGGTGCGGCGGGGGTGATGTTGCCTTCACCTCACCGGTAGAACTCAAAACTGCATTGGAAATGATGTCGCATCCATGTTTCCGTAACTGTCAGCAACTGGGCCTTTGCGCGACGATCAGGTTTGCGCATTGCCAACAGATTTCGATGACTTACCGGACAGCTTTTCAGCGTAGGCAGTCAGCAGCCTTGGCGTGTACTTCCGCGCGAACGTGAGGAGATGGCATGTCGAAGAGACGAAGGCTGAACATGAAAGGTGTTGGTCGATTATTTCAGCAAGAAGCTGCCTATAGTGGATCGCGAGACCGGCGAGATCTGCGACGCGTGCAGAGACGCCAGCGTGCCCTGTTTCTCCTACGAAGCGAAGCTCACCGGCGGAGACGATAATTGTCCAATCTCTGCAACTCGAAATTCAAATCAGTCTGCTGACGAGAACGGGATGAAAAGCCTCAATCGCGTGCCTCTGTTCGTCGGCCTCTGGATCCTGGTTCTGTTCCTCGCCGTTCTCGTTTACGGCGTCTCCTCACGTGGACTAAGGTTTGGTTAGCACACCGGTGCGGGTCCGGCGCCCCGGCCTCGACCTTCCCCGATCTGCTGATCCTTGGACGCTTGTCCGTTCTGAAAGCCCTGTCCCGCGACGCCCGCAAGACGCGAAGCTTCTTTGGTCGTTACAACAACAAGCTGTCGTTCGGTCAAAACCATGTCCTCGTCGTCTCGACCGACATCCTGTTCCCGAATGGTTCGAGAATCCTTGAACTTTGTGCACATGCTGAGCAATTCTCCGCCGGTCCAACGCTTCTTGAAGAGCCGGGGCCGTGCAGATCATGATTTGGAGGTCAGCGACGGTTGGGTCCGATTTCCGTCGGGACGTACTTGTCTTGAAGAACGCCGGCAGCCCACTGCGGACCCTGAGACTAAACTGTCGTCACCATGCGAGGAAGCTAGCGTGCATTTTGTGCGCTGGTCTCAGCCAGAAGCGATCCGTGGCTTAAGATGGAGTAATAGCTGGCAGGGGTCTTATTTTCTTGAGACGTCATTTCAGCGACAACCCTTTCGTCTGGGTTTGGCGCATGATTTCCGCCTGCTTGAGCGCCACCGCTGTGCGTTCATGCGCGGCCAGTTGCTGGACGGTACGGATCGTGTCCCAGGCGGAACGTAGTTCATTCTTCTGGGCCGGCTGCATTCCCGCCGACGCCGCCTCGAACGCCTTCCCGTCCGCCGTCGTTGCCGCGAGTGGCAGGAAGGTTCGTTCTCCGAAGCGCTCCGACACCGACTGGGCAAACCCCTCGAGTTCGGCCTTCACTTGTCTGTCCGCCAGGGCAAATTCAAGACCGGCGGGTATATCGTTTCGATCGATGGCGTCGCGCACGCGCTCGAGCACTTGCCTTGCGGACGCGGAGAGGGCAGGGATATCGAGCGAGAGCTTGGTGCGCACCGCGCGCTCCTCCTCCTCATAGCGGCTGGCAGCCTCCGCCCGTTGCGCGATGAAGCCCCGCAGATCGCGGGCAAGGGCTGGCGCGTTGACGAGTGCTGTATCGCGCGCCTGCTTCTCGGTGCTGCCGGCAAACAGGCCAGTCTTGCCCTTCAGCACGCCAAAGCTTTCCGGCCGTTCGGCAATCCGCATAAGCGTCGTTGCCGCCAATGTCCCGTTCGTCAGCATGGCATCGACATTGACCGCCTTGAAAGCGGCCCGAGGATCCGCAAAGACGTAATGGAAGCGAGCAGATACCGCCGACCAGCTGTCCTTCAGGACGGGGTCGGCCGAGAGCCTGTCTTCGACCGCCTGAGCGATCGATCTGGGGAAGGTCGTCGTACCTGAGACCATGGGTTCTACCTCCTTGATTGCGGACGACGTCGATGCTCTCGACTTGGCTCCGCCAAGGCCAAGCTCCACTGCCGCGGCGGCAAGGCGTGCGCCAAGCTCGGCGAGCCTCGACGATTGACGGACGGTCCATTGCAGCCGGTCGTGCGCGATCGTGCGGGCGACATTCATGAGATGGAGGCCACGTGCCTCGGCAAATCGCAGTGCCGCGCGATAGTGCGAACCGTCCTGATAATCGAGCGTCGTTTCCTTCGATCCGGCCCGCGAGAGCCGTTCATGGAGTCGTGCCATCGCCAGCTCCTCGATCGGCACGACCTTCCAGGAATTCCGGTCGACCTCCTTGCCATTTGGAAGCGTGACGCGCTGCGATCCGACGTGCTTGAGGCCGATGCGATCACCGATCTCGGCTTTCGCTTCATTCATCGCCCGCGCGAGATCGACACCCCAGATGGTGCGCTCCTGGTCATCGGCATGGCCGAGCGTCACATAGTAGCTGTCCCGGTTGCCCGGCTTGTGTTCGTAGGGCGCCATGCCATGACCGATCAGCACGCCGCCGCGCCGTTGCGCGAAGTCTTCCAGGCCGACATAGAGTTCGGCCGTCTCGCGGTGGCGGGTCATGGCGACATAGGAGAGATGTCGGTCCAGCGTGCTCGACGCCAGCACCTTGACGCGATCGACGGTGGCGCCCTGGCTCTTGTGGACCGTGGTGGCGTAACCATGATCGACATTGGTGTAGAAACGCTGCTCGACCACGACCTGGCGCCGGTCTCCGCCAATGCCGACCTCAGCGACAATACGCCCTGGCTGGGCCTCGACCACACGCGCCAACATGCCGTTCTTGACGCCCAGCGATCCTTCATTCTTCAGGAAGACAATCTGATCGCCGGCCGCGAAGTGCCTCGTGCCGTCTTGCGTCCTGAACGCATCACCGGCCTCGATCACGCCTCGCTCGACCAGCTTGCCGCGAGCCATCTCGTTCAACAGCCGCACATCGACGCGGCGATGGGCGAGGATCAGGGTCGCCTTGGCCGGATCGTGTTCGCGGTCCCAGTCAGCGATCAGGGAAGCGATAGCCTCGCCCCTGGTCCAGGCGGTCCGAACCATATCGCGATCCGCATAAGCGTCGAGCGCGGCCGAGACGTTTCCGCGCGCCAGATCGAGCGAGGCATCGCGCATCCATTGTTCGCGCTGACGGTAGATTGTCTCGAGTTCCGCATAGCCGATCCGCTCGGCAATGGCGCGGAAGGCGGCCCCGGCCTCGATCGGCTGAAGCTGCTCGGGATCGCCGACCAGGACGAGCTTCGCACCTGATGTCGTCACCGCTTCGACGAAGCGCGCCATCTGTCGGGAGGAGACCATGCCGGCCTCGTCGAGGACGAAGATGGTCTTGTCATCAAGCCGGTCTCGCTGCTGATCCCATCGCAGCTCCCAAGCCGAAAGCGTACGGGAGGCAATGCCCGCTTCCTTCTCCAAACCTTCGGCCGCCTTACCCGCAAGCGCCCCGCCGACCACCCGATATCCGGCAGCCTCCCAGGCTTCGCGCGCCGCCTTCATCATCGTCGTCTTGCCGGCGCCGGCGCGGCCGATCACGGCGGCGATCCGCTCGGGACCAGTGACATGTTCGATTGCCGTCTTCTGCTCATCCGATAGGCGGTCATGCCGGGAAAAGACACCGTTAAGGACCGCTGGCTTGACGGCGTGAGAGGATCGCCGCGACAGCCAGATCGACTGATTGACCATCTGGGATTCAACGCGGATCAGCTCCCGTGTCGTGTACTTCGCCGCTGCCCTGACGCC
Source organism: Rhizobium sp. O111 (assembly GCF_055616315.1). NCBI lineage: Bacteria > Pseudomonadati > Pseudomonadota > Alphaproteobacteria > Hyphomicrobiales > Rhizobiaceae > Rhizobium > Rhizobium sp. O111. The sequence continues at coordinate 998,200 of NZ_JBSHXL010000002.1, read as the reverse complement.
GGTGACAAGATCCATATGCTCACGTTCGAGCCGGAGCGTCCGTGGGCTCCGCAGGATCCGCGCCATCAGGTTCTGGAAGACGGCCGCATCGTCGATATAGCGATAGAGGATCTTCGCGACATCGCGTTCCTCGAAGACGCTTTTCTCGCGGGTGATGAGGTCGAGCACGATCTCCGGATCGCGCTGGATCCGCCGGGCGTTCTCCGCGCGGCGTTCTTCCTGCAGTTCCAACCGCTCGAGCGCGACCTTCTCCTCCGCTCCCTCAGCTTTCCTCTCGATCGCCTTGGTCCCGACGCCGAGATGGATGGTCGGTGTCAGCTCGATCCCTTGCCTTTCGAAGGAGCGCCCATCGATGCGGATATCGAGACCGGCGAGCGCCAAATGCTGGTTCTGGAGCGCGAACCATCCATCGCGAAAGGCGTTGAAGTCCTCGGCTCCGCCGGCCCAAAGCTCATAGGCGATCTTGCCGGCATCGTTACGGAGAGGATTGCCGTCCGGCCCGAGAACCGCGACCTTCTTGGCGCCGAACCCGTCCTCGGTCAGCGGCCGCAAAGTGGTCATGAGATGGATATGCGGATTGCCGGGAGCATCGTGAAAGACCCAGTCGGCAACCATGCTTTTGGCCGTGATGTGCCGCTCAACGAAATCGCGGACCAGCGCGATGTTTTGATTGGCGTTGAGTTCCATCGGAAGGGCGATGGTCACATCCTTGGCGAGCTGCGCATCGCCGCGCTTCTCGAAGGCCTCGACCTTGTTCCAGAAGGTCTCCGAGGCACCTGAGACCGAACGATCGGCGATCATCTCCCGCAGCCATTGCGGCGCGTCCTCGGGAACGACGAACTCCTCATGCAGCAGCCCTTGCTTGCGGGAATAGTCGATCGTCCTGGCTTCCCGGTCGAATTCCATCTTGGCGCAATGCCGGTAGGCCGCCGACAGCACGGCGCTGCGGCCGGAGCCGCGAGCAACGATGCTGACTGAGAAATGCGGGACCGCCACGACGATAACGAGCTCCTAAGATCGAACACGATCAGACTGTTCGTCGGGAGCGGAGGGCCCCGCCAGGGGCTGAAAGCAAGGCGTCGCGTCAGCGACGTATAATTGCGCCCTTGGATCCGCTCCTTCGGAACGGCGGGATCATTCGCCGAAAGCTGGCGCTTTGGCGAGGTGCAACATTGCACCTTTCCAGCGAGGGAAAATTCGGGGCAAGCTTCAGTTTCATCGGACTGAAAGCCACGAGGAACCGGCGCCCATGAAGAAGCCAACCGCCAAAATCCGGGAAGAGATTGCTCGCCTGCAGGAGCAACTCAAGCAGGCCGAAACGACGCGCGGGAGAAGATCGAGCTCGGCGGCCTGATCGTCAGGGCAGGCATGGGCTACGAAAAAGCGCGGGCTCTTGCTCGGGCTGCTGATCGATGCTTCCCAGCGGATCAAGGCTGACGAGGCGGCGCGAACCCGCCTGAGTGAACTCGGTGCGAAGGCATCTTCAGATGACGCCTAAGAAGTTTTTGGACACGAGCATTCCGGTCGTCGCCATGATCGCTGTTTGCCTAAGCCTGCCCCGCATCGAACGGTGGCTCTCGACGTTCGCAACGACCGATCAGGCAGAGCTGTTCCTTGGGCGGATTGGGCTGGCATTGCCCTATGCGCTCGCTGGCGCCAGCGGTCTCCTGTTACCCTTCGGAACCAGGGGATCGATCAACGTCAAGACGGCCGGTTGGAGTGTTGCCGTGGGTGGCCTCGGCGTGATCGTTGTCGCGGCGATCAGGGAGGGATTGCGCCTGCTGGCATTCGCCGGCGAGGTCCCCGGAAGGACGCTTCTGTCCTATGCCGATCCTTCGACCATCGCGGGAGCGTGCGCGGCACTGCTCACCACATTCTTCCCCCTGCGCGTCGCCAGGATGGGCAATGCGGCGTTCGCGCGAAGCGAGCCGCGACGGATCCGGGGCAAGCGCGCGCTGCACGGCGAGGCGTACTGGATGATGATGAGGGAGGCGGAGAAGCTCTTCGCGGAAACGGGCGGGATCGTCATCGGCGAGCGTTATCGTGTCGACCGGGACGATCCAGCGGCGACGTCGTTCCGACCAGACATGCCAACGACCTGGGGCAAGGGTGGCTCCGCTCCGCTCTTGTGTTTTGACGGCTCGTTCGGTTCGTCGCACGGGATCGTGTTCGCAGGCTCGGGTGGTTTCAAGACGACGTCGTCGCGAGCTTGCGCTTGGTGCGCGCGCAGAGAAAGTCGATGCCGGCCAGTGTCATTGCGTCGGTGAGTGGCGCGCGCTCGGCAGTGTTGATGGCGAATGCCAGCATGTTCATTGTTGATCTCCTGGAAGGGTGGATTTGCGAGGACCTGGGAAGAAGGCGTTGACCTGGCGCTGCAGGGCACGGAATTTGTCGCCGCGCGAGCGCAGCATGTGCTCTTCGAGAGGTGGAACGCCGGAGACGTGAACCAGCAGCCAGTACATCATGAGTGGCGCGAGCAGGGACAGCCAGTTCCATATCGATCCGGTCGATGTAAACAGCGGCCAGCAACACCAGAAAAGCCATTCGAAGAAGTAGTTGGGATGTCTTGAATACCGCCAGAGCCCGACCTCACAGACTTCCGTCTTTGCCTCGGGCGTCTTTCGGAAGCGGGCGAGCTGGACGTCGGACAGGGCTTCGCCGCCCAGCGCGACGATGGCGAGCAGCATGGCCAGAGCGTCGATGGCGCCTGGAAACGGCCGGTCATTGGCTGCGGCGAGATAGACGGCCAGGACGAGGACGAACGCGGCCAATGCCTGTATCTGCAGGAAGACGAACAGCCGCCAGGCTGCGCCGTCGCCCCAGTCTTCGATGAATTTCGCTTAGCGAGGATCTTCGCCACCACCTCTGGTGCGCGAGCCGATATGGCTTGCGAGCCTTAGTGACCAGGCGCAGATCACGATCAAGAGGGCGACACGGCGGTCGAAGTCACCACCGGCGAACGAGGCAGCGACCACGCCTCCGACACCCACGGCGGCCGACCATATTGTATCGATCCACCCACTTTGTCCGCTGCTGCGCTGTATCGCCCACGCGCCGGCCATGGCCAGCGACAACCAGATTGCGATGACGATCAGGAGCAGAATGTCCATCAGCCCTCCCGTGTGGACCCGAAAGTGGGAGTGGTCTCTACGGGAGGTAGAGCCTCTTTGTTTCATTCCGGAGGGAAAAATCTCCGAAAATCAAAGTCCTCTATGAAACTCGCTACCTATGCATCCGGGGCGTCAGGAAGTCGCGCTGTTTCGGTATTTCATAATCACAGGCGCGTGATGGCTGTAACAATTCACCAAGAGAGCGCGAACAAAGACATGTGACCCCGTCGCATGGTGCGGCGGGCAGCATTTGGGAGGCCCACCATGAATACGCGTCTTTTCACCACCTTCGCCAGTGTCACGCTTATCGGCATTTCGCTGGTCGCTGGCGGCGCCAGTGCGCAGTCGAGCATGGATTCGATGAAGAAGCCGGACAGCATGAAATCGAACATGACGAAGACCGATAACATGATGTCCGGTTCCATGAAGGCCAACAGCATGAAGATGGGCGGCACGAAGGCCGACTGCATGCACCAGGCCGGCATGGAAAACGACAGCATGAAAAAGGCGGACATGATGAAACACTGCGACGCCATGAAGTGACCGCGATGGCGCTCCTGCTGTTGCCCTCGCGGGAGCGCCACCCAAATGCTCTCTCACTCTCACTCTCACTCTCACTCTCACTCTCACTCTCACTCTCACTCTCACTCTCATCTCTCCTGATCTGATCCCGTCTATCACGCAACACGAGCGCGAGACCTTCGTCTCGGTCCGGCGGAACCTCTCGAAATTAATAGACCCGCCATGAAACTCTTGGCCTTCTCCCCTCGTACAAATGTTGAGCGTGAGTAATCGAGCCGCCGAGGTGAGAAACGAGCATGATGAAGATGACACTAGCCACAATCGTGTCCGGCCTCTGCGCCTTCACCACGGTCAATGCTGCCGATATCGACGGCCAATGGGCGCGCGGTGATGGCAATGCCAAGGTGCGGATTGCTCCCTGCGGATCGGACATTTGCGCCACGAACACCTGGATCAGACCGGGGACGCCCAAGGAAAAGGCGGGCGACAGGCTGGTAATGACTATCAATCCGGACGCCGATGGAGTGTACGCCGGAACAGCCTTCGATCCGCAACGCGATCTAACCTACAAGCTGACCGTGACGATCAATGGAGACAAGATGACCACGAAAGGGTGCGTCGTAGCCGGGCTGCTATGCAAGGGCGTTGAGTGGACTCGGATCAATTGAATGCGGAGGCGCGCGCGATGAAAGTGATGATGGAAAATTCGATCCCGGTGATTTGAAGTGAATTGCCATCCGGGTCCTCGAATGCCAATACCCGCAAACCGCAGTCCGAAGAAGGCCGCGCTTGGCCTGAGTAGCGTTCGCGTTCGCGCCAAGTCCGCTCGACTAGCGACTCAATTTCAACTGGACCGTCTTTATCTCTCCAGGCAGGGCAAGAGGCCTCGGGCACCAACCATCTTCCATTGCCGTCGAGCGAAATGCTATAGCTCGCAAATGAAAATCCTCATCGTCGAAGACAATAAAGAGCTCGCCGATTGGCTCGCGAAGGCTCTGCGCCAGGCGCAATATGCAGTCGACATAGCCTTCGATGGCGAGGATGCCGAATTGATGCTGAAGGTGGCGCGCTACTCGGCTGTCATCCTCGACCTATCCATCCCGAAGATCGACGGCATGACGCTTCTGAAGCGGCTCCGGCAAAGCGGCGAGAGGGTTCCCGTCATCATCCTCACGGCAAATGCCAGCCTCGACGGTCGTGTCGCGGGTCTGGATAGCGGCGCCGACGATTATCTTGCAAAACCCTTCGAAATTGCAGAGCTTGAGGCGCGCATAAGAGCCATTGTCCGGCGCGGGCAGGATCGCGCCGCGCCTGAGGTTGTAGTTGGTGATCTGGTCTTTGCCGGCGCCACGCGCCAGTTCTCGATCAAGGGCGAGCCGCTGGCGCTGACACCCAGGGAACATGCGGTTCTCGAGCACCTCATCACCCGCGTCGGAACGACGGTCTCCAAGGCCGCTCTGTCGGAAAGCGTCTTCGGTTTTGACGATGAGGCCGACCCGAGCGCCATCGAAATCTATGTCCACCGATTGCGCAAGAAGCTTGAGGCGAGCTCGGCTCAGATCGCGACGTTGCGCGGGCTCGGATATCTGTTGCGGGACGCGTCCTAACATGCGTCGCCTGCGTGGCATGCTGATCGCTGTCTGGGCCTTGCGGCAGAGCCTGCGAGCCCAACTTTTGGCCTGGGTTGTCCTGACCCTCATCGGCGCCATCTGCTTCAATCTCTACGAAAGCTACCAGACGGCCGACCAGACGGCGAAGCTCGTCACCGACCGCACCCTGCTGAGCTCCGCCCGGGTGATCGCGGAAGCGGTGCGGGTGGATGAGGGCGGCAATGTTGAGGCGGACATTCCGCCGGCCGCACTTGAGATGTTCGATACCGGCTACGGGGATCAGGTTTTCTACCAGATCATCACCGCCTGGGGAAACCTGGTCGGCGGCTTTCCCGATCTGCCGTTGCCGACGGTGGAACGCACCGGGCAGGATCTGGCGTTCCGCAATTCGACCGTTCGTGCGCTGACGCTCAATCATCCTGTCGTCGGGCTTCCCGATAACGGCGCCATCTCCGTCACCGTGGCGAGCACCCATAACAGCCAGTATGCCTTGCGCAGGCGCTTATGGCTCGATGATTTTTCCAAGCAGTTCGTGCTCGTGCTGCTAGCGGGAGCGGTTACGATTGTCGGGCTGCAGCGGGGGTTGGCGCCCGCGTTGCGGCTGCGCGATGCAGTGCGCGCCCGCGGACGTGAACGATTGGATCCCCTCTCGCCCAAGATGGTCCAGACCGAATTTCAGCCGCTGGTTCATGCCTTGAACGACCATATGGAGCGCGTTCAAAACCAGATGGCGGCGCAGCGGCGATTTGTTTCGAATGCCGCTCATCAACTGCGAACGCCGCTGGCGCTGATGTCGACGCAGGCAGGCGTCGCGGCACGCGAGACGGACGACGCCAGCCGCGAGGAGGCATTGCAAGCCTTGCGCGGCAGCATTCGCCATGTCTCCCGTCTTGCCAGTCAGTTGCTTACCCTGTCGCGCGCCGAGCCGGGCAGCCGGCGGCCGCGAAGCGAGACCATCGATCTTGCCGCTACCGCCCGCGATATCGTCGCAGCTCATGCCGAGCAGGCGCTGCAGCGCGATATCGATCTCGGCCTTGAGGTTTCAGGCCCCGTTCCGGTCGAGGGCGATGGAACGATGCTGCGTGAAATGCTCGTCAATCTCGTCGACAATGCCATTCGCTATACCCGCCCTGGCGGCACCGTGACGGTCTCCGTTGCCCGGACGGATGATGTCGCCGTGCTTGATGTCGAGGACAATGGGCCGGGTATTCCAGTGGCCGAGCGCGAACAGGTCTTCGAGCGGTTCTATCGGGTGCTCGGCACCGAGGGCGAGGGCAGCGGCTTGGGACTGGCGATTGTCCGCGAAGTTGTCGATGGCGCCGGCGGCGAGGTCGTTCTCGCCGAGGCGGATGGCGGCGGCCTCGTGGTGAGCGTGCGGCTTCCGATCGCGGTTGCGAAGCAGGGCAGGGATAGGCAGGCATGAAAAAAGGCCGGACCTTTCGATCCGACCTTTAGAGAGCCTGGGAGGATGGGCGCTCTTACTGAGAGTCCATGTGCTGCTGCGGACGCCATTTGGCGAGGCGGTTTTCTATGATCGTCATGATGTATTCGGCGACAAGCGTCACGACCATGACCAGCAGGATCGCGGCGAACATGCCGGCCGCGTCGAAAGTGCCCTTGGCGATCGAGATCAGCTGACCGATGCCGAAGCGGGCGCCGACGAACTCGCCGACGATCGCGCCGATGATGGCGAAGCCGAACGACACGTGCAGGCTGGCGAAGATCCAGCTCATGGCCGAAGGGATCACCACCGTGCGCGTGACCTGCCAGTCGGAAGCGCCGAGGATGCGGGCATTGGCGATCATGTTGCGGTCTGCTTCACGCACGCCCTGGAAGGCGTTTGCGAAAACCACGAAGAACACCATGATGAAGGCGAGCGCCACCTTGGAGGGAAGGCCGAGACCCATGATCATGATGAAGATCGGGGCAAGGACGACACGCGGGATCGAGTTGATCGCTTTGATGTAGACCGAAAAGATATCCGACAGGAAGCGGTTGCGGCCAAGGCCGATACCCACGAACACGCCTGTGATCGAGCCCGCGAAGAAGCCGATCAGCGCCTCTTCCATCGTGACCCAGAGATTGTACCAGAGCGAGCCCTCGGTCGTGCCTTCCGTCGCCCACTCATAGAGGCGCTGAACGACGCCGCTCGGGCTCGAGTAGAAGAAGGGGTCGATCCACTGCATGTTGGAGGAAAGCTCCCACATGCCGATCACGAAAACGAGGATGGCGATCTGCCAGAAGCGAACGAGCGCGTTGCGACGCTTCATCGCCTCCATTGCGGATGCTTCGATTTCCGCATCCGATGTTCCCGGGCGGAAGAGCGCGGCGGAGCCGACGCTAAGAGTTGCAGCCATTGTTTCCTCCTCAGGCGGCTTCGCTTGCGCGGCGGTAGCTGGTTTCCACCTCTTCGCGCAGGTCGTCCCAGATCGTCTTGCAATAGTTGATGAAGCTCTGCTCGTAGCGGATTTCCGATACGACGCGCGGGCGCGGAAGATCGATCGTGTAGACGGATTTCACGGTCGCGGGGCCTGCCGTCAACACGTAAACCTTGTCGGCCAGTGCCACGGCCTCCTCGAGGTCGTGGGTCACGAAGATCACCGAGGCCTTGCGCTCGGCCCAAAGCTTCAGGAGTTCTTCGTGCATGACGGTGCGCGTCTGGACGTCGAGCGCCGAGAAGGGCTCGTCCATCAGCAAGATTTCCGGCTCGTTGATGAAGGTCTGTGCCAGCGAGACGCGCTTGCGCATGCCGCCCGAAAGCTGGTGCGGATAGTGATGCAGGAACTTCGAGAGGCCGACGCGAGCGAGCCAATCCTTGGCGCTCCTTTCGGCTTCCGCCTTCGACTTTCCGCGAAACAGCGGTCCGGCCATGACGTTGTCGATCACGTTCTTCCAGGGGAAGAGCGCATCGGTCTGGAAGGCGAACCCGACCCGGCGGTCGATGCCGGTGATCGGACCACCCATCAGGCGAACCTCGCCGGCGCTCGGGCGGGCAAGGCCGGTCACGAGGTTGAGCGTCGTCGATTTGCCGCATCCGGTCGGGCCGACGACGGCGACGAACTCCCCGCGCTCAACGGTCATGTTGAAGTCGCGAAGCGCGGTCAGCGATTTTCCGGTCGGCGACACAAAGCGGCGGCTGACATTGATCAGCTCGACGGCGGGCGTCTTGGTGTTTTCCTGTTGCATGGCGAATACCTATGCGTGCCTCTGCGGGCGTGCACGCAGTGCCCATAGCGCGCTGGTGATCCCGCCGATTGGCGGGCCACCCGTCGCGACGGAAGTTACTTCGCGTTCTTGACGAACTCGGTCGTGTAGGTCTTGGAAAGGTCGATCTGCTTGCCCTTGACGTTCTTCGAGAACTCGGAGAGCACGGCCAGGACCGTCTTCGGACCATCCTCGGGCATGACGCCATCGGGCGTGAACATGCCCTTACCTTCGTCGAGTGCCTTGATGTATCCGTCCTTGTCGCCGACGTAGAAGTCCTTCGGCATCTTGTCGGCGATTTCGGCCGCCGAATGCGTGTTGATGAACTTCAGCGTCTTCACGAAGGCGTTGGCGAGTTTCTGGGTTTCTTCCTTGTGCTCGTCGACCCACGAGGTCTCGAGATAGAGCGAGGCCGCGGGGTAGGTGCCACCGAGTGCCTGGCGCGTTGCTTCGGGCGTACGCATATCGACCAGAACCTTGGCTTCGCCGGTCTTCAGCATGCGCGAGATCGTCGGCTCGGTCGTCATGCCGGCCTGGATCTGGTCCTGCTGCATGGCGGCGATGAAGGTGCCGCCGGCGCCGACGGGAACGGTCACGACATCACCCGGCTGCAGGCCGGCCTTGGATGCCATGTAGAGAGTGAGGAAATTGGTCGAGGAGCCGAGGCCGGTGACGCCCAGCGTCTTGCCCTTGAAATCGGCCGGCGACTTGATTTCGGGATGCTTGGTGGAAACGAGTTCCACTTCACCCGGCGCCTGGCTGAACTGGACGATGGATTCGACGAACTTGCCCTTGGCCTGCAGGTCGACACAGTGGTCGTAGAAGCCGACGACACCCTGAACGGCGCCCGCGAGCAGCTGGTTCTCGGCATCGACGCCGGCGGCTTCGTTCAAAAGCTCGACATCAAGGCCTTCATCCTTGAAGTAGCCGAGGCTTTCGGCGAGTTTGGCGGGCAGGTAGATCTGCTTTTCATAACCGCCGACCATGATGGTGATCTTGTCGGCCGCGTGCGCGGCGGGTGCGCCGAAGGCTGCCGCGGCAACGATTGCAGAAAGTGCGATTCCGTTAAAAAGGTTGCGTGTCAAACGCATGAAAGTCTCCTCCGAATAGAATTTTGGCGCATCGCACTTCGTCACGAACATTGTGCCTCCTCCACGATGCAGCCTTGTAGCTATCCGGTCCAAGCTTTCAACCAGCTTTCAGCGCCGCGCCCCAGGTTCAAGAAAAGAGAGCCAAAGCACTGATATGCACTGAAGTAATGCACTGGCGTTCCTGCCGCCGCACTAGCTGGAGCGCCAGCCGTTGGGAAGAGCAGCGTTGAGCATCACCTATACTATTGGTCGCTCAACGGAAGATTGGTAAACAGGCCTTCTAAAGACAGGAGGGCTGCAAGTGTCCATGTTATCCAAACGCTTAGCCGCAAAGCTTGGCGACGATCTCGTTCTTGCCGATGGTGAAAGCATGGATCGTTACCTGCGAGACTGGCATCGCGACACCGTCGGTGCGGCCGTTGCCGTGATCCGGCCTCGATCGGTAACCGACGTGGCCAACGCGGTTTTAGCATGCCGCGATCTTGGCCTTGCCATCGTGCCACAGGGTGGCAACACCGGTCTCGTGCACGGAGCGCTACCGCAATCGCCATCTGACCATGTCGTTTTAAGCCTGGAGCGGCTGAACAAGATTCGCGTCATTGTTCCCGACGATTTCTCGATGACGGTGGAGGCTGGCTGCATCCTGTCCGCGGCGAAGGAGTGTGCCGCGGAACAAGGCATGTTCTTTCCGCTGGCACTGGGTGCGCAGGGCAGCTGCCAGATCGGTGGCAATGTCAGCACCAATGCCGGCGGGATCAATGTCCTGCGGTATGGCATGACGCGCGATCTTGTACTGGGCCTCGAGGTCGTGCTGCCAAATGGCGAGATCTGGAACGGTCTTTCGACGCTGCGTAAGGACAATCGCGGGATCGATCTCAAGCAGTTGTTCATCGGTTCGGAAGGCACGCTCGGCATCATCACGGCCGCCTCGCTGAAGCTCGCCCCCCTACCGACGCAGCGTGAGACCGCGTTGCTCGCAGTAACCTCTCTCGATCACGCCGTTGCGCTTTATCGCCTGGCACGGCGGGAATGCTGTGACCTGATGTCGGCGTTCGAGTTCATGCCGCCCGAGGCGTTCCCCTTGGCGCAGGCCGCTATGCCTGATCTCGTCATGCCGCTTTCCGGGCAATACCAGGCCTATGTCCTGATGGAGCTAGGAGGTTCCGGGCTGGTCGATATGGCGGATCTCATGCAGCGGTTTCTCGAGCTCGGGATGGAAAAGGGTCTCATTCTCGATGGTGTCATCGCCGCCTCGGAGAACCAGGCAAAGACCCTGTGGAGCTTTCGCGAAGGCATGGTCGAGGGACAGGTCAAGCGTGGCCGGCACCTGCGCACCGACGTGTCGGTCTCGCTCTCCAACCTCGCAGCCTTCGTGGCCGAGGCGGAGGCCGAGCTTGCGAACGCTCTGCCGGCCTGTCTGGCAATATCCTACGGGCATGTCGGGGACGGCAATGTGCACCTGAATGTGCTGCCGCCGATGGGAACGCCCGATGGCGAACGCGACACGATCATCAAGCGCGCCAAGACCATCATCAACGACGTTCTTTTCCGTTACCAGGGAAGTATCAGCGCCGAGCATGGCATCGGGCGCGAGAAAATGGATGACTTCCGCGCCGGATTGCAGCCGACGCAGGTGCAGCTGCTTGCCGCTCTCAAGACGGCGATCGATCCGGATTGGCGAATGAACCCCGGCGTTTTGTTCTGATTGGATCAGATCGGCTGCATCTTGCGCATGTCGCTCAGCTGGCGCTTCATCTGGTTGATGCGCGTCCGCTCGCCTTCGGGCCGGCGCATGGCGACGCTGGTCGAGAGGATGTCTATGACAACGAGTGCCGCGATGCGCGATATGGTCGGCGTATACATATTCGTGTTTTCGAGCGTCTCCACGATCAGCGCGACGTCTGAATAATGCGTCAGCGGTGATTCCGAACCGGTCAGACAGATGACGACCGCGCCATTGTCGCGCGCGATGCGGGCGATCTCGATGATCGATCGGGTGGTCCCGGTATTGGAGATGACGAAAGCGACATCGCCCTCCTTCATCATCGAGGCGACCATCAGTTGCTGGTGGGAATCGAGTTCGGCGCCACACGGTACGCCGAAAAGCGGGAACTTCTGCTGCGCGTCGCGCGCAACGATGCCGGAAGCTCCGAAGCCGAAGAATACGATCGATCGGGCCGCGGCCAGAATGTCGATGGCCTTGTGAAGGGCGGTCTTGTCGAGCTTCGAGCGGGCCCAGTCGAGACTGGTCATGGTGTAGTCGAAAATTTTCTCGGCGATAACCTCGGGCTCGTCGGTGTCCAGAAGCACCGAGTGCGTTGCCGGAGTGCCAAAGGCGAGACTTTGGGCGAGACGGAGCTTGAGATCCTGAAACCCATTGCAGCCGACTGCGGTGGCAAAGCGAAGGACGGTCGGCTGGCTAACCTCGGCCAGCGTCGCCGTTTCGCCGACGGTCGCATTCATGATCCGGCGCGGATCGTCGAGCACGACGTCGGCAACCTTGCGATCGGATTTGCGCAATTCGGGCCGCATCGTCCTTATGACTTCGATGATGTTGCGGCCGTTGCTACTTCTGATGTCGCTATCCATCCGGATCGCCTTTCCTGCACTCTTAGCTGTGAAGGCTAGAAGCTTAGAGGTTTAAGAGCAAGGTCGCGTCGTGCAGCGAAAGGCCGGTTACGGCTTCTGCAAGGTGTATAAGATGTTCGTCCTGGCGCGGTGCAGGCCGAGACCGGTAGTCGCAGCGATCTCGGCGTCGATTATCTCCGGCTGCTCGGTATTGAAATCGAAGAGCCCGTAATGATGTGCGATCAGGTCGGTCGCGCCCACATGCCGGGCAACCGCGATCGCTTCGTGAAGCGAGAAGTTTCCGGGCACGCCGTTTTGTGAAAGCTCGGCGCGTCTGCCATTGACCGGCAGGAGAGCGACATCCGGCCGCAACTGCCTCACTTCGTCCTCTAGCCCGTCGAAGGGAATGCAGTCGCCGGAGTGCCAGATGCATGTCCCTTCGCCCCGGATGGCATATCCGAGAAATCGGTGGTTTCCGTCGGTGTCGGTTTCCAGCGTCTCATGCGCGGCGCGCGTCGGCATGATCTCGATACGCGTAGCCGGCGAGACGGGTTCGCCGGCACGGGCGAGAATGAGCCGATCCCCTTGTGCGCCCGAGCGCTCCGTGGCCTGGGCCGAAACCGCACGGGGCGCGATCAATCTGGCGCGAGGATTGGTCGCCAGCAGCAATGGCAAGGTGCCGGGATCCATGTGGTCGGTGTGGGCATGCGTGCAAAGCACGAGATCGACGTGGAAGATCTCGTCCGGGGGCACGGGCGGCGGCATCATGCGCAGATGCGGTCGCGCCGTGTTTCGGTATTTTGCGGCCAGGCTGTCGGAAAGATAGGGATCGATGACAAGCCGCATGCCGGCAATGTCGATGACGAAGCCGGCCTGACCGAGCCAGTATATTTTCACTTGCCTGGTCGGTGGCCGTTTCAATTGCTCGGCCAGCGATTCTCGTATCGGTGTCTCTTTCAGCCTGGCGCGCATGGTGAGACCTCAGGCTGACAATACGGAGAGCAGGTTGTCAGCCGCTATTCGTGTGGCGCGGTCGACGCTTTCCGCGGTAAAACCGCCGATGTGGCTCGTTGCAATCACGCGTCCATGCGCGGCCAATTCGAGCGAAACAGGCGGCTCCTGCTCGAAGACGTCGGTGGCATAGGAGCCGATCTGCCCGAGATCAAGCGCTTCGATCAAGGCGTCCTCGTCCACCAGCCGCGCGCGCGCCGTATTGACGATGACCTGTCCTTTTTTCGCCGAGAAGATACGGCCTCGATCGAGGAAGGTGGAGCCGTCACGGGGCAGGGGGCAATGCAGGCTGAGGATATCGGCCTCGGCAACGATGTCGTCGACCTCGGCATAGGAGAATGCGCTCGACGGAAGATCGAGATTCGGTCTCGCCGGATCGAAAGCGACGACGCGCGCGCCGAGCGCAATCACCATGCGGGCGACCTCCCGCCCGATCGCGCCGCAGCCGATGATGCCGACGGCGCGGCCATGGATTTCAGCACCGCGCAACCGTGGCCAGCCACCGGCCTTGATGCCAGCATCCGAATGCGGAATGGAGCGCAGGGCGCTGAAGATCAAACCGATCGTGAGCTCCGCGACGCCCATGGAATTGGCGCCCTCGGCGATCATGACCTTCACGCCACGCTCCCTGAGCATGTCGATCGGAAGGTTGTCGACGCCCACGCCGTTGCGGCTGATGACCTTCAAGGACGCGGCCGCTTCGATGATCCTAGGAGTAACCGGCTCGACGCCGGCGAGCCAGCCGACGCAGCCGGGCACCAGATCGATCAATTCCTGCTCGTTCGGCATTGCGCCTGCGGTGGAATAGACGATGTCGAAGCCTTGCTCGCGCATCCGCTCGACGTCGGGATGCGGTTCCTGCGTCAATGAACGCGGTGTGACGAGAATACGCTGGTTCATGCTCATCTCCCCGCGGCCTGAATGGCGATCTCGGATATGCGATCGAAGGAAGGGCCCGATGTCGGGATCGCGACGTCGAAGACCTCGGCGATGACCTGCGTCCAGCCGTGGATGAAATAGGTCCAGCCGTCCTCGATGCGCAGCGATCGCTCTCTCTGCTGACGACGGGCCTGGTCGAGAAAGACGAGGTCGCCACGATAGTTGAGATCCCAGACAACGGCGCGTTCGGGGAAGACGCCGGCATCCATCAGGGGCGAGCCGGGCGCGTCCTTGCCGAGGCCGGTGGCATTGATGACAAGCGAGCCGGGCTTCAAGGTGGCGAGAACCTTGTCGTTGTCTTCAGGGCGTTCGGCCAGCAGGTACTCGACCGGCACGTCGAACTCGACCTGCTCATGAATGCGCTTGATCTCATCCAGGCGATGCTGGCTGCGATTGGTCACGATGATACGCGACGGCACGTTTCTGCCGCGGCTCTTTCGCATCAGGTGCCAGGTCAGCGCGATCGTCGATCCGCCGGCACCCATCGAGAACAGGTCGGCGTCGTTGTCCGCGAAGTAGGTTTCGCCGAGAAAGCCGTCGATCGACAGGCCGGAAGAGATCGGATCCTTGGCGTGGCAGATCAGCTTTCCGTCCCGCTTCGAGATGCAACTGGTTTCGTCCATCAGCAGCGCATGGGGGTCGATCACGTCGAACATGCCCCTGCAGGCATGAAAGAGGTCGATCTTGTGGGTGGTGACGAGCGCGCCCATGGACAGCGGGTCATCCCGGATGAACTCGACTGCCTTGCGATAGGCTGCGGGATCGTCGTGCAGCTTGAAATCGATGCCCTTGATCGCGGCGCCCTTCAGTCCGAGGTACTCCGCCCAGGCGGGAAAGACCTTCATGATCGAGCTTTTGCCTGTTGTCACGCCGATGAAGTAGAGCGTCGGGCTGGTTGCGGGTTCGTAAGTGCTCACGCGCGCTTCTCCAGAGCTTCCTTGGCAACCTTGACGGCGGCCGCGGCGTTTTTCGCGATATCCTTGAAACGGCCTTCACGAATGTCTTCGGTCTTTGCGATCCAGGTGCCGCCCACCGCGATCACCGGGCGAAGCGCCAGCCACTCGCCGATCGTTGCCTCGGTGACGCCACCCGTCGGGATGAAGCGGATGCCGAGATGGGCGAAGGGGGCGGAAATGCCCGCGAGCGCCTTCGGGCCGCCCGCCACGCCGGCAGGGAAGAACTTCGCCAAGCGCACGCCACGCGCGGCCGCGAGCGTCAGATCCGATGGCGTCATGATCCCCGGGCAGAAGGGCAGGTTCTCGTCTTTCGCGGCATCGACGATGTCGGGATCGAAGCCCGGCGCCAGGGCGAAACGGGCACCGGATGCGATTGCCTTCTTCAGATTGGCCCGGTTGAGGATGGTGCCTGCGCCGATGCACAATTCGGGGCGGGCGTCGCGCATGGCGGCCAGAACGTCGGCTGCGGCTTCGGTTCGGAAGGTGATCTCGGCCACCGGCAATCCGCCTTCAAGCAGCGCGTCGGCTAGCGCCACCGCATCCGAGGCGCGCTCGATGGCGATAACGGGAACGACGCCGAGACCGGCGATGAGGTCGATAGGATGTGTCATGACATTCTCCGCAAGCTCTTGTCGATCAGGTGTAGGACTTCATCAGCGCGCGAACCGTTTCCTTGCCGCGCGGCTGATAGGCGGGGTTCTCGATGAGCTTCCAGCCGCCGGCTCCGTCGCTCACGACGCGATGGCGCATGCCGTGGGAGGATTCGATGATCCCGTAATCCTGGCCGCTATCCGAGGGGTAGGCGAAGACCATGACCAGATCCTCGTTGCCGATATTGACGGAACGGTGGATCCAGAAGGGCGGCACGTAGCAGATCGTCTGCGGCCCGATCTCGACGATGCGCGTCTCGCCGGCAGGCGATTCGAGCTGCATCAGTCCTAGACCCTTCTGGCCGTAATAGATTTCGGGCCGGTCCGCCTTGGCGTGGATATGTCCGCGCGTCAGAAAGAATTCGTCCGCGATCTTGCCGGGGCTCATGCGCGTGACGCCGTAGATCAGGTCGCCGCTGTGCGTTCCCGGGCGAAAGTCCTCCACGTCATAGGCGACGACATCGCCGAGCTTTTCGAGCGCTGCCTCGAACGCGGCTTCGTCGGCGTAAAGCCCATTGAGGTCGCTCAGACGCTTCTCATAGCGCCCAGTGTTTCCGCTCATTCCGCCGCCGATCGTGTCGACAACGCTTGAGACTGGTTCCCGCATCATCATGCATCCTCCTTTTGGTAGTAGAATTACATAAATAGATATGAAAACACGTGCAAGCGAAATTTTTAGGCTATATTGCGCCGCAAAAACATAGAAATTGAACAAAAAATATGTTGACGAAAAAAATTCATGTAACTACGCTACATTTCAGCCAGGAGATGGCTTGCGCTTGAAGGCGCTCACCCGGAGGAGAAACGAAAATGAAAAAGACTGTAATGACGCTTGCGCTCTGCGCAGCCGCATCGGTACTGGCCATGGCGACCGCGCAGGCCGCCGATTGCAAGATCGGCATCTCGATGAAGACGCTGGACGCGCCGTATTTCGCCGCGCAGGAAGTCTCGGCGAAGAAGCATGCCGAAGAGCTCGGCTGCGAAGTCATCTCCGTCGATGGTCAGAACGATCTCAACAAGCAGGTCGCCGACGTCGAAGACATGGTCGCGCAGGGCATCGGCGCGCTGATCATCAATCCGCGTGACAGCAAGGGCCTTGTTCCGGCCGTCAACGCGGCCACCGCGGCGGGCGTCAAGGTCTTCGTCATCGACTCGACGATCGACGCGCAGGCCAATTTCGTAACCCTGGTCCAGTCCTCGAATTCGCAAAACGGCCTTTTGGTCGGCCAGTGGCTCGCCGATGCGACCAAGGGCAAGGAGCTCAAGATCGCGCTGATCTCCGGTGACAAGGGCAATGAAGTCGGCCAGGAGCGTCGTCTGGGCGTGCTGGCAGGTCTGACCGAAGGCCAGCTGCGCAACGAAGGTCGCGCCAACTTCACGGTGGTCGGACAGGGTTGGGGCGCGTGGACCAACGAAGGCGGCCTGAAAGCCATGGAAGACCTTCTGACCGCGAACCCTGACGTCAACGTCGTGCTCGGCGAAAACGACTCCATGGTGCTCGGCGCGCAAAAGGCGCTTGAGCAGGCAAACAAGTCGGGCGACGTCCTGTTCCTGGCGGCCGCTGATGGTCAGAAGGAAGCGTTGCAGGCGATCAAGGACGGCAAGTACGGCGCGACCGGGCTCAACGATCCGGCGCTCGTCGCCGCCACGGCCGTCGATCTCGCCAAGAAGGCGCTCGATGGCAAGCTGCCCGGCGATATCTCCAAGGTGACCTACACGACGCCGACCGCGATCACCAAGGACAACGTCGACAAGTACCTGAAGAAGGACGCGGTATTCTAAGACCCGATCCTCCCTGTGGCCGGCGCGGCTTCGTCCCCGCCGGCCATCCATTCAATGACCTCCGAAGCCAGCTCGCGCCGGTGCCGCCGCGGAGCGCGGCTTGGTCGTGACAGGCAGAATGTGACGCTATGGAAACTGTTGTTGAGCTCACCGGCATCCGGAAATCCTTCGGCGGCGTACGCGCCCTTCAAGGCGTGGATTTCGCGTTGCGCGGCGGTGAGGTTCACGCCCTGCTCGGCGAGAACGGCGCCGGCAAATCGACGCTGATGCGCGTTCTGGGTGGCGAATATGTCCCGGAATCGGGAAGCGTGAAGGTTCGCGGCGCCGAGCAACGGTTCAAGGGGCCGATGGACGCGCTCGACAAGGGCATTGCCATCATTCACCAGGAAATGGCGCTGGCGACGGACCTCACCGTGGCGGAGAACATCTTTCTGGCCGAGATACCCTCGGTTATCTCCTGGCGAGACCTTAACCGGCGCGCGGCGGAGCTTATCTCGAGCCTCGGCTTTTCGATCTCGCCATCCGCGACCGTGTCCGATCTGTCGGTTGCTCATCAGCAGGTCGTCGAAATCGCCAAGGCGCTCTCCAAGAATGCCAGCGTGATGGTGTTCGACGAGCCGACGGCGGTTTTATCCGTGCAGGACGCCGAACGCCTGCTCGGTATCATCCGGACGTTGCGGGAGCGCGGCGTCGGCATCATCTATATCTCTCACCGTCTCGATGAGGTGTTCCGCATCGCCGACCGCATCACGGTCATGAAGGACGGTACGTCGGTCCAGACGGTCGAGCGAAAGGACGTCGCGATCGATGACGTCATCCGCATGATGGTCGGCCGATCGCTGAAGGCTCTTTTCGGAGACGATCTTGAGCGGCCGATCGGCGCAGAAGTGTTGCGGATCGAGGAGCTCTCGGATGGCGCGCGCATCCGTGGCGCGTCGCTCTCTGTAAAGGCGGGCGAGATCGTCGGACTTGGAGGACTGGTCGGCGCTGGCCGCACCGAGTTGGTGCGCCTGATCTTCGGCGCTGAGAAGGCCCGTTCGGGCAAGATCTTTCTGCATGGCCAGGAAGTGCGCGTGAACAACCCGCGCGTCGCCGTTAAGGCAGGGATCGGGCTTGTTCCGGAAAGCCGTAAGGAGCAGGGGCTCGTCCTCGATTTTCCGATCCGCGTCAACGCGACGATGTCGAAGCTCGGGCCGCTGGTCAATGCGTTTGGTTTCGTACGGCGGGCGGCCGAAGGCGCGACTGTCGAGAAGCTGGCGGCGCGCCTGCGCATCAAGGCCGGCAGTCTCAACGATCCTGCGTCGAGCCTTTCCGGCGGCAATCAGCAGAAGGTTGTACTCGCCAAGTGGTTTCACGCCGATGGCGACCTTCTGATCTTCGACGAGCCGACCCGCGGCGTCGATGTCGGCGCAAAGACCGAGATTTACTCGCTCATCAAGTCGCTTGCGGCCGAGGGCAGGGCGGTGCTCGTCATCTCGTCCGAACACATCGAGCTCTTCGGGCTGTGCGACCGCATTCTCGTGATGCGTGAGGGAGAACTGACGGGGTCGCTCGACCCGCAAGACTACACCGAAGAGAAACTGCTGAAGCTGGCGATGGTCAATACCGTCTCACAGGCCGAAGCCATCGCGACCAGCAACTGATTGGGTTAAAGCCGTGACCGAACTCACCGAAACCGCTCACCGTTCGCCTTCGCTGAACATTTCCAACATCCTGCATCGATACGGCACGCTGGCAATCCTGATCGCGCTGCTGATCGTTGCGACCTCGATGTCGGATGTCTTCCTGACCCAGCGCAACATCATCAACGTTCTCCGACAAAGCGCAGGCACCAGTCTCATGGCGATCGGCATGCTCTTCGTCATCCTGACCCGGGGCATCGATCTCTCGGTCGGTTCGGTGGCGGCGCTGGGCAGTGTGCTGTCGGCGATCGTTATTCAGGACCACGGCACCGGCGGAGCGGTCGCGACCGCCCTGATCGCCGGCGCAGCCTGCGGCCTTGCCTCCGGCGTCCTCGTCGCCTTCCTCAAACTGCCGCCCTTCGTCACGACGCTTGCGATGATGACGGTCGCGCGTGGTCTCTCCCTGATCGTTTCCGCCGGACAACCCATTCAGATGGGCGACGCCGGGGTCTGGATTACCACCTTCGGATCGGGTTCGATCGCAACCATTCCCTACCCCGTCGTGTTGATGGCGGTTGTCTTCGTCATCGCCGGTATCGTCCTGACCTTCACGCGCTTCGGGCGCCTGGTGAAGGCGATCGGCTCGAATGTCGAGGCCGTCAGGCTGTCCGGCATTCCCGTCGCCTATTACACCACCGCTGTCTATGTGATCTCCGGCGTTCTGGCGGCCGCGGCCGGTATCGTTTCGACGAGCCGCACGGGTATCGGTTCGGCCAATATCGGTGTCGGTTCGGAGCTCGATGCGATCGCTGCCGTCGTCATCGGCGGCGCCAGCCTGATGGGCGGCCGCGGCGGGGTCATGAACACCTTCATTGGTGTGCTTGTCCTTGGCATTATCGCCAATATGATGAACCTTGCCCGCGTGCCTGGTTACCACCAGCAGGTCTTCATGGGCTGTATCATCATCGGTGCGATGCTCCTGCAATATGCCTCCAACTGGTTTCGCAAGTAGTGTCCGCCTGCTGCAGGGGTTAATGCCATGCCAAATGATCTCTTCCTTGCCATCGACGTCGGGACCGGCAGCGTTCGCGCCGCCCTCGTCGACACCAGGGGCAAAATTCTTGCGGTCCGCAGCCGCGAGCACGAGCAGATCGTTCCGCAGTTCGGCTGGGCGGAGCAGCGCCCCGCGGATTGGTGGGCGGGCGTCGTCGTCACGGTCCGCGAGGTTCTGGGCGAGGTTGCCGATGCGCGCTCTCGCGTGGTCGCCATCGTGGCCTGCGGCCAGATGCACGGCACGGTGCTCGTCGGGGGCGATGGCGAATTGGTGCGCGAGACCGCGCCGCTCTGGAACGACAAGCGCACCGTCGATTATGTGACTGCCTTCGAGGCCGCGCATGCGCCGAGCGATTATCTTGCCGATTGCGCCAACCCGCCCACGCCCGCCTGGCCGGGTTTCAAGCTGCAATGGCTGCGCGACAACGACGCGTCGGCCTATAGCAAGGCGTCCGCCGTTTTGATGCCGAAGGACTATGTCAATCTGCGCCTGACCGGCGAGATTGCCATGGATCGCAACGATGGCGGTGCAAGCTTTCTCATGGATCCCCGCAGCGGGGCCTGGTCGCGCAAGATGATCGCGCTGCTCGGGCTCGATGCGGATAAGCTGGCGCCGCTTCGCAATCCGACGGAGATACTCGGTGCCGTCAGCGAAAGCGCCGCGATCGAGACGGGGTTGCGCCAGGGCACGCCGGTGCTGGTCGGCGGGGCCGATTATCCGGTGGCCTTGCTCGGGTCTGGCGTCTGCCGGCCGGGGGTAGGTTCCGAGGTCATGGGAACGTCGGCAATCATCACAGCGATCGCCGCGAAGCCGCTCCTGGATTCCTCGATCTGCAATGTGGGGACCGTCGAAGGCAACTGGGGCGCCTTCATGCTTCTGGAATCCGGGGGCGACGCCATGCGCTGGGCAAGACGGGCGTTCGACGGGAAGAAATCCTCCTATGAGGATATCGTCGCAAAGGCAGCCGAGGCGCCTGCCGGCTCCGACCGCCTGTTCTTCATGCCCTACCTCACCGGCGAGCGGCTTGGCGAGCATCGCAATGCGCGCGCGCAATTCTTCGGGATCGGTGCCGCGCATGGTCTGGCGCATATGCACCGCGCCGTTCTCGAAGGTGTCGCCTTCGCCACCAAGCGCCACATCAATATTCTCGACCGCATCTCGGGTGCGCCGCTTGAGCGGGTCATCGCGTCGGGTGGCGGGGCGAAAACCGAACTCTGGATGAAGATCAAGGCCAGCGTCTACGGCATTCCGATCCTCGTTCCATCGGAGCCGGAATGCGGCCTCGTCGGCTGCGCGATCATGGCGGCGGCGGCGACAGGGCAGTTTTCAAGCGTGGAAGATGCAGCCGGAGCGTTTGTCTCCTACGCGCAGGAGATCACACCCGATCCGCGCTGGGCTGAAACATATCGGCCGATGCAGTCCTTCTTCGAAAAACTCTACGCGCACAGCCAGGCCCTGTACGACGATCTCGACGGGCTGCCGCAATGACAGAAAGAGCCGTACTTTTCGACATGGACGGCACCCTCGTCGATAGCGAGGGGCTGCATTTCGATGCCATGAAACAAGCTCTGCTGCAGATGGGATATCGCGTGCCTGATGCGCTCGCCGATCGCATGACCGGCATGAGCGGCGCCGATTGCCATGCACTGTTGCGGGAGACGATCGGCTTTGAGCCATCCTTCGACGAATATGTCAAAGGCAAGTATCGCTGCTATCTGGCCGATGCCGCCAGACTGGAGCGCCGCCATGGCGTCGATGCCGTTCTGAGGCTGCTTGTGGAAACACGGACCCCTTTTGCGGTCGTTTCGAATTCCGACCGCATGCTGGTCGATGCCAACCTGCGAGCCGTTGGCCTGCAGCAGCCCGGCCTGGTGACCGTCAGCCGCAACGACGTGGTGCGCGGAAAGCCCGATCCCGAGCCCTATCTCAGGGCAGCGCATCTGCTTGGGGTCAGCCCCGAAAACTGCATCGTGGTCGAGGACAGCATCCCCGGCGCCGTCGCTGGTCTTGCCGCGGCAATGACGGTCATCGGCTGGCCGGAGCCGCATAGGACCGATCTCGTCTTTCCGCCGTCGACGACCCTTGCCGATCCCAACGATCTGGCTTCGACGCTCGCCGGCCTACTTTCTTCCTTTCCTCTACAAACGACCCTTCAAGGATGCGACTGATGTATCTCGATAAGTTCAAGCTTACCGGCAAGATTGCCGTCGCCACCGGCGCCGCGCGCGGGATCGGCTATGCCGCCGTCGAGGCACTGGCGGAAGCCGGAGCGAAAGTCGTGCTGACGGACATGAACGATGCGCTTCTCAAGGACGCGACGGCGACGCTTGCCGCCAAGGGATACTCCGTCGACAGCGTCGTGCTCGACGTTACCGATGTCAAGGCCGTGCAGGCGGCCCATGACGAGATCGTCGCCCGCCATGGCCGCGTCGACATCCTCGTTAACAATGCCGGCATTGCCATCAGCAATCATCCGGCCGAGACCATGGCCGACGACGTCTGGAACAAGGTGATCGACGTCAACTTGAATGGCGTTTTCTGGTGCTGCAGGGCGTTCGGCAAGTCGATGCTTGAACGCGGCTCCGGCACCATCGTCAATGTCGGTTCGATGTCCGGCTTCGTCGTCAATCGCCCGCAGGAGCAGGCGAACTACAATGCCTCCAAAGCGGCCGTCCATCACCTGACAAAATCGCTCGCCGCCGAGTGGGGCGCGCGCGGCGTCCGCGTTAATTCGGTGGCGCCCACCTATATCGACACGGAAATGAACAAGTACGTCTACGAGGACGCCGAGATGTACCGGCACTGGGTCGGCGGCACGCCGATGAACCGGCTTGGCCGCACCGATGAGGTTGCCTCCGTCATCCTGTTCCTCGCCAGCGACGCATCCAGCCTGATGACCGGCTCGATCGTACTCGCCGATGGAGGCTACGTATGCTGGTGACGGCCGGCATCAAGCCGCGCGGCGCACGCTTCCCTGGCCGCTATATCCAGGCGGCGGGCGCGATTGGGCTGCTGGGACGGAAGGCGCAAGCATATGGCAAGCGTGCCGTGGCGCTGCTCGACCGTGGCGTTTTCGGCATGCTCGAGAAGTCCGTGACGGATGCCTTCGATGGTCACGCCAATGTCGAGATCGTGCGTCACGGTGGAGAGTGCTCCGAAGGGGAAATCGCCAGCCTCGTCGCCCGCGCCAGGACTGTGGGAGCCGAGGTCGTCATCGGCATCGGCGGCGGCAAGGCGCTTGATACGGCAAAGGCGGCTGCCCGCGATCTCGGATTGCCAGTGATCGTGGTGCCGACGATTGCCGCCTCGGATGCGCCGTGCAGCGCGCTCGCGGTCGTCTATAACGAGGATGGTACCGTCGCCTATGACAGCTTCCTGCCTGCCAATCCCGACCTGGTTCTTGTCGATACGGCCTTGATCGCCGCCGCGCCCGCGCGCTTCCTCGCGGCCGGGATCGGTGACGCGCTGGCAACCTGGTACGAGGCGGACGCGTGCCGTCAAAGCGGTGCCTTCAACTGCATGAAGATGCCAGGGCTGCCGCTTGCCTTCGAGGTGGCCCGATTCTGTCGGGAAACGATCCTGGAATTCGGCGCCGCGGCGCTCACGGAATGCGATGCGAAGACCGCGGGACCTGCGATCGAGCGGGTCGTCGAAGCCAACATCCTCCTGTCGGGAATAGGCTTTGAATCTGGCGGCGTGGCGGCCGCGCACGCGATCCATCATGGCCTTTGCGAATTGGAGGACGTGCATCATCACCTGCACGGCGAGAAGGTTGCCATCGGCGTACTGGCCGGATTGAAGATCCAGGGCCGGCATGACGAATTCACGCGGGTGCGCGATTTCTGCCGATCGGTCCGGCTGCCGACGCGGCTGGCGGATATCGGGATTGCCGAGCCTTTCCAGGAGAAGCTGGAAATGGTCGCGCGGCGCGCCTGCCGCGCCGGCGAAATCATCCACAACGAGCCGATGCCGGTCACCGAAGCAATGGTGATCGAGGCGCTGGCGGCGTTGATCTGATCAATGGAGTAGAAATGATGGGTGTAAATGATGCGTTCGCGCCGAACTTCCTTGATGGCAAGACGGTGGCGGTTTCGGGCGGTACAAGCGGCATCGGCCTAGCCGTCGCGCGAGGCTTCGCCAACGCGGGCGCCAATGTGCTTGCCACTGGCAGCTCGGAGCGCCGGCTCGACGATGCCCGATCGAGCGCATCCGGTTCGATCGTCTTCTTAAGGCTGGATGTACGGGACGGCGCCGCGGTCGATCGATTTTTCGCCGACCTGCCGTCACTCGATGTGCTGGTCAATTGCCAGGGCATCGCGCGCCCCGACAGCGAGTGGGACGAGGATGTCTTTCTCGACGTCATGGACGTCAATCTGAGCAGCGCCATGCGTCTCTCCCGCGCTGCCTTTCCGTTGCTCAAGAAGAGCGGCGGAAGCATTGTCAATTTCGCCTCCATGCTGAGCTATCTGGCCGACGAAAGCGTTCCCGCCTACACCGCCAGCAAGACGGGCATCGTCGGGCTGACGCGCGCCATGGCCCACAAGTACGGCCGCGACGGCGTACGCGTGAACGCGGTAGCGCCGGGCTATCACCGCACGGAGATGACGAAGCCGTTGTGGTCGCAGCCGGACAGCGAAGCGAAGATTGCCGAGCGATCGGCGCTGAAGCGCTGGGGAACGGCCGAGGATCTCGTCGGCCCCATACTGTTCCTGTGCTCGCCAGCCGCCGCATTCGTCACTGGTGTCACTCTGCCGGTCGACGGGGGCTACAGCGTCGGATGAAGAGATAGTTTGCTAAATCACGGCTGACTGGGTCAATCCGCGGAGCCAGCGTTGCTACATCTTCGGGGTCTCAGGGGGGGCGACCCAAGTAGGCGGTTCATCTCCCTTCGAGGTTCCGCAATTTACAAGTCTCAGCACGTTCAGGACCCCGCAACCGAGCACGCTTGTAAATTCTCCCATTCCGGATACTGCTCGAGGAGTTGCTCAAGATAGATGTCGAGCAGGATCTGTTTCTTCACCTCGCTGTCCAATTCGCCGGCATCCAGCCTCTCCCCGAAATCCTCGTGGGTCTCCGAGACGAAGCGGCTGCTCATGTAATCGAGGCTTGCCGGCTGACGCGCAGCGATCGCCATCAGGCCATGTTTGGCATTTTCGCCCTTCCGTTTGCGCCCCACATCATCAACCGGCGCATGCTCAGCTCTGCGCTTAAACGCGGCTCCGAGCGACCCTCATGAACGTTCTGGCTTCGAAGCTTGCTGGCTATCCAGCAAGCTCACTTTTCCGGGCCTCGCGTGCGCCCCCTGTCGAACACGTCGCTCTCGACGTCTTCGCAGCCGGATTATTCGATGCGAAGCTCCGCCCACAAGAAACGACGGATATCGGATTGACAATTGTCACAATGTCGCTGACAATTGTAAAAATCGCTCCAATGGAGAGGGCGCGATGATCCATCGATCCACCTGACCGGTGGACGATGCTGGGAGGAATGGACTTGGAATATCTTCTTGATGTCGAAGGGCTGAGGAAGTCCTTCAACGGTGTTGCGGCACTGCGCGATGGCCGGTTTCAGCTCAAGGCTGGGTCCGTGCATGCGCTTTGCGGCGGCAATGGCGCGGGGAAATCCACCTTTCTCAAGATCCTGATGGGTATTCACAAGCGTGACGCCGGCTCGATACGCCGACGTGGCGTGGATGTGGAGTTCTCCGGTCCGGCGGCGGCCTTGGCATCGGGCATCGCCATTATCGAGCAGGAGCTCAGCCCCGTGCCGCACATGACGGTCGCGGAAAACATCTATCTCGGCCGCGAGCCGTCGGGCCGTTTCGGCGGCATCGATTTCAAGACGATGAACCAGAATGCGCAGCGGCTGCTGGAGCAACTCGAGTTCAACATCCGCCCGACACAATTCATGATGAACCTGTCGGTCGCGCAGATCCAGCTGGTCGAGATCGCCAAGGCGCTGAGCCATGATGCCGAAGTGATCTTCATGGACGAGCCGACCTCGGCGATCGGCGAGAAGGAAGCGCAGCAGCTTTTCAAGACCATCGAGCGATTGAAAGCCGCCGGCAAGGGTGTCGTTTACGTCTCCCATCGCCTGTCGGAGATTTTCCAGATCGCCGACGCCTACACCGTGTTCCGTGATGGCTTGTATATCGGTGCGGGTGACCTTGCGGATATCGATCGTCCTGAATTGATCCGCATGATCGTCGGACGTGAACTCGGCGAGGAATATGTAAAGACCAACACGCCGACTGACGTCACCGGACTAGAGGTGACGGGTTTGAGCGCGACAGGCAAGGTCGAGGATGTGTCCTTCTCTGTCAAGAAAGGCGAAATCTTCGGTATCTACGGGCTGATGGGCTCCGGCCGTTCTGAGATCTTCAATTGCCTGTTCGGTCTTGACCGGATGGACAAGGGCGAGATCAAGCTTGATGGCAAGGCGATCACCGTCAGCAAGCCGGTCGACGCAATGGAGCACGGGCTTGCGTTTGTCACCGAGGATCGCAAGCTGACGGGCCTCAATCTCGTCGACAGCGTCAGGGGCAACATCGCGCTCGCCAGCCTGCCGGAGTTCAGCCCGGGCTTCGTCATGCGTCGCGGCCAGGAGCAGGCTGCTAGCCAAAAGATGATCGAACGCTTCTGGATCAAGACCGCGCGCGACACCATGGCAGTGTCGGGACTGTCTGGCGGCAATCAGCAGAAGGTCGTTCTCGGCAAGTGGTTCCTGCGCAATCCGAAGGTGTTGCTTTTGGACGAGCCGACGCGCGGCGTCGACGTCGGCGCCAAGCGCGAGATTTATCGCATCATCTGCGAATTCGCGGCCGCGGGAGGCACGGTGGTGATGATTTCATCGGAGATAGACGAGGTGCTCGGCATGTCCGACCGCATCCTCGTCATGCGCAACGGTCGCTCGGCGGGCGTCTACCCGCGGTCCGAGACCGACGCGCAGGCGCTGGTGCATCTGTCGACGTGATCGGCGCACCGCGAATTTCTCAATACGGATCGGCATGGGAAGAGGTAAGAAACAGTGTCCCTTACAGATAACAAACCAACGACGGGCTGGTTCAACTCGGATCGCCGCAGGCTGCTCATTCAGGAATACGGCATCTTTCTCGCCTTCCTGCTTCTGTCCGTGATCCTGTCGTTTTCCAACGAGTATTTCCTCACGGCCGGCAATATCTCGAACGTGCTGTTGCAGACGTCGATCAACGGTGTTCTCGCGATCGGCATGACCTTCGTCATCCTGACGCGCGGCATCGATCTGTCTGTCGGGTCGGTCGTGGCGCTCGCGGGCATCGTCAGTGCCAGCTTCGTCACGACTTCGGCGACGGCTGGCATCGCGGGCGCGCCCTATCCGGCGGCTGTTGCGTTGCTGGTCGGTATCGCGGTGGGCCTTGCCTGTGGTGCCATCGTCGGCTTCATCGTTTCCCGCTTCGCCGTTCCAGCCTTCGTCGCCACGCTCGGCATGCTGTCAGCGGCACGTGGCATGACCCTGATCTATGGTGGCGGAAAGCCTGTGCCGGCGCTGATCCCGGAGTTTCGCTGGATTGGCACCGGAAACATCCTCGGCGTGCCCATGCCGGTGGTCATCCTTGCCGTCGTCTTTATCGTCTCCTGGTGGGTCCTGACGCGCACGCGCTTTGGCCGCTACATTTATGCCGTTGGCGGCAACCCGCATGCCGCGATCACCTCGGGCATCAACGTTACCCGTATCCGTTTCGCCGTCTACGGCATCTCGGGCTCGCTTGCGGGTCTCGCCGGCATGATACTGTCCGCCCGCACGGGATCGGCGCTGCCGCAGGCCGGTATCGCCTACGAACTCGATGCCATTGCAGCCGTCGTCATTGGCGGCACCAGCCTCTCGGGCGGTGTCGGTCGGGTGACGGGAACGCTGATCGGCGCCCTCATCATCGGCGTCATGAACAATGGCCTCGATCTGATGGGTATCCAATCCTACTACCAGCAGGTGCTCAAGGGCGCGCTCATCGTCGGCGCCGTCATGCTGGACCAGAAGCGAAATCAAGGTCTCTGACCTGATAATTCGGATCGTATCCGCGATCCGTTGGCAAACCGCGCGTCATACCGGCGACCGGACATCTCTATGGAGGAGAAACAGATGAAGAAGTTGATGCTCGCACTTATCGCCAGTGCGGCGATCCTGACCGCGCCGGCCATGGCGCAGGAAAAGAAGTTGAAGATCGGCGCCACGACCTACGGCCTGAATGCCGAGTTCATGCAGATCTGGTCGGCCGCGCTGAAGCAGCATCCGGCAGTGAAGAGCGGTCAGGTGGAGCTGACGGTATTCGACGGCCGCTATGACGCGCTGGTCCAGCAGGAACAGTTCAACACCATGATCACCCAGAAGTTCGACGCGATCATCTTCGTGCCGATGGATATCGAAGCTGGTGCTGCCGCCGTTCAGGCCGCCCATGATGCCGGTATCCCTGTTGTCGGATCCAACGCCCGCGTCAATTCCGACCTGCTGACCTCCTATGTCGGCTCGAACGACGTGGAAGCAGGCGAACTCGAAGCCAAGGCTGTTCTCGACAAGATGGGTTGCAAGGGCAACTTGGTCATCCTCGAAGGCCCGATCGGACAGTCCGGCCAGATCCAGCGCCTTGAAGGCAACGAAAAGGCGCTCAAGGCGTGCCCCGACGTCAAGGTTCTCGAAAAGCAGACCGCCAACTGGTCGCGTGCCGAAGCCCAGACGTTGATGGAAAACTGGCTGACGTCGCATCCGGGCCAGATCAACGGTGTCATCGGCCAGAACGACGAAATGGCGCTCGGCGCCATCGAGGCAATCAAGGCTGCGAACCTGAAGGTTGAAGACTTCGCAATCGCCGGCGTCGACGGCGTCACCGATGCCATCAACGCCGTCAAGCGCGGCGAAATGGCGTCGATCCTGCAGGATGCCAACGCACAGGCGCAGGGCGCGCTCGACGTCGCCATCAAGGCCGCGAACAAGGACGCCAAGCCGGAATCGGCGATCTGGACCCAGTATCCTGAAATGAAGTGGGAAGATGGCGCCTCCAAGGACTACCTCGTCCCCTGGACGCCGGTCACCAAGGAAAACGCCGACAAGCTGCTCGAATCCCGCAAGTAACGAACGCAAAGCCAGGGCGGCATCACGCCGCCCTGGCATCCACATCGCAAGGGCTTGAAGAGATGACAGACACTGCTCCCCAGATTGACCTCAATTTCCCCCTGACAGGCAAGATCGCCGTCGTGACTGGCGCCGCCTCCGGGATCGGCTCGGCGATCTCCGACGCGCTGACGGCAAAAGGTGCCACGGTAGCCGTGCTCGATATCAATTCCGATATCGCCGCTGCCAAGGCGACCGCGCTCGGTGGTGGTGCCAAATCCTTCGTCTGTGACGTCTCCCAGCCGGACTCGGTCAATCGCGCCATATCGGATGTCGTTGCCGCGTTCGGCCGCATCGACATTGCGGTCAACAGCGCCGGCGTCGTCTTCCTGGCGCCAGCCGAGGATCTGTCGCTCGACTACTGGGACAAGACGATCAACATCAATCTGAAGGGCAGCTTTCTCGTCACCCAGGCTGTCGGCCGCGCCATGATCGCTGCGGGAAACGGCGGCAAGATCATCAACCTCGCGTCGCAGGCGGGCACGGTCGCGATCGAGGAGCATGTCGCCTATTGTGCCTCGAAATTCGGTGTTATCGGCATGTCGAAGACCTTCGCTGCCGAATGGGGTAAATACGGGATCACCGTCAACACCCTCTCGCCGACCGTGGTCCTGACCGAGCTCGGTAAGAAGGCCTGGGCTGGTGAAAAGGGAGAGGCCGCCAAGAAGCGCATTCCCACCGGCCGTTTCGCCTATCCCGAGGAGATCGCCGCCGCCGCCGTTTTCCTGGTTTCGGACGGCGCGAATATGATCAACGGTGCCGATCTTCTGATCGATGGCGGCTACACAATTCTCTGAGCCGAAGCGCCAGGACATTTTCAAGGAGACTTCATGCAACGGTTCGTCAACAATCCCGATCTCGTCGTCGAGGATACAGTCAAGGGTTTCATCAAGGCCCATTCCGATATCGTGCGGCTTGCCGAAAATCCGCGCGTCGTTGTCGCCAAGAACGCTCCGGTGAGCGGCAAGGTCGGCGTGATCACCGGCGGCGGCTCCGGCCACGAGCCCGGCTTCATGGGCTACACCGGCAAGAACATGCTTGATGCCGTTGCCGTCGGCGAGTTGTTTTCCTCTCCGACCGCCAAGAGCTTCCATGATGCAATTCGCGAGGCCAACGGCGGCGCGGGCGTTGTCTGCCTCTACGGCAATTATGCCGGCGACAACATGAACGTGAAGATGGCGACGAAAATCGCCGCCAAGGACGGTATCGAGGTCGCGACCGTCGTTGCCAACGACGACGTCTGCTCGGCGCCGCTGTCGGAGCGCGAAAAGCGCCGCGGCGTTGCCGGAGAGATCTTCATGTGGAAGATCGGCAGCGCCAAGGCGACGCAGGGCGGCAGCCTGGAAGAAGTTCGTGCGGCTGCGCAAAAGGCGATCGACAACTGCCGCTCGATCGGCGTCGGTCTTGGCCCATGCACGTTGCCGGCCGTTGGTCATCCGAATTTCCAGATCGAGCCGGGCACGATGGAAGTCGGCATCGGCCACCACGGCGAGCCTGGTGTACGCGTCGAGCCGCTGAAGCCGGCTGCAGACGTCGCCAGGGATATGTGCAAGATCGTTCTGGATGATCACAACCTTCCCGCCGGCACGGAGGTTGCGGTCCTTGTCTCGGGGCTGGGCGCCACACCGCTCAACGAACTTTATATCCTGAACGACACCATCGAGAGCGAGATCACCGGCCGGGGCCTCGTCGTCTACAAGACCTATGTCGGCAACTATTTCACATCGCTTCAAATGGTCGGCGCGACGCTGACGGTCTTTGCACTCGATGCCGAGACCAAGCCGCTTCTCGACCTCGAAACGTCCTGCACAATCTTGCTCTGAGGAACGCTGACATGCAAACTTTCAAGAACGCCTCGGCGGGCGCGATCGTCCTTTCTCTGGCGGAGCGCATCATCGAAAACCGGGCCTATCTCAGCGAGATCGACGGCAAGATCGGCGATGGCGACCACGGGGTCAACATGGCCAAGGGCTTCGGCATGGCGGCGGAACGTCTGAAGGGGCAAGACTCCTCGCTCAATGGTGCGTTCGAGACGCTCGGCACGCTGCTGATGACAGAGATCGGCGGCTCGATGGGGCCGCTTTACGGGGTGATGTTCACGGAATTCGGTGAGACGCTCGAAGGCAAGGAAGACGTCGATGCCAGGCTTTTCAGCCGGATGCTGCATGCCGGTCTGGATGGTATCCAGTCGATCGGGTCGGCCAAGGTCGGCGACAAGACGCTGATCGACGCCATTGTCCCGGCGGTCGATGCGTTCGACGAGGCAACCGCATCCGGCAAGTCCTTTGCGCAGGCGCTGGCTGCTTTGGCGGATGCTGCCGAGAAAGGACGCGATTCGACGATCGATCTGGTCGCGAAAATTGGCCGCGCCAGCCGTCTCGGCGAGCGGTCGCTCGGCATTCTGGACGCAGGCGCTACCTCATGCGCTCTCATTCTGAAGGAGATTTCCGTGGGCGTCTCTTCTCGCCTGGAAAACGCTTGATCTTGCAGTTTGTCTCCCAAGACAGCGCGACCCGTCCGGCGGGTCGCGCGCCGCGCGGTTGCAAACAGGCCGCATTGGCGGCATCTTCCCGACACATGTAGGCGGGAGTTCATTCCACAGTGGCAGCGTTGAAGACACAGCAGGCGAGGAAAGCCGGCGCAGGCAAGAGCGATCCCGCACAGGCACCGGATGCGATGCCGCTGCGCTATGGCGACGACCCCTATGTCTGGGCGTGCTGGCTCTATTACGAGGACGGACTGACGCAGGGCGAGATCGCCGACGTCATGGGCATATCCCGCGCAACCGTGAACAGCTATCTCGCCGAGGCGCGCGACCGCGGCATCGTGAACATCGCGATCGAGCCGGCCCGCCTTGCTTCACTGACCGTGGCACAGGCACTCAAACGGCATTTTGGCCTGACGGACTGTCTTGTCGTTCCGAGCGAGGATACCGCGAGACCGTTGATCGACAGGATCGGTGTCGCAGGTGGTCAGGCGTTGCATCGGCTGGTCAAGTCGGGTGATACGATCGCCGTGTCGTGGGGGCGTACGGTGCTGGCGATAAGCGAGCACGCCGAGGTTCCCGGATTGCAGGACGTGACGGTCGTGCAGGCGACGGGCGGGACGCGCGCGAGCTTTGCCTATACACCGGAGCTCTGTGCGACGGCGCTCGCCAATGCCGTCAACGGCAAGATGATCAATATTTCCGCGCCCGCCATTGTCTCCGCCCCCGCCGTGCGCGATGCGTTTCTGCAGGAGCCCTTGATAGAGAGCCAGTTCGACGCGCTTGCCGGCGCCAACAAGGCACTTTTTGGTATTTCTTCGCTGCGCCCCAATTCCACCATCCATACCAGCGGTTTTTTCGAGTCCGTTCCGCTGCAGGATTATCTTGCCAAGGGCGCCGTCGGCGTGGTGGCTGGTCGTTTCATCGACGTCCATGGCCGCGCGGTGGCAGGGCCGCTCGACGATCGAACGATCGGCATTTCCCTTGAGATGCTCAAGAACATCGATTTGCGTATCGCGGCTGCAGGTGGTTTCGACAAGGTGCCGGCCATCCTCGCGGCCTTGCGCGGCGGCTATGTCAACGTGCTGATTACTGATGCCGCGACCGGCCGTGGCATTCTCAACGCCGATGGGGTGACCGATATCGATCAGCGGTCATCGCAGCGTCTGCGGCCCGAAAGTCAAACGCCGTTGCCATCCGCTGCGCGAATGCGCGTGAAGAAATTTCTGAACGATCCGGACAAGATCGTCGAGGAGATGCTGGATGGCGTGGTGCGTGCGCATCGCAAGTATCTGTCGCCGATCGACAAGTCGAACCGTGCCCTGATCGCCCGGGACGGGCCAAGGCCCGGAAAGGTCGGTCTGGTCATCGGCGGTGGATCCGGACACGAGCCGGGTTTTCTGGGTTATGTCGGCAAGGGGCTCGCCGATGCCGTTGCGGTCGGGAACATCTTTTCGTCACCTCCTCCAATCCCCATCCTCCACTGCGCGAAGGCTGCATCGGGTGGCGAGGGCGTTCTTTTCGTTTACGGCAACTATGCTGGCGACGTGATGAACTTCGAGATGGCCGCGGAGATGGCCGAGACGGCGGGTATTCCAATCCGAACGGTTCTGACCACGGACGACATCACCTCTTCGCCGATCGAGGATCGCGATGGCCGCCGCGGCGTGGCCGGAAATTTCTTCACCTTCAAGATCGCCGGTGCTGCCTGCGATCGCGGCCTGTCGCTCGATCTTTGCGAAGCCGTGACGCGTAAGGCGAACATGCGGACCTTCACGGTCGGCGTGGCGCTTGAGGCGTGTTCGATGCCGCAGACCCAGCGCCCCAACTTCGAGATCGGAGCGGAGGATATCGAGTTCGGCATGGGCATCCATGGCGAACCGGGCGTCATTCGCGAGAAAATGATCAGCGCCGACGAGATCGTCGACAAGGTGATGGATCGGATTTTCGCCGAGATGAAAGCGGTCGAAGGCAGCCGTGTTGCTGTCCTTGTCAATTCGTTCGGGGCAACGCCGATGATGGAGCTCTATGTCTTGTTCCGTCGCGTGGAGCAGCGCTTGAGCGCCAAGGGCATCGCCATCGAGGCGAACTGGATCGGGCATTACTGTACGTCACTCGACATGGTCGGCGCGTCGATCTCCATCATGGAGCTTGATGAGGAACTGACGGGGCTCCTGCATCATCCATGCGACACCGCAGTCTTGAAGATAACGTAAGAAGCAGGATGTGCTCGGCTCGTCGCCGGGGGCATTCTGACGATGGGAGGGGAAACGATGTCAGAGAACGATGCACGCAAACTGAACCGGATGTTCAACCGGATATCCAGCCTGATTGCCACGGAGAAGGATTACCTGACCGAGCTTGACGGTGCGATTGGCGACGCGGACCATGGCATTACCATGCTGCTCGGCTTTGGTGCCGTTTCCAGTGAACTGGCGCGATCCGATCTTGACGACATGCCGCCATCGGCCGTGATGACAATCGCCGCCTCTGTGTTCCTCAATGCCGTGGGGGCCTCGACTGGCCCATTGTATGCGACCGCCTTCTTGCGCGCCGCAAAGGCGTTGGAAACGCGCCAGTCTCTGGATGCAGCTGGCCAGGTTGCCGTGTTGCAGGCGATCGCACTCGGAATACAAGAGCGAGGCAAGGGCCAACGTGGCGACAAGACCATGCTCGACACCTGGATCCCGGCAGCAGAAGCAGGCGGTGCTGCACTGGAGCGCGCGAGCGGGCCTGCGGAACTGTGGCGCGAAGTGGTCGCGGCAGGCGAGGGAGGTGCTGAGGCCACACGTTCGATGGTCGCGGTACGCGGCCGTGCCGCCAGACTGGGCGAACGTTCGCTCGGCCATGTCGATCCCGGAGCGGCGTCGGCGGTCCTCATTTTGAAAGCAATGACGGAAGTTTTCACGGATTGAGCTTTGTCGGGTGACAGCGTGCGGCAGTGCTGCCCGGTTCTGCGCCGCACACCTTAAGGGCATGTCCGCTTAAGCCGGTTCCGGAACCTTGTTTCGGTGTCCGCCCACCGAGCGATCAATCAGTCGGCCACTACATTATCGAGCTGCTGCAGCTCGGCTATAACCTCAGTTTCATAGTCACTTCCCTGATTGGAATTCGGTCATTGTCCACTTCCGAGATCCGGCCAATTGCCGCTTGACTCCATCGTTGATACGTATCAATAATGAATTGTTACGTATCAACGATGGAATCCGGTGTGGCTGGTCGCAGAATAACGCAGAAGGAAGTGGCAGAGCGAGCCGGCGTTGCGCAGGCCACGGTGTCTCTTGTTCTGAACGGCGGCAGGGACAAGGTTGCGCCTAAAACGGCTGATCGCATCGAGGCCGTCATTGCCGAACTCGGCTATCAGCCCAACCGCTTTGCCCAGGCGCTGCGCACCAGCCGATCGCACGTGATTGCCTGCGTCGTTCCGGATTTGACGAACCCTTTTTATCCCTCGCTTGTCGTTGCCGTTCAGAAGGTTGTGCGCAATGCGGGCTATGAGGTGATCACGATCGATACCGTAGGCGAGCTCGCGAACGAACGGCAGGTGGTCGCAGCCGCGTTGCAGGGCCGCTATGACGGCGTGGTCGGCGTCTTCTTCAACTTGTCCGCCCGTGATCTTGCGCCACTTGGAAAGAATGGCGTCCCGGTCGTGCGCATCGAGGTGCGGCGCAAATCCGGTGGTTCGCTTCCGATAGATGATCTGTTTATCGACAACCAGGCGGCCGCGCGTGCCGTCACCGCCCATCTTCTCGGCCTCGGCCATCGCGCCATTGCAATGGTCGCCGCCCGTGGTGGTCCGCAAAGCGTTCGTCTCCAGGGATATCTCGATGCCATGGCGGCGAGCGGCGCTGAGCCGATCGTTCTGGAGGCCACGCATTTCACCGTGGAGGCAGGCAGCGAGATGGCGGACCGCATCGTGGCGAGTGACCGGCGGGTCACGGCCATCATTGCCGCCAACGACCTGATGGCAATTGGTGTCATCAAGAGCCTGCTTCGAAATGGGTTGTCGGTGCCGCGCGATGTTTCTGTCGCGGGCTTTGATGACATCATGGCCTCGGCGCTTGTCACTCCAGGGCTGACAACGGTGGCGCAGTTCCAGGATCGCCTTGGCGCGCGCGCCGCCGAAAAACTTCTGTCGCGCCTGATTTCCCGCGAAACCGAGCCGGCTCAGCCCGAGGAAATGCCGTTCGAGCTCGTCATCCGGGCATCGGTCGCGCCACCACCGGACGTGCAGAACTAATTCATGGAGTAAGGGAGGAATGAACATGACCAAGATCAAGACGAAATTGCTTGCCGCTGCCGCCATCGTCATCGGCGCCGCTCAGATCGCCGCCGCCCAGGATCGCGTGACCTGGTGGTACGAGCAGGCTACTCCAGATCAGCAGAAGCTGATCAAGGAAAATATCGTCGAGCCTTTCGACAAGGCCAATCCAGAGCAGAGCCTGAAGGTCGACTACCGCGGCACCGAGCTCGACAAGCAGCTGCGCGTGGCAATGCTCTCGGGCAACGGCCCGGATGTCGTTTACACGGCGGGCCCGAGCTATGTCGCGCCAATGGCCCAGTCGGGCCAGCTCATGCCGCTCGACGACTATGCCGCCAAGTACAAGTGGCAGGATCGAATCCTGCCGGTCTTCCTGAAAATGGGCGAGTATAACGGCAAGCTCTACGCGCTGCCGAAGACTTACGAAACCGTCGGTCTTTTCTACAACAAGACCTTGTTTGAAAAGCATGGCTGGCAGGCGCCCAAAACGCTCGACGAGATGGAAACGCTCGCCGACGCCATGCTGAAGGAAGGCATCACGCCCTTCGCCGCCGGCAACGCCGATTGGCGCGGCGCCAACGAATGGTTCGTGACACTGGCGCTCAACTCCGTCGCCGGTCCCGACAATCTCAACAAGGCGCTGCGTGGCGAAATGCCCTGGACGGCCGAGCCTTTCGTCAAGTCGATCGACCGCCTGAACTCCTGGTGGCAGAAGGGCTATTTCGGCAAGAACTACTTCTCGCTGACCAGCAGCGAGCAGGCGGCCGACGCGATGGCCTCCGGAAAGGCCGGCATGATGCCCACCGGCACATGGCAGTTCCAGAACGTCGCGACCTACGGCAAGAAGGCCGGATCCGAGGCCGGCTTCGTCGGTTTCCCGAGTGCGTCCGGCGATCCGATCTTCCCGCTCGGCATCGGCTCGACCTTCTCGATCGCGACCAAGGCGAAGAACCCCGAAGGTGCCGCCACGGTCATCAACTACGTCTTCTCGCCTGAAGTCTACGGCACGATGAACTCCGCCTGGCAGGGCGAGTGGAATATCCCGCTCAAGGATATCTCGAGCGTCAAGATGGCGAGCGAGGTGACCCCGCTCTTTACCGAGACGATGAAGAACCTCTCTGCCTCGGTCGCCGACGGGAAATACGGCTACACCACCTGGACCTTCCTGCCGCCCGCGACCGACAGCTACATCATCAACGGCATCGAGGAAGTCTGGCTGAAGAAGATCTCGCCAACGGACTATCTGACCAAGCTCGACGAGTCCTTCCAAAAGGAATCCAAGGCCGGAAAGGCGCCTGCCGTCCCGGCTCGCTGATCAGGACCTTGTGAGGCGCGCTTGCGCGCGCCTCACGCTCGCCTTCCACCGGTTGCCGGTGGCGGGCAGGCCGGACCATGCCCGAAAAGGTAATACACATGCACAGACTCTATGTTCTGCCGACCCTCATCATAAACATCGTGATCATCGCCATTCCGGCGCTGCTGACGGTGGCGCTTGCCTTCTTCGAATGGGACGGCATCAGCACGCCTGTCTTCGTCGGGTTGGACAATTTCGCGGCGCTGTGGGACGACAGCGTGTTCTGGACGGCGCTCACGAACAACATCATCTGGACGATCATCTTCCTGACCGTGCCGATCGGCATGGGGCTCCTGGCCGCCACGATGCTTTTGGTTGTCCGTCGTGGCTCCAACACCTTCCAGGTGATCTACTTCCTCCCTGTCATCATAGCCACGGCCATTACCGGCCGTGTCTGGCAGGGCATGATCTATTCGCCGGTGACGGGTGTTACGGGCCTTCTCCAGCGGTTGGGTATCGAAATTGCCAACCCGCTGACAGAGACGTCGAGCGCGCTCTACGGCATTGCCGTCGTCGATCTGTGGCACTGGTGGGGCTTCTTGTGCGTCATCTTCTTCGCCGCCCTTCGCCAAGTGCCGGCTGAACAGATCGAGGCAGCGCGTATCGAGGGCGCGACCTTCTTCCAGATGATCCGCTACGTACTGCTTCCAGGCATCATGCCGACCATCACGCTGATGATGATCATGACCGTCATCTGGTCGTTCCTCGTCTTCGACTTCGTTTACATCCTCACCCAGGGTGGTCCCGCCTATTCCTCCGAAGTGCTGTCGACGCTGGCCTATCGCTCAGCCTTCTATGATCTCGCCGTTGGCAAGGCGGCCGCTGTTTCCGTCGTCATCAGCCTCTTCGGGCTGGCGGCCACTGTCCTTTATATCCGCGCGCAAGCATCGGAGTTCGAACAATGAACATGACCGAGAGCCGCATCACGCTGACGCTCGTCTATGCGACGTTGTCGTTGCTGCTGATCATCACGCTGTTTCCCATCGTGCTGATGGTCCTGAATTCGCTGAAGGCGTCCGCCGAGATCGTGCAAAATCCGCTCTCCTGGCCGTCGGAATTGCGGTGGGACAATTTTACCCGCGCATGGTCGGATGCCAATTTCGGGCGCACGCTTCTCAACTCGGCGGTGCTGACCGGCATGACGATCATCCTCGTCTGCACCACGGGTTCGCTGACGGCCTATGTGCTCGCTCGCCGCAAGATCAAGACGTGGAAGATCCTCACCTTCTATCTTTTGGCAAGCACCACTGCGCCGATCCAACTCTTTCTCTTCCCGCTCTACTTCGGCTTTGCCCGCTTCGGGCTGATCAACAATCCGATTGCCGTGTCCTTCATCTACACGGCGGTCTACTCGCCTTTCGCCATCATGCTTTTGCGCACCTATTTTCTTGCCGTGCCCAAGGAGCTTGAGGAAGCCGCATTGATCGACGGAGCGACGCATTGGCAGGTGTTCCGGCGCGTCTTCTTGCCCATCGTCTCGCCTGGCATCCTCACGGTCGCGCTTATCATCGGGCTTTACTCGTGGAACGAGTTCCTGATCGCAACCACCTTCCTGCAGGATCAGGACAGGCTGACGGCCGTCGTTTCCTTCTTCCTGCTGTCGG
The DNA here is from genome assembly GCF_055616315.1 of Rhizobium sp. O111. Classification (NCBI taxonomy): domain Bacteria; kingdom Pseudomonadati; phylum Pseudomonadota; class Alphaproteobacteria; order Hyphomicrobiales; family Rhizobiaceae; genus Rhizobium; species Rhizobium sp. O111. The sequence continues at coordinate 959,236 of NZ_JBSHXL010000002.1, read as the reverse complement.
GCCAGTACTCGTCCGACTGGGGCGAGATCATGGCGGCGGCCCTCATCATCATTCTACCCATCGTAATTCTCTTCATCCTGCTGCAGCGCCATTTCATCGAAGGAATGGCCGGCGGTTCGGTGAAGGGCTGACAAGGAGCTTCTGATGTCCATACCTTCAGACTACAACAACCGTGTCTATGCCGGCGTTCTCGGCAAGCTGATCGGCGTCTATCTCGGCCGCCCATTCGAAAACTGGCGCTACAAGGATATTCTCCAGAAGCTCGGACCGATCACCTACTACGTCCACGAACGGCTGGGCGATCCGCTCGTCGTCACCGACGACGATGTCGGCGGCACCTTCGCCTTCCCGCGTGCGCTCGACGACTACGGCATCTCGCCGGACCTTTCCGCCGAGGATATCGGCAAGGCCTGGCTGAACTATATCATCGAGGAACGCTCGATCCTCTGGTGGGGCGGAGCCGGCAACTCGACCGAACACACGGCCTGGCTCAACCTGAAACGCGGTATTCCCGCACCCGCCTCCGGTTCGATCGAAACCAATGGCGCAACGGTCGCCGAACAGATCGGCGCTCAGATTTTCATCGACGGTTGGGCGCTCGTGTCTCCCGGCAATCCGGCGCAGGCCGCAAAGCTCGCGCGTGCGGCAGGTTCCGTCAGCCACGACGGTGAAGCTGTCCATGCCGCGGTGCTCTGGGCCGCAATGGAAGCGGAAGCCTTCGTCAGCAAGGATGTCAATCATCTGCTGGACACCGGTCTGTCCTATATTCCGAAGGATAGCCTGATCGCCAAACTGGTCGCCGATATCCGCCACTGGACATCCGGTAACGAGGATTGGGAGGAAACCCGCCAGAGGATCGAAGACAACTACGGCTACGACAAATATCCGGGCAATTGCCATGTCGTTCCGAACCATGCGTTGATGATCATGGCGCTTCTGCATGCACCGCATGATTTCCAGCGTGGCCAGATGATCGTCAACACCTCCGGTTGGGACACGGATTGCAACGCCGGCAACCTCGGTTGCCTGCACGGCATCATGCTTGGTCTCGAGGGGCTGGACGCCGGCCCGGATTGGCGCGGCCCGGTTGCTGACCGGCTCTACATGTCGACGGCCGACGGTGGTCGCTCGATCGCCGATGCCGTCGATGTCGCCCTCTGGCTTGCCAATCTCGGCCGCAAGCTTGCGGGTCAGGCCGCCGAACCGGCGCCCAAGGACGGTGCCAAGTTCCACTTCTCGCTGCCGGGTTCCGTTCAGGGCTTCCGTCCGCAAGCGGCCGATACCGCGCTTGCCGATCTCAAGGTGAGCGGCACCGGCAATGGTCTGGCGATCGATTTTTCGGCGCTTGCGCCGGGCCGCGAGGCGGCAACCAACACGCCTGTGTTTACCCCGGCCGAAGTAACGAAGATGCGCACCTATGATCTGATGGCCAGCCCGCGCATTCATGCCGGCCAGGTTCTCAAGGCGCGCGTCAGTGCTGATTCCGGCAACAAGGGGGTCGTCGAAGCCAAACTGCGCATTCGTCACTATGACGGGACGGACAACCTCGTCACCATCGACATGCCGAATGGCGAATTGCTGGCAGCCGGCGCATCCGCCTCGCTCTCATGGATAGTGCCGGAGACCGGATACCAGCCGATCGCCGAGGTCGGCCTGGTGCTGACGACGGCCGGCGGCCGGGCAAACGGTCGTGTCGTCATCGACAGCCTGACCTGGGACGGCTGCCCGTCGGTGACATTTCGTCGGCCCGAGGGTGCCGGTGATTTCTGGCGCCGCGCCTGGGTCAGCAATGTGCATTTCTTCTCCAAGCACTTCCCGCAGGATTTTCGCATCAGCCAGAACCGCGGCGACGGCATGATCATGCAGGGCACGCGGGACTGGACGGATTATTCGATCGAGGCAGATTTGATGCTGCACCTCGGCGATTACGGCGGCCTGGTGTTCCGCTCGCAAGGGCAGCGCCGGTACTATGCGGCGCTAGTCACCCGCGCTGGTGAACTGCAGATCGTCAGGTGCAAAGATGAGGATCGTAAGGTGCTTGCTTCCGTCGCGCTCGATGTCGAATTCGAGAAGGCTTTCACCTTGAAGGTCTCGGCCAAGGGCGGTCATTTTGAGGCGAGCGTTGGCGATGTCCTTGTCGAGGCCGATGATACGGCCTTTGAAGGTGGATCGGCCGGCCTCATCATCCATGAAGGCGCATTGTCGGCGACGCGCATCGCAATCGGCTCAGCGTAAGGAGTGACAGGATGGCCAGCGTAACAATCGACAAGGTCGTGAAGCGCTACGGAAGCGCTGAGGTCATTCACGGCATTGAGGCAACCTTCAACGAGGGCGAGTTCGTCGTCCTCGTCGGCCCATCGGGCTGCGGGAAGTCAACGTTGCTGCGAATGATCGCGGGTCTGGAAGAGATCTCCGGTGGTGAGATATCAATCGGTAGCAAGGTGGTGAACAACCTGCCGCCGAAGAGCCGCGATATCTCCATGGTCTTCCAGAACTATGCGCTTTATCCGCATATGACCGTCGAGGAGAACATGGCGTTTTCGCTCACACTTGCGGGCGCCAGCAAAGAGGAGAAGCAGAAGAAGGTGCGTGAGGCGGCCGAAATCCTTGGGCTGGTTCCACTTCTTCAGCGCAAGCCGAAAGCCTTGTCCGGCGGACAGCGTCAGCGTGTGGCCATGGGTCGCTCGATCGTGCGCAAACCGCAGGTCTTTCTATTCGACGAGCCGCTTTCCAATCTCGACGCCAAGCTTCGCGTGCAGATGCGTGGCGAGATCAAGTCGCTGCATCGCCGCCTCGGGACGACGATGATCTATGTCACCCACGATCAGATCGAAGCGATGACCATGGCCGATCGCATTGTCGTCATGCAGGCTGGCAAGATCGAGCAGGTGGGTTCGCCACTGGAGCTTTACGATCGCCCCGCGAATGCCTTCGTGGCACAGTTCATCGGCTCTCCGGCGATGAACCTGTTTCCGGCGGTCGCCCGGTCGGGCGATCTCGTTCTGCAGAGGGGCAAGGGTACGGGGCTGAAAGCGCCCGCCGGCGTCCGGGAGGGGCAGACGGTACTGATTGGCAAGCGTCCCGAAGAAATCGCGCTCGTTGCCGAGGGCGAGCTCGAGGCCGTTGTCGAGAATATCGAGCCGACGGGGGCGGAAACCTTCGTGGAGGCGCGCCTCGGCGACCAGCTCATCTCGGTTGTTTTGCGCGAACGGCCGCAATTCGACATTGCGAGCCGGCAATACCTTTCGCTCTCCAAGGGCAGCGTGCATCTTTTCGATCAGGAGACGGGACGACGGATCGCGTCCGTATAAATCAACCAATCCCAACGCTCGCCCGCGCTTGAGCGCATGGCCGAGCGTTGGCCCATGGCCCGTGCCATTCGCCCTGGTGACCAAATTTGTCTTACAAAAGCGCGCTGGCGATATCCTGCAGGAGCTTGGCAAGCGACCCGGTTGAGCCAAACGGTCGGTTCCGCCTTCCCGTACGTCTCATGCCATCGTTGGTGACAACGGGCAGCATGGGCCACAGAGCCGCACTCGAAAGGTCGGCCGGCACACTATCGGTGAGCAGAACCTACAAGTCTCCGTACCATTAGGCCCGCAACCAATATTCTTTCCAGAAATCTCAACGTTGTCGCTTTCGCGAAGGCATCATCTCCGCTGGCGCTTTGCCAGTACGTCTTCAAGAGGGAGCGGACCGGAGAATTCGCCCCTTTGTGCAAGCTGTCCGGCGATATACTGGACGGCGTCGTTATAGGGTGTCGCTATGCCGTGCAGGCGGCCGAGCAGGACGATCTCACCGTTGAGGAAATCCACCTCGCTCGATGCGCCGCGGGTGAAGCTTTGCCAGGTCGATTGCTGACCGGGATGGATGCCGCTGTTGTCAGCCACCCGCCAGTTCGAAATATCAATGTTGCGCTCGGATGGCGCGGCAAGCCTGTAGCCGGCTGCCTGAAGTGCAAGCCGCGCCTCTTCCACCAGGGCGTCGCCGATCTCGCTCCTGAGGTCGGCAGGGCCATGAAACAGTTCCAGCACGTTGCGGGCATTGTGAAGCAGCTTGGCAGATTTCCAGCCGGTTATCTCACCCGTCGTTTCAGCGAGGTAACCCGCGCGGCTGAGGTCCTCCACGATGCGCTTGCTCGTCTCGTCGAGCCCCCTGGGAAAGCGCCCAATTGTCACGACGCCGACTTCAGGGGCGCCACCGCAAACGACACTCCCGGTTTCGGTAAACCGGGCCGGTGTCATGATGCTGGCGCCATAGACATGGGCGAAGGTTCGAAGCGCCAGCGCCTCGGTTGCCAACCCGTTCTGGAAGGTGACGATTGGAAGGATGGCGGCCGCGGGATCAGCGGTGCCTGAAACGCTGCGCCATGACCAGAAGGCAAGCGCGCCCGCCGCATCCTGCGACTTGACGGTCAGGAGCAGGATATCACCGGCCGCCAGTTCAGGCGGATCCGAAAGATCGAAAGCGTTGAGCTTCAGCTGCTGCGTGCCCGTCGGCCGCCGATAGCTCAATCCGTGTTGCCTGATGTGGCTGATCTGTGCACCGCGGCCAACCAGAGCGTAGGGAATACCGGTCAGCTCAAACTGCGCCGCAAGGCTTGCGCCGACCGCCCCGGCTCCGATGATTACATAGCGTGTCATGTCTTTGTCCTCGCCTTGTCCTTGATCAGACGCCCAGGTTCTGCCTGAGGGTTTCATGCCGGTAGTCGTGATGGAATATGCCGCGCTTTTGCAGCTCCGGGATCAGGTGATCCGTGACAGCGGAGAGACCGAGTTCGTATTTCAGGGTGAAGGCCAGGAAGTTGAAGCCGTCGCTCGCGCCCCTTTCATAGCGGTCTTGTAACTGGTCGGCGATGTTCTCCACCGAGCCGATCGGGAACCAGTGGCCGGCACCGCTGGAGTGGTAGATGATGAGGTCGCGCACGGTGCGAACCTTGCCGCTCTCGATAAGTTCGCGGAAGACGCCGAAGCGCGACCGACGTCCTTGGACATTGGCCGTCTGCGGCAGGTCGTTGAGCGGGATCTCCGCGTCGAGGTCGATGCCTTCGAAATCAATACCGCCGAACTGGCCGGCGAGCGATTTGCGCCCTTCCTCGAAATCGATGTCGTCGATCACCTTTTGCCAGAAGCGCTTGGCCTCCTCGTCTGTGGAGCCGATGACCGGTGCCACGCCCGGCAGGATCTTGATCGCATCCGGTGATCGTCCATAGGCCGTCGCCCGCTGCTTGAAGTCTCGATAGAGGTCGATCGACGGCTCAGCCTCGGTAAGCCCCGTGGTGAAGATGACGTCGGCGACGCGCGCCCCGAGCTGCCTTCCTTCGGTGGACGAACCGGCCTGGGCGAGAATAGGTTTGTCCTGCGGGCTGCGCGAGACGTTGAGCGGTCCCTGAACGGAGAAGTGGCGGCTGTTCCAGTCGATGCGGTGCACCTTGCCCGCATCGATGACCTGGCGGCCGCTATCGTCATAGCTCACGGCGTCCGGCTCCCAGCTTTCCCATAGTGCCTGAACCACGCCCGCAAACTCCTCGGCGATTGCATAGCGATCGTCATGGGCGGGAAGCGGCTTGCCGAAATTCTTCTCCCCCGCCGAGGAGGTGACGAGGTTCCAGCCGGCGCGACCCTTGGAGATGTGGTCGAGTGACAGGACCTGCCGAGCGAGATTGTAGGGCTCGGTGAAGGATGTCGAAATCGAGCCGATCAGGCCGATACGCGACGTCTTTGCGGCAAGCGCGCTGAGCAGCGTCACCGGCTCCAGCCCCGGCTTCGGCGCGGTATCGCTGGTCACGAGCGCGTCGGCCAGGAAGACCGTGTGGATCTTGCCGCGTTCGGCCTGCTGCGCCTGCTCGACATAGGCGTCTATATCGAGGAGGTTGTCAGTCGGGCCGTCGCGGCCTTTCTTCTTCGTCTGTCCAGTTCCGCCCAGAAGCAGGCCGAGCACCAGTCCTGGGCCGCGTTCACTGCTGCGGCCCGCCCATTTGTTTGTCATGTCGTTTATCCCTCGGAAAAGATGTCAGGCCGTCGCGTAGCCGCGCTGTTCAACGGTGCGCACTTCGTGAGTGGGCTCCGGTGGCGTTGAATGCAGCCCGAGAGCGGACTGGTCGCGTTCCGACAATGGGTGGACCTGGACGAAGCCCTTGTGCAGCGACAGTTCCACCTCTACGCCGTAGACGCGTTTGATCAGTTCGGGTGAATACACGTCTGCTGGTCGCCCTTCGGCAATTACCACCCCGTCCTGCAGGAAGACCACGCGGTCGGTGAAGCGAGCGGCCTGGTTGAGATCGTGAATGGCGATCACGGCCGCCACGTTGTTCTTGCGGGTGACGTCGCGGGCAACTACCAGCGTTTGCCACTGATAGCGAATGTCGAGAGCGCTGGTCGGTTCGTCCAGAAGCAGGATTTCCGGATCCTGGGCAAGGGCGCGCGCAATCAGCACGCGTTGTCCCTGGCCGCCAGAAAGCTCCGTCACTGACCGGTCGCCGAGATCCTCAAGGCCCATGCGCTGCATGGCAGCATCGACATGCGCCCAGTCCTCATCTCGCGGGCGGGTGCCGAAGTAGGGTGTGCGCCCGAGGAGCACGGCTTCGCGGATGTCGAGCCCGAAGGACAGTCCGATCGATTGCGGCACATAGGCGACGATGCGGGCGAGATCGCGGCGTGCAAGCTTGGTGAGGTCAGCATCGCCGTTCCAGGTGATCGAGCCTGATGTCGGCGTGTTTATCCCGGCGATCGTCTTGATCAGCGTCGACTTGCCTGAGCCGTTCGAGCCGAGAATGCCGACGAGCTCGCCTTTGCCGATCGTCAGGTTCGCGCCCTTGACGACTTGTCGTTTGCCATAGCCGACTTCGAGTGAGGAAATCTGGAGGGTCATTCGATTGCCTTTTGTCGAGAGAGGATGAGGTAGAGGAAGATCGGTGCGCCGACCAAGGCGTCGATGATCCCGACGGGAATGACGCCAGGAGAGATGACGAGCCTGCCGACGGCATCGGCGACGACGAGGAGCAGGGCGCCAATGATGGCTGAAAACGCAATGAGAAAGCGGTGGTTGGGACCGACGACCAGCCGCGCGATATGCGGCGCGACGAGGCCGACGAAGCCGATGATGCCGGTAAACGCGATGGTCACCGCCGTCAGCGTAGCCGCGATCGCGATCGTCTGCAGCCGTACCGTCGAGACGGCGACGCCGAGGCTCTTGGCCGAATCGTCGCCGGCGAAGGCGATCGCATTGAGGGCGCTCGAACGGAAGCGGATATAGGGGAAGGCGAGGGCAAGCAGCGCGAAGAGCGCGAGCACTTGGTACCAGGCCGAATTGTTGACCGAACCCCATGTCCAGCGGACGATCGCCGCAAGCACCTCGTCCTCGGCAAAATATTGGATGCAGGCCGTCAGCGCGCCGAAGAGCTGCGAAAGCGCGATGCCGACGAGGATGAGCGTCGTTGCATGGAGATTGCGCGACGATGCGAGCGAGAGCACCAGCGCTGTGTTGATGAAGGAAAACAGAAGCGCGCCGATGACAAGCGACACCGCCGCACTTCCCGCCGTCGCACCGAAGACGACGATCGCCAGCGAGGCGCCGAAGGCTGCTGCCGGCGCGATGCCGAGCGTAAAGGGGCTGACCAGCGGATTGCGCAGCAGGCCCTGAAACAGCGTGCCGGCGACGGCGAGTGCCGCGCCGCCGAGAATGGCGAGAAGCACGCGCGGCAGGCGCAGCTCCCAGATGACGTTGTGCATTAGAAGCGTGGTGCGATCCGTCGGTACCGTGCCGGTTATCTTGGCCCAGAAGGTCTGCAGGACATTGACCAGCGTTGCCCCGGAAGTTCCGATCTGGATGCCGACGAGGGCGGTGATGATGACGGCGGCGATCCCGAGGCCGATTGCGAGCTTCTGGCCGGTGTAGCGGTCACGTGGTTTGCGGATATCGGTCGGCAGGGAATGCGGCAAAGGCGGAGAATGGGATTCCGTTTGGACTGAACTCATATTTTCCTCGAAACTGAATGGGGTGTCGTCGCGCCGAGGCGCGTCGCTGCATCTCAGACCTTGCCGTCGAGCCTGTAGGCGTAGCCGGCGACGGAGCGAGCTTCGACACCCTGAGCCTTCAGCCAGCGGGCGAAATAAGCGTCGACATCAACGTCCGCGAGACGATCGGGATAAAGCCATTTGGCGACGGCGAGCGCGCCGAGTTGCTTGCCGAGGGCGGAGAAGAAGAAGTTACTGAAGACGATGACGTTTTTGTCCTGAACCGCCTTGATGGCGCTCCAGCCGGGGCGATCGATGATGCGCTGCGCCTGCGCCGCGAACTGTGTTTGGTCCCAGGGCGCATAGCCGGCCGCCAGACCGTCGACGCCGTTGTGGATGATCACATCCGGGTTGCGATTGATGATCTCGACCGGATCGACCGTGTAGGTGTGGACCGATGCGCTACCGGTATTGGCAATGGCGATGTCGCCGAAGATGTTCTTGCCGCCGCCGAGCACGATCGTGTCATGGAAGCCGGAGCCGGGAAGCGAGGTCACGAAATCCGCATTGTTTTCGAAGTAGACCTTCTTCGGCTCGACACCCTTCAGATGCTGTGCGAGCACAGTATCGATATCATCGTAGAGAGCTGCGAGATCCGCCGCGCCCTTTTCCTGGCCGAAGATCTTGCCGAGGTTGGCCAGCTGCGCGCGCAGAACCTTCGGGTCCCAGGTGCTGACGACGACAACCTCGATGCCGAAAGGCTTCAACTTCTCGATCGCATCCTGCCATGGCGCATTGCGGCGGGTGAAGAAAACTTCCGCGCCGGAGGCGGCAATCGTCTCCCAGTTGGGGCCATTGTAATTGCCGGCATCCGGAAGGGTGGCGAATTTGGCGAAATAGTCCTTGTTAGCCGGGTTCTTGGCGGGATTGGTGCTCTGGTCGATCGAGACGATCGTATCGCCGGCGCCTATCGCCCGAACGATCTCCGCCTGGTACCAGAGGTCGGTGTAGACGGCCTTGATCGGCGTCTTGACGCTGACCTCACGGCCAAGTTCGTCGGTGATCGTTACCGTCTTTCGGTCATCGGTCTCGGCGAAGGCCGCCGGCGAAAATCCCTGGACAGACAGCAGCGAGCCGAAAGCAAGAGCGCCGGAAAGCGCAAGCGCCCCGCGACGATTGACGGAAAGGTCGGATAGGATGGTCGATTTGCGCATTGTTGTCCCCTTGCAGCCGGATGGTGAAGGCGGATCGGACGAAACCCCTCGCCGACCGCTTGACTGTGAGCTTAGGGAAACCGTCAGCGTCTGAGAAAGGCCGATTTTTTATTGTCTATAGATTTAGTAGAATAATATTTGGCGCCCGGTCTGCGCGCTGCCTCTCAAAAAGGGCTTGCCTTCGCAATTATAATTTCTATGCTTTTGGTAGACAATTATGCCTTCATCACGATCCGAATGAATTAGCCGGCGCATGTTGCCGGGCCAATGCAGGAAAGGAACTGACGCATGACACAGCTCCCCTCCAGTTTTTCCAGACGACCGCAAGATCTGCAGACACGTTCGCTTTTCAAGGTCGCGATCGTCGGCCGCGGCTTCACGGGCATGCTGACGGCCATCGCGCTGCTCAGGACGGTCAAAAGGCCGTTCCATCTTGTCATGTATGATCCGCAACAGACGGTCGATCTCAGCCGGGGCGTGAGCCAATCGGCGACGACTTTGCTCAACAGCCGTGTTCGCGACCTGTCCGTCGATCCAGTGGTTCGCGACGACTTCAGTAGGTGGCTCGAGGCAGAGCAGAAGCTTGGCGATAGCACCGGCGGTGCGCGAGCGGGGCTGGATCAAACATTCGTGCCTGGGGAGCTGTTTTCCCTATATGTGCATCAGCGCTTCTCCGAAGTGCTGCAGAACAGGACCGATGTCGTCGTGCAGATCTGTCCCGAGATCGTGACGGGCTTGGATCATAGCGAGGAACTGGGATTCTCGCTTTCGTTCGGCGACCGGCAGAGCGCCCGTTTCGATGCGGTCTTTCTCGCCACCGGCTATGGATTGCGTGAAAATCCGACGGAAGGGCAGATAAGCCCTGCTGGCGATAATGTCGTCGTGATCGGTGCCGGCGTTCGGGCGGTCGATCGGGCTCTTCGCCTGTTGGCCGACCGCCAGGCGCGACACGTAACGCTTATTTCGGCTTCGGGCTTTCTGCCGCAATCGCATGCCCGCTCGGCCGTTGGGCCTATCGTTTCGGAGGAGCCGTTTCCGCGCACGCTTCGCGGTGCCTTCAGGCATCTGCGCCGGGCGGCGGAGGCCGCCAATGCCGATGGATCCGGTTGGCAGGGGATCATGAATGGCTTCAGGCTGCGTGCCCATGACCTGTGGCAGGAGTTGAGCGCGGAGGAACGCGGCCGCTTCAAGCGCCACGTGCGCGCGATATACGACAGCCACCGCAATCGCCTGCCGCCCGAGCATTTTGAGCGGCTTCATCAGGCCATCGCAGACGGTGCCATCACGCCGCGCAAGGGCAAGGTCGAACGCATCGCGACGAATGGTGTGCTTTTTTCAGGACCGGCGGGCCTTGAGGTGCTCTACGCCAGCAGGGCTGTCGATTGCCGGTCGCGGCCAACGGAACTGGACTCGCCGCTGTATCGTTCCGTGCTGCGCGCTGGTCTCGCGAAGCGCGACGAAGTCGACCTTGGCATTCTCGTCGATCGCTGCGGCCGCGCGGCACTGGAACCGCAGCGCTTTCAAGGCTTGTTTGCGATGGGCCCTCTCGGCCTGGGCAGTCTGCCGGATATGGACCTGGTGCCCGAGATCGTTACTCAAGGGCATGCCGCCGCTGCCGCGCTCGACAACTGGATCGATGAGCTCTTGCTTGCCGAGCAAAGTAGGGCGGATGAATAGAGCCCGAACTTTTCGCCAACCAAGAAGTGTCAGATATCTATTCGATTTCTAAGATGCCCTTCCTCCAGCAGGATCTTCACCGTCATCGCCGCGTTGTGGCGCATCTCGATTGCGGCGTGATCGGAGTAGAAGGCGTTGTGCGGGGTGATCACCAGACGCCCCGCGAGCCAATCTTCCCTGTTGCGCCACGCCGTCAGAAGCGAATGATTTCGTGGCGGTTCCTCAGCCAGCGTATCGATCGCGGCTGCCGCCAGATGGCCGGTTCGTAGCGCGGTCTCAAGCGCGTCGAGATCGTCGAGCAACTCGCCGCGCGCCGTGTTGACGACGATCGCACCGGGCTTCAGCCGCGACAACGTCTGCGCGTTTAGAAGACCGCGCGTTTCGGCGTTAGCAGGACAGTGGAGCGTTACGATATCGGCCTCAGCAAGGAGTTCGTCGAGCCGGTCAACGCGTTGGTAGCCGATCGCCTTCTCATGCCCACGCGGCTGGCCGGGATCGTAGCCCAGGATGCGGAAGCCGAACGGCTTGAGGCGGTTGACGACAGCCGTACCGATCCGCCCGACGCCGATGACGCCGACCGTGGCGCGGTTTGAACGCGGGAGCGGCTTCAGGCTGTGAACCTGCCAGCCGGATGTGTAGCCGCGAGCGCGGGCGTCGTGTTCCCACAGCCGACGGTGTAGCGAGAGCATCATCGCGACGGCGTGGTCGGCGACTTCCTCGGTGCCGTAATCGGGGTTGTTCGCAAACGGGATACCGGCTGCCGAAAGCACCGGTAGATCGATCTTCTCATAGCCGACACCATAGCGCACCACGCCCTTGCAGCGCGCAAGATGGGCGATGCTCCTGGCCCCGAGCCGCGCACCCCAGACCATCAGCGCATCCAGGCGGGCAAGGCGCTCCGGTGAAAACTGCGTTTCGTCTGTGGTCGCGAAGTAGTCGATCTCGACCGCGTCGCCGAACAGCTTTGCCTCAAGGTCAGGCGTGCCGAACATGTGGTCGGTGATGCCGACCACGTATTTCCTTTGTCCTGTAATGCCTTGTCCCGCCTCTGGCTCTACCTTGATATCTCGAAGAAACGCATCGCCAGATGCGGTAACGCTCGACTATTCCGCGGCGATCGCCGTGGGGGCGGAGCGGGTGCGCACCAGGGCCGCGGCTTGGATCAGCGCCTGCTCGACGCGGCCAGTGATTGCGGGCGAGGGCGCGCCATCGGTGAAGTCACGGCTCGACGCATAGACGGCGGTCGGGACGACAAAGGCCTCGAAGAAGGCAAACAGCGGGCGGAGCTGATGCTCGACCATCAGCGCGTGCCGGTCGCCGCCACCGGTTGCGGTCAGAATGATGGGCTTGCCGCGCAGGTCGGCCGGATCGAGCAGGTCGATCACATGCTTGAACAGCCCGGTATAGCTTCCCTTGTAGGTCGGCGAGCCAATGACGAGGGCGTCCGCCTCGATGATCGTGCGGATCACCGCCTGGGCCTTGGTATCGAGATCGGCGATCGAGCGTGCGGTCGCCAGCGCCGGGCCGAAATCCTCGACATCGAATATCACGTGATCGAGACCCGCGCGCTCGGCGAGCGACGCCGTCACGCTTTCGACGAAGCGCTTGGTGCTGGAGGGGCGGGTGATATTGCCCGAGAAGCCGACAATAAGATCGTTGCTCATCAAATTTCCTTTCACGGGCCTTCCCGCTTATTCGAGGGGTGCGGCGGGCCTTAAGGCCGGTTCGCAGGTGCAGATGTTTCTGGTGCAAGATGATATGGAGATCGCCGCGAGGGCCTCTCGCTATGCCGTCTTGAGCACCGGTATCGCCGGGGAGCGCCCCAAGCGAGCGGCCTCCTCGGCGTTCCATTTCTGATAGACGGCGCGGCCCAGCATCGAGATCGAGGTGTCCTCCTGCGGCGCGTGTACCAGCACGGATTGAACGTCCCTGAAATGCCGCTCGATGCCGAGATCGGCATTGAGGCCGGGATTGCCAAGGCCGCGCACCGCGATCTGCACCGCCTCACGCAGCTGGCGGCCAGCGATCAGGCGGGCCCGGATCAGTCTTTCGGCAGCACCATCCGTCGATGCGAGCGCGCCAAAAATGATCTCGCGGGCACCGGAAACGAGAAGGTCGATTTCGCCCGAGAGGGTGACGAACCTCTCGGTCCGCGCGATCGGGTGGCCAAGGTTGGAGGGAATGCGTTCATGCGCGAAACGGATGAAGGCCGATTGCGCTGCTTCGGCGGCGCCGAGATAGATCGCGGTCAGCGCGAGGTTCATCGCGGCGTGAGCGCGGTTGTCCTGCTGAGCGACCGAGGGGTCGACCAATTCCAGCGCGTTTTCCGCGGGGATTTCGACATCGACATATTCGACGTCATGGGAGCCCGTTGCGCGCATGCCGAGGCTCTTCCAGTTTTCGATGATGCGAATGCCCGGCAGGCCGTTCGGCACGACGAATGTCCCGACCCGAGCCGAGAGCTCGTCCGTATGCGCCCAGACGAGGAAATGCGTCAGGCCATGCGCGCCGGTCACGAAACGCTTGCGACCGGTGATCGCCCAGCCGTTTGGCGTGCGCCGCGCAACGGTGGCGGGAAGGCCTCCACGGGCGGGTGAGCCCAGTTCCGGCTCGACGCGCGCGGCATTCAGGAGCAGCGGACGCTCCTTCGCCTCGGCCAGCAGACGCCGATAGAGATCATCAGGCCAGTGGCTCTTGGTCGCCTGGCCGAGATGGTTGAAGATCGTCATGGCGCTGATCAGCGCCACCGATGGATCGCCCCGGCCAAGTGCCGCGAGGATATGTGCCGCATCGCTCAGCGTACCGCCCTTACCGCCGTAGCGGCTGGAAACCGTGCTTTCGAGCAGCCCGGCTTCATGGACGGCATGAATGCCGGCCCAGGGAAACTGGCCTGTCTGATCGGCTTCGGGTGCTGCTTCTGCGAGGATGCGCACGGCGTCATCAAGGGCGATCTGGTTATAGGGCATGCTGAGGCCTTCTGGCTGTCGGAGCGCATCCTCGATATCTCGTGAGGATGCTTTTCAGGCGGACGCTAAGAGAGAGCTGCGGTCCGGCGCAATGGCCGGACCGCATGCATCATGCGGCGTTCTTCTTCTTGGCGTTTTCCCGCTCGCGAATGCCCTCGCGCACCAGCGGCAGGATGTAGCGCCCGTAGTCGACCGCATCGTTGAAATTGTCGTAGCCTCGGATGGAGATCAGGTCGGCGCCGAGGTCGATATAGTCGAGGATCGAATCCGCGATGGTGCGCGGCGAACCCACGAGCGCGGTGGTCGCGCCGCTTGCGTTGGTGGCGGTCACCGTCGGATACCAAAGCGCCCGGTCATGCACGTCGCCGCGAGCAGCGATATCGAGCAGGCGCTGCGAGCCCACATTGGCTGGCGGCGTGGCGTTGATCGGTGCGCGCGCCAGGCCCTTCTGGCGGTTGGTGGTCAGCTGATCGAGAACCTTGTGGGCCTTCTTCCAGGCGAGTTCGTCGGTTTCGGCGACGATCGGGCGGAAGGTGACCCAGATGCGGGGACGATCCGTGCGGCCGGCCTTCGCGGCTTCGGCGTAGATCCGGTCGATCTGCTGCTTGGTTTCCTTGAGCGGCTCGCCCCAGAGCCCGAAGATGTCGCAGAGCGATCCACCGATACGATAGGCCGCATCGGAGGAGCCGCCGAGCGAGATCGGGATGAGACCGTTGGTGGGACGAACGGCGCTGCGGAACTGCTTGAACTGATAGTATTTCCCATCGAAATCGAAGGGCTCCTTCGATGTCCAGGCAAGCCGCAGGATGCGAATATACTCTTCCTGACGCTCGTAGCGCTCTTCCTTGTTGAGGAAGTCGCCTTCACGCGCCTGTTCGTCGTCGCTGCCGCCGGCGATGAAGTGGACGACGACACGGCCGCCGCTCAGCTGGTCGAGCGTCGCGAGCGATTTTGCCGCAACAGTCGGGTAGACCGTGTTCGGCCTCAGCGCGACAATGATCTTGATGTTCTTGGTATGCGCCAGCACCGTGGCGCCGAGCGTGAAAGGATCGAAGGACGACGAGGAGTAGGGAATGAGGGTGTAGTTGAAGCCGTAGTCGTCAAGGGCGCGTGCGTAGCGCTCCAAAAAGAGCGGGTCGACGGGCGCATCCGGCAGCGGGTTCAGGTCGTTCGATGCGTTCGGAAAGCTTACGCTGATGAATTCCGCGGTCATGGGAGCTCCTTGATGGTGACGGCCAGTGCTTGGACGTTAAGCAGTGGCGAATTGAGAATGAAGAGAGGCGTTTCTATTTCTATAGAAAAGATAGAATATTTTACTGCCGTGTGGCTTTGAACGAATGCGGTGGTCGTGATGTCTGCTCTGCCTGAGGTTAGAAACCGGGTGTCCAGCCAAGCGCTGGCGCAACCGTTCGGGAGAGGTCGGTCAACAGCCTGATGTTGTCGGCAAGGCCGAAGGCGGGGGGTAGGAACAGCACCACCTCGTCGGCGGCCGCAAGGCCGGGGTCGTTGAAGACCGCGTCGATCACCTCGTCGGGCGAGCCTTGAAACACCGGCGAGATCCTGAGATCGGCGGATTGCGTCGGCGGCGCGAGCGCGCCGTTGGGGCGCGACGCGGCAATGCCCTTGGTTCGCCGTTCGAGATCGTAGTCGGCGTATTTCTCGCGCAGTTCGGCGCTTGTGCCGACAAGGATCGAGGCCGCGACGGCGACCGGAGGCGGTTCGGTTTTCCAGAGCCGGCGCCAGGTCGACCGGTAGGCCTCGATGATCCGGGCCTGGTACTGGCCGAAGGTCTCGCCCTCGTCGAAGTCGTGCAGCACGGTTCCCGAAATCAGGCCGATGCCGAGTTCCGCCGCCTGCACGGCCGAGCTCAGGCTCGCCGAGCCCTGGCGGATACGCGCCCGCAATGTCGGGCTGTGCGGCGTCACCCGCAGCTCGGCGCCTTCAAGCGCGCCCTGGCCGGGTTCGGCTACGGTGTGAAGCACCTCACCCGAAATCGCCGCGAGAAACCGCGCCTGGCGGCGCTTGGCTTCCGTGCGCGCATCGGTGTCGGTGGAGCCGAATACGGCGTCGAAGGCGGCGTTCGCGCCCGTAGATATCGCCAGCTCCAACCGGCCGCCGATCAGGAGATCCGTGGTGCCGGCGGCCTCGGCAAGCAGGATCGGGTCCTGATAGCGCATCGGGATCACCGCTGATCCCAGCGTGATGCGGCTGGTGTGCTGGCCGGCGGCGGCAAAGAACGGAAGCGGCGAGGACAGATAGTGATCGAAGTGCCGCTGGTAGGCCCAGCCCGATTGGTAGCCGAGCGCCTCCGCCTGCCTGAACAGCTCGATACCATCCTTCAGGCCTTGAGCCGGCCCGGTATCGTCGCTGAACGACACGCGGGTATTGAAACCCAGCCGTTGCTTCGGCCGGAAGCCCTCAGGCACGGTGTTGGCGGATGCGGCGATGGTCATGCGATTTGCTCCTGGCGCTTGATTTGCCGGAGCTTGCCGCGCGGCGCGGGAGCGGCTTCGGCGATCCCCGCGGGGATCGATTCCAGCAGGGACGCGGTGTAGGGATCCTTCGGCGCGCCGAAGATTTCGGCGACCGTTCCATGCTCGACGATGCGGCCCTGCCGCATGACCGAGACGGTGTGCGCGAGCTGGCGGACCAGCGCCAGATCGTGGGAGACGAAGACATAGGTCAGGCCGAGCTTTGCCTGCAGCGACAGCAGCACCTCGACGATATCGGCCTGAACGCTGACATCGAGCGCGGAGGTCGGTTCGTCGAGCACGATGACATCGGGCCTCAGCACCAGCGATCTGGCGATCGCCACGCGCTGGCGCTGGCCGCCTGATAGCGCGCCCGGCTTGCGGCCCAGCAGATGCTCGCCAAGCCCGACATCGGCCAGGGCCTCGCGAACGCGAAGGTCGCGCTCCCCAGGCTTGCCGATCTTGAACCTGTCGAGTGGCTCGCGAACGAGGTGCTCGACCTTCCAGGCCGGGTCGAGCGAGGTAAACGGGTTCTGGTAGACGAGCTGCAGATGGCGCCACACCGAGCGCAACGCGGTCCGGCTTTGGCCGGTTACCGTTTCGCCGGCGACGGTGATCGCGCCGCTGTCGGGCTCCTCCAGTCCGAGCAGCAGCCGGATGGTGGTCGTCTTGCCGGAACCGGATTCGCCGACCAGCGCATGCGTGGTCCCCGCGGGGACCTTGAAGGAGATGTCGTCCACCGCCGTCAGCGTCTTGCCGTCGACCGTGAACCGCTTCGTCACCCCGCCGACGGTGATTTTCGGCGCGCGGCTATTGTCCTTGAGAAGAACGAGGCCGGGGTCGCGAAGCCGCGCGTAGCGGTTCGGATTGAGGGCTGGAACATCGGCATGCAGCTTGCGGGCATAGTCGGATGCCGGCGCGGCGAAGACCGTCGATGTCCTGCCCGCTTCCTGCACGGTACCGTTCTTCAGCACAACCAGCGAATCCGCGCGCTCGGCGGCGATCGCCAGGTCGTGGGTGATGAGAAGAAGGCTGATGTCGAGCTCGTGCTGCAGGCGCGACAGCAGATCGAGAATCCGTTTCTGGATGGTGACGTCGAGCGCCGAGGTCGGCTCGTCGGCGACGAGAAGCGTGGGGCGGGGCAGCACGGCGAGCCCGATCAGCACACGCTGCAACATGCCGCCGGAAAGCTGGTGCGGGTAGGATTCGTAGACACGCGCGGGATTGTCGAGGCCGACCTGCGCGAAGGTTTCGAGGATGAGCGCCTTGCGGATCGCCGCGTTGGGCTCGTCAGTCAGCGCCGCCGCCTCCATCGCCTGCGCGCCGATGGTGCGAACGGGATTGAGCGCGTTGCCCGGATCCTGTGGCACAAAGCCGATCTTGCGTCCGCGAAGCGGCCGGAACTGGCGCTCGGATTGCGCCAGTATGTCCTTACCGCCGAAAACGATCTTCCCATTCGCCGCGCCGCCACTCGGCAGCAGCCGCAACACGGCACGCGCGATCGTCGATTTGCCCGATCCGGATTCGCCGATGAGCGCGAGGCTCTTGCCTTGTCCGAGTTCGAAATCGACGCCATGGACCACCTCCTGGCGTCCATAGGACACCGAGAGATTTTCGACGGCCAGGAGTGGTGCCGCGCTGGTCGCGACAACGGCGTCGTGGTGGGCGATGAAGGCGGTGTTCAGTCTGTTTTGCGAAGCCATCGGCTGATCCTGTTCACAGAGAGGACGGTCGCGATCGTAACGAAAGCGGGTGCATAAACGAGCCAGGGCCATTTGAGATAATCCTTGCCGACCGAGATCAGCAGGCCCCAATCCGACGCTGGCGGCGGGTCGCCGTAGCCGAGGAAGGCAAGGCTACGGCGATGACGAGGATCGACTCGCCGAATTGCAGCACGGCGAGCGGCAGCACCGAGCGCGAGGCGTTCGGGAGCACATGGCGCAAGAGGATGTACCAGCGCGAACCGCCCGACAGGAACGAAGCCTCGACGAAGGTCGACTGCCGGGTCTTGATGACCTCCGAGCGCGTGACGCGCGCGAAGAAGGCGACGGCCGAGACGCCGGTCGCGATGGCGGCGTTGATGGTCTCGAAGCCGATGGCCGTCACCACGATGACCGCCAAGAGAAACTTGGGAATGGAGAGCAGCACATCGACGAGCCGTGCGAAGACGATATCGACCCATCCGCCGAGGAAACCCGCGACCAGCCCGATCAGCCCGCCCGCCACGACGCCGATGACGACGGCGACGAGCGCGCTGGAGACGGACGAGGCGGTGCCGTAGACGACGCGGGCATAGACATCGCGGCCGAGATGATCGGTGCCGAACCAATGCGCGAAGCTCGGGCCCAGCAGCTTGTCGGCGGGAACACCGACAACAGGGCTATGGCTGGTGAACAACTGCGGCGCGATCGACCATCCGATCACGATCGCGATAATCGCGAATGATAGCACGACGGTGGCAGGGAGGCGCAGAGCGGCGAGCCGGCCGGCGCCTGCGTTCGAGATGGAGAGATTGGAAACGAGGCTCATGGATGCACCGCCGTTGTCGTGCCGAGTGCGCTGTCATCGGCCGTTGTCGGGCGACGCTTCGCGGCCCCGAGGAGTTTCACGCGCGGATCGAGCAGCGGGTAGAGGAGATCGGCGATCAGGTTGACGAGCACGAAGACGACAGCGCCGAGCGAGACGATCGCCTGCAGTACCGGCAGGTCCTGCGTGCTCACCGATCGCTGCACAAGGCTACCGACGCCGGTGCGTCCGAACACGGTCTCGGTGATCAGCGAGCCGCCAAGCAACTCGCCGATGGTCAGCGCCACGACAGTGACGACGGGCAACGAGGCGGGCTTGAGGAGATGCCGGACGAAGAGGCCCATCTGGCCGATTCCGCGGCTGCGCGCAACGGCGGCGTATTCCTGCTCCGCTTCCTTGTCGAGATTGGCGATCAGAACTTCGGCGATCTGCGCGGAAACCGGAATGCCGAGTGCGACGGCGGCAAAGAAGGTCGCCCAGGCGCTGTCGGGGTTGATCACCCGGAAGAGGCCGAGCTGGAAGCCGAAGACATGGATCAGGACCAGACCGATGACGAAATTCGGTACGGAGAGAAAGAGCGACGGAAAGCCGCGCAACAGCCCTTGCCCGAACCGCTTGGGCACGAAGCGGGTGCCATAGGCGACCGCCATTGCGAGCACCAACGCGACCGCAAGGCCGGCCGCCGCCAGGATGAGCGTCGAGGGCAGTACCTCGCCGATCAGGGTGGCGACCGGCCTGTTGGAGCGCATCGACATGCCGAGATCGCCGGTCAGGAAGCCGGAAAGCGCGTTCCACAGCTGCACGATGACAGGCTTGTCGAGGCCCTGCGCGGCGATGATCTCGGCAATCTCTTCTTCGCTGAAGCCGTTTTGCGGGTTGCGCAGAACGCTGGTGATCGGGTCGCCCGGCAGGATGCTGACGACCACGAAGGTGAATACATAGGCCAGCAGGATGACGACGGCAGCCTGGCCGAGCCGTTTGGCGGCGTAGGTTAGGTAGACATTGCTCATACCGATGCCTCACATGTTTCAGGTATCTCGCGCGTCAGCCGACGAGCGAGGCCGTGTAGTAGCTGGCATAGGCGACGCCGTTGTAGACCGCGCCCTTCAGCTTCGGCGACTGCACGTAGATGCGCTGGACGATCTGCGTGCGCGGGATGAAGTAGCCCTGGTCGAGAACATATTGCTGCAGGTCGTCGAGGAGCGGCTTGCGTTCATCGATGGAGCCGGCGCCGGCGATCTTGTCGCGAAGGTCGTTGAGCTTGGCGTCGCGGTCGTCGAGTGCGAACCAGTTCTCGCCGTTGTTCGCGTTCGTCAGGATGCTGGCGACCGTGCCCGCGTCGATGAAGCTGCGCGTCACCTCGTAGGTCGGGACGGCGGCGCCGCCGAACTTCACCTTTTCGCCGAAGGTCACGACGTCATAGGCGCGGATGGCGACCTTCCAGCCGATCTTGCCGAGCTGTTGGGCGATCAGCTCGTCAACCGACTTGGAGGTGGCGAGATAGGGGTTGGAATGGATGGTCAGCACCAGCGGCTTGCCGTCCTTGCTGCGAATGCCGTCGGCACCCTTCGCCCAACCTGCTTCGTCGAGCAGCTTTTCGGCCTTTTCGGGATTGTAGCTCAGAAGATCGCTGTGGTCGGTCGCGCCGGGCACGTTGCTCTGGATGAAGGACGTCGCCAGCTTCCAGTCCGGCGTATAGACGGTGTCGATGATTTCCTGCCGGTTGATGCCGGCCTGCAGGGCCTGGCGAACCTTGACGTCGTCATAGGGCGCCAGCTTGGTGTTGACCGCCCAGCCATTGACGAAGCCGAGATAGCGCGGCGTGGCGATGGTGAAACCTTCGTCCTTGAGCGACTTCAGCTCCTGCGGAGAGGCGTTGTAGGCGATGTCGGCCTGGCCGGATTGAACCGAGGCGACCCTGAGGGAAGGTTCCGACACCAGCTTGTAGGTGATGGAATCGAGGAAGGCCGGGCCGGTGTGGCCGACGGCTTCAGGTCCCCAGTTGTAGTCCTTGCGCTTGACCAGCGTGACGTGATCACCCTCCTTCCAGCTTTCCACTACAAACGGGCCGCTGCCGGCGGTCTTGCTGAGGTCGGCCTGCTCAGCGGCCGGCAGCGCGATGCTCTTGGGAGAGATCAGGATCGATCCGTGATAGCCGAGCGTCGGTATGAAGCCGAGTGTCGGCTTCTTGAAGAAAACCTTCACCGTGCCGGCATCGACGGCCTCGGCGTGGTCATAGGTCTTGGGGAAAAGGCCGATCGGATTGATGCCTTCGTTCTTGCGACCCGCATACCAGATATCGAGGTTGGCGACGACGGCGGCCGCATCGAGCGGCGCTCCATCCGAGAAGGTCACGCCGCTTTTCAGATGAAGCGTGAATTCGGTGGCCTTGTCATTCTGCTCCCAGCGCTCCACCAGCCACGGGCTGACCTTGCCGCCCTGGTCGACGTAGAGCAGCTTGTCGGTGACGTGGCCCCAGATATGGCCCTGAAAGCTGGAGATCGCGCTGTTGTTCGGGATCCAGGTGTCGCCGAGGGAATCGATCAGAAAGGTGATGTCGCCACCCTCGCGCGGCGCGTCGGCGGCCTGCGCGAAACGAGTTGCCGAGGCAACGAGTGCTGCACCCGCGGCCACGGATGTGGTGATCAGCAGGCGGCGCCGGGAGAGAGAAAGCAGGGAGGAACGTTCGGTCATGGGTGATCCAGATGATGGAGTGATGTCTTGGCTATGCGACGGGTCGCGGAGACGCGCGGGTGCGAGGCCTCGGCTAAGCGCCGCGACTTGTAAGGGTGCATGAGCGATAGGCGCGTGCGGAAAGCTTGGCGTTATCGGGCCGGCATGGTGGGGCACATCGCGCGCGGACCGTGCGTTCTTGTCTTTGTGTCGGTCATGAAAAGCTCCCTCGTTTCGGCTTCAAGTTCATGACGGACAGCCTAGCAGCGCATCCCATCGGCGAAAGACTAGTTATTCCTTTTCTATGGAATTTGTAGATTAATTTGCCGGAATTTCGGACGCTGTTTGGATTGGTGTTTCAGGGCGTTTTCCAAGAGCGGACCTCACGTCCGATCGTCGAGCGCGGCCTCGATGCCGGCATGGTCTTCGCGCGCCACGAAGCGCATCGGTTCGAAGATTCGAACTGGCGGCAATGGGCCGGCAAAGCGCTCAAGTTCAACCCGCGTGATCTGCCCGGTCGAGCCCTGCGCCAGCTTCGACGTGCCGATGTCCCGCGTCAGAATATTCGGATTTCCGTGGATGCACATGGTGGTTTTTACTTCAGGATCGGAGGGCTCGAACCATGCGCCCGTTGCCAGCTGCATCACGCCCGGCCGCACGTCGTCGCTGAGGATGGCGGCGGCAAGGCAGCTGCCGCGCTCGTTGAAAAGCCTGACGATATCGCCGTCCGAAATCCCGCGCGTGGCTGCATCGGCGGGATTGACCCGGATAGGCTCACGGCCGTCGATCTTCGTCGAGCGGCTGAAGGCGCCGTAGTCCAACTGGCTGTGCAGGCGCTGGTAGGGCTGATTGCAGATCAGATGTAGCGGATAGCGGGCTTCGTCCCCGGCCTCTCCTCTTGAACCCGGCGGATACCATTGCGGATGGCCGCCGCAATCGTCGTAGCCGAAGCGCGCGACCGTCTCGGAGAAGATCTCGATTTTTCCCGACGGCGTCTGCAGCGGGGAGGCGTCCGGATCGTGCCGGAACCCGTTCGCCGGGCCGCCATCGTCAGGCTTGATAGGAAGGCGCAACTCGCCCCGCTGCCAGAACGTCTCGAAATCCGGCGCCTCGTGGCCGCCGGCTGCAAGGGCCTGGCGCGTCGTCTCGAACAGAAAGGCCAGCCATTCGCGGCTCGTGCGGTTTTCTGTGAAAAGCTCGAACTTCCCGAGCCGCCGCGATATCTCGGCAAAAATCTCGTAGTCGTCCCTGGCTTCGCCGACCGGCTCGATCAGGCGCTTCATCGCGATCATCAGCTGGTCGCGATCGGCAGCGCCTATGTCGTCGCGCTCGAGCGTCGTGGTCGCCGGCAGTACGATGTCGGCGTGTCGGGCCGTCGATGTCCAGGCCGATTCATGCACGATGATCGTCTCCGGCCGCCGGAACGCCGCGCGCAGCCGGTTGATATCCTGGTGGTGATGAAAAGGATTGCCGCCCGCCCAGTAGACCAGGCGGATATCGGGATAGCGAAGAGCCTGGCCGTTATAGTGAAACGCTTCGCCTGGGCCGAGCAGCATATCGGCGATCCGCGCGCAGGGAATGAAATCGGCCACCGGGTTCTTGAACTGTTTGAGCGTCGGCAGCGGCACGGCGAGAAGCTTCTTGCCGATATTTCCGAGGGCGCCGAGCGAATAGGAATAGCCGCAACCATCCAGCCCGATCTGCCCGAGCATCGCCGCAAGCACGATCCCCATCCACACCGGCTGCTCCCCATAATCGGCGCGTTGCAGCGAGTGGCTGACGGTGATCAGTGTCCTGGATCGCGCCATGGCGCGCGCGAGGTCGCGGATGGCGTCAGCGCCGATACCGCAGATCGAGGCAGCCCATTCGGCGGTCTTCGGCGTGCCGTCGGTGCGGCCGAGGAGATACTCCTCGAAGCGGTCGTATCCGACGGTATAGCGGTCGAGAAACTGGCGATCGTGCAGGCTGTCGCTGACAAGCACATGGGCGAGGCCGAGCATCAAGGCCACGTCGGTGCCTGGAACGACAGGCATCCACTCGGCATTCACCTCTGACGGAAAATCATCGGCCAAGGGGCTGACGAGCACGAAACGCGCGCCGCGGGCGCTCGCTCCTTTCAGCTTCGGCAGCACGACATGGTTGCTGATGCCGCCGCCGTGCACATCGGCGTTCTTGATCGCCATGCCGCCGAAGGCGACGACCAGCTCGCTGCTGCGCTCGATCGCATCCCAAGTGACGCTCTTGCGGTCAAAGCTGTCATAGGGGCCGAGCACATGCGGGATGATGACCATCGCCGCGCCGGAGCTGTAGGTGTTGACGGAACGCACGTAGCCGCCGAGCACGTTGAGGAAGCGGTGGATCTGGCTCTGCGCATGATGGAAACGGCCGGCGCTCGCCCAGCCGTAGGAACCGCCGAAGACGGCCGTTGGGCCGAAGGTCTCGTAAACCCGGCGAAGCTCCGCCGCGACGAGGTCCGCCGCTTCCGACCAACTGACTTCGACATAGTCGTCGGCACCACGCCTTTGCGCGTGGCCGGGCCTGCCCTCAAGCCAGCCCCGCCGCACGGCCGGCCGCCTGATGCGCACAGGGCTATCGGCGATCGCCGCCAGATTGCCCAGCAGTGGTGAAGGATGCGGATCATCAGGGTGAGGCTTTATCTCCAGCCGGCCATCGGCCATTCGGCCGGAAAACGCACCCCAGTGAGAGCTGTGAGGTTTAAACGCATTCATGTCGAAACGCCCTCGTCATGGCGGCCGGTTGGGAGAATGTGGGATCTATTGCGGAAGAATCTTGCCGGGGTTCATGATGTTCCGGGGATCGATGGCACTCTTGATCACGGCCATCAGGTCGACGGCATCGCCGTGTTCCTCGCGCATATAGGCGATCTTGCCCGTGCCGACGCCGTGTTCGCCCGTCGACGTTCCGCCGACGGAAATCGCGTGTCGCACCATTTTCTTGTTGATGGCCGCGACCTCCTCGAGTTCGGCGCGGTTGTCCGGATCGACCGCGAAGACGACGTGATAATTGCCGTCGCCCACATGGCCGAGAATGGCGGCGGGCACGCTGCAGGTTTTAAGCAGTTCGCGGGTCTTGATGATGCAGCCGCTGAGTTCCGACACCGGCACGCAGACGTCGGACGACCAGCCTTTGGCGTTCGGGCGGCGCGACACGACCGCGTAAAACGCGTTGTGGCGCGCCTTCCAGAGGCGGTTGCGATCCTCTGGCACATTGGCCCACTCGAAGTCCCGGCCGCCATTGTCCTCGACGATGGCCGCGACCATCTTGACCTGTTCCTGGACGCTGGCGGGCGAGCCGTGAAACTCGAAGGCCAGCGTGTCCTCGATCTTCAGCGACAGGCCGGAATAGGCGTTGACCGCCTGGATCAGCCCACGATCCATCAGCTCCATGCGGGCGACGGGGATGCCGAGCTGCACGACCGCGATCGCGGCCGCGACCGCCTGCTCGACGGTTTCGAATGAGCAGAGCGCCGCGGAGATGGTTTCGGGAATGCCGTAGAGCCGCAGCGTCACTTCCGTGATAATTCCGAGCGTGCCTTCTGAGCCGACGAAGAGCCGCGTCAGGTCATAGCCCGCAGACGATTTGCGCGCCCGGCCGCCGGTGCGGATGATCTGCCCGTTGGGAAGCACGACGGTCAGCGACAGCACGTTCTCGCGCATCGTGCCGTAGCGCACCGCATTGGTTCCGGACGCGCGCGTCGCGGCCATGCCGCCGATCGAGGCATTGGCGCCGGGGTCGATCGGGAAGAAAAGCCCCATGTCGCGCAGATGGGTGTTCAGTTGCTCGCGGGTGACACCGGCCTCGACCGTGCAATCGAGATCCTCCGCGCTGACGCGGGAGATATTGGCCATGCGCGAGAGATCGATCGAAACGCCGCCGTGCACCGCCGTCAGGTGACCCTCAAGCGACGTTCCGGCCCCGAATGCGATGACTGGCACCCCGTCTGCCGCGCAAAGCCGAACGATCTGCGCCACTTCTTCCGTACTTTGCGCGAACACCACGGCATCCGGGACCGCCGGCGTGTGATGGGATTCGCCCCGTCCGTGCTGTTCGCGAAGAGCCTGCGCCGTCGAGAAGCGGTCGCCGAAGAGCTGCAACAGTGTTTCGCTAAGCGACGACGGAAGGGTGGATGACATGATCAACTCCGCGGAAATAGTCTAGAAATAGACAAGCCGGACCCCGCCTATGAGGCCCAGCTTGGTATCGGGTCAGGCGACCAGCTTTTCGCCCTTGAGGTGACGCTCGAGGAAGGGAAGGCTGTCCTGGCCCCAGTAGAGCTCGTCCTCGTAGCGGTAGGTCGGCAGGCCGAAGACACCAGCTGCCTTGGCGGTTTCGTAATTGGTCTTCCAGACCGCCTGCACGGCCTCGCTCGCCCCCTGCTCGTCCAATGCCGCGCCGTCGAAACCCTCACCATCAGCGATAGAGCGCCGAACAGCGGCGTTGCCGATATCCTCGCCGCCGGTCCAGAAGGCTTCCTGCAGCGCGCTCGCGAGCGTCAGCCAGTCTTGACCGTTCTCGATCGCGGCGATCAGCATGAAGCCGGCGGGCGTCGGGTCGGAAAGAGTTCCCCGGTTTTCGAAGTTCAACACCTTGCCGCGCAGGGCCGCCCAGCGTTTCAGATCCTTCATCCAATAGGCGCGGCGCGCCTCCGGGCGATTGCGCGAATAGATGCCGCCATTGTCCTCGATCAGCGGAATGACATAGGGCTTGATCACGGCATTCTGCTTTGCAGCCAGTTCGGCGAATGGGACGAGGCCGATGAAGGCCCAGGGCGAGCCCACGCCGAAGAAGTAGTCGATGGTCTTTGTCATTTGGTGTCCTCTGGATGGTGTTGTCGCCGTTGGCCATGGGGCGAGTTGCAAACTCTTTCCTCACGCCCTGCGATGTCAGTATCCGCGCCCGGCTACGACGACATCGGTGAGCGTCTCCCCGGCCAGATAGCGGTCGAGATTGCCGTGCAGCTTGGCGGCGATGCGCTCCGCATTGTCTTCCGACGACCAGGAGATGTGCGGCGTCAGGCGAATTCTCGGATGAGTATAGAAGATGTGACCTTGTGGCAGCTGCTCGGGGGCGGTCACATCGAGCGTGGCGGCCGAGACCTGGCCGTTGTCGAGCGCTGCCAGCAGGGCCTCGTCGTCGAGCACTTCGCCGCGGCAGATATTGATGACATGCAGACCGGGCTTGGCTGCCGCAAAGATTTCCGCGTTGACCGAGTGCCGGGTGGTCTGCGTCAGCGGCACGGCCAGAACGAGGTGATCGACCGAGCCGACCATCTCTTTCAGCGATGCGAAGAAGTTGACGTTATCGGCTGCCTGTGAGGCCTCGCGCTTGACGGCGGAGACAGTCATGCCGAGAGCGTTGAGCTTTTCAGCGGCCCGGCGGCCGATCGCGCCGTAACCGTAGATGCCGACCGATTTGCCGGAGACGAGACCGAGCGTGCGCTTCGTCCATTCGTCGGCGGAGCGTGCGAGCAGGCCGTCGAACATCTGCTTTTCGTGGGCGAAGATAGTGGCGACCACATACTCCGCGATTGCTTCGGCCGAGATGCCGCGACCAGTAGTGACCAGTGGTATCTCAAAAACCCAGTCGGGAAAGGCATCGATACCGGCCGACGCGATCTGCATCCATTTCAGGTTGAACGGCCAGCCATCGGGCTTCTGGCGGGGGGCTGAGTCCCAGCCGCGAAAGAAGGTGAAAAGGAAGTCAGCATCCTTCGGCACATCCCATGCCGGCGCGGTGTCGCAATAGCTGAGAACCTTGGGCCGGCTTTTATGAGTTCTCAGCTTTTCGGCCTGCTCGGGGTCCAGGTTGCAGGCGATAACGGGCGATCGGTTTTCGGTCCAGCCGGTCTTTGATGACATGATGTGAGCCCCATTGCGCAATTCGTCTTGCTGTTCTACTCAACGAAGTAGAACGGTCGTTCTAGTCGGGGCTATTTATGGCATGAATCGGCTTTCGCCGAAGGAACAACGTTCCAATTGCCGGTCGTAATCTGGAATATTTTCCGGGCGGTTCCGCCTGCGGTTGCGGCGCGCGTCCCGGGGATCAGGAGAGCGTTGGGCGCGCTTTGTCGCTGGTCGTGGCCGCTCAGGCGTCCGACATGAGATGCGCTGCGATCGACCTAGCGGTCGCTGCAGCCCCGGCCTCGCGTCGGAGGGCCGAGCTTGCCAGCGCGCCCTCGTAAAGAAGCAGGAGCTGCTCGGCGAGGGCGTCGTCGGGCTTCTGCATCAGGCTGAGGAAAAAGCTCTTCAGAAAATCCTTGTGGCCGCGCGCCGCATTCTGGATTTTCGCCGACTGCGGGTTCTCGATCGCCGCCAGAAAGAAGGCGCAGCCACGGAAATTTTCCGCGCTGGTCTTCTGCTCGAGGTTCGAAAAGATATCGAGCGCTGCCTCCGGCCCTGTTCTGTCTCCCACTACCTGCACCAGCTGGTCGCGCACCGCCTCATCGCGCTGCCGCAGATAGGCGACGATCATGTCTTCCTTGTTCGCGAAGTGCCGGTAGAAGGTCACCCTCGTCGTCTGCAGATGCTTGATAAGCTCCGCCATGCCGACGAGATAGGTGCCGTTGGCATAGAAAATGTCACCCAGCCGGGCGAGCAAGTCATCACGACTGGATTTGGTCTCGGAAGCCATTTGAGCAGCCTGCGCGTCAGTTGAACGTCAACAAGGCACTCTTGGAGTTGTCGCTCATCTCGGTCAATACCCGCAGGCGAGCGGATCGAAGTTTGCTGCCGTTACGGGCAACGCCTGGGCGTTCTCAAGGTAAGTTTGGGAGCCTGAGAAGAGCGTAGCGGTTTGGAATTTTCAGACGATGCATGCCGCTATATTCCGAGCACCGGGCTTCGAGGCGATGGTGGCGAATTGTCTGCGCGGCCCGGCAACTGGATGAGCCGAAAAACAATTACGGGCATTCAGCCATGCCGCGCCATAAGATCGGAGTTTATCGGTGATGATACATCTGGGAACAAAACCATAGCGCCTTATCAATGCTACCAACAGCCGCTTGGCTGCACGGATCCGGTTCGATCCCCTTCAAGAACGACAATATCCACATCCCTGGATCGAACACTGGCTGCCGCGCATTCACGCGCGGCAGCCAGCCGTAACTCATATCATGGATAGGCCGTCGATCCGTCGGGCTTGCGGGTGATCTTCCGCTCCCAGTGGACATAGTCCTCCGTCTGCAACGCCTTCTCGTCGATCTCCAGACCCCAGCCGGGCCGATCCGGGCGCAGCTCCATGTGTCCGTCGACAGGCAGGTAGGGGTCGGCCGCCCACGGTGCGTGAACGTGTGGCTTGAATTCCAGCACCTTGAAGTTCGGCTGGGCCGCGCAGAAGTGGATGTTGACAGCCGTTGCTAGCGGACCCATCGGATTATGCGGCGCGACCGTCACATAATGTGCTTCCGCGATCGCCGCGATGCGCCGCATTTCGCTGACCCCGCCGACCACGCAGATATCCGGCTGAATGATATCGGCGCCACGCGCGGACAGCAGCGCCAGGAACTCGAAGCGCGAATAGAGCGATTCACCGGTTGCGAGCGGAACGGTCACCTTCGATTTCAGCTCCGTCCATGCCGGGATGTGTTCCGGCCGGATCGGCTCCTCGTAGAACAGCGGATCGTTTGGCGCGATGGCGGCTGCAAGCTGAACGGCCTGATAGGGTTCGAAGATTTTCGCGTGGGCGTCGAAAGCATAGTCGAAATGCGATGGCGTGATCTCGCGGATCTTGCCGAACCAGTCGCCCGTCTCCCTGACGAGTTCACCCCAGCGGCCGGTATGAAGATCGCGGCGGTAAGGGCTGAGCTTGAAGGCGGTGTAGCCGTATTTCTCATTCAACTCGAGCGACCGATCGCGCGCGGCTTCCGGGTCCGGCGCGGTATAGACGCCGCAATAGACCTGGACGCGATCGCGCACATTGCCGCCGAGCAGCATGTAGACGGGCAGACCGGCGGCCTTGCCGGCTATGTCCCAAAGCGCGTGATCGATCGCCGAGATCGCCGCAAGCCCCAGCGCGCCAGGCGGGAAGCGGCATTGCTGGTTGAGCTTGAGGACGAGGAATTCCACGCGACGCGGATCCTCGCCCTCAATCTGGTGAAAGAGGTAGTCGAGAAGCGGCGGCAGCGCCCAGTCAGGGCCGTGGTTGTAGCATTCGCCCCAGCCTGAAATGCCTTCGCTGGTCTCGATTTTCAGAAGCAGGCGAGGGCGGTCGTCCACGCGCTGCATGTAGGTCTTGATGCCTGTGATATGCATGGGATCTTCCTCAGGCCGCCCGGCTCTTCTCGGCGACATTGTCAACGATGGCGCGCAGGTCGGCACGCTCAGCTTCAGTCAGGCTCTCGACGCCGGGCACGCGCACGGGGCCGACCTCGGTTCCGAGCATGCCAAGCGCTTCCTTAACGACGGTGACATTGGCGCCGTTGAGGTATTTGGTGCGCAGCGCCTCGAAGCCGGCGATATCGTCGATGAGCGCGCGGGCGGCCGCGTAATCACCGGTCTCCAGTGCCTGGTGGATGGCGTGCGAGCGTTCCGGGAAGACGTTGACGAGGCCGGAGGTGAAGCCACGGGCGCCCATGGCGTAAAAGGCCGGGGCCCAACCCTCGGCAAGGCCGCAAACCCAGATCGCCGGCGCATCCCCGGTGGCGCGGATCACTTCGGCGAGCAGCATGAGATTGCTGGAGGCAAACTTGATACCGGCGATATTCGGGTGCTGCGCCAGCTTGCGGAAATCGGGTACGGAGAAGGTGTCGCTGCGCACATAGGCGATGACGGGAACGGTGCTGGCGTCTGCAAGCTCCAGGAAGTAGCGCGCCTGGTAGCTCGGGCCGGCAAAGGGGTCCATCGGATGATGGCCCATGATCGCATCGGCGCCCTCGGCGATGGCATCGCGGGCAAGCGCCTTGGCCTCGGTCAGCGAACGACCGACAGCGGCGCTCACCAGCGATTTGCCGCCGGCAGCCTTGATCGTCGCGGCGTGGACCGCGCGCACTTCGTCCATGGTCAGGGTGAAGAACTCACCGGTGTTGCCGGCGGCCATCAGATTGTGGACCCGCGCATGGGCGAGGCGGGTGATCAGGGCTGAGAGCTTGGCGATATCGACGCTGCCATCCGCTTTATAGGGGGTCACGGGCACGCCCGATATGCCCGTCAGGGCCTTGCGGATCTTTTCCATTGCCTCGGTCACGTCAGATGTCCTCCTTCTTCTTGAACACGATGTTGAGGTAGGTTTCGCCGGAACGGACGACATGGTCGCGCATCACGCGTTCGGCCTTGTCGCTGTCGCTGGAGATGATGGCGGCGGCGATCGCGGCATGTTCGGTCAGCGCCTTGCCGCGCTCGAGCGGATCGGAATGGATGACGCGGCGGATGCTGCCGTCGTAAAACTGCTGCCGTTCGATCATGCGCGAGAGATACTGGCATCGCGAGGCGATGTGGATCTGCTCATGAAACGTCTCGTTGAGCGAAATCAGGTCGTCGGCTACGCCGTCCTCGGTCGCCTTGCGCATTCGATTGACGATGTCTTCCAGCTTGGCCGCTTCGGTCTTCTCGATGCGCTTGGCGGCGAGGTGGGCGATCATCGATTCCAGCGCGGCGCGCGCCAGGATCATCTCTTCGGCCCAGTTCGCGTTGAAGCGGATCAGCACGCCGCGACGCGGCAGTGTTTCGACGAGACCCTCGGTCTCAAGCTGACGCAGGGCTTCCTTGATGGGTGTCGTGCTGACGCCAAGCTGCTCGGCGAGTTGGCGCTCGTTGACGCGTTCATCCGGCGCGAAGCGGCCGGAGAGGATCGCGGTGCGCAGCGTCTTGTGCACATGGTCGCGCAATGTCGTCAGAAAGCGCGGGTCGATCTTCTCGATGCGGTCTGCGCCAGGCTGCGTCGATGCCTCTTTTTGCATGTCCCGAAAATTCCCCCGTTGACGACAAAATCGTTTTGTGAGATCTGATATACCAGATTTCAGATCGATGTCGATATGAAAATTCGCGCTCGGGGCGAGGTCCGGCGCACCAGGGAGGAGATAGGACGATGAAAAGACGCAGTTTTCTGGTGGCATCAGCTATGGTGGCGTCGACGCTCGCCATGCCGCTCGCAGTGCAAGCGGCCACGCCGAGGGATCAGCTGGTGATTGCCACCAACATGTCCTCGATGCGCGGTCTGGATCCGAGCGAGCTCAACCAGCTGGAATCGGCGGAAATCGTCGCCAACCTCTATGAGCGCCTGATCGTGCTCGCCGCTGACGACATCACCAAGCCGCAGCCGGGCATAGCCGAAAGCTGGACAGTATCCGACGATGGCAAGAGCTTCACCTTCAAGATCCGTTCCGGCGTCACCTTCCATTCCGGCAACGCGCTGACCGCCAAGGATGTCGTGTGGTCGCTGCGCCGCCTGGTGAAGCTCGGTCTGGCGCCCTCCGTCGATCTTCGCCAGTGGGGGATCACCGACAAGAATGTCGATGAGCTGATCAAAGCCACGGATGATTCAACCGTCGTGCTGCAGACGCCCGAGGTCTGGAACCCGAACCTGATCCTATTCTCGCTCGCCAGCTTCTCGACCTCGATCCTGGACAGCGAGCTTCTCGCCAAGAACGAGAAGAACGGCGACATGGGCCGCGAATTCCTGCAGACCAACGATGCTGGATCCGGCCCCTATTCGCTGCGCACCTGGCGCGTCAACGATCTTCTGATCGCCGAGGCTTTCAAGGATTACTGGCAGGGCGCCCCGAAGATGCGCCGGGTCATCCTGCGCCACATGCCGGAATCGTCCGGCCAGCGTCTGCAGCTGGAAGCCGGCGACGTCGATGTCGCGACGCGCCTGTCCTCGACCGATCTGGCGGCGATCGAGGCCGGCGGCAAGGCCGATATCCAGAAGACCCCGGGCTTCGGCTTCTACTATCTGGCACTCAACCAGAAGGATGAAATCCTCTCCAAGGCGAAGGTCCGCGAGGCTTTCCGTTATCTCATCGACTATGACGGCCTGGCCAACACGGTGATGAAATATTACGGCATCAAGCAGCAGACGATCATTCCGGGCGGTCTGCCGGGCGCCAGCACCGAGAACCCGTACAAGCTCGATATCGACAAGGCCAAGCAGTTGCTGGCGGAAGCCGGCTATCCCGATGGTTTCTCCAAGGTCTATTACGCGACGCCCGTGACACCTGAATACGAAGTCGCGCAGTCGCTGCAAGCCAATGCTGCCAAGGCCGGCATCAAGCTCGACCTGCAGGGGGGCGATCATATCGGCAAGTTCCGCAACCGCGAGTTCGAGGTTTTCTCGGCGCGCACCGGCGAACGCTTGCCCGACCCGCATGCGGTTCTGGCGTCCTATGCCACGAACCCGAACAATGCCGACGATGCGAAACTCTCCGGCCTGATCGCCTGGCGCTCCGCCTGGGAGGTTCCGAAGGACATTCAGGACATGGTGACCGCCGCCGCGCACGAGACCGACCAGCAGAAGCGCGCCGATCTCTACACCAAGATCAACAAGGCCTATCTGGACGCTTCGCCGGCCTTGATCACCTCCTTCCAGCGCACGGACGCGAAGGCGGTCAGAAAAGAAGTCAAGGGCTATGTCGGCCATTCGACCTGGCTCACCCGTTGGGACACCGTCTCGAAGGGCGAGTAAGCCCTTCCTGTCGAGGAGAATGACGTGAGTATCTCACAGACATCTGGAAACGCGCCGGCAGGCGCACGGGCTGCGCTCGGCGCGCTGCGCAAGGTGACGGCATCCTTTGCCGTCATCCTGACAACGCTGCTCGGCCTGCTCGTGATCACCTTCGTCGTCGGACGCATGGTTCCCGCCGATCCTGTCATCGCCGTCATCGGCGACCAGGCCGATCACGAGACCTACGAGCGCGTCTACAAGGAAATGGGGTTGGATCAGCCGCTCTATGTGCAGTTCGGAACCTATCTCGGCAATGTCGCGCATCTGGATTTCGGCCAGTCGCATGTGACGAAAAATCCCGTCGCTAGCGATCTCGCCCGCGTTTTCCCGGCAACGCTGGAGCTCGCCACGCTGGCAACGATCATCGGCGCGGGCTTCGGTATTCCGCTCGGCATCATCTCGGCCGTCCGCAAGGGCACCTGGGTCGATCATCTGGCGCGTGTCGTCGGACTGCTCGGCCACTCGACGCCGATCTTCTGGCTGGGCACCATCGTCATTCTTGTCTTCTACGCGAAGTTCGGTCTCATACCCGGCAGCGGCCGTCTCGATGTCTACAATGAGGGGCTCGTCGAGGGGCCGACCAATTCCATCCTCGTCGATGCGATCCTTGCCGGCGAATGGGAGGTCTTCCGGGACGCGCTGCTGCATGTCGCCGCTCCGGCGCTGATCCTCGGCTATGCCGCGATGGCCTATCTCAGTCGCATGAGCCGAAGCTTCATGCTCGAGCAGCTGCGGCAGGAATATGTGCTGACCGCCAAGGCCAAAGGCCTCGGTCAGCGAGCGATCGTCTGGCGACACGCGTTTCGCAACATCCGCGTGCAGCTGTTGACGATCGTGGCTCTCGCCTATTGCGGCCTGCTCGACGGCACGGTCCTGATCGAGACGGTTTTCGCGTGGCCCGGCCTTGGCCAGTACCTGACGTCGGCGCTGTTCTTCGCTGACATGAACGCGGTGCTCGGCAGCGTGCTCCTCATCGGCATCATCTCGATTGCCATCAATCTCCTGTCGGACCTGACCTATCGGTTCCTCGATCCGCGTACCCGGTGACATCATGGCGACACGTTATTTCAACGATCTGCACAATTGGCTGATCAACGAGGAGTTTTCCTCGACGCGTCAGGCGCGGCTCCACAAGGCCTATGTCCTGTGGCTGAACCTGATCGCCAATCCGTTGGCATTCGCCGGCTTCGTCGTCGTGCTGATGCTCGTCTTGATCGCGACCTTCGCGCCGCTGCTCGCCAGCCATGATCCGATCCTCCAGGATTTGACCATGGCGCTGAAGCCGCCGTCATCCGCCAACTGGTTCGGCACCGACGAATTCGGCCGGGACGTCTATTCGCGCCTCGTCTATGGCGCGCGTACGACGCTCTATATCAGCATCTTGGTCACGGTCATCGTGGCGCCCATCGGCTTTGCGATCGGCGCGACCGCCGGCTATCTCGGCGGCTGGGTCGATGTGGTCCTGATGCGCATCACCGATATCTTCCTGTCCTTCCCAAGTCTCGTGCTGGCGCTCGCCTTTTCCGCGGCCCTTGGTCCAGGGATCGAGAATGCCGTCATCGCCATCGCGCTCACCGTCTGGCCGCCGATCGCGCGCTTGGCGCGCGCTGAAACGCTGACGTTCCGTGCTGCGGATTTCGTCGTTGCGGCCGAGCTGCAGGGCGCGGGAATGGGCCGCATTTTGTTTCGCCATATCGTGCCGCTTTGCGCGCCGTCGATCATCATCCGCCTGACGCTCAACATGTCGAGCGTCATCCTGACGGCCGCCGGTCTTGGCTTCCTCGGTCTCGGCGCGCAGCCGCCAATGCCTGAATGGGGCGCGATGGCGGCCTCTGGTCGACAATATCTCCTCGACGCCTGGTGGCTGACGACGGTTCCCGGCATCGCCATTCTCCTGGTCAGCCTCGCCTTCAACTTGCTCGGCGACGGACTGCGCGACATCATGGATCCCCGCAATGCCTGAACAGTCAAAACCGATCCTCTCGGTCAAGAACATGTCGGTGCAGTTTCCGACGCTGTCCGGCGTGGTCAACGCCGTCAAGAATGTGAGCTTCGATGTCGGCCGCGAGAAAGTTGGCATCATCGGCGAATCCGGTTCCGGCAAGAGCACGACCGGACGCGCGATCATGCGCTTGCAGCCGGGTACGGCTCAAGTCGTCGCCGATGAGCTGCGCTTCGAGGATGTCGATCTCCTCGCTGCCAGCGAGGCCGACATGCGCGCGATCCGCGGTAGCCGGATTTCGATGATCCTGCAGGACCCGAAATATTCGCTCAATCCCGTCATGACCGTCGGAGAGCAGATTGCCGAAACCGTCATCCTGCACGAGCGCCTTGGCAAGAAGGCGGCGCGCGAGCGTACGCTTGCCATGCTGGAGCGGGTGAATATCCGCGACCCGCAACGCGTCTTCAATCTCTACCCGCACGAGGTCTCGGGCGGCATGGGGCAGCGCATCATGATCTCGATGATGCTGATCTCCTCGCCTTCGCTGATCATCGCCGACGAACCGACCTCGGCACTCGATGTGACCGTGCGCCAGCAGGTGCTGTCGATCCTCGACGACCTGATCACGGAACGCAACATCGGCCTGATCTTCATCTCTCACGACCTCAACCTCGTGAAGAGCTTCTGCGACCGCGTCATCATCATGTATGCAGGCCGGATCGTGGAAACGATCGAAGCGTCCAGGCTCGACGAAGCAACCCATCCCTATACACGCGGCCTGCTTGAGGCGCTGCCAAGTCTCGATCATCCCAGGGATCGACTGGAAGTGCTGAAGCGTCAGGCAAGCTGGGCGGAGGCGTGACATGTCCATCATATCGGTAAACGATCTCGCCGTGTCCTTCGGCAGCGGCAATGATTTCAAGCAGGTCGTCAAAAGCGTCGCCTTTGAGGTGGCACCCGGCGAGACATTCGGCCTGGTCGGCGAAAGCGGGTGCGGCAAGTCGACGGTGCTCGGCGCGCTGGCGGGACGCATCAAGGAATGGAGCGGTTCTGTTTCGATCGACGGTGACGTGGTCGGCCCGAAACGATCGCGCGCGCAGCTCGCCAAGCAGCAGATGGTGTTTCAGGATCCCTTCGGCTCCCTGCATCCGCGCCACACGATCGGCCGCACGCTGCTGGAGCCTCTCGAGATCCATGGACTGGACCGGCGGCAGGAGCGTGTCGAGCAGGTTCTGCGCGACGTCGGCCTGCCACCCGGCTTCCGGCATCGTTTCCCGCACCAGCTCTCCGGCGGGCAAAGGCAGCGCGTGGCGATTGCCCGTGCGCTTATCCTCGAGCCGAAGATCCTTTTGCTCGACGAACCGACGTCGGCGCTCGACGTTTCGATCCAGGCGGAAATTCTCAATCTCTTGAAGGACCTGCGTGAACGCTCGAAGCTGACTTACATTCTGGTCAGCCACGACATGGCTGTCATCGCGCATCTCTGCAACCGCGTGGCTGTCATGCAGGATGGCGTTTTCGTCGAGATCGCGACGCAGGCGCAGCTGTTGGAAAGCAATGTCGAGCACCCCTATACGAAAACTCTGCTCGATGGCAGCAGGGGGTATATTCCACGGTCCAAGCAATCATTGACCGCGTCTCCCCCGTAAAGAGATCATGGCCAAGTTTCAGTCTCCGGATGGGCAAGGTCAGGCCGCGAGCCAACACGGAAATGGCCACGCCCAATCGCCCCTTAGGCGTCTCTGGCGCTTTGTGCGATCAAAGCCTTGGGGATCATTATATGGACGCCTTTCTTGACGTTCACGACCTGCGTGATGCGTACATCGGCAGCCATGCTGCAAAAGCTGTAGGCCTGTACTGACGTCAGATGTGTTCTTTCGACGATCATCCCGATCGCGAAGCGGAGCGCCTCCCGCATCGCCTCCTGCAGGTCCTCGTCAAACGCCATGGCGATCAGGTGATCGGCCGTCTCGGCATAGGGCATTGCAAGCTCTGCGCCGCTGACGACATCGATCTTGAATGTCCCGCTCAGTCCCGTCTCGACGGCGGTCAGGCAGACTTCGCCATCTCCCTGTGACGCGTGGCCGTCACCGGCCGAGAACAATGCACCTTCGACGGACACCGGCAAATAGAGGATCGAGCCGGCAGTCAGCTCGCGATTATCCAAGTTGCCGCCGAAATAGTCGGGGATGATCGAGGTCAGGCAACCATCTTCAGGCTTAGGTGCAGTCGCCATGATCCCGAAAAACGGTCGTGCCGGCATCACCATGCCCCAAGGGGTGGTGATGGTGCCGGCCGTGCGATCGATGCTCAGGTGCAGGGTTTCGTCTTGCGTGAAATCATGTGGCAGCGCGCCTTTGCCTGGTCTGATGATGTTGAAACCCCAATCATCCCGAAGCCTGACATCAAGGATCTCGACACGCAAGGCGTCGCCAGGCTTGGCGCCACGGACATGGATTGGGCCGGTCAATATGTGAGGGCCGGGCGATGGCGCCAGCGCCGCGTGGATCTCCTGCAATTCCGGTCGGATCGAATGGGCCGGGTTGCGCGAGGCCTCGGCAGGCGACCCGCTGACACTATGAATCGTCACGGTGTCGCCAGGATCGATCTCGATCACTGGCCGACGGCGCGCATCGAGGTAGCCCCAATGCACGGTGTCCGGTGTGGGGAAGACGTCGTGATGGGGCATGCTGGATCAGGCCAGTTCGAAGCGGATGGATTGCGCACCTTCCCAGAGCGTCAGGTTGCCGAGTGTCTTCAGGTTCTCGAGGCCGGACGTCAGGGTGATGAAGTGATTGCCGGCAAGCTGGCCCATTTTGGAGGAGAAGTCCACGCCGCCATAGGCAAGCAGGATTTCTGTTTCGCTGATGCCACCGGGATAGAGGATGATGTGGCCGGGGGCCGGATGACTTGTGTGGTTCTCATACCCGACGCCGAAGTCCTCGTCGCCGAGCGGCACCCACACGCCTTCGCCGCTCCAGCGGACATGCACGATCTTGCTTTCGTAGGGCAGGCGCTTGAGGAAGGCAGCGCAGGTCTTCGGCGCATCCTCCGTCTCCAGACGGGCGTCGAAGGTGAAGGGGCCGGCGGTGATCTTGAGCTTGGTCATTGCTGTTCCTGTTAATGCGAATAGAGGAGAGCTGGCGGGCGTATCAGCCGCCAGCGGAAAAATTGTCGCCACGTCTGGCCCAGCCGGTGACGCGCGCTTCGATCACCGAGAAGATCACGTAGAGCGCGACGCCGAGCGCTGCCAGAATGAACAGGCCGGCGAAGACTAGCGGCACGTCGAAGCTGGAGCTGGCAATCATCATCACATTGCCGATCCCCCGGTTGGAAGCGACGGTTTCGGAAATGACGGTGCCGACAAAGGCGAGGGTGGCCGCGACCTTCAGCGATGCGAAAAAATACGGCATGGTGCGCGGCAAGCCGATATTCCAGAGGATTTCGAGCTTCGTCGCCTTCAATGTCCGCATGACGTCCTGCAGTTCCGGCTCCGTTGACGCGAGACCGGCGGCGACATTGACGACAATTGGGAAGACGCACATCACCATGGCCGTCAGCACGGCGGGAACGGTGCCGGAGCCGAACCAGAGCACGAGGATCGGCACGATCGCGACCTTTGGGATGGACGAAAAGCCGACCAGCAGCGGATAGGCGACATCATAGGCAAGCCGCGACGAACCGATCAGCATCCCGAGCGCCAGCCCAAGGATGATGCCGAGGCCGAGACCAAGCAGCGTCGTATAGACCGTCTGTATGGTGTGTGGCCAGATCGCAGGGAACTGCGTCCAGAGCGTTACCAGCACCTGGCTCGGGCGCGGCAAGACAAGATCCGAGACGTTGAAAGCGAGGCATATGACCTCCCACAGCACGAAGAAGCCGAGGATGCAGGTGGCGGACAGGATCTGGCGTTTGGCGGCGGCTGTCATGACTGCACCTCGTTGACGGCGCGTGCGGCGACGATGCGCTCGCGGAGCCTTTGCGTCAGGGACACGAATTCGGGCTGGAAGGAGACGTCGATGGTCCGTGGACGGGCGAAGGGAACGGTGCTGTCCTCGATGATGCGGCCCGGTCGTGCCTGCATCACGCAGATGCGGGTGGCGAGATAGGCGGCTTCTTTCAGGTCGTGGGTGACCAGAACGACGGTTGGGCGTCGTTCGATCCAGAGCGTCTGCATGATCTCCCAGAGCTCTTCGCGGGTGAACTGGTCGAGCGCGCCGAATGGCTCATCCAGAAGCAGAAGCGTCGGATCATGGATCAGCGCGCGGCAGAGCGAGGCGCGCTGCTGCATGCCGCCCGAGAGCTGCCAGGGGAATTTATCGCCAAAGCCGGAGAGGCCGACCTTGGCAAGCAGCGCTTCGGCGCGATCGCGGTACTCGCCTTTCTTTTTTCTGGCATAGCCATGCTTGAACGGCGCAACGATCTTCAGCGGCATCATCACATTGTCGCGGATGTTGAGCCAGGGCAGCAGGGTCGGGTTCTGGAAGGCCATGCCGATCCTGACGTCGTTCGCGCCGATCTCGCGACCGGTGACGAAGATATTGCCCTGCGATGGCGAGAGCGTGCCGGCAACGAGTTTCAGGATCGTCGACTTGCCGCAGCCGGACGGGCCGACGAGGGCGACGAACTCACCGTTTTCGATCCTGAGCGACGTCTCCGCCAGCGCCACCGTCTTGTTCTTCTCGCCACCGAAAGTGACGTTCACTCTTTCCAGATCGATCACGGGATTGCCGGGACTGACCCCGGTTGCGAGAGGTTGGTTCATGGCGATCAGCCCTTCCTGGGCGCGGTAACGGCGGCCATGGTCTGGTCGGCGTTACGAACGTTCGGCACCGGCATTTGCTGGATCGCATGAACCGAGCGGCCCCAACCCTTGGCGCTATCCTGCAGCGTACGGTTCTTCATCGCGAAGCGGCCGCGCACGATGGTGTGGATCGGAAGTGCTGTCGCCTTCATCCCGTGCCAGGGCGAGATTTTCGCCGTCGACTGGATCTGCGCATCGTCGATCGTCCACTCGCGGTTGGTATCGACAATCGCGAGATCGGCGTCCGAACCCACCATCAGCGCACCCTTTGTCGGGTAAAGGCCCCAGCACTTGGCGGGCTTCTCGGCGCTCCAGCGCACATAGTCGGAAAGGCTTGCCCCGCGACGATCAAGCTCCGTCAGCATCAGCGGCATTTGCGTTTCGACGCCGGGGAAGCCGCAGTCGACGGTCCAGATGTCGTCGCGGGTCTTTTCCTCGATCGAATGGGGGGCGTGGTCGGTAGCGATCATGTCGATCGTGCCATCGGCAAGCGCCTGCCAGATCGGATCCTGGTTTTCGGTCTCGCGCACCGGCGGGTTGACACGGATGACGCCACGCTTCGCTTCGTAATCATCGGCGGACAGAAGGAGATATTGCGGGCAGGTCTCGCCGGTAATGTCGACACCGCGCGCCTTCGCCTCTGCCAGCGGCCGAAGCTCGGCGGCGGATGAAATGTGGAGGATGTGGATGCGTGCGCCAGTCCATTCCGCAAGGATGGCGGCGCGGGCAACGGCTTCTGTCGCCACCACGGCCGGGCGGGCGGCGAGGTGGGCCAGCGGATCGGTGCGGCCCATGGCGCGCAACCGTGCTTCGCGGCGTTCCATGATCGAATTCGTCTCGGCGTGCAGCGAAATGCGCTTGCCGGTCGGTGCAACGATCTCGAGGAGCTCGAGCATGGCGCCTGTCGTCGGCGAGGGAATGCGGCCGAACGTGTTGCCCATGTAGCATTTGAAGCCGATGACGCCGCCTTCGATCAGTTCGCCGATATTCGGCAAGCTGTCTTCGCCGAGCACAGCGTACAGGCCATAGTCGACATGGGCTTTGGCGCCCGCAATGGCATGCTTTTCGGCAAGCGATGCTGCATCGGAGATCGCCGGCAGCGTGTTCGGCATGTCGAAGACGGTGGTGACGCCGCCGAAGGCCGCCGCCGCCGTGCCGCTCGCAAAGTCCTCCTTCTGCGGATAGCCGGGATCGCGGAAATGCACATGGACGTCTATCGCGCCGGGCAGGATATGGAGGCCGGTCGCATCCAGACTGTCCTTGGCCTCGGGCATCGCATCCTTCTCGCCGATCGCGAGGATCTTGCCATCCTTGATGGCGATGCTCGCCAGATACTGGGTGTCGGGGGTGACGATCGTGCCGCCGTGGACGACGAGGTCCGCGATAATGTCGGTGGTCATCTCATATCTCCTTAAAGGGCAGCCCAGCCGCCATCGACGGGCAGGTCGACGCCGGTGATCTGGCGCGAGACGTCGCTGGCGAGGAATAGGCAGGCACTGGCGACATCGTCGTCGACGGTGATGCGCTTCAGCGCGTAGTCTTCCGCATGGCGGTTTGCTGCTTCTTCTTCCGTGATGCCGAGCTTCAAAGCCATGGTCTTGCAGACTTTGTCGCGGAAACGTGGTCCATCGACCATGCCTGGGGCGACGCAGTTGACGTTGATGTTGTGCTGGCCGACCTCGAGCGCGAAGCTCTTGGTGATCCCACGCAGGCCCCACTTGGAAGCGGAATAGGCAAGGCGGCCCGCGCGTCCCTTCATGCCGAAGGTGCCGCCGACATTGACGACCTTGCCGTAGCTGTTCTCGATCATCGACGGCAGAACCGCCCGGATCGTGTGGAAACAGCCGTTCATGTTGAGCGTGACGATATCGTCGAATTCTTCCGGTGTGGTCTCGACCCCGGTCTTGCCCATCGGGCCGGAGCCGCCCGCGACATTGACGAGGACATCAATGCGACCGAAGGATTCAACGGTCTTCAGGGCGGCGGCGTCACATTGTCCGGCGTCCGTCAGGTCGCATCCGATAACGACAACGGAACAGCCTTTGGACCGGGCTTCTTCAGCGACTGGCTCGATCGCCGCCGTATCACGACCGACGAGCGCGAGCTTGGCGCCTTCATTGGCAAAGGCAAGCGTGATGGCCGCGCCCATGCCCTTGGCGGGGCCTGTGATGAACACGACTTTATCCTTCAGCATCAGGTCCATGATGTTGTTTCCGTTATTTCAGCTGTGATGGGAGGGGCGGCGCGCTGGCGCCGCCGTCATTGGGTGGCTCAGTTGATGACCGTGAGACGGTCGTCCTTGGCGGGGAGGAAGCTGCGATCGAAGACTTC
Source organism: Rhizobium sp. O111 (assembly GCF_055616315.1). Lineage (NCBI taxonomy): Bacteria > Pseudomonadati > Pseudomonadota > Alphaproteobacteria > Hyphomicrobiales > Rhizobiaceae > Rhizobium > Rhizobium sp. O111. Next base: position 917,001 of record NZ_JBSHXL010000002.1, on the reverse strand, counting down.
GGTGAGCGCCGGTGTGCGCGGCAATTCCTTTGCCTTGACGATGATGTCGATCGACTTGCCGAGACGGGCGTCATCGACGTCACCGAAGCCGATCTTGGCGATTTCGTCGTGGTTCATCTCGTTGGCGATGGTCGCGTCGAAGCGTTCGCGCTCTATGGTTGGCTTGATCAGCGGTTCGCGCTTCTGAACGGCAGCGATCGCCGCATCCGGATCCTTGATCGCGTCCTTGATGCTCTTGTTGATGGCGCGCAGGAAGCCCTTCACCGCGTCGGGATTGTCCTTGACCAGCTTCTTCGAAGCGATGATGGCGTTCGAATAGAGATCCATTCCGTAGTCGCCGTAGCGGATGAAGCGCAGCTCCTTGTCGGGATCGACGCCGATGAGCTTGGAGCTGAAACGGATCGTGTTGACATAGCCGAAGACGCCTTCGACCTGGCCCTTCATCAGCATCTGCTCGCGAAGGTTCGGCTGCATGTTGGTGATGCTCACCTTGGTGCAGTCGATCTTGGTGATGGCGCACAGCGCCGGGAAGAGCTTCAGCGCGCCATCATTGGCCGCGCCACCCAGCGTGTGGCCAGGAAAATCGGCAGGCGCCTTGATTGGGCTGTCCGCCTTGACGGCGACCGTGAAGGGCGGCTGGCTGTACATCATGAAGACACCAACGGGCGCGTCTTCCGGCTTCTTGGCGGCGAGTTCGATCAAGGCGTTGATGTCGCCAAACGCCATATCGTAGGCGCCGTTGGCAACCAGCGGAACGCCCGCACCGGAGCCGTTGCCCTGGTCAAACGTCACGTCGAGGCCTTCCTCCTTGAAGTAACCCTTGTCCTCGGCGAGAAAAAGCAGGCCCTGTGGCCCCTCATACTTCCAGTTCAGGACCATCTTGATGCTGGTTTCGGCATGGGCCGTGGTGCCGGCGAATGCGGAAAGTGCCGTGGCGGCGGCAAGCGCCAGCATACGGGCGCGCGTCTTCATCTGGTGATTAGCCATTGTTGTTCCCCTTGTCTGGTCGTTGGAGGCCGCCTTTGTCGCGGCTTGTTCTTTCATGTTGCAATGCGAGAGTACACGGTCCAGTGTGTATCTCAACCGCAATTTTTGTGCGTGAACGGTGCTAAAAAGGCCTCACTCGGAGCAAGCGATGCGTCATCTGAAATTGCTGCAACAAGTCTCTGAAATCGCCAAAGCGGGCTCGATCCGCCAGGCGGCGGAGCGGATGAACATCACGGCATCGGCGATGAACCGCAAGATCCAGGACCTGGAGCTAGAGATAGGAACGCCGATATTCGAGCGGCGCGCGCGTGGCGTGAAGTTAACCACGGCGGGCGAATTGTTTGTCCGCTATGCCAGAAGCCAGATCGCCGACGCGGAGCGGCTGAGCTCGCAAGTCGAAGACCTGAGGGGCCTGAGGCGCGGACCGGTAAAGATCGCCTGCAGCCAGGCGCTCGCGCTCGACTTCCTGCCGTTTCAGATCGGGGAGTTCCGCAAGGACAACCCTCGGCTCGTTTTCGATCTGAAGGTGATGGACCATAACGCGGCGATCAACGCGCTCGTCGAATATGATGTCGATCTCGCCCTGGTGTATCGGGCCCACATGCGGCCGGGCATACGGATATTAACCTCGCTGCCGCAGCGATTGGTCGCGATCATGCGGGAAGATCACCCTCTGGCGTCCAAGCAGGTGCTTCGGCTTTCCGATTGCGTCGGACAGCCGCTTGCATTGCCGGATCAAAGCCTCGGTGGGAGGCAAGTTCTCGATGAGGTGATTGCCCGCCGCGACTTTCGGTTCGACATCATGGCGGAATCGAATTCGTTCGAGATGCTGAGAGGGTTGGTCCTTCGCGGAAACATGATCTCGTTCCAGATCGAGGCCGGGGCGCCGCGACAGGATTTCGGAATGGGGCTTGTCGGCCAGCCGATAGACGAGCGCGACATACCGCGCTCGGACCTCGTACTCTGCCAACTCAGGGGACGCGTCCTGCCGATCGCCGCTTCCAGCTTCGCGGATAGGCTGGTCAAGGCGATGACGTAGATCGAGCGGTTGCCGCGCTCCTACTCCCGTCGCGGAAGCTGCGGCCTAGCAGCAGCCGCGATAATGCTTGCCGATCAAAGGTTCGAGAGCCGCGAATGCCTCCTGGATATGCTGCGTCGAACCAATCGCCGCGCGATATTGCTGGCGAAGCGCCGCTTCAACGGATTCGAGATCGATCCCAAGTACCTTGCCGTCCCGCACGATCGTTTTCCCGCCACGGATCACCTCGACGACGTCCCTTTGCGTTGCACGCGCAAAGAGATAGTGGCGGGGATCGACCTCCATCACACGGTCACGGTCCAGTCGGTCGAGATCGAGCAGCAAGAGGTCAGCGGGCATGCCGACGTCTATGCGCCCGCCGGCGGGAAGACCGACCATCTCTCGCCCGGTTGCGCAGGCCGCGGTCAGCGCATCCGCGGGCGTGATCTGCTCGTCGAAAGCCACGCCAGCATTGAGCATGCGAAACAGGCGAAGCTCCCGCAACGCGTCATCGTCCTCGTCGAACGCGCATCCATCAAGGCCGATGCCATAGCGAAGCCCCGACGCCTTCATTCGTCCCGCGCGTGCGATGCCGGATTTCAGGTGCAAATTCGAAGAGGGATTAACGGCGATCTTCACGCCATGACTGGCCAGGACAGATAGTTCTGCCGGCCTTGCCCAAACACAATGCGCGACCGTCAGGCGAGGAGACAGCAGCCCGATTTCGCGCAGACGTTCGATGATACCACCAGGATAGGTGCGGTCGGCCCACCTGCGCTGTTCACGCGTTTCCAGAAGATGGATGTGGACGCGGCGACCGGTCTCCGCCGATGCCCGGGCGATCGCTTCCAAAAGGCCGTCGGAGCACCATTGCACGCCGGTAGGTCCGAACTGGACATCGACATGCAGCTCATTTTCCAGTTCCAAGGCAACGTCGGAAACGCGCTTGATCTGTTCCTGGGGCGACATCGTCTCCGTCCGCCAGATACCGTCGATCATGTATCGATCGGCGAGCTTTGCCGCGATGTCGGTATGATCGCCGTAGACGATCGGGTTCCGGTCTCGCATGGCGATCGCAAAAGCGATCGACACGCCGACATCCGACGCGGCGCGGGCATAGTCGTGCGCTTCTTTCGTCAACGGCTCAAGGCCCATGGGGCGGATCAGGTGCACCATGACGGCAACGCAGCCGCCGCGCGCGGATCGCCCGAATGACGCGGCCGCTGCGAGGTAGGGATCAACGGCCGGCATGACGGCAAGCGAAGGCAGCCAGGTCTCCAGCGGCTTCATCCCGGCGCCGAACGACGTCGGCGACAGCGGTCGTGCGTGATTGTGTCCGTCGACCAATGCAGGCATGGCCATGATACGCGGCGTCGCGGCGTCGTCAGTTGTCGATCGAATGGCGGTGATGCGGCCGGATTCTACCCGGATTTCGACTGGTCCGGCCGGCTCATAGCTCTCTCCGATGAGGGCCTTGGCCACAGTGATTTGACGGTCACTCATAAGCATTCTCGTTCATGATGGGCGAACTCCGATGAAATCCGGAACTCGCCTATTTGAGATCAGTTGACGGTTCTCTCAGCAAGAGGCGGAAGGTATTCGGCTGTGAATACCTTGTCTGGCGTCACGTCGCCCTTGAGCTCGTAGGCAGCCTTGATGCTGGAGATTGATCCTGCCAGGCGCGAGGCATCGACATCACCGACGCCAACCTTACCGGTTTCCGCCGATACGATCAGGTTCTTGATGGCGAACTCGATCCGGCGCTTTTCCAGCTGTTCGTTTATCAGCGGCTCGACGGCCTTGACTGTGGCGGCGCCGAGCGCGGGGTCATGCATGATCTCGATCATGGCCCTGTTCACGGCCTTCACCAGTCCCCGAACGGCTTCCGGATGTTCGTTGATTAATTTGCGGGAGACCATCAGGCCGTTGGAATAGATGTCCACGCCGTGATCACCATAATTGTACCAGGTGAAATCCTTGTCGGGGTCCAGACCAAGACCGATCAGGTTCAGATAGCTGGTGACATTGAAGACCAGGCTTGCATCGACGTTTCCGCGGATCAACATCTGCTCCTGGATGTTCGGTGCAACATTGAGCATTTCCATGCTGTTTGGATCAATTCCAACATTCGAGGTCAACGCGGGGAAGAGGCGGCCCGCGGCCGAGCCGGCCGGGCTTCCAATCTTGAGACCGGCCAGCTTTTTCAGGTCGGTGACCGGGCCATCCTTCTTGACCAGGACTGAAAACGGCGGCTGATTGTAGAGTTGATAGACCATGACAGGCGATACGTCGGGCTTCATCAACGCATTCTGGATGATGGCGTTCATGTCGCCGAAGCCTGCATCATAGGCGCCGGACATGATGCGTGTGACCGTGACCGCCGAGCCTTCCCCCTGATCGATTTGGACATCTAGTCCCTCGTCGGAGAAGTAGCCTTTTTCCTTGGCAAGATAAAACCAGGCGTGGATACCCTGGATCTTCCAGTCGAGCGTCAATTTGATCGGAAGATCGACCGCATGAACATGCGACGCGAACATCAGAGCGGGTATTATCAGTGACCGGATGAATTTTTTCATTTTTGTTCCCATTCTGAAGGCTGTGTCATGCGACATGACGCGGCAATGCGGGGTGACGCGTACAATCCGGGCAACAATCGTTGTCTCCGCAGGCGCCGATGGCATCTGTGGTTCGCAAATCGTCAGGTTGTCAGACTGTCTGCCGTTGAAGCGAGGCTGGATTGTGCGCCTGGATGTCGGAAGACATTGTCACGTTAGATCCGGTCGCCGATGCCGGCTACTGCTCTTTTCGCGCGCGAGCGATGACAAAATGGCTTCACTGGAAGCGGTGGCCGACGTCGCCATGGCGCCGCAGCTACTCGCCGGCACCATGGCGCTCAGTCATTTCCTATTGGCTGGAGGGCGTCAGGCAAAGCAGACGGCCGGGATTGTCGTCCTCGATGACCCATACTGCGCCATCAGGTGCCTCAGCAACGTCGCGGATTCGCGCCTGCATATCCCAGCGGTCCGCCTCGTCAACCGCGCCGTTTGCCGCAAAGGTTATCCGCACCAAGCCGGTAGCAACCAGGCCGCCGACCAATGCCGAACCACGCCATTCAGGAAACATCTGGCCGTTGTAGAATGCCATGCCGGCCGGCGCTATAGCCGGGTTCCAGTAGAGAGCGGGCGGTGCAAATTCTGGCTTGGTGGAAAACTCATGCCGCACGTCCGCCGCGGATTGAGGATGTGCCAGAAGCTATTTGAATCCGAGCTTGCATCGCGCCTCACATATTCAGCCTTTGAAGCCTTGCCCGGAAGCGCTGTTGTTGTCGATGGCGATTGCAACGTGCTGTTCGCGAACACAGCCGCGACCAAGACGTTGTCACATAGAGACATTCCGATTTCCTTGTCCAAGGCACTGGCGACAGGAAGCACGCGACTGGTTGTCGATCGAGGTGAGGGCGCGAAGATCCGACACATAGTCCACAGCGCTGCCAATGGTGGCAGTGGCGGTGCCGTTCGGATCGAGTTCGACGCCACCGAGAATTATCGTATCGGCCAACTCGCCGTGTTCGTCACCCCCTTGCCGGCGCAGGGGACCGCTTCCGTAGCTGGTACGCCGGTCCTTGCGCTGATCAATGACATCTCGCAGCCACGATCGGCGCCGCCTCGTGTTTTCAGTGAATTGTTCGGGCTAAGCGCAGCCGAAGGTGCTGTCGCGGCAGCGCTTCTGGGCGGGCAGACAGCCGGGATCGTTACGCGAGATCGTGAGGTCTCGCTCGACACGGTGCGCACGCAAATACGGACGGTGCTGCGCAAGACTGATGCAGCCAACCTGCGCGACTTCGAACGCATCGGCGCGCTGCTGGGAACCTACGTTCATTGAGCCTGCCAAAGCGGCTCAATCTCATTCCGTTCAATCACCAGTTCTGAGGATGCGGGCTTTCGGCCGTGGTCGTAGGTAACGCGCAAGCTCATCGATCGGATCCCACCGCGATCGGAGCATTGTGGTCGTTTCTACGGAGGTCGCTATGATCGCTGATACAATCAGGACTATCCTCACAAACTTGCCGGCGTTCCTTTGCATCGCCGTCCTCATCTGCGCCACGTCGATCAGGCGCGATCAACATTGGGCACGTCGATACCTATCCTGGATCCCGCTATTGGCCGTCGGCGTCGATGGCTTGTGGGCGGGTCTTTTCCATGTGTTTTTCCCCGCAATAGCATCGGCGCAGATCGGATGGCAGCAGAGCCCGTTCGAGTTTGAAGTCGGCGTTGCCGATATCGCGCTTGGCGCGGTCGCCGTCTTTGCATTCTGGCGCAGCCTGTCGTTTCAAAGCGCTGTCGCGCTTTACGCGATCATCTTTTATGTAGGCGTCACGGTGGGTTATTTTGTGCAGGCGTTTCAGAACAATGACTACGCCGCTGATAATTTCGGCCTGTTGCTTGCTCTAACGATTGCCCGCGTCATAGCGTTGTCGATCCTGCTGTGGGTGGCCTGGAAGCAATCTCCATCCGCACGACCTCTGGAGGGCGACCGTGCTCGCGCATAGCCCCAAGCATGCCTACAGGTGGCTAATCTCCGCCTTCGGCGGCTGCGTGCTGATTGCGTTGGGAGCGGCACTTGCTATCGACCAGCTCGGCTACCCGCTACCCTATCGCTGGATGTTTCTGATCCTGCTCCTGCCGGCAGCCAGCGCGATCTGGGATAGCGTTCGGGTTGCAAGGATCATCGGCTGGCGAAGCATTCAGCCGTTGTCGCGGCTGATCGCTGGCGCCATCTTTGCCCTCGTCGGAATACTGTTGTCGCTTGGGCTCAACACCGGCCTCATATTGCCTGCGTTGACCATCCTGCTTGGCTTGGCGACGATCTTCCGCGCAGTCCTGAACAGGATTGACTGATCCTCGCTCGAGCCTGCAAGGCGATCAGGAGGCATTGCACGTCATCGTCGGAGGAGCATTGTCACCCAACGTGGTGTCATAGAGGCTCGCGGAATTCCCCTTGGTCCACCAGATATATTTTCCAGCCGCATAGCGTGTTCCCGAGCCTGATATCACCGACGTGAACACCAGCGGCTGCGGCTGTTTGGGCAGAGCCACGAGCGCGATAAAGTTTGGATCAGCGTTGACATAGGTCACCGCAAGCTTGCCCGCTGCTCCGCAGTTGTAATCAGCCTGCATGCGTTCGATTTTCGTTTTGCTGTGGAGCTCGATCGTTCCGTTCTCTGCGGCATTTGCCAAGTTCGCTGATAGGCAGGAACTGGCGAGGCAAACGGTAACAGCGATAGGTTTCATCTCTTGATCCTCAATTTGTCGCCCAAAGGGCGGACGCATCGACAAACGCGGTCGCCGATGATTGCCGGAACTCGGATGTCGGCGTCAGTTTCAAAGTCTGACTTTGCCACTTTTTGTTCTATAAGAGCGAAATAATCTGATCCTGTTTTCATCGCATACCCAGAAGTGGTGATGCGGTAACGGGTCTATATCGGCTAATCCCCCGGCCATCGGAGCATACCGACCGGCCATCAGTGGCTTGGGACGCTCTCCGGTCGGCAACCGACGCTCTCCCAAGACGACGATTGTCCGACAGACCCGCATTCAACCGTAGTCCAATCGAAATGCAGATCGAGCGCAACCGCCCCCAGCACTCAACACATCTGGAGTAAACATGAACACGAAATTTGCAGTCATCCTCGGCGCTGCCGCGCTGTTCGCGGCACCGTGTATCCCTAACGCAGCGCCGCTGATGCCGACGATCGAGGCGCCTTCCGCGATCACGCTGGTCGCCGGCGGCTGCGGCCCCAATGCGTGGCGCGGTCCTTATGGCGGTTGCCGCACCACGCCGTTCTATGGCCGGCTTCCGAACGGCTATTACCAGGAGCGGCCCGTCGCCAGCAACGCGTGCCCGCCCGGCTACTGGCGTGGTCCCTGGGGCCATTGCCGCAACACGCCCTATCACGGTCGCCTGCCCAACGGCACCTGGAAGTAAGGGCGGAGCCGAAAGATGACTGTCTCGAAACTCTCCGGCGGGCTCGCGCTCGCACTGACCCTGGTTGCTGCTTCCGTTGTCCCCGGCCATGCCGATATCGCCAAGATCGGCATCCTGTCCTGTGACGTGTCCAAGGGCATCGGCGAGATCCTCGCGCGCAAGCAATCGCTGACCTGCCAGTTCAAGCCGGACGGCGGTCAATCCGAGACCTATGTCGGAAACATCGACGAATACGGCATCGAGATCGGAAAGGTCGATCAAGGACACCTGATCTGGGGCGTCGCGTCAGCAACGCGCGGGATTCCTCAAGGCGCGCTTGCGGGCACGTATGTCGGCGTCGCCGCGGCGCCGCGCTTGGCGTGGGCGCCGGAGCGAATGCTCTGGTCGGCGGCAGCAAACAGTCGTTTTCGCTGCAGCCGATCTCGGTTGATGGCGAGACTGGCATCAACATCGCGACCGGTGTCGTCAAGGTGACGCTCACGGCCGCCAACTGAAGAACCCTCACGAAGTTGGAGAACTGACATGACCGAACTGACACTTTCACGCAGAAACATGCTTGCCGCTGCGGGCGTTGTGCTCGCCGCAGGCTCGGCTGCTGCCCTCGTATCGTCTCCTGCCATGGCGGACCAAGGCAACATGGATGCCGCGTTGCGCCAGCTCCAGAACGCATTGAATTCGCTTCACCGGGCGACGCCGAACAAGGGCGGACACAAGGAGCGTGCCGCCGAACTGGTCATGCAGGCCATGGCCGAAGTTCAAGCCGGCATCGACTACGCCGCCGAACATGGTGGCGGCTGATCGCCGAGCCTTGCGCAACGCTACTCACAAAGGAATTCGACAATGATACGCATGAATCCAATAGGACTGTTGTTCGCCGGCTCGCTCACGCTGCTGGCGGGAACCGCGCTGGGGCAGGATGCTGCCAAGGCACCCCATGTGCCCCTGCAAAAGACCGTCGGCCAAGTCCGCCAGCAGGCGCCCGTCGCATCACTCCTCGTCGTCAACGCCGACGGTGCGAAGCTGGAAGGCGACAAACTGGTCCTGACGGGCGTCTCAACCAACTCGATCATCTTCTCCGATCGTCCGACACGCGCAGCCGGTCACATCGCGATCGACGAAATCGTCAAGCAATGGGGCGCTGGCGCCGACAGCTTCGACAAGGACCCGCCGAATGCGACGGTGTCGGTTCTTGGCGGCGGCTCGAATGTCAGCGACGCCGTGGTCACGCTCAAGTCGCCCAAGCTTGATGGCACGACGCTGACGTTCGACGTTTCCGTGCTGGAAGGCAATCTGACCGGCGCGACCGGTCCCGCCGCCTTGTTTATCGACCATTGGCGCGGTTGGAACAACGCTGGCTGGTACGCACTCGGCGCCGCCTCCGGTGCGGCGATCGGAGCATCGTTGGCCGGGCCTCGCTACGTCGAGCCCTACTATCCGGCGCCGGCATACTATCCTCCTGCAAATCCGTGCCCTCCGGGCTGGTGGCTCGGCCCATGGGGTCATTGCCGTGACACGCCGTATCATGGCCGTCTGCCGGATGGTCAGTGGCAGTGATCATGACGACAGAGGCGGCCATCGCCGCCCCATCTCAAGCTGCATGCAGCGCTCTTTGAAATCAATGAACCGGGCGATCAGCCCTATTGGACGACCATCATGACCCGAATCCGCTTCATAGAACCGCCCAGGCACAGGTTGGCACGGGCGAAGGACATGCTCCGGCCGCTGCTGGGATATGGGCTCGCGGCTCTTGTCGTATGGGTACTCCTGACCTGGGGCCCGGCGAGAGCCAACGAAGCGTTCTACCAGCCCGAGAGCGGGGAACTCGCAGGGCGTCCCGGTTCCGTCATCCGCTCGGAGGCCATGCCGTTCTCTCGGCGGGGTGCCACCGCGTCCCGCACCCTCTACCGTTCAGTCGGCTTGCATGGAGAGGCGATCGCGGTCTCCGGTGTCTTGATCGTGCCGGCCGATGGAGACAACACAAACCGTTCGATCGTCGCCTGGGCACATCCGACCAGCGGCGTTGCCACGGCCCGCGCGCCGTCTCTAAGCCGCGGGCCGGGCCAGCGTCGCCGTTCGACGAGGCTTTTTGGTTGAGGTTGGGGCGCGCGGTTGCCGATAGAGAACGTGCTCCGGTGCAACGGTGGCCAATCGCAGCAATTCTTTCCGCCAGAGCACGCAAAGTGGGCGGCGCCCGACTTGAAGGACGCCCAGCTTTATCTTGTTCCGAAGATGGGCCACGCGCTCGATCCAGCCTTCAACCAAAGTCTAGTCGAGCGCCTTGCCGTGTTTCTCTTCAACCGAGATCAACACGAAGGCGCTGAGGTTCGCCTGATAAGGTGAAAAGTCTACTTTTGGTCGCATTGACTCGACGGCATAAGCTGATGCTAAATTGCAGGTATTCTACAGATAGTGCGGGGGCGCTTGTGGAGCTCAATTCGATAATCGGGGATATCTACGACGCCAGCGAGAATGATGACAACTGGCTGGCGGTTGGAAAACGCCTCTTCGAGCATCTGGGCGCGGACGCCGGCAGCCTTCGCCTCCAGGCAGGTGGCGGCAGATCCGTGAACGTCTTTGAAACGCGCGCCGAGAACGATTACTATGTCGAACACTACCTCCAACTCGATCCAATCAGAGCCGCCTTGTCCAGCCTGATGAGGCGAAACGAGGCGGATGGTACAGTTCTGTTGGATGAGGAATTGGTAGAGAGCGAGGCTTATCACCGGACCAAATTCTATCGGGACTTCGCCAAGCCGCAGGGTCAGGAACACATGATTGTTGGCCTTGTGGGCGACAGTCACCGATCGATTGTCGGATTCTATCGACAAGGTCTCGCATTCGGTGTTCGCGAACGCGCGGCCCTCTTAACCTTGCTGCCCCATGTCCGGCGTGCGCTGCAATTACGCGAGCGGCTGCATTGTGCCGACTTTAACGCGCGGTTGGGATATGCCGCTTTCGAAGCCCTTCCCGGTGCCGCGATTGTGGTCGACGGCGACTGCAACGTACTATTTGCCAATTCGTCGGCGAGGAGAGCACTTTGCTACCGTGATCGACCGGTCTGCCTTGCGACCAGTCCCACTTCGGGAACGAAGCTCGCCGTCGACAATCGTGGCGAGATGAAGCGACTGCGAGCCATGATCCGCGATGCCGCCGCGACAGGTTTCGGAGGAGCCATGCGAGTTGAATTCGATATGCTCGGCAACAGCGGTCGCATCGGCCAGTATGCGATTTTCGTGTCGCCGCAGTTTCCAGATCGTTGTGATGCTTTAGCCGAAGGTGGCAGTGTGCCGGTTCTGGTCCAGATCAGCGAGTTGTCGTCTCCTCGAGCCGCAAGGCCATCGCTGCTAAGCGAACTGTTCGGCTTGAGTGCGGCAGAGGGAGCCGTCGCTGCGGCTCTCCTCGGAGGTCAAAGCGCCGAGGCAGTCGCGCGCGAACGGGATGTTTCGCTCGACACCGTCCGAACGCAGATCCGCACGGTGCTGCGGAAATCCAATGCCACGAACCTACGGGATTTCGAGCGCATGGGTGCCCTCCTGGGATCGCTGGGCTCCCATAAGGGCGTTGCATAATCTCGCGACGGATCGAAGGTCGCATGTCTTTCCTGACATGAACGTACGCGATGACGTCGCCTTGTCGTCTAAAGGTGATCGCCTGGGCCATCCGCAAGAACAGCCTCGAGCTGATGGCGGAATTGAATGCCTTCGTGGCAACTCACAAGGTAGGCACCGCCTTCGGCAACATTCTCCGGAGCAGCTTCTTCAAGCAGGACAAGATCGTCAAACGCGCCTATTCGCCCTCGGGCGCCGAGCGCTTCCAGACGCTCATCGCGGTCTTCCGCAAATACGGCGACGCCTACACCTTCGATTACCTGATGCTGATGGCTCAGGGATATCAGGAATCGCAACTCGACCAGTCCAGGCGATCGCCGCGCGGCGCGGTTGGCATCATGCAGATGCTGCCATCGCCGGCCAAGGACAAGGTCGTCGCCATCAGTGGCATCGATAAGGACCCGGATCGCAATGTAGAGGCCGGCGCGAAATATCTGCGCCATCTGATCAAGACATACATCGACGACGAAGAGCTATCGCCAACGGACCGACAGCTTTTCGCCTTCGCGGCCTACCATGCCGGTCCCGGCAACCTCCGGAAGTTTCGAGAGAAAGCGAAGGCGATGGGACTCGATCCCAATGTCTGGTTCGGGAACGTCGAAAACGGTGCCGCGGCGATCGTTGGACGCGAGACGGTGCAGTATGTCAGCAACATCTACAAATACTACGTCGCCTATTCCCTGCTTGTCGATCGAATGGGCGAGCTAAAGCAGGTAGGACTTCCTCAGGCGGATTAGGTGATGACGGATCACAAGACAGTGGCGGCGCGGTTGGCTTCCACGTTTCCTTATGACAGCTTGCGCGATCACAGCTAGCGGCGTGTGGCCCAGCTCAAGCCGCGGCGCAGTATCAGCGGCATGTGGGGATGATCGAATTCGCCGGCGATGTGACCGAGCGCTGAATAAAAGACGCGACCGGCGCCAAATCGGCGTTTGAAGACGACCGGCATGGTCACGTCGCTGGCCGCAGGGTCATGTTCGCCGGTGAAGGTGGTGGTCGCGAGGATTTCGATCGAAGGGTCGTAGTGCAGGTAATATTGCTCGGACCGATAGTCGAAATCCGGGATGCCCCGCATCACAGGGTCTTCCGGGCGGGTCACGGCGACGCGAAAATCGATGATATTGCCGGGATGGGCGACCCAGGTGACGCCGGAGACATAGCGGAACGGCGCGCTTTCCTTGAATGAAGTCGCGAGCGAGCCATGATGTCCGCCAAGCCCGAGCCCTCCGCGGACGGCTTCCACCAGGGCGTCAGCATGGGCCTTTTCGAGGCTTTCGCCTGTGATCACGGGCACGACAAGATCTGCTTGAGCAAGCTGCGGCGAACCGAAGATGCCGAGATCATTGGTGACTTCGGTCTGGAAGCCGTCTTCGGCGAGAAGGCCGGCGACGATGCCGGCGCATTGCTCTGGCTCGTGACCCTTCCAGCCTCCCCAAACGATGATCGCCTTGCGCATGATCTTTCCTATCTCTTATGTACTGAACCGCCGGGGCTGTGGCGCGCCGGCGATTCAACAAAGTGCATGATCTCAGCTGCGGATCGTGGCTTTCCCTTCTTCGACCAGCCGCGCCGCGGCTTCGGCGGGCGTCGTGCGCTCAAATGCCAGCTCGTCGGCGATCGGGCGCAGCACGCGCTGGTCGAACTCGGTCGATCCCAAAGGCGCGGGTGCCGGGTAGTCGCCCACCTGATCCTTGAGCAGGTTCACGTATTTCACGGTGTCCTGCTCCGTCGGGTTCAGGTTCGGCAAAATCGCCTCGCGGACGGCCGGCGACAGCGGCACGCCGCGCTCGACACCAAGGATCTTGCCGGCCTCTGGGTCGTTGACGAAGAAGCTGATGAACTGCGCCGCGGCTTCGCCTTTCTTAGTCGTCGCGCCGACGCTCCAGATGAGAGCCGGGCGATAGTAGTGGCCTGACGGCCCGCCTTTTTTCTCGCGGGGCAGCATGGTGATGGCGAGCTTGTTCTTCGAGAGAAGCTGGTAGCCGACGAGCTGGTTGGAATAGGCCATGCCCATTGCCGACTTGCCGAGCGCCAGGCAATTGGTGTCGATCGTGTTCTGGTCCAGTGTCTGCACGTCGGCGGCGACGGTTCCGCCCTTCTTCCGCAGGTCCTCCCAGAAGCTGTACCACTCCTTGGCGTCTTCGACGTCGAAGCCCAGCGCCGCATCCTTGTAGAGGCTCTTGCCGCGCTGCCGCAGCCAGGCGTCGAACACGTATGTGTAGCGCGCGCCGTAGGGGCCGCCCGCGTAATTGGTCTTGCCGACCGCCTTTGTGAGCTCGACCGCCAGCTTGGCATACTCGTTCCAGGTGAGGTCGGGCGTGGGCAAGGGGATGCCTGCCGCCTCGAATGCCGTCTGATCAAAGAAGAGCGCGAAGGAATTGAGGCCAAGACCCACGCCGTAAAGCTTTCCGTCCACGGTCGTCAGTTTCAGTATGTCCTTGCCGAAGGCATCGACCTTCAATGTCGAGGGCACGAATTCATCGAGCGGCAGGCAGGCGCCGCGCTTGGAATAATCCGAGATCGTTCCGGGCTCGAGCTGAAACACATCCGCGATCGAGCGCCCGGCCATCTGTGTCGCAAGCTTGGTCCAGTATCCGTCCCCGCTAAGAGACTCGCCGATGATCGACACATCAGGCGTCTTGCTTTGATAAAGCCTGGCTACATCGAGCGTGCGCTTCGCCCGATCGTTCGAGCCCCACCACATGGCGCGCAGTTGCGTGTCCGCCGCGAAGGCCGGCATGCCGGCGCCGAGTGCAAGGCCGCTTGCCACGCCGGCGGAGCCCACCAGAAATGAACGTCGATTGATCTGCATGCTGATTCCTCCGGTTGTCTGCCCGGCGTCCTCCAACGCCTTTTGGGCATGTGGCGGGAAGATTACGCAAAAACTTTCCGTTTGCAATAAAATATCTTTATGTTGCAAATTTGCGTAATTTGCATAACTCTGCGTTTATGAGCGAGATTAAATCAAAGCGGCCGCGTCAGGCCGATATTGCCGCCGCCGCCGGCGTCTCCGTATCGACCGTGTCGCGTGTGCTGGCGAATGAGCCTGGTATCAGCGAAAGTGTTCGGCAGCACATACTGCGGGTCGCGGCCGAGCACGGTTACCAGACCAAAGGCTCCTCGGAGCCAATGTCTGGTGGTCTTGCCTTGATTGCCAGCGACGGTGCGACCGGTGGGCTGAGCGTCTTTTACGAAACGATCGTCGAAGGCTTGCGGGCGGGCGCGGCGGACGCGGGCATGTCCTTCGAAGTCAGGCTGGTGCGTGAGGACCGCGCGATGCCTGATGTCATTCGCGACCACATGAAGGCCACGAACGCGGAAGGCCTGTTCCTGGTCGGTATCGACCCCAACCCTGCGCTTCGACAGTGGATAGAGGCGGAGAAGATCCCGGTCGTTCTCGTCAACGGCACCGATCCGCAGCTTCGCCTTGACGGCGTCTCTCCCGCCAACTTCTTCGGCGCCCTTCAGGCCGGCGAGAGGTTGCTTGCCGCCGGACATCGCAAAATCCTGCACTTTACCGGCTCGCACCGCCACACCATCCGCGAACGCGTCAGGGGCTTTGACGCGGCGATCGCATCCGTGGAGGGAGCCGCGAGCAGGATGGTCCCGATGAGTTTTCAAGGCAGTGCCAGCCGGGAAGCCCACGAGTTGATGGCCGCCATCCTGGGTGAAAACGCGGGCTTCACTGCCGCCTTCTGCATGAACGACTTCATTGCCGTCGGTGTTCTGGAGGCAGTCACCGAGGCGGGCCTTCGCGTACCTGAGGACTTCGCGATTGTCGGCTTCGACGATCTGCCCTGCGCCTTGATGACCAATCCGCCGCTCTCCACCATGCGTGTTGATCGGGGCGCTCTCGGCCGCGAGGCCATCGGCCTGATGATCGACAGGTTCAATGATCGGACAGCACCGGCCCGCCACGTATGCCATGCGGTCGTCCCCGTTATTGGGGGCACCGTGCCAATGCTGAAAACCGATGAGTGATAGAGATGACCTATGATCCCGTCAGCGCCAATCCGTTAGCAGGCAATCCGCTGGAGACGCGCGAGGATATGAGCCGCGCGCTCCTCGACCTCTTCGATCCGTTGCTCCCCTATTTCTCAAAGGGCAATGCACGCGTTCGGCTGGATGGTGCCGGCGCCCATTTTGATCGCGCGGCGGCCGACCTGGAAGGGTTTGCCCGCCCTCTTTGGGGGTTGGCGCCGTTTGGAGCGGGAAATGGCGACTTTGCCCACTGGCAGCGTTTTGCGGAGGGGCTTGCGAACGGCACGGATCCCGAACACCCGGAATATTGGGGCACAGTGAATGGCCGAGACCAGCGAATGGTCGAGCTCGCGGCGCTAGGTTTCGCGCTGGCGCTTGTCCCCGAAAAGATCTGGGAGCCTCTGAGCGACAAGGCGCGGACAAATGTCATCGCCTATCTCAAGCATGCGCGGCAGTTCGATTATGCGGATAACAACTGGAAGTTCTTCCGAATCTTCGTCGACATCGCCCTTGATCGTGTCGGTGCCGATTTCGACCGCAGCCTGACGAGGCAATATCTCGAGGAGCTTGAGGGCTTCTACATCGGTGACGGCTGGTATCGCGACGGCAACGTGCGCCGCATCGACCACTACATCCCCTTCGCCATGCATTTCTATGGGCTGATCTATTCCAAGCTTGTCGATGACGACTACGCGAAACGCTACCGCGAGCGCGCCGTTCTGTTCGCCAAGGACTTCCGCAACTGGTTTGCGCCCGATGGCGCGACCATCCCCTTCGGCCGCAGCCTGACCTATCGCTTCGCTTGCGCCGGCTTCTGGTCCGCGCTCGCCTTTGCCGATTTGGAGGCGCTGCCCTGGGGCGAGATCAAGCACCTCTGCCTGCAGCACCTGCGCTGGTGGAAGGACAAGCCGATGACCAATCGCGACGGCATCCTGTCGATCGGCTTCGGCTATCCGAACCTGCTGATGTCGGAAAGCTACAATTCGGCGGGATCGCCCTATTGGGCGTTCAAGGCCTTTCTGCCGCTGGCGATCCCGGATGACCACCCGTTCTGGACCGCGAAGGAGAAAGCGCCTGCACCAAGCGAAAGCGTCTCGCCGCAGCGCCATCCCGGCATGGTCCTGATGCGTGCCGGTGGCGACGTCGTGGCGCTGTCATCGGGACAAGAAAATCTCCAGATGCGGTTTGGGTCCGAGAAATACGCGAAGTTCGCCTATTCGGCACGCTATGGCTTCAGCGTCGAAGCCGATGAACGGAGCTTCGCCGGCGGTGCGTTCGATTCCGCGCTCGCCTTCAGCGACGATGGATTGCACTGCCGCGTGCGCGAGACCAATGCCGAGGCGAAGCTCGCCGGCGACGTGCTTTTTTCGAGATGGTCGCCCTTCAAGGATGTTTCCGTCGAAACCTGGCTGATCCCCGCAGCGCCCTGGCACATCCGCGTCCACAGGATCAATTCGCCGCGCCCGCTGCAAACCGCTGAAGGCGGCTTTGCGATTGCCAAGCGAGACTTCGATCTGGATGTGCTTGAGGCAGGGCCGGGCAGCGCCCACGCCATCGGCGCTGCCGACTTCTCCGGCATTGTCGATCTGGGCTCTACGGTAAAGCGAGCCGGCCTGGCGCAGAAAGCTCTGCCGAATACCAACCTGATTGTCGCCAAGACGCTGGTTCCTCAATTGCGCGGCGAAATCCCGGCCGGCGAGACCGTGCTCATCACGGCCGTGCTCGCGCTCGATGATCCGGCCGCATCTTCCGGCGCATGGGCTAGGCCTCCGGCAGCACCTGATATCTCCGCGCTTGAGGCCCGCATAGCCAGGGACGGCCTAACCGTCAGCGCCATCGAAGCGCCGGGGCAGATGCCATGAGCCGACCGGGTATCGCGCTTGCCATGCACCCGGGTCGCACGGAGCACGTTCTTCCCGATCGCCTTCTCGACCGGCTGGAAAGTCTGGGTCGATTGCTTGACCGAGAGCCGCTGCAGACCTTCGCCGACGAGCGCGCCAGGCGCATATTGCCCGAAACGGAAATCCTCATAACCGGATGGGGCTCCCCCTATGTCGGCCGCGATGTGCTTTCGGCGGCCGGGGGACTGAAGATCATCGCCCACGCGGCGGGAACGGTGAAGGGCCTCATCGACGAAGACGTATTTCGCGCAGGCATCGCCGTCAGCCACGCGGCCGAGGCGAACGCGATCCCCGTGGCCGAATTCACGCTTGCCGCCATCCTCTTTGCCGGCAAGCAGGTCTTCCGGTTTCGCGACACTTACGTGGCGGACCGCAACCGCGATCGCACCCACCCGATGCAGAAGCTTGCGATCGGAAACTATGGCCGTACGGTCGGCATCATCGGTGCGTCGCGTATCGGCCGGCGCGTGATCGAATTGCTGAAGCCCTTCGATTTCAAGGTCATCCTTTTTGACCCGACGTTGAGCGCATCGGCGTGTGCGGCGATCGGCGTTGAAAAGGCTGATCTTGATATGCTGATGCGTAGTGCCGATATCGTCTCGCTGCACGCGCCTTCGCTGCCATCGACGCGCCACATGATCGACGCCCAACGGCTGGCGCTGATGAAGGACGGAGCGACGCTCATCAATACGGCACGCGGCGCCATCATTGACGAGGCGGCACTTCTCGCCACGCTTTCGACCGGCCGGATCGATGCGGTCATAGATGTGACCGACCCCGAGATTCCTGAACCGGCATCCGCCTTCTACGACCTGCCGAACGTGTTTCTGACACCCCATATCGCAGGCGCCGTCGGCCTTGAGCGGACGCGATTGGGTGAAATGGCTGTCGACGAGATAAAGCGATACTTGAGCGGCCAGCCACTGCAATACGGGATCACGCTGGCCGACCTCGATAAAATGGCTTGAGGTCGTATAAGGCCAAAGGCCGGTTCCCAGCGCCTCAAGGCGGCAGCGATACGGAGCTACGGATGGTGGGACTGTAGCGGACACTCCGCTGAGCGAGAAATCCCAGGAGTGAGCACGGTGTCCATTTCTTGCTCCGCCTCATGGCTTTGCGCGCCTGACCGGTCGACACATCCGCAGGGGTGGTTCATGAAAACCGGGTAAGGTCGTGAGTTGTGACGCGCATCATAGCTGCACCTGGACGGGTGAAAGGCAGTGGATCGCATAACATCTCCGCTTATCTGGCTGGATTGAGAGGCGGATCCATGGGGCTGTTTGGAATTCTGCTGGGACTTGGATTGCTGATGTGGTTCGCCTACCGCGGCTGGAGCGTGCTGCTTCTGGCGCCTGCGGCTGCCCTCATCGTTGCCGCGGCCTCAGGCCAGCCGCTGTTGCCACACTGGACCTCGACGTTCATGGGCGGCACGGCGCGGTTTGTGACGCAGTGGTTCCCGATGTTCCTGCTCGGCGGCATCTTCGGCAAGATGATGGATGACAGCGGCTCCATCACCTCGATCGCCCGTTTCCTGACAGAGCGGCTGGGCGTGAAGCGAACCATGCTCTCCGTGGTGCTCGCCTCCGCCGTCGTCACCTATGGCGGCGTCAGCGTGTTCGTCGCCTTCTTCGTGCTCGTGCCGATGGCGCGCGAAATGTTCCGCGCCGCGAACATCCCGGCAAGATTGATGCCGGCGGCGATCGGCCTAGGCGCGTTCACCTTCACCATGTCGGCGATGCCCGGTACGCCCTCGACGAACAACGCGATACCGATGCCCTATTTCGGCACGACGACCTTCGCCGCGCCCGGCCTCGGCATCATCGCTTCGATCATCACCTTCGCGTTCGGGATGTGGTGGCTGGCCCATATCGAGGCGAGGGCGCGCGCCGCCAATGAGGGGTACACGGAGGACGAAACGCCTGTCGTCATCAGCGAGAAGGTGCGCGAACAGGCAACAACCTCGGGCGATTTCGACCCGAGCGAACTGACCCACGGCAAGAAGAGCGACCAGGGCCCATCCTTCCTCTTCGCAGTGCTGCCGCTGATCGTCGTCATCGGTGTCAACTTCCTCATGGCGCTCGTGGTGTTGCCCCGGATCGACTTCTCCAGCGCCGAAGCAGCACTTGGCATCAATATCACCTCGACGATCGGCGTCTGGGCCGTTCTGATAGCGCTCGCCGCGGCGATCGTCACCGTGATCGGGCTGAATTACGGACGGTTGGGCGCATTGCGCGAAAGCCTCGATGCAGGCGCCAATTCGGCCGTCTTGCCGATCATGACCGTTGCCAGCCTCGTCGGCTTCGGCGCGGTGGTGGCGGCGATGCCGGCTTTCAACGTCGTGCGAGATGCTGTCTTGCAGATGCCCGGCGGCCCGCTCGTGTCACTGGTCGTGGCGATGAACGCGCTGGCGGCGCTAACGGGTACGGCCTCCGGCGGCATGGCGATCGCGCTCAACGCGCTCGGCGCCGAATATATGAAGCTTGCGGCCGAACATGGTATCGATCCGGCGCTCATGCACCGCCTGACGACGATCAGCGCGGGTACGCTCGATGCCTTGCCGCACAACGGTACGGTGCTTCTGCTCCTGCAGATCAGCAAGCAGACGCACTCGGGAAGCTATCTGGACATGGTGATGACCGTGATCGTCGGCGTCATCATCTCGCTTGTCGCGGTCTTCGTGCTCGGGTCGATGTTTGGCTCGTTCTGAGCAGACCGACCGCAGTGCCAGCATCAGTTCGATGGAGTGCCTGAACTACTGGATGTCAATCGTTCCTATTCGACCAACCTTAGGGAGATTCGTGCCATGAAGAAGATGCCTCTCTTGATCCTCGCGCCGGTGCTTATGGCGAGCACGCCGGCATTCGCGCATGTTGGCCCTGGTGATCACGGGTCTTTCGTTTCCGGGTTCCTGCATCCCCTTTCGGGGCCAGATCATGTTCTCGCCATGGTCGCGGTCGGTCTTGCGGCGGTCATGCTCGGCAACCGGGCGCGGCTCGCTATCCCCGCGGCCTTCGTCAGTGTCATGATCCTCGGTTTTGTCGCAGCACTTGCGGGTATGCACTTGCCTTTTGTCGAGCCGGTCATTCTTGCCTCGGCTGTCGTCATCGGTCTGCTGGTCGCCGTTGCGCGGCCGGCGTCGCCCACGCTGGTCGCGGCCATTGTCGGCGGCTTCGCATTCTTTCACGGGCATGCGCATGGCGCCGAGATGGCGGGTGCGAACGCTTTGTCCTTCGGCGTAGGCTTTGTGCTGGCGACAGCATTCCTGCACGCCGTGGGGATGGGAATGGGTATTGCCGCCGGTCGCCTGACGCGAGGAACGACAGCCTTGCGGATCGCCGGCGGAGCGACGGCGCTTGGCGGCGTGCTGCTGCTGGCGAGCTGAAGGGCATGGGCATTTGAAGCCCGGGGGCCGGTTTCGGTCCGGCCACGGGCGATCATTTCGGGAGATCTATGTGACGTTCCAACCAACATTGGGCCAACCAACATCGAGCGGTTTGCCGCTTCAGTTGCTACGACTGGTCAGTCCAAGCCAGCCGGTTGGCGCGTTCGCCTATTCCCGTGGCCTCGCATGGGCGGTCCACGACCGGACAGTTCGCGACGAGGCGACAGCCCGCGACTGGATCTTCAGGCTGATCGAACACAGCTACGCCGTCTGCGATGCGGCACTGTTCTTGCGCATGATGCATGCGCTCGAAGTGGGTGACCGCCCAGCCTTCCTGAAAGCCGATGCATGGCTGTCGGCGGCGCGCGAAAGCAAGGAGGTCGAGCTGGAGGACAAGCAGATGGGCGCGTCGATGCTGACGGTTCTTTGCGATCTCGGCGTCTCTGCCGCGAAGACCTTCAGCGGCAAGAAGCTGACCTACCCGGCGGTTTTTGCGCTCGCGGCCACGCATTGGAAGATCGCGCCTGCGGATGCGCTTCGCGGGCTGCTGTGGAGTGCGGTGGAAGGGCAGGTATCGGCCGCCATTCGGCTGGTGCCGTTGGGACATACGGCCGGCCAGCGCCTTCTGATCGCGGCGGCTGACGTCATCGAGCGCGCGGCGCGCACGGCGGAGACGACTGGTGACGACGAGATCGGCAATGCGGCGCCGGCAATGGCGATGGCAAGCGCATGGCATGAAACGCAGTACAGCCGGCTGTTTCGTTCCTAGGCGCTGACTGGGCCAAACGGGCGGCGCCGATGCAGTCGAATTGATCCGAGGAGGAAGAGTGCATTGATTTCGTTGTTCCGCGGCCTTCGGTCCATTCTCATACTTGCTGCCGCGGGTGTGCTGTTCGGTGCCTTCCTGATGTTTTGGGAGGCGATCTTGATGCTGGTGGAAACCTTCCGGATGACCCGGCTCAATCCGGATATGTCGGTCATAGTCTCGGTCCTGCGGGCGACAGACAAGATCCTCCTAGGCATCGTCCTGATGGTTGTCGGCTGCGGCATCGCGCTTGGCTTTGCCCTCGATATCCCGCCGGAACAGCGATCGAGACTACCGCAGTGGATGATCATCGATACCGTCGCGGAACTGAAGAACCTCTTCTTTCAGATGATCATTCTCTATCTGGTCGTGCACTTCGCGGCGCAGGTAGGCGAAATGCAGACGCCGCCGCAGTGGGAGGCACTCGTGCTGCCGGTCTCGGCGCTGCTCTTGGCAGGCGCCATGAAGTTGACTGCCAGCTCGCACCATCTTTCGGAAGGTACGCGACACGAGAGAAGCGAGAAGCAGAAACCAGGCGATCAAGCGTGAACGCGCTTTGTGCGACCACGCCCGAGCTTGAACAGCAGATGAAATGTCGAGGTAGCAGAGGGACAGCAAGGGCCGCGAGGCCGGATTTAGGAAGGTTTATCGCCGATGGCTGATGGTTGGCATGCCGAGCTAGATTTGTGGTTTGCGAGCTCCCACGGGAAGACGCGCCTGATGCGCCGGCGCCATGTCGGGCCGCTGGCTGTGCAGCGCGCCTTTCATCCTGAGGACGATGGTTCGGCTCATGTCTACATCCTGCATCCGCCAGGCGGCGTGGCAGGCGGCGATGTTCTCAACATAACCTGCGGCCTCGCGCCCGAGGCGCGCTGCGTACTGACGACGCCTGGCGCGACCAAGTTTTACCGCAGCGAAATCGGCACGAGTACGCAGCGCATACGGATCGATGTCGGCGCCGGTGCGGTCTGCGAGAACCTTCCGCAGGAGACGATCCTTTTCGAAGGCGCGGATGCCTCGATAAGCACAAGCGTTACGCTCGGCGAAGACGCGGCCTATGTCGGCTGGGATTTCGTGAGCCTCGGCCGCCCGGCCGCCGGCGAGGGGTTTGCTGCCGGACGGCTCGCCCAGCGCGTTGAAATCTTTCGCGGTGATGAGCTGATCTGGTTCGAGCGAATGGCGTTTTCTCACGCGCCTGATGTTCTGGACGCGCCGGTCTTCTTCGCCGGAAAGCCCATTGTCGGAACGATGGTCTATGCGGGTCCGGCGCTGGAAAACACCGTTCAGCATATCCGTGACGAACTCGGCGAGAGGGCGCGCGGCGTCTTCTCGGCCAGCCAGCTCGAGCGCGTGATCGTCTGCCGCTATCTCGGAAACCGCATGTCGGAGGGCAAGGCACTTTTTCTGCAAGCGTGGAGCATTCTTCGCGAACGCGGCCTGATGAAGAAGGCCGTCGCTCCGCGCATCTGGGCAACGTGAACAGCAAAACAAGGAGGCAAGCTCATGGAACTGCTACCCCGTGAAAGAGACAAGCTCCTGATCTTTACGGCCGGATTGGTCGCGGAACGGCGCAGGGCGAAGGGTCTGAAGCTGAACTATCCTGAGGTCATAGCCTATATCTCGGCAGCCCTTCTGGAGGGTGCCCGCGAGGGGCGAACAGTGGCGGACCTCATGTCCTATGGCGCGACGCTGCTGACCCGCGAGGAGGTCATGGAGGGCGTGCCCGAGATGATCCACGACATCCAGGTGGAAGCAACCTTTCCCGACGGCACGAAGCTCGTGACCGTCCACAACCCGATTCCCTGAGGAGGCCATCATGATCCCCGGCGAATATTTCATCGAGAGTGGCTCGATCGACATCAATGCTGGCCGACAGACGCTGAAGGTCGATGTCGCCAACTCCGGCGACCGACCGATTCAGGTCGGTTCTCACTACCATTTCTACGAGACCAACGAGGCGCTTCTGTTCGACCGCGAGCCCACGCGCGGCTTTCGGCTCAACATCCCGGCCGGTACGGCGGTTCGCTTCGAGCCTGGGCAGGAACGAACGGTGGAGCTCGTGGCGCTCGACGGCAAGCGTGAGGTTTACGGGTTCAACGCCAAGGTCATGGGCAAGCTGTAGGAGGCTATGATGGCAACGATCACAAGGCAGACCTATGCCGATCTCTACGGCCCGACCAAGGGCGACAGGCTTCGGTTGGCCGATACCGAGCTCGTCATCGAGATCGAGGAAGACCGCACGGTTTACGGCGAAGAAGTGACCTTCGGCGGCGGGAAGGTGATCCGCGACGGCATGGGGCAGGGGCAGCGCCCCTACGCCGAGGTCGCCGACGTCGTCATCACCAATGTCATCATCATCGACCACTGGGGTATCATCAAAGCCGATGTCGGCATCAAGAACGGACGCATCTCCGGGATCGGTAAATCGGGCAATCCCGATATCCAGCCGGGCGTCAACATCGTGGTCGGCGGTGCGACGGATGTGATCGCGGGCGAGGGCAAGATCCTCACCGCCGGCGGGATCGACACGCATATTCACTTCATCGCGCCGCAGCAGGCGGATGAAGCGCTTGCGAGCGGCACGACGACGCTTGTCGGCGGCGGCGCCGGCCCGACTGTCGGCACGCTTGCGACCACCGTGACAGCCGGCCCATGGGCGATCCACCGCATGCTGGAAGCGGCGGAAGCGCTGCCGATCAACGTCGGGTTGCTCGGAAAGGGCAATATCAGCCTGCCCGATCCGCTGCGCGAACAGGTGCGCGCCGGTGTGGTCGGACTGAAGCTTCACGAGGACTGGGGCACGACGCCGGCGGCGATCGACAATTGCCTGACGGTGGCCGACGAGATGGACGTGCAGGTGGCGTTGCACAGCGATACGCTGAACGAAAGCGGTTTCGTTCGCGACACCTTCGCGGCCATGAAGGGACGCACGATCCACAGCTTCCACACCGAGGGCGCCGGCGGCGGCCACGCGCCTGATATCATCACGGCGGCGGGCGAGGAGAATGTGCTGCCATCGTCCACCAACCCGACGAGACCCTATACGATCAACACCGTCGACGAGCATCTCGACATGCTGATGGTCTGCCACCACCTCAGCCCCCAGATCCCGGAGGACGTCGCATTCGCGGAATCGCGCATTCGGCGCGAGACGATCGCGGCCGAAGACATTCTTCATGATCTCGGTGTGTTCTCGATGATGTCGTCGGACTCTCAGGCGATGGGCCGTATCGGCGAGACAACGCTGCGCTGCTGGCAGACGGCGCACAAGATGAAGGTGCAGCGCGGTCCGCTGCCCGAGGATAGCGGCCGGAACGACAACTTTCGCGTGAAGCGTTATGTCGCCAAATACACGATCAACCCGGCCCTGACACATGGGTTCGCCGACCAGATCGGCTCCATTCAGGTCGGCAAGCGCGCCGATCTGGTGCTCTGGAAGCCGGCCTTCTTCGGCATCAAGCCGCAACTGGTTCTCATCGGCGGCATGATCGCGATCGCTCCGATGGGCGATCCCAACGCATCGATCTCGACGCCGCAGCCGGTGCACTATCGTCCGATGTACGGTGTGCTCGGCAGGGCGCTCGGCTCGACGGGGGTCACCTTCGTCTCGCAGGCGGCACTCGACGATGGGATCGGCGAGAAGCTGAAGCTCTCCAAGCAGCTCGCTGCCGTGAAAGGCACGCGGACGGTGCGCAAGAAGGACATGGTGCACAACAATCTGACGCCGAAACTGGAGGTCGATCCGCAGAACTATAATGTCCGCGTCGATGGCCAGCTGATCACCTGTGAGCCGGCGGATGTGTTGCCGATGTCGCAGCGATATTTCCTTTTCTAGCCGCAGAAAAGCCCGGGCGTGAGGTCGCGCCCGGGCCGGACCAACACGCCGCGGGAACGAGGCACGCTGTCTCTTCCAGGCCGAGCCAAGGAGCAGAGATCAATGAATTTGGATCGTTTCGGTGATCATCCATCCTTGTTCTTCGTGGATTGGTCGTTGCGCGGCGTTGGCCAGGTCGTCTTCCAGAACAATCCGCTGTCGGGACTTGTCATCATCGTGGCACTTGCCTGGAACTCATGGATCTATGCCGCGATCTGCGTGCTCGGCGTCATCGCCAGCACCGCGACCGCGCTTGTTCTGAAGGCCGACAGGGCGGTGATGCGTGACGGGCTATATGGCTTCAATGGCGCGCTGGTCGGCCTGGCGCTCGTCGCCTTCACCAGCGAGGATTTTCGCACGGGCGCCATCCCGTCGGTCGCCATGGTCGTCTATCTCGTCTGCGCCGCCGCCTTCACGACCATGGCTTTTGCCAGCATGGGCGCGGTTCTGGCACCCTACAAGACCGCGCCTCTGACGATGCCTTTCGTTCTCGTCGGATGGCTGTTTCTATTCGCGGTGCTGAAATTCGACGCGATCGATGCGGGGCCGATGGCAAAGCCTGTCTCGCCCGAGCAGTTTTCCGATACGGTCCCCTATGTCTTTGCGACCTGGTACGAGGGGATAGGGACCTCGATCGGGCAGATATTCTTCCAGGACAACTGGATTTCCGGCTACCTCATCATAGTCGCCATCGCCCTGAATTCCCGCATCAGCGCCGCGATGGGCCTGCTTGGTGCTGTGGTCGGCACGCTGGTGGCGGCCGTTTATGGCGGTCCGGAGGGCGCGGTTCGCGATGGTCTCTTCGGCTACAACTCCGCTCTCACAGCGATGGCGCTGTGTGGTGTCTTCCTCGCCTTCAATTGGCGCAGCCTGATTTATGCGGTCTTCGGCGCCGTCATCTCCAGCTGGCTCTGGGCCTCGGTCGCGATTTTCCTTACACCGATCGCAATGCCGGTCCTGACCTCCACCTTCGTGCTGGTCACCTGGCTGATGCTCTTGGGGCAGGGCGCGTTCAAGGCGCTTGAGCCGGCATCCGCGGAGTAGCCCGCTGCTCCGAGCACAGCCGAGCCGGATAGAGCCGGCGCAAGCACCTATTCCGCAGCGACGTTGGTCACCGGATCGGGTTCGACACCGAAGAGCCGTTGCTTGAGTGTTTCGCGAAGGCTCTGAACGACCAGGTAGAGAACCGGGATCACGACCAGCCCGAGAACCGTGCCGAGAAGCAGACCCCCAAGAACGGTGGCGCCGATCGCCTGGCGGCTTCCCGCTCCGGCGCCGGTTGCGACCACCAGCGGCACGACACCCAAGATCGAGGCGAGTGCTGTCATCAGCACGGGCCTGAAGCGTTGGGACGTCGCTTCGGAGGCCGCCTCAAGCGTGCTCATGCCCTCCTCGCGACGCTCCTTGGCGAATTCGACGATCAGGATCGCATTCTTGGCCGCAAGGCCGATCAGCAACAGCATGCCGATCTGCGCGTAGATGTTGAGATCGATCCCGCCGATGACGAGCGCGCCCAGTGCGCCGACCACCGCGACCGTGACCGACAGCATGACGGCAACGGGCACGCTCCAGCTTTCATATTGCGCAACGAGGAAGAGATAGGTGAAGACGATGCCGGCGATCAGAATGATCACGGTCTCGTTGCCCGATTGCTGCTCCTGAAGCGCGAGCCCGGTCCATTCGAAGCCGAAGCCGTCAGGCATGGTTTCATTGGCGAGGTTGCCCATGATCGTAAGTGCCTGGCCGGAACTGGTGCCGGCGGCCGCCTGGCCGTTGATCGAGGCAGATGAAAACAGGTTGTAGCGGTTGACCGAGCTCGGCCCATAGATCGTCTGAATAGAGATCATGCTCTGCAGCGGAACGAGCTCGCCGGACTGGCTGCGCACGCGCAAGCGCTGGATGTCGTCGATGCGCTGGCGATAGGCCGGCTCGTCCTGTAGCCGTACTTGGTACACCCTAGAGAAGATGTTGAAGTCATCGACATAGGCCGATCCGAGATGGGCCTGCAACGTGCTGAAGATCGCCGCTGGTGAGACGCCGTAGAGGTCGGCCCGCTTTCGGTCGATGTCGAGATAAACCTGCGGCACGTCGGCGGAGAAGGTGCTGAAGACGCCGGCAAGGCCGGGTGTTCGGTTTGCCTGGATAATCAGGTCGCGCATGACCTCGGCGAGAGCCTGCTGGCTCTGGCCGGCGCGCGCCTGAAGGCGGAAGTCGAAGCCGCCAGTCGTGCCGAGGCCGGGGATAGCCGGTGGGTTAAAAGGCACGATCGATGCCGTCGAGATGGCCGCCAGTTGCGGGCGCAGCTTGGCGATGAGCGCGAAGGCGCTCTGGTCGGCTGGGCGCTCGCTCCATGGCTCCAGCGCGGAGATGATCATGCCGCTGTTCGATCCGCCGCCGCCCACCATGCTGACGCCGGCGATGCCGATCGTATTGGCGATCCCAGGCGTCTGCTGCAGGAGCGCGCTGACTTGCGCGATCGTCTGCTGCGTTCTCTCCAGCGAGGCGGCGTTCGGAAGCTGCACGTTCATGAACAGGTATCCCTGATCCTCTGCCGGCACGAAGCCGGTAGGGAGAACGCGGTAAAAACCGTAGATGCCGCCGATAACGGCGACGAACAGCACGCCGGCAAGCACGAGACGCCGGGCAAGCATCATAAACATGCTGAGGTAGAAGCGGCGGGACGCCTCCAGGCCGTTGTTCATCCGGCCGAAAAGGCCCGTCTTGCGTTCAGGTGCCGGCCTCAGGATGAGCACGCAGAGCGCCGGGCTTAGTGTGAGTGCGTTGATGGTCGAAAACACCACTGTCACGAGGATAGTGACGGCAAACTGGCGGTAGAGTTCTCCGGTGATGCCGGCCAGGAAGGCTACCGGGACGAAGAGTGCTGCGAGAACCAGTGTGGTCGCGACGATCGGTCCGGTGACCTGCTGCATGGTGGCGAGCGTCGCGGCTCGTATATCCATCGCCTTTTCGCTCATCAGTCGCTGGGCGTTCTCCACGACAATGATGGCGTCGTCGACAACGAGACTGATCGCCAGGATGACGGCAAAGAGGGTGATCGTGTTCGCCGAATAGCCGAGAACGTAAAGAACGGCGAAGCCGCCGATCAGGGAGACCGGGATGGTCAGCGTCGGGATGACGGTGGCTCGCCAGTCTTGCAAGAACGCGTAGACGACGGCCACGACGAGCACGAAGGTGATGGCGAGCGTCACGAAGATCTCGCGGATGGTTTCGCGCACGAAAGAGGTCGTGTCGAAGACCAGCGTATAGGCGACATCGTCGGGGAACTGCTTCGAGAGCCGCTCGACTTCGGCAAGCACGGCGTTCGATACCGCAAGCGCGTTCGCATCGGATGCCTGATAGACGACGACGGTGGCGCTGGGACGGCCGTTCAGCGTAGAAGCCGTGTCGTAGGACTGGGCGCCGAGCTCCACGCGGGCGACATCGCGTAGCCGGACAACGCCCCCATCGCGATTGCTGCGAACGATGATATCTCCGAACTCGGCGGCATCCGCAAGCCGTCCACGCGCCGTCACCGTGAGCTGCAGCTGCTGCCCGGTCATCGCCGGAGGCGAGCCGATCTGCCCGGCAGAGGCCTGGGCATTCTGCGCCCGGATGACGGTCATGAGATCGGCCGCCGTGACGCCCAGCGCTTCCATGCGATCAGGCATCATCCAGATGCGCATGCTGTAGGTCGGCCCGAACACGGCGGCTTCGCCAACGCCGGGAAGGCGGGAGATGGCGTCGCGAATGTTGATCGTCGCATAGTTGCTGATGAAGACTTCGTCGCGGGTGCCTTTCGGCGAATAGAGTGCAAGGCCGAGCAGCATGCTGGACGATCGGCTGCGCACCGTTACGCCCGCCTGCGTTACTGCGGCCGGCAGGCGGGGGGTCGCGAGCGCGAGGCGGTTCTGGACATTGACTTGGGCAATCGCGGGATCGGTGCCTGCTTCGAAGGTGACGGTCAGGCTGTAGGTGCCGTTGTCGGAGCTCGAGGAGGACATGTACATCATGCCTTCCACGCCGTTGACCTGCTCTTCGATCGGCGCGCCGACGCTGTCGGTCATCACCTGCGCATTGGCACCTGGGTAACTGGCGGTGACCTGCACTTCCGGCGGCGTGATCTGCGGGAACTGCGCGACCGGGATCTGCAGGAGTGCCACCGTGCCGGCGATAAGCATGACGACCGCGATCACCATGGCGAAGCGCGGCCGACCGATGAAGGGAGCGGAAATATTCATTTCGCCACCGCCGGCTGGGACGCGTTCTTGTCCTCGATGATTTCGACCGTGGTCCCCGCGGCGACGTTCTGAAGCCCTTCGATGATGACGCTTTCACCACCCTTCAGTCCGTCCTCGACGATCCAGCTTCCCTCTCGCTGCTCGGAGACGCTGATCCTGCGCTCCTCGGCTTTTTTGTCAGGTGTCACCAGCATGACGTACTTGCCCTCGCGGTCCTGTTGCACCGCCCCCAGCGGAACCGTGGGCAGTTCCTTCCGCGCGGTCTCGGATACGACGACGGTGACGAACTGGCCCGGGATCAGCAGGAAATCGCTGTTTGGAAAGACCGAGCGGACGGCAAGAGTCCCGGTGCCATCATCCACCTCGTTTCCGAGGAAGGCGATGGGTGCGTTTTGTGGATAGATTTGTCCGTTGGAGAGCCTCAGACGCGTCTGGTAGCGCTGGGCCAGCTCATCCTTGCTGACATTGCCGGCCGCTTCGCGCAGATCCAGCAATGAGCGGTCACTGACTGAAAAGACCACCCTCACGGGATCCATCTGCACGACACGCGCCAATGCGGGCGAGGCGGTGGTGACGAAGCTGCCGGGGGAGAAGGCGGCTGCTCCGATCCGGCCCTTCAAGGGCGCCACGATGCGGCTGTAGCTGAGATTAAGCTCGGCCTGCTTGACGGCCGCTTCGGCCGATTGCAGGTTGGCTGCGGCTGTGTCCCGCGCGGTTTCGCTCTGTTCGATCGTTGCGCGCGCAACGGTCTGGTTGAGGGACTGGTTGCGCACCATCTGGCGTTCGGCATCAAGGAGCGTCGCCTTGGCGCGGGCAAGGTTGGCATTGGTGTCGGCCAAAGCGATCTCAAGCGCCCGGCTGTCGATCTTGAAGAGCTCCTGGCCTTCCTCGACGACGGCACCTTCCTCGAACAGCCGCTGATCGACGAAGCCATCGATCCGGGAGCGGATGTCGACGGCATTGAGCGCTTCCACGCGCCCTACGAACTCATGCTTCGGCGAAACGTCTTCGACTGCAACGGTGATTGTCGCCACTTTCGGCACATCCTGTGCCTGTGCCGTTATTGAATGCGAGGCTGCGATGAACGAGGCGAGAAAGAAACCAGAAAATCTGCCAGGAATTCCCATCCGTCACACTCCTGAAAGCGTCAATGGCCATGGCCGAAGCGGTGGATGGAACGCGAGTTCAGACCTTCCGCTCCGACGGCAGCGCTCGAAGCTTATTTCTGCAGGGCATGGCCCGGAAAGCGGAAAATGCCGCTTAAACAGTGGTTTCGCGCTCATTGTCGCAGAAATGGATACTGTGCACGACGCTGGGATAAACTGCACAGCCACGAGCAAGTAGCCACGCTGTCACAAACGCGGACGGTGCCGCGAGCGGTCCGGCGGGGCTTGTAAGGATCTTCCCATGGGCTGTTAGGAGAGGTTCGCTATATCGCCGCTCGCCAGCAGAAAGCTCCAAGGCGGGCCGGCGGCGAAATGGGCGGCGGAAAGCCTCGGCGCCTCGTTGGTCCGCAGCCATCCCGTCTCGCGGGCTTCCTTCGGCGTCATCCCGAACTCGCGCCGGAAGGTTCGGCTGTATGTCGATGGGTCCATGAAGCCCCATTCCTCGGCAATCAGCGAGATGGAGCGCCTGTCCTTGTCATCGGAAAGGATGTCCCTGGTGCGCAGCAGGCGCTGGCGCCGGATGTAGTTGGAAATGCCGCCGCTTGGCTCGAAAATTCGATAGAGCCGGGACCGCGAGATATTCAGATCGCGGCACAACTTTTCCGGCGATAGATCGCGCTTGGCAAGCTGCGCGGCAATGAGCTTCTTGGCGCGCGCCATGATCACGCCGTTGATCGGTCCTTCGGCTTCGACGAGGTGATCACGCGATGGCGCAAGGCAGGCGGCGAGCAATGTGGTCGTCGCGACCGCGATATGTTCGGCATCGCGCGCCATTCTGTTGGGAAGCGAGCGATGGAGAAGCTGAAGGTAATCCACGATCAGCGCTGCCATCTCGGGGCGAATGGCGAGGTCAAAGGGCTGCGAGAACGCGAAATCGCGGGGAAGCAGCAGCGCAAGCGCGCCGTCATCCTCGCCTTCCGCCTCGTAGGGCGCGGCAAGGCAATGCCAGTGAAGTTGGCCGGGGACACCCGGGCCGCCATTGTCTGGAACCGTCAGCGGGACGCTAAGGATCCAATGATCGAAAACGGGATCCTTCTTGTTGGTCCACCGGCGGCGATAACCGGTGCCCCGGTAATCCAGGGACATCAGCGCAAGGCTTCCGAGCTGCCAGACCTGCTGATGCGCATTGAAGGAATTGAACTTTTCACGCAGCAGCGTGACATCGCCGAGGTTGGCATTCCAGGATCGGTAGAGATCAAACTGTTCGGCGGGCGGCGCGGCGGATGTGTCGATGTCGACGACGCATGTGAGGCGAGCTTGGCCCTCGTCCTTGCCGGCGATGTTGTTGTCCTGTTGCATGATCCATCCTGCTGTTGAGCATCTATGTCTGACAGAAGGTTGGCTGCCCGGAGGGGAGGATGTCGCGCGCGCTTACATGCACGGTGTGGCGGATCGCCGATGTGCTTGCGGCTTTCATAAGCATTACTCCTTGTTCGATGGCGATCACGAAGCGTCGGCTCATCAGCAACAAGGCGCTGGCCGAGAGGAACGGGAAAGCACGTTGGTCGAACTTAGAAAGCAGAGTTGAGGCAGGACATTAGTGGTTGCAATTGCGTGTCGATATCACGCAACTCTATTCATATGTTCGGGTTTGAATATATGCATTCCATCCCAATCCTGTGCAGAGTGTCCATTTTCGACCTACCAAGCGGAATGAACGAAATCTCGCCAAAATCCTCAGTTGCTCATCGACATGCCAAGAGAGTTGCTGATGAGTAGTGTATTCAATGTGGGGTTGCTGTCGCCTGCCGGATCCATCTTGAGCGAGCCCGGATGCAGCATTCCCTGCCAGCCCAGCGCCCGCACTTCCTTCGGCGACAGGCCGAATTCGCGCTTGAACATGCGGCTGTAGGTCGATGGATCGGTAAAGCCCATATTCTCCGCAATCTGGGCGATCGAGTGCACATTGGCGCTATCGGCCAGCGCACGGCGCGTCTCAAGCAGGCGTTTTCGGCGGATATAGTTGGAGATTCCGCCCGCCGGTTCGAAAATCCGGTAGAGGCGCGAGCGCGATACGCCGACATTCTTGCACAGATACTCCGGGCTCAGGCCCGGGTCAGCAAGCTTGGCATCGATCTCCCTGATGGCGCGGGTCGTTATCACTGCATCGATGGGCGCCTGTGCCTGCGCCAGCTTGTCGTGAGACGGCGCGAGCACGGCTGCGAGCATGTGTATGGTCGCTTCGGCGACCCTCGCAACGTTGCTTCGGCGCAGGTGAGTGAGATTGTGATGCAGCAGGATCAGATAGTCGGCGAGGAATTGGGCGTCTTCGTCCGCGATCTCGGGGTCGAGGCAGGCGTCAACCGTGTCGTACGGCAAAAAGAGCGCGATCAACCGCCCCTCGCTTTCGCAGGCATGCGGCGCCGTAAGGTTCGTTATGCCAAGCTTTCGCCGGGAGGTGAGATCGACGATGCTCGATGCGCGGCTGTTTTTGACGCTGACGACCCAATTGTCGACGGCCGGCTTTTTCTTGTGCTCCCAACGCAGGAGATGGTCGGGAGACGCATCGATGACGGCAAAGGCGATATCGCCGAGCTGCCAGATTTTCTCCGTCGCCTCAAAGGTAATGGTTTCGCCGCTCTTCAGGCCGACATCGAGGATGGACGAATGCCAGTTTCGGAAAAGTTCGAACCGTTCCGGCGCGCGAGCGCCAGCGGTATCACATTCGATTGCGCATCTCAGTGGTTCGTCCGCGAAAGCCGCGGCGGATGTCGACCCCAATTCTACCCGTGCATTCATGATGTCGCTCCTTGAACACAAGACTAAGCAAGCATGAAGTGACCAGTATCGACGCAGGCGGTGGTGCACTCGGAGGGAAGCTGATTTGCACCATGACGGCAATGTTGACTGTGTGCAGAAGGTAAACCTAAAGCGAAGATCACTAATACAATTCTTGCTATGTAAAAGGAAGACGCAAAGCGCGTCCATTTTCCCGGTTAACGTGTTTCCGGATGTGGGGGAGCTGGGATCTGGCTGCCCCGCCGTGAAAGGTCCGCTGTGTTAAAGGGTGTTCTTGTGCAACCGCCCATCCTTCATGATCGCTAGGAAATTCTTTTGCGGGTTTTCGACCAGGGCCAGGTCTTCCATCGGATTGCCATCGACCACCACCAGGTCCGCCAGAGCGCCTTTCTCGATGACGCCGAGCTTGCCTGGATAAGGGTTGCGCATGTTGGAGAGTTCGAGCAGTTGGGCGTTGCCTGATGTCGCCATCTGCAGCACCTCGGCGTTCTTGTACCAGTTGCTCAGATGGGTCAGCATGATGTTCTGCCGTGGTCCGAGTTCCGGAGAAAAGAGCACGTCCGATCCCCAGGCGGTCTTGATGCCGTGCTTGCGCGCATATTGGTAGAGCGTCGGGGTTCCGAGGAAGATCTGCTTGGCGCGTTCGACGCCCGGTCCGCTTTGAGAGGCTGCGTCCGCCATCGTCAGGAAGGGCTGGGTGCTCAGCCAGACACCCTTTTCGGCGATCATGATCGCGGTTTCTTCGTCGATCAGATGAGCGTGCTCGATGCAGGTCACGCCCGCGCGCAAGGCGCGTTGAACGGCGCGGGTGGTGTAGGCGTGGAGGGCGACATAGGTGTTCCAGTCCGCAGCAACGCTGGCCGCGGCGCGCAGTTCGTCCTCGCTGAAGGTGATCATATCAAGCGGGCTGCGCGGCGATGAAACGCCGCCGCCGCCGACGATCTTCACCTGTGATGCGCCCTGCAGAAGCTGCTCGCGTACCCGAAGCTGCAATTCGGCTACACCGTCGACGATCGCAGCGCCTCCAAAGAGTTCGCCGCTGCTCAGCCTGTTTCCGTCCCTCGGAATCTCGGTGGGAAGGCGCAGGTCGCCATGCCCGCCTGAGGTGGTGATCATGGCGCCGGACGGATAGATCCGCGGCCCGGGAATAAGGCCGGCGTCGATCGCTTGCTTGAAGGAAAAGACCGGGCCGCCGAGATCGCGGACTGTCGTGAAGCCGCGCATCAGCGTGCGCTCCGCTTCGGCGGTCGAGGCGGCGAAGACGATGCCAGGGTCCCCCCCGAGGAGCAGGTTGAGCGGTACCGCCGCGAAAATCGTGTGCCAGTGCGCGTCGATCAGGCCCGGCATGATGACGCCGTTGCGGCAGTCCAGAACCGTTGCGCCGTCGGGCGGCGGCGCATGGGAGCGATCGACATCGGCGATCTGGTTGTCGCTGATCAGCACCTGTACGTTGTCGACAACCGTGCCGGCCTTGCTGTCGAAAAGACGGGCGTTTCTCAAGAGGGTCGTGCTCGGCTTGGCCGTCGCCTGCGCGAGACTCTGCGCGGGCAGGGCACCGACCAAGGCGGTCGCGGCCAGGCCTGATAGGAGATCACGTCGTGAGAAGGCTTCGAGCCGCCGTGAGGCCCGTTGCAGGTCCGGATGCGAGCAGGCGCAGCCCGCATCGTGAATAAGGTGGCGATACTTCTCTCCCATCCGCAGCATAGGTTTTCCTCCCTAGTTTCTTTGCGTTGCGGCCGATCTGCGTGGCCACGACTTGATCTGTAGTGACGCCCTTGAGGGCGCAGAAAACACGATTGCATCGCTCTCGACCTAGAAAGACCAGATGAGTGGAACGATGAAGACGGCAACGACGAAGAACCAGGCGAGCAGTGGCAAGCCGAGTTTCCAATACTCACCGAAAGTGTAGCCGCCGGGACCCATGACCAAGGCGTTCGCCGGCGCTGCTATCGGCGTCAGGAAGGCTGCCGATGCCGCGACGGCGATGCTCATCATCACAGGACGTGGGGAAATGCCCATGCCGGCTGCTGCCGCAACCCCAATCGGGATCGCGATCAAGGCGGTCGCCATGTTGCTGATGAATTGTCCGAGCACCGCGGTCAGCAGAAACAGGCCGGCGAGAAGCATCGTCGGGCTGCTCTGCCCGACGATATAGAGCAGGTGATCGGCGGCCAGCTGCGCGGCGCCGGTTTCCGTCATCGCGGTGCCGAGGGGTTTCATCGCCGCGACGAGCACCACCGTCGACCAGCCGATCGCATTATAGGACTGCTCCGCTGTCAGGATTCCCGACAGAAGGATCGCTCCTGCTGCCAGCAAGCCTGCCACCGCTGGCGGTACGAGGCCGGTCGCGAGAAGGAGGATCATCGCAGCCGAGATCGCGGCGGTCCACTTTGCGTCGCCGCCCATTGGCGCGGCTTGCCGGCGAACCAGATCCGGGGAGCCGACGGTCAGTACATCCGGGTCGCTGAGCCGCGTGTCCAGCGCCTTCCAGGTTCCCTGCAGCAGCATCGTATCGCCGGCGCCGAGCACGACCGCGCCGGTTTGGTTGTTCGCGTCGACATCACCTACCGGCTCCCCTGCCTTCTGGACGGCGAGGACGATCAGGTCACCGCTCTCGGTCACCATGCCAGGAAAGACGTTCTGCCCTATCAGGCCCGATCGCGGTGGGATCGCCACCTCCGCCAGTCCCGATTTGTGCGTGAAGAGGATGTCGGCGGCGCCTCCTGTCTGCTCGCGAAAGGCCAGGTGCGTCTCCGCCGCGAACTTCGCGACGACATCGGCATCGCCACGCAGGAGAACATGATCGCCTTCCGCGATGTGCGGCCTGCTGATCGGCCGGGCCGTGTCGCCCTCGTGCACTGCCACCAGCTGCATCCCCTGGTGATGCGTGATCTCGATTGTCGATGGCGTTTTGCCGACATACTGACAAGAGTTGCGAATACGCAGGCGGTGGATGTCATTGCCAAGCCCATATTGCTCGACCAGCGTCCGCGCGTGCCGGCTGAAATCCGCGGGGATGGCTGCGCCATTTCGTTGCGGCAAAAGGTGCTTACCAAGAAGGACGATGATCGCCATGCTGCCGAGGAGCAGCGGAAGTCCGACCAGCGCGAATTCGAAGAAGCCAAAGCCGGCAAAACCCGCATCGATGGCGGCGTCGGAGACAAGGACATTCACCGGGGTGCCGGTCAGCGCCAGCATGGAGCCCGCATGCGCTGCGAAAGCAAGCGGCATGAGAAGTTGCGAGGACATGCGACCAAGGCGCACCGCGATGACGATGACAACGGGCAGCAGCGCCACGACGGCGCCGGTCGTCCCGACAAACATTGCCAGGATCGCCACGAGGCTCATCATCAAAACGAGAAAGCGGGTGCGGCTCTTTTCGCCTGCTGCACGGATCAGGTGCTTGCCGATCCAGGCGGTCACGCCGGTAATTTCGAGCGCCGAGCTGACAACGAACAGCGTCGCGATGAAGATGACGACAGGATCGCCGAAGCCCGCAAGTGCCTGATCGAGACTGAGGACGCCCGAGGCCCACAGGGACAAGCACACCAGCATTGCTACGACCGCGACTGGCAGCCTGTCCCACACGAAGAGAACGATCGCTGTAGCGACGATGATCGCAACGAGGGCTACCGGACGCAATTCCACTATCCCTTTGAGAAGACCTGATCTTGAGGTGATTTCAAAGGCAATGATGGCCAATCAGAGCATGTGAAATCGTCCCACAGGATGAGCCGGGGGATACTAGATGTCATGAGCCGGGAGTCCCGAAGCTACGCTGTGCGTCCCGGAGTATTCCTAGCCTGGTCGATTTCGTGGCTGGAGCTATTGACCCCGTGCGAGGCCTAGAAGCAGGTGAGCATGATCGGGCTTGGAGAGCATTTTTGCTATGGTAATCGTGTGTATTGGCGAAAAGGTCTCGCATCGTCGCCCCGACGTGCCGAGATAACGATGCGCTGGCGGCGGCTGCTCATGGTTTTGGCTCTCAACGCATGCCTTGTGACATGCGCCGGCCCGCAGGCGGGGCTTTTAAACGTAACCCGCCCTGCAAAAGACGCCGATCACATCACGCTCATCGCGGCGACGACACGGGCACCGGTCGAGGATCCGGCGGTGCTCTACGGCGGTGAGCGGGGCGCATCCGTGTCTTACACCCGGATCGGGATTTCAGTTCCGCCAAACCGAAAGGCCGGCACGCTTGAGCTGCCGCGACGGTCTCCCGGCGATCCCGAACGCACCTTCGCCGCGACATCGATAACCCCGATCAAGCGTGAAGATGTCGCCGCCGCGTTTCGTGCTCCAGGCGCCCACAAACGGCGCGCCTTCGTCTTCGTGCACGGCTACAGCACGACCTTCGATCGCGCGGTTTTTCGCTTTGCGCAACTCGTGCACGATTCAGATGCGGATGCTGTCCCGATCCTCTTTTCATGGCCGTCGCGCGGACGGTTTCTCGATTACAAGCGCGACCTGGATAACGCATCCTACTCGCGATCGGATCTGGCGAATCTGCTTGAGGCAGCGATCGACAGCCAATCGATCAACGAGGTGGTGGTGCTCGCGCACTCCATGGGCGCATGGCTCACGGTCGAGGCGATCAGGCAGGTCGCTCTGCGGCGGGGCGGCGTGCCGAGCAAGGTCTCGAGCCTCATCCTCGCGTCCCCGGATCTGGATGTCGGCGTCTTTCGCCGGCAGGTGGAGGATATGGGGCCGAAGCGGCCCAAGATCACGATCTTCGTCGCGCGCAACGATTTGGCGCTGCGCTTGTCGCGGTTCATTGCGCGCGGAGATGCCCGTCTTGGCGGCATCGACCCTTCGCAGGAAGACTATCGCCAGGCCCTCTCGGATTTGCAGGGCGTCACGGTGCTGGATTTGAGCGCATTGAGTTCGGGCGATCGGGTCAATCACGCGCTATTCGCGACCAGCCCCGAGGCCGTTCGGCTGATAGGCGATCGGCTGGTGCAGGGGCAGCAAATCTCGGACGCTGATGTCGCAAGGCCCACGACGGCGGTCGATGCTATCGGCGCCGCCGCGACCTTTGCGGTTGCCGCGCCGATACTGATCTTCGACATGGCGACCAGCCAATGAGACGTCCAGACAGAAAATGGGACGACCGGCGCAATATTGGGATTCGCCGCGCATCATTATTGCCGCGGCAATTGCTAGCGTAGTCGCGGCGCGTGCGTAGGTATCGCCAACGGTCGACTTTTCATCGAAAGGGTGCGGACATGAGCGATCTGATTTTCATCGGGTTCCCAACGGAAGCAAAGGCCGAAGAGGTGCGACAGAAGGTGCTGTCGCTGCAGCAGGAATATCTTATCGAGCTGGAAGACGCCGTCGTCGTCGTGAAGAACGAGAAGGCGCAGATCAAGCTCAATCAGATGGTCAATCTCACTGCACGTGGTGCTGCCTCAGGCGCCCTATGGGGAACGGTGATCGGGGCGATTTTCCTGATGCCTCTGGTCGGCACGGCGCTGGGCGCTGCCTCCGGTGCGCTTGCGGGCCAACTCAGCGATGTCGGGATTAACGACGAATTCATGAAGAAGGCGGCGTCGGCCTTGCAGCCAGGCACGGCAGGGCTCTTCCTGCTCGTGCGCAAGATGACTGCTGATAAGGTGCTGGCTGATCTCAGGGGCATTGGCGGTGAGCTTCTGCAGACGTCCTTCGACGAGACCAGGGAAGCCGAATTGCGCGAAGCCCTGTCCGCCGCCCAAGCTGAAGCGGAGACGGCGCCAGTGGCGACCTCGTAACGCCTCCATGTATGGGAGGGTTCATCGAT
This sequence comes from Rhizobium sp. O111, assembly GCF_055616315.1. NCBI lineage: Bacteria > Pseudomonadati > Pseudomonadota > Alphaproteobacteria > Hyphomicrobiales > Rhizobiaceae > Rhizobium > Rhizobium sp. O111. The sequence continues at coordinate 877,541 of NZ_JBSHXL010000002.1, read as the reverse complement.
ACCGGTATCTTGGACGGGGAGGCTCTGTTTGACCCCGATCCAGACGACCTGCTGCATCATCCTCGCGACGATCGTACTTTTTGCGTGGAACAGGCTGCCTGTCATCGCCGTCGCCTTCGCGGCGGCGCTTTCGTTGTGGGCTACAGGGCTGGTCACGCTGGATCAGGCATTGGCCGGCTTCGGCGATCGCGCCGTCCTCTTCGTCGCCAGCCTCTTCATCGTCAGTGCCGCACTTGAACGAACTGGCGTTACGGCGTGGTGCGGACAAGCGCTCATCTCGCTCGCTGGCCAGAACAACCGCAGCCGGCTTTTGTTTGTTCTGATGATCTCGGTTGGGTGCCTGACGTCGCTTCTGAGCGGCAGCGGGGCAGTGGCGGCTCTGATACCCGTCGCGGTGTTCGCGGCGGTCAGGTTAAACCAGTCGCCCGCGCAACTGTTGATGCCATTGGCCTTCTCCGCCCATGCCGGGGCGAACCTTTTGTTGACGGGCGCTCCCAAGAATTTTCTCGTCTCGGAGGCGCTTGAAGATGCCGGGCTTGATGGCTTCGGCTTCACCGAGTTCGCCCTCGTCGGCGTTCCGCTTCTCGCGGGAACTGTCTTCGTTGTTCTGCTGTTGGGCAAGTATCTGCTTCCCCAGCAGACGAATGCGCGGCTGCCCGCCGATTTTAGCGGTCACGCCCAGACGCTGGTCGAACATTATGGCCTTGAAGACGGGCTTTTCCGGCTCCGCGTTCGCCGGGACTCACCTCTCGTTGGGCTGCGCACTGACAAGATCGATCTGGGTGCCGCGAGCGACATACAGGTGATGGCCGTCCAGGCTAGCGCATCCGGCCTTCCGGTTCGGGACAGGGCCATGATTGCCGATGACTACCTGCTCGTACGCGGCGCCGCCCAGACCGTCGCCGAGGTTGCTACGCGGCTCCATCTTGCCGTTCGCGAGGATACACCTGTGGTCGGCGGCAGCACCGCATTCAATCGCAGGTCCGGCCTGGCCGAGGTGATGATCCCGCCGCGATCCAAGCTGATCGGGCAGTCGATGTTTCCGGGCCTTGCCACCGAGAGCGGCGATCTCGTCGTCCTGGCGGTGCATCGCGGCGGCGCGGAAATCGATTATGCCGCCCCTGAGCTCAAGGCCGGCGATACGATCCTGCTCGAAGGAAGCTGGGAAGCGCTCGATCTGCGCCTGGATGATCCCGATGTGCTCGTGGTCGATTCCCCTGACCTCGTTCGCCGCCACGCCGTGCCGATGGGGCCTGGCGCCAAGGTCGCGGTGGCGACGCTGATCGGGCTTGTCGTGATGCTTGCATCGAACATCGTCCCGCCCGCCGTCGCGGGCATTTTGTGCGCCTGCGTGCTTGTTGCTTCCGGCGCGATCACCGTCGAGCAATCCTATCGCGCCGTTCATTGGACGACGGTCATCCTGATCGGCGCGATGATGCCGATTTCAACGGCGATGATACAGTCAGGCACGGCGAAGTTCGTCGCCGACGAACTGGTCTCAGCGCTCGGCTCGGCCGGACCGAGCGCTCTGGTCGCGGGCCTCTTCGTGCTCACCGCCGTGTTGGGGCAGGTCATGAGCAATACGGCGACGACGATGCTGGTCATTCCGATCGCAATGGCTACGGCCGCCGCCATGCATATCCAGCCGCACCCGGTGCTGATGAGCCTGTGCATCGCCGGATCGGCATCCTTCATGACGCCGATCGCGACAACAACAAACATGATGGTGATGGGCGCGGGCGGCTATCGGTTCGGCGACTACTGGAAACTCGGTACGCCCCTGATGGCGTGGTTTTTCATCGTGGCAGTCTTCTTGGTCCCGCGGATATGGCCGTTCAACTAGGTGTCGGCGGGACGCCGGCCGGCCGCGAGCGGTTCATCATCACGCAGATTAGAGACGTCAGGCATGCTTTTGGGACAAGCAACCGATTGCCCGGCCAATGATATTTGTGAGGATGGTCGCTCGAAGGCAATCGGAGGGGACGTCGACTGGATGAATAGCCGAGCGGTTATCACTCTCCTAGCGATCCTTTCTGCGATAGCGGTCTTGTGCGTTCTCCGGATGGCTGCCAGCGTCTTCGCTCCCGTTGCCGGCGCGCTTTTCATCATCGGTCTCGTCTGGCCGCTTCAGCAGAGCCTGCAGCGCGTTCTTCCAAAGCTGTTGGCGCTTGCGGTGGTGGTCGCCGTGATCGTCTGCGTCTTCGTCGCGCTCGCGTCGATATCTGCCTGGGGTTTCGGCCGCATCGGCCGCTCCGTCGTCGGCGATGCCGCTCGCTTCCAGCTGCTCTATGGCGATCTCGTCCAATGGCTCGATGGGCACGGCATCGTCATCGCCGGCGTCTGGGCGGACTATTTCAACTTCAGTTCGCTGCTCCGCGTACTGCAAGGCGCGACCGCCCGCTTGAACACGATGATCTCCTTCTGGATCGTCGTGGTCGTTTATGTGCTCCTGGGGCTGCTCGATACGGAGGCCGTCGCCCGCAATATTCGAAAGGCTCTGAGCGAAGAGAAGGCCGACGCAATCATCGGCGGCGCGCTGCAGACGGCAGCCAAGCTGCGGCGCTACATGGCGGTACGGACCGTCATGAGCCTTGCCACCGGCACGCTCGTCTGGGTGCTTTCCGCGCTCTTCGGCCTGCGCTTCGCCGCCGAATGGGGCGTCATCGCCTTTACACTGAATTACATCCCATTCATGGGACCCTTCGTGGCGACATTGCTGCCGAGCGCGTACGCCCTGGCGCAATTCGGCTCGCCGGAGGCCGCGATCCTTATCTTCGCTGGGCTCAACATCATACAGTTTGTCATCGGAAGTTATATCGAGCCGCGCGTTGCGGGTTACGCGCTTGCGATGTCACCGTTCCTGGTGCTGTTTTCGGTCTTTTCCTGGTCGTTCGTCTGGGGCGTGTTTGGCGCCTTCATCGGCGTCCCGATCACGATCGCGATCCTCACCTTCTGCGCACGCTTTTCGTCGACACGCTGGGTAGCGGAAATCCTCGGCGCGCCCGGCGAACCTGATGGCATGCTCCGATGAAGCTCAGGCTGATGGACGCCTATCGGCGAAGCCTGGTCATGCGGATCACGCGGCCTGTCTGGGCGCTCAAGGCAATCTCGAAATCGCTGCTGCCGCGCCTTGCGTGGTAGATGAACGTCCGGCCCCTGCAATCGACGCGGCGCACGTTGCGGAAACCGCGGTTCTGAAGGAGTTGCTGCCCTTGCCGGCAGCTGATCGCGCGACCGAAGTTGAGATCGGAACCAACGTGAATGTTGACAGTCACGGCGTAGGCAGGCGTTGGCGGCGAAGCGGTCACCGCCATCAAGGAAGCCAATGCAAACGCAGTCCATATGTTCAGGCGCATCTTGCCTCTCCATCAATGAAAAGCTCCGCGAGATATTTGCCGCGTTGACGTCTTGTCAATGAGCGGCCACGGCCCGCCCCCACATTAGGGACGCGGCGCCCATCCCTTGGACGAATCTACGCAGAAGCAATGTGTTTTTGCTTGGCTTCGCGGCCACGCGTCCGCGGTGTTGGCATGGGAGATTCATATGACCGCGAAGAGCGATCCTTTGCACGTCGGCTTTGATCGGCCCGCCGTTGATCGAGAGATTTCTGTGCGACGGCAGCCTCGTCCAGTCGGCAGATGCGCGATCGTCCGTTACGCGTTTGCGGGCTGGATCGAGGCGTTGTCTCTCGCGGTGGAAGAGGATCACGCAGAGCTCAGACCTGAGGAATTGGCGCCCATTGCGCGCTCCTCAGGCTTTCGCCGTCACCGCTCTGGTCGGAGGCCTCAGCAGGATGATGAGAAGCAATCCGGCGACGATGAGTGCCGCCCCTTCGAGATGATAGCGTTGCAACTGTTCGCCGAGGATGAGGTACGCGAGCACGGCGATGAAGATCGTCTGGATGTAAAGCAGCACGCCCGCCCGCGCCGCGCCCAGGGCTTCAATGCTGCGATTGAAGAGATAATACATGATTGCGCCGCCGGGGATCGCGACATAGCCGAGCGCGATAAGGCCGCTGGCATTCAGGGTCGAGCGTTCGTCAGAGGCGAGCTCATACAGGTAGAAGGGCAGCGCCGTCAGCGCGGCGGCGCCCAGCAGCAGCACCAGTAGCGCAAGGCTGTTCACATCGAATTTCGCCCGGCGAAGCAGGACCGTGTAGAGGCTGAAACAGAAGGCGCCGGCGACGATCCACAATTCCCCAGGATTGAAGTCGAGACGCAGGAGTGCAGCCGGGCTGCCCTTGACGATGATGACCACGATGCCTGCAAAGGCGAGGATCGATCCGATCACCTGCCAGCGCCCCATCGGCTCGGCCAGAATGAAACGGGCAAGGATCATGGTGATGATCGGGATCAGGGCGATGATGATGCCGGCTGTCGTGGCGTCGGCATGTTCGAGGCCGACGAAAATAAGGCCTTGGCAGATCGCAAGGCCGATGCCGCCGATGATGAGCAGTTCGAGACCGCGCGCCCGCAGGAGCGCGATCATGGCGCTGAAATGCCGGTAGACGATCGGCATCAGGATCGCCCAGGCGATCAACACGCGCCAGAAGCACAGCGCCCAGGGCGGCATCTCCGGAGAGACCCATTTGGCGGCGATATAGACGCCTGATGATAGCAGCCAGCAGAAGATACCCACGGAATAGGCGGCCGAAAGAGAACCGCCCGCCCCCTTTTCCGTCCCGACCGTGTCGCGATGGACTGCCAAGACATGTATCGCCATGGGGCAACTATGCCACAATTCCCCCGTGCTGCACAGATGAAGGAAATGCTTGCTTGGGTGGTTGTCTAAGAACCTAAAGCCCCGCGCGGTTCGTCACCGCGCGGGGCCCAGGCAATCGGCATTATCAGCCTGCGGCGACCATCCGACGGCGGCTGGCGACGCCAACCAGGGTGGCGCCAAGCAGGGCCGCTATGCCGGCGAATGTAAAGACGCCCGCAGCACCCTGGACATCGACGATCAACCCACCAAGCACGGCGCCGCTCGAAATCGCGACCTGAAACGTCGTCAGCATGAGGGCTCCTGCACTCTCGGCCTCGTCGGCGGCAGCCTCGGTGATGAAGCTCTGCACGCTGACCGGCAATGCGCCGAAGGCAAAGCCCCAAAGGGCTGTGGCGACCGCAGCCAGCGCTGGCGCCTCGCCGGCGAAGGCAAGCAGGAAGGCGGTGACGGCAATGCCTGAGGCAGCAAGCGTTATGGCAAGCGTCGTGTTGCGCTCGGCGATCAGGCCGCCGACGATATTGCCGATGAAACCGCCGATGCCGAAGGCGAGAAGGATGCCGGAAATCGCCTCGACGCCGAAATGCGGTACCGTTTCAAGAAACGGGCGGATGAAGGTGAAGCCTGCGAAATGACCGGCGACGACGAAGAGAATGGTGACGAGGCCAAGGCGGATGGCCGGACGGCGCAAGACTTGGGCCATCGTGCCGAGGCCGCCCGAACTTGTCGGCGGCATGGCTGGAAGCGTCAACGCCTGGACGAGAAATGCGACGACGCCAAGCGCGGAGGCGATCCAGAAAGCCGCGCGCCAGCCGAACGCCTCGCCGACCCAGGCGCCGACAGGTGCGGCACAGACGGTTGCCGCCGACACGCCGGTCATGACGATCGCCATGGCGCGCGGCATCAGCCGCTCCGGCACCAGGCGCATGGCAAGTGCCAGCGACATCGCCCAAAAGCCGCCAAGCCCGACGCCGAGCAGCGCGCGCGACAGGAGCAGGGTCACCAGCCCGTTTGCCGTGGCGGCGATCAGGCTCGAGATGATGAGCAGGCTTGTGAGCGCCAGCAGCGTGTAACGGCGATCGAAACGGGCCGTGCCGAGCACAACGCCCGGTCCCGCCAGCGCGCCGACCACGGCTGTCGCCGTCACCGATTGCCCGGCCGCGCCGAGGCTGACGCCAAGGTCATGCGACATCGGTGTCAGAAGGCTCGCGGGTAGAAATTCCGCCGTCACGAGCCCAAATACACCAAGCGACAGCGAAACAACGCCTGCCCATGCGGCAGGTGTCTCGCCCTTCACGGCTGGATGGTTGATCTCCGAGTGAATGTTCATATGCATCTCCGTCATTTCTGCGGCGACGCTACGCTTAAGTATCTGGCGTTTCCATGCTGGAAAAGCTATAAAGCATAACAATTCGTCCAAACCTGTCGGAGGCCATGATGACCGATCCGTTGACCGAGATGCTGCGCGGGCTGCGGCTCGATGGCGTCGAATATGGTCGCTGCCAGCCGTCCGCGCCTTGGGCCACGGCTTATCCCGCGCAGGCGGAAGCAAGATTTCACTTCCTGGCGGCGGGCAGCGCCTATCTGCAGGCACCCGATGGCGAGTGGATGGAGATGCGCCCCGGCGACGCCGTGCTCTTACCGCGCGGCGACGCGCATGTGATCGCGAGCGAGCCGGGCATTTCGCCGACGCCGGTCGACTGCCTGCCGCGCAAGCCGCTCTGCGATGGCATCGTCGACCTGCAATGTCCATGCACCGACAGCAACAACCTCATCTTTTTCGCGGTGATGCGCTTCAACGTCGACAAGCGCCATCCGCTCCTCAACCTGATGCCCGATGTGATGCGCACCGGCGATCTCGCCAAGAGCGAGCCGACGATCCCGCCACTGCTCGACGCCATGATGCGCGAGGTCGAGATGAACCGCGTGGGCGCAGGGGGCATCCTATCGCGCCTTGCCGACGTGCTGACGGCGACGATCATCCGGACATGGGTGGAGCATGGCTGCGGCGACGCAAGCGGCTGGCTTGCCGCCGTGCGCAACCCGGAAGTCGGGCGCGTGCTCGCCGCCATCCACCTCGACCCCGCGCACGCCTGGAGCGTGAACGAACTGGCGCGCCACATGGGCGCCTCGCGCTCCGGCTTCGCCCAGCGCTTCGTCAGCGTCGTCGGCGAGACGCCGGCGCGTTACGTGGCGCGAATGCGCATGCACCAGGCCCATGAATGGCTGCGCGAGGGGCAGCGCGTGGCAACCGTCGCCGAACGGCTCGGCTACGATTCTGAGGCGTCCTTCAGTCGCGCGTTCAAGCGCGTGATCGGTGCTTCCCCGAGCCATTTTCGCGAGAAGCGGAAAGATTATGGCGCCGCCATTCGGTGACGATACCTGTAGAAGACGCCCCGCATCCGAAAATCTACTGCATCGTGCCGATAACGGTGGCGGAAAAGATCGCCGATGCGCTTAAGGCAAGCGGGCGTTAGTCAGTTTGGTGCTGCCGGCTCAACTGTCATTGATCCGACCTCGCGGCGATCGAATCCATAACGGCTGCTTCGAGGCCTGCCCCTCATGCCAAATTTGTACTGATCGGTACAATAAAAACCGATAGGTACAAATTCATGCAGGAGATTGCCGTGTCTAGTCTGATCCCCCCCTTCACACTCGAAACCGCCACCCAAAAAGTCCGTATGGCGGAAGACGGATGGAATAGCCGTAATCCCGAAAAAGGTGTCGCTCGTCTATACCCCCGACAGCCAATGGCGAAACCGCGCTGAGTTCGTCAACGGCCGGGCTGGGATCGTGGCTTTCCTCACCCGTAGATGGGCAAGGGAGCCGGACTACAGGTTGATCAAGGAGATCTGGGCACATGACGGCGATCGGATCGCCGTGCGGTTTGCTTACGAGTGGCATGACGACAGCGGCAGCTGGTTTCGGTCGTATGGAAACGAAAACTGGGAGTTCAATACGGAGGGATTGATGCAACGTCGATTTGCCTGCATCAACGATATGCCGCTTCGCGAGACGTAGCGGAAATTTCACTGGGCTCTCGGCCGCCGCCCCGACGATCATCCAGGTCTCTCCGATCTCAGCCTCTAAGGTCAAAATCCCAGTTCTGATTGAGTTCCGACCTTAATCCTCAGGAAGAAAGTTCGATCTGTTGAAGACACTATATGAGCGTGCGGATGTGGTGCCGTTGCTTGCGGAAATTTTCCGTGAGCTTGGTTATGAAGGAGCCACGCTCACACGCATCACAGCGCGCACCGGCATTGGCAAGGGCAGCCTCTATCATTTCTTTCCGGGCGGGAAGGAGGAGATGGCGGCAGCGGTATTGGAGGAGGTCGACGGCTGGTTCGAACGTGAGGTCTACGCGCCGCTGCGCGAGGACGATGCCACGGCCGCGATCACCGCCATGTGGCGCAATACAGAGGCCTATTTCCACTCGGGAGGCCGGGTGTGCCTTGTCGGCGCCTTCGCGCTGGACGAGACAAGGTCGCGCTATGCCGGCGCGATTGCCGCCCACTTCGTTCGCTGGATCGACGCTCTGGCGGGCGCGCTTGTGCGAGCTGGCGCAGGACGCGTCGAGGCCGTCATGATGGCGGAAGAGGTGGTCTCGAGAATACAGGGCGCGTTGGTACTGTCACGCGCACTCGACGACAAAGGTGTATTCAAACGCCTCCTCGACAATGCGCGGCGTCATGTTGAAGCATCCGTATCGCAAGCGGCGGCTTCGCGAGCCTGACCATGTCAAACGAGAAGCGGGGCGTTTGTTTCGCCTGAGTTTTTACAGGCCCAGCGCTCGCCGCTTCGGCCGCCTTGTCGCCGCGCCGTCAACCATCTGTTCGTCATGTGATCCTGTGCCGGAAGCTTCACATCCTCGCCGCTGTTGGCAGTTGCAACCCTTGCTGTCGCACAGGTTCAGGCAGCAGAGCCGTCAAGAATGTCGTGCTGGTTCACGGTGCCTACGCCGACGGATCCGGCTGGCGCGGTGTTGCGGAGATTCTTGATCGGGACGGTTACAAGGTTACCGTAGTGCAAGAGCCCGAGACTTCGCTCAGCGATGATGTGGCGACGACGACGCGGGCTATCAGCCAGGCTGATGGTCGCGTTGTGCTTGTCGGCCACAGCTATGGCGGCATTGTCATAACGCAGGCTGGAAGCGCTCCGCAGGCCAAGGGGCTGGTAAAAAGTGGTCAGCGGGGTCGTTGACCATGTCAGCGACGAGATGCCGCTGTTTTCTCTGAATCAGGCTCTCTTGTGTCTCGCGGTGCCGCGGGGCAATCTCGTGGATTGTTGACCTTGGCTGGTTAAAAGGGTGCGGGACTTCGGCAAGTCGTGTCGTCGACACGAGCTTTAACTAATAACCTATGACGGCACCTGGTCGTCGAGGGCCATTGCGATGGCCACATCGCAATGGATCAGGGTCGTGTCAAACACGGGTACGGACACATTCTCCTGGTTAAGAAGCATGCCGACTTCCGTGCAGCCGAGGATCAGGCAATCAGCGCCTCGATCGACGAGACGTTGGGCGATGGCGACATAGGCCTCTTCGCTCTGCTTGGTAACAACATCGCAGCAAAGCTCTTCGTAGATGATCCGGTGCGTTTCGCTTCGATCGCGCGTTTCCGGTATGATCGCCGTAACACCGGCCGCAACCAGCCTGTCGGTGTAGAAGGACTGCTCCATTGTGAATGCGGTCGCCATCAGTCCCGGGCTGCGCAGTCCCTCCAGCTTGATGCGTGATGCGGTGGCTTCGGCGATATGCAGCAAGGGGATCGACACGCCGTGCATCATTTGCTCGGCCAGCTTGTGCATGGTGTTGGTCGCCAGGACAATGAAATCCGCGTTGGCGCGCTCAAGGGTCTTCGCTTCTGTGTTCAAAATCTCGCCGGCTTCTTCCCATTTCCCACCGATCTGCAGGGCCTCGATCCGTGCGAAATCCAGGGAGCGTATGACCAATTCCGGAGAGTGCAGGCCTCCCAGGATTTGTCGGGTTCGATTGCAGAGTTCCCGATAATAGATCTGCGTTGAAGCGGCGGACATACCGCCGAGAATTCCGATTGTCTTCATGTCTGCCGCCGTTCTGTTTCGCCTTCGTACTAGCCGTGAAGGAACGCAAATTCAACAGTCAGCTGTTTCCGACTGACGGTAGCCCTACTAGAAGGTAGATATTGCATGAGCAACTTATAGACGACTTCGGTCGACATTCACGCTTCTGCGCGCAACCTCATCATGAGCGGCGGCTACAATGGTTTCAGCTATGCTGATATCGCTGAAGTCGTGGGAATCCGCAAGACAAGCATCCATCACCATTTTCCCACCTTGCCGGAATGGCATGGTGCAAGCATCCCGCTCTACATCGTCTATCCGCCGAACCGGCATCTCGGTCACAAGGTGAGAGTATTTGTCGATTGGCTCGTGAATCTGTTGGCGACGGCGAAATTGAACGAATTTTATGATCATCAAGTGTTCTCAACAAAGCCTGATTGCGTCGGACCGTCGGAATGAGGCGCAGTCGTACTCGCCTTCAGCGATACTGCGCCCCTCGTGAGGCATTGAAGCAACGGCGCTGAAATGCTGGCGATCGGATCCCAGCTTTCGTGACGCTCAGATGTGCGGAGCAGATGGTCTTTTCGAGGCGGACAGGTTGAGTATCGAAACCAGCAGCGCCAAGGCGCTGACGGCAGGCAGCCGACCGTAGACCGTCAACAACGTGTCTGCGACCGACATGCCGAGCAATGCGCATACGAGAAGAAGCTCAAGGCAGATGACCAGCTTTTTCTGTCAAGCATGTCGCCCAGCGGCGCCAGGAACAGGAGACCCATCCCTACGCCCACTTGGGTCAAGACCGGAAGGTTTCCGATCTGCGCATCCGTTGCTCCCAGCGTATCGCTGATCTTGGACAGGATCGGTTGGCAGTAATAGACGTTCGCGATTGTGATAGCCGTTGTTACCGCCATGGCGAAGACGCGCCATCTTAGCGGATCTGCTTTCGCATTCATGATTTGTTTGTCCTGGGGGGAGATTAAGAAGGTGACGTTTCCGAGAAGGGGAAACGGCGGCAGTGCCGCCATTTCCAATCGGAAAGTTTAGCGATCGAGGCTCGCCATCAGAACGTATTTGACTTCGACATATTCCTCGATGCCGTAGTAACTGCCTTCGCGGCCAAAGCCGGAATGCTTGACACCGCCAAACGGGACCGAGGCAGTTCCCACGGATGGCGAGTTCAGGATGACCATGCCCGCATCAATGTCGCGCGACAGCCGAAACGCGCGCGCAAGGTCTTTGGTGTAGGCATATGCAACAAGTCCATACTCGGAATTGTTGGCACGCTTGACGACCTCGTCCTCGCTGTCAAACCGGTAGATCGGAAAAACCGGTCCAAAAATTTCGGTTCGAGCGACTTTCATGTCGTCCGTGACGTCAGCGAGAATAGTCGGTTCATAGAACAAACCGCCGTTGGCGTGAGGCTTGCCGCCGAGAACGGCACGCGCACCCGCCGCCTTGGCCTCTTCGACGAGGCCGGCAACTTTGTCGAAGCCGATCTTGTTGACCAACGGGCCGACAACGAAATCGTCTTGAAGGCCCTGATCGACTCGAATTTTGGCCACACGTTCCGCAACAGCGGCAACGAACTTATTATAAATGCTACTGTGGACGTAAATTCGGTTCGGCGAGATACAGACCTGCCCGGAGTTGCGCAGCTTCGCGGACACAATGCCGGCGACTGCGTCGTCGAAGTGAGCGTCGTCGAAGACAATGAATGGCGCATTGCCACCCAGCTCGAGCGTCATCTTTTTCAGGTTTTTTCCGCTTGCCTCCGCAAGCAGCTTGCCGACGGCCGTGGAGCCGGTGAAGGAGATCTTTCGGATGCGATCGTCACCGGTGAATAGCGGCCCGATTTCCCGAGGATCGCCTGTCACCATTTCGAAGACGCCTTCGGGAATGCCGGCCTTTCGAGCATATTCGAGCAGCTTGTAGGCCGTGAGCGGCGTCTCCTCCGAAGGCTTGATGATCATCGTGCAGCCCGCGGCAAGCGCGGTTGCGATCTTGCGCGCGATCATCATGAAGGGAAAGTTCCATGGGGTGATCGACGCTGTCGGGCCGGCCGGTTCCTTGAAGACCAGCACCGCTGCGTTGTTCGCATGCGATGGGATGGTGTCGCCGTAGACCCGCTTGGCCTCTTCGGCATACCATTCGATAAAGCCCAGGCCATAATCGATCTCGCCCATGGCTTCCGAAAGGCATTTTCCGTTTTCTCTCACCATGATTTCGGCGAAGATGCGCTTGTCGTCGCGCACCAGTTCAAACCAGCGGCGAAGAAGATCGCCCCGTTCTTTTGCGAGTTTGCGGGACCAGGCAGGAAAGGCATCACACGTGCGGTCGATCGCCGCCTTGACCTCTTTGGCGGAAAAATGAGGGACTTCGCCGACGAGGCTGCCATCCGCAGGATTATATACCTTTATCATCATGCTCTCTCTTTCTGGGGGTACCCGAAGTATCGGCAAACAGTCCGTTGACTTCTGCCGGGGTTTGGCAGCCGAGCCTTAGTGCCAGCTCGACAGATTGGGCCGGCGTTATTCGCGATGAAATCGCATCCCGACGTGATGCAGGACGCCGTCGATGAATTCGCCGTCTGCGGTGAAACCGGTATCGTCCCAATATTCGATATGGTTCCCGGTCATTGCATAGTGCCCTTGGTATGCGCTCCGCTTGTTGCCGCGTGCTTCGTCGTAGCGACCGTTCGGCAGCAACTCCTGACGTATGTAGCCATCCTCGGTGACCCACATGCCGACGAAGGAATGCAGGGCGTTATCGTCTGTTGTGCGCATATCCGCTCCTTTCTATTGACCGAGATATGCGCTACGCGATAAGAAATATCCAATATATCGAAAGTATTTTGTGATATCTTTTACGTATCAATTGAGAGAGGTCAGATGGAGCTGAGGCACCTGCGCTATTTCATTGCGGTCGCGGAAGAGGGCAATTTCCGCCGTGCCGCGGAGAGGGTGGGAATTGCTCAGCCTCCGCTCAGCAGTCAGATCAAGGATCTCGAGGAGGAGATTGGGGTGCCGCTGTTCCACAGGCTCCCAAGGGGGGCTTCGCTCACGGAGGCAGGCGAGGCATTCTTGGCGGAGGTCTATGTAACCCTTGGACAGCTCGACTATGCGAGGAAGATGGCTTTGCGTGGCGCGGCCGGTGAGTTCGGACGGCTGCGGGTCGGTTTTACCGGCTCGGCCGCGTTCAATGAGGCAGTCCCGAAGATCATAAGATCGTTTCGGCGTGCCTATCCGAAGGTCGAAATCACGCTTGCCGAGCTCAACACGTTGCAGCTGCTCGAGCAATTGAGGCATCGATCGATCGATGCCGTGTTCATCCGGCCAGGCCCGACGGCGCCCGAAGGGCTGACGGTGACCTACCTCGCCGAGGATGCCATGATGGTCGTGCTCCCCTCCGGCCACCGTCTCGCGTTCGAATATGCGATCCCGCTTAGTGCTCTGAAAAATGAACCTCTGGTCTTGCACTCCCGTAGTCTTGGGCCTGATCTTTATGACGAGGTCATCGATGCCTGCCGGCGGGCCGGCTTCGAGCCGGTGATTGGACAGGTCTCCCCTCAGATCACTTCGATTGCGAACCTGGTGGCAGTCGAACTTGGTGTTTCCATCGTTCCAGCTCCCTTGTCCAACATCAACGTGCCAGGCGTGGTTTTCCTGCCGATCATAGGCGATGCGCCGCGAGCTCGGCTTGCACTGGCGACCCATCCTGATGATCATTCCGTCGTTACGCGTAACTTTCGCGAGCAGCTGAAGGGCGTTGCCAGGGGCCAAGCCAGCTCCCGCGGAAATGCATGATGAAGTTGTACGCTCCCGGATGCAGCGGCGCGTGAAGCGGTCCTTGTTCCGGCGGATTCTACAACCTAACCGGCGTGACCCTTCGCACGAAGGACTTCAAGGGACGCCGCGGCCACACGCGCGCTTGCGATCAAAGCATCTCTCGACATCTCGTCTCGAGCCCGCATCGACAGTCCGTGAACTATCGCGGCCACGAAACGCGCCCAGACTTCGCAATGGAGATCGGCTTTGGCGTGTCCATCCTCTACACCTCGCTGAAGGCGGGCGCGTACCTGTTCAATACTCTGTGTCCGAAGCTGCTTGCCGAACTCACTTACAGGTTCTCCTCTATCGCCAGATGGAGCTGTCGTGATCATGCATCCCGGTTGTAGTCGCTGCTGGAAAAAACAAGCGCCGCGTCGTGGATAAGCCGAGCCACTGCCGACACCGCGTCCTTCTTCTCCGCCATGGCCTTCGCGCCGAACCCTCCGACCGTCGTCCGATAGAGCTCCATGGCCTCGAGGTAGAGGGCGTCCTTTGAGCCAAAGGCCGCATATAGGCTCTGCGCCGATCGCGGGAAGCCATCTGAAACTGGCATTCGATCTCGACGCAGTCGTCGCTGCCCCGGCTATCGTCTGGCGCCGGAGTTTCCTTCCGAGCGGCCTCGAAGATTGCTGCTCAGTCCTGAAGTGATTGCATGCCAATGCCGCCGAACTGAAGATCGATCCAAACGGCATCGCTGTAATGGGTGATAGCGGAGGCGGTGGCCTTGCCGCCGCGCTCGCGCTTCTCGCGCGTGATCGCAAAGAAATACCGCTATGCGCTCAGATCCTTCTCTATCCCTCGCTCGATATGAGAACTGGCACCGAGGAAGCACCCTTTGACGATCCGCTGACCGGTGACTTCGTGGTCAATCGTCCTTTGACTGCTTTTTCATGGAATGCGGTAAACGGTTCTCTCAGTCGCGACAGCGATCAGGTAGGGTATCTTTCGCCCGCGCTGGCAAAGGACTTGCATGGCTTGCCGCCAGCCATCGTTGCGACCGGCGCTACGCGCGTGCCGTGCACGGCTTCAACATGTTGGCTAGCGCGCTATCAATCCAGACACGAACGAACCTCATCGCCAGCATCATACAGGTTCTGAAGTCACAGGCCCCGGCGTATTGAGACCGGTGCAATGCATTGCGACCGCCTGCCGTAAGCGACCCGGATGGGCCCAAGAAACGGGCTTATCCAGCCTGGCGCCGACATGTCTTCATCCTCCCTGCCATCGTCTCGTGTGTCCGCTTCGATGTTGCACGATTTCGAAACCTCGAAGGACTCATTCCATGAGCACGCCTCACCTTGTTGCTCCGGCTTACCGCGATGCCGCGACAGTCATTCCGATCTTCGACTAAGACACGCAGACGCTGGAGGAAATCCGCGGTCACCTGCTCAAAGCCTGTGAACGCGCGTACGGCGCTTCTGATAGCGTTGATTTTGAGGTAGAATTCATCGAGCGCGATGGTGAGGAGGCGGTTCGAGCGCTTCTCTTTCGAACCGCCGGCGATGAGGTGCGCGGCGCCATCCTGCACGTGCATGGCGGCGGCTGGGTCGCAGGTTCAGCATACATGTTTGCTCCCTTCTGCGCCGAACTTGCCAATCGGCACAATGTCGTCGTTCTATCTGTCGACTATCGTCGCGCGCCTGAAGTCGGTGGTCACGTCGCTCTCGATGAAAGCGTGGCCGCTCTTGGTTGGCTTCATCGCGAGGCGGCAAACCTGGGCTTTGAATCAAGATTCATCGCCGTTGTGGGCTATAGCGCCGGTGGTAGCCTTTCGGCGGGCGTCGCGTTGCGAGCGCGAGATGCTTCTCTCCCATTGATGGCTCAGTTTCTGATTTATCCCGCGCTAGGCTACGCCGCCGATGACGGCGCAGCTTCCGACCCCGGTTCGTCTGAAACCGTTTCGCATGAGCCGTTTTTAAACTAGACCTGCAAGACGAGAAAAAATTGCGAGCATTCCCATGACCAGCCCATCCTCCGCAGGCGAAAGCGTCTTTGATCCGTCCCGCAGCTACAAGGTGCTTGTCTGCGATCTGATAGGACTGAAGCTTGGGGAGGATGGCAAACCCGACCCATCGGAGGCGAGGGCCCATATTGAACTCCGGGGCGGTGTCTTTCATTTCGGCGCCATCGGGGATGCGGGTTCACTGCAGCCGGGCGTGCTGCATTTCTTCTACCAGCCAGATCTCAGCACTGCCGCAGATTTACTGGCGGCGGCTGGCGAGGGGCAATACGACGCGGTGATCGCGGCAGCCACCTTCCTGCCGGCCGAGACGGTGTTCCCGCTCGGCGGTGTGCGGATCGGCGCCGGTACCGGCAATATGGGGTCGCTCTCATGGGGCGGTGGTGGTGGTGAAGGCGGGGCGGCGCCGCTGATGAACACCCCCGGCATCAACAGCCGGGCGACCGCCCAGATGGCGATGAAGGCCATCTTGAAGGTCGTGCCCGACCTTCCGGTCGATACCCTTCACATCCTGACGTCCAGAGGAGATTTCGATACCGGTCGCCAGCTCCGCGACTATCCGACGGAGAAGATGGAAGGCAAGACGATCGCCATTATTGGTTATGGTAATATCGGTCGTGAGCTGGCCAAGCTGGCGCGGGCCTTCGGTATGCGTGTCGTCGTCCATGCCCGCGCCCATCATCGCAAATGGATCGAGTCTGAAGGCTTCGTCTATGGCGACAGCGTTGCCTCAGCCGCTTCCGGCGCGCATGTCCTCAGCGTGCATGTCGGTCTCGGCAGCCTTGATGCAGCAACAGGACGCTATGCCAATGCGGGTTTGATTGATAAGGCAGTGCTTTCCATGCTCGCGCCCGGCGCCATTCTGGTGAATTATGATCGCGGCGAACTTGTCGATGTCGATGCTTTGGCGAATGCGCTGGCGAGCGGCAAGGTGCGGCACGCCGCAATCGATGCCGATCTGTTCAAGAACGCTGCGACCGGCGAACTGACCGGCCCAATGGTTCCCTATCTGCGGCTGGTGGAGCACTACCCGGATCGGCTGGAGCTTCTGCCGCACGCGGCCGCGGACACCGATCATCCCTCGCGCGTCGCCGGCGCGAAGCAGGCTATCGATCAAATCTACGATGCCATCCGGACGCAAACCGTCACGAACCTGAAAGGGACTTTGCCGGAAGGGTATAGCTCCGCAGGTAGCAAGACCCCGGACGGGATAGGAACGGTTACCGTCCAACACCTGCTCGACCTTTGCCACTCCGGCGGCAAAGCCGCGCAGTTGGGGTCATTGTTGTCAGAGCTGGCCGACCGCTGGCGTACCATCGCTTCTGCCTCCGATGATAAGCGTCGCGCGGTCATCGAGGCGAACGGCGAGGATCTGATCAGCGGCATAAATCACCTGTCGGGCTTTATCGAGATGATGGGGTTAAGAGCTCCGTACCGAAGCTGATCCGCAAACGATCTGATGCCGGCAGGACCTCGAATGCTATGAGCTGTCGCGAATGATAAGGCGCCCAGGTGTGCTGCGTGTCTCCGCGGGTGGCAGCAGCTCCTTGTTGGCAATGAGGAACAAGAGGCGTTCCACTGCCTCCGTCGCCAGTTGCTCGACGTCGTTGTGAATCGATAAAATTGGTGTCGTCGCCTGTGCCACATAATCAGTGTCGTCAAAGCCGACGATCACCAATTCCTCATGCACCTTGAAGTTGGATTTCGCCGCCCAGCGTAGGGCGGCGAGGGCGGTCAGGTCACTTGTGGCGAATATGGCGGACGGCGCGTCATCTTGCGCCATGAGCTCGTCCATTGCATGGAAGCTTGCTTTGATCGAGTGATCAATGGGGATCAAAACAATGGTCGGGTCATAAGCAATGCCGGCAGCTTCAAGTGCATCGCGATAACCCCTGCAGTTTGCCGACATTACCAACTGTGCTGGTGAATGAAGGTCCCAACGTTCCGATGCGGCGATGCCCGCGTTCGATAAGATGGTTCGTAGCGTCGAACGCCCCCTTCGTTCGTCAATGCCGACTGCATCGATGCCTGTTGCGTCCGTGTGAATCAACAGACCGTCGGAAAGTTGTTGCGCCGAAGCGCCTTCAAGTGATCGACGTTGGAATGTGCGATCGGGTAGATGAGAAGCCCGTCGATCATTCGCGCCCGGAAAGCGGCGATCGCCTTGAGCTCCTCTTCCGGGTCGCCGTTCGAGGAGGCGAGAAGAACGCTGTACCCGTGTTTGCCGAGTGTCTTCTGAACCATGTGGACGACACTCGTCAGACCAGGGTTGGTGATCTCGTGCAGGATCAACCCGATCGTGTTGCTTCGGTTTAGGACGAGCGACGCCGCGATCTTGTTGGGTACATAGTCATTTCGCCCGCGACACCGCGGATGCGGTCCCGTGCTGCCTGCGAGATGCGCGTGCTTCCGCGTAGAGCAAGCGACACGGTGTTTTTCCCGTAGCCTGTCTTAGCTGCAATGTCGGCCAGTGTGACTTTTCGCGGTCGCATCGATGTCGCGTCCAATTTCAGATAATCCTACAGGATCAAAGGAATGCGCGCCTTGCTCGGGCGATCAGGGCATCGCCTTCGAGGTGCATGACAACGACCCCAATATCGGCGACGAGCGCTGGGCAGGGCCGCAGCATGCAGATGGCGAAATATCCGGCTGCGCAGAGTTTTTTAGACCAGGAGAGAAAATTGACTTATCAGAAGGTGGGGACCGCCGCCGAAGGGGCTGGGCGGCAATGGGCGATGGCATGATCGATTGGGGCAAGGCTCTGGCATTATTTACCCGCGCGGACCACGTCGCGGTCGAACACGATGAGCCCAATGACTTGTACGAGGGCGCGTGTCGGTCGATTTCGTTCCTCAATCGCCTAGAGAGCTGAAGCGATGCATTTGTCGTTCCAGCTCGATACGCACGTGACATCGAGCCGCTGGACCCAATCCTGGAGCTTCTGGGGAGGCATGGCGTTTTCAGGGTCGAAGGCTGGAGCGGAAACTATGATACACCCGGCTTCGGCGTGGCTCTGCGTTCACGCGGAATGACGATGCCGAGCGCACATGTGCCGCTCGGCCTTTTGAAGGATCGCGCTTTTAGCCGGCATTTGGTCGAGGAATTCGGTGTTGCTCGACTGGTTGTGCCGGGCGTCTCAGCCGAAATTCTTGCCGACAGGCCGTCCTGCCTCGAGCTGGCGAGGGAGCTTGCCGACCTCTCCGCGGATTTGTCAGCGGAAGGCCTGCGTCTCGGCTGGCATAATGGCGGTGCGGAACTGGCGCCGATGCGCACGGGCGAGACACCGATCGAGCTGCTTCTGGCTGCCGCGCCGGAGCTCGAATGGGAGTGCGATCTCGGGTGGCTGGCGTCAGCTGGGCTCGATCCTGCGGTGGTTCTTCAGCGTCATGGGACTCGCATCACCGCCCTGCATATGCGCGATGTCGCAGGCCAACATGGTGATCCGGCTCAAAAGGGCGGCGCTTATATCGGTTCCGGTGTGCTCGACTGGATAGCGATCGGCCAGGCGCTTTCCTTCACCCGCGTCGATCTTCTGGTCATTGAGCATGACCACGCGGCCGATGTGCCGGATTTCCTTATTCAATCAATCAATTATCTCGACGGCTGGATGAAACACGCCGTCGCCGCGCCCTCTCATCAGCAAAGGTAACTGCCATGCGTCCCAAATCACCACGCCGCCTTCACGACGGCCAGATCAGCCAGCTTGTCGTTTCATCCAGCGATGGCAAGCGGATCGAAGTCATCTACGAAACGGGGGAGCTTATTGAAGCGCCCAACTGGACGCCGGACGGGAAATGGCTTGTCTATAATGGCGACGGCAGGCTCTTTCGCATCTCTCCGAACGGGCTCGACGGTCCCATCCGGATCAACACCGCACCCGTCGAGGATCTCAACAACGACCATGTCATTTCGCCGGATGGCAAGTGGCTGTATATCAGCGCCAATGACGGCCATCTGTATCGCGTTGCGATTGAGGGCGGGAAGCCGGAGCGGGTCTCCAACGAGCAGGATCCCAGCCGTGGTTTTCGCTACTATCTTCACGGCATCTCGCCCGATGGAAAGACACTGGCCTATGTCGGACTGGAGATGGAGGGTGGAAAGGTCGTCACTCGCGTCTGCACAATTCCCGCGGCAGGTGGAGCCGATGTCGTTCTGACCGACGGCGCTTGCCCCGTGGATGGGCCCGAATACAGCCCGGATGGACAGTGGATTTACTTCAATTCGGAGGCCGCTGCCAAATCGCCTGGGCACGCGCAGGTGTTTCGAATGCGGACGGATGGCTCCGGATTGGAACAGATAACGCATGACGAGTGCGTCAACTGGTTCCCCCACCTGTCGCCGGATGGAAAGCTCGTCTCCTATATTGCATTTCCCTCGGGAACCTTGGGGCACCCCGCGGACAAGGACGTAGTGATCCGGATCATGAATCCGGATGGAAGCGGCATCGTTGATATCGATCGCTTCAATGGCGGCCAGGGCAGCATCAATGTTGCCTCCTGGGCGCCAGATTCCGCTTCCTTTGCCTATGTGCGCTATCCGCGCCGAGACGAATAGCGAGATTGCCGGCGACGGTCGCGCCGCTGAGGCCGGTTTTCGGGGCGATGGGTTGCTACGGGTTTCGTGGAATACCTGCAGCAACCCGAGCCCCGTAAACTCCGACGCTCATTCCTGGCCCGAAACACAAACATATAAACAAAACCCAGCTCGCTCTAAAAAGATGCTTGCATCCACTCATTAGTTAGGTAAGTTAACTAATGAAGTTGGAGTGACAGATGATTGCGGGCGTAGACGTGGGCGGGACCAAGACACACATCTTGGTCGAACGACAAGACGGCTCCAGGGCGGAACACGTGCTGGAGACCTCCAGATGGCGTGAGCGGGGCGAGCTGGAAGACGCCAGGAGCCTCGCTGAACTGGTGCTTGCAGTCGAGGGTGGTCAGCCGGACGTGGTCGTGGTTGGCGCGCGCGGCTGCGACGCGGATGCAGACTGTCTTCGCCTTCAGGCTCTTCTTTCCCAGCACTTTTCCGGCCTGGTGCTGGTCCTGAACGATTCCGAGCTCCTGTTGCCGGCGGCGTCGAAGCCAACGGGTATCTCGGTGATCGCGGGTACCGGATCGATCGCCGTCACCCGCAACCGCCATCGGGAAATGATGTCCGCTGGCGGATGGGGATGGTTCCTGGGCGATGAGGGCAGCGCAAGCGGTCTGGTTCGCGACGCCGCCAGGAAGGTTCGCGCGTCTCTCGATGCGGGATCTCCAATTGACAATCTCGGCAAGGCTTTGCTCGACACACTTGAAGTGCAGAGCCCGGTGGAGTTTGGACGCGCGCTGTCTCGGCTCGGCTCCGCTGATCGGATTGGTGCGCTCGCGCCGCTCGTTTTCGATGCCGCCGCCTCGGGTTCGCGCATTGCGGACGAGGTCATTGCCGAGGGTGGCGATGCTCTAGCGTTTCTCGTCGAGCAGCTTGCAAAGCGGGGAGCGCCCGCGGACGCGGTCGTTACCGCGGGTGGCGTTATCAGCCGACAGGAGCGGCTGCTCGAAGCCTTCAGGACGGCTTTGACCCGACGTGTGCCGGGGGCGGCGGTCACGCTCCTTGGTGAGCCTCCCGTCATCGGGGCTATCAAGCTCGCCCGGCTT
Organism: Rhizobium sp. O111; assembly: GCF_055616315.1. NCBI lineage: Bacteria > Pseudomonadati > Pseudomonadota > Alphaproteobacteria > Hyphomicrobiales > Rhizobiaceae > Rhizobium > Rhizobium sp. O111. The sequence goes on along the minus strand of NZ_JBSHXL010000002.1, from coordinate 856,359 downwards.
CTTTCCGAAGGGGGGACGACGCAGACCCTCCCGACGCCGCACAGGGACGGGCGTCCCGACACCAATCAGCCAGGGAGAATGGCATGAACGCCAAGAGGATCGTTCCGGCGAAAAATTGGGGACAGCGCGCCATAGCGGTCGTGCTGATCGCCGTCGTCGCACTCCTGATCTACATGGTCGCGACTAGCCGGCACATCAGCTGGTCGACGATACCGCAGTACATTTTCGACGAGACGATCCTTGATGGCATCCGCCTGACGATCCTGTTCACAATGCTCTCGATGGTCATCAGTATCGTCGCTGGCGCAATTCTCGCAACGATGCGGCTATCCTCGAACCCAGTTCTATCAGGCTTCTCCAGCCTCTACATCTGGTTCTTCCGGGGCACGCCGTTGCTCGTGCAGATCATCTTCTGGTTCAACATCCAGCTCTTCATCCCCAGCATTGATATCGGTATTTTCCAGATCGATACAAACGTCATCGTCACGGCGTTCGTTGCCGCTCTCCTTGCTCTAAGCCTGAACGAAGCCGCCTACATGGCCGAAATCATTCGTGGTGGACTGTTGGCCGTCGATGGTGGCCAGGGTGAAGCGGCCAAGGCTCTGGGTTATACGCCAGCGCAGGCGATGCTTCGGATCATCTTTCCCCAGGCGCTGCGAGTGATCATCCCGCCGATCGGCAACCAGACCATCTCGATGCTGAAGACCACTTCGCTGGTCTCCGTCGTCGCGGCGCAGGACCTGTTGACGAGGGCGCAGAACATCTACGCGCGAAACTTCCTGATCATCGAACTGCTGATCGTTGCCAGCATCTGGTACCTCGTGATGACCACGATCGCCTCCTGCATTCAATACGCAATCGAACAGCGCCTCGGCCGGTCGGCGAAACAGCCTCCCGCTGTCTGGAAGGCTGCGCTCCGTCTCATGCGCGCGGAAGGAAGAAACGGATGAGTGATCGTTCAAAGCAACCTGCCTCCGTCGTGGTTGAGGCAATCGACGTCCACAAGTCCTTCGGGACGCTTGATGTCCTCAAGGGTATCAATCTTACCGTCCGCAAGGGGGAGGTCGTCTGTCTCCTCGGTCCGTCGGGCAGTGGCAAATCGACATTCCTGCGCTGCATCAATCATCTGGAGACGATGACCAGCGGTCGGATCGTCGTAGACGGCCAGTTGATCGGCTATCACGAGCGCGGCGACGAGCTTCACGAGATGAGTGGAAAGGAATTGGCAGTCCAGCGCCGCGATATCGGCATGGTGTTCCAGCGTTTCAATCTGTTCGCGCATCAGGATGTCCTGACCAACATCAGCCAGGCACCAATTCTGAACTGCGGAAAATCACGTGACCAGGCGGTCGCGCGAGCCAAGCAGCTGTTGAAGATGGTCGACCTGGAAGGCCGGGAAGGCGCCTATCCTTACCAGCTATCCGGCGGCCAGCAACAACGTGTCGCCATCGCCCGTGCGCTGGCCATGGAGCCGAAGCTCATGCTGTTCGATGAGCCGACATCGGCACTCGATCCAGAACTGGTCGGCGAGGTCCTGAGCGTCATGCGCAAGCTCGCCGACGAGGGCATGACGATGATTGTCGTTACTCACGAGATGTCCTTCGCGCGCGACGTCGCCGACCGGGTCGTCTTCATGGACCAGGGCGTGGTCGTGGAAGAGGGGACGGCGCGCGATGTCATCGACAATCCTCAGCAGGAACGAACCCGAGCATTTCTCAGGCGCATGCACTGACCAGTCGGCGGTGAGAATCTGAAAAGGTCGCACGTCCTTCTCGTGCAATTTACAAAAGGGGAATGACAAATGAAGAACGCATTTAACATCCTGCTTGCCACTGCAGCGATGTCGTTGCTCGTCGCCGGAACCGCCTCCGCCGCAGGTCTGGATCAGAAGCTCCACGACATGCTCCCTGAGAAGATCAAGACTGCCGGCGAGATCAAGGTTGGTACCGAGCCGCAGACGCCTCCGTATGATTTTTACGCGGAAGACAACAAGACAATCACCGGACTTGAGAAAGAACTGCGTGACGAGATGGGCACGCGTCTGGGCGTGAAGTTTACCGATATGCCCGCGCAGTTCGCCAGCATCATTCCGGGCATTCAGGCTGGACGTTTCGACATGGGCATGTCCGCCTTTGGCGACTTCGCCGAACGCGAAAAGATCGTCGATGTCGTGAACTATATGCTGGAAGGTACCAGCATTATCGTACTGGAAGGCAACCCGAAGAGCGTTCACAAGATGAAGGACACCTGCGGCCTGAAGGCGGGCGCCGTGCAGGGGTCGATCCCTCTTCAGCTTCTCGACAAGCAGAAGACGCTGTGCCCGAGCGACAAGCCGCTCGAGGTGATGCAGTTCCCGTCGAACGACCAGATCAAGATCGCACTGCAGAGCGGCCGCGTCGACGTTTCCATGGATACGACCGGCGTTGCCGCCTACAGCCTCCAGCACCAACCTGAAGGTGCGAAGAAGCTGGAGCTTGTGACCGGCGCCCAGTATGCCGTCGGTTACCAGGCCATGCTCGTCTCCAAGGAGAGCCTGGAACTGCGCGACGCCCTCGCAGCGACAATGCAGTCGATGATCGACGATGGCAGCTACGCCAAGATTTTCGACAAGTGGGGCCTGGGCGAAAACAAGCTCGACAAGGTCACGATCAACGATGCGGCCCGTTTCGCCGACTACATGAAACTCGACGATTGATTTGAGTGCGCCGGCGGCCGGGGGGAGACTTCCGGCCGCCTCATTTTGTTTGAAGTGGATCCGATGATGAATGACAGAGTACCCTACCGCGAGGCGATCGCGCTGCAGCCGACCGCACTTGAGACTTGCATTGCCGCGGTTTCCGAACGTTTGAAAACCCTGGATGTGGCACCGATCCAAAGCGGTCCCGTCGTGCTGGTCGGTATCGGAGCAAGCCTTTATGCGGCCAATGTCGTCTCCGCGCAGATGCGCAGCCAGGGCTTGCGCGCTTTCTCTCTGCCCGGCACGGATCTGTATGACGCTTCCATAGATGCAGGCAGTGCATACATCGCGTTTTCCGCCTCCGGGCGAAGCGAGGAACCTGCCCGCGCGATGGAGATCCGGCCGGATGCGGCGAGCTACGGGATCGCAAAGGCTGATGGCACGCCAATTTCTCGCGTTGTGAAACACATGATCGCGACCGAAAGCGGGACCGATAGCGGTCCGAACACAACCAGCTATCTCGGCTCACTCGTTGCCGGAGCACTCCTCGCCGACAAGGCCGGCACTCCTTCGGGCGCTGACTGGACCAAGCTTCCGGCATTGGCCGCGACGGTACTGGAGGCGACACGCGCGCAGGCAGACAAGGCCGCCCGCATGCTTTCCGGCAAGACGTCGATCGACTGCGTTGGCGCCGGTACGGCTTATGGCACGGCCGGTTACGCGGCACTGCTTATTCGCGAGGCCGCTCGCGTGGCTGCTCAGGATTGGGACACACTGAACTTCCTGCACGGTCCGATGGAGCCGAATGACGGCTCCACCGGCGTGCTGTTGTTCGGCGACGGGCGTGAGGTGAAGCTGGCGCAGGACCTCGCCGGGTTCGGTATTCCGTCAGTGCTGATCACGACGCGCGCCGATATCGCCGACGCCGACAATCTCGTCGTAATCTCGGTGCCCGACTTCGGCAGCCACATCGGTAACGCGGTCCTTCAAGCGCTCCCGGCGCAGCTGTTCATCGCGACGCTGTCGGAGGAGGCTGGTCTGCCAGTTTGCAATTTCCGTTATCGTCAGACCGACACCAAGCGCGACGCCTGATCCGGCGAAAAAAGGAACGCCGCCTTGGCGTTCTCTCCAAGAAGCCTTGCCAGGGCAAAGTCCATGGCAAGGCGCACCGCTCCAACCACAGTGGCCTTGTTCGACAGTTCGCCAACGACGATATCAACCGGCCAGCAAAGCCTTTCGACGGTATTTCTAATCTCAGGCAGAAGACGAGCATTCTGCCCGACGCCACCGCCCACAACGATCAGTTCCGGATCCAGAACACTGACGCATGCTGCGGCCAGATTGCCGATGTCGCGCGCATGCCGATCGACGATCATGCTCGCCGTCGGCTCGCTTTCCACTATGGCAAATAGCTTGCTGGTGTCCCCTGGCGCCTCCTGTGCCGTGGATTTCCACGTCTCGCCGGCGCGCTCCAAGAGTGCCTTGGCGCCAAGATAGGACTCGACCCCGAGCGGTGCGGGCTGCTCGCTTTCGGACCAGGGGAATGGCAGATGCGCAATCTCGCCAGCGCCTCCCTTGAAGCCGCGAAACAGCTTGCCGTCGATCACGATGCCCATGCCCACATTTACGCCGATCTGCATATAGACCGCGAACGAGTGATCCCTCGCGGCACCCTGATGGTATTCTGCGAGCGCGGCGCAGTTTACGTTGTTCTCAAGAAGGATCGGCACCTGGTACGTTTCACTGAGACGCGCGATCACATCCAGAAATCTCTGGCGGTTCGGCAACCGAGCGAGTGTCGGCGAGATCATGTTCGGAAGCGCGATGACAATACAGCTGAGATCGCTCCGCTGCGCCGGGCATTTCGCCAGGATGTCGGAAAGAACGGTTTCGACACGTTCGAACCGCTGGCTGTCCGGCAACGGTTCATAGGTGGTCTCGACCTCTGCGACCTGAAGACCATCGATCCCGGTGGCAATTGCGTGGATCCGTGTCGTCCCGCAGTCCACGCCAATAACCAGGCCCGCCTTGCTGCCGATTGAATAGGTAATCGAAGTCCGCCCCACATTCCCGCGATTGACACCTGCCGGCGTCAAGAAGCCGTATTTTTCGAGTTCGCTGACGGCGGCAGACATTGTCGGCTTCGAGAACTGCAACGCCGCGCTCAACTGCGGACGAGTGGCCGGACCATCGGTCGCAATTGCTCTCAGCACAGCACGCGCGCTGTCCGTCAGGGTAGGGGGCTCTTTGACGTATGACTGAGACAAATCGAAGCCTTCTTGTTGAATAGTTAAGGAGCTTTACCATTGGGAATGTTCCTTGACAAATGAATGCCTTGGCAGCTGCCGGCGCGTTGAGGGGACGTACGTGCTGGGCAAAGCCGGGCGTCACGGCTTCGCCTGGACGAAAACGCAACGTCTCGACTAAAAGAGAGGTGACCGCGGTTTGGCAGCTCGCTATGCGCAAGGAAGACATTTGAAGTCTGCGCCACCGGGCACGAAATAACTCCTACGCCAAACGCGCTCCAGTCGGGGCAGTGTGATTGAATAATGGGTCGGCGCGTTCGCTGAAAACGTGGGTACATAGCGCTTCAGCGCAATTCCATTGAAAGGTTGCGTGTCAAACGCATTGAGTGTCTCCTCCGAGAAAAGCTGGGTGCACCGCATTTCGTCACGAACATTGTGCCTCCTCCACGGTGCAACCTTCTAGCTCTCCGGTGGAAGCTTTCAACCAGCTTTCAGGATGCGCGGAGTTCGCAAGCCGTGCAAAGCGCTCTTTTCTGGAAGTGCTCGAGGGCGAGCCGCGCGCTAGCAGCAAGCCGCTGCCCGTCCGTATCCGAAGCCGAACCTACTGTTCATCGCTTTCGTCATCGGCAATCTTGCGCAACAGATAAAGCAGGGCAACCCGCTCCGCAGGGTTCAACCGCGCCACGGTTTCTTCGCTGATATGGTAGGCGCGGGGATACATCTCCTGCAGCAAGGTCTCTCCCTTGGGCAGCAGGGAGATCACTACCTTGCGGCCATCGGCCTCGTCCTTGGACAGGTTGACCAGCCCGCGAACCTTGAGCCGATCGACAATGCCACGGATCGTGGCCTGATCCACGGAGGTCGCCTTGACGAGTTCGACCTGTGAACTCGGACCCAGGTCATGCAGCGCGCACAAGGTCACGAACTGCACCGAGGTCAGGTCCGGGTCGCTTGCGTTGGTCTGGAAGATCGACAGATGGCGCTGATAGGCCTTGCGCAGAAGATGTCCGACCTGCTCCGTGACGTGGTAGCCACCCTGCGATGCTGGCGCTTCCGGTGGCTGCTGGTCGGTGTCTTTGGCGGTCATTCTCAGCGTGATCCATCATTTATGGTGTCCTGCGGTGCTGCATGAAACACCACAGCAGATTGTGACGGTCAAGGCATGGCGCTCCGCGCGGCTTCGTGCGAAGCGCCATGGTGGCTCGTATCACCCGAAGTTATACTTCATTTCCTTGACGGCGATGTCGCCGTTCAGAACCATCGGTTCGTCGTCGAGGAACAGCGAGCAATTGCGCATCGGGATGTCCAGGTGGCAAGCGGTGTCGTTCGGGCCGCCGAGCTCGTTGTTCGGGCCGGTGGAGAACATGACGTTGCCGTAGAACGAACGGGCTTCCATGCCCATGCCGCCGGGGAATTCGCCAGGCACCATGCGATGCCACTTGGCGTTCTGGTTGAGGCCCCAGCCGACATGGCTCATGCCCATTCCGCGTGGATCGTTGAAGCCGGCCATGTAGGATTTGACCAGCTCGGCGTCGAGGCCGCCGCGAATGTCGGTGATCCAGCCGTTTTCGATCGTGTAGATGATCGGGTCGCGCACGTAGATGTTCTGCGGCAGCAGGATATCGCCAGGAGCAACGACGATCGTGCCATCGACACCGTCGTCATCACCACCCGTGAAGACGAAACCGGACGGCCAATGGTCCCAGCGGCCCGGCTCGTCGGTGCAGGCATATTCCGTGATGGCCGGATAGGTGTTGAGCTTGTAGGTGACGTCGGTGCCGTGCTCGGAGGTGATGCGCATCACCTTCGCCTTGGACAGAAGCTCGCCGGCGAATTCGACGCGCTCGCGCAGTTCCTTCGTCGGCAGCATGCGGGCGAGAACTTCCGGCGGCTCCACCGCGGTCAGGATACGCGTGCCGGCCGCCTGGATCGCCATCTGCTCCGGGCTGAAAAGCAGGAAGATGCAATCGATGAGCATGTCGGCTGCCTTGAGCGCTTCCACGGCCTCCGGCATGGATGCCAGTCCGGTCTGGCCGACGGCCCATGCACCTGCCGGCGGAACCGGTGGCAAACGCATGTGGTACATCTTCGCGCCAAGACGCATACCCGCCGCCATGAAGGCGTCGGCGTAGTCGAGACGCTCGTTGCCCTGGGTGAGGACGATGAGTTTCTCGCCCTCGTGAACGCCCGACATCTTCAGCTGATGCAGGCAGATTTCCGTGAAACTGAATTGATCCATGCTCGTTCCCTTATTTTGCTTGAGGGCTTATGTGCCTCGTACAGTTACGGACAGTCGGACTTGGCCCCAGACTGGACCTTGGCGATTTCTGCGATCGCCTCTTCCTTCGAGACGACATCGCCGTACTTGTTGTCGATGTCGAACAGGTTCGCGTTGTGCGGATCGGGATGCCGGTCGCCGACACAATCGCGCACGACGATCGCCCGGAAACCATATTGGACCGCATCCACCGCGCTGGCGCGGATGCAGCCGCTGGTCGAGCATCCGGCCATGATGACGGTGTCGATGCCCTGCGCATGCAGATGCGAGGCAAGGCTGGTTCCGAAGAAGGCGCTCGCATACTGCTTGACGATAACAAGTTCGTTCTTGGCGGGCTCGACCTCGTCGCAGAACTCTGCGAGCACATTGCCTTCCACCATCGCCTTCATGACGGGCGACTTCTTCACCCACATGCCGCCATCCGCGCAGTTTTCCGCGAGATAGAGAATGCGCGTGTGGATGACCGGAATGCCGGCCTTGCGGGCGGCTTCGATCAGTTCGGGCGTCTCTGCCACGGCCTCGACGACGCCGGGCGCGTAAAGCGGTGCGCCTTCGATCGTATAGGCCTTGAGGAAGTCGATGACGACGAGTGCGGGCCGCTGGCCGAAGCCGATACGGTTGCCCCAGACACCCTGATAATTCGCTTCGGCACTCTGCATTGCGGCTCTCCTCAGTAGGCGCCGGACAGAAGCGCGCCGGCACCCGGCGAAACCGCTTCGAGACCGAGCGACTTCAGCATGCAGTAAGTGGTTGCCACGGCGGCGGTTACCACCGGCTTGCCTGTCATCGCCTCGACCTTGGCGATAACCGGAAGCGAAGGCATCTGAACGCAGGCCGACAGAACGATGACATCGACGTCGCTCAGGTCGAGCGTCTGCACGATCGCCGGCAGGTTTTCGGGGTCGTGCCGGGCAACATCGAGATTGTCGGGAATTTCCAGCGCGCGCCAGTCCTTCACCTCGAAGCCTTCCTCGCGGATGTAGTTCACGACGAGCTCGGTCAACGGCTTCATATAGGGCGCGACGACAGCGATCTTCTTGGCCTTCATCACCTTCAGGCCCTCGATGAGAGCGCCAGCGCTGGTGACGACAGGAATATTGGTGCCTTCCTCGATCGTGCGGCCGGTGAGGCGCTTTTCCGATTCGCGGTGGTAGCCAAGGCCCATTGCCATGATTGCAACGAGGCAGGCGTAGCCCAGCACATCCACGCGGGCGTCGGAAAGCTCGACGGCGCAACGGTCGGACTCTGCGTCCATGGCCGCGAGCTCTTCCTTGACGACCTTCTTCATGCGCATGCGGCTCGAATGGAAGGTGAAGCGCTCCGGCCGGATCGACTGGCGGGCGGTCAGCATGGCGGGGATCTCGGTCTCCATCGTCGTGTTGGAGCTCGGAACGATCTGGCCGATACGGTAAATCTTCTGCACGGACGTATCCTTTGAAGCATGAAACTGGAAAACAGGAACGGCGGGCGCTGGCCCGCCGTGTCGCTAGATCAGCGGGAGAGAAAATCCCCAAGAGCTGCAAAGAAGCCGTCGAAATCGTCCCACGGGATCATGTGGCCACCATCAGGCACACGGGTGATCTCTATGGCGGGCTGGAGCGAGCGTACCTCTGCCTCGTCCTCGGCCTGGATTACGCCGCCGCGCCCGGCCACCATCAGCATCGCCGGATGAGTGAGCTTCGGTAGGTCCGGCAAGATGTCATCCTTGTGGAAGTCTTCAAATGCCGTAACGATCGCCGGCTCGTAGCAGGTGTGCAGCCATTCAGCGCGCAGGGTGCGTTGCTCCTCGGTCCATGTCGGGCAGAATGCCTTCATGTCCTCGGCGGTCATTCCCTGCAGCGATTGGCGAATGGAATCCACATACCAGGGCAGCTTGCTCGGATACGGGCGCCGACCCGGGCCGGAAACCGGCGGATCGATCAGCGCAAGCCTCGAGAAGGCCGCTGGTGCGGCGATCGACGCGCGAATGGCGATGCGGGCACCCATGGAGTGGCCAAGCAATGCCGGCTGTTCCAGTCCGAGGGCTTCGACGAAACCGACGACGTCGGCGGCCATCGAATTCAAGCCGTAATCCAGATCCGGACCGGTCGACGACAGGCCGCGGCCACGCACATCGAGAACATAGACGTCATAGCGCTCGGCGAGCCGTTCGGCGACGAAGCCCCAGGTGATCGCCGGGCTGGTAATGCCGGGGATCAGGACGACGGGGCGGCCCTTGCCGCCATAGCGCAGGTAGTGCTGGCGGATGCCGTTCGCAAAGACATTCGCGCCGTACAGCGCAGCGCCGCTCATGCCGCGGTCTCGCTCTTCAGCGGCTCGGCGTAGATGTCGTAACCGTAGACCCATGCCGGATCTTCTTGCGCCAGCAGGAAGGTGTTGGCGTTCGACACGGTCTGGACACGGGTGGCGCGGTCGCGGCGATTGGCCTCGTATAGTCCGAACGCGGTCTTGAAGCCGTTGACGCCGGTTTCCTGCAAGCAACGGGTCAGCATGGCGGCGTCTTCAATCGCCATTGCGGCGCCCTGGGCCATATGCGGCTTCATCGGGTGGCAGGCATCGCCGAGCATGACAAGGCGGCCCTTGCTCCAAAGCGGCAGCGGATTGCGGTTGAACAGCGGCCACTTGGTCACTTCGTCGGTGCTTTCGATCAGCGCCTGAATGACCGGATGATAACCATCGAACGCGGCTGCCATCTCGTCTCGACTGCTTTCGACGAAGGCCGAATCGAATTCCCACGCAGGATGGGGCACACCGGTGACATAATAATATTCGTCGCGGCGGGAGGTTGTGTAGTAGACCATCATGTGACGGTCCGGACCCCACCACTTGACGCAATCCTCGAAGGTTAGATCGTATTTCTTCAGCTTGTCGGACGAAATGAGCGCGCGGTGACCGACCCAGCCGCTGTAATTCGGCTTCTCTTCGCCCAAAAGCGTTTCGCGAACACGCGAATTGATGCCATCGGCACCGATGACGATATCGGCGCGCACGGAAGTTCCGTCCTCGAATTCCAGCAGAACATCCGTGCCGTTGTCGTCAACGCGCGAGAGTTTCTTGCCAAAATGCAGAGTGCCGGGCTGCAGCGCTTCGCGCTGAATGGTCTGCAGGTCGCCGCGGTGAACAGTGCAGTAGGTGTGGCCGTAGCCTTCCAGCGAAACGCGCGCGGTGTACTCGCCGGTGATGCCGTCGCGACTGAACCAGTGGCTCGGCGTGCTGCTGATGCCGATGACCTTCTGGTCAACGCCGATACGCTCGAAGATTTTCAGGACGTTCGGCCCCATGTGGATGCCTGCGCCCAAACGCGAGAAGCTTGGCGCCTGCTCGTAGATGTTGACATCGAAACCCGCGTGCTGAAGCAGCGCGCCAGCGACCGCGCCGCCGAGGCCGGCGCCGATAATCGCGATCTTTTCTTTTCCGTTGGACATGGCGACCTTTCTTGGCTGCCTTATCGGCAGCGTTGTTCCCATCATTATGAAGTCTGCGAAAAGTCTAGCGCATACGCTCTAAATTGCAATGCCGGAGCTTTGATTTTCATCAAAAACGTTCAGAAAACTGCCTGACAATTGAATATTATAGCGAATTTCGACCATTTGAATTCGGCTTGTCATTTGTCATTATGGAGCGTATACACTTATAAAAAATATAAAAGGGGCAATAGATGCGAAGAATCGGTAACGATCGCATCGTTATGGTTCGCGGGCGTCTGCATGAGGTCCGCCGTGTAACGGTTCGGTCAGCGAGCGAAGACTGGGTCTGTGTCGAGTCCTCTGCGGAGGGCCTGTTTTGACACTGCCAGTTTGCTTCAGTTTGAATGTGAACGACGCCATCAAGAGCGTTGAAGCAAGCCGGGAAACACCACTCCTTTATATTCTTAGAAACGACCTTTCCCTCAATGGCCCGAAATATGGCTGTGGGCTGGGTGAGTGCGGCGCGTGTGCCGTGCTCATGGACGGCCGTGCGGTCAGATCCTGCACCGTGCCCCTCGGCGCGGTTGGTACCCGTTCGGTGACGACGCTTGAGGGCCTCGGTACGCCTGAGCATCTGCATCCGGTTCAGGCGGCCTTCATCGAGGAGGCCGCGGCGCAATGCGGATATTGCCTGAACGGCATGATCATCGCCACGGTTTCCCTGCTCAACCGCAATGCCGACCCCAATGAGGACGACATTCGCGAGGCGTTGCGCCATCATCTCTGCCGTTGTGGAACTCACATGGAAATACTTGCTGCGGCCCGGCGTGCCGTCGCCTATGTCAGGGCCGAACGCGCGCGCATTGACATGTCGGATAATCGCGAAGCCGATCGCGCCACATCGGGCAACAAGACTGAGGTTTCGCCATGACCGACCATCGCGAGATACCCAAGACCCGCTACATGTCCGCCGCCGATGTGCTGCTTGTCGTCAATGACGTGTCGCTGGGCGACGCCGCCGAACTCTATATCGCGATCGATGCCGATAGCCGCGTGATTGCCTTCAACGGGCATGTCGACCTCGGCACGGGGATACGCACCTCGCTGGCCCAGATCGTGGCCGAGGAATTGAGCACGCCCTTCGAACAGGTCGAGATGGTGCTCGGCGCCACCTCGGCTGCGCCGAACCAGGGTGCGACGATCGCAAGCGAGACGATCCAGATCACGGCCGTGCCTTTGCGCCAGGCCGCCGCCACCGCCCGCCATCATCTGCTTGCAAGGGCGGCTGAACGCATGGGCGTAGCGCGTGAGCGGTTGATCCTGGAAGGCGGCATCATTCGCGCCGATGGTGGCGAGAACTGGCAGCTCAGCTTCGGCGATATCGTCGCCGGCGACCATGTCAGGCTCTCGATCGACAATGAGGCTGTCCTGAAGCCCGCTGCGGATTACCGTCTCGTCGGCTCGTCTCGGCCACGCGTGGATATTCCTGAAAAGGCCACGGGACGCTGGACTTATGTGCACGATGTGCGCGTGCCCGGCATGTTGCATGGGCGCGTCGTGCGCCCGCCGTATGCGGGCTTCGACCACGGTGATCATGTCGGCAACAGCCTGATCTCGATCGACGAGGCGTCGGTGGCGCACATCCAGGGATTGGTGGGTGTGGTTGCCATCGGGGATTTCGTCGGTGTCGTTGCGACCCGCGAGGAAATCGCCATCGAGGCGGCGAAGAGCCTGAAGGTCGTTTGGCGCACGCCGCCTGCGTGGCCCGAACTCAATGCTCCGGAACAGGCGCTTCGCGCCAATCCATCGACACCGCGAAAGCTCGCCGATCGCGGCAATGTCGATATGGCGCTGGCCGGCAGCGCGCAGCCGATGAACCGCACCTATGTCTGGCCCTACCAGATGCACGGCTCCATCGGCCCGTCATGCGCTGTCGCGGATTACAGCGATGCCGGCCTGACTGTCTGGTCCGGAACGCAAAACCCGTTTCCGATGCGGCGCGATCTGGCGTTGCTTCTCGATATGCCGGAAGATCTCATTCAGGTGGAGCGCCTGGAAGCGGCGGGCTGCTATGGCCGCAACTGCGCCGACGACGTCACGGCCGACGCGGCCCTGCTATCGCGCGCGGTCAACGCACCGGTGCGCGTACAGCTGACGCGTGACCAGGAGCATGCCTGGGAGCCCAAGGGTGCCGCCCAGATCATGGATGTGCGTGGGGGGCTCGATTTGGAAGGCGGTCCATCCGCCTATGATTTCGAAACGCGCTACCCGTCAAACCTGGCGCCGACGCTTTCGCTGATCCTCACCGGTAAAGTGCCGCCGGTTTCCGATGTCGTGCAGATGGGCGATCGTACTGCAATACCGCCCTATGCCTATGGCAATCTGCGTGTAACCGTGCACGACATGCCGCCGATCGCGAGAGCCTCGTGGTTTCGTGGCGTCTCGGCAATGCCGAACACCTTCGCCCACGAATGCTACGTGGATGAATTGGCGGCAGCGGCCGGTGTCGATCCGATCGAGTACCGGCTGCGCTATCTTCACGATCCGCGTGCCGTCGATCTCGTCCATGCGCTCGCCGAGCGGGCAAAATGGGTGCCGCACACGACGTGGGGCACACTCGGCGGCGAGGGTGACCTGCTTTACGGCCGCGGGTTTGCCTATGCCGTTTATGTGCATGGCCCGTTCCCGGGCAAGGCCGCCGCTTGGGCGGCTTGGGTCGCCGATGTCGCGGTCAACAAGAAGACGGGCGAGATCGCGGTCACCAAGGTGACATGCGCGCAAGATTCCGGGATGATGATCAATCCCGACGGCGTGCGCCACCAGATCCACGGCAACATCATCCAGTCCACCAGTCGCGTACTGAAAGAAAAGGTCGAATTCTCCTCGACCGCAGTCGAATCCAAGGAGTGGGGCGGATATCCGCTGATCACCTTCCCAGAGGTGCCCGCGATCGACGTGCTGATGGTGCCGCGTCAGGACGAGCCGCCGCTTGGCGTCGGCGAGTCGGCTTCCGTTCCCAGTGCCTCGGCCATCGCCAATGCGGTCTATGACGCCACCGGCATTCGCTTCCGCGAACTGCCCTTGACGCCAGAACTGGTGCTTGCCGCGCTGAGCGGCAAGGCCGACGAGCCGGTTGCTACGCCAAAGGCGAAGAAGCGCAAGTGGTGGAATATCGGTCTCTCGGCCGCTGGCGCGGTCGCCGCCTTGTCGGGTCTCGTCACCATGGCCTCGCCCTGGCGCCCGGCGATCGGCACGATCCCGCGTCCCGATCTCAATGTCTACAGTGCCGCCACGATCGAACGCGGGCGTCTCGCCGCGGCGGCAGGTGCCTGCAATGTCTGTCACGTCGGCAACGACGGGACGCCTTTCGCCGGCGGACGCCGCTTCGACACGCCGTTCGGCGCGGTCTACGCCACCAACATCACGCCGGATATGGAAGCCGGTATCGGCGCGTGGTCCTACACCGCCTTCGAGCGGGCCATGCGCGAAGGCATAAGCCGCGATGGGCACCACCTCTACCCCGCCCACCCCTATACGTCGTTTGCGGGCGCTGAGGATGCCGATCTCCAGGCGCTCTACGCCTACATGATGACGCAAGCGCCCGTTGCCGAGAAGGCGCAGGAGACGAAGCTCAACTTTCCCTACAACATCCGCGCGATGATGGCGGGCTGGAACGCTCTCTTCCTCAAGGCCGAGCCGTTCAACTATGTCCAATCCCGCGACGCCCAGTGGAACAGGGGCGCCTATCTGGTGGAGACACTCGGCCACTGTTCCGCCTGCCACACCGAGCGCAATGCGCTTGGCGCGGAAAAAAGTGGCAGCGCCCGGCTTTCCGGTGGCTTTGCCGACGGTTGGGAGGCGCCGGCCCTGAATGCGTTCGCCAAGGGGCCGGTCAGCTGGACCGAGGATGCCTTCTACGACTACTTGCGCACCGGGCATTCGCGCGACCACGGCAGTGCCGCCGGCCCAATGGCGCATGTCGTGGGGGTCATGCAGCCGCTGCCGGACAGCGATATCCGCGCGATGGCCACTTATCTCGCAAGCCTCAATGAGACGCCGGTCGAGACCACGGCGCAGCACGAGGCAGCCATTGTCGCCAGCGACGCCGCCAAGGCGTCGGCCGCCAGGATTTCGCCCAGCGGCGAGCGGCTGTTCAACGGCGCATGCGCCACGTGCCACACCGGTAACACCATCCTGTCGTCTCTGGCGCTGAACAGTAACCTGCATGCGGCGACACCTGACAATCTCATCCAGGCAATCCTGAATGGCGTCGAGGCGCCGGCGATCCTGGCGCAGACCACTGGCCGCGAGGCACCGGAGGTGATGTCGATGCCGGCTTTCCGCCAGCAACTGAACGAGCGCCAGATCAAGGATCTGGCAGACTATCTTCGCGCACGCTTCGCGCCTGATAAACCAGCTTGGAGCAATACGGCGGACGCTATCAAGCGTGTGACGGCAGCAAGCCACTAAAGGGGGAGACGACTTGGAACAGATCCGAACCGGAACGGACACCGATCATCGCGGCCTGTTCGAGAACCCGACGGCTGCGTTTCGCCCATCCGCATATTGGTTCTGGCATTCGATCCCAACGGAAGAGGTCTGCCACGCTCAGCTCAGCGATTTCAAGCTGAAGGGGATCGGCACGATCCTGATCCAGGCGCGGCTTGCGATGCCGCGCGACGACTATCTGTCGCCGGCCTATCTGGAAGCCTACCGGACAGCTGCCGGAATAGCCGCGAGGCTTGGGCTGACGCTCGGGATTTACGACGACTACAACTGGATCAGTGGACATGCCGGCGGCCGCACCGTCGCTGGTCGCGACGAGTTGCGCGAGCGCCATCTGTTCTGGTCGTCCTCTGAAAAGGCGCAGGGCGAGATCAGCGGCATCCATCCGCCATTCACACGGACGATGGGCGCCGATATCGTCGAATGGCAATATGAAGGTAGCGTCTTCGAATGGTGCGAATGGACGGTCGAGGCGGCATTGCTTCATTCGTCGGCGGCCATCGGAAACCTTGATGAGGTGATCGATGTGACCGCACGCACCTCAATCGTCGATAGCGACCACGCGGCCTGCGCATATGCGTTCGACGGAACGATTGAAGACGGCCAGATGCTGACCGTCTTCGTCAGCGCCCGCTCGACCACATCGCGGTTGATCAACTATCTGCTGCCTGAGGCCGCGGAGCAGTTCATCGCGGTAGGGCTTGATCCGCTGATCGACGTACTCGGCGATCTCGTGCCCGATCCCGTCAGCTTCGTCTTCTACGACCAGCCTGCTGCTGGCTTCTACAAGTGGGATCAGATCTCCGGCAGCCTCGGCAACAGCCTGTTGTTTGCGCCGAGCCTGATTGATGCCGTGGCGAGCGGCACGGGAGAACCGTTTGCCAAGAGCCTGCTCGCCCTTTTGCGCGACGTCGGCCCCACGACGTTGCAGCTGCGCGCCGGATTTTATGCCGCCTATTCCGGATTGATGAACGAGGCCTTCTCCGGAACATTGCGGAGATGGGCCGAGAGCAAGGGTATTGAACTCACCGGCCACGAAATCCTGCCGCATATCAGCGCCTGGTCGTTGAACGGTGGCTTCACCAGCATCGACCCCCGGGTGGCGCTTGCCGTCGATTTCTTCGGCATCGATGCCTATCGGCACCAGACGGCGGTCGATTCCAACAATTTCGTCGCCCAGCTTGCGCCCAAGATCGGGGATTCCGTTGCGCGTTCCAATGGCCGCAGCCGCTGTGTCGTTGAAACCTATGCCAGCGCCGAGCGGACCCCGGTGCGCGCCGCCGGGCAGTGGGAATTGACGCTGGAGACGATGCGGGCGCAGGCGATCCGGCTCTATTGCCTCGGCACCCGCCAGTTCTTGTGGCATGGCGTCTACCAGACCGATGGGCGCGACCACGATCCGACGCCATTCGCCAATCCGCGTTTCGATTTCGGGCCGGGCATTAATTTCGAGCCCTGGTGGAGCTATCACGACCTGTTCGCGCAGGAGACCGCGCGCATTTCGGCCTTCATCGAGCCGGCGACGCCGCGCGCGCCGGTGGCGATCCTCTATCCGCTTCAGACGGCCTACGCCGAAGGCCCGCGCCACAGTCACGCCACCCATATCGGCGCGTGGTGCGAAAGGCTGCTCGCCAAACGTTGCGACTTCATGTTCGTAAGCGAGGCCGATCTGATCAAGGCCAGGATCGACGGCGGCCGCATGCTGGTATCGGGGCTCGCTTTCGATGCCGTGATCCTGCCATCGACCTCCGTACTGCAAGCCGCGGAAACGGTGCAGGCGCTCAACGCGTTCAGCGCCGCCGGCGGTAGGGTCGTGTCCTCAGGCGATCGCCTCTCGACTGTGCGGGACGCTGCCGTTCATTCGGATGCGATCGTGTCGAAGCATATTGACCGGACGCCTGGCGGCAGTGATATCGAAGCACTTCTGGAGGCGCTGCCGTCGTTCGGTCCCGTGATCGCTGGCCGTTCCGGGGAATTGCCCTGGCAATGGGTGGGGCAGGACGCCGATGGCTGGTGGCGGATCGTTCTGTTCAATGATGGCGAAACGCCGGTGGTGAGCGAGATCACCTTCGGTGATGGTTTCGACTGCGAGATCTGGTCGGCAGCGACCGGCACGACGGAGCAAACGGCTGCTTTCAACCGGCTGACGGTCACGCTTGAGCCGCAGGAGGTGCGTTGCCTGCGCTTTCGGCAGACGGTAGAGCATGTGACAGGCGAGGGGCATTTGACGACGCAGCCACCGCTCGATCGTGCGCGCTCGGTCTCTCTCGTCGAGGGCTGGACTTTCGCGCCGGAAGGCAGTGCCGGTTTCGCGCCGATCTCGGTGGAGAGCGGATGGGAGACGCAGGGCTTTGCCGAGTTCTCGGGCACCGGCATCTACCGGCTAGCGTTGGAGATCGGCGACGAGGCCGAGTGGTTTCTTGAATTGCCCGACGTCGCGACCGTGGTCGCCGCCCGGTTGGACGGCCGGCAGGTCGATCGACTTGGCTGGCGACCCTATCGTTTTTCGCTGGGGCGATTGCAGCCCGGCGTCCATTCGCTGGAATTGCGCGTCGCGAACACGGCGGCGAACCGCTATTACGCCGACACGCCATATGTCGGCGATACCGTCGACAAGAGCGGACTGTCCGCTGCACCGAAACTCATCCCGTTGATACACTGACCGGAAGCTAACAGAGCCATGCTACAACATTCGACAATCCCCCTGATGCGCGCCTGGAACAGCTGGTCCACCCGGCCCGCGGAAATGGTCTTCTTGCCGCTTGGCGTGCGGATCACCCCGGTTCTCTATTCGACCCGCAGCAAGACGACCTCCGCGATCGAGCCGCGGCGAGACACGGTACGCCTTGGCCGTCACGCCATCGACGGCTCGCTGATCGAGCTGGAAACCGATCTCAGCGGGACGACGGTCGCCTTTTCGACGACGAAGACCGATCCTTTCGCCATCCGGGGCAGCTGGAACGGCAAGGTCTCCGCCGAATGGGGGCTGCGGTTCTGGCTGACATTGGCGATCTCCGCCGATGGCGGTGAGGTCGCGATCCATGACGCAGGCCGTAACGTCACGCTCCTGAAGGTCGGTACGCGCTTCGTGGCGGTCGTGACCGCCGAGGCGCCGGTCCATGTGACCGGGCACGACAGCATCGACGCGTTGCGGGCGGACTTCGAAGCGAATGGCTACTTCTATACCGCGACACGAAAGAACGAGGCGCCCGTCATAGCCTTGCGTTTCAATCTCGAAATGATGCGCGAGGGCGCATATGCGGCGGGCGTTGCCGACAGTGCCGAACTGGCAATCGCCAAGGCGCAGGTCTGCCTTGCGGCCGGGGCGCCGGCGGAACTCTCCGACGCCCAGACAGGCGTGTTCGAGGGTGCGCTTGACGCGATGCGCGATGTCGTTGCCTGGAACACCATCTGGGACGAAACCAATGCGCGTTCCTACACCGCGGTAACGCGCATCTGGAACCTCGGAAAATTCGCGGTCTGGTTCAACGACCAGATTTTCGCGGCTCTGCTCGCCGGCGTGTTCGATGCTGATCTGGCGCGTGAGAACATGGCGACCGCCATGGCCAGCGCCACCCCGCAGGGCAATATCGCCTGCATCGTCACCTCCAACGACGCCTGGGTTGATCGAACCCAGTTGCCGTTCGGCGCGCTCGTCGCTTGGCAGCTTTATCAGCGCACCGGCGAACGATCGATGATCCAGGCGAATTATGATGCGCTCGCGCGCAATCGGCGCTGGTGGCAGGACAATCGCGATCCCGATGGCTTCGGTCTGCTGTCGTGCGGCACGTCCGATGTAGGCGAAGGTCTGTATAAGGGAACAGCGTTCGCGGCCCGCAACGAAACCGGGATGGACAATTCCGCTACCCACGACGAGGCCATCTACGATCCCGTCACCCGTACGCTGTCGACATTCGATCTGGGCTTGAATTGCGCGGCAACGCTCGACGCGGAAATGCTGTCGAAAATGGCCACGGTGCTTGGCAAGCATGATGACGCGCGCGAATTCGCGGCGCTGGCTGAACGCCAGCGGAAGCAGATCTCCGAGACGCTTTGGGACGAGGCGCGCGGCATCTTCGCTAATCGCCAACGCCACGGCGGCTTCGTCCGCTCGCTGTCGCCGACCAGCTTCTACCCGCTACTGTGCGGCGCTGCGACACCGGAGCAGGCCGCGCGTCTGCTCGAGCATCTGAGCGACGAGAATACGTTCGGTGGCGATTTCGTGCTGCCGAATGCGACGCGCGACGATCCGGCCTTCTCCGACAACGTTTACTGGCGTGGCCGTATCTGGCCGAATGTCAATTACATGGTCTGGCTTGGCCTGCGGCGCTACGGCTTTATGGCGGAAGCGAGCAAGCTCGCCAGCCAGAGCTACGACCTCTTCATGAAATCCTGGCGCACGGATCGCATCGCCGCCGAAAACTATAACGCCGTAACGGGCGAGGCGATGGATCAGGGCGATACCGATCCCTTCTACATCTGGGCGGCAATGCTTCCCTTGATGGCGGCGGGCGAAATCGTCGATTTCGATCCATGGACAGGCTTCACTGTTCGCAACGCCGGCCGCGATCTGGCCGTAGGGCCAATGGTCTCTCCGGCGGGAACGCTGGAATTGCGGGGCGAGGCTGGCCAGTTGTCCATGACGCTCAATGGTCACGCAATGTTGCGGACGGACTTGCAAACGACGCTCTCGCGCATCGTGATGAGCGATGGGCGGCTGTCCTGCACCGTCTCGCCTGTTGCTGCAGCCGGCTACATCGATCTGCCGGGTCTGGAGCCAGGCAATGTCCTTGCAGTCCGTCTGGGCGGCCAAGATGTCGGTTATCTTGCAAGCGCTGATGGGCTGCGCCTCACGATTGCGGAGAGCGACGATGAGCGCCGGCTCGACGTCTATTTTTCCGCCACGAACGCAGGCTGACGCAAGGTAGCGCTTGACACTTGTCAAATCGTCATTAATAGTTTGTGTGCAAATAAAAAAATAGAAGACTGATTGCTAAAATCAGAGGGTTGAACTGAAGGTCTGCTGACAATCGATTGATTGAAGCGGACCACTATTGAAACTGGGTGCTTTTGTGTCGATTGTATAGCGATGTGTCGCCTTCTGGCGGCGCAGGCCTCTGCTCGGCCTGAAGTCATGCGGTTCGAGAATTCGGCCTTCCCTGATTATAGTTTGTACACAAACGGTTTGATGTGCGTTCAGCACGTCTTCTGTTTTCGGCTCTGCCGATCCGTCGAGGTCGCTGACGCAGTCACGATCGTCCATAACCGTGTATGTTCCAGAGGGGTGCCACAATGACTGAACTCACCAGACGCAACACGATGAAGCTGATGTCCGCAGCGCTTGTCGCCGGCGTTAGTTTCTCCAGCCTGCCGCGCAGGGCTTTTTCGGCCGGCACCATCACAGTTCTGAATTGGCAGGGCTATGGCACGGACGAAGCCTGGTCCGTGAAGGCTTTCACCGAGAAGACCGGCATCACAGTCGTTCACGACTACTACAGCTCGGAATCGGAAATGCTGACCAAGATGCGCACCAATCCGGGCGCATATGATCTCGTCGTTCTCAACGCCGCGCGCTGCGCCCAGGCGGTCGCCGAAGACCTGCTGCAGCCGATCGATTTCAGCAAGGTTCCGAATGTCGCGACCGTTGACGAGAGCCTCCGTTCCAACGCGAATTTCAACAAGGACGGCAAGGGTTATGCTGTTCCTTGGGTTTGGGGCATGACCTCGCTCGCCATTCGTGAAGGCATGCCGGTTCCGGATAGCTATGCCGCTCTGGCGGACCCTGCCTACAAGGGCCGCGTCGCGATGGACGACGATGCCATCATCAACGTTGGTGTGGGCGCGCTGATGAGCGGCCAGGATATCAACGACCCGAAGGACCTTTCCGCGGTGACGGCCGCGCTGAAGTCGATCAAGCCGAACGTCAAGCTTCTGTGGTCCACCGAGGATCAGTGGAACAAGTCGTTCGCGGCCAAGGAATTCGACCTCTCCCTGTTCTGGTCGGGTGGTTCGGTGCGCTCCAAGCGCAACTCGAAGCTTCCCGTTCAGTTCGTCGTCCCCAAGGAAGGCGGCATCGGCTGGGTGGATGGCCTCGGCATCCCGGCATCTGCTCCGAACGTCGAAGGCGCACTCGCTTTCGCGAACTGGATGATCGATCCCACCTTCTATGTCGAGTGGGCAACCAAGGTCGGCGCACCGGCTTCGTCCAACTCGGCCGCTCTCGAGGCGCTGCCGGCGGATGACTTGAGCCGCCAGGTACACAAGCCTGAATACCTAAAGACCATGGGCATCGTTTCGGGCATTCCGGATGATCGCCGGGAAGCCTTCAACAACGTATGGCAGGAAGTGAAAGCCTTCTATGCCCAGTAATCAAGCGACATTGGCGTCAGAGCGCGGACCTTCGGGTCCGCGCAGTCGGGGCGCACTCCCGTCTTGGGTTTCGGCGACCGCCTTGCTTCTTCCGACCTATGGTTGGTTGACGCTTGCAGTCTTCCTGCCGCTGCTGACAATGCTGGTGTTCAGCTTCATGTCGGCGACACCGATGGGCAAGGCCCCGATCGTCTTTACGCTGAAGCAGTACCGCGCGTTTATCGATCAGCCTTATCTGGTCGGTATCGGCATAACATCGCTGCTCATCGGCTTCTGGACGACGCTGTTTTGCGCTGTTCTCGGGTTCCTGGCAGCCGTGGCGCTTGTTCGCTCGACGTTCGGCAAGACGCGCGAGATGCTGCTGATCCTTATTCTTCTGCCATTCTGGACCAATGGCCTGGTGCGCGTCTTTTCGTGGACGATGGTGCTCCGGGAAAACGGCTTCCTCGACAATCTGCTGCACATGATCGCACCCGATGTCGGTTCCATCGGCTTTCTCTACACACGATATGCCATCGTGGTCGGTCTGGTGCACGGCTATCTGCCGTACATGATCCTGACCTGCTACATCGCGCTGGTCGCGATCGACGACGCGATCATCGAGGCCGCTGCAAGCCTTGGCGCGCGCTGGTGGACCATCCTGTTCAAGATTCTGGTGCCGCTCGCCGCTCCCGGCCTGATTTCCGGCTCCGTTCTGATCTTCATCCCGGTCATTGGCTCGTTCATGGAGCCGCGCATCCTTGGTGGTCGTGTCGGGGTGACCATGGGCACGGTCATCGAGGACCAGTTCACGCAGGCCTTCAATTGGCCGCTGGGCGCCTCGCTCTCCTTCACACTGCTTGCCGTCGTGCTTGCAATCTTCGCAACCTTCTCCGGCGTTCTGCGCCGTGGCACGACAGCTTGAGGAGAAGATCATGAAACCGCTTGGACGTGTCTATCTCATCGCGATCCTGATCTTCCTCTACACGCCCATTCTCGTGATGATGGCGATGGGCTTCAACGCATCGCCGCTTTACGAACTGCCGTTCAGCTTCTCGCTGCAATGGTACCAGGCGCTGTGGAACAACTCCGTGCTCCTGACAGCGGGGCTGAACAGCATCATCATCGCCTCGATCACTGCCGTCCTGGCGACAGCGCTCGGCACCATGGCCTCGGTGGCGCTGTCGCGGCGGACGTTTCGCGGCAAGAGCTTCCTGCAGCTGATGCTGCTGCCGCCGATCGCCATTCCTTGGCTGATCACCGGCACCGCGATGCTGATCTTCTTCTACTGGAGCGGTATCGGGCGCGGCATGCACGCGCTGCTGATCGGCCACGTCGCGCTTGCGATCCCCTACGTGGTACTGGTCGTCGGCACGGGTTTCCGGACGATCCGCGCGGACCTGGAAGAAGCGGCGATGAGCCTTGGCTCGACACCGGTTCATGCGTTCTTCTCGGTGACCCTGCCGCTGCTCTATCCGAGTATCCTTGGCGCCGCGCTGTTCGCGTTCGCCGTGTCGCTTGACCAGTTCGTTATCTCGTACTTCCTCGCCACGCCCGGCTACACCACGCTGCCGGTGCAGATCTACTCCTCGATCCGCAAGGGCTTCACCCCTGAAATCAACGCGATCTCGACCGTTCTCCTGCTCGGTTCGATGACGATCATCCTGATTTTTGCGCGCTTCGCCAAGCCCGGAGACACCCGTGACAAACGTTAAAGTCAATTCCGTCGCCAAGACCTACGGCACCACGCCGGTCCTGTCCGATATCAGCACCGAATTCCCGGAAGGTTCGTTCACCAGCCTTCTCGGCCCATCCGGCTCCGGCAAGACCACGCTGCTGCGCATCATCGCGGGCTTCATCAAGCCGGATCAGGGCGTCGTGACGATCGGCAACAATGACGTTACCGACATCCCCGTCTGGGGCCGCAACATCGGCATGATGTTCCAGTCCTACGCGCTGTTCCCGCACATGACGATTGCCCAGAACGTGGCCTTCGGCCTCGAGCGCCGCGGCATCAAGGGTGCTGCCGCCCGCAAGGAGGTCGAACGCGCTCTCGAGATGGTGCGTCTGCCCGGCTTTGGCGATCGCACGCCCAAGCAGCTGTCCGGTGGCCAGCAGCAGCGCGTAGCGCTCGCCCGCGCCATCGTCATCAAGCCCAGCGTGCTTCTGCTTGACGAGCCGCTGTCTGCGCTCGACCGCCGCCTTCGCCAGGAGATGCAGGTCGAACTGCTGCGCATCCAGCGCGAGAGCGGTCTGACGACGATCTTCGTGACCCACGATCAGGAAGAAGCGCTGACGCTGTCCGACAAGGTGGCCATTCTTGACAAGGGCCGCATCGTCCAGATCGGCGATCCGGAAACCGTCTACGAACGGCCGCTGACGCGCTTCGCGGCGGAATTCCTCGGCGACTCGAACTTCCTCTCGGGTACCGTCGAGAACGGCGCCGTGCGCCTTGCCGATGGCACGGTGGTGAAGACGACCGGAACGCTGCCCTCCAGCGGCTCGAACGTGACGCTCGCGGTTCGCCCGGAAAAAATGTCCATCGTGTCCGGCCCGGCAGACGGCAACAGCCTGACGGCGCGGATCACGACGGTCATCTATGCAGGTCCGGTGCTTTCCTATCTGCTTGAGGGCCCCGGTGGTCTGCCACTGAAGTTGTTCGCGCAGAATCGCGACGGCAAGGTCCTGAGCGATGGCGACACCGTTACGCTGAGCTGGGGTCCGGAACATACCGTTCCGGTGGCGGACTGATCATGGCGTCCGCGCCGCTTTCTCAGAACGCACTGCACGTCGTCATCGACATGCAACGCCTGTTTGCCGAAGAGACGGCGTGGCATACGCCGGCGATAGCAGGCATTCTTCCAAACGTGGTCGCGCTCAGCCAAGCGCGACCGGCAGAGACCCTCTTTGCCCGCTTCGTCGTTCCGCGGAACGCCGATGAGGCCAAGGGGCGCTGGAAGGATTACTACCGCCGTTGGTCGTCGGTGACGCTCGATGAACTCGATGTCGGCATGCTGGATCTCGTCGCACCGCTTGCGGCGATCGCCCGCCCTGGCTCCATCGTCGATAAGGAAACCTACTCGATCTTTGGATCGCCGGCTTTCGCCGAGCGCTTGCAGGGATCGGATATCGATACGCTGATTTTCTCCGGCGTCGAGACCGATGTTTGCGTCTACGCCAGCGTTCTTGATGCTGTGGATGCCGGCTATCGGGTCATTCTGGCTAAGGATGCGCTGGCAAGCGGCGACATGAAGGCGCACGCCATGGTCATCGATATCCTGGCGGCGAGGCTTACCGAGCAGATTGAAATCTTGTCGACAGAAACCATCCTGAATTTGTGGTGAAGCCGAATTCGGCAGCGTGATTGCTGGTCATCACCATGGCGAGGCAGATTTGAGAGATCCCATGGACGTCCCGTTCAAAGACAAGGTTGCAAGAAAGAGAGCAACCGCGCGCGATGCCGACGGCCAGCAGGCCCAGTATGCGCTTGGCGAGCAGATCGGCTTCTATCTCCGGCAGGCGAACCAGCGTCACGTGGCGATCTTTGCAAGCCTGATGGCGGAAAAGCTGACCACCACCCAGTGGGCGGCACTGGTGAGGCTCAAGGATCTCCAGCCCTGTTCGCAGGGCAATCTCGGCCGCGAGACCGCCATGGACATGGCGACCATCAAGGGCGTCGTCGATCGCCTTGTGAAGCGCGGGCTGGTCCACACCGCACCCGACGCGACCGATGCGCGGCGGCTGGTGCTGACCCTGACGCTGGATGGCGAGGCTATGGTCGATCGCAACCTGGCGGTCGCGCTGCAGATTTCGCAGGAAACGCTGAGCACCCTGACGCTTGCCGAGCGGATGATGCTGATGGAACTCCTTCAGAAAATCTGCTGATTACCATCTGAGCGGCAATATCGGAGAGCACGAATGTTCAACCCCAGCGACGACGAGATCCGGTCGCTTGTCGACCAGATGACGGTTGCCGACAAGGTCGATCTCTTAAGTGGACGCGGCTTGTGGAAGACGGCGGCCATCGAAAGACTGGGTATACCCTCGATCGTGATGACCGACGGCGCCCACGGCGTCCGTTACTCGACGACCCAGATCGATGCCGGCGACAGCGACGAGGATAGTCTTCAAGCGTTTCTCGACGTCGTCGGCCAACAGGGCGATGGATCTGGCGGCATGTTCGGCACGACCCGCCCGGCAACCTGTTTCCCGAACGGCAACCTGCTTGGCTGTTCGTGGGATGTCGACCTGGCCTATCGCATGGGCGCCGCATTGGCGGCCGAGTGCCAGGATTTCGGCGTTCACCTGCTGCTTGGCCCCGGCATCAACATCCGCCGCACCCCGCTCGCGGGCCGGGCCTACGAGTATTACTCCGAAGATCCTGTCATCAGCGGCGATATCGCGGCGGCGGTCATCTCGGGGCTGCAGGACAATGGTGTCGGTTCCTCGCTGAAGCACTTTGCCTGCAACAATTCCGAGATCGAACGAACGACCACCAGCTCGGATGTCGATGAGCGGGCCTTGCGCGAAATCTACCTGGCTGGCTTCGAGCGCGCGATCGAAAGGAGCACGCCGTGGACCGTGATGAGCGCCTACAATCCGCTGAACGGCGTCCAGGCCGCCGAACATCCCTGGCTGCTCACATCGGTGCTGCGCGAGGAGTGGGGCTATGAAGGTCTGGTCATGTCCGACTGGCATGCGATCAAGGATCGTGGCGCGGCGCTCGATGCCGGCACCGATCTCGACATGCCGGAAAGCCGACCGCGCAAGACGCGCCTGCTTGCGGCGATCGAAGCCGGGGATATCAAACCCGAGGTGATCGATGCGGCCTGCGCGAGGGTTCTGTCATTGGTCGCCCAATGCAAGACGCACGAGCGGCGCGGCGTCACGGCGGACCTTGAGGCTCACCACGCATTGGCGCGCGACATCGCGGCGGAATCGATCGTATTGCTGCGCAATGAAGGCGCGGCGCTGCCTCTTGATCCCGCTCGATTGGGCAGCCTGCTCATCGTTGGTGATGGCGCACTCACTCCCGTTATCCAGGGATCGGGTTCCGCCACCACCAATCCCTATCGCGTTGATAGCCCATTCAGCCAGATCTCCGCGCGGGCGGGGCAGGGCTTCACGGTGCGACACCTGCCTTTCTCTTCATCCGCGCATGAGGACTTGTCGGCTTCGATTGGCGTGATCGTCGATGCAGCGTCAGACGCCGATGCCATCGTGGTGTTTGCCGAAAACGAGCCAAGCCTGAACGGGGAAGGCAACGATCGGCACTCGCTGAAGCTTGCCCCGAGCCATTACGCTCTCATCGCGGCCCTTTCGGCGACAGGTCGCAAGCTCATCGTCGTGCTTTCCATGCCTGATACGGTGGAGATGCCCTGGATCGAGGATGTCGATGCCGTGCTGGCCGGCTTCTACGCTGGGCAGGGCGGTGGCGAAGGCCTCGCCCGCATCCTGTTCGGCGAGCAGAACCCTTGCGGCAAGCTCTCAGCCAGCATGCCAGCTCGCATGCAGGACATTCCGGGATGGCATACCTATCCGGGCGAACGTGGCCGTCATCTCTATAGCGAAGGCATTTTCGTCGGTTATCGGTTCTATGATCTGAAGGCGATTGCGCCGGCATTCCCCTTCGGACATGGGCTCAGCTACACCTCGTTCGTCTATGAGACGATAGAGATCGATCAGGACGAGATTGCCGCGGATACGGCCTGCACCGTGCGCGTCACTGTCCGCAACAGCGGCCCGATCGCCGGCAAGGAAGTGGTCCAGCTTTATGTGCGTCCGCATGCGCCGGGCCTGAGACGGCCGGTCCGCGAACTCAAGGCCTTCAGCAAGCTGGATCTGCAGCCGGGCGAAGCGAAGACGGTGTGCTTCCAGCTGACGTCACGCGATTTCCGCTATTTCGACACGGCGCGCTCGGCCTGGGTTCTCGATGCCGAAGCCTTCGAGATCGAGGCAGCGGCCTCGTCGCGCGACATCCGGCTGTCCAAGATCGTGCCGTGCCGGCCACAAGCCGCCGCGCTGCCCGTCATCCTGCCCAATTCTCCCACCGCGATCGTCTTCTCTCATCCGAAGGCGGAGCCGGCCCTTGTCGATTTCATGATTGCGGCGCTTTCGATCTCTGAGATCGAGGCGACAGCCCTTCTCGGCAAGACTAAGGGGTCTTTCCTCGGCTTTTACGACACGCTGAGCTGGTATGTCGGCGATAGCGTCAAGGAGAGTGATATCGCTCGGGTCTTCGCGCGTTTGAACGACGACGATGGCGATATTCCGCCGGGCTGAGACCTGGCTAAAGGCGCGCCATGGCGCGGTCATGCAGAAATTGGTAAGCAAGCCGGGCAACCGATAGGACGATGCCATGACCGCCAGCCCGACTTTCCGCCATCCTGTTCCAGCCGATGCGGTCCGCTGCTTCGAGATCGAAACGGCCGCCTACGAAGGTGACGAGGCGGCGACGTTGGAGAAGATTGCCACACGCATTGCGCAATATCCTGAAGGATTTTTGATCCTCGAGGCGGAAGGTGGGATCGCGGGCTTTATCAACAGTGGTTGCGCATTCGAAGTCGTGATGTCCGACGAGGCGTTCAAGGAACTGGTCGGTCACGATCCAGCGGCGCCGAACGTCGTCATCATGTCGGTGGTCATTGATCCGGCTGAGCAGGGTAAGGGCTATTCTAAGCTGCTCATGCAACGTTTCATCCGGGACATGCGGGAAGCGGGTAAGAAGAGCATTCATCTGATGTGCAAAGAGCAGTATGTGGCCCTCTATGCGAAAATGGACTACCGCTACACGCAGCCATCCGCATCAGACCACGGTGGCATGGCCTGGCACGAAATGGTCATGGATCTGTGAGCCGAGTGCGCCGAAAGGCTCTCAGCTCAGTGCAGGCCGCCCACACCCAGTAACCGCTCGACGGCGTCGTGGTCTTGAGCCAGCGCGTGTGGCGTACCGCTCCATGCCAATCTGCCACGCTCGAGGATGATCACCTGATCAGCGAATTCCAGCGCGCTCTGGATGCGCTGCTCGACGAGGAGGATGGTCATGTCGCCCGTCCTCGCGAGTTCGGCGAAAGCGGACATCAGTTCCTCGCAGATGACGGGCGCCAGGCCCTCCAGCGGCTCGTCCAGCAACAGCACCGAGGGGCGGCCGAGAATGGAGCGGGCTGTCGAGAGCATCTGCTGTTCTCCGCCGGACAGCTGGTTGCCGAGATTGCGGCGGCGCTCCCTGAGGCGCGGAAACATCTGGTAGGCTTCTTCGATCGCCGTCTTTGGGCGCCCTTTGAGGCCAACGAAGAGGTTTTCCTCGACCGTTAGCGTCGGGAAGATGCAGCGTGCCTGCGGCACATAACCCAATCCCTGGTGCGCCCGCGCCGCACTCGGTATCGCCGTGACATCGGTGGAACCGAGCCTGATGCGACCATCGTAGCGCTTCGTCTGTCCGGCGAGCGTTGCAAGCAGCGTGGTCTTGCCCATGCCGTTACGGCCGAGTACCGCAAGCCGCGCGCCGGCAGGAACCGAGAAGGATACATGTTCGAGAACGCGCGTCGGGCCGTATCCGGCCGACAGGTTTTCGACCTCAAGCGACGTTGCTGGCATTGGCATAGCTCCCGAGATAGGCTTCGCGCACGCGGGCGTCCTTGGTGACATCGGCGGGCGAACCGTCGAAAATGATGGCGCCAGCGGCGAGCACGATGACGCGCTTGGCGAAGCGGAAGACGAGGTCCATATCGTGCTCGATCATCAGCACGGCCAGATCGGCGGGCAGGTCAGCTAGGGCCTGTTCGATGCGCCCGGTATCGCTCTGCGGTACGCCGGCGGCCGGCTCGTCGAGCAGAAGCACCTTCGGTTTCAGCGCCATGGCGACGGCGATCTCCAGCAGCCGCTGCTGGCCGTAGGCGATCTCGTTGACCTTGCGGTGCATCAGGGTCTGGAGCCCCAGCGTTTGCAGCATGCCGGTCACCTCGTCCATGACACCAGGCATCGACAGGAAGTTGCCGAACATGCGGCCCGTCCGTCCGTCTCGCTGCAGGATGGCGAGCGCGACATGCTCGGCCGGCGTCATATCCTGAAAGAGCCGGGTGACCTGGAACGAGCGGACCAGCCCGCGCTTGACGCGACCGGCGGCGTCCACCCGCGTCACGGTCTCGCCGCCCATCCGGACATCGCCGGAATCGGGCGCCAGATTGCCGGTTACCAGATTGACGAAGGTGGTCTTGCCGGCGCCGTTCGGCCCGATGAGCGCGACGCGGTCGCCGGGATGCATCGCGATCGACACGTCGTTGGTGACGGCCAGGCCGCCGAAGGATTTCTTCAGGTTGGCGACTTCGAAGACCGCGCTCATTCGGCGGCCTCCTTGCGTCGCGAAACGAGGGCTGCGGCCGTGCCGTAGATGCCCTTCGGCGCGAAGAGAACGACGAGGATCAACAGCGCGCCGATCATGGTCAGCCAATGGAAGGGATTGGCGGCCGAGACATAATCCTCGAAAAGCATGAAGATGACGGTTCCCGAGAGAGCCCCGAACAGCGAGCCGGTGCCGCCGAGCACGAGCATGACGAGGCTCTCGGCCGAAAGCGTGAAGGACAGGCTGTCGAGGCCGACGACCTGCGTCGAGATCGCGGCCAGCGCCCCGCCGACCCCGGCGACCGCGCCCGATATGACATACATCTTCATCAGCGCCGCCTTCGGCGATGCGCCCATCGCCTTGATGCGCAGCGGGTCTTCCTTGATGCCGCGGCAGAGCATGCCGAAGGGAGAGCGCACCAGCAGGCGCAGCAAAACGAAAACGACGAGCAGCAGCACGACGCCGAAGACATAGGCCGTATGCCCATAGAGATCGAACTCGAAATAGCCGAGCAGGGGATCGGTGGAGATGCCGGAGAGGCCGTCGCTGCCGCCCGTCCAGGACGAGGCCTTGTTGGCCAATTCGTGGAAGAGGTTGATCAGCGCGATCGACAGCACCAGCTGCGGCAGCCCATGGGCGCGCAGAATGATCGCGCCGCAGACCAGCCCCGCAACCGCGCCGCCGCCGATGCCCGCCAGCGTCATCAGCAGCGGATCGGTGATGCCATAGTGAGCGGACACGATCCCCGCGGCATAGGCGCCGCTGCCGAAAAGGGCAGCATGGCCGAGCGTTGCAACGCCGCAATAGCCGGTGACGAGGTCGAGCGACAGGACCAGCAGCGCAATGGCGATGATGCGCGTCAAGAGCGCCAGGTTGTCGGGAAACAAGAGGTAGCCGATGCCTGCAAGGACGACGATCGCGGCGATGCCCGCGAGATCGCGCCCGGCGGAGCGGTGGCTTCGGACAGTGGCAGTTGTGTCGGTGTCGGTATTCATGGCGAGCGTCATCCTATTTCGCCCTTCCGGCAAAGCCACGCGGGAAGATGCAGATGATGCCGATGACGGCGAGGTAGAAGAAGAATTCCCCGAATTCGGGCATCAGGTAGCGGCCAGTCGTGTCGATGCCGCCAAGCACCAGGCAGGCGATCAACGCGCCGGGGATCGAGCCGGCGCCACCCACCGAAACGACGACCAGGAAGGTCACCATGTAGCGCAGCGCGTAGTATGGCTCGACCGGCAGCAACTCGGCCCCGACGACGCCACCGAAAGCCGCAAGCCCGACCGCGACCGCGAAGCTCAGCGCGTAGATGATCTCCGTGCGCACCCCAAGTGCGGCCGCCATCGCGGCATTGTCGACCGAGGCGCGCAGCTTCACCCCAAAGCTCGTGCGTTCGATCGTGAACCAAAGTGCTACGGCGACGCCAAGCCCGCAAACGATCGCGAAGAGGCGGTGAACGGGAATGGTGCGAAAGCCAAGGTCGGCTGAGCCCTGCAGGCTTTCGGCCAAGGGTATGGTCTTCAGCGTCGGTCCCATCGCATAGTTGGCAATGCCGATGATGCAAAAGGTGATGCCGATCGTCATCAGCACCTGCGTCAACTCGGGCGCGCCGTAGATGCGGCGATAAAGGAAGCGCTCCATCGGAATGGCAATGATGATCGTGCCGACCACGGCGGCGATGACGCCGATGCCATAGCCGAGCCCAAGGTCGCGCACCGCATAGGAGGCGATATAGCCGCCGATCATCGCAAAGGCGCCGTGCGCCAGATTGACGACCCGCATCAGGCCCATGGTCACCGAAAGGCCGATCGAGATCACGAACAGCACCATGCCATAGGCGAGCGCATCGACGGCTATGCTGAAGACAGTTTGCATGGGTTCGGTATGGTCCTTGTTATATACGAGGCAGACACTGGCGGGTTTTGCCCCGCGTGGCCCCTTATCCCTGGCGGCACCGCGAGGTTGAGCCGCTCGTCTTGACCCGTCCTTCGGCCCCCGAAGGACGGAAGGGATGTCAGGCACCGTGTTCACTTCCCCTCTCCCCAGCGGGGAGAGGGTAGGGTGAGGGGGCCTGCGGCACAACATTCACGTCGTGACCGCTGGCACACGGTCCACGTTTGAAGTCCTCACTTCACAGCCGCAAGCCCCGGATCGCCCTGCTTCTCGAAGGTCTGGATTTCCTTGTTGATGAACTTGCCGTCGTCACCCTTGGCGACTTCGCGCAGATAGATGTTCTGCGTGATATGGCGGCTTTCAGGATCGATGGAGACAGGGCCGCGCGGGCTCGTCCAGGCAAGGCCCTTAACCGCGTCGACTGCCTTTTGCGCATCCTGCTTCCCATCGGTCGCTTCGATCATCTTGTAGATGACATGCATGCCGTCATAGGCGCCGACAGCCGGGAAGGTGAGTTCCGCCGGGTTGCCGATCGCCTTGCCGGCTGCTTCGACGAAAGCCTTGTTCTCGGGGGAATCGTGCGACACCGCATAGTGGAAGGTGGTGAGCATGCCGAGTGCCGCATCGCCGAGCGCCGGCAGGTCGGATTCCTGCGTCAGGTCTCCGGGGGCGAAGAGCTGGATATTGGCGCCCTTCAGGCCGTTCTCGTTATAGGCCTTGACGAAGCCGAGCGTTGTCGGCCCCGACGGCAGGAAGGCGAAGACGCCCTGGGCGCCGGAGTCCTTGATGCGCTGCATGATCGGGCTGAAATCATTGGTGGCAAGCGGCATGCGGATCGCCTCGACGACCTCGCCGCCTGCCTTCTCGAAGCCCGCCTTGAAGGCGTTTTCGGCGTCGACGCCCGGCCCATAGTCACTGACGACGGAGATGACCTTCTTGACACCCTTGTCGAAGGCGACCTGCGCCATCGGCGTCGATGTCTGCCACGTGGTGAAGGAGGTGCGCACGACGAGCGGGCTCTTGGTAACGATCGCCGAGGTCGCGGCGTTCATGACCACGAGCGGCGTGTTGGCCTGCTTCAGGATCGGCGTGACGGCCATCGCGTCGGGGGTAAAATAGAAGCCGGCCAGATACTGGACCTTTTCCTTGACCACCAGCTCCTGGGCGAGCGACTTCGACTGTGCGGGGTCGGCGGCCGGGAGATCGCGATAGATGATCTCGACCGTGTTATCGCCGACCTTGTTGCCGTTGGTCGCCATATAGGCGTCGATCCCGGCCTTGAAATTCTTGCCCTGCAGGGCGAATGGACCTGAGAACGGGCCAACCACGCCAACCTTGATCGTGTCGGCATAAGCGCCCGAACCCATGAGCAGGGCCGCGGCGGCGGCCAGAAGCAGCTTCCTCATTCTTTCTCTCTCCCTTTTAAGCGACTCCAACGCCTTATTAGCGCGCGGCTAAAGTTTTCAGGTCAGTTTGTCATGCGAAACGGTGATGTAAAATGAAATAAATGCCATAATTCATGCTCTACAAGTTATGCATCGGCGGTGCCAAGACCGTTTATGTTGCTCGCCAGTTCATGCGCCAGGCACAGTGCTGCACCAGTGGCGATCGTCATTTGCGGCAGGACCAGCCATTCGAGCGTCCAGGCCGCACCGGAGCGCTCCTGCTCGTGCACCATGGAATGGTGGATCGCCGAGATCTGCGTCGCGTTGAAGCGCGCCAGTGCCACCAGTGTTTCGGCCGCGACGGGGTTCTGCTTGTGCGCCATGGCGGATGACCCACCGCCACCCGTCAATCCGATCTCATCTCCGGCTTGCGCCATCAGCGCGACGTCCTGGCCGAATTTGCCGAGGCTGCCTGAAATCTGTGCGAGGAGACCGGCAAATTCCGCGATGATGGCCCGTTGGCTCTGCCATTGCTGGATATCGACGAGACCAAGTTCCTGCGCCAGCGAACTGCGCACCGCTGACGCCTTGTCGCCAAGCTTATCGAGCGTGCCGGCCGCCCCTCCGAACTGTAGGGGAAAGCGCAGCGCAGTCAGCGTCTGGCGGTAGCCGGCGAACGGGGCTGACCAAGCGCGCAGCCTGTCGGCAACGGTGATCGGAATTGCCGCCTGCATGCGGGTCCGGCCCATCAGCGCCCTGTCACCAAAGGTCTGTTGCAGCTCCCCGAAGCGCAGCTCGAGGGCCGCCAGACGCGTCGCGAAAACAACGGCGACGGGCTTCAACCTCAGCATCAGGCTGGTATCGATAACGTCCTGGCTTGTGGCGCCGAGATGGACATGAGGGGACACGTCGCCGACGGCCGCGCGCAGCTGGCGAACGAGCTCGGGAACGACGACGCCGTCGCGGGCCGTGGCGGCGCGAAGAGCGGGGATGTCGGCGTTGAAAGAGGCGCAGGCGGCGGAAATCGTCTGCGCCGCTGGCTCAGGGATGACGCCATGGGCGGCCTCGGCGCGTGCAAGTGCCCCCTCGAATTGCAGCATGGCGCGGATATCGGCCTCGGCGGTGAACCAGGCCGACGTCTCCGCATCGCCGACAAGGCCGGAGAGAAATGGGTGGTCGAAGGCAGTCGCGCCCATGTGTCGTCCCGTTGTTCATGGTCTTCGGCGGATGTGGAATGAACGGTTCCGCTCCGTCGTCAGATATCGAGAAACACGGTCTCGTTTTCGCCCTGCAGCCGGATGTCGAACGTATAGGTAGAACCATCGCGTGCGGCAATAAGCGTTGCGACGCGATCCCGGTGTTCGATGCGCTGAAGCAGCGGGTCCGCGCCGTTCGCTTCTGTTTCTTCCGGAAAATACATGCGCGTCTGCAGGCCGACATTGATGCCGCGCGCGACGATCCAAAAGCTGATATGCGGCGCTTGTCTGCGTCCGTCCTTGAAGGGAACCTTCCCCGGCTTGACGGTGTCGAAGCTATAGACGCCATCCTCGGCGCGGGTTGGGCAGCGGCCCCAGCCGGTGAAATTCGGATCGGCTGCGCCGCGCATTTCCGACGGGCTGTTGTAGAGCCCGGCGCTGTCGGCCTGCCAGATCTCGATGACGGCATCGCGCACCAGCGCGCCGGCGGCATCGAAGATGCGACCGGTGACGGTGATCCGCTCGCCTGTTGTCTTGTCGTTGACCATCGCGATACCGAGATCGCGTTCGTACACGCCGCCTATATCGCAGAAATTCGGCGTCAGGCCGATATGGACGTAAGGGCCAGCCGTCTGCGAAGGGGTTTCCTTGAGATAGCGCAGTTCCTGGGCCATCAGTTGCCCTCCAGCTTGTTTTCGAACATCGTCGAGCGGCGGCCGCGAAGCACGATGTCGAACCTGTAGGCTCGGCTGTCCATGGGGATCGTATTGCCCCAATCCATCGGCGCGATCAGCTGTTCGATGGCGGCCTTGTCGGGGATCGTTCCGACGATCGGACACTTCCAGATCATCGGGTCGCCCTCGAAATACATCTGGGTGATCAGGCGCTGCGAGAAACCGTGGCCGAAGATCGAAAAGTGGATGTGCGCCGGGCGCCAATCGTTGACGCCGTTCGGCCATGGATAGGCGCCGGGCCTGACCGTGCGGAAAAAATAGCGACCGTCCTCATCGGTAATCGCGCGCCCGCAGCCGCCGAAGTTCGGATCGATCGCCGCCAGGTAGCTTTCCTTCTTGTGGCGGTAGCGCCCGCCGGCATTCGCCTGCCAGAACTCGACCAGAACACCGGCCTGAGGCCGCCCGCGTTCATCGAGCACCTGACCATGGACGATGATGCGTTCGCCGATGGCGCTTTCGCCCGGCTTGGCGAAGTTGTGGAGCAAGTCGTTGTCGAGTTCGCCGATCATCGCATGGCCGAAGACAGGCCCCGTAATCTCCGAGATCGTGCCGTCGAGCGAAAGAAGCGCGCGCTTCGGCGAGCGCAGGACCGAGGTCTTGTAGCCGGGCGCATAGGCCGGCGGATGCCAGCTGAGGTCGCGGGCGAAGAAGGCGCCCGTCTCGGGCTTACGGTTCGGTATTTCGGACATGACTTCCTCTCAAGCTGCCTTCTAGGCGTCCATCTGTTCGAAGACCTGCTTGGCGATCTTGATCGCGTGATTGGCGGCCGGGACGCCGGCGTAGATCGCCACATGCAGCAGCGCTTCGCAGATGTCGTCTCGGCTGGCGCCTGTATTTGATGTGGCGCGCACGTGCATGGCCACCTCGTCGTCCTGTCCGAGTGCGGCCAGAAGCGCGATCGTGACGATCGAGCGCTCGCGCTTGGTTAACCCCGGGCGCGACCAGACGTGACCCCAGGCGGCCTCGGTGATCAGATCCTGAAACGGTTTGTCGAATGCCGTAGAAGCGGCTTCGGCACGATCGACATGGCTGTCGCCCAGAACGGCGCGGCGGGTCGCCATGCCTTGCCTGTAGCGCTCTGAGGCAAGCGGAGTGTCACTCATGAGCTTTTCCATCTAATGCGAAGTCGATGAATGCGCGGATCACCGCCGTCAGCGCCTCGGGCTGCTCGACGCAGGGAATATGGCCGGCATCGCGGATGATTTCGTAGCGGGCGTTGGGGATGAGCTGTGCCAGCGATTTGACGAGGTCGGGCGGCGTCGAGCCGTCCTGGTCCCCGACGATGCAGATCGTCGGAACGGCGATCGCCTTCGCCGCTTCGGTAAGATCGGCATCGCGCACGGCGGCGCAGGTGGCGACGTAGCCGGCCACCGGCTGGCGAACGAGCATGTTGCAATAGCCGTTATACGCGGTGTTTTCCGGGCGGCGGAAAGCCGGTGTGAACCAGCGCTCCATGATGGCATCGCACATGCTGTCGATGCCGTTTTCTTCAATCGCCGAGATGCGCGTGTTCCAGCTGTCGGCGGTGCCGATCTTGTGGGCGGTGTCGCAGAGGATCAACGCGCTGACGAGATCTGGTCGCTGCCGGTAGAGCGACTGGGCAATCAACCCGCCGACCGAGAGGCCGCAGATGATGGCCTTCTTGATCTCAAGCGTTTCTATGAGGCCGATCAGGTCCGATGCGTGGTCCTCGATCGTGTAGGGCGTCTGGCCAACATCGGAGAGGCCGTGGCCGCGCTTGTCGTAGAGCAGTATGGCGAAATCGCCCGCCAGCCGGACGATCACGTCGCGCCAGATGCGGAAATCGGTGCCAAGCGAATTCGCAAAGACGAGAACCGGCTTGTCGGCCGGGCCGCCGATAACCTGGTAGTGGATCGCGATGTCGTTGACGCGGGCAAACTGCACTGGAAACTCCTCCTGACAGGAAATTGAATGTTTAATCTGGTTAGGTAAAATGATATTTCGTGGCGATCCTATAACTTCAGAGTTATGTAAGAGATGATCGACAGCCGCATAAAGTTCCGCCATCTGCAAACCTTTGTCGAGGTCGCGCGCCAGAAAAGCGTGATGAAGGCGGCCGAGCTGCTGCATGTCAGCCAGCCCGCCGTGACCAAGACGATCCGAGAGCTTGAAGGCGTTCTGGGCGTCGAAGTCTTCGAGCGCGACGGCCGCGGCATCAAGATCACCCGCTACGGCGAGGTCTTCCTGAAGCACGCCGGCGCGGCGCTGACGGCACTGCGGCAGGGGCTCGATTCTGTCACGCAGGAGCGCATCGGCGATGCGCCGCCGATCCGTATCGGCGCCTTGCCGACGGTATCGACGAGGATCATGCCGCAGGCGATGCAGCTCTTCCTGAAGGAGAACACCTGGAGCCGCCTGAAGATCGTCACCGGCGAGAATGCCGTGCTGCTCGAGCAGCTTCGCGTCGGCGATCTCGACCTTGTGGTGGGGCGTCTCGCCGGGCCGGAAAAGATGACCGGATTTTCCTTCGAGCATCTCTACTCGGAGCAGGTGGTCTTCGCTGTGCGAGCCGGCCATCCACTGCTGAAGACTAGGCAGTCGCACTTCAATGCACTCAGTGACTACACGGTCCTTATGCCGACCCGCGCGTCGATCATCCGCCCCTTCGTCGAGGGGCTTCTGATCGCCAACGGTGTGCCCAGCCTTCCGAACCAGATCGAAACGGTTTCTGACAGCTTCGGTCGCGCCTTCGTGCGCGCAAGTGATGCCATCTGGATCATCTCCGCCGGCGTCGTCGCCAACGACATCGAGGATGGCGCGCTGGCGGTGCTGCCAATTGATACGAGCGAAACCAAGGGTCCCGTTGGCCTGACCATGCGCAACGACGCCATCCCGTCGCTGCCGCTTTCGATCCTGATGCAGACCATCCGTGAGGCGGCCATGGAGGTGGCCTCCGGCGTGCCCAGCTCAAAGCCGGACGCTTAGAAGGGCAATCCGACGTAGTTTTCGGCCAGCACCGTCGCTGCGGCATTGGAATGCGTGAGATAATCGAGCTCCGCCTCCTGGATCTTCTGGCCGAAGTCGTCGGTGTCGGGGAAACGATGCAGCATGGTCGTCATCCACCAGGAGAAGCGTACCGCCTTCCAGACACGCGACAGTGCCAGTTGCGAATAGGCGTCGATCCCGGCGCGCGAACGCTCCGCGTAATATTCCGAAAGGCCTGAGAACAGGTAGTGCACGTCGCTGGCTGCAAGGTTTAGGCCCTTGGCGCCTGTCGGCGGGACGATATGTGCCGCGTCGCCAGCGAGAAACAGCCTGCCAAAACGCATGGGCTCGGCAACGAAGGAGCGAAGCGGGGCGATTGATTTCTCGAAGGACTGCGCGGTCCGCAGCGCTTCGGCATGATGCGCGGGCAGGCGGCGGCGAAGCTCGTCCCAGAAGCGGTCGTCGCTCCAGTCCTCGATTTTTTCATCGAGCGGAGCCTGGATGTAATAGCGGCTACGGGTTTGCGAGCGCATCGAACAGAGCGCGAAGCCGCGCGGATGGTTGGCATAGACCAGCTCATGACTGACGGGCGCGACATCGGCCAGAATGCCGAGCCAGCCGAAAGGGTAGACCCTCTCAAAGGTGCGGATCGACCTCTCCGGCGCCGCCTTGCGGCTCACTCCGTGGAAACCGTCGCATCCGGCGATGAAATCGCAGTCGATGCGATGGGTTACCCCATCCTTCTCGTAGGTGACGTATGGAGTATCGCCATCGAAATCGTGCGGCGTGACATTGGCCGCCTCGTAGATGGACGTCGCGCCGCTTGCTTCGCGGTGTTCCATCAGGTCGCGGGTCAGCTCCGTCTGGCCGTAGACCATGACGCGCTTTCCGCCGCTCAAGCCGACGAGATCGATGCGATGGTCGCGGCCATCGAAGGCAAGCGAGAAGCCGTCATGCAGCAACCCTTCGGCATGCATCCGTGCGCCGGATTTCGCCCTATCCATCAGGCCGACCGTGCCTTCCTCCAGCACGCCCGCCCGCACGCGGCCGAGAATATAATCCTTGGAGACACGGTCGAGTATGATGTTGTCGATGCCGGCCACAGTCAGCAGTTGGCCGAGCAGCAGCCCCGCGGGCCCCGAGCCGATGATGGCGACTTTGGTACGCATGTATCCTCCCAGCTTCCTCTCGCCCGAAGCTTAACGGCGTGTCACGCGCGCTCCAACGCGATGGCGATCCCTTGGCCGACGCCGACGCACATGGTCGCAAGGCCGAAGCGGCCGCCGCTGGCGGCCATCTCCAGCGCCGCCGTGCCGGTGATGCGCGCGCCGGACATGCCGAGCGGGTGGCCAAGCGCGATCGCGCCGCCGTTGCGATTGACGCGCGGATCGTCGTCGGCGATGCCGAGTTGGCGCAGCACCGCGAGACCTTGGCTGGCGAAGGCTTCGTTGAGTTCGATGACGTCGAACTGCTGCTGGGTCATGGACAGCCTAGCCATCAGCTTTTGCGAAGCGGGAACCGGGCCGATGCCCATGACGCGAGGCGGTACGCCGGCGGAAGCCCCGCCCAGAATGCGGGCGATTGGCGTGAGGCCGTATTTCTTAATGGCCGCTTCCGAAGCGATGATCAGCGCTGCGGCGCCGTCGTTGACGCCAGACGCATTGCCCGCGGTGACCGTTCCGCCCTCTCGCTTGAATGGCGTCCCGAGCTTGGCCAGCGCTTCGAGCGTCGTGGCGCGCGGATGTTCGTCCCGATCGAAGACAATGGCCGCACCCTTGCGCTGAGGGATCGAAACCGCGGCGATCTCCCTGGAAAGTCGGCCGTTTTGCTGCGCCGCCGCCGCCTTTTCCTGGGACCGCACCGCGAAGGCATCCTGATCGTGCCGACTGACATGATAGTCCTCGGCGACGTTCTCGCCGGTTTCGGGCATGGAGTCGACGCCGTAGAGCTCTTTCATGAGAGGGTTGACGAAGCGCCAACCGATGGTCGTGTCGTGGATTTCGGCGTGGCGCGAAAAGGCGGTATCCGCCTTGGGCATGACAAAGGGCGCGCGCGACATGCTTTCGACGCCGCCGGCGATCATCAGTTCGGCCTCGCCAGCCTTGATCGCCCGCGCAGCCGCGATGATGGCGTCCATCCCCGAGCCGCACAGCCGGTTGATCGTCGTGCCCGGCACGCTCGCCGGCAGGCCGGCGAGAAGGAGTGACATGCGGGCAACGTTGCGATTGTCTTCACCGGCCTGGTTGGCGCAGCCGAAAATGACATCGTCCACCGCTTCCCAATCCACAGAGGCGTTGCGCGCCATCAGTTCGCGCAAAGGGACAGCACCGAGATCGTCGGCTCGAACGGAGGCGAGCGCGCCGCCGAAGCGGCCGATCGGCGTGCGGATATAGTCGCAGATATAGGCTTCGCTCATGCTTCACCTCCCGAAAGCGTCGGCACGATAAGATCCAGGACCGGCCCGTCGATATGCAGCTTTGCGCCGGTCATGGCTTGCAGATCCTCGATCGCCAGATCCGGCAGCTTTTCCCGCAGCACGAAACGGCTGTCGACGATGTCGATCACCGCGTGGCTGGTGTAGACACGGGTGATGCAGCCAACGCCTGTCAGCGGGAAGGTGCATTTCTCGACCAGCTTCGGCTCGCCATTCTTGGTCACGTGCTCGGTGATGACGAAGACCTGCCGGGCGCCGTGCACTAGGTCCATCGCGCCGCCCACGGCGGGCACGCCCTTGGAACCCACCCGCCAATTGGCGAGGTCACCGTTCTCGGCAACCTGGTAGGCACCGAGGATCGCGACATCGAGATGGCCGCCGCGTACCATGGCAAAGCTGTCGGCGTGGTGAAAGAAGGCGGCGCCAGGTTTCAGGGTCACGGCGCGCTTGCCCGCGTTGATCAGATCCCAATCCTCTTCGCCCGCCGGCGGCGCCTCGCCGAAGTCGAGGACGCCATTCTCCGTATGAAAGATCGCCTGTCTGCCGGGCGGCTGGTAGCGCGCCACCATCTCGGGAAAGCCGATGCCAAGATTGACATAGGCGCCGTCGGCGATGTCCTGCGCGGCACGCCATGCAATCTGCGCGTTCGAGAGCTTGTTGTCGTTGCTCATGGGCGTGTCGCTCCCTCGCGGATCAGCTCTTCTTCCTGTTTGGGATCGGCAATCTCCACGACGCGATCGACGAAGATGCCGGGGGTCACGACGTGCTCGGGGTCGATGCCGCCGGGGGGCACGAGGCTCGAAACCTGAACGATCGTCTGCTCGGCCGCCATGCACATCAGGGGATTGAAGTTGCGGCCGGCCTTGCGATAGGTGAGGTTGCCGTGGGTGTCGCCGACATGCGCCTTGACGATCGCGAAATCGGCCTTCAGCCAGCGCTCCTGAACATAGGGCCGGCCATCGAACTCGGCGATGACCTTGCCTTGCGCGAGCTCGGTTCCGTAGCCTGTCGGCGTGTAGAAAGCGGGGATGCCGGCGCCGCCGGCGCGGATCCGCTCGGCAAGTGTTCCTTGCGGCACAAGCTCCAGCTCGATCTCGCCGGCAAGATATCGGTCTGTGAAAGCGCGCGGGTCGGACGAGCGGGGGAAGGAGCAGATCATCTTGCGGACCATGCCCGCATCGATCATCGCCGCGATGCCAATCCGTCCGTTGCCGGCGTTGTTGTTGATAACGGTCAGGTTCCGTGGCCCCTTGTCGATCAGCGCATGGATCAATTCGATCGGGGCGCCGGAGCCGCCGAAGCCGCCGATCATCACGACCGCTCCATCGCCAATCCCGTCGACCGCTGCGGCCGCGCTTCGCACTGTCTTGTCCATTGATCCTCCATTGCCGCCTGCCACCGGCAGCGCTCCAATTTGTAGGGGAGCGAGGTGTGGACGGCAATCGTGTTTGTGCGGTATGTAATATTTGTTCGAATATCGCACATTGGAGACGGCACATGCAGGTGAAGGAACGTGACATCATGGGTGGCCTCGCCAAGGGGCTGAAGGTGATCGAGGCGTTCACGGCCGAGCACCCGCGTCTCAGCATCTCTGAGGCCGCGGACATATCGGGCTACGACCGCGCGACGACACGGCGATGCCTGCTGACGTTGGCGGAACTTGGCTACTGCGCCTATGACGGCAAGTATTTCACGGTGACGCCGCGCGTGCTGCGTCTTGGAACCGGATGCCTCGCATCCATGCCGCTGCCGCGGATCGTTCAGCCATGGCTCGACCGGCTGTCGGAGGAGATCGGCCAAAGCACCTCGGTCTCGATCCTCGATGATGCCGAGATCGTCTACGTGGCGCGCGCGTCGCAGCGCCGGGTGATGTCGATCGCGTTGATGCCGGGATCGCGGCTTCCAGCCTATTGCACGTCGATGGGACGCGTTCTTTTGGCCGCACTTCCTTCGGAGCGGGCGCTGGAGTTGCTCTCGGCCGAACCGCTTGTGCAAAGAACGCCGAAAACGCAGACGGATGTGGGGGAACTCCAACGCATCCTGCAGGATGTGAAGGCCGCCGGCTACGCGTCCATCGACCAGGAGGTCGAGATCGGTCTTCGCTCGGTCGCGGTACCACTGGTCGGCGCGCGCGGGCAAGCGCTGGCAGCGCTGAATGTCGGCCTGGCGGCTACGGAAGAGCCGATGCAGGCGATGGTGTCGCGCTATCTTCCGGCGCTGCTGCGCATAAAGGCCGAACTGAGCGGAATTCTGGTTTAGGGCTCAGCTGTCCTGCTTCAGCAGACCGCGCGCGAGCGCATGCTCGACACCGCCTTCGATGTGCGCGGCAAGGATTTTCTTGGCCGAACCGGCATCACGTTCGAGCGCGGCATCGAGAAGCGCCTGATGTTCGCGTGACGCCACATCGCCGCGGTAAGATAGTGCCACCATCTGATAGCGCAGATACTTGTCGAAAATGACCGAATGCGTCTCGATCAGAAGCTTCGAGCCACAAGCCGAAATCAACGCCTGATGAAACTCCCAGTCATATCGCTTCCAGTCTTCCGCCCGGCTGGCGTCACCGGTCGCCATCAGTCGTTCCAGGCTGGCAAGCTTGTAGTGGGCGGATACGAGGCGCGCCTCCCACTCCATGTCGCCCTGCGCGAAGGACTGCTCCAGCGCATGCGTCTCCAGAAGCAGCCGCAAGGCGGCAATCTCTTTGAGGTCGGCGACGGAGACCGGGCACACCTGGAACCCTCGCTGGCCCTCTGCCAGCACCAATCCCTCCGAGGAAAGACGGTTCAGGATCTCACGCAGCGTGCTGATCGAGGTCTCGTAGGATTCCTTCAGCGCATCCAGCTTCAACTTTTGGCCCGGTGCGAGCCGGCCGAAGATGATGTCGGCACGGATGCGGCGGTAGCTGCTCTCCGCGATGGTCTCGTTTTCTGTCTGCTGCAACATCACGATGCTCTGCTATTTCGATGCGAACTGTGCCGTGCACGTTACCTCATTGTCACAGCCGCTGAAATCCTATCGTCTGCCATATTTAAAAAAGACATAGGAAAGGCAATCTGCTGTATGATTTTCCAAATCATCGCGACGGGAGCCCGCGCAACGCAATGCTGAAGAAAACTGGAGAGACGGCCGAAACCGTCAGCGAGGTCGTGTTTCGGCAGATCCGCCAGGATATCATTTCCGGCATCTTGCCACCGGGATCTAAGATCAAGCTGGAACAGGCGCGCGAACGCTATTCGATCAGTGTCTCGCCGCTGCGGGAAATCCTGAGCCGCCTGACCACGGAAAATCTCGTCGTCGCCGAGGGGCAGAAGGGTTTCGAGGTCAGTCCGGCGTCGCGTCGCGAACTGCTTGAGCTTGCCGATCTCCGTGTGGTGCTCGAAACCCACGCCCTCGATCTCGCTTTCGCCGCTGGCGATCTCGAGTGGGAGGCCTCCATCGTTGCTGCGCATCACAAGCTGGCGGCTGCGGAACGACGCCTTCTCGCCGGCGATGCCTCGCGCACCATTGGATGGGTGCGCTATGACTGGGAATTCCACCAGGCGATCGTCTCGGCGTGCAACTCCGCGACGTTGATGGCGACGCTGTCCTCGGTCTTCGACCGCTTTTTGCGCTATCACATGCTGGCCGAGAGCTTCTGCGGCAAGCCGGTGGTCGAGGATCACCGAGCTCTCTTCGATTTCGCGCTTCGGCGGGATGCGGAGCAGGCCAAGGCCGTGATCCGCCGACATGTACATAGTGGGGTCGA
Source organism: Rhizobium sp. O111 (assembly GCF_055616315.1). Classification (NCBI taxonomy): domain Bacteria; kingdom Pseudomonadati; phylum Pseudomonadota; class Alphaproteobacteria; order Hyphomicrobiales; family Rhizobiaceae; genus Rhizobium; species Rhizobium sp. O111. Next base: position 812,229 of record NZ_JBSHXL010000002.1, on the reverse strand, counting down.
GCACATCCTGAAGAGCGGCATCGTCGCCTGACCGCGTGCTGTTCCCGGCCTAGTCGCTATCGCGCGGCAGGCCCTCCGGACGCATCTGCTTCTTCAGTGCCGCGATACGGAAAATGGCATTGGCCGCGCCATAGCCGCGATAGCCTTTGCGCTCAACGATCTCGAAGAAGAAGCCCTCACCGTAGGTGCCGCTGTAGAGCTGGAAATACTCGCCGTGCTCATCGCGGTCGTAGAGAATGTTGTGTTCCTTCAGCCGCTCGGTGAGATCGGGATCCAGCCCGAACCGCGCTTCCACGTCGCCATAATAGTTCGGGGAAATGTGCAACGGCTTGAAGCCGGCCTTTCGCAAGGCCTTGGCGGTGGCGAAGATATCGTCGGTACTGAAGGCGAGATGCTGGATGCCCGAGCCGAATTTTTCCGCGATGAAATGACCGGCAAGCGTCCGCCTGTTTTCCGCGCCGTTGAGCGTGATCCGCAGCGATCCCTCCGCGTTCTCGACCACCTGGCTGCGCACGACGCCGCCAGGATCGATGATATCGACCATCGGTGTCTTTTCGGTCGCGAAGATCGACGTGTAGAAGAGGAGCCACGTCAGCATTTCGTCGTAGGCGACGGTCTGCGCGATGTGGTCGATGCGTAGCAGACCCGCGCTCGAGGCCGATAGCTGTTCGTCGACGGGAATGAAATCGACTTCCGCGAAGCGGCCGAGCGGCGAGGCTTCGTCGATCAGATAGACGATGCCGCCGCCCACACCCCGGATTGCCGGCAGCTCAAGTTCGCCTTCGGCGACCGGCTGCCGGAAGGGTTCGGCATTGAGTGCCACCGCGCGCCGGTGGGCCTCCCAGGCATCGTCCACCACGAGCGCGAATGCATAGGCGAGCGTCCCATGGACGGCGTAGGCCGCATTGGCGAAACCCGCCTGGTCGATATTGACGAGAATGCGGATGCCGCCCTGTTCGTAGAGGCTGACATCCTTGCTGCGATGCTTGGCGGTCTTGCGAAAGCCCAACACCTCGAGGATGCCGATCAGCTCGGCCGCATCACCTTCATCCGCCGTAAACTCGACGAAGCCCACGCCCTTCACCGTCGCGCGCGGCGGCATGGGCTTTCCAATCGGGTTGTCGCCGCCGAGGCTACGGCGCACCTGATCGCCCAGATAGATCAGCGAACGGTGACCGTCGGCCGCGATTTCGCGCGTCGAGCCGCCACGGAACTGGTCGTTGAAGATCTCCAGCGAATAGTAGCCGTCATACCCGGTCGCGGCGATCGCGGATGTAAAGGCGGTCACCGGCAGGTCGCCTTCACCGGGCATGTTGCGGAAGTGTCGCGACCAGTAGAGCAGATCCATGTCGATCTGCGGCGCGTCCGCCAGCTGGACGATGAAGATTTTCTCCTTCGGGATGGAGCGGATGGAATTGATGTCGATCTTGCGTGAGAGGCTGTGAAAGCTGTCCAGCACCAGGCCGATATTGTCGTGGTCGGCACGGCGGACGATCTCCCAGGCGTCGCGGTGGTCGTTGATGTGGCGCCCCCATGCCAGCGCCTCGTAGCCGACGCGCAATCCGCGCGCTGCTGCGCGTTCGCCCAGTTCGCGGAAGTCGGCGGCGGCGCGGTCGAGGCCGCCGAGCGAGGCCGAGGAGACGTTCGAGCATACGAGAACGAGGTCCGTACCGAGCTGCTGCATGATGTCGAACTTGCGTTCGGCGCGGTCGAATGTGCGGCTGCGCAGCGGTTCCGGCATGCCTTCGAAATCGCGGAACGGCTGGAACAGCGTGATCTTCAGGCCGAGATCACGGGCCATCTTGCCGACATCCGCGGGGCTGCCGTCAAAGGCCAGAAAGTCGTTCTCGAAAATCTCCACGCCATCGAAGCCCGCCCGCGCGATCGCTTCAAGCTTCTCCGGCAGCTCGCCGCTGATCGAAACCGTCGCTATCGAGGTTTTCATCTCGCTTATCCTCTCTGGCCGATATCGTCGTGATAATCATTATGACGAATGTCGTGAGAAGTTCAATTCAACGTTTGAAAATAGAAGTCTCATACGATTTGAAAAAACTATGTTGATTTATCGGTCCGTGTCAGGCAGTTTTGGTCTCACAGTCGGAGGAGAAGGAAGGCTGTTCGGTCGCAACGACCATTGAGGAGGAGAAAAAGATGTTGAAATCCATGTTGTCACGTCGCAATGCCATGCTTGGCGCGGCCGCTCTGCTCACCGGCATCGCGCTGGCTCAGCCGGCCGCCGCCGTCACCCCGGAAGAAATCAAGGCCCGCGGCAAGCTGATCGTCGGCATCCAGGGCGACAATCCGCCATGGGGCTTCGTTACCAGCGCCGGCAAGCAGGACGGCTTCGATGCCGACATGGGCGCGCTCTACGCCAAGGAACTCGGCGTCGAAGTCGAGTTCGTGCCGCTTGAAGTCAACAACCGCATTCCGGCGCTGACCTCAGGTCGCGTCGACGTTCTCTTCGCGACGATGGCGATGCTGCCCGATCGCGCCAAGGCGGTTCAGTTCAGCCAGCCCTACAATGCCAATGCCATCGTGTTGATCGGCCCGAAGAACAAGTCGATCAAGACGAATGAAGACATGGCCAATATGACCATTTCCGTGGCGAAGGGCGCTGCGCAGGATACGCAGGTGACCAAGAATGCACCGGCTTCGGCCACCATTCGCCGTTTTGACGGCGATGCGGCGAGCGTTCAGGCTCTGGTCTCCGGGCAGGCCGAGGCACTCGGCGGCAACATCTTCTACATGGATCGCGTCGAGAAGGCGCGCCCCGGTGAGTTCGAGAACAAGCTCGAGTTCCAGAAGCTCTACAACGGCGCCTGCACCCGCCTGGGGGAGAAGGAGATCAACGCCTCGCTCAACACCTTCATCGACAAGATCAAGGCAAACGGCGAGCTGAAGAAGATCTACGACAAGTGGATGAAGGTCCCGGTGCCTGAATTCCCGGCAAGTCTCGAAGGTATTCCCTTCGCGGCAAACTAAGCCCTTCTTGATGGGGCGATGCGCCGGCGGCGTCTTGAAGGCGGCCGCCGCCGCTTTGCCGCGGCGATGAATGTCTCGTGCCGAACGCGGGAGCGATGATGAGCAAGACGATCTTTGTACTGAACGGGCCGAACCTCAATCTTCTCGGCCAAAGGGAGCCACATATCTATGGCACGACGACGCTTGCCGAGATCGAGCAGCGCTGCGTGGCGAAGGCGCGAGACCTCGGCTTCGAGGTGGATTTTCGCCAGACCAATTTCGAGGGTGCGCTTATCGAAAGCATTCACGAGGCGCGCGAGAAGGCATGCGGGATCATCATCAACCCGGCCGCCTTCACCTTCACGTCGATCGCGGTTCTCGATGCGCTGAAGACCTTCGACCCGCCGAAGATCGAACTGCACATCTCCAATGTCCATGCCCGCGAGAGCATCTACCACAAATCCCTGATCTCGCCGATCGCGACGTCGATCATGATCGGTTTCGGTGCGGATGGGTACGAACTGGCGATCCAGGCCATGACGCAGTTGGTCGCTCGCAGCCGCTGACCGGACAGGAAAGGCCAGAAACAAGCCCATGAACTACACACTGGACTTCACGCCTGTCATCGACGGTCTGCCAAGCCTGCTGCTTGCCTGTCTCGGTACGTTCCTGCTGGCGATCTCGGGCATGCTGCTTGCGGTCCTGATCGGCATTGGCGGCGTCATGCTGCGCGATTCCCGCTTCAAGCCGGTACGCTGGCTGGTGATTGGCTTCGTCGAGATCATCCGCAACACGCCGTTCCTCGTGCAGATCTTCTTCATCTATTTCGCTTTGCCGCTCGCCGGCATCAGGCTCGATCCGACGCCGACGGCGATCATCGCGCTCGGCATCAATGGCGGCGCCTACGCGATCGAGATCATTCGCGGTGGGGTGCAGTCCATCCCCGCGGGTCAGAAGGAGGCCGGCCTGGCGCTCGGCCTGCACAAGGCGCAGGTCTTCCGTTTCATCGTGCTGAAGCCGGCGCTAAGGGCGATTTACCCGTCGCTGACCAGCCAGTTCGTGCTTTTGACGCTGTCTACCAGCATCTGCTCGGCGATCTCGGCCTACGAGCTGACCTCCGTCTCGCAAAGGATCGAGTCGGAAAGCTTCCGCAGCTTCGAGGTCTACTTCACGGTCACGGTTTTCTACCTCGTGATCTCCTGGGTGATGATGCGCCTCTTCGGGCTCTTTTCGTCCCGCTATTTCAACTACCCGGTCAAGTAGGAGGCTCCCATGGGTCGCGATGAATTCATCTTCCTGCTGATCGGTCTGAAGTGGACTGTCGTGTTGTCCGTCGTCGGTTTCATCTGCGGTTCGATCGGCGGGCTCATAATCGCGCTGCTGCGGACCTGCGGCTCGCCGCTGCTGGAGCGGATAACGGCCGGATATATCGGGGTGTTTCAGGGCACGCCGCTGTTGATGCAGCTTTTCGTGGTCTATTACGGGCTGGCGTTGGTGGGCCTGAAGCTGGATGCGTGGGTCGCGGTCGCAATCGGTCTCACGCTGCATGCCAGCGCCTATCTCGGCGAGATCTGGCGCGGCTCGATTGAGGCGGTGCCGCGCGGGCAGACCGAGGCGGCCAAGGCGCTCAGCATCAAATACGTGTCGCGCATGAAGGACGTGATCCTGCCGCAGGCGATCCGTATCTCGCTGCCGGCGACGATCGGCTTCCTGGTGCAGTTGATCAAGGGGACATCGCTAGCCGCGATCGTCGGTTTCACCGAACTGACGCGCGCCGGCAACATCATCTCCAACCAGATCTTCGAGCCGCTGACGGTCTTCGGCATCGTCGGCATCCTCTATTTCATCATGTGCTGCCCGCTGACGATCCTCGGTGCCCGCCTCGAGCGGCGCTTCGCGATGTCGGCGCGCTGAGTACGGCTGCCTGTCCGGGAGAATTGAACTATGACCACTGTGTCGACAACGACCACCACCGAGCCGATGATCCGCCTGGCGCAGGTCGAGAAATGGTTTGGCGCCTTTCAGGCATTGCACGACATCAACATGGATGTCCGCCAGGGCGAGCGGATCGTGCTCTGCGGCCCCTCCGGCAGCGGCAAGTCGACGCTGATCCGCTGCATCAACCACCTGGAGAGCTACGAGAAGGGCGAGATCCGCGTCGGCGGCACGCTGCTCGGACATCGCTCCAGGGATATCGACGCCATCAGGCGCGACGTCGGCATGGTGTTTCAGCAGTTCAACCTGTTTCCGCATCTGACCGTGCTGCAGAATTGCATGCTGGCGCCCATGCGTGCGCTCGGCCTCGGCAAGGCGGAAGCAGAGGAGCGTGCGCGTAGCCTGCTAGACCGCGTCAAGATCCTCGAACAGGCAGAGAAATATCCGGCGCAGCTTTCCGGTGGTCAGCAGCAGCGCGTGGCGATTGCGCGCGCGCTCTGCATGCGGCCGAAGGTGATGCTGTTCGATGAGCCGACATCGGCGCTCGATCCTGAGATGGTGAAGGAAGTCCTCGACACGATGATCGGTCTCGCGGAGGAGGGGATGACGATGATCTGCGTCACCCACGAAATGGGCTTTGCGCGTCAGGTCGCCGATCGCGTCATCTTCATGGCGAGTGGCGCGATCGTCGAAGAGGCGCCGCCCGCCACATTCTTCAGCAATCCGAGGCACGAGCGTACGCGCAAGTTCCTTGGCGAAATTCTGCGTCACTGAAAGTTTTCGGCATGATTTCCGGCACCACCAGGATCATCGCCCATCTGGGCTATCCGACGGAGACCTTCAAGTCGCCGCTGATCTACAACCCGTATTTCGAGAAACACGGCATTGATGCCGTGGTCGTTCCCATGGGCTGCCGGGCGGAGGATTTTCCGGAATTCCTGAGGCTCGTGTTCCGCCTGTCGAACATCCACGGCGCATTGATCACCATGCCGCACAAGGTCACCACCATGGGTCTGCTCGACGAACTGTCGACGCGCACCCAGGTCGCCGGCGCCTGCAATGCCATCCGGCTGGATGAACATGGCCGGCTGATCGGCGATATGTTCGATGGCGAGGGTTTTGTGCGCGGCGTGCTGCGCAACGGCAGGCGGGTATCTGGCGCCAATGTCCTCGTCGTCGGTTCCGGCGGCGTCGGTTCGGCGATCGCCGCATCGCTTGCCGCTGCCGGCGTTCGAAGGCTCGCGATTTTCGATGCCAATACGGCGGTCATGAACGGCCTGATGGGACGGCTTCGCCAGCATTATCCCGACGTGGACGTCACGGCTGGCTCGCGTGATCCTGAAGGGTTCGACATCGTGGTGAACGCGACGCCGCTCGGCATGAAGAGTGACGATCCGTTGCCGATCGATGTGTCGCGGCTATCTCAGTCAACCTTCGTGGGCGAGGTCGTGATGAAGCAGGAGATCACGCCCTTTCTCGAGGCGGCGCGCGCCGCCGGCTGCGACTTCCAGGTGGGCACCGACATGCTGTTCGAGCAAATCCCCGCCTACCTCGAGTTCTTCGGCTTCCCGACCACAACGGCCGATGAGCTCAGATCCGTTGCCCGCATCGGCTGATGTTGGTCGGGGTGCGAATGAAGCCGCCGCCAGTCAAATCTGTGACCGTATCTCGTCAGCGATCGTATGGAGGTGTTCCGAGGCGATTGCGCCGACGAGGCTATAACCGAGGCCGTTCCTGGCCCAGCTCCATCCGCGAATGTCGTGCTGGTCGCTTGCGACCATGGGCTTGTCCTGGTCGACCTGCATGCGCCGGGTCAGCATCACCAGTCGGTTCCCCTTGTCGTCGTCGTACATCAGCATGAGCCCGGATCCATGCGGCGTCGGAACCACGCGGCCGCCCATCAGCCGGTAGCCGGCCTTGCTGAGATCGGGGATGATGGCCGAGCCACCGATCGTCACGGAAACCAGGTTTTTCAGATCGTCGCTGCCATCAGCCCTGACCTCGACCGGTCGCAGGCGATCAGCGGCAAAGGCGCTGTAACTCGCAGACGCTTCCTGCGCCAAGGCGGCGACACCTTCCGTCGGAGGCATGCTGTAGCCCTTCAGTAGCCAGCCGCCAGAGGCGCCGATCGCCAACAATACGACGGCAGCGGTCACCATTGGCGCAATCCGAATTCCGTTGGTCGGGCGCTGTCTCTCGATGATACTAGCGAGGTTCAGCCGGCTTGGGATCGGTTCGGCTGCGATCGGAGCCAGGGCCGATCTAAGGGCCGCAGCGCCTTGCTGATAGGCGGAGACACGCTTCGCGGCATCCTTGTTCGTTTCAAGGAATGAAGCCACGTCCTGATGCCGTTCTGCATCCAAGGCGCCGTCGACAAAGGCCTGAAGGTCATCCTCATTGATCGGTCTATTCGTCATTTGACCCTCCGGATAAATGGACCAACAGGTTTGGTGCTCGTTGGTTTGGTCTCAAGGATAAGCCTCAGTTGCTCGCGTGCACGAGACATGCGCGACATCACGGTTCCGACGGGCACGTCGAGGACGGTAGCCGTCTCCGCATAGCTCAGGTCTTCGACCGCGACCAATAGCAGGATGCTTCGATAGTCCGGCGGCAGCCGTTCGATGGCCGCAAGAACGTCCTGGCCGAACAACGTGTTGTCCTGGCTGGCATCCACTGCCATTGTCGTCTCCGGCATCTCCTCGATCGTGACGATGCCCGCGCGTCTGACGTCCTGGCGTATTTTGTTGACCGTGAGATTATGCAGGATGGCGAATACCCAGGAGCGGGCATTTGCATCGCGTCGGTGCGTCCAGTTCATGACGACCCGCTCGAGGCAATCCTGAACGATATCGTCAGCCGCTTCGCGATCGCGGATCAGGCCGCGCGCGTATCGCCTCAGCGCCGGGATCATCGGCTCTACCTGTGTCAGCAGATCATCCATCTCTCAAATCCTCGAGGGTGAATGGCCCGCAGTCAAGCTGCGGGCCATCTGTTTATGCCAGTCGGGTCACGTTAATCGCCTTGCACCTGCAGGACCTTGCCGGGCTTGCCGTCGACCGATGAGGCAACGACGATATACCTGCGCTCATCCTTGTGCTTGGATTCGACGATCTGCCGGATCGGGCCGACCGCGTTGACAATCGCGGAGCCGGCCGGGTTCGTCATGAAATTCGACAGGCCCTGGAGCGGTCCGCTGCCATCCGCCTTGTCGGAGAGTGCCAGCACGTACATCGTCTTCGGTTCCAGCCCGGTCACCGATGCTTGCAACACCTGCGTCAGGCCTTGGTCGAAGAGCGTAACGCTCGTCGGCGCCGTCTTTTGCTTGTCGCCCTTTGCCGACAGCGTCAGATGGGCGGCAACGCCTGCGGTGCCGAGCGGCTGCAGGTTCTGCATGCCGTCGCCTTCAGGAACGGCATTCGGCACATAGTTGACGGCTTGCGCCGCCTGGCCGATCGGGATCGTCGCGATGACCTTGTTGGTCAGCGTGTCGATCGCGGCCATCGCATCGGCGTTTTCAAGGCCGACATAGACGCGCGTGCCGTCGCCCGAGGGCCAGACACCGTGTGGCAGGTTGCCAACGGGGATGGTCGCGACCTGTTCGAAATTGTCGGCGCGGAAGACCTTCACCTCGTTGAGGCCGCCGACGGTGATGTAGGCGAAGCTGCCGTTCTTGTTGGTGACGAGGTTGACGTGGTTGGTGATCGGGCCGGTATCGATCGTCTGGATCAGATCGAAAGGTGGCTGCGCATTGAAGACCTGGGTCTTGCCGATGTCCTTCAGCGTGAACCACACCTGTTTTCCATCCGGCGAGGCCGCGATATTCGGGCAGAAGGGGCTTGCCTGCTTCACATGGCCGACGATCTGGTGATCGGTGACGGTGACGACGACGGTCTCGGGATTGAAGGACGAGCAGATGTAGCCGTACTTGCCATCAGGCGAGAAAATCTGCATGCCGGGACCTGCCGGCACCTTGATCTGCGCCTTCTCCTCGAATGTGGCGGCGTCGATGACGGAAATATAGTCCTCGCCGCGGACCGTTACCCAGACTTCCTTGCCATCGGGCGTATAGAATGCCTCGTGCGGCGAGCGACCGACATAGGTGGTGTGCTTCACCGTGTTCGTCGCGGTGTCGATGAATGTCACCGAGTTCGAGCCGATCGAGACCACCGCGATCGTCTTCTTGTCTGGCGAAAAGCCCATGCCGTGGACCAGCACCTGGCCCTTGTAGAGCGGCGAGAGGTTGCCGGGCTGCGGATCGCCAAGCTTGATGACGCCGAGAAGCTTGTTGGTCGCGGGATCGGTCACCGACACGGTATTGGAGAATTGCTCGGCGGCGTAGACGCGGTCCTTGCTGCTGACGGGGATGTCGGGATCAGCGGCGGCGAAGGGGGCCTGTCCGGCGAGGACGGAAAAAGGCAATAGCATGCTGCCCGCCAGCAAGCTGGCGGCAAAAGATGTACGAATGTTCATTGGGAGGACCTCTGGGTTACATCTTCATGTTGGGGTCCATGCCCTGCATGGTCTTGCTGGACGTGGATCCGGTGGGGGTAGTCTCCGGTGCGACCTGGGTTGGGGCCGCTTCGGATGGGGGGAGCGGATCGCCGATCGCAAGCTTCATGGCCGCGATCTCCTGCTGCTGATCCACGATGATCTCCTGCGCGATGCGCTTGAGCTGCTCGTTCTTGCCGTATTTGAGGACGGCGAGCGCCATCTCGATGGCGCCCTGGTGATGTGGCGTCATCATCGCCACGAAGTCGCGATCGACATCACCTGTCGGCTTGACCTCCATGTCCGCCATCATCTTGTTCATGGCCGCGTCGTTTTCCGCGAGATAGGCGGCCTCGGGACCGGCGTCATCCATCTGCATCGCCGAATGATCGTGCTGCGAGGGATCATGGGCGAAGGCGGCGCAGGCGCCCGCCGTCGCGAGGATGGTGGCCGCAAGGACCATCGACTTTCGGGAGGACCAGAGGTTCATCGGCTTCTTCCTTGTTGTTACATCGAGGTAGACACCCGGGCGCAGATTCTATTCCCGAGCGGCGTAACTTTTTTCACGCGTGCTGGAGCGACGCCGCGAGGTTGCCGAGCACTCCAAGCTGGCCGAAGATGATCGTCGCGGCGGTGTAGCAATGGAAGGACGTCACCTTGCCATCCTTCAGATGGAAGACGTCACAGCACGGCGCGTGCATCTCCTTGCCTGTGGCCGCAATCGTCCCGGCAGGCAGGACGAGCGGGCCGGAGTGGGTGCCGTTGAGCGTCAGTTCGACAATGACCACGTCGTCGGTCACGTAGAAGTTTCCGAGTTCGCGGTGCATGTCGTGGAAGGCGGTGGCGTAGATGTCGACCGTCTTACCGATATCGGCGCCGTAATATTTCGCGCCGGCCGACACGTCCCAGAAATAGCCGCCCTCGGCGAAGAGGGCGACGAATGCCGCCACATCCTTCACTTCTGCGGTCCGGTATAGTTCGCGGATGATTTCTTCGTTGGTAGGCATGTTGTTTCCTTGGCTTTGCTGGAGTTGGATCAGCGGATGGACTTGAAGGCCTTCCGCATTTCCTGCGCGAAGAGGTCGGGTTGCTCGAAAGCGGCGAAGTGGCCGCCCTTATCGACCTCGTTCCAGTAAAACAGGTTCGGCCAGTGGGCTTCCGCCCACGCCTTCGGCGCGCGGTAGATCTCTTTCGGAAAGATCGTGGCTGCCATCGGCAGTTCGATGCGACCTGCGTCGAAGCCACCGCCGTTGCGGGCGTTTTCCCAGTAGATTCGGGCGGACGAGGCAGCCGTGTCCGTAAACCAGTAGAGCGAGATGTCATCGAGCATCTCGTCTATCGTCAGCGCGTCTTCCGGTTCGCCGCGATTGTCCGTCCAGGCCTGGAATTTCTCGTAGATCCAAGTCGCCTGGCCGACGGGTGAATCGGCGAGCGCATATCCGATGGTCTGCGGCCGCGTCGCCTGCTCCTTGAAGTAGCCGAACTGCTCGTTCGCGAACTTCATAGCAGCGTCCATCGCGGCCTTCTCATCAGGCGTCGGGTTATCCGGGAATTTCTCCGGAAAGACCAGCGGCCAGTTCACATGGGCTGCCACAAGCCCTTCGGGGCGGACATGTCCGAGCGCATGCGTGACGCCCGATCCCCAGTCTCCGCCTTGCGCCACCCACTTGTCGTAGCCGAGGCGTTTCATCAGCGTGGCCCAGGCATTGGCCGTCCGCACGACAGTCCACCCTTCCGATGTGGGCTTGTCGGAGAAGCCGAAGCCGGGCTGCGAGGGAATGACGACGTGGAAAGCGTCCGCAGCCGAGCCGCCGTGCGCGGTCGGGTCGGTGAGGGGGCAGATGACCTTGAGGAACTCGACGATCGATCCTGGCCATCCGTGGGTCAGGATGATCGGCCGGGCGTTCTCATGCTTCGATTTCACGTGGATGAAATGGATGCCGAGGCCGTCGATTTGGGTGCGATACTGCGGAAACGCGTTAATGCGCTTCTCGAATTTACGCCAATCATATTTGCGCTCCCAATAGGCGACCAATGATTTCGCCTTGTGGAGCGGAACACCTTGCGACCAGTCCGAGACGGTTTCCTGATTGGGCCATCGCGTATTCTTGAGGCGGCGCTTCAGGTCATCGATGGCGGCTTGCGGAACGGAAACCTTGAAAGGCGTGATCGCGTCGGTTGCCGGCGGAAACGATAGCTCCTCCTGCGCCGCAACCGCCTGGGATGTCAGCGAGGCTACGGCGGGTGCTGCCAGGGCGAACTGAAGAATACGCCGGCGCGTTGCGACGGTCGATGGATCGGTCATTCTTATTCCTCGATTTGATTGCTGTTTGAGCCCGCTCTCAAGCGTTTCGGGATCGGAGGCGTCCGCTTAGGGTCAAGATCCGATCCACAGAGTGTCAGGAGACGCGGCCGAGCGGGTCGTCGATGTGCTGCTTTGCGACATCGTAGCGGATACCTTGTCGGTCGAGGATCCGGACATTCTTCACCACAGTGCTCAGAGCCTTGAGGAAGATTGGAGAGTTTTCATGTGCTTCGTAGGCAGCTTCGTCTCTCCAGCCCTCGACAAGGTGGAAGGTGTTCGGATCCGTCAGATCCTGCGCGAAGGCATAGAAGACGCATCCGTCGATCTCAGCTGCCGCCGTCATGTCCGGGATCACCGCGTCGATGAAGGTCTGCCGATCGTCAGGGTGAACGCGGTAATAGGCGCTGACGAGCATGTTCGTCGGCAGTGTCTTGTCGTGGTCGGCCATGGCCGTTTCTCCTTTGGCTGGCTGAAAGTGCGTTTGGGATGCGTCGCGCTTAGCGTGAGGCGATCAGAACCGTGCCGGATTTGCCGGGCTTTTCGACGAGGGCGGCAGCCTTGCCGACATCCGCGAGATCGAACGTCTGCTCGACCTGAAAGAGCTCCGGCTTGCCGGCTGCGAGCTCAAGCGCGAGCTTCAGATCGGCCTTGCGGATTTCGACAGGCAGGCCAGCCCACCGCCCGACCGTCACGCCCGACAGCCGGACGTCACGTGTCGAAAAGTAAAGCGCGGGCACCGAGATCGGCTGCCCGGAAAGGTCGCCGTAGGACACCAGGCTGCCGCCTTGTGAAAGCAGGCCGACCGCCGCACTTGCCGTGTCGCCGCCAACAGGGTCGAGCACGACGCCGATGGGATGGCCGTCGGCGGCTGCAACGACCTTGTCCTGCCAGCCGGGCTTGTCCGTGGAAACCACCGGCAGATCAGGAAATACGACGTTGAGCTCGTTCACGCCGGCTTCCCGCCGGACGACGCCGACGACATCGAAGCCGCGATCGAGAAGCAGCCCGATCACCAGTCTGGCAACGGCTGAGCCTGCGGCGGTGAGAACGACGACGTCGCGGCCCGGCTTTGCACCGGATGTCTCGACGGCCCGCAGGAGAAGCGCTGTCGTCAGTGGGTTGACGTGAAGCTGTGCTGCGGCTTCGTCCGATACGTCATCAGGAATTTCGGTTACGTATTCGGCCGGGACGATTGCCTTTTCGCTCCAAGCGCCTCGGCCGGGGAAGAATGCGACGCGTGTGCCCGGCTTCAGATCGACGCCACTGCCGGCTTCCTCGACGATGCCGTAGCCTTCGAAGCCGACGCGCACGCCCTCTTTCGGTACGGCCGCTCCCGGCTGGTAGCGTCCCGATATACCGAGAAGATCGCCGTGGTGAACCGGCCGGAGAAGCACCCGGATCAGCACTTCGTTGTGGTCTGGATGTTTGGGATCTTCGACGTCGGCTGCCTGAAGAACGTCCTCAGGCTTCCCATGCTTGAAATAGACTGCGGCACGCATCGCGGGCTCTCCTTGAGAATGAGAAGTGGAGCGTCTGTTCGCCGCTCCTGCTGTGGGGTTAGACCTGGGCCTGGCCGCCATCGGCGAAGAGCTCTGCGCCGTTGACGAAGCTCGCATCGTCGGAAGCGAGGAACAGGGTTGCCTTGGCGATCTCCTCGGATTCGCCGACGCGGCCGAGCGGGATGCGAGAGGCGAGATAGTCGAGCAGGCCCTGCTGCTGTTCCTTGTCGTCGCCGGCGAGTTCGACGAGGCCAGGCGTGCGGGTTGCGCCGGGCGAGACGACGTTGACGCGGATGCCGGTGCCCTTGAGATCAAGCGCCCAGGAGCGGGCCAGGTTGCGGACGGCGGCCTTCGAGGCGGAGTAGACGGAGAAGGCAGCGGTGCCTTCAGTGCCGGCGGTCGAGCCGGTCAGAACGACCGATGAACCCTTGCCCAAAAGCGGAAGCGCTTTCTGCACCGTGAAGATCACGGCCTTCACGTTGCGGCCGAAGGTGTCGTCGACCTGTTCCTCGGTGATCTGGCCAAGCGGAAGCATGCTGCCGCCACCGGCATTGACGACGAGGGCGTCAAGGCGTCCCTGTTCCGCCTTAACCTGGGCGAAAAGCTTGTCGAGATCTGCATTGCTCGATGAGTCGGCCTGCACGCCGACCGCGCCATGGCCGATCTCGGCCACTGCCTTGTCCAGCGCATCCTTGCGGCGGCCGGTGATGTAGACGCGAGCGCCTTCGGCGGCGAACAGCTTGGCGGTCGAGAGGCCGATCCCGCTGGTTGCTCCGGTGACGACAGCGATCTTGTTTTCAAGTCTGTTGGTCATTTTACTCTCCTGATGCTGGGCGCGCGAAAGGGTTCAGCCCGAATGCGCGGCCTGTTGAAATTCTGAAACTGTTCGGGAGGTGGCGTTGGCTGTTGGCCTCGTCGCCGTCCGATGAGGAGAAGTTAGTTCGTCAGCTTGGCGGCGAGAAGCCGCTCAGGGTGGAGACATTATCCATGGGGATGGATGGTCTCCGTCGTCACATTGCGTCTGGCATCTACGGCTTCGAATACTTTCGCCGCCCACTCCGTGAAGGCGCGCAGCCGCGGGTTTGGAAATCGATCGGCCGGATAGACGAGGTGCAGTGGATGATTGTCCGGCTTCCACTCAGGCAACAGTTCGACCAGCGCGCCGCTCTCGAAGTGCGGTCTTGCGACGAAGCCGAAGCTCTGGCCGATACCCAGTCCTGACAGCAGCGCGTTCAGGTGTGCGGTGCTCTCGTTGACGGAAATGCCGCTGGAAGTCGGGAGATACTCGCTTCGCTCATCGCCGCGTTGGAACCGCAATGGAAACCGCTTTCCGGATGACGCAGAGAAGTAGCTGACGATCCGATGCCTCTCGATATCATCGGGCCGCTCCGGAAACGGCAGACCATCCAGATAGCCGGGCGACGCGCAAATCACGTAGTCCAACTCGCAAAGTTTTCGCGCCTTCATCGATGAGTCACTCAGCGCCCCGCCGCGGATGACGCAATCGATCCCCTCGCTAACGAGGTCTGCGGGTCGGTCGCTGACACCGAGCATGAGATCGATATCAGGATACAGGTGCCGAAAGTCGGCGAGCGCGGGGATGAGGATCTGGTTTGCCAGCACGGAACCGATGTCGACGCGCAGCTTTCCCTTGGGCGCGCTGCGGGAGCCGGCGACCGTGCCGTCCATGTCATCGAGATCGGCGAGCAGCTTCAGCGCCCGCTCGTGATAGGCCACCCCCTCCGTGGTCATCGTGACCGACCGCGTGGTGCGCTCGACCAGCTTGGTCCCGAGATGCGCCTCGAGATCCTGCACGAGCTTGCTGACGGAGGAGCGAGGCAGGTTCAGCGTGTCCGCCGCCTTGGCAAACGAGCCGGCCTCGGCGACGCGGACAAATGTTCGGATGGCGAGTATCTGATCCACGGGAGGTCCGGCTGCTGTTGATTAGATGATGACCATCTATACCGGATCGCCGAGCTCCGTCATGCAAGTTATTGCTTGATTTGGACAATTGCGCTGTCGATAACGCGCCCGCACCAAAGTTTCTGCTCGTCTGCCAAGGCGATCATCGTCAAAGCGGCTTGTGAATCTGCGGTTGGCCATTGTGGAAACTCGACCGACCGGCTTTCCAACCGGCGACGACCCGGCCGATTTCGCGCACGGCTGCCTTCGGTCCTGCTGTGTCGATGAGAATGATCGTCGCCTCCTCGCCCACGGTGAGGCCGTAGGGGACGCCGAGCTGGCGGGCGGCGGATCGCCCGACCATGTCGAATACGCCTGATATCTCCACATCTCGCGAGAGCTGGGAGACGTTGGCATAGAGATTGGCCATCCGGATCAGCGAGGCGTCGCCGTAGGGCGTGAAGGGGTTGAGCACATTGTTGGTTGCAATCGAGGTCACGACACCATGGGCGGCGAGGATATGGGCGGGGGCGACGCCGCGTGGCACCAGATGGTCGTAAGTGCGACCGTTGAGGAAGAGGTCGGTGGCAGGCAAGACGGTGAGCGCGATCCCTGCTTCGGAGAGGTTCTTTGCTATCTCGATTACGGATGCCTCCGGCAATGCCGAGAGGTTGGTGACATGACCGATCGAGACCCGGCCTTGCCAACCGTGGCGTTTGGTGGCCGCGATGACGGAGGGCAGGTCGGTCTTGTTGGGGTCGAGGCTGAAGTCGAGGTGGAAATCGACAGCGACGTCGTGTTTCACCGCGAGTTCGAAGATCCTGGCGATGTGGGCTTCAGGATCGGGGTCGGTGTAGGGGCAGCCGCCGATGAGATTGGCGCCATCGGCAAGAGCTGCGTCGAGCATCGCCAAGGTTTCAGGCTCGTTGGTGAGGCCGTCCTGCGCGAAAGCACAGATCTTGATATCGATCGCGAAGGCGTAGTCCGCCCTGATGCGTTTGATTGCCTGGAAGGAGCGGAAACCGGCGCGCGGGTCGATCTCGACGAAGGTGCGCATCCGCACCGTGCCATGAGAGATCGCCTTCTCGACGACGCGGGCGGCTCGCTCGTAAACGTCGTCCACGGTAAAGCCGGATTTGGCGCGCGCCGTCTCGCGCACTGCTTCGGCGAGCGTTCCCTCGCAGATCGAGCAGCGGTCGAGAATGCAGGCCTTGTCCAAATGCACATGCGTATCCACGAGGCCGCCGAACGCGAAGCTGCCTTTGCCGTCGACATCCGAGACAGCATCGCAGCGGAAATTCGGTTCGATCGCGGCGATCAAGCCATCGCGCACCGCGATGTCGACGAGGGCACCATCTTCCTCCACGCGAACATTGCGGATGACGAGGTCGAAAAGATTATCGGACAAACTGCTCATAGGCCGATGGCTCCGCCATCGCTGCGCGGGTCGTGAGCTGCTTGCATTTGTCCGTCTCCATTTATGCGAATGATGCCTGCCTGCCCGCCAAGTGGGCTGAGGGGCGCGATGGTCGCGACTTCATGGCCCATGGAGCCCAGGGTCGCGAGGGTATCATCTCCGATGTTCTCCTCGATTTTGAGGTTGTCGCGAGTATCGGAAAAGGTGCGGCCGAGCAGGAAGCGCGGCCGCGAGAGGGCGGCCAGCGGATCAAGCCCATGGTCGATCAACAGGCTGAGCAACAGCGCCAACGTTTGCGGCTGGCCATCCGCACCCTGTGTTCCGTAGACCAGATGCGGGCGTCCGTCCTTGAGCGCAAGGCCAGGGTTCAGCGTGTAGAAGGGCCGCTTGCCGGGTTGAATGAAATTCGGGCTGGCGGGATCGGTGCTGAAGGCTGCGCCCCGGTTTTGCCAAAGGATACCGGTGTCGCCGGCAACGACGCCGCTTCCCCAATCGAAATAGATGCTTTGCAGCAAGCAGGCGGCCCGGCCGTCGGCGTCGACAGCAGCCAAGAGCGCTGTGTCGCCCTGCCTGTAGGGTATGGGCCAGGCGGCGGCGCGGCTGGGATCGATCTCGGCGGCCTTCGCGGCCAGGCGCTCAGGGTCCAGAAGCACTTTCGTGGCATCTACGGCGAACTCCGGATCCGCGATCAGATGGCGATCGAGGAAGGCCTGCTTCACGGCTTCCACAAGCGCATGGTAATAAGCAGCGCTATCGGGTGCCTTGTCCTTCGGCGCCAGCTTTGCAAGCACAGCCATGATGCCAAGGGTGGTAACGCCCTGCGTCGGCGGCGGTGGCGCCAGCAGAACGGTGTCGCCATAGGCGAGCCGCACCGGCTCCACCATGCGGGTTCGCGTTTCGGCGAGGTCGGCGGCCGTCAGCGGTGAGCCTGCGGCGGCAAGACTGCGCGCGATCCGGTCCGCCAGTTCGCCTTCGTAAAATTCCCTCGCGCCATTCGCGGCGATGGCCTTGAGGGTTTGCGCCAGATCAGTTTGTCGCTGGATGCCCTCGCGTTGAAAGAGGTCTCGAAAGCCTGGCCATGTCGCGGATTCGCCGGCGCGGAAATCATGCCAGAATGTCTGCGACGGGCTGACGGCAAAGCCGTCTTCGGCGAGTGCGATGGCATCGTCAAGCAATGTAGAGAGCTGCTCGGAGCCGCCCCAGATTGTCTTGGAGTGATCGAGCACCTTCTCCCAGCTATCGACCAGACAGGCGGTCGTCAGCGTCGAGGCCGGACCGCGCGGCGGGATCGGGCCGTCGACCCGGGCATTCGCGGCAGCCTGGCCGATGCCGAGGAAGGTGTGCGCGTCGCCATCCCTGTCGCAAACCATCCAGACGGCGTCACCACCAAGGCCGCAGAAATGCGGGTAGGTGACGGAAAGCGCGGCGCCTGCCGCGACCAGCGCCTCGATTGCATTGCCGCCGCGCGCCAGCACCTTGGCGCCGGCCTCACTCGCCGCCCAATGCGGCGTCGTCACCATGCCGTCGCGCGATTGCGCAACGGCCGTTTCGGTCTGCCGGCTCCGATAGTTCATCAGCGGACCACGGCTCCGTTCTCTGCAACCAATCGGCCTTCCTTGAAGACCCGGCGGGGCTTCGGAATGGCGACGACGGCTTCCGGGATGTGCTCGGCCGCAAGCGTCACAAAATCGGCCTTGGCGCCGATCGCGATGCCATAGCCTTCGAGGTTCAGCGCCTTGGCGCCGCCTGCGGTCACCACGTCGAAGGCGGCGGCGAGTTCCGTATCCGTGTAGAAGCCGGAGCGATAGGCGATGATCTCGGCGCGGCGCAGCATGTCGCCATCGCCGAAGGGCCACCAGGAATCGCGGATATTGTCGTTGCCCGAGAAGACCGTGACGCCGGCCGCCCGCAGCAGCGCCACCGGCGGGAAGTTGTGGTTGCCCGGCGCGTTGGTCATGATCGCGACGCCGCTTTTGGCGATCAGCGCAGCGATCTTCTTGATCGCGTCCGGTCCGAGATCGCCGAGGCCATAGGCGTGGCTGACGGCGACATGCCCCTGCATGCCTAGCGCGACTGTTCGGGCACAGATCTCCTCGATCGTCATCGCGCCCATCGTGCCGGCGTCGTGGAGGTGGATATCGACGTCGACGCCGCGCTTTTCGGCAATGCCGAAGACCACGTCGAGATGCCCCTTGATGTCACGGTCGAAGGAGAGTGGATCGAGTCCGCCGACGAGATCGGCGCCCATGCCGATCGCCTCGTCCATCAGTTCGGGCGTGCCGGGGCTTTTCAGGATGCCGCTCTGCGGAAACGCTACCAGCTGTATGTCGATGATATCCTTGTAGGCCTCGCGTACGGCAAGGATCGTCTCTAGCGATTTCAGCCCGACCGAGCCATCGACCATGACATGGCTGCGCATCTGCAGCGCGCCGTTTGCGATGCAGAGATCGAGCTGCTTGCGGGCGCGCTCGTCCATCGGCGCGGCACCTGCCATGTTCTCGGCCTGAAAGGTCACGCGCTCATGCACGTCGAAGCCGTTGGTGCAGGCTTTGTGCGGGATCCACTTGTCGCCGTAGAAGCTGGTGTCGAGATGGATGTGTCCCTCGACGAAACTCGGGACCAGAAGCGCGCCGGCAATGTCGACGGTCTTGGCGGCGGCTGCGCTCGCGCCGGCCTTGTTGATTGCCGCGATGCGGCCGTCCGAGACGAGGATGTCGTTGAGCGTGCCATCGGCCAGCTTGGCGTTCGTAAACAGTGTTTCGGTCACCGGGGTCTCCCTTGATGTCTTTGTTCTATCGTCGTTTGCAATGCTCCTCCCCAACCAGGGGAGAAGCGATGTCGTGTGGTCGGCGCGGCGCGCCGATCAGTTCTGCGGCAGGGTGCCCTGCACGCCTTCGATCAGCCAGGTCATGCCCTTGATGTCGGTATCCGCAAGCTCCTGGCCCTTGGCGACCTTCACATCACCCTTCTGATCCTTGATCTCGCCGGCAAAGGGCTTCAGCTTGCCGCTGATGATCGCGGCCTCGGCGGCCTTCATTTCGGCGGCGACGGATTCCGGCAGTTCCGTGTTGCTCGTCGTCATCTTGACGTAGCCGCCCGGTCCGAGGCCAAGCCAGCGGCTCTCCGGCTTCCAGTTGCCGGCCATCACGGCCCTGGCGGCGTTGATATGTGCGGCACTCCAGTCCAGTTCGAAGGAAACCAGCTGCTTCTTCTTTACATAGGCGGAGAAATCGCCCGTCGAGCCGATCGACCAGACGCCCTTCTCCTCGGCGGCCAGTCCCTGCACCGGCGTGTTGGGGCTGCCGGAGATGACGTCGGCTCCCTGCGCGATGAGTGCCGCGACCGCGTCCTTTTCCTTGCCGGGGTCGACCCAGGCGTTGGCCCAGACAACCTTCAGCGTCACATCGGGATTGACCGAGCGGGCGCCAAGCAGGAAGGCGTTGAGGCTATAGATGACCTGCGGCACGGGGAAGGCGCCGACCCAGCCGAGAACGTTGGTCTTGGTCGTGCGGCCGGCGGCGATACCGGTGAGGTAGGTGCCCTCATAGTGGCGGGCTTCGAATACGCCGAGATTGTTGCCGGCCTCGATGCCGGCGCAGCACTCGAAATGCGACTTGGGTAGCATCGGCGCCAGCTTCTTCAGCGAGGCATATTGCGAGAAGGTGGTGCCGAAGATCAGCTTGTTGCCCTGGGCGGAAAGCTGGCGGAACAGGCGCTCGCAATCCTGCACCTGTGCGATGTTTTCGAGCACCGTTACCTTCACCTTGTCGCCGAATTCCTTTTCGAGCGATTTCCAGGCGTTGGCCTGGAAGTATTCCCAGCCGGTATCGGAGATGGCGCCCATATGGATGACACCGACCTTGAGAGGCTCTTCGGCGGCGAAAAGGGGCCTTGTGCCCGCGCCGATCGCAAGCGCGCCGGCGGCGCTGGTTCTCAGGAAGTCGCGTCTGGAAAATGTTGTCATTTCGGTTCCCTCTGTTGATGTTCGACTTGGACGATGGACGGCAGTTTCAGCCCTCGGCAGCAAATGGCTTGCCGAGGGAAGCGGGGACGTTGAGGCGCATCAGCGCGGCGTTGCGCGAGATCAGCACCAGCACGACGATGGTGACGAGATAGGGAAGGGCGGACATGAGCTCGGACGGCAGGCCGATGCCGGCGCTTTGGGCGAAGAGCTGAACGATGGTGGCGCCGCCGAATAGATAAGCGCCGAGAAAGCAGCGGCCCGCCCGCCAGGTGGAAAAGACCACCAGCGCCACGGCGATCCAGCCGCGCCCGGCGATCAGTCCCTCGGTCCAAAGCGAGGTGTAGACGATCGAGACATAGGCGCCCGCGATGCCGGCGCTGGCGCCGCCAAACAGGGTGGCCAGGTAGCGGATCGTGTTCACGGGATAGCCGAGCGCGTGCGCGGAAGTGGGCGATTCGCCGACGGCGCGCAAAATCAGTCCGCTGCGGCTGCGGTTCAGGAAATACCATACGCTGGCGAAGAAGGCCCAGGACAGCCATGTCAGTGGATGAAGCTGGCCGAGAACCACGCCGAGCAGCGGGATTTTCGCGGCAAGCCTTGATGCCGCCGAAGGCTCGATCACGATCGCCATGCCGATGTAGGGTTTGCCGATGAACGAGGCGAGACTGGTGCCGAAGATCGTCAATGCCAGCCCGACCGCGATCTGGTTGGCGCGGAAGCCGACGGCGAGGACCGCGAACATGAGGGCGAGCAACATCGCCGCCAGCATCGCCGCGAAGACGGCGAGCCACAGGCTGCCGGTCGCCATCATCACGATGAAGGCGATCACCGCGCCGATGACCATCATGCCCTCGACGCCCATGTTCAGCACGCCGGAACGTTCGGCGACGAGTTCGCCGAGTGCTGCGTAGATCAGGGGCGTGCCGGCAACGAGCGTGGCCACGAGAATGGGGAGGATCTGGTCCATCAGGCGGCGGCTCCCTGCCGGTTGGAGGACTGGAAGCGGATGCGATATTGAATGAAGACGTCTGTCGTCAGCAGGAAGAAGAGCAGCGTGCTCTGCAACAGGCCGGTGATCGAGGACGGCATGCCGAGCGACATCTGCGCGACATCGCCCGAGAGGTAGAGCAGCGCCATCAGGAGGCCGGAGAGCAGGATGCCGACCGGGTGCAACCGCCCGAGAAAGGCCACGATGATCGCCGCGTAGCCATAGCCTGGAGAGGCGGTCGGGAAGATCTGCGCAAGCGGGCCGGCGATCTCGCCGACGCCGGCGATGCCTGCCGCGGCTCCGCTTGCCAGCATGCCGATCCAGACCGCGCGGCTAACGCCGAAGCCGGCATAGCGCGCCGCACCTTCGGAGAGGCCAGTGACCTTGAGCTGGAAGCCGGCGAAGCTGCGGTTCATGAACAGCCAGCCGGCGATGACCGCGCCGAGCGCGAAGAGTACGCTGACGTTCGCTCGGGTATCCTCGATCAGGATCGGGAAGAGGGCATCCGGCGCCAGCGGCTCCGACTGCGGGAAGTTGAACCCGGCCGGGTCACGCCAGAGGCCGAAGATCAACCAGGAGAGCCAGAGTGCCGCGACGTAGTTGAGCATCAGGCTGACCAGGATTTCGCTGGCGTTGAACTTGACCCGCAACAGCGCCGGGATGGCCGCCCAGACGACGCCGCCGAGGGCGCCGGCGATCACCATCAAGGGCAAAACCCACCAGGCGCCGGCTGGCCCATATTTCAGCGCGACATAGCCGGCGAAGATGACGCCCACGGTCAGTTGCCCTTCGGCGCCGACGTTCCAGATGCCGGCGCGAAAGCCGATCGCGAGCCCGACGCCGATCAGCACCAGGGGTGCTGCCTTGATCAGCAGTTCGCCGAAACCGTAGAGATCGGCGAGTGGCGCGGTCAGGAAGGTGATCAGCGCTTCAAGTGGGTTCTGGCCGGCAAGCGCGAAGAGCACCATGGCAACGATCGACGTGAGCCCGATCGCGATGACCGGCGACATCAGGATCATGATGCGCGAGGGATTGGGACGCGGTTCAAAGCGCATGGGCGAGCTCCTTGCTGGCGCGTTCATCTGGCTCGTCGCCGGTAGTCTGGCCGGACATGGCAATGCCGATCGCATCGCGGTTGGCATCGGCGATCGGTATGGCCGCGGTCAGCCGGCCGCCGGCGATGACGGCGATCTGGTCGGAGATCTCGAAGAGTTCGTCGAGTTCCTCGGAGATGACGACGATCGCCGCACCCCGATCGCGCAGGTCGAGCAGCGCCTGGCGGATGACGAGCGCCGCGCCGACATCCACACCCCAGGTCGGCTGCGAGACGATCAGCACGCCCGGCTCCTGCAGGATCTCGCGGCCGATGATGAACTTCTGAAGGTTGCCGCCCGACAGGCTGCCGGCCCGCGCCTGGGCGCCTGGCGTCCTGACGTCGAAGGCCTGAATGCAGCGCTCGGCATAGGCCTTCACGCGATCGAAGCGGATGAGCCCGGCGCTTACGGCGCCGTTGCGATTGGCGGTGAGCAGCACGTTTTCCAAGAGCGGCAGCGAGGGGACCGAACCCTGCTTCAGCCGGTCCTCGGGCACCGAGCAGAGGCCAAGCCGCCGCCGGCCGGCCGGATCGCGATGGCCCGCCGGCTTACCGTCGATAGTGATCGTGTCGGCGTTCGAGAGCGGCGTTTCGCCCGACAGTGCTGCCAGTAGCTCCTGCTGGCCATTGCCCGAGACGCCGGCGATGCCGAGGATTTCGCCACCGCGCACTGCAAAGCTGATGTCGCTGAGTGCCGTTCCGAACGGATCCTGGGTGGTAAGCGTCAGCCCGGAGACGCTGAGACGCGTCTTGCCGGCCGACGTATCGCCGCGATGACGGAAGCTCGGGAGATCGGCGCCGATCATCATGCGTGCCATCGAGGCCGGGCTTTCCTGCCTCGGATCACACATGCCGGTAACCCGGCCGCCGCGCAGGATGGTCGCCGTGTGGCAGAGATCCCTGATCTCGTTCAGCTTATGGCTGATATAGAGAATGCTGCATCCCTCGGCCGCGATCTGGCGCAGCGTGATGAACAGCGTTTCGACGGCCTGAGGCGTCAGCACCGACGTCGGCTCGTCGAGAATGAGCAGGCGCGGATTTTGTAGCAGCGCGCGGATGATCTCGACCCGCTGTCGCTCGCCGACCGACATCGTATAGATATGCCGCTCCGGGTCCACCGGCAGGCCATAGCGCGCGGCGACCTCAGCAATCCTTCTCGACAACGGTTCGATTGCCGGCCGGCCCGGCAAAGCCAGCGCGATATTTTCGGCCACCGACAGCGTGTCGAACAGCGCGAAGTGCTGGAACACCATGCCGATGCCGAGCTTCTGTGCATCGGCGGGCGAGGCGATCGACACCTCGCGCCCATCCCACAACAGTTCGCCGGAATCTGGCCGAACCATGCCGTAGATGATCTTCATCAGTGTCGACTTGCCGGCGCCGTTCTCGCCGACGACGGCGTGGATCTCGCCCGGACGGACGCAGAGGTCGATCCCGTCATTGGCGACGACGGCCGGATAGGCCTTGCGGATCCCTCGCAGCTCGAGGCGGTGTTCGGTATGTGGCGATATCGTATGTGGCATGATGACAATCTTGGCTACATGATCTCTATAATCACGTATGCAACATTGATGCCAGTCCGTATCGATAAGCGCGCCAACCGCCGCGCTAAAGCCCTATAAGTATGTATTCATTGAGATAAAACGAGCGCGGCGCCGAATGGTGTCCAGAAAGACGCAAAATTGCTCCAGATTTTTCGTCTACATAAAGTGCAAAATCATGTATACACGCTTGAAAAAGCGGCAGTCAGCCCGCGCCGCGGGCGGAGAAACGGGAGAGGATCGAGCCGAGGTCAGGCTCGGCGGCAGGCTCGTCCTCGAACAACGCCCGGCTTTCCACTGACGAGAGGTGATCGTCCATCAAGCGCTCGGCAGCCGCGATATCGCCCTTCTTGAGTGCGGCGATGAGCCCGGAGTGCTCGCTGATAGCGCATTCGCTCGAATGCGGGCGGCTGTACATGGCAAGGATCAGCGAGCAACGCGACACCAGTTCGGAGAGATAGCGCTCCAAAAGGGTATTGCCCGCAAGGTCGGCAAGTTTCAGATGGAATTCACCGGCGAGCCGCGTCGAAAGCCGGAC
Source organism: Rhizobium sp. O111 (assembly GCF_055616315.1). Lineage (NCBI taxonomy): Bacteria > Pseudomonadati > Pseudomonadota > Alphaproteobacteria > Hyphomicrobiales > Rhizobiaceae > Rhizobium > Rhizobium sp. O111. The sequence goes on along the minus strand of NZ_JBSHXL010000002.1, from coordinate 787,598 downwards.
ATCACCTTTGGCATGGGCGGCTTCCTCTTCCTGCACATGCTCGCGCAGGCTCTTCTCGATGGCCGGGCTCCAGCGTTTGGCCACGGCCTTCATGACCTCGCGCTCCAGCGCACGGCGCACGGCGAATGCATCGCGTGCTTCTTCGAGGCTCGGCTGCGCCACGGTGGCGGTGCGCTTGTGATAGGTGTCGACAAGCCCCTGCGCCTGTAATTTGGCCAGCACGGCGCGCACCAGGGTGCGGCTCATGGAGAAGTGCTTGCCGATCTCATCCTCCGGCAGTTTGGTGCCGGCTTTGATCGCCTGCTCGATGATGGCCTGTCTAAGGGTGCGATGGGCGATGTCTACCCGGTCGGAATTCGATGACATGGGACTTCAATGAATGTTTCGATCACGTATACGCTATATCGCCATCAAGCGTACAACAAGTGCCATACGCTATATCGCAAGCAAACTGTTACTTCGCGCAGGAGATTGAAGGCGGACACGCCGGAATGCGGTCGCGAATGCGATGCCGCCACGGCAGCACAGGTTGAGATGAAAGCCGTGAAACACGCCCAGGTTATTTTCTTCGCCAAATCATCAAAGTTTCATCTCCGGTTTGTGAATGCTTAACGTCATGGGTGGTGTAAGCCCGAGACGAAATTGCCGGGGGTGTATCGTGGCCTTACTCTCAAACCTGAAAATTGCCCATCGGGTGATGTTGCTTGCCTTGGTGGCGTTGATCGGGATTGTCGCGATTTCCGCGATCTTCATCGGCCAACGGCAAGTGGAAGCCCGCTATCGGCAGACGGCTGACAGCCTGGCGAAACAGCAACGTGATGTCACAGCCGCGCGGGACGACATTCGCGACACTCTGATCTGGGAAAAGGAATTCCTGCTCACGCGGCAGCTTGGTGCTGTCGAAGACTTCGACAAAGCGCTTCAGAGAGCAAACTCGGTGATCGACAAGCTAAAGGGCGATGCGGCGCCTGAGCAGGCTGGGAAGCTTGACGCGTTAAGCGGTGCGCTTCAGGCCTACGCGGGCACGTTTTCGGCGCTTGTGGCAAAGGACAAGGAGTTGGGTCTTGATCCGTCGCAGGGTCTTGAAGGGGCCATGCGCGATGCCGTGCATTCGATCGAAGGCCAGCTTGAAGGCGTCGCTGATGCCGAGCTCAAGGCCAGCATGTTGATGATGCGCCGGCATGAGAAGGACTTCATCCTGCGCCGAAATCCCGATTACCTGGCCAAACACGCCGCCGAAGTCGCGACGTTTACCGAGTTGATGAAGAAGGCATTCCGGCCCGGCGCACAGCGCATGCGCGCTGCGGAAGCACTCTCTGTCTACCAGAATGCGTTCCGGCTTTATGGCAATGCAACGCTGGAGGAGGCCTCCGCTCGCGAGGCGGTCGGTTCTGCTTATTCCGCGGTGCAGCCGGTGCTTTCGGACATCATTCAAAGCTACGCCGCGGCAGAGGTCGCTACTCTCAAGGAGAATGATCGCGTCGGTCAACGCAATATCACGATCGTTGTCGCGCTGATCGCCGCCGCGATCGGTCTCATTCTGCTCAGCGTTTGGCTGATCGGCCGATCGATCAGCGCGCCGATCCTCATGATTACCGCTGCCATGCGCCGCCTGGCCGAAGGAGACACCGGTCAAACGGCGCCCGGCGCAGCAAGGCGCGACGAGGTTGGGGCGATGGCGAAGGCGCTTGAGGTGTTCCGGCAGCAGGCGATCACTGCCGCGGCGCTTGAAGCGGAAGCGGCAGCGGCGCGCAGAGATGCCGAGGCCAACCGGGCTCAGATGCAGGAGCAGGCCGAGGCGCTGGCGCGCGAACGGCTGCTGCAGGCTACCGGCGACCTTGGCGCGGGCCTGAAGCGGTTGGCCGCAGGCGATCTCTCCTTCCAACTCGTCGAACCCTTCGCGCCGGATTTCGAAAGCCTGCGGGGCGATCTGAATGCGACGTTGAAACAGCTGGCCGGTGTGATGGGCGACATTATGCAGTCCAGTCATTCCATCGACAACGGTACCCGGGAGATCAGCAGTGGTGCCAGCCAGCTGGCGCAGCGAACGGAGCGCCAGGCAGCCTCTCTCGAGCAAACAGCGGCTGCGCTCGACGAGATAACGGCAAATGTGTCGAACGCGACCAAACGCGTTGAGGACGCCCAACAGGTGGCGCGAGAGGCCAATGACAGCGCTTCGAAGGGGACGGCGCTTGTGGATGAGGCGGTTGCCATGATGGAACGGATCGAGGGGTCTTCAAAGCGTATCGCAAGCATCATCGCGACGATCGACCAGATTGCCTTCCAGACCAATCTTCTTGCCCTGAACGCCGGCGTTGAGGCGGCCCGTGCCGGTGAGGCTGGTCGCGGGTTCGCGGTTGTAGCGCATGAGGTTCGCGAATTGGCCCAGCGCTCGGCCAACGCGGCCAAGGAGATCAAGGCTCTTATCGATGGTTCGACTATCGAGGTTGAGGAGGGGGTACGGGCGGTGAAGGACACAGGTGCGGCTCTCCACGGCATCGGCAGGCACGTTGTGGCCATTAACCAGCATATGGAAGCAATCGCCTTGTCTTCGCGCGAACAGAGCATCGGCTTGGTCGAGATCAACACGGCGATGAACGGCATGGATCAGGATACCCAACAGAACGCAGCCATGGTCGAGGAAAGCAACGCCGCATCCGCAGTGCTTGCCGGCGAGGCCAATCGCTTGCGCGAACTCGTCTCGGTGTTCAGGGTCGCGAGCGGACAGCAGGCCGAAACGGGGCTGCGGTTGGTTGCCGGCCGCCGAAACTGAGCGCGATCCATCACGCGAAGGTTTGCCGAGCGGCGGCTGTCGTCGATCGTTGGAGAATGGCAAGTGCTCGGCGCGTTGAAGCGTGCAGGTTCTGCGGTTGTCCGCTCTGCTGAACGCGCATTCGATGTCATCGGCTTGCTCGGCGGGCGCCGTTCACTGCGTTATTTCGATCCAAGCAGCGGCGAGATTGCGTCCATCAGGAAACGCAGCGACGTGGCATCCTTCTCGCCGTCAGAGGATGCCTCGAATTCGGCAAGTTCAACGCCGATAATTTGGTCTGCCGGAATCTTCTCGAAGATGGTGCGCAGCGTTTCTGGCAGCAGGCCATTCGGCACGGCATAGGCCGCCGGCACAAATCCGGGCTCCAGAGAATCCCAATCGACGTGAATCCATACGGCCCGATCGCCGATAATTGAGATGATCGAATCCGGATCTGTTTTTTCAGGCGAGAGCACGCAGACACCGGCCTGTCTGAGCAGTTCTGCCTCCGCGGGATCGATATCTCGTGCGCCCGCAATCACGACTCTGGCCGGATCGACACCCTGTTCGAGACCACTCTCCCAGAGGCCGCAGACCGCGGCGAGAACCATGCCGCCCAAGTATCCGCTTCCGGTGGTCTCAGGGGTGTTGAAGTCGCCGTGAGCGTCGATCCAGAGGATCGTTGCTTCAGGATGGACACGCGCGACAACCGGCAGTGTTGCGAGGCTCGCGGAGCAGGTGTTCATGGCCATCAACGGCCTTTGGCCACGACGAAAGATGTCGGCCACTTCGCATTGAAGTTCTGTCAGCGTGCCGGTTGCTTCGGGCAGGCTGCTGGACCAGTCGTCTTGTTTGGGTGGTGAAGGTGTTCCCACGGAACGCAGTGGCAGTCCTGTCAATTCCTGCAAGGCTCTTGCTGTCTTGCCCGCGCCTTCGATCGCGCCAGGGCTACGGTCGGCGATGCGTCCCTGGCAGAAAATGATCTCGAACGTCAAATCGATACTCCGATACTGAAACTGCGAACCCCGCCAACAGGCATGCCGCGACAATCATTATATCCCATCGGATACATCGATCGCCGCGCCACTTGCAACCCGTCAGATCGATCAACGAACTTAGGGAGGTTGGGCGGGCTTTCTTAAGCGATCAGTGTTCGCGCTTGGTCGGGAAAGGCGCCAAGTTCAATTGTCCTGCGAGCGCCGGCCTCGCGGACGATGTCGGCGATGGGGCCGAATTGCGCCACCAGGGGATTGGTCTTGCGCCAGATCATGCCGATTGTGCGAAAGGGCCGCGGCTCAAGAAGGCGAAATACGCTGACATCAGCTGAGCGGGTCTCGGTGCGCACCGCCATCTGCGGCAGCAGCGTGACGCCGATACCGACGCCCACCATCTGTACCAGCGTGGTGAGCGAGCTTCCTTCCATGAGTTCGCGAGGGGGCGCGGCCGCGATGTTGCAGAAGGAGAGCGCCTGCTCGCGGAAGCAGTGTCCTTCTTCGAGAAGCAGCAGACGCATCTCGTGCAGCATCTCGGAGCTCGGAACAGGTTTGCCAGCGTCCTCCAGCGGACGCACCAGCACGAATTCCTCGTCGAAGAGTGGAATTTCCTCAAGCGTCGGCTCTGAAACGGGCAGGGCGACGATCGCGGCATCGAGCCTTGCTTCGTGCAGGTCTTCGATCAGCCTTTGTGTCACCGCCTCGCGCGGGCGTGGGTCGAGCCCGGGATAGCGCTGTGTCAGCGTCTTGATGACGTCGGGCAGGAGATACGGGGCAATTGTAGGAATGACGCCGATGCGAAGCCGGCCCGCAAGCGTCGTCTGCGTGGCGCGGGCCAGTTCCGCCAGATCGTCGACCGAGCGCAGGATGCCACGCACGCGCTCGGCAAACTCCTCACCGAGGCTCGTCAGCCTGATCTGCCTGCCGCCGCGTTCCACAAGCGGCGCCCCGATCAGTTCCTCGAGCTCACGGATTTGTACCGACAGTGCGGGCTGGGAGATCGCACAGGCTTCGGCGGCGCGGCCGAAATGCCCCAACCGTGCAAGAGCCTCGAAATAACGCAGGTGCTTCATGGATAGGCCTATCATAATCAAAAACTATCAGACCCTTTAGAATATACAATTGGAATTTATCGACTGAGTTGCTTATTCCCTATCTCGGGACTTGAAGTCCGATAAGAGTTTCAACGACCCGCTCAAACACTTGGTACGCGATTTCAACCCGAGTTCGAATTTTAGGGAGAGTTAACGTGGACACGAAGACACAATCGGCCGGCAAGTGTCCGGTCATGCACGGTGGTAACACGGCACTCGGCAAATCCGTTACGCAATGGTGGCCGAACGCGCTGAACCTGGACATTCTGAGCCAGCACGACACCAAGACCAATCCGCTCGGCAGGGATTTCAAGTATCGCGAGGAGCTTAAGAAGCTCGACGTAGAGGCTCTGAAGGCCGATCTCAGGGCGCTGATGACCGAAAGCCAGGAATGGTGGCCGGCCGACTGGGGTAGCTATGTTGGCATGATGGCCCGTGTTACCTGGCACGCAGCCGGCTCGTATCGCGCCGCGGACGGCCGTGGCGGCGCCAACACCGGCAACCAGCGTTTCGCTCCCCTGAACTCCTGGCCGGATAACGTCAACACCGACAAGGGCCGTCGCCTGCTGTGGCCGATCAAGAAGAAGTACGGCAACCGGATTTCCTGGGCCGACCTGATCGCGCTCGCGGGCACGATCGCCTATGACGTCGCCGGTCTGAAGACCTTCGGCTTCGGCTTCGGCCGCGAAGACATCTGGCATCCGGAAAAGGATGTTTACTGGGGTGACGAGCAGGAATGGCTCGCGCCAAGCGATGGCCGCTACGGCGATGTGGCAAAGCCCGCGACGCTGTCGAACCCGCTTGCGGCTGTCCAGATGGGTCTGATCTACGTCAACCCCGAGGGCGTCAACGGCAAGTCCGATCCGCTCGCCACCGCCGCGCAGATGCGCGAAACCTTTGCCCGCATGGGCATGGATGACGAAGAGACTGTTGCGCTGACCGCCGGCGGCCACACCATCGGCAAGACCCACGGCAATGGCAACCCCGCTGATCTCAGCGCCGATCCCGAAGCGGCAGGTCCGGAAGCCCAGGGTCTCGGCTGGATGAACACCAAGGGTCGCGGCATTGGCCGCAATACGGTTGTCTCGGGCCTCGAAGGTGCTTGGACCACCGAACCGACCAAATGGGACAACGGCTTCTTCGAAATGCTGTTCAAGCATGAATGGCATTTGGTGAAGAGCCCGGCAGGTGCCACCCAGTGGGAGCCGATCTCGATCGCCGACGCCGACAAGCCCGTCGATGTGGAAGACCCGAGCATTCGCCTCAATCCGATGATGACGGACGCCGACATGGCGCTTCGGGTAGACCCGATCTACCGCGAGATTTCGCTGCGTTTCCGCGACGATTTCTCGGCATTCTCGGATGCCTTTGCTCGCGCCTGGTTCAAGCTGACCCACCGCGATATGGGGCCCAAGGCGCGCTACATCGGCCCGGATGTGCCGGCCGAAGACCTGCTCTGGCAGGACCCGATCCCGGCAGGCAGCACGAGCTACGACGTTTCGGCCGTCAAGGCGAAGATCGCCGCTTCCGGCCTTTCCGTCGCCGACCTCGTCAGCACGGCCTGGGACAGCGCCCGCACCTTCCGCGGTTCGGACAATCGCGGCGGCGCCAACGGTGCCCGCATCCGGCTGGCGCCGCAGAAGGACTGGGCCGGCAATGAACCCGAACGCCTCGCTCGCGTTCTTGCCGTGCTGGAGCCGATCGCTGTGGCAAGCGGCGCATCGGTTGCCGACGTCATCGTTCTCGCCGGTAACGTCGGCGTCGAACAGGCTGCCAAGGCTGCCGGCTTCGACATCCAGGTGCCGTTCGCAGCTGGCCGTGGCGATGCCACCGACGCGCAGACCGACGCGGACAGCTTCGCGCCGCTCGAGCCGCTCGCCGACGGCTTCCGCAACTGGCAGAAGGAGCACTATGTGGTCAGCGCCGAGGAACTGCTCCTCGACCGCGCCCAGCTGATGGGCCTGACCGCGCCTGAGATGACGGCTCTTGTTGGTGGCCTGCGCGTCATCGGCGCCAACCACGGTGGCAGCAACCACGGCGTCTTCACGTCCAAGGTTGGTGCGCTCACCACGGACTTCTTCGTCACGCTGACCGATATGGCCTATTCCTGGGTCCCGACCGGCCGGAACTCTTACGAGATTCGTGATCGCAAGACAGGCGATGTCCGCTTCACCGCGACCCGTGCCGACCTTGTATTCGGTTCCAACTCGGTGCTGCGCGCTTATGCCGAAGTCTATGCCCAGGACGACAGCAAGGAGAAGTTCGTGAAGGACTTCGTTGCAGCCTGGACGAAGGTGATGAACGCCGACCGCTTCGACCTAAACGCCTAACGGCGAGATGGTCTAAGGCAGGTCTCGAAAAAACCTCCCGTGTGCCACAGCGCACGGGAGGTTTCTGTGTTGTGGCGGGCTATCGTCGGGCCGTCTTCGCGCCGGCCGTTGCCAGACTAGCTGGTCTTTTTCGGGCTACGTCCCGCGCCCGCATCTGACTTTGCCGCGCCCTTGTCGTCTCCCGGTGCTGTCTTATGAGTGGGATCCTTTCCGGAACGCTCGCGTGCGTGTGCTTCCGGTCCGGCAACGATCACACCATTCTGATCTTCGTCGACATGCTCCTTCGCCCGGCGATTTGTAACGTCTTTGGCCATTGGTCCAATCTCCTTTTGCTGCTCCTCGCAGGTTAATGACCGGAGACGAGACTGGTTCCCTCACTCGATCTGCTGATGACGCAATATGGCCCGCAGGCCAACGACGCCCGTGCGCTGCTACGCCAACTGATCGAGACGCGGCTGGAACGGGGGTGGGCGCTGGAGGCCAGTGGCGAGCACGCGAGCGGATCAGGGTCCGTTTATCAAGAGTTCCCGCTGACGGGCTCCTGAATGACGCTAGCTTATTTCCTTTCCCCTCGGATATGATCCCTCCTGTCCTCTGGCACGAGATGGCGAATTGCTTCGGCGGCCCCTCGTTCGCCCAATCGTCTCGTATCTTGCAGCATCAAGCGGACCACGGTTGATGGTTTGAGCGCGCTCAAATGGGCAACATTTAGTACGAATGTGTATTGATCGGGCTCCAAGCGGATATGGATCTTGGCCACTTGCAAATGGGGGATGGATCAAACCCTGAACGATGATTTGATTGGCTAGGCTGTCAATTCCTCGATCTCACCTCGTGATTTTTGCATGGTCGCGACGTTGGTGCTGGCGTTTTGTGAGACGCGGCGAAGGTCACGAATAATCGCAGATCCGCATTCGGCTCTTTGTTCGCCGGAATTGCCGGGCAAGCAGTTTTAGCTTTGACGAGCCCCGCATGGAGGTGGCTGTTTACGCAGGAATGTGAGAGGTTGCTTGTGTACCGGAATGCAAGCCCGGTTGAACGCCATTTGTGAAACACGCGAAATGCAGCACAGGGGGGAACAATGCCAGACACAAAAATGATGTCCCAGATGGCCGACAAAGCCGGCTTTATCGCCGCGCTTGACCAGAGTGGCGGATCGACGCCAGGAGCGTTGCGTCTCTACGGCATCGCGGATGCGGACTACCATGGCGAAGAAGAGATGTTTCGCCTGGTGCATGAAATGCGTGTTCGCATCATGACCGCGCCGGCATTTTCGGGTGACAGGGTGATCGGCGCCATACTCTTTGAGCGGACGATGGACGGAGAGGCCAACGGCAAGCCGGTTCCCGCCTTTCTTTGGGAAGAGCGCGGCGTGGTGCCGTTTTTGAAGGTCGACAAGGGGCTGGCGGCCGAAGTGAATGGGGTTCAGGTCATGAAGCCAATGCCCGATCTTGACGATTTGCTCGACCGGGCGGTCAGGAAGGGCATATTCGGCACCAAAATGCGTTCAGTTATTGCCCAGGCCAACAGGGCAGGAATTGCGGCCGTCGTTCACCAGCAATTTGCCGTAGCTCAACGCATCCTTGGACATGGCCTGGTTCCGATTATCGAGCCTGAAGTATCGATCAAGAGTACGACGAAGCGAGAGGCCGAGGTTATCCTGCGCGAAGAGATTCTTCGCGAGCTCGACGCTTTGCCCTCCGGTCAGAAGGTTATGATCAAGCTGACGCTTCCGTCGGTCGCGGACTTCTACAAACCGCTGATCGACCACAAGTCGGTTATCCGCGTCGTCGCTCTATCCGGTGGTTACAGCCGAGCTGACGCCTGCGAAAAGCTGAGCCATAATCACGGCATGATCGCAAGCTTCTCCAGAGCTTTGGCGGAAAATCTTCTTGTCACGATGAGCAATGCTGAATTTGATCAAAGCCTTGGGCGCGCGATCGACCAGATCTACGCCGCGAGTGCCTCAAAAAAATAGCCTGTCACGGAGCCCTCTTTCCAGTGGCGGGCAATGCTAGATACCGGAACCGTCCAGCTGCAAGCTATCCTCGCCTTCCCAGGGCGTCGGCATTGAGGTGCGGTTGAGGCTGGCCGAGGGCATCGGCATCCAGCACTTCAATTCCGGTTCGGCATATTCGATCAAGCGGCCGGGCGAGGAGTCGGACGCGCGCCAACCCTCAGTCCCGAACCGGTCACCATTCGACCAGTAAGCCAAATCGACTTCCGCCGGTCCCTGCTCGGATGGATAGATCGTGACAAGAATTCGGCTGCCGTCTCTTGGCGCGCTTGCCATGTTGCGCCAACGTTGAGGTTCATCCATCACATCGTCTCCTAGTTCCTCTCGGCAGCGATTGTCTTCCTGTCACTATGTTCGGTCAATTCAAACTTCGCACAACAGCCTACGCGGCGGGTCTGGCCGCGTAGGCTGTCTTCTGGAGGCTCCGCGCAAATCAGTTGCAGACGCGGACGGTTTCAACATGAGACCCGCCGTCGTAATTGTTCTCAACCTCGCGATCCTCGTACCAGCAACGCGGGCGCGGCGGCGGCGGATCGACATAACGAGGCCCGGAGTTGGCGATTGCGCCACCGATCAACCCGCCGACAACACCAGCGGCCACGCCTCCGGCAATGGTCCGGCCGGTGTTGTCGTGGTGGTGGTGATCACGTGCGATCACCGGGCTCAGGCTCCCGGCCGATATGATCGTCGCGGCAATGATTGCGCCTAATGTCCGTTTCATCGGGGTGCTCCTTTTTCAAAAGCTATCCCTTACTCAACGCTGCGAACGCAATTTTGTTCGCAAAAATTGGCCATCCGATCGCGCGCCAACCTGATCGCGGAAGGAAATGACAGGCTCAATGACGCTCTTCCAGCGCACGTATGATCATGTACAGCGCCGGCACGACAAAGACGCAAAGCACCGTCGAGACCAGCATGCCGCTGACCACCGAGATCCCGATCGACCGGCTGGCATTGGCGCCGGCGCCGGTTGCAAGAACGAGCGGAACCATGCCGAGAATGAAGGCGATCGATATCATAAGGATTGGCCGGAAACGCAGTTTGCCTGCCGTGACCGCGGATTCGAGCAGCGACTTGCCCTCCTTGATCCTGAGGTCGCGGGCGAATTCGACGATCAGGATGGCATTCTTGGCCGCAAGCGCGATGAGTAGGACCAAACCGATCTGCGTATAGAGCGTGTTCTGCAGGCCGAGTGCCAGGAGCGCCGCGACCGTGCCGGCAAGGGCGAGCGGGACCGAGAAGATCACGGGCAGGGGGCCGAGCCAACTGCCGTACTGACCGGCGAGCACGAAATAAACGAGAACCAGCGCCAAGCCGAAAGCGATGTAGATCTGGTTGCCGGTCAGCTTCTCCTGATAGGAAATCGCGGTCCAGTCCGTCGTGGCACCGTCGGGAAGTGAGGTGGCCACCTTGTCCATGATCGCCATTGCCTCGCCGGAGCTCACATCGGATTGCGGCCGCCCGACAACAGACATGGCGGGGTGGAGATTGTAGAGTGAGATCAGCGACGGGCCGATCTTTTCCTCCACCGTGACGATGCTGCCAATCGGCACCTGCGACCCCGATCCGTTCGGAACGGTCAGCCGCGCAATGCCCTCGGAAACGCTTCTGAACGAGCCCTCCGCCTGGACATACACCTGGAACGTGTGGCCGAAGCGCGTGAACTGGTTGACATAGGTCGAGCCGAGATAGCCCGACAACGTGTTGAATACGTCGCCGATTGGCACGCCCAGCGTCGCGGCCTTGGTCCGGTCGATGCTGACGGCAAGCTGTGGTGCGTTGACGTTGGCGTTCACCTGCACGTTCTGCAGGCGCGGGTCCTTTTTGGCTTCCGTCGCCACACCATTGGCGATATCCGCGAGCCGCCCGAAGTCGCCGCTGCCGTCCGTCAGCTCAACCATCATCGTGAAACCGCCGGTGTTGCCAATGCCCTGGATCGAGGGTGGCGGGATGACCGTCGCGAAGCCGTCGGAGAGGTCGGACAGGCTCTTGGATATCGTTTGATAGAGCGGCAGCAGCGCTTCCGATTTGCCGCGTTCATCCCAGGGCTTTAGGACAATATAGGCAAGGCCGGCGCTTGGTAGCGGCGCATTGTTGTCGAGCAATGACACGCCCGCGACTGTGATGACGTTGTCGACGCTGGGCTGGTCCTTCAGCTTAGTCTGCACCTCCTTCAGCGCCTTGTCGGTACGTTCCAGCGAGGCGCCCGCCGGCAATTGCACGGCTGCCACGAGATAGCCTTGGTCTTCGGGCGGCAGAAAGCCGGTCGGAACGCGTGACAAGCCGACGAAGGCGAGCGCCACCACGATCGCGGTCGCAAGGGCAATCACATAGCGAAAACGCAGCATGCGGGAGAGAAGGCTGGTGTAGCCATCCTCCAGACGGTTGAAACCGCGGTCGAAGAACCTGAACACGATGTTGCGCTCCTCGACCGGCTTGACGGGCCGCATCCAGAGCGCCGCCTGCACGGGCTTCAGCGTGATGGCGTTGATGGCGCTGATGACGGCTGTGCTGGCGATCACGAGCGCGAACTGCTGATAAAGTTTGCCCGTCAAGCCGGGAAGGAAAGCGGCGGGGAGGAAGACAGAGACCAGCACCAGCGTGATGCCGATGATCGGCCCGAACAGTTCCTCCATGGCCTTTTCGGCCGCTTTCGGCCCGCTCAGACCATTGGACATCTGCCGAGCGGCGCCCTCGACGATGACGATCGCGTCGTCGACGACGATGCCGATGGCGAGCACCAGCGCGAAAAGGGTCGACATGTTGATCGAGAAACCCATTGCGGCCATGGCGGCGAAAGCGCCAATCAGCGTCACCGGTACGGTGGTGGCCGGAACGAGCATGGCTCGCCAGTCCTGCAAGAACAGCAGGATGACGGCAAGCACGATGATGCAGGCCTCGACCAGCGTCTTGTATACCTCGTCGACAGCCGCGTTAACGAAAGTGGTGGTGTTGAACGGCACGGAATAGCTCAAGCCCGGCGGAAAGGACTTCGACAATTCCGTCATCCGCGTCTCAACCGCCTTGGCGACGTCGAGCGCATTGGCCTCGGGAAGCTGGCTGATTGCCAGCGAGGCCGATGCCTTGCCGTTGACGCGGAAGACCTGGTTGTAGGATTTCGAGCCCAGTTCGACACGGGCGATATCCTTGACGCGGGTGAGCGCACCGGTCTCGCTGTTTGTCTTGACGATTACATCCTCGAACTGGTCGACCTGATCCAGCCGACCGGAAATCTCGATCGGCGTTTGAAAACCCTGGCCGGTATCGACAGGCGGCATGCCGATCTGGCCGCCGGAAACCGTCTGGCTCTGTGCCTGGATGGCGCTGACGACATCAGCGGGTTTCAGGCCGCGCGCCTGCAGCCTGTCGGCGTCGAGCCAGATGCGCATGGCGTAGTCGCCGGCGCCGTAGACCGTGACATCGCCGACACCTGGAACGCGCGCCAAGGCATCCTTAAGATTGATCGTCGCGTAGTTGGCCAGAAACAGGCTGTCGTACTGAGCGCGTTCGGCGTCGAGCGTCACGAAGGCGAGGATTGAGGTCGAGCGCTTGCGCACGGTGACGCCTTGCGACTGCACCGCGCTCGGCAGCTGCGCATTGGCCGCGTCCACCCGGTTCTGCACCAGGATCTGTGCCTCATCGGCATTGGTGCCGATGTCGAAGGTGACGGTCAGGTTGTAGGTGCCGTCGCTGGCGCTTGTTGACTGCATGTAGAGCATGCCCGGAACGCCGTTTACCTGTTGCTCGATCGGCAGAGCGACGGTGTCCATGAGCGTCTTGGCGCTGGCGCCGGGATAGCGCGCGGTGACCTGCACCGTGCGGGGTACGATATCGGGATATTGGGTGATCGGCAGGCGCAAGAAGGCGATGGCGCCGATCAATATTGTCAAAAGCGCGATGACATTGGCGAGCACGGGGCGCTCGATGAAGAAGCGGGAGAACATGATTGTTGCTCCGATCAGTTGGCGGCCGGATGGGAGCCGGCGGACTGCTTTGCCTCGGACTGGGCTGACGCCGAAGCGTCTTTCTTCTGCACCTTGTCGCCAGGCCGGACGCCGGAGGCGGCATTGCTGATCACCCAGTCCTTCGCGGCCAGAGAGCCCTGGATCTGTTGCAGCTCGTCGCTGCGGTCGAGCGGATTAACCGAACGGCGCTCCACGACATCTTCGTCGTTGACTACGAGCACATAGCGACCTTGCTGGTCGGTGCCGATTGCCGACGGCGGCACAAGCAGGGCGCCGTTCACCACGCCCAAGGGGATGCGCAGGCGCAGAAACAGGTTCGGCACCAGATCGCGGTCCTTGTTTTCGAAGACGGCGCGCACGGAGAGCGTTCCGGTCTCTGCATCCGTCTGCGGTGCGATGTAGTCGAGCCTGCCCTTATGAGGGAAGCCGTTATCGGCCTTGGACGCGGCTTCGACTGTGATCGTCTCCACGTCCTTCGCCGTCAATCCACGGGCGCGCGCCTGCTTGCGAATACGCAGCATGTCGGTGTCGGAGATCGAGAAGGATACATGGATCGGGTCGAGCCGGACGATGGTTGCAAGCATTGTCGGGCTTCCGCTGCCGACGAGCGCGCCGACATCGGCCTGATGCTCGGTGACGAAGCCGTCGAAGGGCGCCGTGATGGTCGTATAGCCGAGATTGATCTGCGCCTCGCGCAGCGATGCCTTTGCCTGGTCAAGCTGCGCCTTGGCTTCGTCGCGGCTTGCCCGTGCATTGTCGACATTGGCTTGCGTCGTGGTCGACGATTGCGACAACTGCTCCTGGCGGTCAAGTTGCACCTGCGCATTGTTGAAGCTTGCTTGCGTCTGCTCGACCGTTGCCTGGGCCTGCTGGAGCTGCGCTTCATACTGGTCGGGTTCGATCAGGAACAGGCGCTGGCCGGCCTCTACCTCGGTTCCATCTTTGTAATCGATGGACCTGAGATAGCCTGAAACGCGTGCGGTGAGCGCAACGCTATCGAGCGCCTTGGCCGTGCCTGTCTCATAGAGGTAACGCGTCACGTTGGCGGATTGCGGCTGCATGACGGTGACCGATTTTATCACCGGGGCTTGCGGCGGCTGATCGTTGCAGGAAGCAAGCGGCACCGCGATGGAAAGCAGGATAAGGCCGCGTCCACAAAGACCGGAGATGGGATTTTTTGAGAGATGCATGCCAACTTGCCTTTACGCAACAATGGTCGATTGAATTCAAAAGTGGCCATGGTTGTCGCAAGTTGGCGTCGCGGTGGCATTACAGCTTTGTTGCAATTTGTTGCGGACGCCGCGGCGAACCGCGGCGTCTTGTGCGCGATGTTTCTGTGTCATCTCCTCGCTCAGGGGCGGTCGAAGCCACCGTGCCGGATGACGGTGTTTCCCCTCGGGCCGCGCGTGACCGAAGCGCCCGCGCATCGCTCGTCGTTGCAGCCGCCGATCGCGGCCCTGCCGCCGCCGCGCGGGCCATGGGTGACCGCGGCACCACCGCAATTGCCATCCTGGCAGCCGCCCGCGACGTGCCGTCCGCCACCGCGTGGTCCGTGCGTAACAGCGGCTGCGCCGCAGCCATTGTCGTTGCAACCGACAGCGACGGAGCGGGAATAGCCGCCATAGTAGCGGTTCCACTGACCATACCAGGGCTGCGCATGATAGTGGGCGTCCCAATAGGCCACCGTGAAGGCGACGGTGGCGATGCCAACCGCCGGCACGACGGCTGCCGTGAGCACCGTCGGCTGGCCTTTATAGATCACCTGCACGTAGCTGGCGGCGACCCAGCCGCGATAGCCGCCCCAGCCGATGTCGCACCACGACTGATCGGCGATGCATCCATAGACGGATAGCGACGCACTGCGGGGCAGCACACTGACGACAGGATAGCGCGTGCTGGGGCCGGCGCGCAGGTTGACGTCGGAAAGCGCTATGCCACCCGTTGCCGCGAAGCTCTTGGTCACGCCGCCGAAGCAAATCACGAACAGGAAACTGATGGATAGCACGACGATCAGTATGCCATCCCGCACCCAGCCGGCCACTCGGTGGAGTTTGGCGGCGTGCGCGCCGGCCGTGGCAGCGGCGGTATGGCTGCCTTTACGTTGAACCGCATTCATTGGTGGATACCTTTCTCTGATGAGCCACGGTATCGAGAATGCGGGCCGATCTTTGATGCGCTATTGCAGATTTGCTTCCAAACATTACAGCCGGCTGCTCCGACAAATCGGGTCGCGCGATGCTGTCGCCTGCAACAAATTGCAATATTTCTGCAACGCTGGCGAAAGGCGGGTGTCGTTTCATGCGAGTTCGTTTGGTCAGCTTGCTTGGTCGATGACGCAAGAGTGACCTCGGCGTTTTGCAACAACATGCCGTATTGATGACAGAATGCTACCAGGGGCAATGACCGCCAGAGACGAGGAAGCGCAATGGACGAGACGTTGAAAATCCTTGTTGTCGAGGACGACCCGGAGATCAGGGACCTTCTCGACGAATTCCTCACGGGCGAAGGCTTCCTGGTGCACACCGCCGATAGCGCTGCATCCGCCGACCGGCTGATTGAGCGCAAATGGGCGGATTTGGTCGTTCTCGACGTCATGATGCCGCGCGAAGACGGATTTTCGTTCTGCCGGCGCATCCGCGCACGCTCGCAGGTGCCGATCATCATGCTGACGGCAAAGACGACCGATATCGACCGCATCGTCGGCCTGGAGTTCGGTGCGGACGACTATCTCGGCAAGCCGTTCAATCCGCGCGAACTGCTTGCACGCATTCGCGCGGTCCTGCGCCGCACCTCGCCGGCCGGCGGAGCGCTGGAGGCCGCTAACGGGATCAAGCGCTTCGCGGGGCTGATCGTCGATCCCGAGGCGCGCACGATCTCGACCGAGGACGGAACTGCCGTGCCACTGACGACCACGGAATTCGATCTGCTTGCCTGCTTCCTCGACAGGCCGAAGCGCGTGCTGTCGCGCGACCAGCTACTCGATCTGACCCGTGGCACGAGCGCTGAGATCTACGACCGAACGATCGACGTCGCGATCTCGCGCTTGCGCACGAAGCTCGCCGCTTGCCTGCCGCCAAACGTGCAGGTCATCACCACTGTGCGAAATGCCGGTTATCTCTTCAATCTCAATGTGACGGACGGCTAGATGGGCCGGTTCGGAATTCTCTCGCGCATTGCCCTCATCGTTACGGCGGCGCTGTTTCTCGGCCAGATGGTGGTCCTGCTCGCCTTTCTCTGGCAAAGCGGACGCTCCCCATTGCCGCCGTACGCGATCGCCGATCGTGTCGTCGCGGTCGTCCGTCTTCTCGATGAGACGTTGCCGCAGGCGCGCCAGCAAGTGCTTGATGTAGCCAATGCCCAGGGCTTCGGCGTGACTTATGCTGCTGGCATACCGGCCGATTTCAAGGACAATCTCAGCATCTCAAGGCTTCGTGTCGTCACCCAGGCGAAGATGGAAGAATATGCGCCTGGCCGGATCGTTCGAACCGGAACCCGTCTCGGCGAAGCCGATAGCCGCGACGCCTTTACGATCACCTTCGTGGTCGGCCTGAAGAGCGGTGAGGTTGCTATCTTCACCATCTCCGACGAGACGACGCTCAGGATCTGGAATGTTCCGATCGGCTTCCTGGGCGGCCTGTCCGGCATTGTCGTTGCTCTCCTTGCTGTGATGGCGGTCGCGCGGGAAACAAGGCCGTTGACGGAGCTTGCCCGCAGTATCGACGAACTTGGAAATCGCGTCGAACCGGTCCCGGTCAAGGAGCGCGGCGCGCGCGAACTGCGCACCCTGATCCGCGCGATCAACAACATGCAGACCCGCATTCTGGCACTGCTGACCAATCGCACGCTGTTTCTCGGCGCGGTTTCGCACGATCTGAAGACCTATCTGACACGCTTTCGACTGCGCCTCGAGATGATGCCGGCCGGCCCGCACCGCGACCGGGCGGTGCTCGACGTCGAAGCGATGGAGCATCTGCTGAACGACGTCCTTCTCTTCGCCAGCGAATCCACCAATCCCGAGACGTCTGAGGAAATCACCGACATCAACGAGGCGCTGCTCTACTGCGCATCCGGCCTGGAAGACGTCAGCGTTGATCTCTCGACGGCTCCCAAGGCGCTCACCGTGCGTATGCCAAGATCGGCGTTGTGCCGGGTAATCGACAACTTGCTTTCCAACGGCGTGCGCTATGGCAATCATGTTCGCGCCCACACCGAGCGGCGCGACGGCGTTGCCTGCCTCGTCTTCGAGGACGACGGCCCTGGAATAGCGCAGGAGGATCTCTCCATCGTCTTCGAGCCCTTCTTCCGCGGCGAACCGTCCAGAAATCGCGGGCACGGAGGTACGGGGCTTGGCCTTTCGATCGTCAAGCAGATCCTGGATGCCCATGGCGGCAGAGTGGTGCTTTCGAACAGGGATACTGGTCGCGGCCTGCGCGCCATGGTCTTCCTGCCACTCGCGGCCGCTTCGGCGACGGTCACAGACTGAAACAATGTCGAATTAGGCTGGCAAATCGACAGGGCTATGTCTGTGCATCCCGACGTAGCGTGACGCCGCGTCTCAAGCCAGGAGTTGCATTCATGCCCATGAAACCGAAGCGACAGTATCGACAGCTGCTTCAAGACCCGTTGGTCCGTCAGATGATGACGGCGGACGGTGTGTGCCCGCGCGAGCTCGAAACGCTGTTGAACGAGATCGCCGACCGATTGCGGGACAGAGGAGAGACCAGCTCGGTCACCTACATTATGTTACACTCCAAGGCCGGACGCTCCCTCGACGAACAGCATTCCGGCTCATGCAGCCGGCTTCTGAGAATGGGGTGTTCCCCGACGATGCATCGATCGCATGGAAACGAAAAAACACCGCAGTCCGCCGGGATTGCGATGTTTGTCATAGCGAGGCGAGGGGCTCGTCGGTGACTGAGCCCCTCGCATTGCTATCGCGGCAGCGGACCGTGTACCTTCCATTTGAAATCACCATCGCCGTCCGATTGCTGCGACAGGCTGGTCTTGCGATCGGTGGCGACCAGGCAGTCGATGAGCTGATCGCGCAGCCCATCGAGCGCATTGGTGAAGACGCCGCTTTCGTCTCTGAAGCTGTAGGCGAGGTCGGCGACCTCCGTGAAGGCTATCGCTTCCGAAACGCACGGATAATCGATGTCGCTATCTTCGGCGGATGCAACCGAGGACGTCATGGTGAGCGCCGCAAGAGTGGTGGCGGCAAGAGTTATCCTGGAGGCGGTGCTGGATCGCTTCATGTTTGCTTCCTGACGTGCGTTGTTTGTCGGGCGTAAGAAACGCTGCCCGTCCCGCTTTGTGGTCGGTCCGGTGGGGACGGGCGGCCTTGATTTCCTGGTGTGGGCAGCAGAACAGAACGCTATTTCTTGGCCGCCAACAGCTTGTCGATGGTTGCCGAGCACATGCTTGAGAGCTTGGCTTTGTTTTCCTTCACGCAGGCCATGATCCCGCCGTCACCCGGCTGCACGCCTGGACATAGCTGCTGGATGTCCTGCTTGCAGTTGTCGCGAAGCTCCATCTTCTGCGACATCGAAAGCTGCTGCTGGGCGGATGCAGTACCCGCGGAGATGAGAAGGAATGTGATGATGTAACGGTTCATCGTGGGTGTCCTCTGCTTGTGGAATGGGCCGCCACAGGTTACCTCGCGGCGTTTAAGTGCCGACCCGCCGCCACCAGGGAAACGTCATCGACGTGGGGCAACGAAGCCGGCGCGACCGTTTTCGCAGCAGCAGGTCGCATTCCGATTGCAGGATTGTTTCCCAACGTTACAAACTTGGACGCCAAGAGGCGAACACGGAAGCGGTCAGCACCTTCCGGATTTCCGATACATTGGCGCTCGAGAGACGAGTATCATGCGTGAAGCTGCGGAAGGTCCGGCATTCTTCTCGCGTTCGACGTGGGTGCCGAAACGCTCCTGCGAGCAGCCTTGATACCGGCTGCGGGAATTCCGGGAACGATGTCGAACGGAACGTTCGCGCGCTCAAGGGATTGGATCTCGGCTGCGGTGCGTCCACAGCTCATCGGATCGCCCATTTTCAATCTGACCACGCGCTTTCCGTTTCTGGCCAGCCGGATCATAAGGTCGTCGGCGTCCATCCTGTTACCGTCAGCGCGACTTGCCACCGGCACGCGTTGTGCCTCGCGTCGGGCGAGCTCCAGAATATCAGGCGAGACAAGATCGTCGAAAAGAATGATGTCTGCGGTCTGCAGCGCGCGAACGGCTTTCAACGTCAGCAGTTCGGCGTCGCCAGGCCCTGCGCCAACCAGCGCGACACGCCCGTTCGTCAGGCTGGATAGCTTTGCGAGTTCGTCTGCGTCTTGAAGCAATAGTTCACCAAGCTCGCGCGCCGGCTTGTCCGAACTTGCGAAAACGCGGTCAACAAACCGCTCCCAGAACAGCCGTCGCAGTGATGCGGTCTGCAAGCGCTGATTGACAGATGCGCGGAGTGATTGTGCAAGCTCCGCCCAGGCTTTCAACGTCCTGGGCAGCAGCGTCTCGATCCTCTGTCGGATCGCCTGGGCGAGCACCGGGGCTGCGCCATCCGTCGAGATCGCTATCACCACCGGCGACCGGTTGACGATGGAGCCGAACTGAAATTGGCAGAGCATTGGCTTGTCGATAAGGTTGACCGGAACGCCAGCGCCGCGGGCGGCGTCAAAGAAGCATTGCGCCTCCTCCATTTGCTCGCAGTCGCCGATCGCGATGGCAGCCCCACTCATGATCGTGGCGTCCCATGCCCGTGGGAGGTGGGTGAGGGTGCCTTGCGGATGGGCGGCACCGCGCGCGAGGAGAGCCTCAAACGTTTCGGATAGTGTCTGCGCATAGATTTGAACCTGTGCACCGCAGGCAGCGAGCAATTCGGCCTTCCAGGCCGCGGCATCGGAACCGCCGGCGACAACAACGCGCTTTCCCTCGAGTGCCCAAAAGACGGGAAGCTTCGAAAGCGCTTCCACGCGCGCTGAGCCATCATTCCGCTGCGGCCGCAAGACATCCATCGATAATCCCCTTGATCTCCGCGCGGCAGGAGCCGCAATTGGTTCCCGCGTTGGTCTGCTTTCCAACGGCCTCGACACTGCTGCAGCCGCTGCGGATCGCGGCAGCGATTTGATTGACCCCGACACTGAAGCAGGAGCAGACGGTGGCGCCCGGGTCCGGCTTATCTGCACCCGGCCGACCTGCGACGAGTGCGAAACGTCTGCGCAGATCGTCGTGCGTGGCGCCAAGCTGCGAGATTGCCCAGTTGCGGGCGACCGCCACCGGCTGCCGGGCGATGAACAGAGCGGCAATCAAGCGATTGCCGTTAAAGAATGCCAGCCGCATGTCGCCGGATTGACGATCAGCATAACCCAATGGCTCAATGTGATCCGGGATGGCGAATGTCTCCCGGCACCAGCGATGCCAATCTTCTTGCTGCGCATCAAATGCAAGTTCCGTCCGCCAGCCGCCATCGGCTTTCGCCAATGCCCAATAGGCCGAACCCAACGCCGTTGGCTTGGCAACGGATATGGCGAAGCCGTAAAATGCAGGCTTGAGCGGGCGCACGGAAACGGCGACATTCTTGGAGGCAGGCTGACCGGAGACGGGGTCCGTAACCGGCGCAACGACGGCGTCGATACGGGATTTGGCAGCGAATTGGTCATTCCAGTGCATGGGAACGAAGACGCTGCCACGGGCCTGTCGCTCTGTGATGAGCGCGCGGGCGATGGATTTTCCGTGTGGGCTCTCGATTTCAACGAGCGCGGCATTGCCAACGCCGATTTCCAATGCATCCCGCGGATGGAGTTCCGCGAAAGGCTCGGCAATATGTGAGGAAAGCCGGGCGCTTTTGCCCGTTCGGGTCATCGTGTGCCATTGGTCGCGGATCCGGCCGGTATTGAGCGTAAAGGGATAGTCGGCATTGGTGCGATCACAGACTGTAGGCTGGATTGCGATAAAGCGCGCTCTTCCGTCGGCGTGATAAAAGCCACCATCGGCGAAGAAACGCTTGTCGGATCTTGCGCGGCCCGCTGCCTGCGGCCACTGGAAAGGCGCCAGCGCTTCATATGCGGCGTTGTCCAGGCCCATGTGGGCGCCTATGTCGAAGTCGCGGCTGCCACCGTTTTCGAAGGCCGAAAGAGCTGCGTGCTCCCGGAAGATCTGCGAGGAGGAGCCGTAAGTGAAGGCTTTCGCAAAGCCCATGCGCCGAGCAACTTCGGCTAGCTGCCACCAGTCGGCGCGAGCTTGACCCGGCGCCTCAAGGAAATCGCGCTGGCGCGAGATGCGGCGCTCCGAGTTGGTGACCGTGCCGTTCTTCTCGCCCCAGCCAAGCGAGGGCAAGAGGACATCGGCATGGCGGGTGGTGTCGGTGTCGCGCAGGACATCTGACACGACGACGAAGGGGCAGGCCTTTATGGCGGCTTCGACGGCATCAGCATCCGGCATGGAGACGACGGGGTTGGTCGCCATGATCCAGAGCGCCTTGATCCGGCCATCGGCGACAGCCTTGAACATGTCGACCGCTTTCAGGCCGGGCTTCTGGGCAATAGCAGGTGACTGCCAGAAGCGCTGGACGCGATCGCGGTCATCGGCGTTTTCGATCGCCATATGGGCGGCAAGCATGTTGGCGAGGCCGCCGACCTCGCGGCCGCCCATGGCGTTCGGCTGGCCGGTGAGCGAGAAAGGCCCCATGCCGGGCCGGCCGATGCGGCCGGTGGCAAGGTGGCAGTTGATGATTGCGTTGACCTTGTCGGTGCCGGATGAGGATTGGTTCACGCCCTGGCTGTAGCAGGTGACGACTTTTTCGGTCGCCGTAAACAGGCGATAGAATTCGCGCAGCTGCATGGCCGGCAGGCCGGTCTGTTCCAGGATGTCGTTTGAGGAGAGAAGCGCGGCCGTGGCGAAAGCCTCGTTGAAGCCGCTGGTGTGCTCCGCCACGTAGTTCTGATCGATCGCGCCAGTCGAGATGAGATGGGCGAAGAGGCCCATGAACAGCGCGACGTCGCTGTCGGGACGAATGGCCAGATGCAGGTCGGCGATATCTGATGTCATCGTCCGGCGCGGGTCGATGACCACGACCTTCATGCCTGGGCGCGCTGCCTTTGCAGCGGCAAGGCGCTGATAGATGACGGGGTGGCACCAGGCGAGGTTGGAGCCGGTAAGGATGACGAGATCGGCGAGCTCAAGATCTTCATAGACGCCGGGAACCGTATCGGCGCCGAAAGCGCGTCGATGGCCGGCGACGGAGGACGACATGCAGAGGCGAGAATTGGTGTCGATATTGCCGGAGCCGATGAAGCCCTTCATCAGCTTGTTGGCGACGTAATAGTCCTCGGTGAGCAGTTGGCCGGAGACGTAGAAGGCCACGGAGTCCGGGCCGTGTTCGGCGATCGTATTCGAGAAGCGGTCGGCGACGACATCAAGGGCTGTTTCCCAATCCGTTTGCTGTCCCGCTATTTCGGGGTAGAGCAGGCGTCCGTCGAGATCGATGGTTTCGGCGAGCGCGGAGCCCTTGGAGCACAGCCGCCCGAAGTTTGCGGGATGGTCGGGATCGCCTTTGACGGAGACGGCGCCATCATCGGTGACCGTTGCGATCACACCGCAGCCGACTCCGCAATAGGGACATGTGGTCTTGGTATCAGTGGGCATGGGGGTGCGCCCTCAAGTCGCTGAGAGCGTGGTCACCCCCCTCTGTCCTGCCGGACTGCCGGGGTCGAGCCACGGGTCTCGACCCGCGCTTCGCGCCCCCCACAAGGGGGGAGATCGACTCGTTGTTGGCCCTTTGCGAAGCAATGGGCGTTGAAGCGAGCGGGTGCGCCCAGCCAATCTCCCTCCTTGTGGGGGAGATGTCCGGCAGGACAGAGGGGGGTAATCTCTCCACCATCGCTCAACTACTCCGCCGCCATCATCAAGCTCTCGAACGCGATAAACAGCGCCCCATCCTCGTTCCTCACCGGAATGGTCCTGACCTCGCCCTCATCCGCCCCCAGAGCCTTGCCGGTTTCCAGCGAGATCACCCAATTATGCAGTGGGCAAGTGACCGCCTTCGCATGCACGATCCCCTGCGACAGCGGCCCGCCCTTGTGCGGGCAGTGGTCTTCGATCGCGAAGACCTCGTTCTCCGCCGTGCGGAAAACGGCGATCTTGCCCTGAGGGGTCTTCACGCAGCGGGCGCCGCGCAGCGGGATGTCGGAAATGTCGCCGATCGGGATCCAGTTCATGTCCATCTCCTCACTCCGCTGCCTGGGGAAAGCCGATCGTCGCCATCGGCTTGAATTCGTGCTTGTCCTTGCCGGAGACGCGCTCCGACCAGGGGTCGACCTGAGCGAATGTCTGCGAGAAGACGAAGCGGTCGTAATAGGCCTTGCGCTTGTCGGCATCGCCGATGATCTGGCGGCGGATTTCTTCCAGCCCGACGCGCTTCGCCCATTTGTAGATGCGCTCGAGATAGCGGGCCTGCTCGCGGTACATCTGCGTCAGCGCCACGATATGCTCCAGCGCCTCGTCTTCGGTTTTGACGAGGCCGAGAACCTCGGTGCCCTTGATGTCGAGACCGGCAGCCCCCGCGAAGTGGATCTCGAAGCCACTATCCACGCAGATGACGCCGATGTCCTTGCAGGTCGCTTCCGCGCAGTTACGGGGGCAACCGGAAACAGCAAGCTTCAGCTTGGCCGGCGTCCAGGAACCCCACATGAATTTCTCGATGCGGATGCCGAGGCCGGTGGAATCCTGTGTGCCGAAGCGGCACCAGTCCGAACCAACGCAGGTCTTCACGGTACGCAGCCCCTTGGCGTAGGCCTGTCCGGAGACAAAACCGGCCTTGCCGAGATCGGCCCAGACGGCCGGCAGGTCTTCCTTCTCGATCCCCAGCAGGTCGATACGCTGGCCGCCGGTGACCTTCACCATCGGGATTTCGAATTTGTCGACGACATCGGCGATGGCGCGCAATTCATTCGCGTTCGTCACGCCGCCCCACATGCGCGGGACCACCGAATAGGTGCCGTCCTTCTGGATATTGGCGTGGACGCGCTCGTTGATGTAACGCGACTGGTAGTCATCGGCGTATTCGTCCGGCCAATCGCAGACGAGGTAGTAATTAAGCGCCGGGCGACACTTGGCGCAGCCGCAGGAGGTCTTCCATTCGAGTTCCTGCATGACGGCGGGGATCGTTTTCAAGCCCTTGGCCTTGATCAGGCGGCGCACGTCGTCATGGCCGAGTTCGGTGCAGGTACACATCGGGGTCACGGCAGCCGGATTGTAGCTGTCGCCGAGCGTCAGCGACATCAGTTGCTCGACCAGGCCGGAGCAGGAGCCGCAGGATGCGGAAGCCTTGGTGTGGGCGCGGACGTCGTCGAGCGACGTCAGCCCCTTGGCCGATATCGTCGAGGTGATCTTGCCCTTGCATACGCCGTTGCAGCCGCAGATTTCCGCATCATCCGGCAAGGCTGCAACGGCCGCCATAGGGTCCAGCGGCGACCCTCCCTGGTAGGCCTGACCGAAGATCAGCGTATCGCGCATCTCGGTGATGTCGGTCTGCTTCTTCTTCAGATCGTTGAACCATGCGCCATCGGCTGTCTCGCCGTAGAGCACGGTGCCGATGATACGGTTGTCCTTCAGCACCAGGCGCTTGTAGACGCCGGCGGTGGCGTCGCGCAGCACGATCTCCTCGCGGTCGTCGCCATCGGCGAAGTCGCCGAGCGAGTAGAGATCGATGCCGGTGACTTTCAGCTTGGTCGGCGTGTCCGAATGAACGAAGGCCGGCGAGGTATCGCCCGCGAGGTGCGAGGCGGCGATGCGGGCCATTTCGTAGAGCGGCGCGACGAGGCCATAGACCATGCCGCCGACCTCGGCGCATTCGCCGAGCGAGAGGATGTCGCCGTCCGAGGTGCGCATGCCGTCGTCGACGACGATGCCGCGATTGACCGCAAGGCCGGCTTCCTTCGCCAGGCCAACATTCGGGCGGATGCCGACGGCCATGACGACGAGGCTTGCCGGAATGACGCGACCGTCGTCGAGCTCTATGCCCTCGACCTTGCCGTTGCCGACGATCGCTTTGGTGTTGGCCTTGGTGATGACCTTGATGCCGCGTTCCTCGACGGCCTTCTGCAGCAGATAGCCGGCGGCGGGGTCGAGCTGGCGCTCCATCAGCGTCGGCATGACGTGCAGAACGGTCACATCCATGCCGCGCTGCGCGAGACCGGCCGCGGCTTCCAAACCAAGCAGGCCACCGCCGATGACGATCGCCTTCTCGCGTGATTGCGCGGCCAGCAGCATGGCCTGCACGTCGTCGAGATCGCGATAGGTGATGACCCCTGGCAGGTCCTTGCCGGGGACGGGAATGATGAAGGGCACGGAGCCGGTGGCGATCACCAGCTTGTCGTAGCTCTCGGTCACGCCGTGGTCCGAGGTCACCGTCTTGGCAGCGCGGTCGATGGCAACGATCTTGTGGCCCTTGTAGAGCGTGATCCCATGATCGATATACCAGCCGTCGCCATGGATAACGATCTGCTCGTAGCTTTTCTCACCGGATAGAACCGGCGACAACATGATGCGGTCGTAATTGACGCGTGGCTCGGCGTTGAAGATCGTGACCTGATACTGGCCCGGCGCTTTTTCGAACAAGTGCTCGAGCATGCGACCGGGCGCCATGCCGTTGCCGATGATCACGAGTTTTTCGATGCGGGTTTCTGACATGGGGTTACTCCGCGGCTTCGACAAAGCGGTGGCGTTCGTAGAGGAACTTCAGCACGGCTTCGCGGCATTTGAGGTAGGTTCGGTCGGAGGCGAGCTCGATGCGGTTGCGCGGGCGGGCGATCGGCACGTCGAGGACTTCGCCGATCTTTGCCGCCGGACCGTTGGTCATCATCACGATGCGGTCGGAGAGCAGCACCGCTTCGTCAACGTCGTGGGTGATCATCACCATCGTGTTGCCAAGGCGGGCGTGGATTTCCATGACCGCATCCTGCAGATGGGCGCGCGTCAACGCGTCGAGCGCGCCGAACGGCTCGTCAAGCAGCAGGATCTTCGGCTCCATGGAGAGCGCCCGGGCGATGCCGACGCGTTGCTTCATGCCGCCTGATATCTCGGAGGGACGCTTGTCCTTGGCGTGGGCCATCTGCACGAGATCGAGGTTCGCCATCACCCAGTCGTGGCGCTCGGCCTTGCTCTTCGAATTGCTGAACACCTTGGAAACGGCGAGGTTGACGTTTTCGTAGACGGTGAGCCAGGGAAGCAGGCTGTGGTTCTGGAAGACGACGGCGCGTTCGGGACCGGGGGCGTTGACCTCGCGGTTTTCCAGCAGCACGGCGCCGGAGGAGACCGGCGTCAGGCCGGCGATGAGGTTGAGCAGGGTGGACTTGCCGCAGCCGGAGTGGCCGATGATCGAGACGAACTCACCCTTGGAGATCGTCAGGTTGATGCCCTTCAGCACCTCGGCGCGCACGCCGGCCCGGTCGAAATGCTTGTCGATATGGTCGAGCTTGAGATAGGCGGTCATGGTCGTTCCCTTCAATTGGCCGAAGCGCCGCGGGTGATCAGCTTGCCGACCGCCGCCACCAGCTTGTCGAGCGCGAAGCCGACGACGCCGATGTAGGCAAGCGCGACGATGATGTCGGGCAGGCGGGACGAGTTCCAGGCATCCCAGATGAAGAACCCGATACCGACGCCACCGGTGAGCATTTCAGCGGCGACGATCGCCAGCCAGGACAGGCCAACACCGATGCGAAGGCCGGTGAAGATGTAGGGGGCGGCCGAAGGCAGCATGATCTTGAAGAAGAACTCGATCTGGTTTAGCCGCAGGACCTGGGCGACGTTGCGATAATCCTGCGGGATGTTGCGCACACCGACGGCGGTGTTGATGATGACCGGCCAGATCGAGGTGATGAAGATCACGAAGATCGCCGAAGGGTTGGCGTTCTGAAAGGCCGCAAGCGAGAGCGGCAGCCAGGCAAGCGGCGGCACGGTGCGCAGCACCTGGAAGATCGGGTCGAGGCCGCGCATCGCCCAGACCGACTGGCCGATGACGGCGCCGACGATGACGCCGACCACAGCCGCCAGGCCGAAGCCGTAAGCGACCCGCTGCAGCGAGATCAGCACGCGCCAACCGAGCCCGATATCCTGCGAGCCGTAGTCGAAGAAGGGGTAGGCGATGAGGTCGAAGCTCTCCTGCCAGACCTGATGCGGCGAGGGAAGCGAGGCCGTCGGCGACGAACAGAGCACCTGCCAGACGCCAAGCAAGATGGCGAGCACAACGAGCGGCGGTAGGACGTTGCGGGCAAGCGTGGCCGCGATCTTCGCGATGTTGATCTTTGCCGCCGGGCGCCTTGCGAGTGGCAGGATGGTGGCGGTGTTCGTTGCGGTTGCCGATGTCGCGATCGTTTGTTTCTTGGCCAAAGCGGGCATTCTACGCTCCTCTTGCGGGATGGAAGAGCCGGCGCGGTCCACGCCGGCGGCACGGATCAGGACGCGACCTTGATCGTCAGGCTATCGAGATAGGCGGAAGGGTTTTCGGGATCGAAGACCTTGCCGTCGAAGAAGGTTTCCTTGCCGCGCGAGGACGATGCCGGGATGTCGGCGGCGGCGACGCCGAGGTCCTTGGCGGCGGCGCGCCAGATGTCCTCGCGGTTGACCTCGTCGACCAGCTTCTTGATGTCGGTATCCGGTGCGAACTTGCCCCAGCGGATATTCTCGGCGAGGAACCAGCTATCGTGGCTCTTGAAGGGATAGGAGACGCCACCGGCCCAGAACTTCATGTAGAGGTCGGTACCCTGGGCAACCCGGCCGTTGCCGTAATTGATGTCGCCCTTGAGACGGCCGAGCACGTCCTTCGGCGGCACGTTGAACCACTGGCGCTTGCCGAGCAGTGTCGACATCTCTTCCTTGTTATCCATGCTGTCGCACCATTGCTGGGCTTCCATCACGGCCATCAGCAGTGCCTTGGCGGCATTCGGGTTCTTCTCGACCCAATCCGAACGCATGCCGAGCGCCTTCTCGGGATGGCCCTTCCACAGTTCGCCGGTCGTTGCCGCCGTGAAACCGATGCCCTGGTTGACCAGCTGTTCGTTCCAGGGCTCGCCGACACAGAAGACGTCCATGTTGCCGACCTTCATGTTCGCCACCATCTGCGGCGGCGGGACGACAATCGTGGAGACATCCTTGTCCGGATCGATGCCACCGGCGGCGAGCCAGTAGCGGATCCAGAGGTCGTGCGTGCCGCCTGGGAAGGTCATGGCGGCCTTGATCTCCTTGCCCTCGGCTTTCTTCTTCTCGAAGGCGGCCTTTAGCTTGGAGGCGTCGAGCTGGACGCCGGTATCGGCATATTCCTTGGCGACAGAGATGCCCTGGCTGTCGTAGTTCAGCCTGGCGAGGATGGTCATCGGGACCGGCAGATTGTTCTGTGTCACCTTGCCGGTGTGCATGAGATAGGGGAGCGGCGAGAGGATGTGGGCGCCGTCGATGCCGTTGGCAGCTCCGCCGAGAACGAGGTTGTCACGCGTTGCACCCCAGGAGGCCTGCTTGGCGACCTCGACATCGGGCATGCCATGCTTGGCAAACAGGCCCTTCTCCTGCGCGACGATGAGCGGCGCGGCATCGGTGAGCGCGATGAAGCCGAGCTTCGCGCCCGTCACCTCGGGGCCCGCACCGGCGGCGAAGGCGCCTGACGGGAAGGCGCTGCGCACCGCCGTGATAAGGGCTGCGGTTGCTGTCGTCTTCAACATGCCGCGACGTGTGATGCCGGTCGTGATTATCTTGCTCATTGCGCAGGTTCCCTCTGCTTGGTGCTGGCCGGAATTTTGGGAATAAAAAAACGCCGCTCGGCAGATGCGTCATCGGGAGGGAGGGTCCCGGACTGCAAAGGCCTTGCGACGTCGATGTCTTTTGCGAGCGCTTATCGCGCGCTCATCTCGCACCGATCGCCGTTGACCGGTGCGGTTTAAGCTCTGCAAGGCGCATGCCAGTTTGAGATTAATTTACTAATGCGCTGAAAAGACAAACAAACCGGCGACGTTTGGTCGTCTGCCTATTTTGTGCCCTTGGATGCGTTGCGGCTAGTTTTTAAGCGCCTGCCATTTCGGCGGCATTTCTCGGTGCCGGGAATTTGTGCAAGGCAGCAAGTTTTTGCAGGCGATCACACGCCGCCTTCGTCGATCGCGCCCAGTCGCTCGCTGCGCACAGCAAAGCTCGACACATAGGCTGCGAAATTTGTGGGGTCGAAGATGTGCCCATCCATGAACCGATCTCCGTCCTTGTCGCCCTCGACGCGAATGTCGGCGTCGGGTGGAGTGCTGTCGGCGCCGAGTGCCGCGCGGTAGAGGTCGGGTCTGTAGGCCGTAGCTGCGGCCCTGGCGTGGTTCAACGACATCTCCGCCTGTCCCCAGCGTACCATCTGGCTGTAGATCCAGAGCGCCTGACTGGGGCGCGGATAATTGGCGAAGCGCGAATGAAACAGGAAGTAGTCTTTGACGACGCGCCGGTTGCCCTTGGCGTCGAGGCTGAATTCACCGGCGAGCACGTGGCGAATGATATGAACAGGGGCCGCTATGTACCGCTGGTCTGCGAGCGCTTCTGCCAGCGCATCGTGATTTTCGACACGATCACACCAGCGCGCCGCGGCATCAAGCGCTACAATGAGCCGGGACACCGTTTCCGGGTGGCTCTCGGCCCAGTCAGGCCGCATGCCGATCACCTTCTCCGGGGCGGATGGCCAGATATCCTGCTTGGCGGCAACGATGCGACCAACCCCGCGTTCGGACGCTATCATGTTCCAGGGCGCGCCGACGCAGAAGCCGTCGATGGCGCCGGCCGCCAGCGCGTCGGATGTCAGTGGGGGCGGTACAACGACCAGTTTGACATCGCTATCGGGATTGATGCCGCCGGCCGCCAGCCAATAGCGGAACTCGTAATTGTGCGATGAGAATGGGTAGGTCATGGCAAGCGTGGGCAAAGCTTCGCCGCGCTCCTTCATATCCGCCACCACCATTGCCAGAGCGCGCGCGCTTTCGAGTGCGCTGGGCGTCTCCGGAAGTCGCGCCGTGTTGCGCATTCGCTCAAACAGCTGGGACGACAGCGTGATTGCGTTACCGCCGCGACCAAGGGAAAATGGCGTAATCGTGGGCGAGGGGTTCGAGCCCAGACCGAGCATCGAGGCCACGGGCATCGGCGAGAGCATATGGGCGATATCGAACTGCCGGAAGGCGAGGCGATCACGAACATTCGCCCACGACACATCCTTGACAAGGTCGAGCACAAGGCCCTGCTTTTCGGCAAAGCCGAATTCCGCAGCCGCGATGAGCACCGACGCATCGACGAGTGGAATGAACCCGGCACGCAGGGTCGTCGGTCCTTCCGTCGCTATGCTGGCCGGAGCGGCCAATCCGCTCGCAGAGCTCTGGGTCGTCATCTTGTTCACTCCGGTTTCCTCCGGGCGCCGTGCTGATCGCATGCCGTAGCCATCACATCAGCAATCCGGCAGCGGTCACGACACTTTGCGCGATCTCGGCGATCTTCTTCTTTTCGTTCATAGCTGTCTGCCGAAGTAGCCCAAAAGCCTCTTCCTCCGAAAGACCGCGCATCTTCATCAGAATGCCTTTCGCCCGGTCGATGATCTTTCTTTCCTCGAGAGCGGTCTTCGCTTCGGCTAGCTCGCGCTGCAGCCTGTTGAAAGCATTGAAGCGACTGACAGCCATCTCGAGGATTGGTTTGACGCGCTCTTTCTTCAGTCCATCGACAATATAAGCCGAGACGCCGGCTTCCACGGCCGCGACAATGGAATCCTCGTCTGATTTGTCCACAAACATGGCGATCGGGCGCTTAACCGCGCGCGAAATCTGGAAGATGCTCTCCAGCATGTCGCGGTTCGGGTTCTCGAGATCGATCACGATTACATCGGGATTGACCTCCTCGATGCGGCGGGCGAGGCCGTTCATGTCATCTACGACAGTCACACGCTGGTAGCCCGCCTCGCGGAGCCCCAATTCGATGATCGAAGCTCGGATGCTGTTCTCGTCGATAACCAGCACATTCAGGCTGGACTTGGATGGTTCAGACGTTGCCACAGGCAGCCAGCATTCCGTTCAAAGAGCGTCAATGTTCGTGATGATGAAATGCTCGATCTGAGCCTAAAAATCAATCAAATATTGAGTTGCTCATAATTTAATCGCTAATATGGCTTGAGTAAGTCGAACTCGCCCCAGGCGTGCCGTCGTGTCTTCATGTCCTAACCACAGGCTTGGGAACAAAAACAGAAGACCGCCGTTGTTTCCCAGTATTACCAAGGAGGCAGCAATGGCCAAAACTTGCAAAACGGCATCTTCACTTATCACGATTGCTCTTCTGCTTGTCTCCTCCGTCGGATCAGCACACGCTTTCAGTATGGCAGGGGCCGCCGAGAAGATGCAGCCGCGTTCGAAAAGTGCCATCGCTGCGTATGCGCAGGAGGGAAGCTCTGAGGATAGCGGCGATTTTCTTCTTTCAAAGAAAGAGGTTAGCCATATCCGCTGGTGCGCCGAGCGCTATCTGTCCTACCACGCGACCGACAACACTTACGAGAGCTCGGCCGGCACGCGCACCGCTTGCGTTTCCCCTTGAATGCACTGCCTGCAAGCGCTTGGCGTACTGCGCGCCTGGAGCCTGGAAAAGTTCTGAATGAGCGATAGGTATCCGGGATCTTCTCACAACTGGTTGATCATGAACTGGATTTCCCGCTGGACGGCCCGCTCTCTCGCGCTGCGATTTGTCGTCGTTGGCGGCCTGGTCAGCTTGGCGGCTATGTTCATCGTCGGTTATCTGGTGTCAAAGGTCATCGAAGATGCCGTGATTCATAATTCCGGCGCCGCGACCGCCCTTTATGTCGACAGTGTCGTTGCTCCGCTTCTTCCCGACATGCAGAAGGCCGCGCCGCTCGACGAGGCGAGCGCGCTGGCGCTAGATGAGACGCTTGGCCAAGGGGCGCTCGGAAAGCGATTGGTGTCGTTCAAGCTGTGGCGCGGGGACGGAACAATTCTCTACTCCAACGACAAGGCGCTCGTCGGAAAACAGTTTGCAGTCAACGACAAGCTTCGCCAAGCATTCGCAGGAACGCTGGTCGCGCGCTACGAGATCGCCGACGACCCCGAAAGCACCACCGAACGTTCGCTCGGCAAGCCATTGATGGAGATTTATAACCCTGTTCTCCAGCCTTGGTCCGGCCAGGCCGTCGCGGTCCTCGAATTTTACGAGACGGCCGAAGGGCTGGGCGAAAGCCTGACGCGAGCGAGATTGTGGAGCTGGTTTGGCGTCGCGGGTCTGACCTCTGTATTCTTCGCGGTTCTCTCAGGACTGGTCTTTCGCGGGAGCCGAACGATCGAGGACCAGCAAAGGGATCTCGCCAAACGCGTTGCGGAACTCTCGGCATTGCTTGCCGAAAACAAGGGGCTGCAGGGCAGGCTACAGCGTGCATCCCAGCGTGCCGCATCCTTGAACGAGACCTATCTGCGCAGCATTGGCGCCGATCTCCACGACGGTCCGGCGCAGCACATCGCATACGCTTCGCTGCGGCTGGACAGCGAATTGCTGATCAGTGCGGAGACGCTGCCCGACGAGCGCGAGAAAGAACTCACCTGGATCCGCTCCAGCCTTGCCGAGGCGATGACCGAGATCAGGGATATCTGCAAGGGACTGGTGCTTCCGGAGATCGAAAAGGCTTCATTTGCCGAAATCGTCAACCGCGTCACCGAAGCCCATCAAATGAGAACCGATACCACCGTCAACACGGTGATCGAGCAGGACGGCTCGGAGCCGGTAGCGGCGGTGAAGATCTGTATCTACCGGTTCATTCAGGAAGCCTTGAACAACGCCCATCGCCACGGCGGCGGCATCCAGCAAGCCGTTTGGGCCACCCTTCATCGCGGGCATGTTACGATCGAGGTCAGTGATCGCGGCGAAGGCTTTGATCCAAACCATGT
This sequence comes from Rhizobium sp. O111, assembly GCF_055616315.1. Classification (NCBI taxonomy): domain Bacteria; kingdom Pseudomonadati; phylum Pseudomonadota; class Alphaproteobacteria; order Hyphomicrobiales; family Rhizobiaceae; genus Rhizobium; species Rhizobium sp. O111. Next base: position 754,519 of record NZ_JBSHXL010000002.1, on the reverse strand, counting down.
CAGGCCATCGAGCCTGGGGCTTGTCGGGCTCCGCGAGCGGGTCGATAGTCTTGGCGGAACGTTCGAAGTGAAGACCGGGGACAAGGGCACGATCCTGACGATGACCTTCGAACCGATGGAAACGGGAGAGCAGAGATGACGTCCATTACGGTTGGGATCGTGGATGACCATCCATTGTTTCGCGAAGGCGTGACGCGTAGCCTTTCCGAAATCAGGGACTTCCTCGTCGTCGGGGAGGGTGCCACCAGCGACGACGCGGCAATGATCGCGGCCGACCAGCATCCCGATGTCATGCTCGTCGATGTGTCCATGCCAGGCGGTGGCTTGAGCGCGATAGGCGAGATCCTGCAACACAGCCCATCGACGAAGGTGCTGATGCTGACCGCGTCCGAGGAGATCGACACGCTCTTGGGCGCGCTTCAAAGAGGCGCGATGGGATATGTTCTCAAAGGTGTTGGCTCCAGGGGTCTAGCGGAGGCGATCAGGACCATCCTCAAGGGAACCCGTTATGTGTCTCCAGCGATGTCCGCGAAGGTGGTGGATGTCTCGCTGGACAAGGAGCCATCCAAGAACAGCCTGACGCCGCGCGAACGCGAGGTGATGGATCTGGTGGGAGAAGGCCTGTCCAACAAGCATATCGGACTGCGGCTTGATCTGCAGGAAAAGACCGTCAAGCATCACATGACACAGATCCTGACGAAACTGGGCGTTTCCAATCGAACCGAGGCTGCCCTGCGCTGGCGCGGCCGAGGTTAGAGCCTATGGAACAAATCGGTTCAGCCGGCGAACATCAGTGGCTGTCGCCTGCCTGTCCACGATCGTCCGGCCTTTCGAATCCCGCATGATGTAGCGGCCGCGACGCAGCGTTTCTGTGATGCCGTTGCGGTGGCGGACATCGACACTTCCGTCAGAACTTTCGCTCGCCTGAGCGCCTGAGGCTGATGATGCGGAGTTAGACGACGGCGACGAACCGCCGGCCTTGGCAGAGTTGCCGCTTGCGCCGGTGCCTCCGTTGTTTTTTCCATTTCCACCCGCATTGCTGGAGCTGTTGCCCGCGTTACCCGAGCTGTTTCCATTGCCGGCGCCGTTGCCGCTCCCATTGCTGGAACCGTTTCCATTATTGCCGCCGTTGCCATTTCCGCCGCCATTGCCGTTGCCGTTATTGCCGTCCTTCGCATGCGCGGCATTCGTCGTCGGCGCCGGAAGCGGCCCGAAGCTCAGCGTCAGTGGCATCGCAGAGATAACAATGGCGACCGTCGCCCCGCATCCCAGTCTCAGCAGGCAGCGCCTTGAAAGCATGATTGCGCCCTTTCCAGCCTTATGCCCTTGTCTACGCAGATGACGGCGCATGGATCTCCGCTGCACCGATCTTTCGCATCGATCATTCGACCTCTGGGCGATCGGTCCGCTGTTTGTGGCGAAATTCGACCACCTGCCGCATCTGCGCCAGGCGAAGCTCAAGCGCGGTCCGATCCATCGATGGGGCAAGCTTGGCGAGTTCATCGGCCAGAATGTCCATTTCCCGGAGGAAGAACAGCAGGTCGAAGCCACGTTCGAGCTCGGTGGCCGCGTCGTTGGCATCATGCGAACCGCTCCGTGACGACGCGGGCTCCGCCAAGATGATCTCGGCGACCGCATCGCCGGCGTGCCTGGCTCGAATGTTTGTCACGATGTGCTCCTGTCAGTGCTGTTGCGGTTTGGACGTGGCATTTCCCGCGCCGTCTTGTGCATTCTGTTGCCGCGCGCGGCGGCTGTGCCACGCCGCGGCCTGGCGCAAGCCCTCAACCACGCTCGGTGCACTTGGTGGTTTGACGACGACGTGCACCCCGTCCCGGCTTTCAATAAGATCAGGATTGCCCGTCAAGTAGACGATGCCGACGTTGAAATGCTCGACTAGCTGCCTTGCGATCTCCGGCCCTGTCAGCCCATCGGCGAGGCGCACGTCCAGAATTGCGATATCCGCCTCCGGCGCCAGCTCCATCGCTTCGGCGGTGTTTCGGGCGATCCCCGCGATCTCGAAGCCTTCGGCCATCGCGATGTCTTCCACCATCAGCGCAAAAGCCGGCTCGTCCTCGACAATCAGAACACGCATGATCGCTCCTAATGTATCGTTGGCGACAGGTGGCGAAGGTCGGGGTCCGGCGCGTCAAAGATTCCAAGAAGCTTCTCGAACTCGATCAGCACCAACTGAAATTCCACATCATCCATGGCGGCGATCTGGATAAGCTCCGAAGACGCTCGAGCGATGAGCGTGTCGAGCCAGATGCATTTGTCCGCTCGGATACGCCCCAGCACGTCCTTTCTGATATCGCGCAACTCGGACAAAATGCGAGACACCAGTTCGATGCGCTCATCGTGACCCATCCACTGCAAACCGTTGCGGGCTTGCCGGATCTCAGCTGTCATCTTTGACGGCATCACCCGCCCTCCTGTCGTATCGATGAAGCTAACCACGACGAACTAGCCGATAACACGGGCTTTGGTCCCAGATGGGTCGACTATTCGTTTGCAGCGACCGTCTGGGCTTCAGCCGGCGGCGTGCACTTCATGCGGGGGCCATCGTAGGGCTGATAGGTGTTGTCTTCCGCACGGTAGGATTTGTAGCGATTGGCGCACCAGATCGCCGCGTTTGCCAATGGGTCGGCGGCAGTTGATGACGTGGACGCCATGGCGTCCACGCTCTTCTCCGATGAGGGTTGGCAGACGCGAACTTGGCCCTGGAATGAACGATAGGTGTTCGTCGCTGGATCAAACGACCGGTAGTGCGACGCGCACCAATTCAGATGTTCGGCCGACAGTTCGATCGATGGCGGTGGGATATCGGCAACCACAGGCGCGGCCGCGGCCGGTCGCTTGGCGGCAACCCTCCGGCTGTCAGCCATCGCATATGTGGAAAGTGCAGGAGGCAACCGCTCATAGGTTTGAAGCGCGGGATCGACACGCGTGGGCTCTGTCGTCCAGAGATCGGCATCCCTCAGACCGCGCAAGCCTTGCTCCGTGTTCTCCGCCATGCCGATCGATGCCACGGCCGCTGCGACCGTAACCGTGCCCACGACCGTAGCTATTCCAAACGCAACGCTTGCGAGCCCGTTCATTGTCGTCATCCGTTGTTGTGTGAGGATGTTCGCTCGCCACCGCCATCGGCGGCGCCGGATCAATCAGGCCGGGCGGCACGGCATGCGCCACGCCACCCAACCGAGCGCGATCAATTGATGACCTGGATCACCTTGCGGGACGAAGGTTCGATGATGACCCGTTCGTTGTTGACGATCGCGTAGCCATACTTCGGATTTTCGGGAACTGGTGTGACCACGACGGTCTCTGGCAAGGCATGACCGACGACGACCTTTTCCTGCACGACGACAGGCGCTGCCGGAGCCGGCGCTTCGCGAACATAGGTGACGACCTTTGCCGGCGGCGGATCGATGATGGTGCCGACCACGGCGCCCGTGACGCCGCCAACAGCCGCACCGACGGGACCACCGACGATAGCGCCGGTAACGGCTCCGCCTGCCGCGCCATTAACGGTACCCGACTGCGCCATGGCAACGCCGGACATGAGGGTGATGGCTGCGATCGCAGTCGCTGTAAGTTTGAAAGACATGTTCATCTCCTTTTCTTTGCGACGCTCTGTCGCTGGGAGACAAACGGCTGTAATTACTGCAGGTTCCGGGGTCGGACCTCAGTCGGAGACGCCTCAGACCTTGGTCTGATGCGGGCGTTGAAGCGCCTTGATACCGATCAATGTGCTCGGTCGCGTCCGGCAAATTCTCCGACGGGCATAAGGCCGCCCGGAGCGTTGATCTTGCTATCTGGCAAGGCGTTCGACACGCGTCTCGGGCGTGAGGTTGTCTGCCACCTTGTTGGTGAAGGTCGCACGGTAATTGCCGTCGAGACCAGGGAAGAGAATGTAGTCCACGCCCTTGATCCTTGCGGTTTCCATGGGGATTGGAATACCATTCCGCGCAAGCTCAGAAAGCCTCCCTCCCGCTGCCGAGGAAGGGAGCATAGCGGTCAACATGCCATGGGTGCGGGGATCGCCTGCGATGGTGAACGCCAGGCTTTCGCCATCCCATCGCTGCTCGAGAACATCCGTCCGCGATCTGCCGTCCAGCCAATCCAGCATCTGTCGCGCCGACACCATGGGGACCTCATATTTCTGTCCAAGATCCATGAGGAACTTGTCGAAATCATTGTGAAAATCGTAATGCGTGCCAAAGGCGCCGAAGAACTCTTCCGGTCCCAAGGCGCGCTGGACGAGGCGCTCGACGGCCTCGCGCTCGTCGTTGAAAATCTCATCCACAAGATGCGTTTCTTGCTGGTAGACGTTGATCAATTCGCCTGAGGCCGAACTAAATCTCATGGGAATTCCGGAACCCGTCATGAAGCCGGCACGACCCTTCAACCAGGTCCTTGGCCAGTAGTAGTAGTTCATGTCGAAGCGGATCCCCCAGTCACGACCGATCTTGGCCTGCGAGGTGAAATCGCTCCACACTATACAATGAAGGCGGCTTGCTTCCTGCACTGGGACATCGGGATAGGCGGCCCGAAAGCGTAAAATATCGGTCGCGAAAGCCTGGTCCAACGAAGCCTTGGACCAGTTCTGGCAGAAGGTGCTGGCATGGGAGCCGAGATCGAAACCACTGGAGACATAATCAGCGGCCTCCCGCGCAGTCAGGCCTGAATCGGGATAGAGCCATGACGTTGCGCGGGCGCATTCCCATTTCCTGGCGTCGCAGTTTTCGGCGTCCAGAGTCAGCATCCGGTCGAAGGAATCTCTTGTCCCGCGTTTCGTGCCGTGATCGTCCGCAGCCATGACAAGGACCGCCTTGGCCCGGTTTGGGAAATACCAGAAGCGGGGGATGGGTGCGTCGTCCCGCTGAACATGCTGGATGAGGTTTGAGAGAAGACGCATCTGCTCATCAGCCTGGGGAATATGCACGCGAGCGAGATCGACGAAGTCGGGCTGCGGGTCGGCGCTGGCCGCGCCGAAAAAGAGATCGTTCGGTCGTATGGGCGCAAGGCCATCGCGATCCTGGCCTGCCCATTCGGGATTGCCTTGTCGTGTCAGGACGACAGATTGGGGCAGGTCGAACGCGAAAGCCGCGACCTCGCCTCCCGCGCTGCCCACCGGCCTGAGCGTTAGCGCAGGCGTCGAGGCTTGGTCCATGCCACCTGAAAATGATGCAAGCGTCGCCGTGTCGGCATTGGTGACGTAGCGTTCCGCTACGCCGTGAAACTGAATGGGCTCTCCGACAAGTCCCTGTCCGGGCGTTCGTTTCGTGTCGATCAGGACATCGCCGGCAGAGATCGCCCCTTCTTCCGATCGCACGCCGGCAAGATCCGCCAACTCGCCCGATGGACGCACGGCAATCAGGTTTCCGCCGCTGGAGACCCAGCTGCGAAGCGCCGCCACCGCCGTATTTTCTATCGTCCCGGCGGTGATGACCAGCCGGTGTTTGGCAAGTGCCGAGGCTTGCAACTCGGGGCTGGTGATCGTCTTGAAATTCGTGAAGCCTTCCGCCCTCAGTATTTCAGAGAGATAGGGTCCAAACGGCGCGCCTTCGCCTAGAACAAGCAATATAGGGCCGTCGCGCCCCAGATAGAGCGGTACCTTGTCCAGAACGGTGAACCGCCAATCGTGGCCAACATCATCTCGCAGCGCACTGCGCACTTCGATTTCGCCTTCAGGAAGTGGCTGGTAGCTACGGAAGATGGCAGCCGTTCGTAGTCCGTTGACCTCGACAGCGCCGGAAATATCGAGCTTTGATCCGTCCGGCCTGGTGGCCGATACCTTGAGATCCATTGCCGTCGGGTCGATCGGCTGGTCGAAGGCGATCTGAACACGGACGCCCGGTACATTGACGGAACCCGGCATGGGAAAGGTGGAGACAATCTTCGTCGCATCTTTCGATACCGTGGATACGCCTTCGGCAATGACTGCTGCGATCAGGCAGAAGGCGACAGTTCCAATGATTTTTTTCACGGCTTGTAGCTTCCTCGAGACATTGCGACTTGCTCACAGAAAGACACCGGTCCGTTGGAAGGCCGGTAACGGCGGCTAAATGACCGGCGAAGCTTTCTGTCGGAGTGTCGCATACCCGAAGGGGCCCTCGGTGAACGAGCTAGCCTTCTTAGGAGACACTCTGATCGAGAGATATCTTGAGGAAGATGGTAATAAAATATGCACTTATCAGGTAGTAGAATACACCTTTTAGATGATATCAGTTGAAGCTGCCGATGGCCTTCTGATTGAAGGCATTGCTTGCAACACCAACGGGCTCAGCCCGTTTGCATCCTGCTCCAGTATCTCGAACAGTTGCCTGCGCATGCGCGGCTCCCAGAACTTGTTGATATGCGAGGCCACGCCCTGCGCGGCCTCGGCTTCTGGCTGGGTCGCGAAAAAGCCCGCGATCTGGTTGGCCATGTAGACAAGCTTGTCGTGTGTGCCGTGTGACATCGTCTACTCCGCGGCCTCAAGCTTGCCCGTGATGCGGCGGCTCTGCCGCGCCTGCTCGTCATACTCGACCTGCCAGTCTGTCGGTCCGTTGGACGGCGAGACCTGGACGGCGGTCACCTTGTACTCGGGACAATTGGTTGCCCAGTCGGAGAAGTCGGTGGTGATGACGTTGGCCTGCGTGTCCGGATGGTGGAAGGTGGTGTAGACCACACCCGGCGAGACGCGATCGGTGATCAGCGCGCGCAGCGTCGTATCCCCGGAACGGCTCATCAGCTTCACCCAGTCGCCGTCACGAATGCCGCGCTGTTCGGCATCATGCGGATGCACCTCCAGCCGGTCCTCGGAGTGCCAGACGACATTCTCCGTGCGCCGCGTCTGCGCCCCGACATTGTACTGGCTGAGGATGCGCCCCGTCGTCAAAAGCAGCGGGAAGCGCGGGCCGGTGCGTTCGTCGGTGGCGATATATTCGGTGCGGATGAATTTGCCCTTGCCGCGCACGAAACCATCGACGTGCATGATCGGCGATCCCTCGGGGTGCGCCTCGTTGCACGGCCATTGCACGGAGCCCATCTTCTCCAGATAATCATAGGACACCATGGCGAAGCTCGGCGTCGTCGCCGCGATCTCGTCCATGATTTCGGACGGATGCTGGTAATTCCAGGCTAGGCCGATCGCCTGTGCCAGCTTTTGCGTCACTTCCCAGTCGGCGTAGCCGTTCTTCGGGCTCATGACCTTGCGCACGCGGTTGATGCGCCGTTCGGCATTGGTGAAGGTGCCATCCTTCTCAAGGAAGCTCGAACCCGGCAGGAAGACATGCGCGTAGTTTGCCGTCTCGTTCAGGAAGAGATCGTGGACGACCACGCATTCCATCGCCGCCAGCCCCGCCGCCACATGCTTGGTGTCGGGGTCCGACTGCAGGATGTCCTCGCCCTGGACATAGAGCCCCTTGAACGAGCCATCGACGGCGGCGTCCAGCATGTTGGGAATGCGCAGGCCCGGCTCGTCGCTGATCTTCACACCCCAGAGCTTCTCGAAGATATCGCGCGTTGCATCGTCGGAGACGTGGCGATAGCCCGGCAGCTCGTGCGGGAAGGAGCCCATGTCGCAGGAGCCCTGCACGTTGTTTTGGCCGCGCAGCGGGTTCACGCCGACGCCGGGACGGCCGATATTGCCGGTGACCATCGCCAGGTTGGCGATCGCCATGACCGTCGTCGAACCCTGGCTGTGCTCGGTGACACCAAGCCCGTAGTAGATCGCGCCATTGCCGCCAGTGGCGTAAAGACGGGCAGCACCCCGCAGCATCTCCGCCGGCACGCCGGTCAGCGCTTCTGTCGCCTCCGGGCTATGGTGCGGCTCGGCGACGAAGGCCGCCCAGTCCTCGAACTCCGACCAGTCGCAGCGCTCGCGGATGAAGCGCTCGTCGAACAGGCCCTCGGTGACGATCACATGCGCCAGCGAGGTCATGACCGCGACGTTGGTGCCTGGCTTCAGCGGCAGATGATAGGCAGCCTCGACGTGTGGAGAGCGGACGATATCGGTGCGGCGCGGATCGATGACGATCAGCTTTGCGCCCTGCCGCAGCCGCTTCTTCAGCCGCGAGCCGAAGACCGGGTGCCCATCCGTCGGATTGGCGCCGATGATGACGACGACATCGCTCTTTTCAACGCTGTCGAAATTCTGCGTGCCCGCCGAAGTGCCGAAAGCCTGGCCTAGGCCATAGCCCGTGGGCGAATGGCAGACGCGGGCGCAGGTGTCGACATTGTTGTTGCGGAAACCGGCGCGCACCAGCTTCTGCACCAGATAGGTTTCCTCGTTGGTGCAGCGCGACGAGGTGATGCCGCCGATCGAATCGCGCCCATACTGGTACTGGATACGCCGGAACTCGCTGGCCACATGCGCGAAGGCCTCGTCCCAGGTTACTTCACGCCAGGGATCGGTGATCTTCTCGCGCACCATCGGGTTGAGGATTCGGTCCTTGTGGCTGGAGTAGCCGTAGGCGAAGCGGCCCTTGACGCAGGAATGCCCGCGGTTCGCCTGCCCATCCTTCCACGGCACCATGCGCACCAGCTCCTCGCCGCGCATTTCCGCCTTGAACGAACAGCCGACGCCGCAATAGGCGCAGGTGGTCACCATGGAATGCTCCGGCTGGCCGATCTCGATCACCGACTTCTCGGTCAGCGTCGCCGTCGGGCAGGCCTGCACGCAGGCGCCGCAGGACACGCATTCCGACGAGACGAAATCCTCATGCATGCCAGCCGAGACACGTGAATCGAAGCCGCGCCCCTCGATGGCCAGCGCAAACGTGCCCTGGACTTCCTCGCAAGCACGCACGCAGCGCGAACAGACGATGCATTTGGCCGGATCGAAGGTGAAATAGGGGTTGCTCTCATCCTTCGGCGCCCATTTGGCGTTGAGCCCGCCATTGTCGCGCGCCTTCACGTGGTTGTCGCCGTCATAGCCGTAGCGCACATCGCGCAAACCAACGGCGCCCGCCATGTCCTGCAGCTCGCAATCGCCATTGGCGGCGCAGGTGAGACAGTCGAGCGGGTGGTCGGAAATATAGAGCTCCATCACCCCGCGACGGACGTCCTTGAGCCGGTTGGTCTGCGTCGACACCACCATGCCTGCCGCGACGGGCGTGGTGCAGGACGCCGGCAGACCGTTGCGCCCCTGGATCTCGACCAGACAGAGCCGGCAGGAGCCGAAGGCATCGACCATGTCGGTGGCGCAGAGCTTGGGGATCTCGATGCCGGCATCCATCGAGGCGCGCATGATGGAGGTACCCTCGGGAACCGTGATTTCGTTGCCGTCGATGGTGAGCGTCACCATGGTCTCGGAGGCGGAGGCCGGTGTGCCGTAGTCGATTTCATGAACGAGGGACATGGTGTGCCTCCTGTCTGGAGCGATATGTGCTGCTTGATGCTGTCCGTCTTAGGCGTTGGAGCGGTTCACCCCCCTCTGTCCTGCCGGACATCTCCCCCACAAGGAGGGAGATTGGCTGGGAGCGACCGCTCGCTCCACTTTCATTGTTTGGCTCTGCGCAGGCCACGGGTCGATCTCCCCACCTGTGGGGGAGATGCCCGGCAGGGCGGAGGGGGGTATCGCAAGCCGCAGCGCTCATCATTCCGCAGCCTCCACCATCGGCCCCGGCGCGAAATCATCAGGAAAATGCGCCATCGCGCTCAGCACGGGATATGGCGTGAACCCACCCAGCGCGCAGAGCGAACCAAACTTCATCGTGTTGCAGAGATCGGCCAGCAGCGCCCGGTTCTTCTCCGGCTCGATGCCGCTGGCGATCTTGTCGGCCGTTTCCACGCCGCGCGTCGAGCCGATACGGCAGGGCGTGCACTTGCCGCAACTCTCGACAGCGCAGAACTCCATCGCAAACCGCGCCTGCTTCAGCATGTCGGCGCTATCGTCGAAAACGACGATCCCCGCATGGCCAATCAGGCCGTCCTTCGCGGCAAAGGCTTCGTAGTCGAACGGCGTATCGAACAGCGCGCGCGGGAAATAAGCCCCCAGCGGCCCGCCCACCTGCACCGCCTTGACCGGCTGCCCCGACGCCGTGCCACCGGCGATCTCGTCGACGATCTCACCCAGCGTCAACCCGAAGGCGACCTCATAGAGACCGGGATGCTTCACATTGCCGGCGATCTGCAGCGGGATCGTTCCACGCGAGCGGCCCATGCCGAAATCGCGATAATGGGCAGCGCCCTTGTCCATGATGACAGGGACGGAGGCGAGCGAGATCACGTTGTTGATGACGGTGGGACAGTCGAACAGGCCCTTGTGCGCCGGTAATGGCGGCTTGGCGCGCACGATTCCGCGCTTGCCTTCCAGGCTATTCAGCAACGCCGTTTCTTCGCCGCAGACATAGGCGCCGGCACCGGTGCGGATTTCGATGTCAAACGCCTTGCCCGAGCCGAGCACCGACGGTCCGAGCACGCCGGCGCGTCCCGCGATCTCGACCGCCTCGGTCATGGCAGCTATCGCATGCGGATATTCCGAGCGGATATAGACGAAGCCCTTGGTGGCTCCCGTCGCCAGCCCGGCGATCGCCATGCCCTCGATCAGCACGAAGGGATCGCCCTCCATGATCATCCGGTCGGCAAACGTGCCGCTGTCGCCTTCGTCGGCATTGCAGACGATGTATTTGCGCGCACCCGGCGCATCGAGCACCGTCTTCCATTTGATGCCGGTCGGGAACCCCGCGCCGCCGCGGCCGCGCAGACCGGAATCGGTCACGTCCTTGACGATATCGACCGGCTGCATGGCGACGGCACGGCGAAGGCCAGCCAAGCCGCCATGTGCCTCGTAATCGGCAAGCGAAAGCGGGTCGATCACGCCGCAACGGGCGAAGGTCAGTCGTGTCTGCCGCTTGAGAAACGCGATCTCCTCGACCGCGCCAAGACAGAGCCGGTGATCGCCGCCCGACATCAGCCCGGCATCGAACAATCCCGCGACATCCCGCGCTTTGATGGGGCCATAGCCGATCCGCTCGCCGGCAACTTCAACCTCGACCAACGGCTCCAGCCAGTGCATGCCGCGCGAGCCGTTGCGCACGATCACGGCATCGATACCGCGATCGGTGATCTCCTTGGCAACCGCATCAGCCACCTTGTCGGCGCCGAGCGCCAGTGCGGCCGCATCGCGCGGAATATAGATCCGAACGCTCATCGGCGTGCCTCCGCGATCATCTCCTCAATATCGGCGACATCGACCCGGCCATGAACCTCTCCATCAAGCATCGCTGATGGAGAGCACGAACAGAGCCCAAGACAGAAGACCGGCTCCAGCGTGATCGCCCCGTCAGCCGTCGTGCCGTGCCAGTCGATCCCCAGCATCGCTTTCACCCGCTCGGCCAGACGGTCTCCCCCCATCGACTGACAGGATTCGGCGCGACAGAGCTTCAGCACGTGTCGGCCAGCAGGGTGGTTGCGATAGTCGTGATAGAAGGTGACGACGCCGTGCACTTCCGCGCGCGACAGGTTGAGCCCATGCGCGATGACGGGAAGCGCCTCCTGCGGGACATAGCCAAATACATCCTGGATCTCGTGGACGATCGGCAGCATCGGGCCTTCGAGCGTCTTCAGACGATCAACGATGTCGCGCACCTGGTCGGAAATATCGCCGTTGGCGACACGAATATTCATCAGCGGCCCTCCCAGACCAGCAGCGACGTTCACGGACGTTCGGCAAGCCTCCTCCAGAAGCCGTTGGCCGACGATGCGGGACCGTCAAATCATTATAGAACTTTCTCAGGGAAGGACGAAGCGATCAATAAAGCTGTCTCGTCAGTCGATAGGAGTTCCCTATTGAAAGTCCGGCTTCTCTATGAGGATGCGCGCCTCGTGCAGGAGCGCGGAGACCAGCGGCGTGAAGGGCTCACGGTGGGTCGCGACCAAGCCGACGACATGATGCGCTTGCGGCTCGACAATCGGGATCATCCGGATTTCGGCCGGAAAGCCGAATGATTTCGCGACATTGCGCGGCATGATGCTGGCCCAGCGGCCGGTGCGGACATGCGAGAACAGCACGATCATCGAATTGGATTCGAGCGTGGGCTGAGCCGTCACTCCAGCTTCAGACAGTAGCTGATTGATAATACGCCGGTTCTGCATGTCGGCCGTCAATAGACAGAGCCTGATATCGCCGACTTCTTTCCAGGTGACGCTTTCGCGATCGGACAGCGGGCTGCCGGCCGCGGTGATGAGATTATACTGCTCGGCATAGAGCGGAACGCTGGTCACGCGCCCGAGCGGCTCGTTTTCGAGATAGGTTATGCCGGCGTCGATCTCGAGATTCTCAAGCATGCTAAGCACCTGCAGTGAATTGCGCGATACGATCGAGAAGGTGACGTCGGGATGGCGCTCCTGAAAGGGCGCGGTCAGCTGTGGCAGCATGGAGAGCGCGGTTGGGATAGCAGCGATCCTGATATGGCCCGCGAGGCCCGATCGGGCGGCGCGCATTTCCTGCCGCATGGTGCGGGCGTCGCCGACGATCCGGCGCGCCCACTCGAGCACGCGCTGCCCTTCAGGCGTCAGCCCCTGAAAACGCGAGCCGCGCTGTACGAGGATGACGCCAAGTTGGTCTTCGAGCTGACGGATGGCGGCGGAAAGGCTGGGCTGGGAAACGCCACATTCCTCGGCGGCACGGCCGAAATGCTTTTCATTGGCAAGCGCGATGAAGAATTCCAGTTTGTCGATCATGCGGCCTCCCTGCCGGGCGCCACCTTACCGTCATCGCGGCGAATGTGAAGAGCCGAGCGGCAGCCTCGATACGTGCCATAGGCCCGTGCGGCTTGAGGCTCGCGCCCCGGCGGTCATGCCGATGAATCTGGTCCCCAAAGGCGAGAGAGCTCCCGTGAATTTGTCACGAGAGCTCGACTTGGTTGCGGCCTGAAGGAGTCAGAGCCCGTGCGTGCCGTCGTAGCCGTTAACCGCGGGCGCTCTCCAGCCTTCCGGCGGATGTGCCGGCTTGTAGATCTCGACCACCAGCGGATAGCAGGCGACGGAATCCGAGGAGTGCTCGGAGGAGCAATCACCGCCGGGGCAAGCCGACATGCAGCCGAGGAGATCGATCTCGGCGAAGAACTCGAGATAGTCGCCGGGGCGGACCGGGCTTGCCTTCATGAAATACTGGCCGGTATCGCGCGTGAAGCCGGTGCACATGAAGACGTTGAGCACGTCGTGAATGTAATTGCCGGCCTCCTGCAGCGACTTGCCGGTGTTCGCGGCGAAGGCGCGCGTGAGGTTGGAGTGGCAGCAGTGGTGATACTGGCCGCCATTGCTCAAGAGGTTGTGCGTATAAGGGTCGCAGCGGGTGCCGATAACGTCGTGCACCGAGCCGCCGAATTCGTCGAAGCCATACCAGTCGAGCGTGTCGTGGGTGATTGTCGCGATCGGGCGCAGATAGGGCATGTTGGAGAAGAGCTGGTCGCCGAGGCCGACATGCGTGCCGTTCAGCGCACGGGTCTTGCCGGTGAAGAGGCGCTCCTCGAGATTGTTAGCATTGAAGAGGTTGAGATCGCCCACCTGCGATCCCTCGCTGGAGAGGATGCGGCAGAAATGGCCGGCCGGCACGGTCCAGCAGGCCGCATCACGCGGCGGCACGACCACGCGCTCGATGAATTCCAGATCGTCGCGCAACGCGCGATATGCTGCGAGATCTGGACGTGGCAGCGTTTCGACGGGATAACAGATGACTGGCTTGATGGCCTTGCGGCTCGCTGCGTCTTCCGGTGCGCTGGTAATCGGCTGGGGCTTCATCCCTCATTTTCTCCTGATATGCCGGGCGGGCTGCCGTCAGTCGGCAGGCGTCGCCAATGTCTTCTTGGGGCGGGGCAGGCTCTGCGCGCGAGCGGCTTCCAGCACCACGCGTTCGGATTCCTGCAGATAGAGTTCAAGTGCTCGGGTGGCTGCCGTGCGGTCGCCGTCGCAGAGCAGGCCGCAGATTTCGACGTCGCGCGCCACCCATGGTTCCTGGAACCGGCGGGCATCGGGCGCCATCGAGAAGGCGAGGCGGGCCTGGGCGGCGACGGTCGCGAACACGTCGTTCAATCTCGGGCTGCCGATGAAATCGACGATCTGCTGGTGGAATTCGAGCGATGCGGTGCCGCACTGTTGCCAGTCCTTGGCAAGTGCGGCGCGCTGCACGGCTTCGACGCGGGCGACAAGCTCGGACATCGCTTCCTGCGAGGCATAGGCGCTGCAGGTAACGCCGCGCAGCTCAAGCGTCATGCGGATCGCGTAGATCTCGCTGATCTCGGTGGAATTCAGCGCCCGCACCGTCGCGCCGTAATGCGCGCGATGTTCGATCAGGCCTTCCGCAACCAGATCCCGCAGCGCCTCGCGCAACGTGTTGCGCGAAACGTTCAGCGCTTCCGCCCACACGACCTCGCGCAACGGCGCGCCAGGCGCGAGCTCGCCACGCAAAATCTTGTCGCGCAACAGGCCGGCGGCGGTCTGCGTCAGCACAAGAGGTCGGTCGGGGGGATTCTGGTTGGTCAATATGGTCTCCTTGGTGATTTATTTTTGTTGAACAACTTACGCATGTCAAGAGAGGTGAGGTGCTCATGCCAGGATGTCGCCGGTGAGGCGGAGGACGTTCCGAGGCGCCATGGGCTAGGGACCTTGCTTTTCAGGGTTACCAGATTCGTGCCCCTCCTGCTTCGGAGCTGAATGTGCTGTTGCGACGTCTTTTTCGTCGTATTGCAGGTGCTGAAGCCGGGGCGTCTCGTTTTATCTCGTCATTTCAGTCGCTTGTCAGCATTCCGTCAAGTTCCTTCGCCGGGATGCGGATGGACGATCTGCTCGAAATCCGCCCCTTGATGAAACTTTATGCATCGAGGGGGATTGCAATCTCATAATTGTTCAACAAAAATGAGCCATCAATCGAGAGGAACAGTCCATGAAAAAACTCCTTGCCGGTCTCATCATGTTGGCGGCGCCGCTGACGGCGGCCCATGCGGAAACGCTGAAGATCGGCGTCGATCTCACCTATCCGCCCTACAACTACTTCGACGACGCCAACCAGCCCGCCGGCTTCGACGTCGAGCTGATGAAGCTGATCGGCAAGAAGACCGGCAGCGAAGTTTCATTTCATGACACTCGTTTCGAAAACCTGATCCTCGGCGTCTCCAGCGATCAGTTCAACGTCATCGCCTCCACGCTCTACGTAACTGCCCCGCGCGCCAAGCAGATCGACTACATCCCCTACATGAAGACGGGTGTCTCGATCGCGGTTTCGGCAGCGGGCGGCCAGAACTTTACCAAGCCGGAAGAGCTCTGCGGCAAGCGCGTCGGCTCGATCAAGGGCGCGGCCTGGATTCCCGAACTTGAGAAGCTGAACACGACGGTTTGCGCCGCCAGCCCGATCGATTCCCGCGAATTCCCAACCTCGCCTGAGGCAACACAGGCCGTCATGTCCGGCGGCGTGGATGCCCAGCTGGAAAACTCAGCAGTGCTCGCCGATGCCGCCAAGAAGCTGAACGGCCGCCTGAAGGTCACCTCCACCGAACAGCTCTATCCCGTCATCGTCGGTTTCGGCGTGAAGAAGGGCAACACCGAGGTCGCATCTTTCCTGCGCGATACGCTGGCGAAGCTCGATGGCGATGCCGATTACGAGGCACTGTTCGCCAAGTATGGCGTGGCAAAGTCGACGGACGCCGAGTTCAAGGCGGCTGTCGGGCAGTAAGCGTTCAAGGCGGGTGCCGGTGAGGCGCTCGCCTGACTGATCAACACAGGAATGCGCGGCGCTTCGGCGCCGCTGCTCTTTTGGGGATACCCGCCCATGAACTTCGACTGGAACTACCTCTTCAGCCTCGTGCTCTATCCGGACTTCTGGCGCGCGACGGCGCTCGTCGCCTGGCTCGGCGTGCTGACCTGGGTCATCGGAACCGTGCTCGGCTTCCTGCTTGCGCTCGCCCGGCAATCCAGCCTGCGCGCGGTGCGCTGGTTCGCGAAGACCTATATCTGGCTGTTCCGCAGCCTGCCGCTGCTGGTGCTGCTGATCTTCGTCTATAACCTGCCGCAGTTCATGCCGGCGCTCGGGCCGGTGCTGTCGGTGCCTTTCTGGGCCGGGTTGATCGCGCTGGTCATATCCGAAACCGCCTATCTCGCGGAAATCCATCGGGCCGGCCTCATCGCCGTCGATCCGGGGCAGCATGAAGCGGCGCACGCGCTCGGCGTCCGTCCCGTCGGCAAGTACCGACACATCATCCTGCCGCAGGCAATCCGCGTGGCGCTACCCTCGCTTGGCAACGAGTTCATCACCATCGTCAAGCTGACCTCGCTCGTCTCGGTCATCTCGCTCGCGGAAATCCTGCTCGTCGGTCAGCGGCTCTATACCCGCAACTTCATGGTCATCGAAACGCTGGTCGCGGTGTCATTCTATTACGTGCTCGTCGTCTCGATCTTCAGCTTCTTCCTGTCGCGCCTCGAAGGGCGTCTCGACATTTCCAGGATGACCGGCGCCGAGATCGCCGTCCCGGCGGCCGCCGCTCAGGCAAGCGCAGCGGGCAACGAACGCCGCGTCGGCGAAGAAGTCGTGGTCGGCATCGATGGCATAACCAAGAGCTTCGGCGACAAGCGGGCGCTGGCCGATGTGTCGCTTCAGGTGCGCAAGGGCGAGGTGCTGAGCATCATCGGCCCCTCGGGCTCCGGTAAGACAACGCTCATCCGCACGATCAACGCGCTGCAGGATATCGACGACGGCCGCATCACGCTCGACGGAAACGAGTGGATCACGGCCGACGCGAAGGGATACCGCATGGTTCCCGATTTCCATCATCGCGTCACCTGTCTCGGCATGGTGTTCCAGTCCTTCAACCTCTTCCCGCACATGACGGCTCTGGAGAATGTCACCTTCGGTCCGCGCTACCACGGCAATCGCGACAAGCAGGCGGTGCGCGCGGCTGCGATGAACCACCTGGCCCGTGTCGGCCTGGCGGCACACGCCAATAAGTATCCGCACCAGCTCTCAGGCGGCCAGAAGCAGCGCGTGGCGATTGCCCGCGCGCTTGCCATGGACCCTGAGATCATGCTGTTCGACGAGCCGACCTCGGCGCTCGATCCGGAACTGGTCGGCGAAGTGCTGCAAGTGATCGAGGGCCTTGCCCGCGAAGGCATGACCATGGTCATCGTCACCCACGAAATGCGCTTCGTCAGCCGCGTCAGCGACCGTGTCGTGATGATGGAAAACGGCCACGTCGTCGTCAACATGACGGCGGCCGAGCTGGAGAGCTCCCCGGCCGACAGCCGCATCCAGCAGTTCATGCGGCAGAGCTGACCGCTCTTTTATCTTCCGAACAAAAGAAAGCCGGCGGATCGCAAGACCCGCCGGCTTTCCTGTGTGAGCCTTAAACTTCGCCTCTTTACGCGATGATCGCCAGCTCCGCGCCAAGAGCGACGCTGTCGCCCACCTTGGCGCTGAGCTTGATCGTGCCGGCCTTGGGCGCGGCAACGCGTGTCTCCATCTTCATGGCCTCGATCACGGCAACGATCTCGCCCTCAGCAACCGTCGCATTATCCTCGACCAGCCACTGCCGGAAGGTGCCTGGAATAGGCGCTGTTACGGCGCCTTCGCGCTGCTGGGATGCCTGAGATACTGCTGTCTGCGGGGCAACGGCGAGGCCGGAAAACAGCGCCGCCGGCAAGCCGATCTCGTGGCGCTTGCCGTCGATCTCGATGAAGCTGCGGATGAGGTTGCCGTCGGCGGGTTCGATCCTCGGCGAGGAGGCGACGCCACGGAACTCGGTCTCGATCCAGTTGGTGAAGACCTTGAAGCCGTCTTCGCCGGTAAAGTCCTTCCCCTCGAGAACGGCGCGGTGGAACGGCAGCACGGATGCCACGCCCTCGATGCGGAACTCGGCAAGCGCGCGGCGGGCGCGAACCAGCGCCTCCTCGCGGGTCGCGCCTGTCACGATCAGCTTCGCCATCATGGAATCATAAAGGCCGGTGATTTCTGAGCCGCTCTCGACGCCGGTGTCGAGGCGGATGCCGGGACCGGACGGCGCGCGGAAGCGGGTAATGGGGCCCGGTGTCGGCAGGAAGCCACGACCGGGATCTTCGGCGTTGATGCGGAACTCGAAGGCGTGGCCTCGCGGCTCGGGCGTTTCCGTCACCGAGAGTGGTTGGCCATCGGCGATCCGCAGCTGCTCGATGACGATATCGATGCCGGTGGTCTCCTCGGTCACCGGATGCTCGACCTGCAGGCGCGTGTTGACCTCGAGGAAGGAGATCGTGCCGTTCTGCGAGAGCAGGAATTCGACTGTGCCGGCGCCGGTATAGCCGGCCTTGGCGCAGATCGCGCGGGCGGCATAATGGATGCGCTGGCGCTGCTCCTCGGTGATGAAGGGAGCCGGCGCCTCTTCGACGAGTTTCTGGTTGCGGCGCTGCAGCGAGCAGTCGCGGGTACCGAGGACGACCGTATTGCCGTGGCTGTCGGCAATCACCTGCGCTTCGATGTGGCGCGGTTTTTCGAGGAATTGTTCGGCGTAGCATTCGCCACGACCGAAGGCCTCGACGGCTTCGCGAACGGCGGAATCGAAGAGTTCGCCGACTTCGTCGATATGGTGCGCCACCTTCATGCCGCGCCCGCCGCCGCCAAAGGCGGCCTTGATCGCCAGAGGCAATCCGGCTTCGCGGGCGAAGGCGACGGCCTCGGCAGCCGAAGCCAGCGGTCCGGCGGAACCCTTCACCAGCGGTGCGCCGACGCTCTCGGCGATCCGCCGCGCCTCGACCTTGTCGCCAAGTGCCGTAATGACGCCAGGCGCCGGGCCGACCCAGATCAGGCCGGCATCGATAACCGCCTGCGCGAACTCGGCGCGTTCCGAAAGGAAACCGTAGCCGGGGTGCACGGCATCGGCGCCGGCGCGCTTGGCGATCTCGAGGATCTTCTCGATGTTCAGATAGGTATCTGCGGGGCGGCCGGCGCCGAGGCCATAGGCTTCGTCGGCAAGCTCGGCATGCAGCGAGCTGGCGTCGGCATCCGAGTAGATCGCGACCGAGGCGACGCCATAGTCGCGGGCGGCGCGGGTGATGCGGATGGCGATTTCGCCGCGATTGGCAATGAGCAGCTTTTTCATGAGATCAGTGTCCTGTTCGGCTCGATGTCGGCGATGACCTCGCGCGGCTCGAAGGCGGAGATCGGATTGAAACGGATGCGGGCGCCGATCGGGATCTGTCCGGCGAGGTCGAGATGGTGGCTGGCGACGACGCCGATGACCGGATAGCCGCCTGTCAGCGGATGATCGGCCAGGAAGAGCACGGGCTGGCCGCTATGCGGCACTTGGATCGCGCCGAGTGCCGTGCCTTCGGAGGGCAGTTCGGCATCGTCGGAACGCTCGATCGCTACCTTGCCGTCAAGGCGCATGCCGACGCGACTGGATTGGGGCGTCACGTCCCACTCCCGCGATGTCAGCGTGGCGACGCCCTGCTCGGTGAACCAGTCGGTGCGCGGACCAAGCACGATATCGAGCGTCACGACTTCGCCGGCGCGCGGCAGGCGCCGCTGCTTGGCGTCGGCCGGCATGACCGCAAGTGATCGCCGCTCGGCCGGAACCAGGATATCACCGGCCGCGATCGGCGCCGGGCCAACCTTGGCGAGGGTGTCGGTGGCCGCCGAGCCGAGGATTGGCTGAACCTCGAAGCCTCCCCGCAGGGCGAGATAGCTCATCATTCCCTCGGGCGGAATGCCCAGCACCAGCTCGTCTCCGGTATCAAGGGCGATAGGGCTTGCAAAACCTGCATTGCTCTCACCGCCTGCCGCCGTACGGATCGTCAGCGGGCAGGGGGCACCGGTTACCGCGACGCTCACCGGCCGATCGGCCTTGAAGGCGAAGCCGCCGAAAAGCACTTCGATCACGGCGGCATTGCGCGGGTTGCCGAGGCAGCGATTGGCTTCGATCATCGCCGTACGGTCGAGCGCGCCGGATTCCGAGACGCCCTGGCTGGCAAGACCCGGTCGGCCGAGATCCTGGAACAGCGCGGGACGGTCCGTGCGGGTGACCAGCAATCCGGCCTTCTGTACCGGCGCCTCATTGACTGGCGGCTTGGGTGAGGGGACCGGGACGACAGCGCCCTTGGCGATGTCGCGAAAGCGCACGCGGTCGCCGGGCGCCAGCAGCGCGGCCCGTTCGCGCGTCGTGTCCCACATTGCGAGCGGCGTCTTGCCAAGCAGCTGCCAGCCGCCGGGACTGTCTGATGGGTAGATGCCGCCGAACTTGCCGGCGATGGCAACCGAGCCGGCGGGGATTTTTACCCGTGGGCTCTTGCGCCGCGGCACGTCGAAACGTGGATCGTCTGAGGTCATATAGGCGAAGCCCGGCGCAAAGCCGGTGAAGGCGACGGTGTAGGTCGCCTCGGTGTGGCGCTGGATGACCTCTTCGATCGTGCAGCCGAGCATCTCGGCGACGTCACCGAGGTCCTCACCATCATAGAAGACTGGAATCTCGAAGAGCTCGCCACCTCGGGATGAGCGCGTAGAGAGGTCGAGAGCGGCGATCTTGTCGTAGAG
Source organism: Rhizobium sp. O111 (assembly GCF_055616315.1). Taxonomy (NCBI): domain Bacteria; kingdom Pseudomonadati; phylum Pseudomonadota; class Alphaproteobacteria; order Hyphomicrobiales; family Rhizobiaceae; genus Rhizobium; species Rhizobium sp. O111. The sequence continues at coordinate 734,043 of NZ_JBSHXL010000002.1, read as the reverse complement.
CCCTGCCGCGCTCCTCAGCCACGGATCGAAGCGCACCATGACCGTGCGCGCGCCCGGGATCACTTCGCGCACGCCTTCGAGCCCCGCCGCCAGGAGGGCGTCGAGCAGGGTCAGGGTTGCGGCTAGATCGTCGAGTTCGACGAGGAAACTGTCGCTGCCTGAAGCCAAGAAACGCAGGCGCTCGCTCATGACGACATATCGACGAAGGACTTGAGCTCGACACCGCGCGCTTCCAGCGTCTGCCGCAGCGTGCGGGCGATCGCGACGGCAGCCGGCGTGTCGCCGTGAATGCAGATAGACTGCGCGTCGAGCGCGATTTCGGTTCCGTCGATCGCCACAACGCGGCTTTCCGTGACCATGCGCAACATGCGCTCGGCGACGGCTTGCGGATCATGGATCACCGAACCGTCCAACCGGCGGCTGACGAGGCTGCCATCGACGTTATAGGCGCGGTCGGCGAAGGCCTCGCAGACGACGGTCAGTCCGGCCTCACGCGCTTGGTCTACGATCGGCGCGCCGGCCAGCGCCATCAGCACAAGGTTCGGATCGATCGACTTGATACCTTCGATGACATCGGCGGCCTGGCGGGCATCGTGGGCGATGGTGTTGTAGAGCGCGCCATGCGGCTTCACGTAGCGCACGCTAGTTCCGGCCGCCTTCGCCAGACCCTGCAGGGCGCCGATCTGGTAGATCGTGTCGCCGACGAGTTCGGCGCTCGAGGGGTCCATATTGCGGCGGCCGAAGCCGACCAGGTCGCGATAGCCGATATGGGCGCCGACGGCGACACCGCGCCGCGTCGCTTCTTTCAGCACCGTCAGGATTCCCGAGGGATCGCCGGCATGGAAGCCGCAGGCGATGTTGGCGCTCGTCACCGTCGCCAGCATGGCGGCGTCATCTCCCATCGGCCACGGGCCGAAGCTTTCGCCGAGATCGCTGTTCAGATCGATTGCCGCCATGTTCCATCTCCATTGAAAATACTGACGTCACGGATTATTGTTCAATAAAGCAATATAGATTGTTGAACAATATGCCTGAGCGCATTTTTGGACGTGTTGCTGATGGCCGGCGATAGGGCCGGTTGGCATGCGCTGGATATATGGTGCCCTGAACAGAGGGGGGAAAGGGCGTTGATGATGCGCACGGCGATTACGGACATGGAAGACGAGCCGTTGACGGCGCAGATTGCCGGAAAGATCCGCGCGATGCTGATCTCGGGCGAACTGGCACCGGGCGCCAAGCTTTCCGAACAGCAGATCGCCACCCAGTTCGGGATCTCGCGCAACACGTTGCGCGAAATATTCCGCCTGCTAACGAGCCAGAACCTGCTGGTTCACATACCCAACCGCGGCGTTTTCGCCGCCACTCCGGGCGAAGCTTCAGTCGTTGATATCTACAGGGTGAGGCATGTCATCCAGAAAGGCGCTGTTCGTGCCGCCGTCCGCACACACCCTGCATTGGCGAGTATGCGAGAGCTTCTGGCGCGCACCGAGGCGTCGCGAGAGGCTGGCGACTGGCGAAGCGTGGGCACGATCAACATGGAGTTTCATCGCTTGATGGTCGAGCTATGCGATAGCCCTCGACTAAGCGCCTGCTTTGAGCTTGTTCTGGCGGAGCTCCGATTGGTGTTCGCTCAGTTCGAGGATACCGCCCATCTGCATGCTCCCTACATCGCTCTGAATTGCGAACTCCTTGCGTCTCTTGAGGCTGGCGACATCGAGGAGGCGTCGGATCAGCTAGACGCCTATCTTGTGCGCTCGGAAAGATCCGTTCTCGCGGCACTCCAAACAGCCAAGCCGAAGGCTTTCGGGCGGGCGTGATGATTGAGCCGTTTGATCCCGGTCAGTAACCGCGCACGGGATCGACCAGCGCCTCAAGCTCTTCGCCTTTGAGATAGGCGTCGAGGTTCTTCATCAATCGCTGCTGAAACGCCTGATCCTGATCGCCGCCGGCCCAGGAAATGTGCGGACTGATGAAGACGTTGGGCAATTCGTAGAGCGGGTGGCCGTCGGGCAGCGGTTCCGGCATTGTCACATCTAGCGTGGCGCTGCCGATATCTCCCGCAACGAGTGCCGCCACCAAAGCTTGCTGATCGACAAGGCCGCCGCGTGAGATGTTGATGAGATGCAAACCCGGCTTGGCTGCACCAAGCAATTTACGATCGATCAATCCTTCCGTCTCTGCGGTCAGCGGCGCGGCGATGACGAGATGGTCGGCGGCAGCGAATATCTCATCGATACCGGCCGCGACGATGCCGCCGTCTCCCTCCCAGGGCGTGCGCCGGTTGACCATGACGTTCATATCGAAGGCCAGCGCCCGGCGGGCGATCGCCTGGCCGAGGCTGCCGTAACCGATGAGGCCGAGCGTCTTGCCGTAGACACGGCCGATGTCGTGCCGTCGCCAGTCCGCTTCGCGGCGGGCACGTGTCTCTTCCAGCCGCTTCTCGGCGCGCAGTATCACCGCGAAAACGAACTCGGCGATCGGCAGCGCGTTCAGCCCGCGCCCGCAGGTCATGACCCGATCCTGCAGCAAGGTTGGCGGATAAATCTCGATGCCCGTCGTCTGCGATTGCACCCATTTCAGCCGCTCCGGAAATCGCCAGTCGCGTGGCGCCTGTTTCCAGCTGGCAAAGCCGCCCGTCACCAGGATGTCGGCCTCCGGCGCGATTTTCCATGGCTCCGCCGGAACGGAATCCTGGATCACGACCGGCCGGGAGGGATGCTCTTCGAGAGCCTTGCCGAGCTCAGGACCAAGCTGGTTCAGGATGACGGGGTGTTGTGGGGCGGACATGTGTTTCCTCCTCCGCGCGACGATTGCCGCGCGGTCTCCTTGCGAGCGTGACGCTCGGTCTTGTTACTGAGCGCGGCTCATATGCGCCGGCAGCGACGAAATGAAGTCTGTCAGCTGGTCGCCGAGGAGCTGCACGTGATCGCTGGCCGCCTTGCGCGCCGCTTCCGGATCGCCCGCATCGATCGCATCCATGATACGGACGTGCTCGGTCAGCGTGCTCAGCATGCGGCCGGGCTGGTAGGTGGCGCGCATGCGGTAGGCGCCGATGCGGCGGCGAAGCTGGATCGCCTGATCCGCGATGAAGTGCGTGTGGGCTGCTTCATAAAGCTGGTCGTGGAATTTCTGGTTCACCTTGTAGAAGGCAACCGGGTCACCGGAATTATAGGCTTCAACCAGCTCCTCATGCACCTTGCGCATGCCGGCGCGTTCGGCTGGCGTCGCGCGACGGGCTGCGAGCCGGGCACAGAGGCCTTCGAGAGCCGACATCACGTCGAACATCTCGATCAGCGCCGGAATGGAGAGCAGTGCTACGTGCGTACCCTGGCGGCCGCGTGTCTCGACAAGCCCGATAGCCAACAGCGCCTTGATGGCTTCGCGCACCGGCGTGCGGGAAAGGCCGAAGCGACGCGCGAGCTCCATTTCGTCCAGTCGCTCGCCGGGGACGAGCCTGCCGTCGAGGATCATCTGCTCAAGCTGTTCACGCAGCTCGCCGGCGCGGGTCGGAGCGCGCATCCCGTTTGCCGCTTCGGGCAGACGCGTGTCATCCTGATCCAATGCGGTCACTCCTCTCGCCGAACTGCGAATGGCCAATTTGTATTTTGCTGGCGGCATTTATACTTTTCTTTTTGCGGTGCATTCAATGGGGGGATTATGGGTATACGAGTGTAGCAAGGCAGCTTCGAAGCTTTTCCACAATCATCGCGGGAGCTTCAATCATCGGGAAGTGTCCGGAATCGTATTCGACGACATCAATGCCGCTGAAGCAGGGCATCGGCTTCGGATCCGCCAGTCTCGCGACCCACGTCGAGTTGAGCATGATCGCCGGGCAGGAGACAAGCGGCCAACGTTCCTCCGCGTCCCAGGCGAAGAGGTCATCCTTCACATCAAGCGCAAAGGTGGCCGGGGCCGAGGCGATCATGTCGTCGGTGACTGCCTGGCGCATCGCCTCGTGTGTGGAGGGATGCGCGATAATATCGATCATGGCGCGCATGCGGCCCGCATAGTCGGCAGCGAATTCCGCGTGGCGTCTGAGTAGCTCGTCGGCCGGGACGCGGCCGTAGTAGTCGCGGTCCGTCAACGTATCGAGACCGATCAGGGCCCTCACACGCTCCGGCGCGATGATCGCGACCTCGGTCATGATCGGGCCACCCATCGAGTGACCGATCAGCGTCGCGCCTTCGATGCCGAGATAATCCAACAGATGCGCGACAGCGGCGCCCATCGCGCGGATCGTCTGACCGGCTGGCGGCGGCGGGAGCATACCGCCGAAGCCCGGATGCGAAACCGCGAGCACCCGGTGGTCACGCGCCAGCTCGGGAGCGATAACGTTCCAATGCTCGGCGTTGCCGCACCAGCCGTGGATCAGCACCAGCCAGTCGCCTTCGCTTCCGAAGACGCGATAGCCGATCTGACCACCCATAGGGGCGTCCAGTCTCAAAAGCGGGACGAGGCTGTGGGCCGGTGCGTTCATGGCCTAGCCCTTGATCCCGCTGGTAGTCATACCCTGCGTGAAATACTTCTGCAGCAGCAGGAAGAGCAGGATGAGCGGAACGGTCGCAACGGTCGCACCTGCAAAGGTTTCGCCCCAGTTGGGCAACTGCGTCGGCGAGCCCTGCTGGGCAATCGCCACCTGGATGACCTGGATTGCCGGATCCTGGATGATGACGAGCGGCCACAGGAAGCTGTTCCACGAAAACAGGAAGGTGATGAGACCGAGCGTCAGCATCGGCACCTTCACGTTCGGTAGCACGATCGAAAAGAAGATGCGCACATGGCCGGCACCATCGATCCGCGCCGCGTCCTCGAGCTCGACCGGCAGCTCTTCGAACGCCTGCTTCAGCAGGAACAGACCGAACGGGCTGGCGATCCACGGGATCATGACGCCGAGCAGCGAGTTGGAAAGACCGAGGCCGGAAACCACCTGATAGAGCGGCACCATCATCGCCTCGATCGGCAGCAGGAAGGTGAGGAGGATCAGCACGAAAACGATCTTGGCGCCCGGGAAGCGGATGCGCGTTAGCGAATAGGCGGCCATTGAACAGAGCAGCAGCGTCAGCGCCACCTGGCCGCCCGCAACGATGGCGGTGTTCATCAGCGCGGTCAGCACATTCGTGCGCTCGAACAGCGTGCGATAGTTCTCGAACGTTCCCTCGACCGGCAGAAAGGCGCGCCAGGAGAGCGGTGTCACGTCGTTGAACAGCGTCAGCTGATTCTTGAAGGACGACGACACGATCCAGGCGTAAGGCGCCAGGAAGCAGCACAGGATGACGACGATGACGAGGGCGACCATGGCGCCGCGCCGGAGATGTTGCTTCTTCATGTCAGTAATTCCAGCGAGAGCGCAGCAGGGCCATCTGCGCCATGGAGATGGCAAGCACCACGAGCAACAGCGCCACGGAGAGTGCCGAGGCATAGCCGGCCTGCTGCATGATGAAGGCGCTGTTGTAGATGTGGTAGACGATCAGGTTGGTACTGTCCTGCGGTCCGCCCTGCGTCATCAGGAAGGCCGGCGCAAAGGCCTGCAGCGAGAAGACGGTCATGATCACGACGACGAAGAGCGTCGTGCGGGAGAGAAGCGGGATCGTCACGTTCCAGAGAACCTGGCGGCGGGTGGCGCCATCGATACGGGCGGCCTCGGTCAGTTCCACCGGCAGCCCCTGCAGGCCTGCGAGGAAGAGGATGGCGCCGAAGCCGACCTGCTGCCAGAGCGTCATGGCGATCAGGGCCGGAAGCGCCTGGCTGGTCGAGGTGAGGAAGGGCTGGTTGCCGATGCCGATAATGTTCAGGACGCCGTTGATCAGGCCGTTCGATGGGTCGAGCAGGAAGGACCACATGGTGGCGACGACCACCGAGGAGGTCACGACCGGCAGCATGATCATGGTGCGGACAAGGCCGCGCGCCGGCAGCTTCGAATTGAGGAACAGCGCCAGCGAGAAGGCGACCGGGATGACGAAGACGACGACGCCAAGCGCGAAGAGGAAGGTCACGCCGAAGGAGACGGCGGCATCGTCATAATCGATCATGTCCGTGAAGTTGCGCAACCCGACGAACTTGGCGGCAGCCGGGTTGAGCAGGGAGTAGTCATAGACGCTGTTGCGGGCCATGACGAGCAAGGGCACGTACTGGAAGACCAGCAACAGGATCATGAACGGCGCAAGGAAGCCGGCCGCAAACAGCCAATCCCGCTTCTGCCGCTTGGTAGCGGGCTTTCGCGTTTTTGGTTTGGCCGAAGCCGTGGATAGGGTATTTGAGACCGACATTCTTGCGTCCAATGCTTAGCGATCGAGAACTCGCTGTACTTTCTTCTCGGCGTCCGCCATCAGGTCGGCCGGATCGCCGCCGAAGGCAACGGCACGCAGAGCATCGGTAACGAGCTTGTCGTACTGGGCGAACTTCGGACCCGGAGGACGCGGCTGGCCCCATTCCTGCAGCTGATCGACGAAGACCTTCATCGGATAGGAGTTGTAGGTTTCGAAGCGGGGGAACAGGCTTTTCAGCGTCGGAAGATTGCCGCGCTGGCTGACGTTCATGTAGGCGTATTCACCCGTGGACATGTCGACCACGAACTTCGCCGCGATCTCGGGATGCTTGGAACGCGCCGTGGCGCCGATCGTGGTCGAGCCGGTGTGGACGATCGGGGTCTTGAAGTAGGGGATCGGAGTGATGCCCCACTCGATCTTCGGATCCTTGATCAGCGCGCTGCCAGCGGCCGGCGTATCGATGTAGAAGCAGGCCTTGCCGTCAAAGAAGGCGTTCGGGATGCCGACCTTGGGGGCGACGCCCTCGGAATTGAACAGCGACTGATAGAACTTCAACGCTTCGATCGCTTCCGGCGTGTTCAGGTATCCCTCGACCGACTTGCCGTCCTTGGAGAGCGCCCAGAAGGTCTTGTAGGCGGAGCTTTCCGGATCGGCCTTCGGGTCGCCGGCTGAACGCTGGTAGATCAGGTCCTGATAGACGAGGCCGGGCTGGCCGTTGCCAAAGCGGGTCGGGCCGAGACCCCAGACGCTCGGTGCGCCGGCCGGGCCCTGCTGGCAGGCCTTGAAAGCAGCCAGTGCCTCCGGCCATGTCCAGGCCTTGTCGAGCGTCTGCGGCGGCTTGATGCCGGCGGCTTCGACAAGCTTCTTGTTGTAGTACATGGCGACGGTGGTCTGCTCGATGCCGGGCGAATAGACTTCGCCTTCATAGCTGTGCTCGGCCTTGGTCGCGGGAAGAATGTCTTCGTCCCAGCCCTTCGGCAGGTACTTCGTGATGGGCAGCAGGATGCCGGAGGCGGCGTAGGACTGGGTGTTCGGACCGTCGTAAACCAGCACGTCAGGCGGATTGGAGCTCGCGGCCTGAACGGAGATGGTGTCGGCTAGTTGGGCGAAGGGAACTTCGTTGATCTCGAACTTGACGCAGGGATTTTCCTTCTGCCAGGCCTCCATGGGGGCCGGATAAGGGTAGTTCCCCGGCGTGCGCAGAATGCGCAGCGTCACGGTTTCGCCGGTACAGGCAGCGCTGTCCTGGGCAAATGCGCCGGTGCCGCCAAGCGCGGTGGCGCCAAGCAGGCCGGCGAGAAAGAGTATGCGTGCATTCATCAGCTGTTCTCCTTGTTTTTATGCGGTCGTACAGGCAGTGGTCGCGTCAGATGGCGCGGCCGGTATTCGGGTCGAAGAGGGACATGCGATCACGCGCGATGCGCAGCGACTGGGTCTGCCCCTCGGCGGCGGCGAGTTCCGGCGGCAGCATGGCCGAACAGGAGACGCCCTCAAGCGTGAAATGAACAAGCGTCGTCGGGCCGAGCAGCTCGGCCATGTCGACCGGGACCGAGATTTCGGTTGTACCGTCCGCCAGGAAATGTTCGGGGCGCAGGCCGATCTCGACATGGCGGCCGGCGAAAGCCTTTAAGGCTTCGACCTTGTCGGCGGGAACAGCCAGCGTGGCGCCCGCGAACTTCAGCGTCGGCGTCTCGCCTTCCATGACGACGTCGGCCGGCAGGAAATTCACGGTCGGGCTGCCGATGAAACCCGCGACGAAACGCGTGGCCGGACGTTCGTAAAGCTCCTGCGGCGTTCCCTGTTGCTCGATCAGGCCCTTGTTCAGCACCACCACGCGGTCCGCCAGCGTCATCGCCTCGACCTGGTCGTGGGTGACGTAGACGGTGGTCGCCTTCAGCCGTTTGTGCAGGCGGCGGATTTCCGCGCGCATCTGCCCACGCAGCTTCGCATCGAGGTTGGAAAGCGGTTCATCAAACAGGAAGACGGCCGGATCGCGCACCATCGCGCGGCCCATGGCGACGCGCTGGCGCTGACCGCCTGAGAGCTGCTTGGGGCGACGCTCGAGCAGGGCGGAGATATCGAGGACCTTGGCGGCGTCCTCGACGCGGCGGCGGATCTCGACCTTGTCCATGCCCGAGAGCTTCAGCCCGAAGCTCATGTTCTGCGCCACCGTCATATGCGGATAGAGCGCGTAGTTCTGGAAGACCATGGCGATGTTGCGATCCCGTGGCTCCAGCTCGTCGACGCGTCGATCACTGATCCAGATCTCGCCGTCCGTCAATTCCTCAAGGCCCGCCAGCATCCGTAGCGTCGTCGACTTGCCGCAACCAGAAGGCCCAATAAGGACGACGAATTCGCCGCTGCGAATGTCCAGGTTCAGGTTCTCAATCGTATTCGCGGAAGCGTTTTCGTAAGTCTTCCCCACATTTTTGAGGGACACATCTGCCATGAGAATTCCGCCGTCTGTTTCTAAGGTCATCCATGCCCGAGGGCGTGGATGCGACATTATGCCTTTTAGGTATTCGTGCAATAGGTATTCGTATACATAAAATGAGTTTTTAAAAATAGTCGCCAATATGCCGATCAAATAGGCCGACTGCCTCATTAATCCGCACGGCGTGCGAAATAGTTCCTCATGTTGTCATTTGGTGGGAAAATTTTCCAATTTTGTCACCAAAACACTATGGACATGATCATAAATCGGCGTATGCAAGACGACGAAATATGTATTCACACAGGAGATGCAGGTGGAACTTAATCTTGCTGGAAAGACGGCGCTGATCACCGGAGCCTCGCAGGGCATCGGCCACGCCATCGCGAAGGTGCTGGCTGCTGAAGGATGTCACCTTCACCTTGCCGCCCGCAACGGCGCGGCGATGGAAGAGCTGAAGGCGGAGTTGGCGCAGTACCCGGTCAACGTCACGGTGCATGAAGCAGATCTCGGCACGACCGAGGCCATGGTGGCGCTCGACAAGGCCTGCGGCGACTACGACATCCTCATGAACAACGCCGGCGATATTCCTGCCGGCTCGATCGAAGACGTCACCGACGAATCGATCCGCCGCGGCTTCGACCTCAAGGTGTTCGGCTACATCACGTTGGCCCGCGAGTTTTGGAAGCGCCGCAAGGGCCAAGGTGAGGGCAAGGGTGGCGTCATCATCAACGTCATCGGCAATTCCGGCGAGAACTGGGATGCCGCTTACTTCGCCGGCTCCACAGGCAATGCCGCACTGATGAGCTTCACCAAGGCGCTGGGCGGCCGCAGCATGGATGAAGGCATCCGTGTCGTCGGCGTCAACCCCGGTCCGGTCGATACCCCGCGCATGTTCAAGATCATGAAGCGCAAGGCGATCGACATGCTCGGCGACGAGAGCCGTTGGGAAGAGCTGTACGACAAGTATCCGGGCAAGCGTCCGGCAACCGCCGAAGAAGTCGCCGATCTCTGCGTCTTCCTGGCATCGCCCAAGGCCGCCTATATCAGCGGCACGGTCGTTACGATTGACGGCGGCATTGCCGCACGCGGCTCGGTGATCTGACCATGGCCGCTGATGCACGCACCCGCAACCGTTATTTCGACGACCTGTTCTCCACGTCTGACCTGGCGTGGATGGGTCAGAACACCAACCACGTGCCCGCTCATCCGGCGGTCGCGGAAGCCATGATCCGCTCGGTCGAGGCCGGCGAATTCAATGCCTATGCCCCGCCGATGGGTTTCGAAGCGCTGCGCAGCGCAATCGTTGCCGATCTCGGCGTTGCCGGAACCTCAGCCGAGGCGCTCATCACCGAAGGTGGCGTCAATGCGCTCGCGATGATCTGCAAAGCGCGGTCAAAGCCTGGCACCACGTTTGTCACCACCGACCCGACGTGGAAGTGGCCGTGCATGTTCGCCGAACAGGCAGGCGCGCAAGTTATCCAGATCCCGATCTACGACGCCTCGGTCAACTACAAGCTGACGCCGGAGGCTCTGCGCGCCAACGTCGATGAGCGCTGCGCGATCATCTACATCGTCGATCCGAACAATCCGCTCGGCATTCGCTATGACCGCGAAGAAATCGAGGCTTTCGCCGAGATCGCTCGGTCGGTCGGCGCGTTGCTGGTCCACGATTGCACCTACCGCGACTTCGCCGACGGCCACACGCCGGTGCTGCAGGTCGCCCCCGAGGGCACCGTCGTTTCGCTGTCGTTCTCCAAGTGGCTCGGTCTCGCCGGCATGCGCATTGGCGCTCTCGTCGCCGAACCGAAGCTGGTCGACGAGTTCTCGGCCGCTTCCACCTCGGTACTCGGCGCATCGGTCGTGGCACAGCGCGCGGCGATGGCCGGCCTTTCGGTCAAGCCGGAATGGATGAAGGACGTGCGCCGCATCGACAGCGCCAACAAGGCGATGATCATCGAAGCGGCGAAGGCGACCGGTCTCTCGGTTCCGATCCCGGTCTCGCACGGCAACTTCCTGGTTCTCGAGACCGCCTCCACCGGCGTGTCGCCAGAGGCCATCGTCGAGGCCGCCCGCCGCGAGGGCGTGATGATCCGCCAGGGTCGTTACCACACGGCTGCCTTCGGTGATCGCTTCATCAAGGTCTCGACCTCGGTGCCATCGGCTTGGGCCGAGCGCTTCTGCGAAGGCCTGCCGCGCTACATCGAGACCGCGCGCACGCTCAACGACGTACCGGCCCTTTTCTAGGGCCGGCATATCCATCGACGATAAAAGGCAAAGAGGCTTTCATATGTACGCGACCGCCAAGGATGGAACGAAGCTTTACTACGAGACGGCAGGAGAGGGCGGAACGCCGATCCTGTTCATCCACGAGTTCGGCGGCAACTACGATGCCTGGGAACCGCAGATGAGCTTCTTTGCCCGTCGTCACCGCTGCATCACTTATGCGGCGCGCGGCTACGCGCCATCCGATATCCCGGCTGATATCGAGATGTATTCTCAGGCCAATGCCGCAGATGACGCAATTGCCGTGCTCGATGCGCTCGGCATCGAGAAGGCGCATATCGTCGGCCTGTCGATGGGCGGCTTCGCCGCCCTGCATTTCGGCCTGCGCACGCCGCAGCGCGCCCTGTCGCTGACGATTGCCGGCGCCGGTTACGGTACGGAGCGGGAAACGGCCGACTATTTCCGCAATACCTCGCTGAAGGTCGCCGACAATTTCGAGAGGGATCCGGCCGAATTCTCGAAGATCTATTCGCTCGGCGCCAGCCGGGTACAGTTTCAGAACAAGGACCCGCGCGGCTGGGCGGCATTCGCCGAACGCCTGTCGCATCACTCGGCCGTCGGCGCCTCCAACACCATGCGCGGTGTCCAGTGCCGGCGCCCGTCCTTCTGGGATCTCGAAGAGCAGCTTAAGACGATGATGGTACCGACGCTGGTCATGACTGGCGACGAGGACGATCATTGCCTGCAGCCTTCGATCTACCTGAAGAAAATGCTGCCGGCCTGTGGTCTCTCCGTTCTTCCGAAGGCGGGCCATACGCTGAACCTGGAAGAGCCGGCGCTGTTCAATTCCGTGGTATCCGATTTCATCGCCCAGGTGGAGCAGGGCGCTTGGAAGGTGCGCGATCCCCGCGCTGATCCCGGTCAGGTCATGCGGACGGAGTAGAAGACATGGCGCGGCCCGCAATCTCTCCCGACCGGCTCTGGACCCGCCTTATGGCACTCGGCGAGGATGGCGCGCTGCCCGGCGGCGGCGTCAACCGGCAGGCACTGTCAGGCGAGGAAATCCTGGCCTGGCGGCGGATCATCGCCTGGGCGGCGGCGGCGGGCCTCGAAGCTTCGACCGATCCGGCGGGCAATCTTTTTCTGACGCTTAAAGGCGTGCTTCCCCACCTGGCGCCTGTCGTCGCCGGCAGTCACATCGACAGCCAGCCGACAGGCGGTCTTTTTGATGGGGCTTTTGGCGTGCTGGCGGCCCTTGAGGCCGTCACCGCGATATCGGAGGCGGGGCTGACGCCCGAGCGTTCGATCACGGTCGTCGGCTGGATGAACGAAGAGGGAAGCCGCTTCGCTCCCGGCATGATGGGCTCCGAACTGTTCGCAGGCCTGCGCACCCACGAAGAGGTGATGGCAGTGCGCGACGCCCATGGCGTCAGCGTCGGCGAGGCGCTTGGCGAGCTGCATGCGGCATTCCCCGATTTGCCGCGTCGCAAACTTGGTTTTCCGATGCACTCCTACATTGAGCCACATATCGAGCAAGCCGATGTTCTTGAGACGGAAGGCGCCGTTATCGGCGTCGTCTCCGGCATCCAGGGCAAGAAAACCTACGACATCACGATCACCGGCCGCGAGGCACATGCGGGCACCGAGCCGATGAGCCGCCGGCAGGATGCAGTGCAGGTGTTCGCGCGCATCGCGACGCGGATGCATGAGGCGATGGCAGGCGAAGAATTGATCAAGTTCACCATCGGCCGTGTCGTTGTCGAGCCCAATGCGCCGTCAGTGGTACCGGCCAAGGTTACATTCCGCATCGATTTGCGCCATCCCGAAAATACCGTGCTGGAAGCGTGCGGCGCCCGCCTTGAGCAGATCGCACGCGCCGAAGCCGGAGCCTGCCAGGTCGACATCCGCCGTCTCGTCGACGCGCCCTCAAACGGGTTCGACGAGGGGCTGAAGCAGGCGATCCGGGTGTCGGCGGACGGGCACGGATTGTCGCGCCTCGAGGTCCTGTCCGCAGCCGGACACGATGCGCGGCAGATGGCGCCGCTGACGCGGTCCGCGATGATCTTCATTCCCTGCCGGGGCGGCATCAGCCACCACCCGGACGAATGGTCCGAGCCGGATCATGTTGCCGCCGGGGCGACCGTTCTTCTCGACCTGCTTCTGGAGGAAGCCGGTGTTTCGTTCAACCAAGGAGATGCATGATGAGCACAGCCAATGACATGGCCGAAATGCCGGTCCAACTGCCGCGCGAGCCCGCCAACGCGGCCGAGGCGCGCAGCCGCTATTTCAATTCCGGCAATGCCTTCAACATAAAGCTTCCGGCGGTGCCGGGGCACATCTTCATGGACGAGCCGGCAAAGGCGATGAAGATGGAGAAGACCGGTTTCATCAATTGCGACCAGTCGGACAAGATGGAGTGCGCCTTCGCAGCGACGACGCCGCTGATGCTGGCGCGCTATGCGGTCGTTAAGGCGGGCGAGACGCTGGATACGACGCTCGTGAACACGGCGTCGATCTGGTACGTCATCAAGGGCAGCTCCAGCCTTGTCGTCGGTGACGAGAAGGCGACGCTCGGCAAGGGCGATGTCTTTCTTCTGCCGGGTGGCATCGCGTCGGCGATCACCGCAAAGGACGATTGCGTCTTCTGGGCTGTCGGCAACGATCCGCAGCTGAAGTTCGATACATCCGCTCCGGTGACCGGTGAGGAAGCGGCCGTCCAGTTCGTGCATTATCCGGCCGATGAAATCACCCATCAGCTCGATGTGGTCTACAGCTCGAACGCCAATGCCTCGACATCTGGTCACGCGCTGATCTTCTCGGCCGAAAAGACTGAAGCTGCCCGCAACATCACGCCGACCATGACGCTTTCGCTCAACACGCTGAAGCCTAAGAGCGCGCAGCCGCCGCACAAGCACAATTCGGCCGCCATCACGCTGGTCGTCGCCGGCGATCCCGCCTATTCCATGGTTGCCGAGCAGAAATGCGACTGGTCGCCCTGGGCAACGCTGGTGACACCTGCCGCCGCCAAGCACAGCCACCACAATGACGGTAACACGCGCGCCGAATTTCTGATCGTCCAGGACGGCGGGCTCTACTATCATGCCCGCACCATGGGATTCGAGTTCTACTGATGCGGCTGATCATCGATACGGATACCGCAGGGGATGATACCTATTCCCTGCTGCTGGCCATGAAGACGCCGGGGTCGACGCTGGAGGCGGTGACCGTCTGCGTCGGCAACGTGCCCTTCGACCAGCAGGTGGAAAACGCGCTGGCGACCATCGAGGCCGCCGGTTTCTCGGGCAAGGTTCCTGTTTACTGCGGCGCGCGCCGGCCAATGGTCAAGCCGTGGGAAGCCTCCACCATGCACGGCAATGACGGGATGAGCGGCGCCAACCTGCCGATTGCCCGCCAGCGGCCCGAGACGATGCATGCCGTCGATGCGATCATCGAAAAGGTGATGGCCGAGCCCGGCGAGATCGACATCCTCGCCCAGGCGCCGCTGACCAACATCGCACTGGCGGTGATGAAGGAGCCGCGCATCGCCAAGGCGGTTCGCCATCTCTGGATCATGGGCGGTACCGACAACTCGGTCGGCAACATCACGCCCTGCGCGGAGTACAACTTCTTCATCGATCCGGAAGCCGCGAAGATCGTCTTCGAGGCGGGCTTCAACATCACGCTCTCGACCTGGACGCTCACCATGCGCTCCAGCCTGTTCGAAGCCGATCAACTCGAAGAGATCTTCGCGATGAACACGCCGCTTTCGGAGTTCTACCGCAAGGTTTCGGCCACGCCCCGCCAGACGGCGGAAGCACGCTATGGCCGGCCGATCAGCACTCATCCCGACTCCTTGACCTGCGCCATGGCGCTCAATCCAGACCTGATCGAGAGTGCGCGAGACGCAGTTGTCAGGATCGAGACCGCGGGTGAAATCACCAGGGGATTTTCGGCCGTTCATCCGCCGGTTCTCGGCAATCGCTGGCCGGAGTTCAAGGTCAATGCCCGGGTCGTAGAAAAGGCATCGAACGGCGGCTTCTTCGATATGATGAAGCGGGCGCTTTCCTGAAGCTGCGACCGCTGAGTTGGCAATTCTGAGAAGCCGGGAACGAAGTCCGCTCCCGGCTTTTTTTTGTGTCCGGCAATCGGAAGCGATCAAAAGGCGGATGGCTAAAAATCACTCATCGAATGCACAACAAATAGCACATTATGAACACGTAGATTGAATATATGTATCCATGTATCCGCCGTTATGCATACTTACGGTGATTTCCATGTCTCTGACGAGGATGTCGATTGGGTTTTCTGCCGCAAGAATCGGTTTTTGAATAAAAAACCAGGGCAGTTAGCATCTGGCACGCCACTTGCTTGTATCCTACAGACGAAGAATTGCATACGTGACAGGAGTTTTGCGAATGACTGATCGGGCGATAACGCCTAACGAGCTCTTCCCGCGTGGTTCGGCCTCCGGCGCCATGGGGTTGATCGAGTTGCTGAAGCCGCGAAAGGCGCAGCCTGTGGCCACAGCTCCAGCCTTGCTTGAATCTCCCGAGGCCGCCGACGACGGCAAGCCGCTTATCGAGCTTCGGAATGTGTCGAAGACCTTTGGTGCGACGAAGGCGCTGAGCGATCTCGAAGTGTCGATTCGCCCTGGTGAACTGGTCACCGTGGTCGGTCCGTCCGGCTGCGGCAAGAGCACGCTTTTCAATATCCTCGCCGGCCTGGAAGAACCCGATCCGGGCAATATCCTGCGTCTTAAGGGCGTCAGCTCCACGGCATCCGATCTGCTCGGCAAGGTGTCGTTCATGCCGCAGCGCGATCTGCTTCTGCCTTGGCGTAACGTGATCGACAACGCCATTCTCGCTCTTGAGATCGAGGGGATGTCGCGCGCCGAGGCGCGAAAGCTCGCTATGGAAATGCTTCCCGAGTTCGGTCTCGCCGGCTTCGAGAACCAGTACCCCAACCAGCTTTCGGGCGGCATGCGCCAGCGCGTGGCGCTGATGCGTACCTTCCTGTTCAAACGCGATCTGATGCTGCTCGACGAGCCATTCGGGGCACTGGATGCGCTCACCCGCACGATGATGCAGCGCTGGCTGCTCGATGTCTGGCAGAAGCATAAGCGCACCGTGCTGTTCATTACCCATGACGTCGACGAGGCGATCTTCCTCGGCGACCGCGTGCTGGTCATGACCGCGCGCCCGGGCAAGGTGAAGCTTGAGCAGGTTGTTGACCTGCCGCGCCCGCGCAAGGCTGACATCGTCACATCGCCCGAATTCATTGCGCTGAAAAAGACCCTTCTCGAGGCAATCGAGGAAGAGAGCATGAAGTCCTTCCAGGTTGCTGGACACTGATTGAAGCATGAGGAAACAGATTATGACTGACCACTATTCGGGTCGCCCGGCCCATATCGCGGAAGACGAATGGAAGGCACGCGTCGATCTCGCCGCCTGCTACCGCATGGTTGCCCGCCTCGGCATGGACGATCTGATCTACAATCACATCTCGATGCGCGTGCCCGGTCACGAAGACCAGTTCCTTCTCAACCCCTACGGTTTCCTGTTCGAGGAAATCACCGCGTCGAGCCTCGTGAAGATCGATATCGAGGGCAACAAGCTCGACGATACGCCTTACACGGTCAACAAGGCGGCCTTCGTCATTCATGGTGCACTTCACAAGTCGAGCCACGATGCTGTCTGCGTATTGCACACGCACTCCGATGCCAGCGTCGCGGTATCGTCGCAGAAGGACGGCCTGCTGCCGCTCAGCCAGTTCGCAATGCGCTTCTACAAGCGCCAGGCTTTCCACGCCTATGAAGGCGTCGCCATCGACTTGGCCGAGCAGGAGCGCCTCATCAGCCATCTCGGCGACAACAAGGTGATGCTGATGCGCAACCACGGCATCCTCACCATTGGCCGTACGCCGGGCGAAGCCTTCATGTTGCTCTACTATTTCGAGCGCGCCGCCCGCATCCAGCTCGATCTCCAGGCCGCGACCGCTTCCGGCGCCGAGCTGGTCATCCCGCCGCACGACGTGTGTGAGAAGGCGGCACGGCAGTTCTGGGAGAGCAAGGGCGACATTCTCATTGCTGGCGAACGGGAGTGGCCGGCCTTCCTGCGCCAGCTGGACAGGGAAGGCTCCGACTTCCGCAAGTAAGCGCATCATTGGGAGGAAAACGCCAAGTCACGAAAATCAAAAGAGGGTTTCATGCTTAACAGACGTAACGTGATTGCAGCATTTGCTGCCGCCGCCATGACGCTTCCCGCGCTCGGCATGTCCGCCGCTTCAGCCAGTGCGCAGGAGATGGTCGATGCCAGCCTGCGCCTGAAGTGGCTCACCCAGGCTCAGTTCGCGGGCTTCTACGTGGCGCTTGAAAAGGGCTACTACAAAGACGAAGGCATCAACCTCGCCATCAACCCAGGTGGGCCGAACCTTCTGACCGAAAATCTCGTCGCGACCGGCGCCGATACGTTCGGTCTTTCCGGCGGTTCCGACAGCGTGTTCGCCGCGCGCGACAAGGGCCTGCCGGTCGTCTGCATCGGTGTGGCCCATCAGCAGACGCCGTTCGTCTTTGTCTCTCACAAGGACGGGGCGGTCCAGAGTGTTGCCGACTTCAAGGGCAAGAAGATCACCACCTGGTTCACCGGGGCCAACCATGTGCTTGCGGCCATGCTTTCGAAAGCCGGCATCGATCCGAAGCAGGCCGATATCCAGCCGCAGCAGGTCTCCGTCACCCCCTTCGTCGACAAGCAGGTCGATGTCGTGACCGCGACCCGCTACAACGAGCTCTACGTCATCAACCAGCGCGTCGGTAAGGAAAACCTCAACATCTTCGTGCCCGAGGATAGCGGCGTTTCCTTCCCGCGCGATACGCTGATCGTCTCCGAGCAGACCGCGCAAGAGAAGCCGGAACTCGTCGAAAAGTTCCTGCGCGCCAGCGTCAAGGGCTGGAAGGAAGCCTTCGCCAACGAGAAGGAAGCAATCGATATCATCATGAAGATCGCGCCGACACTCGACCGCGCTCAGCAGGAATTCATGCTGTCCGAGATCAAGACGCTGATGACTGCAGGCAAGGCCTCCACCGACGGTATCTTTACTATCGACAAGGCCGCGGTCGGTTCCGCCAACGAGCTTCTGGCCACGTATGGCGTGATCTCCAAGCCCGTCGATCTCGACAAGGCCTTCAACGCCTCCTTCATCGAAAAGATCCCGGCCGAGGAACGACGCCTGTGAGTGGAATGAATGCTTCTGCGACAAGCCTGCCCGTCATTTCGACGGGCAGGATCTACGCCGCGGTAAAACCAATCCTGTGGCTGGCTGTCGGGTTGTTGGCGATCGAAGTCATCGTCATGGCCTTTGGCATCCGCCCCTATTATCTGCCGCGTCCGAGCGCCATTGCAGCCAACATCATGGCGACACCAGGCGCCTATATCGCCGGCCTGTGGCGGACCTTCCTCGAGACGGCGCTCGGCTTCGTTGCCGGCAGCTTGTTCGGTGTCGCGATTGCGGTGGTCTTTCACCGCTGGTCTGTGCTCCGCGAGCTGTTCTTTCCGCTCTTCATCGTGTCGCAGACCATTCCGGTCATCGCCTTCGGCGCGGTCGTCGTGCTCTGGTTCGGAAACACGCTGTTCGCCAAGGCGGTCATCTCATTCTACGTCAGCTTCCTGCCGGTCACGGTCAATGCGATCCTCGGCTTTTCATCGGTCGATCCGAAACAGGTCCAGCTGGTGCGCAGCTTCGGCGCCAAGGATGGTCAGATCCTGCGGCGGATCTATCTGCCGGCCGCCCTCCCGCAAATCTTCGTCGCGCTGAAGCTTGCCTCTTCGCTGGCTCTCGTCGGCGCCATCGTTGGCGAGTGGTTCGGTGACACCACCGGGCTTGGGGTTTTGCTGCTGCAGGCGATGTACAACGAAAACGTCGTCGGCATATGGGCCACCATCGTCGTCTCAGCCTGTCTCGGGATGGGGCTTTACGGCATCGTCTCCTTTGCGGAGCGCCATTTCGTCTTCTGGGGTAGCGAGAAATGAACAGCCAACCGAATGAAAACCTGCGCCAGATCGGGCGCGGCATCGCCGGCGCGGTTCTGCTTGCGGTGGTCTGGGAGCTCGCCGCACGTGGTCTCAACCTGCCGGCCTATGTGCTGCCCTCGGTCAGCAGCATTCTGGCCGGAATCGTCTCTGACGCGGGTAACCTTCTCGATGCCACCGCCTTCACAGCAGGCGAAGCCCTGGCGGGCTACGTGATCGGCTGCGGCATTGGCATGTCGCTGGCGGTCCTCGTCACGATCATCCCGGCCGCTCGTGGGGTGGTTTTGCCGCTCGCGACCGCGATCAACTCCGTCCCCGTCGTCGCCTATTCGCCGCTTGTCCTGCTCTGGTTCGGCATGGGCATGGCCTCCAAGGTGGTGATGGTGGCAATCGCCGTTTCGTTCACGATCTTCTTGAGCACGATCGCCGGCCTAGATCGGATCGATCGCAAGACGGTCGATCTCATCCGTTCCTTCGGGGCCGGACAGCTCGCCATCGTCTGGCGGCTGCGTCTGCCGACCGCATTGCCGCTGATCATCGCCGGCATGCGTGTCTCCACGGTGCGAAGCGTGCTGGTAGCCATCGTCACCGAGATGCTTGGCGCCTATGGCGGGCTCGGCTGGGTCATCTATCAGGCCGTGCTGCAGATCGATTTCGTCAAGGTCTGGGCGGCCATCATCGTTGCCTCGACGATCAGCCTCGTCTTCTTCGGCCTGATCAGCTTCGTCGAGCGACGCTACGTCTTCTGGAGATAAGCAGGCATGACACGCAAGATTCACTTCGGCCTCTTCCTTCTCGGCACCGGCAGCCATGTTGCCGGCTGGCGCATGCCGGGCGCGATCGATAGCTTCCAGAATATCGATCAGGTCCGCACGATTGCGCAGGAAGCCGAGCGTGGTCTTTTCGATCTCATCTTCATGGGCGATAACCTGCACGCCGATCCGGCAGCACACCCATCCTACACGGCACGGCTCGAGCCGCTGACGCTGCTGTCGGCTATCGCCGGCGCGACAAAGCATATCGGGCTCGGCGCCACCGTGTCGACGACCTACAGCGATCCCTTCACGGTGGCCCGCGTCTTCGCGTCGCTTGATCATCTGAGCGGCGGTCGCGCCGCCTGGAACGCGGTGACGACCGCAAACCCGACGGCGGCGGCGAATTTCGGGACCATTCATCCTGATCACGCCAAGCGCTACGAGATCGCAGAGGAATTTCTGACCGTTGTTCGCGGTCTCTGGGATTGCTGGGCTGATGACGCAATCGTCGCCGACCGCGAGACGGGTCTCTACATCGATCCGACCAAGGTTCGCTCTCTCGATCACGAGGGTGCGCATTTCAAGGTCAAGGGCCCTCTGAACATCGGCCGCTCGCCGCAGGGTCAGCCAATCATCCTGCAGGCGGGCGGCTCCGGTCCCGGCCAGGAACTGGCGGCGAAGTCGGCGGATGTTGTCTTCTCGGTCACGCAGGATCTGGAGGAGGCGCGCGCCTTCTACCGCTCCGTCAAGGACCGCCTGCCAAATTACGGCCGCGCCGAAGACAGCATGGTGATCTTGCCGGGCGTGATGCCGATCGTCGGCCGCACGGAGCGCGAAGCGCACGACAAGCTCGCGGCGCTACAGGGCTTCATCAGCGAAACCAATGCCTTGTCGCTGCTGTCTGATCGCTTCGGCATCGACATGAGCGTCTATGATCTCGACGGTCCTATCCCCGAAGATCTTAAGCCCTCCGACAGCTATCACGCCTTCGCCAAGGTCATGCTCGACAAGGCGCGGCGCGAGAACATGCGGCTGCGCGATGTCTACAACGTCATGGCCGCCGCGCGCGGTCACTGGGTGCTCTGCGGCACGCCCGAATATATCGCCGACACGCTCGAGGTCTGGTTTACGACCGGCGCCGCCGACGGCTTCAACATCATGCCGTCGCACTTTCCGGATGGGCTGACCGACTTTGTCGACATGGTCGTCCCGATCCTTCAGCAGCGCGGCCTTTATCGCACCGAGTACGAGGGCAACACGCTGCGCGACCGCATGGGCTTTGAACGTCCGGTGCGCGACCCATCCTGAAGCTCTGAGCCTGCGGGAAAACGGTGAAGACATCAGCACGCAGTGGGCTGCGTGCGCGCGCCATCGCGCACCTTTTCTCTGTGTGTGGCGGTGATCAGAGAGGCAGTAGTGGCCAGCCTAGTCCTGCTCTAAAACGTCGTGTTTGTGCTTCGCCGCATTCGCCGCTTCAGACATCGGCCACGCCGACATTTCGGCCATGGCGACACAATCTGCCTTAACTGCTAAGCTGTTTCCATCCACCAACTGCCTTCCTGAAAGGGAGGCCGCCATGTCTGCTTGAAGGCGTGACCGTTCAAGCTCGCGGTCTTTTTGTTGTTGCATTTAAATCCGATCGTTCGTAAATAAACGCCCGAATTGGAGCACTGCATGGGCCGGACGAGAAAAATCAGCGAAGATGACATCCTGGACGCAGCGGAGCGCGTGGTTGTACGGCTCGGCGCGACGGGGCTGTCGATCGATGCCGTCGCCCAGGAGGCCGGTGTCAGCAAGGCCAGGGTAGTCTACGATCACAAATCCAAAAGTGGCTTGCTTGAGGCTCTGGTTCATCGGAAATTCGAGGCTGACTTGGCGCATATCAATGATTGCGTGCGAGCGTCTCAAGATACGCCTCACCCCGAGCTTTTCGGTCGCATCTCGTCTGCCGAGATCACTGTTGATGAAACCGATCGCGCCGTTGCGATGGCTCTCAGCGCGTCGATGGCAAGCGGCGATAAGCTTCAGGAAACGATGCGCGAGTGGTGTGATCTCGATCTTCGCAAGATGGCGGAGGGAGCCAAGCCGAAAGCAGCTCTGATGGCCTATCTCGCACTAAGTGGTTTTTTCTGCACCGAGCTTTTTGCCTTCCACACCTGGCCGGAGAACGAGCGCCGGCAGATCCTCGAGGGCATACGCTCAATCTATCTCTCCTATGCGGATATGACATGACCCGCTCGACGCGCGGGGCACCTCAAAAAAGGAATGTAAATGCGACGCAGTAGCCGAATGGCGCGCCTGAAGGCGTGTCTGATCGCCACCAGCTTTCTCGTAACCGCCCTTGGTGCGTCCCAGGCCCAAGAGGCAGGCGCGATGCCACCGCCGGCAGTTGCCGTTATCGAGTTGACGGGCAAGGATGTGCCCGTCGTCAACGAACTTCCCGGACGTATCGCGGCAACGCGCATCTCCGAGGTGAGGGCGCGCGTGTCCGGCATTCTGCAGGAGCGTGTTTTCGAGCAGGGCGCGACCGTCAAGAAGGACGACGTCCTCTACCGGATCGACCCCCGTCTGTTCCGCGTTCGCGTGGCGAGCGCCGAGGCAGCGCTTCAACGTGCGAAGTCGATCCAGGACAATGCGCGGCTTCAGCTCGAGCGGCAGAAGAGCCTGCGTGATCGCAACATTGCCTCCGGTATCGAGTACGACACGGCGGCCGTCAACCTCGCGCAGGCGACCGCGGATGTCGCGTCGGCCGAAGCCGGGCTGGACGAGGCGAAGATCAATCTCGAATATACCGAGGTCCGCGCTCCGATATCGGGCGTTATCGGCGCCGCGCTTGTCACCGAAGGTGCCTTGGTCACAGCCGATGGGACCTCGAACCTTGCCCTCATACAGCAGGTCGATCCCGTCTATGCCGATTTTACCCAGTCGGCGCAGGAATTGCTGAACCTGAAAAGGGCGGTGTCCGCCGGCACGCTTGCCAGCACGGCCCCCGGTGAGGCCCGCGTCGAGCTGGTGTTCGACGACGGCTCTCTCTACGCCGAGCCGGGCAAGCTGCTTTTTGCCAATGCCAATGTCGATTCCAACACGGGACAGGTTACGCTGAGGGCGGAATTCCCCAACAAGGCCGGCGATCTTCTGCCGGGCATGTATGTGCGCGTCCGGATAGAGCAGGCCGTTCGACACAATGCCTTCACGATCCCGCAGCGCGCGGTCATCCGTGACGATGCCGGTCAGGCCCAGGTATACGTACTTGGCGCCGATAACGTGGCTGAGCTTCGCAAGGTCACGCTTGGCCAGGCCCAGGGTTCCGAATGGCTGGTCGAGGGCGGCTTGAAGCAGGGTGAGAGCATCATCGTCGACGGTGTGCAGAAGGTGCAGCCTGGCGCCAAGGTTGCGCCGGAAGCATGGAAGCCGGCCGAAGCGGCGGCCTCTTCTTCTCAGCAGCCGGTGAAGACATCGGAGTAATCGATCATGGCACAACTTTTCATTCGCAGGCCGATCCTGGCCTGGGTCTTCGCGTTGTTCATTTCCATCGCGGGCATCATCGCAATTCCATTCCTGCCGATTGCGCAGTACCCCAAGGTCGCGCCGCCTCAGCTGACGATCTCCACCGCATATCCCGGTGCATCGCCGCAGGAGATCTATCAGGGCGTAACACGCCAGATCGAAGATGAGCTCAACGGTGTCGCGGGGCTGCTCTATTTCGAATCGACCTCGGACAATTCCGGCTCGGTCAGCATCAATGCGACGTTCCGCGCCGGGACGGATATCGATCAGGCATCGGTCGACGTTCAAAACGCGATCCGTCGCGTGGAAGCCCGTCTTCCGGCCACCGTGCGCACGCAAGGCGTCACCGTCGAAGAGGCAAGCTCGGGCTTCCTGATGATCGTCTCGATGACATCGACCGACGGCAGTCGCGACGAAGTGGAGCTTGGCGACTACATCAATCGCAGCGTCATCGGTGAAATCCGACGCATCGATGGCGTCGGCCGCGCTCAGCTTTTCGCGGCGCAGCGCGCTCTGCGCGTATGGATCGATCCGGACAAGATGGTCGGCCTCAACATCAACACGGACGATATCAACGCGGCAATCACCGCGCAGAACGCCCAGGTTGCGGCAGGCCAGATCGGTGCCAGCCCCAATCCCATCACACAAGATCTGACCGCGACCGTCCTGGTCCAGGGGCAGTTGAGCACACCGGAGCAATTCGGCGAGATCATCCTGCGCGCAAATTCGGACGGCTCGACCGTTCGCCTGAAGGATGTCGCGCGCATCGAGCAGGGCGCGGAGTCCTATAACTTCACCAGCCGTCTCAACGGTCAGCCCTCGGCAGCCATCGGTATCCAGTTGTCCTCGACAGGCAATGCCGTTGCGGTCTCCGCCGCGATCAAGACCAAGATGGAGACGCTGAGCCGCTTCTTCCCGAAGGGGGTTGAGTATAGCGTTCCGTACGACACCAGCCCGTTCGTCTCGGCGTCGATCGAAAAGGTCATTCACACGCTGCTTGAAGCGATCGTGCTGGTGTTCATCGTGATGTTCGTGTTCCTGCAGAACTTCCGCTACACCGTCATCCCAACGCTGGTCGTACCCGTTGCACTGCTCGGCACCTGCGCCGTCATGTATGCGACCGGGTTCTCGATCAACGTTCTGACCATGTTCGCGATGGTGCTCGCGATCGGCATCCTCGTCGACGACGCGATCGTCGTGGTCGAAAATGTCGAGCGCATCATGGCCGAGGAAGGCCTGTCGCCGAAGGCGGCGACGAAAAAGGCCATGGGCCAGATCACCGGGGCGATCCTCGGCATCACGCTCGTGCTTTCATGCGTGTTCATTCCAATGGCCTTCTTCCCAGGCTCGACGGGCATCATCTATCGGCAGTTTTCGCTGACGATGGTCGTGTCGATCCTGTTCTCGGCCTTCCTTGCCCTGTCGCTGACGCCGGCACTCTGCGCCACCTTCCTGAAGCCCATCAAGGGCGGTCATCATCAGAAGGGCGGCCCGGGCGGCTGGTTCAACCGCAAATTCGAGAAGCTGACCAACCGCTACACCAGCTCGGTGACTGGAATGGCGCGCCGCGCCGGCCGGATGATGATCGTCTATCTCGCGCTCGTCGTTGGCCTCGGCTATCTCTTCGTGAGCTTGCCGACATCCTTCGTGCCGGATGAAGACCAGGGCTTCCTGATCGTCGACATCCAGGGGCCGCCGGAAGCCAGCGCAAACCGCACGATCGAGTCGATCAGAAAGATCGAGACGATCTTCAAGGCGGAGCCGGCGGTCGCCAACATCGTGGCGATCCAGGGCTTCAGCTTCTCGGGCAATGGCGCCAATGCCGGTCTCGCCTTCGTGACGCTGAAGGACTGGTCGGAGCGCGGTGAAGGCAACTCGGTGCAGGATATCGCCAACCGGGCCAACATGCAGCTCTTCGCGCTGAAGGATGCCACGTCCTTCGCTCTTTCGCCGCCCCCGATCGAGGGCTTTGGCACCACCGGTGGCTTCTCCTTCCGTCTCCAGGACCGTGCAGGACTTGGCCAGGCCGCGCTCGCGAAAGCGACTGCCGAGCTGATGGCGAAGGCCGGGCAGAGCAAGGTCGTCACCGGCGTGCGCATGGAAGGCCTTCCTGATGCCGCCCAGGTGCTGTTCGTCATCGACCGCGAAAAGGCCAACACCTTCGGCGTGACCTTCGCGGATATCAACAACGCGATCACCGCCAATCTGGGCTCGTCCTACATCAACGACTATCCCAACCGGGGCAGGATGCAGCGTGTCATCGTCCAGGCCCAGGACCGCAGCCGACTGCAGATCGAGGACGTGCTGAAAATCAACGTCCGCAATGCGACGGGCGGGATGGTTCCGCTTTCGTCCTTCGCAATCGCGCAGTGGCAGAAGGGCCCACCGCAGATCGTCGGCTATAACGGCTATCCGACCGTGCGCATCTCCGGCGCGCCGGCGCCGGGAGAGTCCACAGGCGCGGCTATCGCCGAAATGGAGCGCATCGCCTCCGAGCTTCCCGAAGGCTTTGGTTTCGAATGGTCGGGCCAGTCGCTGGAAGAAATCACCTCGGGCAGCCAGGCGCCCTTCCTGTTCGGGCTGAGCATCCTGTTTGTCTTCCTCCTGCTCGCAGGTCTTTATGAGAGTTGGTCGATTCCGATTTCGGTCATCCTCGTCGTGCCCTTGGGGGTGATCGGCTCGGTACTCGCGGTCATACTCCGCGACATGCCCAACGACCTCTACTTCAAGGTCGGGCTGATCGCCATTATCGGGCTTTCGGCCAAGAACGCGATCCTGATCGTGGAGTTCGCCAAGGACTACTATGCCGAGGGCAAGTCACTGCTGGAATCGGCTGTGGATGCTGCGAGATTGCGCTTCCGGCCGATCGTCATGACGTCACTCGCCTTCACGCTCGGCGTCGTGCCGCTGGCGATTGCGACGGGACCGAGCGCGGCGAGCCAGAACGCCATCGGAACGGGCGTGCTCGGCGGCATGATCTCAGCTACCGTCCTTGCGATCTTCTTCGTGCCGGCGTTCTTCGTCTTCGTGCTCAAGGTGATGAGAACGAAGCGACCCGTCGAAGACGACGCCTCGGAGGAGGGGCGCGGTTGAATAGCGACGGGGTGAGTTCCGCAGAGAACTCACCCCATCAAGCACGCCGAGCGCAACAATATCCGGCCGTCCCGGATTGATTACCTGGCTTCTTTCTTGGGCCCCGTGGACACCGAGAGATGATGGCGCTGGATGAGCCAGAGAACGAAGGCCAGGCAGATCAACGCCATCGCACCGGTCATGATAGCCTTCCAGCCCGCCATCTCCCACAAGAGCCCCGCCAGCAGTGAACCCAAGGCACCGCCTAGGAAATTGCACGAAACGAAAGCTGTGTTGAGACGGCTGCGGGCTTCCGGCTCAACGGAAAACAGGCGCGTCTGATTGAGGACGTTGTTGCTTTGGATAGCGACATCGAACAGCAGAACGGCGAGCGCGACCAGCAGAATGTTGCTTGCCCCGATTGCGCCGATACCCAGCGAGACGAATGCGAGGACCAGAGCGGCGCCCGTACCGGCTGCCGAATAGCCGTTGTCGTGTAGCCACCCTATCCGTCTCGCGGCGAGCGAACCGGCGAGGCCAACGACACCCATGAGACCGATCTGGCTGAGCGAGTATGAGAACGGCTCAGAGCTTAGCAGGAATGTGAGGCCCGTCCAGAACATGGTGAACGTGCAGAAGCCCACTGTCCCGATCACCAGCGTCACCTGCACGGATCGATGCTTTCGCACCACGGCCGGCACCGAGGCAAGCAGCCGTCCATAGGCGATGCGTGGCCGTTCCTTTTCGCTCGGAAGCACGCGTGTCAGCAAGAAGGAGAAGGATGCGGTTACGACAGCGGCGAGGAGATAGACGGCGCGCCATCCGAACAGATCGGCAAAGACGCCGCTGACGGTGCGCGACAAAAGGATGCCGATCAGGATGCCACCGACGATCGTTCCGACCGTTCGTCCGCGCTCCTCAGGGCTCGACAGGTCGCTGGCGAGCGGAATGAGCAACTGGCCGGCCACAGTTGTAATGCCGACCGCGGTCAAGGTGGCAAGCAGCGTTGCGTAGGACGGCGCGAATGCGGTGCCAAGCAGCGCCAGAGATGAAAGAAACATGACGATCGGGATCAGTCTGCGCCGGACGACCACATCGCCAAGCGGTACGATCAACACGATGCCGAGCGCATAGCCAATCTGCGTCATTGTCACGAGCGCGCCCGCGGATCCGATCGGGACATCGAGGGACTTCGCGATTGCCGCGAGCAGGGGCTGCGCCCAATAGAGGTTACCTACCGCTGCCCCGCCGACAATTGCAAACAGCAATGTCATTGCGCCCGACATCCCGGGCGTTGATTGTGTATTATTCGTCATTATTCCATTTCCCGGGAGGTGCGAGATCGCGCGCACTGGGCACGATCAATCATTGAGTTCGCAAGTCATCTCCACCATCGTCGGTCGGAAACCCAGTGACGCAAACAATTGCTGCGCCGCCTTGTTGCGATGAGCGGTGGAAAGAACGGCACGTGCGGAGCCGTGTTTTTTTATTTCGGACAGCGCAGCCTCAAGCAATCTGCGTCCGATGCCTTCGCGTCGGCGGCTTTCGTCGACGAAGAGGTCGTGCAAGACGCCTGCTGGTCCGCGCAAGGACATGTAGTCGTATCCCTCGATCTGGGCGTAGCTATAGCCCAGCACCGCGTCGTCCTGCACGGCTACGAGCAGGACCGCATTCGGATCGGCAATCTTCTTTTCCAGAAACCGGCTATACCCGGACGGCGTACCGTCCGTCGTCTCGAGAAAGCGCTGCGGGTCGAGTTCGTGATGAAGGGCGACGAGACGAGTGCCGAAATCTCCGAGCGTCCCGACATCCGAAGGCGATGCGGGGCGTATGATGACCTCAGATGGCACTGATTGCGTTTTCGTCATGATGTGCTGGAGCCTTGTGGCTGACCGGCGAAGCCGTTCTTCGTATACCGTGTTTTATCTGGTTGAAGGAGATCCGCCAGCCAATCCTTTCAGATATCGTGGCGTCCCGGCAAGTCCGGCGCTCTGCGGATCAACCCCTACCTTTTTCCAAATTTCCCTGTACCACCAGACCCACGCACAGCACGGAGCCAATGCTCATGAGGGCAATAACCCAGCCCATCGGCCATGGCGTCCCATCGGCAAACAAGCCAACGAGGCCGGAGCCGGCAATGCCGCTGCCATACTGAATGGCGCCGACGAGCGCCGACACGGATCCCGCCTGCTCGGGAAAATCAGACAGCGCACCGGCGATCGAGTTGGCGACGATGAAACCGGTCATCGAGACGAACACCAGCAGCGGGATGAACAGTCCCCACAGGCCACCGGCATCAAAATACGAGGCGACACCCAGGACAAGGCCAGCCAGCATGGCGACCACCGCCCCCCGCACAAGGATCGCGTCCATACCGAAACGGGGGACCAGGCGCGTGTTGACCAGATTGGTGACGACGATGCCAACGATGCCCGATCCAAACAACAGGCCGTAATATTCGGCGGGGACATGATGATAGGTGATGAAGGCGAAGGGCGTTCCGGCGATATAGGCATACATTCCCGAATAGAAGAATGCGCCAACACCCGCATAGCCGAGAATCTTCTTCTGCCCCAGCAGCTTACCGTAGCGTCCGAACGCGCCGAGAAGCGAGTCCTGCCGGCGCTTTTCCAGTGGAAGCGTTTCGGGGAGCGTGAAGAGTGCTGCCAGGCTGGCCGCACCGAGGATTACCAACGTCCAGAAGATCGCCCGCCAGCCGGCGACGGCAGCAATTTGCCCACCGATGATCGGGCCGAGAAGCGGCGCGATCGCCATGACCGCAATCAGCGTCGACAACATCTGGGCGGCGCGCGGACCGGCGTAAAGATCCCGAACCATGGCGCGCGACAAGACAACGCCCGCACATGCGCCCAGCGCCTGAATGATGCGCCAGATGATGATCGTTTCGACGTTCTGCGCCATGGCGCAGCCCGCGGAGCCGATGATGAACAGAACAAGGCCGGCGGCAACCGGCATGCGTCGTCCATACTTGTCGCTCAAGGCGCCCCAGACCAGCTGGCCCAGACTGAAGCCGATCAGGAAGCCGGAGATCGTGAACTCCACGCTGCCTGTGCTGGCGCTAAGCGAAACAGCCATGTCCGGCATGGCTGGCAGATAGAAGTCCGTCGAGATGGAGGCGAAGCCCATCAGCGCGCTGAGAATGCCGAGAACATGCCAGCTGCTGGAATGGGCCGACTGGACGTCTGCTTCATTTGCTCCACCAAAGGAGACCGTATCGTTTTCGGATGACATTGTGATCTTTGCAATTCGCTGAATTTGGCGCGAATTTATACTTGGTCATCCTTGCTGATTAGCCGCTTAGTTTGGGATGAACCTATGTCCGGCATTCATGAGTTCGGCGACCGGAATTCCTGCGATGCAAGCGGTGGTGATCGCGGCCTGCCACTGCTCTAGGCGCGTTGCTTCATCGCGACGAACTCACGGACGTACGACGCCACTCCGATGTCGGGATCGACCAGAGGCCCGACATGAGTTGCGAGTCGAAGCATTCCCGCGCCGCAAACCGGTTTTTCCGCAAAAGTCCATTCGCCAAAAGGATGGTTTTTCGATCGGTCGAAGTTGGTAGCGCCCATTATTCGCCTTTTCGAATATAGTTAACGCGCAAGCACATCCGACACATTCTCAACCATCCGATCCCGGCAATTAAGCGAGAGGGCATGCCATGTATCGCAGCGCGCACCGATGGGCTCCCCGTTCGATATTAACGGACCTGTTCGATCCTCGTTGGTGGCTAAGCGCTGGCGGAACGACGAAAGCGCGCGCGGCGCCGAAGAAGGAGGAGACGGGCGATGAGCTTGCCACCGCTCCCGGCCAGGCCTTGGGTGAGAAGAAATATGATGGTGCGCTTGGACACCTGAGCGATAATTCAGCGCTCGGCGAGAATGGTACCACCCAGGAAGAGGATACGGCTGGCATCGTCGATGCCCGGCTTGACGGCGAGCATTCGCCATCCGCACGCGACGGCAATTCTGCGACAACAGGCGATATCTCGGCGCATGGCGGCCGTCACCCGACGCATTCGCGGTTCTCAACCGTGGCCGGTACCTCTGGCTTTGCAAGCGCACCTGCATCGGCGAGTTTGTCGTCGCTGCACGGTGCGCGCTTCGCAAGCGGATCGATGAGTGGCGATCCGCTTGCTCCGTTCCTGCGGCCGAGTGCCGTGTCCGGCGGACGTGGTTCAGCCGTCTCCACGGGCGGATCCAGCGATTCCGGCCACGTCGTCATCCTGGATTCGGCACCGTCCGGCCAGACAACCGCCCACGTCACGGGCTCGCAGTTTCTTGCGTTCGGCATGCCTTTCAGCGTTTGCGGATGCGGTTACTACAACTCGCCAACCCGGATTCTCGAGCTTGCCAAGGACAGCGGCATTCTCCAGCCCGATGGTCAGCTGCCGGGCACTCGGCTGGTGGAGGGACCGGACTACATCTCGACGGGCAAGTCGGCGATGGGTGCCTCTGTCAGCGATCCGCTTCTTGACCGCAACCTCTCATTCGCCACGACGTGGACGGGAACCGCGAACTGGAGCAACGCAACGGGCCCAGCTGGGTCATTGCCGGGCGGCGGAGAGATGGGCGGCGCCAACGCGACCAAGGGGACCGGCGTGCTGACCGGTTCGGTTACCACCGCGCAGCTCACGCAGCGCGCCGCGACGCAAAGCTTCGCGGTCACGGCCGCCGCCGCGGCTGCGCCCAATAACATCATCGTCGCAGAGAACCTGAAGCAGGGTAATCCGGAAAGCGAATGGGGCATCGACGGCGCTGGCAGCTCCAATATCGAAGGCTTCGCGACCGATATCAGCGTCGACAACGGCAAGACGATCAGCTTCAAGATCAACACGGATTCCAGCAACTATCGCATCGATATCTACCGCCTCGGCTACTACGGCGGAATGGGTGCCCGCAAGGTTGACACCATCCAGCACACAGGGGTGCAATCGCAGCCCACTCCGCTGCGCAATGCGGCGACCGGGACTGTCGATGCGGGCAACTGGTCGGTATCGGCATCGTGGACGGTGCCCGATGATGCCGTGTCCGGCGTCTACATCGCCAAACTGGTCCGCCAGGACGGGACGTTCGGCGAAAACCATATTCCGTTTATCGTTCGTGACGACGACAGCCACAGCGATATCGTTTTCCAGACCGCGGACCAGACCTGGCAGGCCTATAACGGCTGGGGCGGCGCGAACTTCTATGGCGGCAACGGCCCGGCGACAGGGCAGGGTGCCGGTCGCGCCTACGCCGTCAGCTATAACCGGCCGATCGCGACACGCGGCGAAGTTGGCACATTTGCCGGCCCCCAGGATTATCTGTTCGGCGCCGAATATGCCGGTATCTACTGGCTGGAGCAGAACGGCTACGACGTGTCCTACATCTCGGGTGTCGATGCCGATCGCTACGGGAGCCTGCTTCTCAATCACAAGACATATGTGGATGCCGGGCATGACGAATACTGGTCCGGCCAGCAACGCACCAATGTCGAAGCGGCGCGTGATGCGGGCGTCAACCTCATGTTCTGGAGTGGCAACGAGGTCTATTGGCGCACCCGCTGGGGCAACGCCTACAGCGCCGACGGCACGCCATATCGTACGCTCATCTCCTATAAGGAGACGTGGTCGCCAGGTGCCAGCATCGATCCCTCAAGCGAGTGGACCGGCACCTTCCGCGATCCACGGCTCAGCCCGCCGGCCATCGGCGGCGGAAATCCGGAAAACTCCCTGACCGGACAGTTGTTCAAGGTCGATGATGTCGGCACCAACCTGCAGTCGATCACCGTCACTTATGACGATGCCAACCTGCGCTTCTGGCGCAACACGAGCATCGCCAATCTGCAGCCCGGTCAAACCGCAACGCTCACCAAGAATTATCTCGGATACGAGTGGGATGAGGCGGTCGATAACGGCTTCGATCCGGCAGGTCTTGTGAAGTTGTCGTCTACGACGCTTCCTGTTAGCACCTATCTCTTCGACTACGGCAACACGACCGGCAATGCCGTCGCGACGCATAATCTGACATTGTATCGTGCGCCGAGCGGTGCGCTGGTTTTCGGCGCGGGCACGGTCTACTGGACCTGGGGCCTCAGCGACAACCACGACAATCAGGCGACACCGACCGATCCGCGCGTACAGCAGGCGATGGTCAATCTGCTTGCCGACATGGGCATTCAGCCGGGAACGCTGCAGGCAGGACTGGTCGCGGCTACCGGGTCGACCGATCACACAGCTCCGACCTCTGTCATAACGGTCCCAGCGACGGCGGCGGTTGGATCCAGCATCACCATCACCGGAACCGCGGTGGACGCAGGCGGCGGGGTGATCGCGGGTGTCGAGGTCTCCACCGACAACGGAGCAAGCTGGCATCCCGCGACCGGTGACGAGAACTGGACGTATGCATGGTCACCTCAGACCGCCGGTACCTACACCATCCTCTCCCGCGCGGTCGACGACAGCATCAACCTTGAAAGGCCGTCGGCGGGGAAAACGATTACCGTAAGCGGACCGAGTTTCACCTCGCTGTTCCTCGGCTCGACGCCAACCATCGTCAATACCGACGACCAGGCGTCCGTTGAACTGGGTGTTCGTTTCCAGACCTCGGTCGCAGGCACGATCAGCGGCATTCGGTTCTATAAGGGCAGCCAGGACACCAGCACCCACACCGGTTCACTCTGGTCGAGCACGGGCGTTCAACTCGGAACGCTGACGTTTACGGGTGAAACGGCGAGTGGCTGGCAGACGGCTTATTTCACAAGTCCAATCACGATCACGCCCGGCCAGATCTACACGGCGTCCTACCACACCGATACCGGCCGCTATTCTTCGACAACCAATTACTTCACATCCGATGTGATCAGCGGGCCGCTGACCGCGCCTGCGAGCAACAACGGCGTCTATCGCTACGGCACCGGTAGCCTGTTCCCAACCGCCACGTTCCAAGCGGAGAACTACTGGGTCGACGTGATGTTCAATGCCGGCTCGGCGCCTGCGAACACGGCTCCGACGGCGGTTGCCGATACCGGAGACGCGACGGAGAAGGGCGGGGTGGCCAATGGGTCCGGCGGTGTTGCAGCCACTGGCAATGTGCTGACCAACGATACCGATCCCGACAGCGGCGACACCAAGACTTTAACGGCTGTCAGATTTGGCACCACCGCGGGCACGCTCGGCTCGGCGCTCAACGGCACCTACGGCAGCCTCGTTCTGAACGCGGCCGGCACCTACACCTACACGATCAACGAGAGCAGTGCTGCGGTTCAGGCTCTGCGGCTGTCGACCAACACGCTGAGTGAAGTCTTCAACTACACGATGCG
Source organism: Rhizobium sp. O111 (assembly GCF_055616315.1). Taxonomy (NCBI): domain Bacteria; kingdom Pseudomonadati; phylum Pseudomonadota; class Alphaproteobacteria; order Hyphomicrobiales; family Rhizobiaceae; genus Rhizobium; species Rhizobium sp. O111. Next base: position 700,439 of record NZ_JBSHXL010000002.1, on the reverse strand, counting down.
CGATACGGCCGGCGCCACGGCCTCGTCGACGCTGACGATCACGATCCATGGCGCCAACGACGCCCCGGTTCTGGCGGCACAGACGGCGGCGCAGAACGCCACTGTCGGCACGGCCTTCTCGCTGGCGCTGCCGGCCAACACCTTCACCGATGTCGATACCGGCGACACGTTGACCTACAGCTCGACGCTGGCCGATGGTTCGGCACTCCCATCCTGGCTGAGCTTCAATGCCGCAACGCGAACCTTCAGCGGCACGCCGACGGCAGCCGGTACACTCAGTGTGCGGGTCACCGCCACCGATACAGGCGGTCTTGCCACCAACGAGACCTTCAACATCGCCGTGTCGATCCCCGGCAACACGACACCGACGGCGGTCGCCGATATCGGCGACGCAACGGAAAAGGGCGGTATCGCCAATGGGTCCGGCGGCGTTGCCGCCACCGGCAACGTGCTGACGAACGATACCGATCCGGACAGTGGCGACACCAAGACGGTCAGCGCGGTCAGCTTCGGATCGACAGCAGGCACCCTTGGCTCGGCCCTCAACGGCACCTATGGCAGTCTGGTCCTGAATGCCGCCGGCACCTACACCTACACGATCAACGAGAACAGTGCTGCGGTTCAGGCGCTGCGGCTGTCGACCAACACGCTGAGTGAAGTCTTCAACTACACGATGCGCGATACGGCCGGCGCCACGGCAAGTTCAACGCTGACCATCACCATCCACGGCGCCAACGACGCCCCGGTTCTGGCTGCACAGACGGCAGCGCAGAACGCCACTGTCGGCACGGCCTTCTCGCTGGCACTGCCGGCCAACACCTTCACCGATGTCGATACCGGCGACACGTTGACCTACAGCTCGACGCTGGCCGATGGCTCGGCACTGCCGTCCTGGCTGAGCTTCAATGCCGCAACGCGGACCTTCAGCGGGACGCCGACGGCAGCGGGCACGACCAGTGTGCGGGTCACAGCCACCGATCTTGGCGGTCTTGCCACCAGCGAGACCTTCAACATCACGGCTACGACGGCGCCGACCACCTACAGCCTGTTTACGGCTGCGAATACGCCGGTACAGACCAATCTCAACGACGGGTCGCAGCTCGAACTCGGCGTCAAGTTCCAGTCGAACGTCGCCGGCACGATCACGGGTATCAAGTTCTATCGCAGCGCCAACGACAACGGCCAGAACGTCGTCGATCTCTGGAGCTCGACAGGCACCAAGCTTGCCACGGCGACCTACTCAAGCACGACAGGGAGCGGATGGCAGACGGTGAACTTCGGCACAGCCGTCTCGATCTCGGCCAACACCACCTACATCGCGTCGTATCACACGACCGGTACCTACGTGGCGACCAACAATTACTTCACCAACGCCGTCACCAGCGGCCCTCTGACCGCCATGTCGAACGCAACAGCCGGCGGCAATGGCGTCTATGCTTACGGTGGAACCGCGACAGCGGGGATCTTCCCCAACGCCACCTATGGCTCATCGAACTACTGGGTGGACGTTGTCTTCAGCAATGGCTCCGCGCCTGCGAACACGGCTCCGACGGCGGTTGCCGATACCGGAGACGCGACGGAGAAGGGCGGGGTGGCCAATGGGTCCGGCGGCGTCGCCGCCACCGGCAACGTGCTGAGCAACGATACCGATCCCGACAGCGGCGACACCAAGACTGTGACGGCTGTCAGCTTCGGATCGACGGCAGGCACCCTCGGTTCGGCCCTCAATGGCACCTATGGCAGCCTCGTTCTATCGGCTGCGGGTGCTTACACCTACACGATCAACGAAAGCAGTGCTGCGGTTCAGGCTCTGCGGCTGTCGACCAACACGCTAAGTGAAATCTTCAACTACACGATGCGCGATACGGCTGGCGCCACGGCCTCCTCGACGCTAACCATCACCATCCATGGCGCCAACGACGCCCCGGTTCTGGCTGCACAGACGGCAGCGCAGAGCGCCACTGTCGGTACTGCCTTCTCGCTGGCGCTGCCGGCCAACACCTTCACCGATGTCGACACCGGCGACACGCTGACCTACAGCTCGACGCTGGCCGATGGTTCGGCACTGCCGTCTTGGCTGAGCTTCAATGCCGCAACGCGGACCTTCAGCGGCACGCCGACGGCAGCGGGCACGCTCAGTGTGCGGGTCACCGCCACCGATCTTGGCGGTCTTGCCACCAACGAGACCTTCAACATCGCCGTGTCAATTCCCGGCAACACGACACCAACGGCTGTCGCCGATATCGGCGATGCAACGGAAAAGGGCGGCATTGCCAATGGGTCCGGCGGTGTTGCCGCCACCGGCAACGTGCTCACCAACGATACCGATCCCGACAGCGGCGACACCAAGACTGTGACAGCTGTCAGCTTCGGATCGACGGCAGGCACGCTCGGCTCGGCGCTCAACGGCACTTACGGTAGCCTCGTTCTATCGGCTGCGGGTGCTTACACCTACACGATCAACGAAAGCAGTGCTGCGGTTCAGGCCCTGCGGCTGTCGACCAACACGCTGAGCGAAGTCTTCAACTACACGATGCGTGACACTGCCGGCGCCACAGCCTCCTCGACGCTGACCATCACCATCCACGGCGCCAACGACGCCCCGGTTCTGGCGGCACAGACGGCAGCACAGAACGCCACTGTCGGCACGGCCTTCTCGCTGGTATTGCCGGCCAACACCTTCACCGATGTCGATACCGGCGACACCCTGACCTACAGCTCAACGCTTGCGGATGGTTCGGCACTGCCGTCCTGGCTGAGCTTCAATGCCACGACGCGGACCTTTAGCGGCACGCCGACGGCAGCCGGCACGACCAGTGTGCGGGTCACTGCCACCGATCTTGGCGGTCTTGCCACCAGCGAGACCTTCAACATCACGGCTACAACGGCGCCGACCACCTACAGCCTGTTTACGGCTGCGAATACGCCGGCACAGACCAATCTCAACGACGGGTCGCAGCTCGAACTTGGGGTCAAGTTCCAGTCGAACGTCGCCGGCACGATCACGGGCATCAAGTTCTATCGCAGCGCCAACGACAACGGCCAGAACGTCGTCGATCTCTGGAGCTCGACAGGCACCAAGCTTGCCACGGCCACATACTCAAGCACCACAGGGAGCGGTTGGCAGACGGTGAACTTCGGCACAGCCGTCTCGATCTCGGCTAACACCACCTACATCGCGTCGTATCACACGACCGGTACTTATGTGGCGACCGATGGCTACTTCACCAACTCCGTCAGCAACGGCCCGTTGACTGCCATGTCCAGCGCTTTGGCCGGAGGCAACGGGGTCTATGCCTATGGTGGAACCGCGACCTCGGGCATCTTCCCGAACAGCACCTACGACTCGGCGAATTACTGGGCCGACGTCGTCTTCAAACCACTGGCGGCGTAGGACACTAAACGGTCGATCGAATGAGGCAGACACAAAGACGATGGACATGATGATGACAACCCCGCACGAGCGGGGCAAGGAGGCGCCGCAAAGTGCCGTCAAGAAACTGCCCGTCACGGTGTTGGCCGGGTTTCTCGGCGCGGGCAAGACCACGCTTCTGACCCATGTCCTGACCAACCGCGAGGGGCTGCGCGTCGCGGTGATCGTCAACGACATGAGCGACGTCAACATAGACGCCAGCCTTATCCGCGATAGCGGCTGCGACCTGTCGCACACCACCGAGACCCTGATCGAGCTCAGCAATGGCTGTATCTGCTGTACCCTGCGCGACGATCTGCTCGCGGAAGTGCGGCAGTTGGCGCAAGGCGGACGCTACGACTACCTGCTGATCGAGGGGACCGGTATCGCCGAGCCGCGACCGATCGCGGCGACATTCTCGTTTCGCGACGAGAGCGGCTTTTCACTGTCCGACTTCGCGACGCTCGATACGATGGTAACCGTTGTCGACGCGGCCAATCTTCTCAACGAATACAGCCGCGCCGATCTTCTAAGCGACCGCGGAATGCAGCGAGACAACGAGGACACCCGTACGCTCGTCGACCTCCTCGTCGATCAGATCGAATTCGCCGATGTCGTCGTGATCAACAAGATCGGGGATGCGACCGAGGATCAGCGCGCCGATGTTCGCAAGGTGGTGGCCGCGCTCAACCCGCAAGCGCGACAGATCGAGGTGGACTACGGTCGGCTGCCGCTCGATACAATCCTCAACACCGGGCTTTTCGATGAGGAGAAGGCGGCCGAAAATCCGCTTTGGTACAAAGAACTATACCAACCGGAGGCGCATGTTCCGGAGACCGAGGAATATGGTGTTTCGAGCTTCGTCTATCGCGCCAGGCGGCCTTTCGATCCTGGCAAGCTCGTCGCCTTTCTGGATGCGCCGTGGCCGGGTGTTGTTCGCGCCAAGGGGCATTTCTGGCTCGCCACACGTCCGCATCACGTCGGCCTGATGTCGGCGGCGGGCGTACAGCGACGCTGCGAACCTATGGGGTTTTGGTGGGCCACCATTCCGCGCGAGGATTGGCCTGATCATCCGCAGTTTGAGGCCCAGATGCGAAGCCAATGGGACGATGCCTGGGGTGACCGACGGCAGGAGTTGGTCTTTATCGGTGTCGACATGGATCAGGCTGGTATCCGCGCAGCGCTTGACGGCTGTCTCGCGAGTGCCAATCCGCATGATTGGCCCGAGCTCGAAGACCCGTTCCCTGCTTGGTGATCCCGCGTTGCTTGGCGACCGCCCCTGCACAGGCGCTTAATGCTCAAGGCAAATAAAAAGTTCATGGGGAATGAAACTGGATCGACGTTTTCTGCGTAATGGCTCCCAAAATGGCATGGAATTGCGTGGAGCAGCAGTTGCGTCTTTTAATAATGGTGCTTGGTATACTTACGTTACTCGCGTGGATTGTGACTTTTTATCTCACCTCGATCTATCATTAGTATTGGTTGAGCATGCGCTAGACCGGCAGCTGCCTGTTCGCGAGTTGATCTAGCCTGCCGCACCAGGCGGCAGGCTAGACGCTTTAAACGTTCAATCAGAGGATGGAGACGTTTTCAGCCTTCGACTTGCCGGTCTTGCGGTCCTGGCCGAGGTCGAAGCTGACCTTGTCGCCTTCGCGAAGCGAAGCGCCGCGCGGCAGGGCAGTGATGTGAACGAAAACGTCGGTTCCGCCGTTCTCTGGCGTGATGAAACCGAAGCCCTTGTCCTCGTTGAAGAATTTAACAGTACCCTCAGGCATGGATATTCCCTTTTAAGTGTTTTGCTTGCAATGGCGACGCGAACCTATAGTGCTGTCGCGCGTCCATCAACTCCCAGCATGCCTTCGAGCCACTTCATTTGCATGAAATATGAATTTTGGTCCGCCTGCAGCCCGATTAGACGCGTCGCAGGGGCGATAGCGCCAAAATCGACAAAGTCTCGTTGCATACTTCGGGACGAATTCTTCGGAAAAAGAAAGCGCCGATGACCATTTCAGCCGATTTCGATTGTCAGACCTGCGGCGCCTGCTGTTCGTACTCGTCAAGTTGGCCGCGATTCTCCGTCGAAACAGATGCCGATCTCGACCGCTTGCCAGCCCGCTTCGTCGCCGATGATCTAACGGGCATGCGCTGTCATGACAATCGCTGCTCGGCCCTGGATGGCACCGTTGGTTCGGGCACATCATGCATGGTCTACGAAATCAGGCCGCAAGTGTGCCGCGACTGTCTTCCCGGCGATGGCGAATGTCTTGAGGCGCGCGCCGCCTTCGGCTTCCGCTAACTGGCCGCTCTTCCATCCAGATATCGCCGCATCGCATCGAAGGAGAACGCAGCGATCGGCAGCTTGCTCCCGCCATCAAGCGCGAGATCGGCAAGGATTTCACCGACGACGCTGGTGAACTTGAAGCCGTGTCCCGAGCAGGGCGAGGCGACAACGATGTTGGAGTTTGATGGAGCAAGGTCGAGCAGGAAATCCTCGCTCGGCAGCATCGTGTAGCGGCATGTCATGGCGCTGGCTCGCAAGCCGGCAGCGGCCGGCAGGCGCCTGGCGATAAAGCCATCAAGCAATGCGGTGTCGGTATCGTTGACCGGCGGGTTTGGCTGGTTCGGGTCGACCGGCTCGCGGAAATGCGCATGCCTGCCGACCTTGACGCCATCCACGCCAATGGCGGGGAAGCCGAAATAGGATCCTTCGTCACCCTCGTCGCGCAGGAAACATGGCATGCGGCCGGGCTGAGTGACGAAGCCGTTGCGCGGCTGGTACCAGGCCACGACCTGGCGGATCGGAACGGCATGCTCTCGCAGCTCCGGCACGAGTTCCGCAATCCACGATCCCGTGGCGACAATCACCTTGCGAGAGCGGTAAGTTCCCTCGGCGGATCGGATGGTGACGCCTGCATCGTCGGGCTCGATCGATGTCACGCGTTCGCCGAAATGAAGCACGGCGCCATCTTCCGCCGCAAGCTTCAGGTAGCCCATGACCGCCGTCTCCGGACGCAGGTAGCCGCCCTGCGGGTCGAGGATGGCGATCTCGTTCTGGTCGAGCTGAAACACCGGAAAGCGGCGCGCTGTCTCCTCGCGATCAAGCACCTCGTGCGCCAGGCCATGCATGGCACAGGATGCTCGCGTCCCGCTGACGATCTTGCTGTCCGGAGCCCCGATCTGCAATACACCCGTTATCTCGAGCACATTGGTCCGAAGTCTGGCTTCGAGCGCGCGCCAGTTTTGATAGGCGCGTTGCAGCAGCGGCACGTAGCAGGGGTCCTCGAAGTAGCCGAGACGGATCAAGCGGCTGTCGCCATGCGAAGAGCTTAGAGCATGCGCGGGGTAATAGGCATCGATACCGATCACCTTGACACCGCGGGCGGCCAGGAATGCGACGGCCGCACTGCCCATGGCGCCAAGCCCGACAACGGCAACGTCATATTGAGTGGTCATGGCTGTTCCTTCAGGCAATTGACGGCGGCAAGCTGCGCTGGATCAGCGACCGCACCTGTTCCATATCGAGCGATAGCGGCCGGTCGTCTGCATAGTGGGCGACGACGCCTCGAACGGCGGCGTGGATCATGTCGGTGCCGGCGGCGCGTCGCGCCGTTGCCGACAGGAAGTCATGTGCCTGTGCTGCGGCCATCAGCTCGATGGCGAGGATGTATTCTGCGTTGTCGATGATCGAAAGAAGCTTGTTTGCGGCCGCCGTCGGGTGGGCGAGAAAGTCTTCCTGTAGACCGGATGTCAGCCCGCCATCCAGTGACGCCGGCGCGGCAAGCCGGCGGTTCTCGTTGCTCAAGGCGGCTGCCGTGTACTGAGCGATCATGAAGCCGGAATTGCTCCCAGCATCGCTTGCCAGAAACGCCGGCAAGCCGCTGACAAGCGGATTGACGAGCCGGTCCATGCGCCGTTCGCTCATGGCGGCGATCTGGGCAAGTGCGATACCCAGGCTATCGGCCGCCTGGCCAAGAGCCGGCGCCACTGCATGTGCTTCCGATGAGACAATGGGCGCGTCAGGTGTCCCCGATACGGCGGGGTTGTCGGTGACGGAGGCGAGTTCGCGATCGACGACAGCGCAGGAAGTGTCAAACACATCGCGCGCGGCGCCATGAGCATGCGGTACGGATCGAAGGCTGAGCGCATCCTGTGTGCGCCTGCCGAGCGCCGCCTCCACCAGGCCGCTGCCCGCGAGATAGCGACGCAGCCGGGAGCCCACGTCCTGGATGCCCTTCGAATGTCGCAGTGCCAGAACATCTTCGTCGAAGGCTGCCATCTGACAGCCGACAGCCTCGAGGGTCAGCGCGGCAATGGCGTCCGCCCAATCGAGCAACCGCTCAGCGCGTGCCAGCGCAACGCTGGAAAGCCCGGTCGCACAGGCCGTGCCGTTGACAAGGCTCAATCCCTCCTTGGCGCCAAGGACAAGTGGCGGCAGATCGAGCGCTGCAAGCGCCTCGCGGCCGGACATCTGTTTTCCGCCAAGATGCGCGTTACCTTCGCCGAGCAGCACGAGCGCCGTATGGGCGTTGTGCGTGAGATAGCCTGCCGAGCCCTTGGCGGGCACATCGGGGATGCAGTCCCGCTCCAGGAACGTCAGGAGATAGCGCAGGATCTCGGATCGCACGCCGGAGTGACCGTGGCTGAAATTGGCGACCTGGGCAGCGATGATGGCGCGTACTTCGCGTGGCGCCAGCCTGTCTCCGACCCCACAGGCATGGCTGAGGATGATGTTGCGGGACAATCGGCTTTGCGACTGGCGATCGACCACCGTATCGGAAAGCGCGCCGACGCCGGTGTTGACGCCATAGGCTCGAACACCGGTCTCGACGATCCGCTCGACAATACGGCTGGCGTTATCCACGCGCTGCCAGGCGGCCTGCGAGAGCGCCAGTGTGTCTCCCTCCGCGACGCGGGCAATATCGCGCCAAGCGAGGACGCCATCGAGAAGAATTGTCATTGTCCGGTTCCGAAGTGACCGATGAACTGCCGGAATGCCGGCGATCCGCCACCACCGAACATCTCGTCGGGCGTGCCGCTGCTGTCGACGACGCCTTCGCGCATGAAGACGACCCGGTTAGAGACGTTGCGGGCGAAGCTCATTTCATGGGTCACGACCAGCATGGTCATGCCCTCTTCGGCAAGCGCGCGCATGACGCGCAACACCTCGCCGACGAGTTCGGGATCGAGTGCCGATGTCGGTTCGTCGAACAGCATCACCTTCGGCTTCATGGCGAGCGCGCGGGCGATCGCAGCGCGCTGCTGCTGGCCGCCCGAAAGATGGGCCGGATAGGCATGACGCTTGTCGGCGATGCCAACCTTTTCAAGCAACGCTTCAGCCTCTGCGATGCACTCGGAGCGCGGGCGCTTCAAGACATGCACCGGGCCTTCGATGATGTTCTGCAGGATGGTCATGTGAGACCAGAGATTGAAGGACTGGAACACCATGCCGAGCTCGGAGCGGATGTGGTCGACCTGCTTCTGGCTTGCGGGCCGGCTTTTGCCGCCCTTGTGGATCATCCTGATCTGCTCACCATCGACCCAGATCTCGCCATCGGTCGCGGTCTCCAGCAGGTTGATACAGCGCAGGAAGGTCGATTTGCCGGAGCCGGAAGCGCCGAGCAGCGAGATGACGTCGCCATCCTGCGCATCAAGCGAGATGCCGCGCAGGACCTCATGGATGCCGAAGCTCTTGCGGATATTGCGGACCGAAAGTCGGGTTACGCCGGGCATGGGTGCTCCATCGGTTTGGTTCTGCTCTTATGCCTTCAACGCGGGCGGCGCGGCGCGGCGATGTCGCGAAAGCGAATACTCAAGCAGGGCCATGGCCTGCAGGATTATGAAGTTCAAAACGAGATAGATGATGGCCGCGCAAAGGAAGACCTCCATCGTCCTATAGGTCTGCGAGATCAGCCTTTGTGCGACGCCGGTCACTTCCCAGACGGTGACGAGGCTTGCAAGCGCCGTCGATTTCATCATCAGCACGATTTCGGTGGAATAGGCGGGCAGGGCATGGCGGAACGCGATTGGCGCCAGGATGCGGCGCACGAGCAGAAAGCCCGACATGCCGATCGAACGTGCCGCTTCGATTTCGCGCGGCGAGACCGCTCGAATGCCGCCTCGGAAGATCTCGGCCGAATAGCCGGCGGTGCACAACGCCAGTGAAAGCACGGCGCAGATGAAGGGTTCGCGCAGGAAAGGCCAGAGGAACGAGTAGCGGATGAAGCCGAACTGGCCGAGGCCGTAGAAGATCAGGAACATCTGGATCAGCAGGGGCGATCCGCGAAAGACGAAGATGTAGCCCTTGGCAAAGGCGGACAGAACCGGGTTTCCACCGACACGCATCCAGACGATCAGCAACGCAAGCAGGCATCCGGAGACCACCGACACCGAAAACAGCGCCAGCGTCGTCGGCACCGCTTTCAAGAGCGTCAGCATGGTTTGGGTGAGAAAGGCGATGTCCATGGGCTTGTCCTTATGCCTTTCCCATCGCCGCCGTCGGCATGCTGCGGTTGGCGCGTCGTTCGGCGCCGTTGAAGACGCGGTCCGACAGGCTGGTCAGGATCAGATAGAGAATGCCGCCGACGATGAAGAACAGAAAATACTGCCGCGTCGAACCCGCCGCCACCTGGCTGGTGCGCATCAACTCGGCGAGGCCGGTAACGGAGATCAGCGCGGAATCCTTTAGGCTTAGCTGCCAGACATTGCCGATGCCGGGAATGGCGAAGCGGAAAACCTGGGGCATGATGATGCGGCGGAAACGCAATGCGCGGTGCATGCCGATCGCCGACGCTGCCTCGAGTTCGCCCTTGGAAATCGCCTGAAAGGCGCCGCGAAAGACTTCGGCCTGATAGGCGCCAGAGATGATGCCGACCGCTAGCGCGCCTGCGATGAAAGACGGCATGCCGAGGAAACCCTCGTAGCCCATCGCCTTGCCGATCGCGGTGACCGCCGAAGAGCCGCCGAAATAGATCAGGTAGATGATGAGAAGTTCAGGCACGCCGCGAAAGACGGTCGTGTAGATATTGCCGAGCGTGGCGAACACGAGGTTGCCGGACAGCTTCGCAGCAGCGACGATCGCGCCGATCACCGCGCCGATCACGAGCGCTGTCGCCGTTACGCACAGGGTGATGAAGGCGGCAAAAAGCAGCAGCGCGCCCCATCCGCCGGAGCCGAATCCAATCAGTGACAATGATGCCATGGCACGTTCCCCGCATGCGTCGCTCGATCGACGACGTTGTCAGACATGCGGTCTCCGGCGCTGGCGTCGGAGACCGGGCTGTGTTTGCCGGAGGCCTTACTGCTGCGGGCTGACGTCGATCTTGAACCACTTCATCGACAGGTTCTTCACGGTGCCATCGGCAAGCGCCGACTTGATCGCTTCGCTGAACTTGTCGCGCAGGTCGGTGTCGGCCTTACGGATGCCAAGCCCTTCACCTTCGCCCCAGATCGATCCGACGATCTCGGGGCCGGTAAAGGCGAGCGCGCCGCCGGCGGTCTCGAACGCGCTGTTGAAATAGACGGCGTCGTCGAAGCCGAGGTCGATACGTCCGTTCTGCAGGTCGAGGTCGCGATCGGCGCCCGTCTTGTATTCGCGGATCTGGGCTATATCACCGAAGTTGTCATAGACGAACTTCGCATAGACGGTGGCGGCCTGGATGCCGATCGTCTTGCCCTTGAAGGCTTCCTTCAGCGCGTCGATTTCCTTCACGCCGGTCTGGCCGGGTGTCATCTTGATGGTCGCGCCAGTGCCGGCGGCATTGGCGAGCGGGCTGTCCTTGGCGGTGGCGAAAGCAGCCGGCGTCGCGGCATAGGGCACAGTGAAGTCGATGATCTGCTTGCGCTCTTCGGTGATAGAGAGCGCATCCATGATGACATCGAACTTGCCGGCATTCAGCGCCGGGATCATGCCGTCCCAATCCGAAGCCACGAGCGTGCATTCGATCTTGGCGCGTTCGCACAGCACCTTGGCCAGTTCGGGTTCGAAGCCGCCGAGCGTGCCGTCGGCATTCGTCATGTTCCATGGCGCATAGGCGCCTTCGAGCGTGATGGTGGCGGTCTTCCAGTCCTTGGCGGAAACGGGAGCGACAAGCCCGGAAAGCGCGACGGCGCTGGATAGAAGAATGGCTGCGAGTTTCATAGAGATCTCCTCTGAAGTGACGATGGCCTTGCGGCCGCGTGATGCCGATCTGCGCCGGCTTGCCTGCCATCCTTCGAAGAGAAGTTGATCAGGTGGTTGTATAGGGTACCATATGAGATAATTTGTGTTATGCAAGAGGAAAGTCGATTGAATGGGCGGATTTCATTCGTGCAAAAGGAATAGGCAATGAAGCATTCCAGCGAGATGAAGCGTGAGCTTGCGCAGAACGATAGCGCGCCGCTCTATGTCGGTGTCAAGCAGATGATTCTCGACCGCATCCAGAGCGGCGAATGGCCGCCGAAATTCCGCGTGCCCTCCGAGAATGAACTGGTCGCCGAACTCGGCGTCAGCAAGATGACGGCGAACCGCGCGCTGCGCGAATTGGCGGCGGAAGGGGAGCTCGTTCGCATCCAGGGCGTCGGCTCGTTCGTGGCGGAGCGCAAAGGTTACTCACCGCTATTCGAGGTCAGAAACATCGCCGACGAGATTGCGGAGCGCGGGCATTCGCACGAAGCGTCAGTCATTGTGATCGCTGAAGAGCCCGCATCTCCGGAGACTGCGGACGCGCTCGATCTCGATATCGGCGCGCCGGTCTTTCATTCGCTGATCGTGCACAGCGAAAATGGCGTACCGGTGCAGATCGAGGACCGTTTCGTCAATCCAGCGGCTGCGCCAGACTATCTCATTCAAGATTTTTCGTCCCAGACGCCGAACGCTTACCTGGTGGCTGCCGCGCCGCTCAGTGGCTCCGAGCACGTGGTGGAGGCGGCGATGCCGCAGGCCTGGGAATGCAAGCTGCTGACGATCCTGAGAAGCGAACCTTGCCTGACCATTCGGCGCCGGACATGGTCTGGCCGCCAGGTGGTCTCGACAGCCCGACTGGTCTATCCCGCGCACCGCTATCGCCTCGAAGCGCGAAGCGGCAAGGTGTTCGAAGAGTAATTGGCGCCCATGTTGTATATGGTACTTGAGCCAGGCGGGATTTAGCTCGGGCTCATGCACCGGGCTGGCCAAATGGGGAGGGGGTAGCCCCGTCTTTCCGGGGTGAGCGTCAGGCTTGTTATCGGCGCTTCTGCGAACGCGAAACACTCAGGGATATGCGACATCGGCGCGAAGCACCGCATACCCCTCAAAGGCAATCTATCTGACCACATTGGGCCAGGCTGCATGATCCGGCGCGCGCTGGTGTGCAGGCAGCGCCGGAGATCTTTTGCGCGAGGAGATGGCGCCAACAATTGCTGACGCCATCCTTACTGCTGTTAGAAGCTGACGTTGAGGCCGGCCTTCAGCGTGTGGTCGTGGACATTGCCCGTCGTGCCGACACCGTTGGAGAAGGTACGCACGCTGTTGGTGATCGTGTAGTTATATTCGACGCGAGCCGAAACATTGGACGTCAGCTTCTGCTCGACACCTGCGCCGAGGATGTAGCCCGGCTTCCAGCCGTCGGGGCCGGCGATGTTGCCGTTGTCACGGAAGTTGGTCATCGCAAAGCCGGCCGTTCCATAGATCAGCGTCTGGTCGATCGGTGCGCCGACCTTGCCCTTGGCGCTCAGGCGGTGACGCTCCTTGAGCTTGCCGTCTTCCACTTTCACGCGACTGTCGCCGAGATAGGAGGCTTCGACTTCGCCGCCGACGACCGCGCCGCCAACCATGGTGTTGTAGCCCGCCTGTCCGCCGACGCTCAGGCCGTTGTTGCCGGAGAAGGGGTTGAGGTTCGGAGAGGCAATGCCGCCGTGGACACCGGCATAGGCGCCTTCCCAGCTGCCGGAAGACGGCTGGTCGTAGGAACCGAAATCGGCTGCCAGAACCGGTGTGGCAAGAAGGCTGAGGGCAAGGGCTGCCGCAAAGGGATTGATACTCATGATACGCTATACTCCATACGCATTGCTACGCACCGTCGAGCGCGTGAGCATTTACTCATTGAACCACGTCATTGGGGTGCAACGCGCGCGAATGCCGCATTGCCACGATCGTCCATCTCTAATTTTCACGATTTCATAAATAGTTTCTTAACTTGCCGGCCAATCTCGCGGATGTGATTGCTGGTGTATTCCTGCCGCTCAATGCCATGGCGGATGGTAATGCCGACTGATTTTTTCGCGTTGCAGCATGAATTCGCGATCAGGCGATTGCTAATTCGGATGTATTGAACCATTGTGAGTATGAGCTTTAACTTATAATCCAGCCACGAAGGTGATGGATTTGGTGAGTGATGCATCACAAGAACAGGTAAGGGTGCCGTTGCGGAACAATATCCGCAGGTCCGTCTGGTCGATATTCTTCCTCATCCTGCCGTGCTTCGCGGCCGCGGCGCTGTTTCTTGGCGATCCTCAGCGGTTCGAAAGCCTCTTTCGCTATGTCGGAATTCAAATCTTCGATGAGCCGCCACAGCCGCCCATGATTGTCGAGCCGGCCGCGACGTCCACGCCACCGCCGGCGCAACCGGTCGACATCCCCGTTCGCCTGATCGAAGCCCCTGAACCCGAAGTCGCGGCTCAGTTCCTGCGCATGTGGAGGGTCTCCGGGCCGACCGTTTGCAAGGCGCTTCGTGATGCGGGTATCGAGACAAGCGAATGGCGCGCGCCCTCGATGCGCAGCACCAGCCACGAATGCTATTTCCAGCGCATATACAAGAAGAACGACGTTCGGCCGCTGAACTCGGTGTTCCTGAGGGTCAAGGGCAACGCCAGCGGCGACATCGTGGAGATCAGGGGAAGGCTCGTCGGCCCCCCGACGGATGCCGAAGGGCGGCTGGACGTCGGTCATATGAAGATATTCGAAACCCTGGTGCGGCAGGCGGGGTGGAGCGATTTTCAGGACGCGCTGGCGCCGATCCGCAGCCTTCGTGATTTCGAAAACGAGCGGTTCGGAGCCTATTTCAGCTTCAGGCGCGATACCGAGAGCCAGGACAGCTACAATTTCATGCTCGTCGTCGCCGCCGGTTCGGGGCCGCAGACGCGCACCAAGGCCTACTTCTCGCCAGAGCGGTGGGTCGAGGCGCCCGATCCCAGGATTGCCGAACTCTCCTTGCCGATCAGCCAGTTGGCGTCGAAGCAAGGTGCGTATCGTCAGCAAGGGGTGGCCTCCCGCTGACGGGGAGCGCGCTATGAGCGGCAGATCGCGCGCATCATCCGCACGATCGCGTGGTCAAGGGCCGGATCAACCGGCAACCGCTGCGACGACAGCTTGACGATGACAGTTTCGCTCTCCGGGTGGATCCAAATCCACTGGCCATGAATGCCGATCGCCGCCAGCTCTCCGGCGCCCGTCTCGTACCAGTAATTGCGGTAGCTTCCTTCCGGAAACAGTTCCAGCTGATCGCCGCTCTTCCATGCCTCGCGGCGCTTGCGCGACCAGAGGTCGGCGATGAAGCCCTCTGAAACGATCCCGTTACCGCGCCTGCGGACAAGGTCGCCCACCAAGGCAAGGTCTCGAGCCGTCGCAGAAATGCCGCCCGCCGCGCGCGCCGTGCCGATACGGTCGACGGTGACCATAGCGTCTGCGTCAGCGCCGACTGCTTTCCACAGGTGGTCGCTGAGCAGCGAGGCGAAGCGCGCCCCAGCGGCCCGCTCGAGAACGATGCCGGCCAGATCGGTGTTCGGCGAACGATAGGCGTGCCTCTCGCCGTGTGATCCGGCACCCTTGCCGATGCCGCAGATGAATGACTTCAGATCCGGTGCTGGATCGCCAGGCTTTTCGGGATTCCATCCTGTGGAGCGGCGATAGCGCTCGAAACCACCTGAGGTGTCGAGATAGCTTTCCACGAAATCGACGCTGATCTCCATGTCGAAGAGCTGCTGCACCGTTGCATCGGCATAGGCCGAACCGGTGACCTCGGGCACATAGCGGGTGATCGGGCTTTCGAAGGACAGCAGGCCTTTATCCGCGAGAATTCCGGCGAGCAGTCCTGTCAGGGACTTGGAGACGGAGAATATGATGTGTGGGCGCGTTGGATCGGAATGAGGCGCGGACCAGTCGGCGATAACGCGTCCGTCCTTCATGACGACGAATTCGTCAGTTTCGCTTTCGGTGAGAAAGTCCGACAGCAATGACGGTGCACCTTTCAGCCCTGTGAAAGAGATGCCCGATAGCGCGTCGAGGCCGACTGGCTCGGCCGCTTTTCCGCCGCGCGTGCCCGGGATGATCGCCGAGGGGACAATTTCGCTGACATGTTCGAAGGACCACCGGCTGTAGGGTACGGTGCGCCAGTTGGCGAGCGTCACGTCCGCGCGACTCAAGGTGGTCACTGGTTCGTCTCCTGGCATTCCATCACTCCCCGCCGGCAATCAGGCGTCTTCGAAGCCGGTGAGCACGCTCACCGCGTTGACACCGATCTCCTCGACGGCATAGCCGCCTTCCATGATGAACAGCGTCGGAAGCCCGAGCCTGGCGATCCGCTCGCCGATCTTGGAGAAGTCCTCGGTCCTGAGCTTGAACTTGCTGATCGGGTCCTTCTCGAACGTATCGACCCCGAGCGAAACGACCACCACATCAGGCGCGTAGGACAGCAGTTTGCCGCAGGCATCCTCCAGCGACTGGCTCCACCTCGTCCAGTCGGTGCCGAAGCGCATGGGGTAGTTGAGGTTGAAGCCTTCGCCGGCGCCGATACCACGCTCGTCGGCATGGCCGAGGAAATAGGGGTACTCCTGCATCGGATCGGCATGCAGGTTGATGACTTGCACATCATCACGCGCGTAGAAAATCTCCTGCGTGCCGTTGCCGTGATGATAGTCCACGTCGAGGATCGATACCCGCCTGGCGCCGTTGTCGCGCAGCCATTGCGCGGCCACGGCGGCGTTGTTGATATAGCAATAGCCGCCCATGAAGCCGGCGCCGGCGTGGTGGCCGGGCGGGCGGCAGAGCGCGAAGGCGGCGCGTTCGCCGGATTGCACCAGGCCGGCTGCCGTCAGCGCCACGTCATGGGAAGATTTGATCGCATCCCAAGAGCCCTCGACGATGCCGCAGCCGGCGTCGAAGGAGTAGTAGCCGAGCAGGCCATCGATGAACTCGGGCAGCACATCGCCGCGCAGGCCGCGCGTCGGCCATGTGAAGGGCAGCGCCGTTCCGCTGCGTCCTTCCGCTGTCCAGCGGTCCCAGATCGTCGGCAGGAAATCGAGATAATCCTTGCGGTGAACGCGCGCCGCTGTTGTCAGGTCATGCTCCGTCGGCTCGATGATCGCGCCGAGTCCGACCGCCGCGACACGGGCGGCGATATACTCGGCCCGCGATGTCAGCTCGAAGCCGGGAACGATGTCGCCCGCCACAAGCTCAAGCTGGTTGGCGTGGCCGCGATGGCGGGGAGAGAAGACGGTCTTCATCAAAACATCCATTCGCTGGAAAATGTGGCACCCCGCACCATCGACGGGGCGGGGTGCCGAGATCGGGCCTACTTCTGCAACTCGGTCCAGATCTTCGTGTAGAGCGCCTGAACATCAGGCGGGCAGGTCTGGGATGGTACGCCGACCGAAGCGAATTCCGCCGGGATAGTGATCTCGGGCGCATTCTTCATATCCTCGGGCATGAACTTGTCGGAGCCGGCGATGCCGTTTGCATAGCGATGGAAACCAGAGTTCATGCCGGCGTTTTCAGGATCCATCATGAAGTTCTGGAACAGCTTGGCATTCTCGACATTCTTGGCGTCCTTGAGGACGGAGAGGTTGTCGCTCCAGTTGACGAAGCCTTCCTTGGGATAGCCGAACTTGATCGCGGGGTTCTTGAGGCGCTGGCGGAAAGCCGAGCCGTTCCAGTCGCTCGATGCCGCGAAATCGCCAGAGCCCATCTTCTCGATGGTGCCGTATTCCATCGCCACCCAGTCGGGCTTGGCCTTCAGCAGCGTGTCGCGCACCTTCTTGAGTACAGCCAGATCGCCGGTGCACTTCTTGCCGCCATTGTAGAGCACGGCCGCGTCGATCACGTCGGTCATTTCGGGGACGACGTTGACCTTGCCCTTCAGCTCGGCCGGCGTATCGAAGATGATGCCCCAAGTGTTGATGTCACCCTTGTAGACATCGGTATTGACGACGGTGCCGACGATACCCATCGCCCACGGAACGGTGTACTTGCGGCCGGGATCGAAGTCGGGGTTGGCCCATTCCTTGGCCACGTTCTTGAAGTTTTCCATCTTGTCCGGGTCGGTCTCAAGCAACAGCCCCTCGGAAATCCAGATCGGAATGTAGTTCTGCGAGGGCACGACCATGTCGAAGCCGGAGCCACCCTGGCGGACCTTGGCAAGCGCCGTGTCGTTGGAATCATAGTCGGTGATCGTCACCTTGACCTTGTACTTGTCCTCAAACTTCTTGATCATCTCGGGGCTGGTGTAATTGCCCCAATTGTAGATGTTGAGCTCACCCTCGGCGTGGGCGAGGCCCGCGGTGCCAAGGAGTGCCGCCATAAGGGCGATTGTCGAAGTCATCCGTTTCATGCGCATGTTCCCTCTCTTGTTTTCAGGCACGTTTTCGATTGACGACAAAGAAGATGGAGACGACGAGGATCGACAGGCCGAGAAACAGCGTCGAGATCGCGTTCATTTCGGGCGTGATGGAGCGGCGGATTTGGCCGAGCATGTAGGTCGGAAGCGTGTCCTGGCCTGCGGATTTGACGAATTCGGTGATGACGACATCGTCGAGCGAGATGACGAAGGCCAGCATGAAGCCGGCGAGAATGCCCGGCCACAGCAGCGGCAGCGTCACATGGCGGAACGCCATCCACGGCGTAGCATAGAGGTCGGCCGCGGCCTTCTCCAGCGTCAGGTCCATGTTTTCGAGCCGCGCGCGGATCGGCAGATAGGCAAAGGGGATGCAGAAGGCTGTGTGGGCAGCAATGAGGTAGCCGATGCCGGCGTAGCCGGTCCAGATCTTGATGCGCGCGAAGAAGATCAGAAGCGCGACGGCGGTGACGATCTCGGGGATCATCAGCGGCTGGTTGATAAAGGCATATTTCATTGTCAGGCCGCGATAGGGCGCGGTGCGCGTGGTCGCCAGCGCCGCCATCGTCGCCGCGATCGTCGAGACCACGGCGGCAATCGCCGCGATCTGCAGCGAGCGCAGCGAGGCGTCGATCACCTGCTTGTTCTCGAAGGCCTTCTGGAACCAGCGCAGCGATATGCCGTCGAACGACGCGAGCGACTCGCCGGCGTTGAACGAATAGAAAACCAGCACGCCGATCGGCAGATAGAGAGCCGCGAAGCAGATCATCGCGATCGTGGTGAAGCCGCGCTGACGCCTGATGGAGAAGGATCTAGCCATGCCGGTTCTCCTGCCCGCCGGCGTTGCGCACATAGAAGAGCAGGGCGATCATCACGATCATCATCAGCGTGATCGACAATGCCGAGCCGAGCGGCCAGTTGCGTCCCTGGCCGAACTGCAGTTCGATCAGGTTGCCGAGCATCAGGTTCTTGCCGCCGCCGAGGATGCTGGGGGTGACGTAGGCGCCGAGCGCCGGGATAAAGACGAGGATGGAGCCGGCGATGATGCCCGGCTTGACCAGCGGAATGATGATCCGCCGCAGGACCTTGAAAGGCGTCGCGTAAAGATCGTATCCCGCCTCGACCAGGCGGAAATCGATCTTCTCCATGCTGGCATAGAGCGGCAGGACCATCAGCGGCAGGTACACATAGACCATGCCGGTCAGGATCGCGCCGTCGGTAAACAGCATCTGGATCGGCTTCGAGATTAGCCCGAAGCGCATGAGCAAGCCGTTGATCAGCCCTTCATTGCGGATGATTTCAAGGATCGCAAAGGTGCGGATCAGGAGATTGGTCCAGAAGGGAATGGTGATCAAGAGCAGCCACAGCTCGCGTGTCGTCTCGCGGCGGGTGGCGATGAAATAGGCGGTCGGAAAGCCGATGGCGAGCGTGAGCAGCGTGGTGGCAAGCGACAGGACGACAGAGCGGATGAAGATCGAGACATGGGCGTCGGCCATGGATAGCGAGCCGTCGAAAATGTCCTGCTGCAGCGCGACGTTGATCCAGCCCTCGATGGAGGGCACCCAGACGACGTCGCCATAAGGGCCTGGCGTCAGAAAGGAATAGGCGACGACGATCAGAAGCGGACCGCTGGCGGCCGCAAGAATGATCAGCAGGGCGGGCAGGGAAAGGAGCCAGCGTGTCCGGATGTCCCGGCTCTTTTCCGCCTCGATCACATCCGCCACATGGGTCATGTCAGCTCCTCAGCACCCTGGCGGCATTGGGCTCGATCGCGATGCCGACCCTATCACCCTCGGCGTACCGCGCAGCCTGCAGCGGCTTGTTCTGCTCGCGCAGCGTAAACAGCGTTTCGTTGTCGGCGAGGCGAACATGATAGTGCGTATCCGTGCCGAAATAGACGATCGTCTCCAGCGTGCCCGTCATCTGGCAGCGCGCATGATCCGCCGGCCCGCAAAGCGCTGCGTGTTCCGGCCGCAGCACCAAAGTCACCTCTCCGTCATCGGAAAAGTTGCTGGGCATCGTCGCCGAAATGCGACCGGCGGCGGCGGTTTCCACTTCCGCAATCCCGGAATTCACCGCGTGAATGCGCCCCTTGAGGAAGTTCGTCTCGCCGATGAAATCGGCCACGAAGCGGTCGGTCGGCGCATCGTAGATCTCTCTGGGGTTGCCGACCTGCAGGATCTTTCCAGCCGACATCACGGCGATGCGGTCCGACATGGTCAGCGCTTCCTCCTGGTCGTGGGTGACGAAGATGAAGGTGATCCCGGTTTCGGCTTGCAGACGCTTAAGCTCTATCTGCATGTCCTTGCGGAGCTTGTAGTCCAGCGCCGACAGTGGCTCGTCGAGCAGAAGCACCTTCGGCTGCGGCGCCAGCGCGCGGGCAAGCGCCACGCGCTGCTGCTGGCCACCGGAAATCTGGCTGGTGCGGCGGTTGGCGAGCGCTTCCATCCGCACCAGCTTCAGCATCGCCGCGACCCGGTCGCGGATCTCCTGCTTCGGTCGGCCGAGCATGGTCAGGCCGAAGCCGATATTCTCGGCGACCGTCATGTGCGGGAAAAGCGCGTAGCTCTGGAAAACCGTGTTGATCGGCCGCTTGAATGGCGGCATCGCGGCGATGTTATCGCCGTTCAACATGATCTCGCCCGATGTCGGGTATTCGAAACCGGCAATCAGGCGCAGGAGCGTTGTCTTGCCGCAGCCAGACGGCCCCAGAAGGGTGAAAAACTCGTTCTGCCTGATGGAAACCGATGCGTCGTCTACCGCGGAAAATGCGTACTCACCAAAGCCGAACACCTTGGAAACACTGCGAATCTCAATCGCGTTCAATCCCGCCATATGCGGCCCACTCGTGGTTGCTGATGCTGCTGTCCCCGCCTTTTCGGCTTTTGGCTAGGTGACCACACGCCTCGCGCATTGACAACCCGATTTTACGCTTCCGGTAGAAAATATTTATCAATCGGAAAAACTAATGCGCCCGCCGCAGATGGTCGTCACGGGCTTGATGGTGTCGAGATCATCGGGGTCGATCGCCTCGATATCGCTGTCGAGAATGACGATATCGGCGACGTAGCCCTGCCTGATCATGCCCTTGCGACCTTCCTTGAACTCGGCATAGGCGCCCTCGACGCAATAGGCGGCGAGCGCTTCCTGCAACGAGAAGGATTGATCCGGATCGCCGTCGCTCCATTTCTTGCGCGTCACCGCGGCCTTGAGGCCTACGAGCGGATCGATCGGCGAAACGGGCCAGTCGGACGCGAAGCAGATATGGGCACCGGCGTTCTTCAGCGTGCGCCAAGCGTAGCTGACCGGCCAGCGGTCCCTGCCAATGCGCGAGATCGTCGGCTCCAGCGGCAGGCCCGCGCAGCCGGGCGGATGGGGAGGCTGCATGGAGGCGATGACGCCGAGCTCGGCGAAACGCTTGATGTCGTCTGGATGCACAACCTCGATATGTTCAATGCGATGGCGGCTGTCGCGCGCACCATTCTCTTCGCGCGCCGCCGCGTAACCATCAAGCACTGCCCGGACAGCGCCATCGCCGATCGCATGAACGGCGATCTGCAGGCCGCGACGATCGGCTTCGACGGCGACCGCGCGAAACGCTTCGGGCGTGAACAGACCCTCGCCACGATCGCCTGGCTTGTCGGCATAGGGCTCGACCATCACGGCGGTTCCGCTTTCGATCACGCCGTCGTAGAAGAGTTTGACGAGGCCGGAGGAGAGCCAGTCGCTCTTGTAGTTGGCCGCCATGTTTGAGGCTTTCTCCAGCATGTCGAGCGACATGAAATTCTTGAAATGAAAGGGGATCTGCACGCGGCAGGGCAGGTGGCCATCCTCTTTCTCGATCGCTGCGAGCAGTTGCAGCTGATAGAGATTGCCGTCCATGTTCTGGACTGTGGTGATGCCGTGGCGGGCGCAATAGGCAAGGCCGGTGCGCATCACGGCGATGTCCTGCGCCCACTGCGCGGCATCCGGATAGGGCTCGGGCTCGCCGCCGGTCGAGAGACCCAGCCGATAACGATCGAAACCGCCGGCGGCCTGAAGCGGGCTGAAGGCTTCCATTTCCCGGAGCTCGCCGGTTGCCAGCCCGTCGGCGCCGACCACGACTTCGTTTCCGGGTCTGAGATCGGCGCCGTGGAGAATGCCCACCAGTTCGAGCGCGACGGTATTCGCCCAGGCCGTATGGTGATCGGGCGCGAAGAGAACGAGCGGCTGATCTGGCAGGATGGCATCCAGGTGTTGGCGGGTCAGCGGCTCTGCTTCGCCAAGAATATTGTAGTCGACGCCCTGTGCGAAAAGCACCGTCTGCGTCCGCCGGCCCTGCGCGTAGTCACGGATGGCCTCGGTCAACGCGGCCAGTCCCGTCACGCCCTTCAGCTGAAGATGATCCAGCTCGGCGGCGCCGGAAAACAGGTGCATGTGATTTTCCGAGAAGCCCGGCAATACCGTCTTCTCGTGCGCGTCGATCACCCGCGTTGCGGGACTGTGGAGAGCCTTGATCTCCTCCTCCGTACCGACGGCGATGATCCTCCCGTCGCCAAGCGCCACCGCCTGGGCATCAGGGTGATTGGGATCGAGAGTGAGGACACGCGCGTTGATTACGATGATGTCGGCCGTCGATGTCATGGGATGCTCGCTGCTGAAGGACTGTAACGAGCTAAGCCTATGCCCGCGGCGAATTCAACCGCCTCGCGTGCGCAGTCACCTCCAGCCATTCATGAAGTGTTCGCATAGGATTATGCCATGTCAGACACCTAGTCCTCACAGGATGTCTGGCCTATGTGGCACAGTGAGTTATCAGACCTGTCACAGGAGCAAGACAATGGAAATCAGGAAAAGCGGCGCAAAAGCCTCTGCAAAGGGCCCGGAAGACTATTTCACCGGCACGGTGCGCATCGATGCGCCATTCAACGGCAGCGGCAGCCTGAGCGGTGCGACCGTGACCTTCGAGCCCGGCGCCCGCACCGCCTGGCACACCCACCCCCTCGGTCAGACCCTGATCGTGCTTTCGGGCCTTGGCTTGATCCAGCGCGAAGGCGGAGAGGTCCAGGAAATCCGGCCCGGCGACATCGTGTGGTTCGAGCCCGGTGAAAAGCACTGGCACGGTGCTTCTCCGGATTGCGCAATGAGCCACCTCGCCATCGCGGAAATGAAGGATGGCTCCGCTGTTACCTGGATGGAGAAGGTCGCCGATCAGGATTACAGGGGCTCGGCCGCGTGATGAAGCCACATATCATCTGCCATATGATCACTTCGCTCGATGGCGGGCTTCACCCTAGCCGCTGGACAGCAAGCCCGGATGGAAACCGGGCAGGGTGGTCGACCGCCTACGAGACAATTCACAAGACGATGAACGCCGACGGATGGCTGGTCGGCCGCGTCACGATGGCCGAGATATCAAAGGCCGGCGCACATCCGCCAGCCGGACCGTTCGACGTCAACAGGTCGCTGCACGTGGCCAACCGCGACGCCAAGAGCTTTGCGATCGCTGTCGACCAGCACGGCAAGCTGCATTTCAACGGCGGCGATCTCGATGGCGATCATTTCATCGTGTTGCTCGGTAAGGATGTCAGCGATCAGCATCTGGCCGAGCTCGTCGCCGACGGCGTGTCCTATATCGTGTCCGACGGGCAGGAGATGGATCTATCCAGCCTGCTGGAAACACTGGGACGCGAATTCAATATCCGCCGTCTGCTTCTGGAAGGCGGAGCCGGCGTCAATGGTTCGTTCTTCGCGGCGGGCTTGGTCGATGAGCTGAGCCTGCTCGTGGCGCCAGCCGTCGACGCGCGCAAGGGGAGCGACCGTTTCATCGAATACGGTCAGGATGGTCTGGCGGGCAAGTGTGAGCTTTCGCTGCTTTCGTGCGACAAGCTTGATGACGGCCTGTTGCACCTCAAATACACGGTCAAGGCTTCGGCCTAGCCTTCCGAGAGAGCGTTGCGCCGAGCTTGGCGCAACGCCTTGTTTCTTTCCGAGGTCTGGATCACTTCATCGCTTCGGCCATGAACGCACCCGCCCGGGCAGCGCCATCGGCTGAAATCGTATGGCCAAGCCCGGGAACGATGATCGTCTCAACGTCCATCCCAAGCGTCTCAAGAGCAGCCGCGGCACGCGTCGTTTCAGCCGCCGGAATGACCGGATCGGCGCTGCCATGCACCAAGAGCACCGGCGTTTTGACCGCAGGCGTGAGCGGGAGCGGCGAGGCGAGGCGGCCGGAGAAGCCGACGACGGCGCCGACAGGCCAGCGACCTGATGCCACGGCATCGAGCGCCATGATGGTGCCCTGCGAGAAACCGACCAGAACGACGCGATCGAGCCGATCGGCGAAGCCGTTCTCCTTGATGATCGACGATATCGTGGCGTCAAAAGCCGGACGCGCATCCTTGATACGCTCGCTTCTGTTCTCCTCGGTGACACCCGCCACGCTGAACCACTGGTAGCCTGCGCCGAAGCTGGAGTGGCTTGGCGCGTTCGGCGAAGCGAAGACGGCGCCGGGAAGAGCGTCTTTCCAGACATTGGCCAGGGGCGCGAGATCGGCGCCGCTCGAGCCGACGCCGTGGAGCATGATGACCAGTGCATGTGATGCGATTGTCGACACGGCTATTTCCTCTCAGATCTCGAACGGAAGCTGCGGGCCCACGGGAACGATCCCCGTCGGGTTCAGCGCCTTGATCGAGTAATAGCCGCGCTTGATGTGATCGATGCTGACCGTCTGGCGGATACCCGGTATCGCAAGCATCTGGTCGACATAGCGGCTGAGATTGGAATAGTCCGCCAGCCGGCGCAGGTTGCACTTGAAGAGCCCATTGTACGCGGCGTCGAAGCGGATGAGCGTTACGAAGAGCCGTACATCAGCCTCCGTCAGTCGCGTGCCGAAGAGGAATGGCCGCTGTCCTTCGAGGCGCGCCTCCAGTTCGTCGAGCATCGCGAAGACCTCGGCGAAGGCTTCCTCATAGGCGACCTGTGTGGTCGCGAAGCCGGTGCGATAAACGCCGTTGTTGAGCTGCGGATAGATGCGCTCGTTGAGGGCGTCGATCTCCGCGCGCAGATCTTCCGGATAGAGATCGACCGAACCATCGGCGAGCGCGCCGAAGCCGGAGTTGAGCATCCGCAGGATATCCGCCGACTCGTTGTTGACAATGGTGCGGCGTTCCTTGTCCCAGAGCACAGGCACGGTCGCGCGGCCAGTGTAATGCGGGTCGGCGCTGGTGTAGATCTCGTGCATATAGGTGGCGCTGTTGAGCTCATCGCAATTGGCGCCTGGGTAGTCTCCGAAACGCCAGCCCTGATCGGATAGCGCCGGTTCGACGACCGATACCGAAATCACATCTTCCAGCTTCTTGAGCGCCCGGCCAATCAGCGTGCGCGAGGCCCAGGGGCAGATCAGCGCGACATAGAGATGGTAGCGGCCGGCCTCGGCCTCGAAGCCGCCGTCACCTGTTGGCCCGGCGTTGCCATCGGGGGTGATCCAGTTGCGGAAACCCGAAATCTGCCGGACGAAACCGCCCTTGGCGTCGGTCGCCTGTACGGGGTGCCAATCGGCGGTCCACTTGCCATCCACGAGCATGACTGAACTCCTGATCTGTTCTTGCGCGGTGTTGGAGCTTGATATGGCGCAATTCCAGATGGATTATTATCCGGTCACGAAGAGAGTATTTCCTTCCGGAATGGAAGCAATCAGCCCCAATCCTTGTCCCACACCGGTTGTCCGCGAAAAGCGTCGGCCAGGAAGTCGACGAGCACTCTGACTTTCAGCGCCAGATGCCGGGCAGGGGGATAGACCGCGTACAGGCCGCGCGGCTCATCCTCGAAATCGGAAAGCAAGGGAAGCACCGCCTGAAGGCGAAGTCGTGCGCCGGCAACGAAGCTCGGTACGCGCGCGATCCCCAAGCCCGCTTCGGCTGCGGCGACGCAGGCCTCGGCGTTCGAAAACTCAATGCGCCCGCGGACTTCTGTCACGATGGGCTGCAAACCGGCCTTGTCGCGGAAGCGCCAAGTGAGCGGATCGCGGAAATTGGTGTCGATGATGCAATCATGGGCCGCGAGATCCGCCGGCGTCACCGGCACACCGCGCTGGTCGAGATAGGACGAGGCGGCAACGAGCACGATGCGCGCGGCGCAAAGCTTGCGCGCGATCAGGCTGCTATCATCAGGGCGCCCGATGCGCACGGCGGCATCAAATCCTTCATCGACCAGATTGACTGTACGGTCCGAGAAACTGACGTCGAGATTGATGTCGGGGAAGGCCATCGCGAACTGATTGAGCACGGACGTCAGCTGCGTGGTGCCGAAGGTGATCGGCGCGGTGATCCGCAGCCGGCCCGACGGCGCGCGCGAGGCATTGCGCACCGAGGCATCAAGCGCATCGAACTCTTCGAGAAGCGATTTCACCCGTTCGTAATAGGCGCGACCTGCCTCCGAAAGCGACAGCGCGCGCGTCGTTCGCATGATCAGCTGAACGCCGAGGCTTGCCTCCAGGCGTGAGACCAGCTTCGAAGCCTGGCCGCTGCTGGTGCCGAGACGGACTGCCGCGGCAGCGAAGCTTCCCGTATCGATAACGGCTACGAACATGCGGTCGCATTCGAGACGGTCCAAATCGCTGTCCTCTTACCAACTTGCCGCCGTGAGAGCAGTCACCGCTGAGGCAAAGAAACCGGCGGCGCATGACGCCGCCGGCAAGCGTTATCAGCCGAAGACCTTGAAGCGGTCGCTGTCGTCCATGAACGCCTTTTCGCCGAAGGCGGCGGAGTTGGCGCCGAACGGCATCTGCGCGCGCAGCTTCCACGAGGCCGGGATGTTCCACGCGGCTGCAATCTCGGCGTCGGCCAGCGGGTTGTAGTGCTGCAGGCTGGCGCCGATGTCGGATGCGGCGAGCGCCGACCAGACGGCGAACTGCGTCATGCCGCTCGACTGTTCCGACCAGATCGGGAAGTTGTCGGCGTAAAGCGCGAACTTTTCCTGCAGGCCCTTCACGACGTCCTGGTCTTCGAAGAAGAGAACGGTGCCGGCGCCGGCGGCGAAGCTGTTGATCCGCTTTTCAGTCGATTCAAACGCGTCTGCAGGAACGATCTTGCGCAGTGCGTCCATCACGAAGCCCCAGAGCTTGTCGCTTTCCGCACCGTAGAGAACCAGAACACGCGAGCTCTGCGAGTTGAAGGAAGACGGCGTGTGCTTCACGGCTTCCTGGATGAGCTTGGTGGTTTCTTCCTGGGAGATCGGCAGGGTCTTGCCGAGAGCATACTGGCTGCGGCGCTTCTTGATGGATTCAATCAGAGTATTCGTCATGTGGGGCGCTATCCTTTTTCATATATGCGGCCACCCTGCTGCTGGGAGGAGCAGCGACATGCGGCCGGCAAGAAGGGATAGTGCATGCGAACGGATATGCATATTGCGTTGCATCAAGCGCGCGAGATTTTTTTGCGTCATCGCGATCTTGTGACCGTTTCGCCCGTGCCTCCCGAAGGCTATGACTTCAGCGGCAACTCGTCGCGCGCCAGCCGCGCGAGCTCTTTCTCGTCCTGCACGCCGAATTCAAACCAGTCGATCAGCGCCTTGGCGGTCGCCTGGCCACGGTCACTGCTGGCGTCGCAGTTCTGCTCAAGGCACCATTGCCTGAGGATGCGATCCAGCATCTCCATTGCTTCCGATGTCAGCGCCTCTTTCGGCCAGTCCGTCTTCGTCATCGCATCCACCCCCGTTTCGCACCACCGTAACGCGTATCCGCCGGGGCGCTATGACCGGCGAAGCACAGTCGCGCAAAATCGTCGCCGACCGTCCGGTATCGACGATGACGTTCAAATATTGGAACGCCACAACCGCATGTGCGTTAACCGGTATTGGAGGTATTGCGTTATGGACCCGAAACGATGGAGCCGGCCGATCTACTTCCAGGCGAGCAGATACGGCGAATTTCGAACAGTGACGAATACAAGCGAGGCCGCCACGGCGTTGAATACGGCGTGGCCAATCGCGCGCGGGCGCAGTCTGAAGACCGCCAAGCGCACCTGCCAGCAGGTTCTAAGCGGCAAGAGACCGCCTTCGGAGGCACGAAATGCCTTCATAGCGGCAGCCGTCGAGGCCAATGTTTACGTCAAGGAACGATAGCCGGAGCAGAAATCAGAAAAATCTTATTTAGGTAGAGTGCAAAGATAGAAGTTTAATGATGCATTCAATCCGATTTGAACACGAGCGTGCCACTATGGGTTTCGTAATCTCGAGTGGGACAATCATGCTGACGCTGCAGAATGCCATTCTTGAAATGATCGCCAAGGGCGAGCCGCTCGGCGCCGTCGTCCATGATCTTTGCACGCGCGTGGAGGCCGCCATCCCCTGGACGGTCTGTTCGGTGCTGACGGTCAAGGATGGCCGAATGCATCCGCTCGCGGGCCCGTCACTGCCGCTCACCTATTCGCAGGCCGTGGACAATCTGGCCATCGGCCCTCTCGCCGGCTCCTGCGGGACGGCGGCCTATCATGGCGTCCCTGTTACCGTTACCGACATCGAAAACGATGCGCGCTGGCAGGACTTCAAAGCCATGGTCCTGCCCCTGGGCTTCAAGGCCTGCTGGTCGACGCCGATCATGAGCGGCGATCGGGTTCTGGCGACCTTCGCCTTCTACTTTCGCGAAAAGCGTGGTCCTAGCCAATTGGAACGCGATGTGGTGGATGCATGCGTGCATCTCTGCGCGATCGCGCTTGAGAGAAACGAGCGCGCACTTGAGCGCGAGGCGCTGACCTACACGGATGCGCTTACGGGGTTGCCCAATCGCGCGCGGTTCAACGAGGTGCTCAAACAGCAGCATCGATCCGCCGAGCGAAGCTGGGGCATGCTGCTTGTCGACGTCGACAACTTGAAGCTGGTAAACGACACATTCGGCCACGGGGCGGGTGATGCGCTTATTCAGGTCGTCGCGCGCCGCATGGCCGCCACCATGCCGACCGAAACGACGTTCCGACTGGGTGGTGATGAGTTCGCGGTCATTTTGCATGACGGCCCGGAGCCGGATCTCGCCGCAAAGGCCGAGGACATTCTCCGCGAGATCAAGAGGCCGGCGCAGTGCGATGGCCATGTGATCTTTCCGGCGGCCAGTATTGGCGGCGCGATTGCCGAGATCGACGACACGCCCGAGCAGGTCCGGCACAATGCCGATGTCGCGCTCTATCACGGCAAGGAGCGCAACCGTGGTCAATACACTGCCTATCATGCGGGGCTGGGCACGGCGCTGACACGGCGCTTTCGCGCCATTCGCGACGTCAGTGTGGCGCTGGCGCAGAACCGTATCGACGCCCACTATCAGCCGATCCTTCGCCTCGACACGCGCGAGGTCGTCGGCTTCGAAGCGCTGTGTCGCATGACCACACAGGCCGGAGACGTGGTATCCGCGGCGAACTTCCATGATGCGACGCTGGACGCCCAGGTGGCGTCCGAGTTGACCGAGCGCATGCTGTCGCGCGTTGCGGCTGATGTCCGCCGCTGGCTGGATATGGGCCTGCCGTTCCAGCATGTCGGTATCAATCTGTCGGCGGCCGATTTTCATGCCGGCCATCTTCAGGAGCGGCTATGCAGCGCGTTTGCGGCATCAGGCATACCGCTGAAGCACGTCATCATCGAGGTGACGGAATCCGTCTATCTCGGCCAGGGCGATCACGTCGTGGCAAACGAGATCAAGGCGATGCGCTCCCGAGGTTTGCGCGTTGCACTCGACGATTTCGGGACTGGCTTCGCATCGCTGACGCATCTGCTCACCGTTCCCGTCGATATCATCAAGATCGACAAGTCATTCGTCGATCGACTGGTGCCGGGTGACGCGGGCGCGGTCATCATCGAGGGTCTGATGGGGATCGCCGAGAAGCTCGGCATCCGTGTCGTTGCCGAGGGAATAGAAACGGAGATGCAGGCCGAGCATCTGCGCGCGCTTGGATGTCTGCTGGGGCAGGGCTATCTGTTTCACAAGGCGGTCGATCGCCATTCGGCCGCCTGGCTGTTGCGGGAGTTCGGTCAGCATCCGACGGCCGACGAGCAGGCGATGTCACGACTGGCCTAGGACGGCGACGATCAGGCCGCCCGCCTGAGGTCCTGCCCGTGGAAATCCGCGAGCGTCGTCACGACGTCGTCGATCTCCGCCTGCGTCCGCGCCGCATCCCAGCCGAGTGCTTCGGCGGCGACCTTTGCCATGTCAACCAAGCCAGCCATCGTCAACGCGCCTTCGATCGCAATCGTCGTCCGGCGAAGCACGATGTCGGAGAGATGGACGACAAACTCCTTTCTCGCGATCCAGTCGATCTCGAGCAGGCTGTAATGGTCTGCATCGGAAAGCCGTTCGCTGTCGCGATGGGTTGACGTTGCTTCGTGATCGAGGATCGCGGATGCCGTGGTGCCGTAGCGCGACAGCAGCGTCTCGGCGCGCATCGTGTCGACACCGCTCTTTTGCGCGGCAGCCGCTATCCAGGCCCGACGCTGAGCGGCATCGCCGGGAAACTGGCGTCCGCCGCCGATGGCCAGCTGCTGTGTCGATTGGCGGCGTGTGCGCTGGAGGCGTTTGAGCACGAGGTCGGCGACCTCCTCGGAAAAGCCACGGAATGTCGTCCATTTCCCTCCGACCAGCGATACGACAGGGAAGGGACGTCCGGCTGTCGCTTCCATCACTGGTGCCGAGTGATCGCGGCTGATGATGCCGGGCGAGGAGGCGTCCGAGGCCGGCAGCGGGCGGATGCCGCTATAGGTGTAGACCACCTGATCGCGGCTGAAACGCAGCGAAGGGAGAAGGGAGCGGACACTCTCTAGGAAATATTCGATCTCCGGTTCTTCGCAGCGCACGTTCTCCGGATCGCTTGCCGGTATGTCGGTCGAGCCGACCATGGCGAGGCCCAGGTAGTCGTAGACGAGGCAGATGCGGCCGTCATCGGCCTCGAAGTAGATCATGTGTCCGTTGAGGCTTTTCACGAGTTCCGGATGATCGAGCAGGACATGCGAGCCCTTGGTGCCGCCGATCAGCTTCGAGGGCGCGTTGAGCGAGGCGTTGGCATGATCGATCCATGGCCCGGCGGCATTGATGACCAGCTTCGGGCGAACGGAGAATGTCTCGTCGTTCGCGCGCTTGAAGGTCAGCACGCCGTTTTCCGATGAGATCAGCGCCGTGAAGTTGGTTGCCAGCGCGTTCTCGTTGGCCTGCAGGCCGTCCGCAACGAGTTCGTAGACCAGGCGTTCCGGGCGGCTGATCTTGGCGTCGTAATAGATGCCGCCCGCGACGATGGCGGGCGTGACATGCGGCATCTCCTTCAGCGCCTTCTTCTTGAATAGAAAGCGGTGGTTCGGCATCACCCGGTTGCGGGCGCCGAAGAAGTCATACATCCGCAGGCCGATCTTGACGAGAACGGCACCGCGGCTGCGCGGTGCGGTGGTCGAGCCGGTCAGTGTTCTGAGCGCCGCCCAGATGCCGCGCGTCCAGGAGAAGACCGGAATGAAGGTCGGAAGCGGCTCGACGCAATGCGGCGCGTTGCGCAGCAGCAGATTGCGCTCCAGCGTCGATTGCGCGACCAGCCCGAACTCGCCGGTCTCAAGATACTTCAATCCGCCATGGATCAACCGCGACGGGGCCGAGCTCGTGCCCGAGCCGAAATCCGCCTTGTCTACGATCAGGCAGTCGACGCCCTGCACGCAAAGATCGCGGAACGTACCCGCGCCGTTGATACCCGCGCCGAGGATGACGACGTCAATATCCTTGATCGCGCCGAGGTCTTGGAAACGAAGCGTGTTGGCGGCGGAAATATCGATCATCTGAAATCGTCCTGCTGAATGTCATTTGCAAACCGTGCCCGGCGGGCGCGGTTCATATCTCAAGCCGATGGCTTGCCTGCCGTGAGCTTGCCGATCTTCGGCCAGATGGGCGCCATGGCATCGGCGATCTCGCGGAAGAGGTCGTAGCGCTCCTGGTATGCGGCACTTCGCGCCGCATCAGGGTAGCAGCGATGCGCGACGGCCGCCGTGTCGCGTGGATCGTTCCGAGGGCTTGCATAGAGACCGGCGCCTGCGCCGGCGCAAAGGGCTGCACCCCACGCGGCAGCTTCATCGGTCTCCGTGACCGTCGCCGGCATGCCGAGGATGTCGGCGAACATCTGCACCACGCGCTTGTTCCGCGAGATGCCGCCGGCAAGGCGCGCCTCGCTGAAGGTGAAGCCATCCCGCAAGGCGTCCACATGGATGCGGTGGTTGAAGGCGATGCCCTCGAGCACGGCGCGCAGCATGTCGCCGCGATTGTGCCAGCCGCCGAGGCCGAAGAAGCCGGCGCTGGCCGCGGCCCCATAGGGCGAGCCAAAGAGATAGGGGTGGAAGAGGGCTGTCAGCGGACGCTCGAAGGCGGCTTCGATCTCCGGCGCAAGCAGCGCGTGGACCGAACCGCCGGATGCCTCGACGCTCTGGCGCTCGCTGGCGCACAGCGTGTCGAGGAACCAGTCGTAGTTGGCAGTCGATGCCGGCGAGATCGACATGTTGTTCCACTGGCCGGGCTCGATGGCGTTGCGGCAGAACCAGCGGCGGTCCATGCGCGGATGCGGCGACAGCGTCTCATTGATGGAGTAAGTGCCGGCGATGACGGCAACCACGTCTTCGGCATAGCCGCCGGAGCCGAGCGCGGAGGCTGTCACGTCATGCAGGCCGGCGACTACGGGCGTTCCAATCGCAAGGCCGGTGCGCTCAGCCGTTTGCGCGGTCACGTAGCCGATGATCTCGTCCGAGCGCGAAATCGGCGGCAATGCGGAGGCCATCTCCTCGATGCCGAACAATCTCAGGGCATCGAGATCATAATCCTGCGTCCGGACATTGGTGAAGGAGGTGCTCGCCTCGGTGCGATCGGTGCCGATGACGCCGCTCAGGCAGAACCGCAACCAATCCTTGCACGACAGGATATGACCGATCTCCTTGTAGCGCGCCGGCTCGTGTTTCTTGATCCAGGCAAGCAGCGCCGAGGGCGCAGAGACATGCGGAACCTGGCCGGTCAGTTCCAGCGCCTCGTCGGCGAGCGGGCTGGCAAGCCAGGTCTCGACGATATCGACCGAACGGCTGTCGAGCGACAGGAGCGCGCGGCCGAGAGGGGCGTTGGTCTTGTCGGTGAGATAGATGCCGTCGCCATGCGCAGTTGCCGCGATTGCGGCGATGTCGCTCGCCGGGCGTCCGCTGAGTTCGATCGCCTCGCGGATGGCGTCGGCCGTCTGCGTCCAGAGTTCGTTCATGTCGCGCTCGACATGGCGCGCATGCGGCATGAACTGGGTCACGCGGCGGCGGGCAACCGCGATCGGGGTCCCGTCGACGTCGAAGATCACGGCCTTGGTGACGGTGAGGCCGCTATCTATTCCAAGCAGACTTGGCATTCAGGCTTTACTCCGGCTGATGTGGTCGCAGACGCGCCTTGTCCTCTCGCGCGATGATCACGTTGATATCGCGTGATCGCATGCGGTCGATGTGGACGGCGGGCGTCTTGTCGTCGACGATGATGACGTCGAATTCGCTAAGGGCTGCGAAGCGATGCAGGGCGCGCCGCTCGAATTTCGTGTGGTCGGCCAGGAGGACGCGCTTCGCGGCGCAGTCGAACATGGCGCGCTTCGTGTCGACCATCTCGGGCGACTGGTGAAAGACCAGATCGTCGGTGATCGCCGACATGGAGATAAAGGCGACGTCGGCGCGCAGACGGTGGATTTCGTTGACGGTGGTGCGGCCGACAAAGGCGTTGCACCAGTTGTAATATTGCCCGCCGAGCGCCAGCAACGTCAGGTCCTGCATGCCCTTCAATGCGTTGATCAGCGTCAGCGAGTTGGTGATCGCCGTGATCGGAACCTTCGCGGGCAGGTGGTCTGCCATCGGCAGTACGGTGGTGGAATCGTCGAAGAAGATGGCTTGCCCGGGCTCTACGAACTGCATGGCCGCCGCGGCGATCATGTTCTTTTCGGCCGATTGGCGGCCGGAGCGGTAGACGTCGCTGGATTCGATCAGGCTGGAGGCGGCTGCCGTCACCACGCCGCGCGTCTTGCGAAACAGGCCACGGCTGACGAGGTCGTCGACATCGCGATGCGCGGTCATGAGGCTGATGCCGAAGCGATCGGTCAGATCCTCGATCCGCATCTGTCCTTCCGCCATCACCGCCTCGGCGATCATCTGCCGGCGCACGAGTTGGCGTGTCTGGCGGCTATCGCTTGGGAGTTCGTCGATGGGGAGCGCGCCTGCGCCTATCTTCTGTGTCACGATGGCCTCTGCGCTCGAACGACTGGTGTGCGCGTTGTATCGCGAAGATACGCAACTGTGGAGGAAAAAGGGGGCGCCTCATTAAGGCGTCCCCTTCCGTGTCTTACTGCTCGAGAACGAAGGGAGCCGTGTACTTGTCGACGTTGTCCTTGGTGATCAGCAGGCAATCGAAGAGCTGCTTTTCGCTCTTTGCGCCGGTGCTGCCATTCTTGATGACATTGTCGGCCTGCTTGACGGCTTCTTCCGAGAAGACGGCGACCGGCTGCAGGACGGTGTACTGCAGATCGCCGGCCTTGATGGCGGCTACTGCGTCAGGCGAACCGTCGAAACCGCCGACCTTGACGTTTGCCAGCTTGCCGGCTTCCTTCAGTGCTGCGATCGCGCCGAGAGCCATTTCGTCGTTGCCGGAGATGACGCCGATGATGTCAGGGTTTGCCTGAAGCATCGACTGCATCTTGTTGTGGCCCTGGGTACGATCCCAGTTGGCGACTTCCTTGGCCGACTTCACCAGGTCAGGATACTGGGTCAGGACCGACTCATAACCGTTCGAACGCGTTGCGGCGTTGTTGTCGGAGGGAGAGCCGAAGAGTTCGGCATACTTGCCCTTGTCGCCGACAGCTTCAACCCACTGCTGCGCACCGATGGCCGCACCCTGTGCGTTGTTGGAAACGAGCTGTGCCTTGGCTAGGCCTTCCTGGTTGATTTCAGCGTTGACGAGGATGACCGGGATGCCAGCGGCAACGGCCTTCTTGACGGCACCAACCGAACCATCGGCGTTTGCCGGGTCGAGGATGATGGCAACCGACTTGTTGGTGATCGCGGTGTCGATCAGGTTGCTTTCGGTGTTGGTGTCACCCTTGTGCGCGCCGACGGTTGCGGTGTAGCCGAGCTTTTCAGCAGTTGCCTTGGCAACGTTGCCTTCGGTCAGCCAGTAGGGGTTGGACGGGTCGTTGACGATAACCGTCATCAGGCCCTCAGCCCATGCGGAGCTTACGAAGATCGGCGCTACGGCAACAGCTGCCAGAAGAACGCGCATGCCCTTTTTAAACATAGTCTCTCTCCCATTGATGAGTTCGTGTGGTGCCGGCTTCCCGGCGGTGCTTTCCGCATTGTTGCGGAGAAGGTCTGCAGCGTGCGTCAGGAGGATTTGACCCGACGCCCGTATTGGATGCTGTTCATGAGAACGGCGAGAACGATGACCGCGCCGGTAAAGACAGTCTGCCAGTAGGCCGAGACGCCGATGATCACGAGGCCGTCGGACAGGAAGCCGATGACGAAGGCGCCGAGCATGGTGCCGCGTACGGTCCCCCGTCCGCCGGTGAGCGCAGCACCGCCGATGACCACGGCGGCAATCGCCGTCAGTTCATAGGTGGTGCCCGCGGTCGGACCGGCGGACGTCAGCTGGGAGGAAAGGACCAGGCCGGCAATGGCCGCGCAGACGCCGGAGAACACGTAGACAAGGATCTTGACGCGCTTGACGGGAACGCCGGAGAGTTCGGCGGCGCGTTCATTGCCACCGGAAGCATAGAGCCAGCGACCGAAAGCAGTCTTGCTGAGCACGATGCCGCAGATGATGGCGAGAGCTGCAAGCACCAGCACGCCGATCGGAATGCCGCCGAGACGGTTGAAGCCGAGCCAGTCGAAGCCGGTGTTGCCGAGTTCGGGGCGGCCGCCGAGATTGTTGTAGGTGAGGCCGTTCGTCATCAGAAGCGCGATGCCGCGGGCAACGTAGAGAACGCCGAGCGAGGCGACAAAGGCCGGAATCTTGAGATAGGCGATCAGCACGCCGTTGACTGCGCCGACAAGCGCACCCATCGCGCAGGTGAGGACCACGACCGCCCAGACCGGCGTGTAGAGGATGACGCCGAAGGTGGGAAGCTGCACGCCCTGCATCAGGAAGCCCGCGATACAACCGGCCAAGCCCAGCGTCGAGCCGACCGAAAGGTCGATACCGCCGTTCAGGATGACGAGCAGCATGCCGATCGCCAAGATCCCGAAGATCGCCACGTGCGAGGCCATGATCAGAAAGTTGTTGAGGCTGAAATAGTAAGGCGACAGGAAGGAGAAGACCGCGATGATGACGATCAGCGCGAAGAACGCGCGGCCTTCCAGCAGCAGGCGAATGATATTGAAATCCCGCCGTGGCCCGTTCGAAACTGTCTTTTTGTCGTTTGCTTCAGTGACTGACATAATCAGTGCTCCATAATTCCGGGCTAGTGCGCGACCACTGCTTCGCCAGAGGCGGCCATGATCTTTTCCTTGGTGACGTCAGAGCTGAACTCGGCGGAAATCTTGCCGCGATGCATGACGATGATGCGATGTGCGATGCTGAGGCATTCGGCGACCTCCGAGGTGGAGTAGATCACCGCCAGCCCCTGCTTGGCGCGTTCAGCCAGGAGCTTGAACACCTCGGCCTTGGCGCCGATGTCGATGCCGCGGCTCGGCTCGTCGAGCAGGATGACCTTCGGATGCGTCGCCAGCATCTTGCCGATGACGACCTTCTGCTGGTTGCCGCCGGAGAGCGAGCCGATGGCGGCCGCGCCGCCGTCGGTCTTGATATGAACCTTGCGGATCGAATCGGTGACCAGTTCGCGCTCGCGGCGACCTGAAGTGAAGAGCCCCTTGGTGAAGGCGCCGATGCTGGCAAGCGAGAGGTTGGTGCCGACAGTCATCGTCTGCACCAAGCCATCGCGCTGGCGGTCTTCCGGCACGAGGCCGAGGCCGCTTGCGATGCGGTTGGCAATGCTGAGGCCTGCGACGTCCTGGCCTTCGAGAAGGATATGTCCGCCGCTTGCGTGCAGGCGTCCGGCCACGCATTCGAGAAGCTCGGTACGCCCGGCGCCCATCAAGCCGTAGATGCAGACGATCTCGCCGGCGCGGACATCGAGCGACAGGCGGTCGACCGCGTTATAGGCAGCACCCGAAGGGCCGGGAACGGTGAGTTCCTTGATCGACAGCGCGACCTTGCCCATCTCGTAGCCATCAGGCGGGCTGCCGAGGTCGAAGTTCTCGCCCACCATGTTGCGGACGATCCATTCGAGATCGATATCCTTGCGCTCGGCATAGGCGGTCATGGTGCCGTCGCGCAACACGACGGCATGGTTGGTGATCTGCAGCGCCTCTTCGAGGTGGTGCGAGATATAGACGATCGAGACGCCGCGGCTGGTGAGATCGCGGATGACCTTGAAGAGCACTTCGACTTCGGTGGCGCTCAGCGCAGACGTCGGCTCGTCCATGATCAGGATACGCGAGTTGACCGACAGCGCGCGGGCGATTTCGACGATCTGCTGCTGGCCGAGGCGGAGATCCTCGACGGGGGTCAGCGGATCGATATCTTCTTCCAGCTCTTCGAGCAGGGCGCGGGTCTGGCGTTCTTCCTCGGCGAAATCGACGGTTCCGGCCGTGATGATCTCGCGGCCCATGAAGATATTGTCGCGGACGCTCAAGTTGGGCGCCAGGCTGAGTTCCTGGTGGATGATCGAGATGCCGCATTCGCGGGCATGCGTCGAGGACACGAAGTTTACGGTCTGTCCGTCGAGGATGATCTCGCCGGATGTCGGGCGCACGACGCCCGACAGAATCTTCATCAGCGTCGACTTGCCGGCACCATTTTCGCCGAACAGCGTGGTGACCTGGCCGCGGTGGATGTCGAAGTTCACGCCCTTGAGGGCCTGCACGCTGCCATAGGTCTTAGCAACGTTGCGGGCGCTGAGCACGACCTCACCGATCTCACCTTTGATCTGGCGTTGGCTTGCCTGGCTCATTTGACTTCAACCTTGACGGGGGTGACGAGCCAGTTCTTCGGATTGATGAGCTTGAAGACGCCGGTGACCGTGACCGTCTTGCCGGTCAGCTGAGCGGGGTCGATGCTCCCGAGCACTGCCTTCTTCATCTCGTTGTTGATCGCCGAACCGGCGTCCTGGTACTCGATCTGGTTGGTGAACTGGCCGAACTCGATCGTACCCGTGGCATCGCGCAGATCGGTGCCGTTGATTGCCGGGCCGGTCTGCATGCGAATGACGACTTCGGGCGGAAGGCCGTCGACCTTCACTTCGTTGATGTTGCCCTTGCGCTCGCCGACGACGCCGGAAAACGACACAGGCAGAACCGGGCCGGTGGTCGTGGCGACACCGTATTTCTCGCCCGCCGCCTTCTTGTCGGCGAGGGCGGCCGGTGCCAGCTCGGCAGCTGGAACCGCGCGCTTCTCGACATCAGCCGCGATCTTCGGGAACTGCTCCACACCGTAGGTTTCCGAGGAAAACGCCTGCTGGCGCACGTCGTTTTCGGAACCGATATGGACAACCTTCGTGTCCAGCGCGATCGCACCGACGACAACGACGACGGCCGCAATGCCGACCGCGATTTTCAGTTTGCCGCTCTTCGGCTGGGAAGCCGCGTAGTCCGTTTCTATGCTCATTTTCTGACAACCTTCGGCGCGAGGCCGGATTTCCTGTTGAGGGAAAGAAAAGGGGATGGGGGATTATCGACGTCGCGACCGGTCGGTCGGGCGACAATCCCGTGTATTGGCCAGTGTGTTGGCTAAGGAGTTGGCGAGGAGGCCGCCAAGCGGCAATCGCGCGTCGGGACGGAAGTGCTGGCGGGACGCCAAGCCATGTCTGAAAACAGAAATTTGCACCGTCGTGATCCTCCTCAATAACCCGGCGTTTGTTTCTCCTCCAACCGCTAGGCGCTTCACGCAGATACCGTGTCAGCCCGTAGGCTATGGTATCGCCGTGTTATCAATGGCAGTAAAGATGTTATAAAGATTGCACCTTGTCAATCGGCCATTCGGTGGCGTTTTCCGTTTTAGGCGATGTTGATGACTGTAGATAACGATCGGGCTGACGCGCGGAGAGGGCGCTAACAGGGCAACGTTCTGTAATCTCTTGCGTTACCGCCGCATGCGCGCCCAATCGCGTGAAGAGATCACAAGTTATTGATATCACTATATTGCTTGAGATCCACGCTGGCATGCGCTTTGGCGCTGGAGAGCATCCTCGCCGTACTTGCGCAATGGCGCTCAGTCGAGCGCTTCGCCGATCGAGTCTATTTGATGGTTCGCATTATAGCTGAAAAAAATTGCGACAACAGAAAAAAAATTCATTTGCGGTGATAAGTTTGTGTTATATTCTGCATGAAACGAAAATCCGGTGCTTGCCGGTTTCCGGTTGCTGCCCGAGGCGAGGTCTTTCAGTCTGATCTCACGAGGAGCAGTCGCAATGCGACGTACTTGCCTGAGTGGTGGCGCTTGGCGCGGTCCATCGGCGGTCGTCTGGGAGGAGTGACCATGAATGGGATGAGGATGCCGTATCCAGCGGCATGGATTATCGTGGCCGACGAGGCTGTCGATGTCTGAACGTGGACAGATCATTATCGGTATCGATGCCGGGACCTCGGTGATCAAGGCGGTTGCCTTCGAGCTCTCCGGGCGCCAGATCGCGTCCGCTTCGGCGCGCAATCAATACGCGACCGGCGATGACGGTTCGGCGACGCAGTCGTTGTCGCAAACCTGGGCCGACTGCGTGACCGCGCTGCGCGGCCTCAGCGAAAAGGTGCCAGGACTTGCCGAGCGCACTGCGGCCATTTCTGTTACGGGGCAGGGCGACGGCACATGGCTCGTCGGCGCCGGAAATCGCCCGGTTGGCGATGCGTGGCTCTGGCTCGATGCGCGTGCGGCGCCCACTGTGACGCGACTCAGTGCCGGCGCCGGCAATCGTGCGCGTTTCGAAGCGACCGGGACCGGCCTCAATACCTGCCAGCAGGGCGCGCAGATCGCCCATATGGACCGCAATCAGCCCGATCTTCTCGATCGCGCCGAAGTCGCGCTTCATTGCAAGGATTGGCTCTATCTCAATCTTACGGGCATCCGCGCCACCGATCCCTCGGAAGCAAGTTTCACCTTCGGCAATTTCCGCACGCGCCAATATGACGACGCGGCGATCGATGCGCTCGGACTGTCGCGCCGCCGCTCGCTGCTGCCTGAAATCATCGATGGCACCGAGGTCACTCATCCGCTCTCCGCCGATGCGGCGCGGGCCTGCGGGCTTCTTGCCGGCACGCCCGTCAGTCTCGGCTATGTCGACATGGTCATGACCGCGCTCGGCGCCGGCGTGCGCAGTGCGGGCCAGAACGCGGCCTGCTCGACCGTCGGCTCCACCGGCGTCCACATGCGCGCGAAGGCGGTGGCTGACGTGCAGCTCAATGCCGAGGGCACGGGTTATGTGATCGCCTTGCCGATGCCTGGAATCGTTACTCAGGTGCAGACCAATATGAGCGCCACGATCAACATCGACTGGCTGCTGCAAATAGCCGGCTCGCTGATGGCCGACGGCGGGAAGGCGGTGTCTCATGCCGATCTGATCGCCCGGATCGACAGTTGGTTCGCCGAGAGCCGGCCGGGTTCAGTGCTCTATCATCCCTATATCTCAGATGCCGGCGAGCGTGGCCCCTTCGTCAATGCCGCTGCACGTGCGGGGTTCACCGGCCTTTCCATGCGTCACGGCTTTGCCGATCTGTTGCGCGCCGTCGTCGAGGGTCTCGGCATGGCGACGCGCGATTGCTACGCGGCGATGGGCGATATGCCTGAAGAACTCCGGATCACTGGCGGTGCGGCGCGTTCGCGCGCGCTTCGCGGTTGCCTGTCGGCGGCGGTGAATGCCCCGGTCAGGGTGTCGCGACGCGAGGAGGCAGGTGCTGCCGGCGTTGCGATGATGGCGGCGGTGGCGATCGGCGCCTACCGCAACATGGACGATTGCATTGCCGAATGGGTGACGCCGCTGCTTGGCGAGGCTGAGGCGCCCGACAGCGAGCAGGCAGAGCGCTTCGAGCGCCTGTTCAAGGCCTACGTGATGGTGCGGCAGGCGGTAGCGCCCGCCTGGGATCAGCTGGTCGCCACGCAATAGACGGAAATCCCGCGCCGGGCCGCGACGTATGCGTGGCCGCGCTGAATGAATGTGTTGATGCAAAAGCATCCGAAGGAGCATGTTGATGACTGAGTCCGGAATGGTGGATCTGTTCGTGATCGGTGGCGGGATCAATGGTGCCGGCATCGCGCGCGACGCGGCGGGCCGTGGCCTGAAGGTCGTTCTGTGTGAGAAGGACGACCTGGCGCAGGGGACATCGTCGCGCTCCGGCAAGCTGGTCCATGGCGGCCTGCGCTATCTCGAATACTACGAATTCCGGCTGGTGCGCGAGGCGCTCATCGAGCGCGAGGTGCTGCTGAACGCCGCCCCTCACATCATCTGGCCGATGCGCTTCGTGCTGCCGCATTCGCCGCAGGATCGCCCGGCCTGGCTCGTCCGCCTCGGCCTCTTCCTTTACGATCACCTCGGCGGCCGCAAGAAGCTTCCGGGCACCCGCACGCTCGATCTGCGCCGGGATCCCGAGGGCACGCCGATCCTCGATCAATACACCCGCGGCTTCGAATATTCCGACTGCTGGGTCGACGATGCGCGCCTCGTGGTGCTCAACGCGGTCGATGCCGCCGAGCGTGGCGCCGAGGTTCTGACCCGCACGGCAGCCGTCTCCGCCCGACGCGAGAACGGCGGCTGGAGCATTACCACCAAGAACAGCGTAACCGGCGAAACCCGTAACTTCCGCGCCCGCTGTATCGCCAATGCCGCAGGCCCCTGGGTCTCTGACGTTATCGGTCGCGTGGCCGGCGCCAACAGCAGCCGCAATGTCCGGCTGGTCAAGGGCAGCCATATCATCGTGCCGAAGTTCTGGGCGGGCTCCAACGCCTATCTCGTGCAGAACCACGACAAGCGCGTGATCTTCATCAACCCCTATGAAGGCGACAAGGCGCTGATCGGCACGACGGACATCTCCTACGAAGGCCGGGCCGAGGATGTCGCGGCCGACGAGAAGGAAATCGAGTACCTCCTCACAGCGGTCAATCGCTACTTCAAGGAGAAGCTCCGCCGCCAGGATGTGCTGCACAGCTTCTCCGGCGTGCGTCCCTTGTTCGACGATGGCAAGGGCAATCCCTCGGCCGTGACGCGCGACTACGTCTTCGATCTCGAAGAGACCGGCAACGCGCCGCTTCTCAACGTCTTCGGCGGCAAGATCACCACCTTCCGCGAGCTCGCCGAGCGCGGCATGCAGCGGCTGAAGCATATCTTCCCGCAAATGTCCGATAACTGGACGGAACACGCGGCACTTCCAGGCGGCGATATGCCGAAGGCCGATTACGAGACCTTCTTCAATAGCCTGAAGGAAACCTATCCCTGGATGTCGCGCACGCTCGCCGGTCATTATGGCCGTCTCTACGGCACCCGCACTCGCAAGATCGTCGGCGATGCAAATGGTGTCGAAGGCCTTGGCCGTCACTTCGGTGGCCATCTCTATGAGGCCGAGGTTCGCTATCTCGTTTCGTCCGAGTGGGCGCTGACCCCTGAGGACGTGCTGAAGCGCCGCACCAAGCACTATCTGCACCTGACCGAGGCCGAGCAGGCCGCCTTTGCCGACTGGTTCGCAGGCGCCAATCTCGTTGCGGCCGCCTGAGGATACCGATCATGGCATTGACCCTTTCCTTGAACACCAATCCGCTCGTCAATCGTTTCGCCGAGCCGGATGACCTGATCGAGACCGTGGCGCGGGATCTCCGCATCCGCGACCTGCAGCTCACCCACGAGTTCATCAATCCCAGCTGGCAGGCGCCCGTCATCCGCAGGCTGACCCGCAACATGTCCGCAGCACTCCAGCGCACCGGCGTGCGGGTGACCTCGGGCATGACTGGGCCTTACGGCCGGCTCAACCATTTCGGCCATCCCGATGCCGACGTTCGTCGCTATTATGTCGACTGGTTCAAGACCTTCGCCGATATCACCGCCGATCTCGGCGGAACCTCGGTCGGAACGCAGTTCGCGATCTTCACCTACAAGGATTTCGACGATCCCGCGCGCCGCGAGGAACTGATCAAGATCGCCATCGATTGCTGGGCAGAGGTTGCCGAGCATGCGAAATCGGCGGGCCTCTCCTACGTTTTCTGGGAGCCGATGAGCATCGGCCGCGAGTTCGGCGAGACGATCGCCGAATGCATGAAGCTGCAGGAACGCCTGACCGCCGCCGATATGGCCGTACCGATGTGGATGATGGCCGATATCGACCATGGCGACGTGACGTCGAGCAACCCCGATGACTTCGAGCCCTATGCCTGGGCGCGCGCGGTGCCGAAGGTCTCGCCGATCATCCACATCAAGCAGAGCCTGATGGACAAGGGCGGGCATCGGCCATTTACAGCCGAGTTCAACGCCAAGGGCCGCATCCAGCCGCCGGAGCTGCTCAAGGCGTTTGCCGAGGGCGGGGCCAAGGATAACGAGATCTGCCTCGAGCTGTCCTTCAAGGAGCGCGAGCCTAATGACCGCCAGGTGATCTCGCAGATTGCCGAAAGCGTCGCCTTCTGGGCCCCGCACATCGACACCGGCGTCGCCGACCTGCATATCTGACCGAAAGGCGAATCAACAAAAGAGGCGGGATATGCGCGTGGCCAAATCGGGAGAAGACTGTCGATGAACGATCCGGAAGAATCGCTTGCGGTGCGAGCCGCCTGGCTGCATTACGCTGGCGGATTGACGCAGTCCGAGGTGGCCAAGCGTCTCGGGCTACCCTCGGTGAAGACACACCGCCTTATCGCGCGCGCCGTGGCCGAAGGTGTCGTCAAGATCAGCATCGAAGGCGACATCATCGAGTGCGTGGCGCTGGAGAACAGCCTCTCCGAGCGCTTCGGCCTGCAATATTGCGAGGTGACGCCCTATGTCGGCGAAGACGAGTCGATCTTTCGCACGCTCGGCCTTGCCGGCTCGAACTTCCTGAAACGCGAGATCGAGCGCGGCGACAATGCCGTAATCGGGCTTGGCCACGGCCGCACGCTGTCGACGGCGGTGCATCTTTTACCGCGCGTCTCCGCGCGCGACCTGCGCTTCGTCTCGCTGCTCGGCGGCTTGACTCGAAATTATGCGGCCAACCCCTACGACGTCATGCACCGCATCGCCGAAAAGACCGGCATGCCGGCCTACGTGATGCCCGTCCCGTTCTTCGCCAACACGGCTGAGGACCGTGAGGTGCTATTGGCGCAGCGTGGCGTGAAGGAAGTGATGGACCTCGCCAATGCCGCCACGCTCAAGCTGGTCGGGCTGGGCACCGTCGATACGCAGGCGCAGCTTGTGCAATCGGGCATGATCGAGGCCCGCGAGATCAAGGAAGTGGCTGCTGCCGGCGGTGTCGGCGAAATTCTCGGCTACTTCTTCGATTCCAACGGTCGCATTCTCGACACCGCGCTGACCGAGCGAACGCTCTCGGCCAACCTGCCGCAACCGAGAACGGAGCGGCTGGTGGCAATTGCGGGCGGCGGCGGCAAGGTCGAGGCGATCCGCGCCGTACTGCGCAGCGGCAGCCTTCACGGGCTCATTACCGACGAACGTACGGCGGAAGCGCTGCTGCGCTAGCCGGGCGATCAGACAGACCACGACAGGAAATAGGATTGCACATGGCCAACTCACCGCGTTTCTGGATCGGCACCAGCTGGAAGATGAACAAGACGCTTGCCGAGGCGCAGAGCTTCGCGAACGGGCTCAAGGCTGCGGATGGCGCACGCGATCCGCGCATCCAGCGCTTCGTC
Source organism: Rhizobium sp. O111 (assembly GCF_055616315.1). Lineage (NCBI taxonomy): Bacteria > Pseudomonadati > Pseudomonadota > Alphaproteobacteria > Hyphomicrobiales > Rhizobiaceae > Rhizobium > Rhizobium sp. O111. The sequence continues at coordinate 655,618 of NZ_JBSHXL010000002.1, read as the reverse complement.
ATTCCGCCCTTCACGGCGGTGCGCGAGGTCAAGGCCATGCTGGCCGCCACTTCCGTCAAGGTCGGCGCGCAGAACATGCACTGGGCCGATGATGGCGCATGGACCGGTGAGGTGTCGCCGGTGATGCTCAAGGATTGCAATCTAGACATCGTCGAGCTCGGTCATTCCGAACGGCGGGAGTTCTTCGGCGAAACCGACGAGACCGTCGGCCTCAAGACCGAGGCTGCCGTGCGGCATGGTCTGATCCCGCTCATCTGCATCGGCGAGACGCTGGCCGATCGCGAAAGCGGCCGTGCGGCCGAGGTGCTGGCGACCGAAGTTCGCGGCGCGCTTTCCAAGCTGACCGGCGCGCAGAAGCAGGCCGAGATCCTGCTCGCCTACGAGCCGGTCTGGGCGATCGGCGTCAATGGCATTCCGGCAACGGCCGAATATGCCGATGCGCGCCAGGCTGAAATCATTGCCGTTGCCGAGGAAGTGCTGGGCCGCCGCATTCCTTGCCTCTACGGCGGCTCGGTCAACCCCGGCAATTGCGAAGAACTCATCTCAAGCCCACATATAGACGGGCTTTTCATCGGCCGTTCGGCCTGGAACGTCGAAGGTTATCTCGACATCCTGGCGAAATGCGCCGCCAAACTTGACGCCAAACTCGAAGGAGAAAAAGCATGAAACTGGCAATCGCAGGAGACAGCGCGGGCGAAGGCCTCGCCAAGGTTCTCGCCGACCATCTGAAGGATCGCTACGAGGTGTCCGAAGTGTCGCGCACGAGCGCGGGCGCCGATGCGTTCTACGCCGGCCTGTCCGACCGCGTCGCGTCGGGCGTGATCGACGGCACCTATGACAAGGCGATCCTCGTATGCGGCACCGGCATTGGCGTTTGCATCTCCGCCAACAAGGTCCCCGGCATCCGCGCCGCGCTGACCCACGACACCTATTCCGCAGAGCGCGCGGCGCTGTCGAACAACGCCCAGATCATCACCATGGGTTCGCGCGTCATCGGACCTGAATTGGCCAAGGCCATCGCCGATGCGTTCCTGGCGCAGACCTTCGACGAAAACGGCCGCTCCGCCGGCAACGTCAAGGCAATGGACGAACTCGACGCGAAGTACAATCAGCGTTGATAGACTAAGAGATACGGTCCGCGCCTTGCGGGCCGTATCCTCCATGAGCGCGTCGACGAGTTCCGCGTTCATCCCGCAGCGGCCCTTCTGCCGTCTGCCAAGCTTTCCCGCACGAATATCCAAACGTCACTGAAAACGACAATCGCCAAGCGCGTCGTTTTCATAAGCTCGTGACATCAAAGGGCGGCTATGCCGGCTCTGATGATTTGAGACGGAGCGCCCTGTGGCAAACGAATTTTCATTCCCGCTTTCTCGCCGCCAAGCAATGCTTGCCGGAGCAACGATTTCATTCGCGATGGCCACCCCAGCCTTCGCCGCGAAGCAAAAGACACCACACACTGCAAAAGGAGCAACTCCCATGACCGGAAACTTTGTGAAGACGAAAGATGGCGTTGAAATCTTCTTCAAGGATTGGGGTCCGAAGGACGCCCAGCCGATCGTTTTCCACCATGGCTGGCCGCTCTCGTCCGATGATTGGGACGCGCAGATGCTGTTCTTCGTCAGCAAGGGCTACCGTGTCGTTGCTCATGATCGTCGTGGCCACGGGCGTTCCGCGCAGGTAAGCGACGGTCATGACATGGACCACTATGCCGCCGATGCCTCCGCCGTTGCCGAACACCTTGATCTGCGCAACGCGGTCCACATCGGTCACTCCACCGGCGGCGGTGAAGTTGCTCGCTATGTCGTCAAGTATGGCCAGCCACAGGGCCGTGTTGCCAAGGCAGTGCTGGTCAGCGCCGTTCCCCCGCTGATGCTGAAGACACCGGGCAACCCGGATGGCACGCCAATGGAAGTCTTCGATGGCTTCCGCGCGGCGCTCGCCGCCAACCGCGCCCAGTTCTACATCGACGTCGCCTCCGGTCCCTTCTACGGGTTCAACCGGCCTGGCGCGAAGGTATCACAGGGCGTGATCGACAACTGGTGGCGGCAGGGCATGATGGGCTCGGCCAAGGCGCACTATGACGGCATCAAGGCGTTCTCGGAAACGGACCAGACGGAAGATCTGAAGGCGATCACCGTGCCGACGCTGGTGTTGCAAGGCGATGACGACCAGGTCGTGCCCTACAAGGATGCCTCGCTGTTGCAGGCGAAGCTTTTGAAGAACAGTACGCTGAAGGTCTATCCCGGCTTCTCGCACGGCATGCTGACGGTTGATGCGGATGTCATCAACCCCGATCTGCTGGCCTTCATCAAGGCATAACCGGGTATTGATCAATCACTCTGGCGCATGCGGCCGGCTCATGTCGTCGGCTGCGCACGCCAGGGTGCGCATTTGCCTTTCCGGCAGGACCGATTGCGATTCTCGGATGCCTCTTATGCAAATTTATCTCTGCTCATTATCCGGGCAATGAGATAAATAATTGGGCATTCAAAAAGGAGAAATGCAATGAAAATCGCCAACAGGATTGTCGAGTATTTTCAGCTCGGCAAAGCATACCGTGAACTTTCCCGCCTTGACGACGCTGCCCTCAAGGACATCGGTGTTAACCGCTCTGATCTGAAGCGTCGCGTATACGGTCGCTGATCAACCTCACTACCTGATTGCTTCCGAAGGGCCTGCTCAAGCGGGCCTTTGTTTTTTCTCCCAGTACCAAGCCACATACATTCTCTTCCGGTCGTGCTTGATGGCCCTCAAGCGGGCCTTTATCGAACGGATGTCTTCCTTCTCGCAGGCAGCCCAGACGAATGTATCGTCGGTCATCGAGCCAATCGCGGTCTCGACCTCCTTGCGGAGAGTATTGCCTTCGCCCGCTCCATAGCTTCGGCGATGCACCCAGCGGACAGCAAGTGCAGCGCCAGATGGCAGTGGTTGCTCTTCCGACTCATCCGCGACTTCGATAATCGCCTGAATTCGCGTGCCCGCAGACATCTCCGCAACGATGCGCGCGATGGCGGGGAGGGCACTTTCGTCTCCGGCCAACAGCAGATTGCCTGCCTCGGGAAGCGCTCCACCTCCTGGACCAAGCAAGGCCACCCTGTCTCCCGGCAGGGCATCGCGAGCGAAATCCGCTCCAGGCGTCTCGACGCCGGTAGAGCTATGCTGCAGAAAATCGATCCAGAGCTCGCCCCGCTCGATATCCACCGCGCGGATCGTGTAGACACGCACCAATAAGGCGTCCTCGCCCTCCGGCCAGGCAACACGACCGTCCTCGCGAAGACCCGGCCATACGGGCCGGCGGCCTCTGGGCGGGACGAGCAGGCGGACATGCATCTCGCCACCGATGAACGGCCTGACATCGGCGCAGCTGAATTTGACCCGGCGCATATGCGGCGTGACATTCTCGGCCGAGACTACCGTCGCCTCGTGGATATTGGGCAATTGCGCAAGCGCTGCGGATTGGGACCAGGACAGCTCCAGCGCATCGTCACCAGCGAAGTAGAAAAGATGCTCGGCAATGCTGGTCCGGCTCATCTGCAATGCCTGTTGTGAAGGGCAAGTCAGTTCGATCGATAGCCGCTGATCGTCGATGCGTATGTCGGCGCAACCAAGCTTGCTGGTGAGAAGCGCCCCGTTCTCCGTGCGCCTCACGTCCGCATGTTCGACGAAGTGCTCGCAGATCTCGCTCAGCATCTGGGCGGCGTCCCTCGGAATAGCGATGCCGGAGAGCTTGAATTCCTGGGTGGTGTTCATTTCACCTTCTCCTTTGCGCTCACGCTCGGCGCCATGTGGTTGCGACCGATCGGAAGCATGATGGGGCGGCCGGATGTGGGATCGATGATGATGCGGCTCTCAAGCCCAAAGACCTGCCGGACGTTGTCTTCGGTCAAGACCTGTTCCGGCGCGCCCGTGACGTGCACGCGACCATCGCTCATCGCAACGAGATAGTCCGCGTAGCGCGCGGCGAGATTGAGATCGTGGAGCACCATGACGACGGTGGTGCCGCGTTCCCGGTTGAGATCGGTCAGGAGATCGAGGACTTCGATCTGATGGCTGATGTCGAGGAACGTCGTGGGTTCGTCCAACAGAAGAATATCGGTGGCTTGCGCCAGCGCCATGGCGATCCACACGCGCTGGCGCTGGCCGCCGGACAATTCGTCAACAGCCCGATCGGCGAGTTCCGCCGTGTTTGTCGCCGCAAGAGCGCCATCCACCGCCTCATCGTCCTTGCTGCTCCAGCGCGAGAAAAGGCTTTGATGCGGATGCCGGCCGCGGCTGACGAGGTCGGCAACCGTGATGCCTTCCGGTGCGACCGGCGACTGGGGAAGCAGCCCCAGGGTGCGCGCCAGCTCTCGTGGCGGTGTCTTGTGGATGGATTTCCCATCGAGAAGCACCTGTCCCGCGATGGGCGACAGAAGCCGCGACATCGCTCGGAGCAGAGTGGACTTACCGCAGGCATTGGCGCCGACGATCACGGTTATCTTGCCGGGCGGGACAGCGAGGTCGAGGCCGTGCAGGATTTCCGTTTCGCCGTAGCCCGCAGAGAGATTGCCTGCTGTCAGAGTGCGAGCCATCATAGGGAACCTCCGGTCCGGTTGACGCGGACGATCAGGAAAATCAGATAGGGAGCGCCGAGTGCGCCGGTCACCACGCCAACAGGATAGCGGCCGGGTAACAGGAACTGCCCGATGTAATCGCCGCCGAGCACCAAGACGGCGCCGATCAGCGCCGAGGGGACGAGGAGCGATCCGCTGCCGCCGACGATGCGGGCGGCGATCGGACCGGCAAGGAATGCGACAAAGGCGATAGGGCCAGTCACGGCCGTCGCTGTTGCGATGACGCCGACGGCACCGATGATGATCATGATGCGGGTTCGCGATACGCGCACTCCGAGTGCCGCCGCCGTATCATCGCCAAGCCGGAGCGCCTCAAGGTCTCGGCTCCGGCTCAAGAGAAGACCGCCGAAGACGATGAGCGACAAGAGAAGCGGCGCAGCCTGGCCAAGCTGCACGCCGTTGACGCTGCCCGTCAGCCAGCGCATAGCCTCCTGCAGGTTCCACGCCGGCGCCTGCGACAGGATATAGGAGATGATGCTCTCCAGCATGGCCGAGACCGCGATCCCGACCAGAACCAGACGCGTCCCCGCCACGCCGTTTCGTGACGAGAGGCCGTAGACCAAGAGGGCAACGCCAAGCCCCGCGACCACCGCGAAGATCGAAACGAATGGTCCCTTCATCGACAGCACGATGATCGCGAACACGGCCGCCGCGCCGGCGCCCGAGCTTATGCCGATAATATCGGGGCTGGCGAGCGGATTGCGCAGCATGACCTGAAAAGCCACGCCGCCGAGACCGAAACTCAAGCCGGCGAGAATGGCAAGCACAGCGCGCGGCAAGCGCAGCTGACCGACCGTGAAGCTCGCGCCCGGTACGGTCTCTCCCATCAGCACGCGAAGGACATCGCCCGGCGGTGTCACCGTCTGCCCGACCGAGAGCGTGAACGCGAAGATGGCGATGACGAGCAACAGAAGCGCAAGCACGACGGCCGCATGCCTGCGACCGCGACGGCGACGGCTGGTGGCGGTCAAACCTGATATGGCCGAAGGCATGGTCACAGTTCACGAACCCTTTGGCGTCTGACGATCCATATGAAGAACGGCGCACCGATCAGGGCGGTGACAACGCCGACATCGAGCTCGGCCGGACGAGCGACGATGCGTCCGACGATGTCGGCGGCAAGGAGCAGGCAGGCGCCGCCGATGGCGGAGAAGGGGAGGAGCCAGCGGTGATCGACGCCGATCAGCAGCCGGCAGAGATGCGGGACGACGAGGCCTATGAAACCGATCGGTCCGCAGATTGCCGTTGTCGCGCCGCAGAGCAGAATGGCACCAAGCGCGCCCATGCCGCGCGCCACTGCCACACGCTCGCCGAGCCCGGCCGCCAGATCGTCGCCCAGCGCAAGCGAGTTGAGTTTCCGGGCGGAAAGGAAGCTGATCGCAAATCCCACCGCCAGGAAAGGCAGAACCGGCACGATCCGCTCAAAGGCCGCCCCGCCGACGCCGCCGATCTGCCATGAGCGTATGCCGCCGGCGATATCGGCGCGTGGGAGAACGACGGCGATCACCATGGAGGCGAAGGCGACCGAGGTCGCAGCGCCAGCAAGCGTCAGCTTCAGCGGCGTCGCGCCGCCACGGCCCAACGAGCCGATGGTGTAGACAAAGCAGGCAGAGCAGCCGGCACCAACAATCGCTGTCCAGACATAGGCTTCGGCGGAGGCGATGTTGAACCATGCGACGCCGACGACCACGGCAAGCGAGGCGCCCATGTTGACGCCAAGGATACCGGGATCGGCCAGCGGGTTGCGCGTCACGCCCTGCATGATCGCACCCGCAAGCCCAAGCGCGCCGCCGGCAAGCATGGCAAGGACAGTACGTGGGACGCGAACGGCAACCGCAGCCTGGCCGATATCATCGACATGTCCGAAGAGCGCCGCGCCGATATCGCTCCACGGCACCTGACGCGTGCCGACGGTGATCGACAGCGCAAGCAATGCCACGAGCAGCATGAACAGACCCGCCAGCCACAGGCCCCGGGCGCCGTTCGACCGTGCGGCGATGGCCGCCGGCGCGACCGTCTTTCTCGATGAAGTCATTTCGACTTTTCCACGCCCTCGGCAAGCAAAGCGACATAGTCCTTCAGCACCCAGGAGATCGAGAGCGGTGTGGGATTCGCGGCTGTCCCGACGCTGTTTGCGCCGAGAATAACGATCGCCCCCTTTTCGACAGCCGGCATCTTGGACATCAGCAGGTTTGCCGTGACCGCCGACAGCAGTTTCATATTGCCATAGGTCACGACGAGATCGACGTCGTCGAACATGTCGATGCGCTCGGCGCTGATCGAGCCCGAGAATTTGCCGGGTTGCGAGACATCGACAACGCTCTTCGGGCTCTCGAGCCCGAGATCCTTGAAGAATTTCACGCGTGTATCGTTGGTCGTGTAGAAGTTGATTGTACTGAGGTCGAGTGGGTTGAGATGCGTGACGAACATGGCCTTCTTGCCGCGAATCTCCGGGTGCGTGGCCACAGCCGAAGCGATCTCGCCTTCGATCTTCTTGATCAGCGCCTCGCCCTCCGGCGCCATCCCCATGCCGGCGCTATTGAGGCGGATCATCTCGCGCCAGTCGGTGGACCAAGCGGCGTCAGGATAGGCGACAACCGGGGCGATCTGGCTCAGCGTATCGTAATCGGCCTGGCTGAGTCCGGAGTATGAGGCGAGGATGACGTCGGGATGCGTGGCCGCGACCGCCTCGAAGTCGATACCATCCCCCTCGTCAAACAGCACGGGCTTGTCGGCGTGAAGTTCCTTCAGCCTCTCAGCGACCCAGGGCAAAAGACCATCACCGTCATCATCGCCGAAATTGGCTTTCGCAAAGCCCACGGGCACGACACCAAGCGCGAGCGGCACCTCGTGGTTCGCCCAGGCGACGGTGGCGATCCGTTCGGGCCTTTTCGGGATGATCGTCGTGCCGAGCGCGTGCTTTATGGTGATGGGGTAGGTGACGCCCTCATCGGCGAACGCGCCGCGAATGGGCATCATCAATGCGCATATCACCACCGCGAGGGTAAGGCGCCAGAACCGAAACATTGTGCAAACTCCGCCGAACGTATAAGTGGACCCTCACTTTCAGGTTAAGGCGTGAGCGTCAACGGCAATGCGTTTGTCGAATGGCCAGGCAGGCGAGATTCCCATGGTATCCTACAAAACGCGGAAAACTTACAATACTAGACAATCTCGCTCAAGTTAGAGGCTGTGACCGGGGATGTAGACGAGACCATGCCGACTGGCGACTGCTTCGCGCATTTCGCAACGTCGTCTGGTGCGTTCCCCTGCAACCGGCATGCACTTTCGGTCTCCACCGGGTGTCTACCATGGTGAAATCAGCTTCTGGAACGCGAATATGAATATCGAAACAAAAGGCCTGCGCTCTCAACGAACCCGTCTTCGCTGGCGCAAGGCGGTGCTGCTGGGATGCACGGCCATCGGCGCTCTCGCTCCTGCCGTCTCCTTTGCGCAGGACGCATCCAGCTCGGATTCCGCGACGACGCTGGCGCCGATCGTTCTGGAAGGGCGCAAGGCCTCGGGCACCAGGATTGATACCAGTAACGATTCGAAGTCGATCGTCGCCACGCAGACCACCGGCGCCGGCAAGTTGGCGACCGAGATCCTGGACACACCGGCCTCCGTTTCGGTCATTACCTCCAAGGAAATCGAAGAGCGCAATGCCGACACGATGGAAAAGGTCGTGCAGTACACCTCTGGTGTCGTCACCGACTTCTACGGCTCGGACGATCGTTTCGATTATTTCGATATTCGCGGCTTTACGCCCTACACCTATCGTGACGGCCTGGCGATCGGCAGAACGTTTGCCGGTGTCCGCGAAGAGCCCTACGCATTCGAGCGCATCGAAATCCTGAAGGGCGCCAGTTCCTCGAGCTTCGGTTCGGCGGAACCGGGCGGCTCTGTCAACTACGTCACCAAGACGCCAAAGTCGGAACGCTTCGGCGAAGTCTATGCGACGGGAGGCTCTTTCTCGCACAAGGAAACCGGCTTTGATTTCGGTGACAACATCACCGCGGATGACACGCTTTCTTATCGCCTGACCGGCAAGTTGCAACGGGCGGACGACGAGTATGATTACTCGCAGAACGACGAGAACTTCATCATGGGCGGCCTGACGTGGCGCCCGACGGACGCAACGAACCTCACCGTCGTTTACGACCACCTCGACAAGGACGGCGTTCCCGGCAGCGGCGGCCATCCGCTCGGCACCGATCTCGACCCGAGCGCATTCTTCGGCGAGCCGGACTATTATTTCAACTCGACGAACCGCAACACTCTGAACGTGATGTTCGACCACGAGTTCGACAACGGTCTGAGCTTCAGCTCCAAGGCGCGTTACAGCAAGTCGAACGATGGTTTCGGCAGCGCCTATATCGGAAGCACACCGACCGACGGTTCCACAACAGCCGGCCGCTACTTCTTCGGTAACGAGAGGTCGAACGAGCAGTTCATCATCGACGCGAATCTTGCCTACGAAGCAAATTTCGACAACGTCGAGAGCCGAACGCTTCTCGGTGGCGAGTACAACGCGTTCAAGTCGGACAGCGACAATTTCTACACGGGGGCACCTTCGATCGACTGGCTGAATCCAGTCTACACGGGTGGCCCTGGCCCAATGTCGCCTTACTCGAGCACCCTGAACGACCAGAAGACGGCAGCAGTGTATCTGCAGCAGGATCTGACATTTTTCGACAGACTGACGGTCAGCGTCGGCTTGCGCAATGACTGGCTCGACCTCGACGAGACGAACCAGCTCACCGGCGTGACCACCTCGGGCACTCATAGCGAGTTCACCAAGCGCATCGGTGTCAGCTACAAGCTGACCGATGAATGGGCGACCTATGCGAGCTACGCCGAATCCGCTGCTCCACCTGCCGTGGGCGCTGATCCGACGACCGGAAAGCAGTATGAAGTCGGCGTCAAATACAAGCCCGACGCATTTCCTGCCTTGTTCACCGCTTCGGTCTACGATCTGACCAAGGGCAATATCACCGTTGCCGATCAGGTCACCTATCTTCCGATCACGGTCGACAAGGTCCGGCATCGCGGCTTCGAATTCGAAGCCAAGGCGGAGATGACGGACAACATCAACCTGATCGCCAGCTACAGCTACATCGATTCCCGCATCGACGAGCCGGGCGGCGTGAACGACGGCAACCGCTTGATGCGCGTTCCCAAGCATTTCGCTTCGGTGTGGGGTACCTATACGCTGGAAGGCGATGGCCCTCGCGGCGACATGACCTTTGGTCTCGGCGCGCGCTATACCGGCGCCTACTTCACCAACATCACCAACACGATTTCAGCCGATAGCGCGGTCGTGTTCGATGCCGCCTTCACCTACAAGTTCGCCGAGAACACGACGCTCCAGCTGAACGCCAGCAACCTGTTCGACGAAAAGCACGTCGCCAGCAAGGATGGTGGCGCGGTCTACTACAATCCCGGCCGCACGATCATGGCAACGCTGCGCCAGACCTGGTGATCGAACCTTGAAAACACGGACTGTCCCGCCCGCCATGTGCCGGCGGGACTTTCGCCTTAGATACCCTGACGAATTCGCCGCCAGGCAGCCGGTGTTTCGCCAACGATCTGTCTGAAGACCTTGGTGAAATGCGCCTGATCGGAGAAGCCGAGCTGGGCCGCCACGCCGGCAACCGTCACGCCCTCGTCCAGCAAGGTTCTTGCGAGGTCGATGCGCTTGGCAAGCTGCCATTGTAGCGGGGTCTTGCCGGTGGTCTGCTTGAAAACGGTGGCGAACCAGCTCTCCGACAAGCCGACCGTCGCCGCCATGTCGGCGACGGACATCCGGTAATCGCTTGTCCTGTCCATGCGAGCGGTGAGCCTGTTCATCTGCGCCTGCGTCATGCGGCCGTCACGTTTCTCGCTGCCTTCGTCCGGCAGGTCGAGAAGTCCCGTGACGATGCTGCCAATCAGGCTTTCGGCATAGAGGGCATGGCGCGACGGCTTCGCTATCTCGTCGACGAGCAGCCCGCCCAACGTCTGGACGGCGCCCGCATCCTGGATCTCCACCGGCCGACGCAGGGCCGATAGCGCGGCCGAGCTGCCAAGCGAAGGCGATAGAAACTTCAAAATCCGGTCTTTGTGCATATGCAGGTTCAGATGTGAGAACCGGTGCGTGGATCGGCTGGTTGTCCACATCGGCACTCCCGCAGGCACATAGATGGCACGGGTCATCGATCGGGCATTGTTGGAGAAGTCGCCGTTCTGGTTCGACACATGGATCTGAGATGAGACGTCGTTGAAGAAGATCATGATGCGCGGATCATCGGCCAGATAATAGCCCTTCGCCCCAGACTGGCTTTCTGCTTCCCAGTAGGCGCTCACCAGGCCATCGAACTGGCGCCATTTCACCGGAGCAACGACCCGAATTCCCTCGGTGTGCCATTTCATCGTGTGCCAGAAAGCCAATGCCAAGATCCGTTTACGCTGAGATGGCGGCGCATGCGCACGGCATGACCCTTGCGCCATCTCTTAATCATCCACGCCCTTGCCACACCAAGGAGCATATCGAAAGAAAGATGATTTTAATACTCATATTTATTAGCAATAACAAGAGCGGAGAGCAGCTCCCCGGCTGAACACCCTCAGCGCCGCATCATTCGAACAGGTCGGGATTATCCGCCTCGATCTGCGGCAAATCCGACAAGATCCCATTGAGATGCGCGCGCATAGCGCCAGCGGCGGCGTCCGCGTCGCGTCCGTCGATCGCCGTAATGATCGCCTCGTGCTCCGCAATCAGCCGCATCATGGAATCGGGGTGGCGAAGCTGCAGATTGCAGACACGGTCCATGTGGGCCTTGATGTCGGCGATGGCGTTCCAGGCCAGGCTGCAGCCGGCGCCTTCGGCAATCGCGATATGGAACTGCTCGTCCTCGCGCCGGAATGCGTTGTGATCGTGCGCCCCCATGGCCATCCGCTGCTTGCCGATGATCGTGTCGATCCGGCGGCGCGTCCAGCTGTCGAAGCTCTCACTGGCGCGCCGCGCAACCGCTGTCTCCAGCGCCTCGCGCACGAAACGCGCCTCCATCATCTGCCGCGCCGAGATCCGGACGACGACCGTGCCTCTGTTGGGGCGCACATCGACCAGCTTCGACCTCCCGAGCGCGATCAGCGCCTCGCGCACCGGCTGTCGCGAGACGCCCATGCGGGTCGCGATCTCCTGCTCGGAGAGCCGCGTGCCCGGCGCCAGTTCCAGCTTGATGATCTGCTCGCGCAGGTCGCGTTCCACCTGCGCCGCAGCGGTTTCGCCGGTCTCAATCTTCAAGGATTCGAGGTTCATGTCTTTCGTCGCCGTCATCCGTTGACATCCAATTTAAACCACCATACAGTACCATACAATCCAAACGCAACATAAATCCGGTGGCCTAAAGCCGGGAAGAAAGGGAGGGCCGGCACGATGTGTCGGCTTGGAGGGAAACGTGCTGTCCAATTTCATTGCGCCTGATTCCAGTGATCCGCGGCTGAACATTAAATCCCGCTACCAGATGCTTGTCGATGGCAAGTCGGTGGATGCCGCATCCGGCCGCACGATTGATCGTGTCAGCCCCGGTCACGCGGGCGTCGTGGTCGGCACCTGGCCGGAAGCTTCGGCGGATGATGTACGCTTGGCCGTTGCCGCCGCCCGCCGCGCCTTCGATACCGGCCCGTGGCCGCGCATGTCGGGCGCGGAACGCTCGCGTCTGATGTTCAAGGTGGCCGATCTGATCCTCAAAAATCAGGAAGATCTGGCGTTGGCCGAAAGCCTCGAAGTCGGCAAGCCGATCGCCCAGGCGCGCGGCGAGATCGGCTTCTGCGCCGACCTCTGGTCCTACGCCGCCGGCCAGGCGCGCGCGCTGGAGGGGCAAGCGCACAATAATATCGGCGACGATCGTCTTGGTCTGGTGCTGCGCGAAGCCGTCGGCGTCGTCGGCATCATCACCCCCTGGAATTTCCCCTTCATCATTGCCTCCGAACGCGTGCCGTGGGCGATCGGCGCCGGCTGCACGGTCGTCCTCAAGCCGTCCGAATTCACCTCGGGAACGTCGATCCGCATGGCGGAACTGGCACGTGAGGCCGGCATTCCCGATGGCGTCTTCAACGTCGTCACCGGCTATGGCGATCCGGCCGGCCAGCTGCTCGCCGAAGACCCTGGCGTCGACATGGTCGCCTTCACCGGCTCCGTACGTGTCGGCACAAAGCTCGGCGAGATCGCGGCACGTAGCGTCAAGCGTGTCGGGCTGGAGCTCGGCGGCAAGGGTCCGCAGATCGTCTTCGCAGACGCGGACCTCGAGGCTGCCGCCGATGGCATCGCCTATGGCGTCTATCACAATGGCGGCCAGTGCTGCATTTCAGGCAGCCGGCTCTTGGTTCAGGAAGGCATTCGAGACGCATTGATGGAGCGCCTGCTCGACATCTCGCGCAAGGTGACCTTCGGCGATCCGCTGAACGACCGCACCAAGATCGGCGCGATGATCTCCGAAGCGCATGTCGGCAAGGTCCATTCCTACGTGGAGGCCGGTATCGCGTCCGGTGCCGAACTGCTGCTCGGCGGCGAGCGCGTCGGAAAGGACACCGGCATTTACTACGCACCTACCGTCTTCGCAGGCGTGAAGCCGGAGATGTCGATCGCCCGCGAGGAGATCTTCGGGCCGGTGCTCTCGACCTTGACCTTCAAGACCGCGGACGAGGCCGTGGCGCTCGCCAATGCCAGCGAGTTCGGCCTTTCCGCCTCGGTCTGGTCCACCAATCTCGAAAACGCCATGCAGAGCATCCGCCGCATTCGCGCCGGCCGCTGCTGGATCAACAGCGTCATCGACGGCACGCCGGAACTGCCGATCGGCGGCTACAAGAAAAGCGGCCTCGGCCGCGAACTCGGCCGCTATGGCTTTGATGAATATTCCCAGTTCAAGGGCGTGCACGTGACGTTCGGGCGACCGGCGCCGTGGTTCGGCTAAAGCATGTCTCCCGAAAGTGGTCACCGGTTTCGGGATAAAGACATGCGACGAAACAAGAAGCTGAAGCGCATGAGCGAATCTGAAAGATCGCGACGCGCTTCAGGGAGATAAAGGGATAGGGCGTTTCCGCTTTTGGGAGAAGGCGGGACGTCTGGGAGGAAAATCTCGGCCGGCGTGATCTTTGGTCGGAGCCCGCCAGCCGAGACTTGGGTCTTTCGACCCACATTGCACATCCATAAGGGAGGATACGCAAATGAAATTGACCAGGTTGAAAACCGCAGCACTCGCCGCGGGTATCGCCACGATGATGACATCTACGGCATTGGCGGCCGACGTCAAGGCAACGATGATCATCTATCTCGATCCGAGCGTCCAGTTCTTCAACCCCGTGGTGAAGGGCGCCAAGGACGCGGCGGCACAGTTCGGCGTCGATCTCGACGTGCAATACGCCAACAACGATCCGGTCCGCCAGAACGACCTGATCGAGAGCGCGACCGCCGCAGGCGTCGATGGCATCGCCGTCGCCATCTCCTCGTCGGATGCCTTCGACGAAAGCATCTGCGCGGCCGTCAAGGCCGGCATCGTCGTCATCGGCTTCAACAATGACGACCTCGAAGGCGCCAAGGGCAATTGCCGCCAGGCCTATGTCGGCATGAACGAATTCTCCTCCGGCTACGAACTCGGCAACCGGATGATCAAGGAATTCGGCCTGAAGTCCGGCGACGTCGTCTTCAATCCGCGCGAAATCCCCGAGGCGAGCTTCGCGGTCGCGCGTGGCGGCGGCATCGAGAAGGCGATGAAGGAAAACGGCATCAAGGTCGAGACGGTTCGCGCCGGGCTTGATCCGGCCGAAGCGCAGAACATCATGGCGCAGTTCCTGATCGCCAACCCCAACGTCAAGGCCGTGTTCGGCACGGGCTCGGTCACCTCGACCGTCGGCGCCGGCGCCATCAAGGATGCGGGCGTGAAGGTTCCGTTCGGCGGCTTCGACCTCGCGGTCGAGATCGTCAATGCGGTCGAGTCAGGCGCGATGTTCGCGACCATGGACCAGCAGCCCTATCTCCAGGGCTACTACCCGATCGCCCAGATCGCGCTCTCGAAGAAGTACGGACTGACCCCGACCGACGTCGACACCGGCCAGGGCGCCTTCCTCGACAAGTCGCGCATCAGCTCGGTCAAGCCGCTGATCGGCAGCTTCCGCTAACCGCGTTTCGTGGGAGCCTGCCGGCGATGTCGGCAGGTTCTCCGTCTCCAATCGATCGAGTACCAGACCGTGACACCAATTCTTGAGACAAGTGCCGCGCCCCGGTCGCGGACGCAGAAACAACCGATGATCCGGCAGATCATGGCGATGCCGGCAGGCGCGATCTTCCTCGTCTTCATGACGCTGCAGATCGTCTGCATCGCAGGCGCCTTGCTCTATCCCGATCAGTTCCGCTACCTCTCGCCGCAAAACCTGACGATCCTGATGAAGGCTATCCCCGTGCTCGGCTGCCTGGCGCTCGGCGCCGGTGTGCTGATGATTGCGGGCGAATTCGATCTCTCCATCGGCTCCGTTTACACCTTCACCGCCATCCTGATGGCAAGCCTCGTCGGCGCCGGAATGAGCGCCTTCATAGCCGCCCCGCTCGGCGTTCTCGCCGGCATCATGATCGGCCTGCTCAACGGCCACATCACGCTGCGCTTCGGGCTGCCGTCCTTCATCGTGACCCTTGGCGGCCTTTTGTTCTGGCGCGGCGCAGTGCTGCTCTATAACGGCGCGGTCCAGGTTCGCTTCGATCCGGAACCGATCTTCACCAGCCTGTTCTCAGGCACGCTGCTCGGCATCAACGCCGCCTTCATCTGGATCGTGCTCTTCGTCGTCGGTTTCCACTACCTCGTCCACCATCACCGCTTCGGCAACCATGTGTTCGCCACCGGCGGCAATCGCGGTGCTGCGGAAGCGATCGGCATCAACACCAACCGCGTCAAGCTGGTGGCCTTCGCGATCGCCGGCGGCATGGCGGCGGTTGCGGGCATCATTGCAACGGCCCGCGTCGGCAGCGTGCAGCCGGGGCAGGGCGCCGGACTGGAGCTTCAGGCGATCGCCGCCTGCGTCATCGGCGGGCTGTCGCTGCGCGGCGGCCGAGGCTCGATCATCGGCATCTTCCTGGGCGTGCTCCTCATCCACACCATCACCGACGTGCTGCTTCTTTTGCGCGCGCCTGGCTTTTATCTCGACATGTTCATCGCGACGCTGATCGTGCTGGCCGCCATCTTCAACCATCTTATCGAGCGGCGAGGTCTTGCGTGATGTCGGCCCCCAATCTTCTTGAACTGCACAACATCTCGAAAAGCTTCGGCGCGCTGACCGCGCTGCGCAATCTGAGCTTCCACATCGGCGAAGGCGAAGTGGTGGGGCTGCTCGGTGACAACGGCGCCGGCAAGTCGACGACAGTCAACCTGATCTCCGGCATCCACAAGCCGACAGACGGCTATCTCAGCGTCGACGGCAAGAAGACGGCGTTTACCTGCCGGTCGGATTCCGCCGATGCCGGTATCGAGACCATCTATCAGCATACGGCGCTGGTGGATTCGCTCTCGATCACTCGCAACATCTTCATGGGCCGCGAGCTCACCGATCGCTTCGGCTTCCTGCGCCAGCGCGAAATGCGCGAGATTGCCATGGAGGTGCTGCAGAACGCGGTCCATATCTCCGGCATCGATAGCCCGGATACGCTCGTCGGCAATCTCTCCGGCGGCCAGAAACAGGCCGTCGCCATCGCCCGCGCCGTCTATTTCAAGAAGCGCGTGCTGCTTCTAGACGAGCCGACCTCGGCGCTCTCGGTGCGCGAGACAGAGGCGCTGTTGAACCAGGTGCTGAAGCTCAAGGCGGAAAACGTCTCGAGCGTGCTCGTGACCCACAACATCTACCACGCCTATCAGGTCTGCGACCGCTTCGTGATCATGAGCCACGGCACCAAGGTGTTCGATGTCGACAAGGCGGACACGACGATCAACCAGCTGACCGAATATGTCGTGCTCACCTGATCCCACCCAACAGACGGAAGGGGCATAGCCCGTGACCATTTCAGTATCAGTACGCCAGGTCGTCGGACCAGAGGACGCCGCAAGGCGTGACACGCAGGGCCTGCGCGACGGCTTCGTGATCGAGAACCTGTTTCGCCCCGGCGAAGCAAATCTCACCTACAGCCACCTCGACCGCATGATCGTCGGCGGCGTGGTGCCGACTGTGAAGCCTCTGGAGATCGCTGCCATCGCCGAGACCGGCACGGAGCGCTTTCTCGACCGCCGCGAGGCCGCCATCGTCAACATCGGCGGCGCAGGCACGGTCAGCGTAGGGGGTAAGGCTTACGAACTGGGCTTCCAGGAAGCGCTCTATATCGGAATGGGCGAGGGAGCGTTGAGCTTCGCAAGCCGCGATCAAGGCGAACCGGCGCTCTTTTACCTCTTGAGCGCACCCGCGCATCGGACCTGCCCGACTGTTCATATCACCCGCGAGATGGCGAGGAAGGTGGTCGTGGGTTCGGCGGAGGAATCCAACGCCCGCACCATCAATCAATACGTCCACCCCGATGTCTGCGACAGCTGCCAGTTGCTCGTCGGGCTGACCATGTTCGAGCCGGGTTCGGTCTGGAACACCATGCCGGCGCATGTTCACGATCGGCGTATGGAGGTCTATCTCTATTTCGGCATGCAGGAGCAGACGCGCATCTTCCACTTCATGGGAGAACCCAGCGAAACGCGGCATGTCGTGCTGAAGAACCATGATGCGGTGCTGTCGCCCGGTTGGTCGATACATTCGGGTGCAGGAACCGGCCGTTACGCCTTCATCTGGGCCATGGCTGGCGATAATATGAGCTTCACCGACATGGACAAGGTGCCGATGGAAGACCTGCGATGAGCCTTTTCGATCTCACCGGCCGCTGGGCCATCGTCACCGGCGCCAATACCGGCATCGGCCAGGCCATCGCGGTTGGCTTGGCTGACGCAGGCGCTGATATCGTCGGCGTCGGCCGCTCGGCGATGGACGAGACAGCGGACGCGGTCACATCGACGGGGCGCCGGTTCGTATCGCTCAAGGCGGACCTGTCCGATACCGGGGAGGCGAAGGCCGTTGTCGAACGCGCCCTTGCCGCCGGCGCCTCGCCCGACATCCTCGTCAACAATGCCGGCATCATCCGTCGCGCCGACGCGCTGGAATTCACGGAGGAGGATTGGGACGCGGTGCTCGACACCAACCTGAAATCGGTCTTCTTCCTCTGC
The DNA here is from genome assembly GCF_055616315.1 of Rhizobium sp. O111. Lineage (NCBI taxonomy): Bacteria > Pseudomonadati > Pseudomonadota > Alphaproteobacteria > Hyphomicrobiales > Rhizobiaceae > Rhizobium > Rhizobium sp. O111. The sequence continues at coordinate 637,785 of NZ_JBSHXL010000002.1, read as the reverse complement.
CAGGCCTTCGCGAAGGCCGCGGTCGCGCGGCAATCGCCGGCAAAGATCATCAACATTGCCTCGCTCCTCTCCTTCCAGGGCGGCATCCGCATCCCGTCCTATACGGCGGCGAAAAGCGGGCTTGCGGGGATCACCAGGCTGATGGCGAACGAATGGGCCTCGAAGGGCATCAATGTGAACGCCATCGCCCCCGGTTATGTCGAAACCAACAATACCGAGGCGCTTCGCGCCGATGCCGAGCGTAGCGCCGATATCCTCAAGCGCATCCCGGCCGCCCGCTGGGCCAAGGCCGAGGATATGGTGGGCACGGCGGTCTATCTGGCGTCGCGCGCTTCCGATTATGTTCATGGCACGGTGCTGCCGGTCGATGGCGGCTGGCTTGCCCGATAGGAGATGATAATGGCCGATCACTACACGCTTCCCGACGACATCACCTGGACCGAAGTCGCGCCCGGCAACCGCCGCGCCGTACTGTCCCATCGCCCCGAGGCGATGCTGGTCGCCTTCCGCTTCGAGCCCGGCGCGATCGGCGCGCTGCATTCGCATCCGCATACCCAGGTGAGCTATGTCGCCGAGGGTGCCTTCGACGTGACCGTGGATGGCGTCACCACAAGGCTGGATGCCGGCTCGAGCTTCATCGTTGCACCCAACCTGGTGCACGGGGTGGTCGCGCTTGAAAAGGGAATGCTGATCGACACCTTCACGCCACGGCGGGATGATTTTCTTTAGTCACGTTAGTTCCATAAGATGGATTATCGAACAAAGGCATGTAGCCGGGGCAGATTCCATTTTCAAATGCAACGAGGACAATAATGGCCATGGTTTCAGGAGGATGGAATGGCCCGCTCTTTTGTGCAGTTGAGTTTGGATGAACGCCGCATCATCGCGCGGATGCATGAGAAGAAGATCAGTCAAGCGGAGATCGCGCGCGCCCTTCGCCGCGACCGCTCGACGATCTGCCGGGAACTGCGACGCAATTTCTGGCATGATCGTGACGTTCCGATTGCCGAAGGATACTGGCACGTCACTGCACATGGGATGGCGGTCGACCGGCGCCGCAAATACCGTAAGCTGCTGCGCGATCCTGGTCTGTGTGCCGCCGTGATAGATCGCTTGAAGGATGGCTGGTCTCCGGAACAGATTTCCGGGCGGCTGCGGCTTGCCGGTGGTGCCGCCACCCGGCTGAGCCATGAGACAATTTATCAGTACGTCTATTCGCAGGAAGGCCAGGATCAGCAATTGGCGCGTCACCTGCCTGAACGACGCCGCAGACGGCGGCCGAGATATGCACGCAAGCCAAGAAACCTCGTATTTCCAATGGAATGCGCCATTCGCAACAGACCTGACATCATCAATTCCCGAAGTGAATTCGGTCACTGGGAAGCGGATCTGATGATCTTCAGAAAGGAGCATGGCGCCGCAAACATCGCCACCGTCGTGGAGCGCAAGAGCCGTTACACTCTGCTGTTTCGCAACAATGACCGGCGCTCGAAGCCGATCATGAACCAGTTGATCCGGCATCTCGCACCCCTGCCCGTCCAAGCCAGGCAAAGCCTGACATTCGATCGAGGACTGGAGTTCGTGTCATGGCGCGAGCTCGAGCACGGCATGGGAACGACCGCCTGGTTCTGCGACCCCCAGGCTCCCTGGCAGAAGGGCACGGTCGAGAACACAAACAAGCGTGTTCGACGATACCTGCCGCCAGAAACGGTCGTGCTGGATGTCAGCAATCAGGAGATCCGTTCCCTGTGTAACAGGCTGAATGACACGCCGCGCAAGTGCCTAGGATTTCAAACGCCAAGGGAGATGTTCAGCAGACATCTATTGGCTCTGGAAAGGCAATGCGTGTAGGTTTCGAAGTAGCGTTGCATTCACGTTGGAACCAGCACGGGTGGGTTCAAGGATGAAGTGCGACTTGCGAATGATACCAATGGGTTGTCACTCGCAAGGAAGCTGCAATGAAACGCACCTACTCCCACATCGACATGGATGAACGGCGTAAGATCGCCCGCTGGCGCATGGCGGGCCTGACTGTTGACATCATCGCCGAGAAGCTTGGGCGCCATCGCTCAACGATTTTCCGGGAGATCAAGCGCAACATGTTCATCGACGAGGTCATCCCGGATCTCAACGGCTATTACTGTGTAACAGCGCATGACATGGCCTGCGAACGACGCGCCAAGCTGAGGAAGCTGGCGCGGTTCGCGCGCGTCCGTCAGTCGGTGATTGATCGGATCAAGCACGGTTGGTCGCCGCAGCAGATTGCCGGAAGGATGCGTTTGGAGCGTCATCCTATATCGGTCAGTCACGAAACGACCTATGAGTTCGCGTATTCGCCCGACGGCCAGGCGATCAAGTTATGGCGGCACCTCCCGGAGCATCGGGCTCGGCGGCGACCTCGACATGCAAGACGCAAGCATCGCCAACGGTTTAGCCCGGACCTCAACATTCTGCGCGCCCTGCTTCTGTCGCTGACCGAAAGCAGTTCGGGCACTGGGAATGCGATCTCATTCAGTTCCGCAAGAAGTTTGGAAAAGCCAATGTGACGTCGCTCGTCGAACGCGTGAGCCGCTTTGCCATCTTCCTGCGTAACAATGACCGGCAATCCAGACCCGTCATGGATGGCCTCGTCCAGACCCTGAAAGCCCTGCCCCATCTTGCGCGTCGCTCCATCACTTTTGATCGCGGCACGGAGTTCACCGACTGGCCTTATCTGCAAGCCAGCATCGGTACACCGGTCGGATCGGGGGCTGATCCGAGCAGCCAGTGTCGCGTTTCTAAATGGCTGACAATGTCGCAGCCCTATTCAGCTTTGACATGACATACTGATTGCGAAGCAAGCGCGACGCCTCCCTCATTGCCCATTCGGAAACTCGGCCTTCCAGAAATCCGTCGCCTGAAATGTCCAAGTGAAGTCCGGCGCGAATTTTTCATCCGGTGTCTTGGTGACCCTGTCGATCAGAAGCTTGGCGTCCTGGAGTTTCAGATTGACGTTGTTCTCGCGCAGCAGCATGAGAATTCGCGCCCCCCGCTCCGCCTCGCCGAACGCTCGCAGCGCCAGCTGGCGATAGGTGCGCTCCTTGAAGAAGATGTCTTGGGCGGCGGCCTGGAGGGTGTCGTGTTCCTCGCGACTGATATGAGCAAGCTCCAGGCATCGCGATACGGTGGCTCGGACGTTGACGAGCGGTTCGCTGAGCGGCAGGTAACCCATCTCCGCCGGCGCGTGCGCCTGCGCGACATCGGAATCGTCTTCGAGCGTGTTGGACGCGAAGCCTTCATAAATTTCGCCGATGCCGATCATTCCGTAAGTGGCGCACTCCGCGGCGCGCAAGGCGCCCATGCTGGCGGCGCCGAACATATGCACGCCCATCGACAGCCCGAACAGGATCTCCTTGTGCCAGATGGCCGGCACCTGTTCGTAGATGCCGTCGATCAGGCCGATGACGTTGGCGCCATCCATGATCGCCCGATAAACGTCGCCCTGCCTTGCGGGCGGACGCAGCTCACAATCCCCGCTGGGCGGCAGATCCGCGCCAAAGAGCGTTGGTCCGGCAAAGATAACTCGCATCTTTATCCCGATCTTGTCTCACGCGCCCGAAAGACCATACGTTGTTTTGCGCATTCACTTGCAAACGCGGAGTGTGAGAAGCTGAAAGTGAACGCTTCCGAGCGCGAGGATAGTACAACCTTTGCGTCTCGCAAGTGCGAATGCAGCTGTTGAATGTCGGCGCGCATCGTGACAAACTGCCTGCTGGGATGAGGCGGCGCTCAATAGAAACGGGCTGATCAGGGGTGACATGACGTTCGTTCTGGAGACCTTTGGAAAGGTGCGGTTGGCCGGCGAGGATGGCAACCCCATTGCTTTGCCGGAAAAAGGGCTATTGCTGCTTGCCTACCTGCTGACGCTCGACGCGGGATCGGCCTACCGAACCACGATCGCCCGCTTTTTATGGGGCGAGACGGATAACGGCGCATCCGACACGACCTTGCGAAAGCTGCTGTCGCGATTGAAGGCCTATCAGAGTGATCTCGGATCCAGCTTCGTATCCTTCGAGGGCAGCACGATCGCGATCGACCGTGATCTGCTGACGTCGGACATCCAGCTCATTCAGCAAGACGAGGCCTCCGCGCCGTTCGCGCGGCTGCGGCGGCTCGTCAAGCTGCTAGACCAGCCCTTCCTCGGCCCGGTCAAGATCCAGAGCCGGGAGTTCAAAAGCTGGGTCGTCGATGAGGGCAATCGGCATGTCGAGCTTCTCGAACGCACGCTGAGAGAGGCGCATGGCGACGCGCAGACCCGCGACGACGCGGAAGTGCTGCGCAAGGCGGCGGTCATCCTTTTCCGTTCCGAGCCGCAGGATCCGGAAACGCTGCGGTTATTGCTGAAGATCTTCAACGCGGAGCAGGACGTTGAATCGCTTCAGAATTATTTCGCCAAGCGACGCGGTTTGATCGAACGCGCAGCCAAGTTCTCCGCATCCGACAAGGGTAACGGCGGCGCCAAGGTTGCGGCTGAAGCGAAAGCGCCTTCGCGCAATGGCGCGGCCGCGGGCTTGTCCGTCGAGGCAGGCAGTATAGCCCATGCGATCCCGCGCCTCGTTCTGCTTCCACCGAGCAACCAATCGGCCAACCCCGACGCGGGGCTCATCGCCTCGTCGCTGATCGAGGACATCACCATCGGCTTCTGCGCTTTCAACAGCCTGCGGGTGATCGCACCCTACTCCGCGGTCCAGGTCGGCCACAATGTGGAAACGCAGGCCGCCTTCCTCGAGCGGCAGGCCGTCAACTATGTGCTGGAGACGCGTATCAGCGGCGGCCACGACGACGTGACGTTGTTTGGGCAACTGATCTTCGTCGACGACGCCCACGTTCTCTGGGCGGAGCGCTTCGGGCTGCACCGCCTCGATCTGCTGCGCGACAAGCGTGCGATCTCCCGCCAGATCGCCCTCTCCGTCTCGCGCGAGATCGCCCGGCATGAAGAGCAGCGTGCCGATATCGAGCTCAATCCGGTGGCCTATCACCGCTATCTGGTCGGCAAGCGCGACATGGCCAAAATGACGCTTCCCAATCTCCGGCGTGCGCGCAAGGAGATGAAGGCAGCCCTCGCCGCCAGCCCCGATTTCGCGCCGGCGCTGAGCGCCATGGGACGCACCTATTCCAAGGAGTGGCTGCTGACCGCGCGCGGCGATATCGAGCTCTTGAAGCAGGCGGAGAACCTCTCGCGACAGGCGATCGAAAAGCGCTCGGACTTCGCCGACGGATACCGCGAATTCGGGGTCGCCAAGCTTTTGCAGGGCGATTTCGACGAGAGCGCCGAGGCGATGGAAGTCGCCGAAGCGCTGGCGCCGCACTACGCCGACGTCATCGCCGACCACGCCGACACGCTGGTACACTGCTCGCGACCCAGCATGGCGCTGCAGAAGATCGAACGGGCGATCGAGCTGAACCCACTGACGCCGGACATGTATCTCTGGACGGCGGCCGGCGCCAACTACGCGCTCGGCGAGTTTGGCTCGTCGATCGACTACATCGGCCAGATGTCCGACCCCAGCCTCGCCGATCGCCTGGCGGCCGCCAGCTGGGCTATGATGGGGCATGCCGACAAGGCGCGCATCCTCGTGCGCCGCGTGCGTGAGGCAAACCCGAACTTCGACGTCGATACCTGGCTGGCGGCAGTGCCCAGCAAGGAGCAATGGCATAAGGACCTCTACCGAGAGGGCCTCAAGAAGGCAGGCTTTTAACCGTTATCTTGGAGGGAAGACAACATGAGCGCAGTCGTTGTCATCAGCATCACTGGCGAAGAAGGTCTTTGGGTCGCCGATCTCCGCGCGGGAACCGTCACCCCGCTCGATCCGCCGGCGGGCAGCAAGCTCAAGGAGGTTTCCGATCTCCGCAAGAGCGGCACGTCGATCACGAAGGACGTCAATTTTGCCGTCGTCGTGAAGTCCGCCAAGGAAGCCGCGTCCGGGCACTACGAAGGCTAGTCCGGGCTAGGAATCCAGGTCCGCCAGTTGGTCGGCGCCTTGTCTTGCGCAAGGCGTCTGCTTTGCCGTGCGCGTTGTTTATGGGACTGCGGTATCCCCTTCTCCGGCAATCCGTCATTCTGAATCGCCGAATCGCCGCCGTTTTCGCTCAGCCAAATCGAGTCCATCGGCATATCCATTTCAAAATTGGCTCTAAGCTCGGTTGAATTGGGTCACTTGACCCAGCTTCAGCCAATTCCGCCTAAAATCAGGTGAGTTTGCTCGACCCGTTCCAGATTACAATCCACGTCGCCATCCCCAGCAAGGAGAACAGCCGTGGAAACCCCTCGCCTCGCCCCAGCGCCGACAGCATTGTCGAAATTCCGCGATGGTCTCGGAGGTGCCGACATCATCGCCACTCTTCGCGACGGGCTGGTCGGAGCGAAAGCGAAGATATCCGGTCCCTATGGCGATAAGAGCCTCGTCTACGCCGACTATGTCGCGTCGGGCCGCTCGTTGCACCAGGTCGAGCGCTTCGTTCTCGAAGAGGTTCTCCCATACTACGCCAACAGCCACACCGAGGCCTCCTATTGCGGTGGCTTCATGACGCGCATGCGTCGCGAAGCGCGCGGCTTGATCGGCGGCTTCTGCGGTGCCAATAGTGACCACGCGGTCATCTTCACGGGTTCTGGCGCGACTGCGGGGATCAATCGACTGGTCTCGCTGTTCGGCGTGACGGACGCGATTGCTTCGGGCAAGCGTGCGCGCGTCGTGATCGGCCCCTACGAGCATCACTCCAACATCCTGCCCTGGCGCGAGAGCGGTGCGGAGATCGTCGAGATCCCCGAGCAGGCATCCGGCGGCCCTGACCTTGGTCTGCTCGAAGCAGCACTGCGTGACAGCGACGCGGATCTCACGATCTGCACGCTTTCGGCAGCCTCCAACATCACCGGCATCACCAGCGACGTTGCCGGGATCACCGGCATCGTCAAGGCTACCGGCGCCAGAATGATCTGGGACTACGCCGGCGCCGGCCCCTATGTGCCGATCGCCATGTCACCGGCATCAGGTGCCGACATCGACGCCATCGTCGTTTCTCCGCACAAGTTCATCGGCGGCCCCGGCGCTTCCGGCATCCTGATTGTCCGGCGCGACGCTGTCTCGGCGACCAAGCCCTCATGGCCGGGTGGCGGCACGGTGAAGTTCGTGTCGCCCACAACGCATGACTATAGCGACAGCCTCGAAGCCCGCGAGGAAGCCGGCACGCCGAATGTCGTCGGCGACATCAGGGCCGCGCTTGCCTTTATGGTCAAGGACGCGATCGGCGGGCAGGCGATAGCCGAGCGTAACTATACGCTTGCCAAGCGCGCCTTCAGCGCCTGGAGACATATCGAGCGGCTGGAAATCCTCGGCCTGCCCGGCCCCGACCGCCTGCCGATCTTCTCGTTCCGCGTGAAGGACGGCAAGGGCGGCTATGTCCACCAGCAGCTAATCACGCGCATGTTGAGCGATCGCTTCGGCATCCAGGCGCGCGGCGGCTGCGCCTGCGCCGGGCCTTATGTCCACCGGCTGCTCTCGATCGACGAGCAACAGTCCGAGGTGATCCGGCAGGCCATTCTGTCCGGCGACGAGATCATAAAGCCCGGTTTCATCAGGTTGAATTTCAGCGTTTTGCTCGATGACGAAAAGGTCCGTTTCATTCTCGATTCCGTCGCCCAGATCGCCGCCGATGCGACCACTTTTGAGAGGGATTACGACTTCGATCCGAGCCGGGCGATCTTCTTCCCGCGTGCGGCGGCCACGGAGAGCACAGTTTATGCAGCAGCCTGAGATCGCCGGATTCCACGATGTGCGCACGGGCAGCATCCAGTATGTGGCTTCCTGCCCGAAGACCCGCAAATGCGCCATCATCGACCCCGTGCTCGATTTCGACGAGAAATCGGGCTCGACGGCGACGACGAATGCCGACCGCCTGCTCGACCACATCGCGCGTCATGGCCTGACGCTTGAGTGGATTCTCGACACGCATCCGCATGCCGACCATTTCTCCGCCGCCTCCTACCTCAAAAAACGCACCGGCGTGCCGACCGCAATCGGCGAGCATGTCGCGCAGGTGCAGCGGATCTGGAAAGAAATCTACAACTGGCCCGACATCGCCTGCGACGGATCGCAATGGGACCGGCTGTTCTCCGACGGCGACACGTTCAGGGTCGGCGATCTCGAGGCCCGCGTGATGCATTCGCCCGGTCACACGCTGGCATCGATCAGCTACATCGTCGGCGACGCGGCCTTCATCCACGACACGCTCTTCATGCCCGATAGCGGTTCGGCGCGGGCGGATTTTCCGGGCGGCAGTGCCAACAGCCTGTGGACATCGATCGAGCGCATTCTGGATCTCCCCGACGAGACCCGGCTTTTCACCGGCCACGACTATATGCCCGGCGGACGCGAGGCCTTGTGGGAAAGCTCGGTTGCCGATCAGAAGCAAAAGAACCCACATGTCGCCGGTCGTTCGCGCAGCGAGTTCATCGAGATTCGGGAGGCCCGCGACAGGACCCTGCCGATGCCGAAGCTCATCTTGCATGCGCTGCAGGCCAATATCCGCGGCGGCGCATTGCCGGAGTCGGAGGCCGATGGCCGGCGCTACCTTAAGATCCCGCTCAACGCCCTTCCCGGAACGGTCTGGGGGAGATGACGCCGTGAATGGATCGCTCCAGCATGTCGTTTTCGCGCTCGGCTCCGGCTCGCTGGTCGGATGCACGCTTGGCCTGATCGGCGGCGGCGGCTCCATCCTGGCAACGCCGCTTTTGATGTATGCCGTCGGCATGCGCGACGTACACACGGCGATCGGAACCGGCGCGCTTGCCGTTTCCGCCAATGCCTATCTCAACCTCGCCGGCCACGCCGCCAAGGGCCACGTCTGGTGGCGTTGCGCGGTGATCTTCGCGGCCGCCGGCGCGCTTGGCGCCTATCTCGGATCGAGCCTCGGAAAGCTCGTCGACGGCCAGAAGCTGCTCTTTATGTTCGGCCTGCTGATGATGTTCGTCAGCTCCGCCATGCGAAAGGCCCGCACCGCCCCTGACGTCACCGCCCACTCGCTGACCATGGCGGTACACGGGAAGACGACCGCGATCGCGCTGCTGACGGGCATGTTCTCGGGCTTCTTCGGCATCGGCGGCGGCTTCCTGATCGTGCCGGCGCTGCTGCTCGCAACAGGCATGCCCCTCATCAACGCCGTCGGCACCTCGCTCATGGCCGTCGGCACCTTCGGCCTGACGACCGCAGCCAATTATGCGACGTCAGGCCTGGTCGATTGGGTGACCGCTGGCTATTTCATCGCGGGCGGCATCGGCGGCGGTGTCGTCGGAACGATCGCGGCGACGCGGCTTGCCGACCGGCGCAACACGTTGGCGACGATTTTCCGCGCCATCATCTTCGCCGTCAGCCTTTATGTGCTGTGGCGCAGCTATATGGCGCTGTAACCCCTCAGGGCCGCTCGGCGATCCCCGAGCCTGACGCAGGATTGTTCTTGGACTGCGCCCTTTGCTCACGCCACATGGTGAAAAGGCCGGCGCCGACGACGATCGCGGAGCCGAGCAGCATGTTCCAGCTCAGCGTCTCCCCAAAGAACATCACCGCGATCACCGCGCCGACGACGAGCTGGAGGTAGGCGAGCGGCTGCACCTCGGAGGCCTGCAATGAATCATAGGCGCGGATCAGGCAGTAATGGCTGACCGTGCCGCAGACGCAGAGTGCTGCGACCATCGGCCAGTCCGAGACGGCGATCGGCGTCCAGTAGAAGGGACCGAGCAGCGAGATCGCAACCGCGCCGCCGACGGCGGTATAGGCGAGGCTGGTGAAGGTCGAATCATTGTGGCTGACCGCCCTTGTGGCGACGCTATAGGCCGCGAACATGGTCGCGCAGGCGAGCGGCAGCAGAAGATAGGGGCTGAAGGCGCCACCGGTCGGGTTGATGATCAACAGCACGCCGAACAGCCCGGCGACAACCGCAAGCCACCGCCGCCAACCGACGTGTTCCCCGAGGAACGGTATCGATAGAATGGTCACGATCAGCGGCGTCGACTGGAAGATCGCCTGGGTGATCGCAAGCCCGGTATGTGCCAGGCCGAACACGAAGAGCGCGATCTCGGCGACGAGCAGCACGCCGCGCATCACCTGCATCAGCGGATGTTTCGTCACGAAGGCGCCACGCACGCCGCCGGGCTTGCGCATCGCCAGCAGCATCACGAAGGCCGCGAACGCCCAGAAGCGGATCATGGTGATCAGGATCGGTGAATAGCGTTCGCCAAGATATTTCGAAAAGCTGTCCTGGACGGCGAAGATGAAAACCGCGGCCAAGATGAATAGGTAACCCTGCAGCTTGGGGCTGGTGCTGTTGGAAATTGTCGTGCCCTCCGCTGTCATTCCAGCGAAGGCACTAGTCCAGCCCGCCCGATTGCTCAAGCCACGGAATCGTTTGAATCCGATCTATTTCGAAGTTTATTTCGACACCCGCGTCAAACGACGGTTTCGCCACCGTCGACGACCAGGATCTGCCCGGTCATGTAGGATGAACGGTCTGAGACGAGAAACAGGATGGGCTCGGCGATCTCGGAAACATCGGCCCATCGTCCAAGCGGCACCTTCTCGGCGATGTAGCTCTCGATCGCATCTCTCCCGCCCATCTGCGCGATGAACGGCTCGTTGAACGGCGTGTCGACCCAACCGGGACAAAGCGCGTTTACGCGCACACCGAACTTCGCATAGTCGCCGGCCATCTGCCTGGTCATGGCGATGACCGCGTGCTTGGTCGTGGTGTAGGCGATCATTTCGCGATCGTAGAGAACGCCCGAGGACGACGAGGTGTTGAGGATGACGCCCTTGCCCGCCCGCGTCATCAGCGGCATCACGAGCCGGGCGGCCATGAAATGAGCGCGCACGTTCAAGGCCCAGGACTTGTCGAACCCCTCTATCGCGACCTGCTCGAGATCACCCGCAACCTGCGCGCCGGCATGATTGTGCAAGATGTCGATGCGGCCATGCCTGCCGGCAATCGCAGATATGCCGTCTTCGAGAGCCCTGTCGTCCGTGACATCCAACACCAGGGATTCGGCGCTGCCGCCGGCTGCAACGATCTCCCGGACGGTTTCGTCGGCATTCATGAAGTCGACATCGGCTGCGACGACATGGGCGCCTTCCCGCGCCATGATCGAAGCCCCTGCCCTGCCGATGCCGGAACCGGCGCCGGTGACGATTGCAACGCGGTTGGCGAGAATCATGATGTTTCCCCTAATGTCTTTTGTTGTCTTTCACGCATCAGGAACCGTGCGATCAGGATCATCGCGAGCGACGCGACCAGCACCATGGTTGCGATCGCATTGATCTCTGGCGTCACGCCACGGCGGATCGACGCGAAGACATAGATCGGCAGCGTGGTGTTGGAGCCCGCAACGAAGAAGGCGATGATGAAGTCGTCGAACGAGAAGGTGAAGGCGAGCAGGAACCCGGCGAGGATCGACGGCAGGATCTGTGGCAGGACGATGTCGCGAAATGTAGTGAGCGGCGTGGCGTAAAGGTCGCTCGATGCCTCGACGATATCGCGGCCAAGGCTGGCGATCCTGGCTTTCACGATCATCGTCACGAGCGCCATCGTGAATAGCCCGTGCGCAGCGATGATCGAGCCGAAGCCAAGCTGGAGCCTGGGTGGCTGCTCACCCGGCCAGACGGCGGCGAGCAGAGGATTAAGGATACCGAAGACCTCGACCAGCGCCACCAGCGTCGCAATGCCGATGACAACGCCTGGAACGACGATTGCCGCGGCGAAAAGACCATCAAACACCGCGCGAGCTTTTGGTCCGAGGCGCTCCATGCCGATCGCCGCCATCGTCCCGAAGATGGCGGCCAGGGTCGCGCTGGTGAAGGCGATGATCAGGCTGTTTTCGAGCGCTTGCATCAGGAAGGTATTGGAGAGTGCCTTCCCGTACCACTGCGTCGAGAAGCCGGTGAAATCCGATGCGTTGCGCCCGGCATTGAACGAAAACAGCACGACCAGCGCGATCGGCGTATAGAGAAACAGATAGACGGCGGTGACGAGGCTGCGCATCAGACGAGATCCACTTGGCGGGTGCCGGCGACGCGCCATGCGATGCGCATGGCGACCAGCAGTACGATGACGACGACCACCACCAGCGTAACCGCGATCGCGGAGCCGAAGGGCCAGTTTCGCGACTGCAGGAAGAGATCGACGAGCGCGTTGCCGATGAAGAAGACCTTGCCGCCGCCAAGCAGCTGCGGGATCAGATATTCGCCAAGCAGCAAGATCGTGACTAGCGCCACCCCGGTCATCACGCCGGGCAGCGAGAGCGGCAGGGTTATGCCAAAAAAAGTCGATAGCGGCTTGGCGCCGAGATCGGCCGAGGCCTCCAGCAGACGGCGGTCGAGCTTTTCGAGGCTGACATAGATCGGCATGATCATCAGCGGCAGATAGCCGTAGACAATGCCGAGCAGCACGGCGCCGGGCGTGTTCAACAGCCTGACATTTTCGATGCCGACGAATTCGAGCAGATGCGGAATGCCGCGCGCGCCCAAAATATACATCCAGGCATAGGTGCGCACGAGCAGGCTTGTCCAGAACGGCACCACGACCAGCGAAACCAGAAGCAGGCGGTGCCGTGGGCTCGCTTTCACGGCCAGATAATAGGCCACGGGATAGGCGACGAGCAAGCAGGCGAAAGCGCCGATCGGCGCCAGCACCAGCGTGTTCTTGAATGCGGCGGCGCGCGAGCCGAGATTGGCGAACTGCGCGAAGGTGAAGGCCGCCTGATAGCCCCCTTCTGGCGCCCGCTCGCCGAAGGAGAACACCACGATGGCGATGAAGGGCAGCACCAGGAAGATAAACAGCCATGCGCTCGCCGGCGCGACCAGCGCGGCGGTGACCAGGCGTTTCTTGGTGTCCGGTGTCAGGGTCATCTTGGTCCAGAGAAGCGTTCGTGAAAGGGGTAGTGTGATCGATGCAAGGCACGCCTCCTTTAAGGGCGACGTGCCTTGGCGATTATCAGGCCGACTTGAAGCGTGCCATCAGTTCGGCACGGCTCGGGTCGGTGAGCGTCACGGCGGCGCCGAATTCCAGCGGCGTCAGCGAAGCTTCATCCGGATAGACGATCTTGTTGGAGGTGATCTCCTGCGGCAGCAGCGCGATGACGCGGCTGTCGGTGGCCGGCGCGCCATTGGCGATGTGCTCCTTGGCGGCGTTGGCGGGGTCCATGAGGTAATTGAGCAGCGCGTAGCCGGCGGCCTTGTTCGGCGCATCCTTCGGGATCGCGTAGTAATCCGTCCAGATCTCACCGCCGTCCTTGCCGAGAACGAAGGCAAGCTCCGGCATGTCACGGTTGAGCTGGGCGCCGTCATTGGTCCAGCACATGGTCATCCAGGCGTCACCGGCGCGCATGCCGGGCTGGTAGTCGCTGTTGATGGCGAAGAGATGCGGCTTGACCTTGATCAGCAGCTCTTCGGCCTTGGCGAGCTCGTCGGCCTTGATCGAGTTGAAGTCGTAGCCAAGCGACACGAGCGCGCTGCCGATCGTCGTCAGCTGGTAATCGTGCACCATTGCGCGGCCATCGGCCTCGGTCTGGGCGATCTCGAAGAAATCCTTCCAGCTGGTGAGCTTGGTCTTGATCTTCGAGGTATTGACCGAGAAGCCGGTCGTGCCCCAGTTTTTCGGCACGGCGTAGGTCTTGCCGTCGATCTGGCCTTCCTTGGTGAAGCGCGGGTTCTCGGCCGTCTGGCTGAAGTTCGGGATCTTCGAGAGATCGAGCTCATCGATCAGGCCAAGCTTGTGGTGGGTCGAGATCGTGTAGTTGGTCGGCACGAAGAGCGACCAGCCCGAAGCGCCGGCCTGGAGTTTAGCCAGCATCTCTTCGTTGGAGCCGAAGACGTTGACCTCGACGGCAACGCCCGTGGCGGCCTTGAAGTTTTCGAATGTCGCGGGGTCGTGGTAGTTCGGCCAGGTAGCGATCGACATCTGCGTGCCGAGTTCGCCGGCGGCATAGGCGGGCGTCGACAGCGCGCCCGGGACGCGCGACATTACGGCGGTGGCGAGACCGAGGCCGGTGATGCCGAGGAAATGACGGCGGCTGATGGAGCCGCGCTTCAGGCGCATGAACTCGTCCATGAAGCCTTTGGCGGAAATGGGGAGATTATCCTTGTAGTCCTTGCTCATGATGCTGTTCCCTTTTTGTGGTTTTATGCTGCATTGGAAGCTGGAAAAACATGCGCCCCGGCCGGATCGAAGCCGAGGAAGACCGTCTCGCCGGGTTCGACCAGATCGCTTTGGCTGTCACGACGATCGGCCGTGACCAGGAAGTCGCCGAGCCCGGGCACCGCCACGGCATATTCCGCCGAGGATCCCAGAAAGATGCGGTGCGTGACCGTTCCCTTGAAGCTTGCGCCGCCGCCCGCCTGAACGCGGGTGAGCCTGATCGCTTCCGGCCGGATCGCGACGATGGCCTGGCCGGACAAGGCGCCCTGCCCCGCCGAAACAGGCAGCGCCGAACCGTCGCCCAGCCTGAGCGTCATGCCGTCCGTCTCGACCGTTGCATCGACGCGGTTAGTCTTGCCGACGAAATCGGCAACGAAGAGATCAGCCGGCCGGTCGTAGACCTCTTGCGGCGAGCCGAGCTGGCGGATGCGCCCTGCGCTCATAACGCAGACGATATCGGCCATCGACAGCGCCTCTTCCTGATCGTGCGTGACCAGGACGAAGGTAATCCCGAGCTCGCGCTGCAACGTCTGCAACTCGATCTGCATGGTCAACCGCAGCTTCTTGTCGAGCGCGGCCAGTGGTTCGTCGAGCAGCAGCACCGAGGGGCGGTTGACGATGGCGCGCGCGAGCGCCACGCGCTGCTGCTGGCCACCGGACATTTCGTGAATACGGCGTTTGGCGAAGCCGCCGAGGCGGACCATTTCAAGCGCCTCGCCGACACGACGGCTGATCTCGGCGGCAGCGATCTTCGGCCGCATCTGTCGCAGCCCGTAGGCAACGTTCTGCTCGACATTGAAGTGCGGAAACAGGGCGTAGTGCTGAAACACCATGTTCACTGGCCGCCGATAAGCCGGCACGCCGTTCATCTCGCGCCCGTCGATCAGCACCGTGCCGTCGCTCGGCTGCTCAAAGCCGCCGATCATGCGCAGGCATGTCGTCTTGCCGCAGCCCGATGGGCCGAGCAGCGCCAGGAATGCGCCCTTGGGCACATTGAGGTTGATGTCCGTTACGGCGGTCACGGAGCCATAATTCTTGGTGACCGAACGGAATTCGATATCGTTCGTCGAAGCGGATGCCACGTCTGTTCCCTGCGGTTGGTTTGGCGGCAGTCTACGCTGCCTTTTGCCACCGGCGTTGGGAAAAGACTAAGCCTGCCCTTCCCTGACGGTATATACCCCAAGAGTGGTATTTAAGGCCTTGCGGCTTCGTGGAAGGTATATACAGGGGTATGCGGATATCCGCAGCCCGATCGGGAGGTTTTCGGCATGAGCATGGATCTGGAGGCAATGTTGCAGGCCTTCAAGGCCACCGTCGGCAAGCCTGTCATGAGCGATGCCGAATTCGGCGAGACCTTTCGCCAGATGATGGCAGCACTTGTGCGCTTCGACTACGTCGTCATCTTCGCCTACCGCGGCAAGGATCGGCCGATCGATCTTTACAGCACCTTCGATCCGGCGGAGCACATCATCTTCGTCACGCTCTATCAGGCAGGCCCCTATCTGCTCGATCCTTTCTACCACACCGCCCGCGCCCGCCGCAGCGGCGTGTTCCGCATGCGCGAGCTCGTGCCGGACCGCTTCTTCTCCAGCGAATATTACCGAACCTATTATGTGCAGACGGGCCTCGCCGAAGAGATCGGCTTCTTCGTCGAACAGGATGACGACATTACCGTCGTCCTGTCACTGATGCGCCGGGAAGCGACCGGCGTCTTTCCGCCGGCGGAGATCGCGCTGCTGAAGAAGGCCGAGCCGCTCGTCACCCGGCTGACGCAGCATTATTTCGCGGGGCTTGCCGAGCGCTTCGATGGCCAAGCGCAATCGACCAGGCGGCGCACTCGCAAGCGTGGCGAAGATAAGGTCGACATCCAGCCCGCCGACGCCGTGTGGCAGGATCTCAACCTCACCAGCCGCGAGACCGCCATCGTCGATCTGGTGCTGCAAGGGCACTCTTCGGAATCGGTGGGGCTCAAGCTCAATATCTCAACCGGCACCGTGAAAGTGCACCGGCGCAACGTCTACCGCAAGCTTGGGATCTCCTCGCAGACGCAACTGTTGGCGATCTATCTCAAGGCCTTCGGTGGGCTCAGCCAGTAGAAAGGTTCTCACCACAACAGGCGTTGATGGCTTGCGACTTCAATGACATAGTCCGCCCCGCGCATCCATTTTCCAAGCAAAGACATGAGCATGACCAATCCCGCCGCCTCGCCTTCCCATAAAGCATCGCAGTCCCCTCGCCCGCTGGCGAAGATCAGCCTGAAATGGTCTATGATCGAAGAGGACAAGCTTTCGATCCTCGAAAAGTTCCAGCTGCTGCGGGATGTCGGCTTCGATGGTGTCGAGCTCGATTCCCCCAACGACCTGCCGTCCCGCGAGGTGCTGGATGCCCGCGACAAGACCGGCGTCGCCATTCCGGGTCTCGTCAATTCGATGCACTGGAAGAGCCCGCTCACCGATGCCGATCCCGCTGTCCGCCAAGCTTGCGTGGACTCGATGATCACGGCGCTTAATGATGCCAAGCTCTACGGCGCCGACACGGTGCTTTTGGTTCCCGGCGTCGTTCGCAACAGCCCGACGAGCTACAAGACGGCCTATGGCCGCGCGCTCGAAGAGATCGCCAAGATCATCCCTCACGCCGAGAAGACAGGTGTCTCGATCGCGCTCGAAAATGTGTGGAACGACTTTCTCCTCAGCCCGCTGCAAGCCGCCGCTTTCGTCGATGCCTGCAACCATCCGAAGGTCGGCTGGTATTTCGATGTCGGCAATGTCCTGCGCTATGGCCGGCCCGTCGACTGGATCGAGGCGCTGGGCCACCGCATCCTGAAGATCGACGTCAAGGAGTACAGCCTCGACAAGATGAACAGCGAGGGTCCGTGGAAAGGCTTCGAGGTCGAGATCGGCGATGGCGACTGCGATTGGGCAGCGGTCAACCGCGCGCTCGCCGAGGTCGGCTATTCCGGCTGGGCGTCCGTCGAGGTCCCCGGCGGCGATCGCCACCGGCTGGCGGCGATCAAGGAGCGCGTCGATCGCATATCCACGCTGATGGCACCGGTCTGATTTTGCTAGCGCTTGGCCAAAGCCACCCGGCCCCTCTTCATCGTCTCATGAAGCTTGGCCTTGATCAGATCGAAGAGTTCAGGCGGGATCATTCCATAATGATAGCGGTTGGGATCGGACGGCAGCGCCCTGAGATGGATGGATGCCGGGCCACTCGAACCTGTTGACCTCGCTAACGCGAATCCAGTTGGCGTCGTCATCTAGGCCGAGTTGACCACGAAGTTCCGCCGGAACCTCGATCGAGAGGTCCTCCTCGCCAAGTTCGGGCGGTGAATGCGTGATCGGCACGACAATCGTATCATTGGTCCGGGAGTGGTACACGACGATGGCACAAGGCCGATCCTTGCCGCCCAAAGCGATACCTTCGCTCTTTTCCTTGTCCCACAGGTAATTGTAGCGGATGACGAGGCCCGCAACCGGCGTCGGGTAGCTCACTCGGAAGCTTTTCCGTATTCTGAGTTCATAATCAACGCCATGGTTTCGTCATCCATGTCGCTGACCCGTATTACCTCGCGCTCACGCCTTATCATGTCGTGATAGTGGCTGAGTTCCGCGGCGGACAGGAAGCCTCCGATCGTGCGGTCATGAGCGGTGATCTCGATGACTCCCTCCGACTGTACGCGCTCCCTGAAGGTCGTGAATTTACGAGCGAACTCGGTCGCAGACACTTTCAAAGCTTGAGCCATGACCATCGGCCTCCCTATCAATGTGTAAAATACGTATTTTACACATTTCGTCAAGGAGCTTGCCGATCACCGCCCGCAATCTCACCCCTTAAGTTCAGCAAACAACCTGCGGGCGTTGGCAAGACCGGTCTGGCAGCCATAGAGCGTCGGTTCGTTGCCTTCATATTCGAGCGAGACGAAGCCGTCGTAACCCGAATCCAAAACGCTCTTCAGCATCGACTTCACCGGCAGGTCGCCGAAACCGAAGACGGAACCGCGGATAAACTGCCCGTTCAGCGTCTCCAGCCAGCCCGGCCCCGGGTTCTCGGCGCGCACATAGAAATCCTTGATGTGCACGAAGCTCGCATTGGCTATCGACGCGCGCGTGCCTGTCACCGGGTTTTCGTCGACGCAGAGGAAGTTGCCGACGTCGAGCGTCATCTTGAAGTTCGGGCTGTCGACGGCGTTGAGCAGGCGCTTGACGCGCTCGCTGGAGTTCATAAAGAAACCGTGATCCTCGACGCTGGCGGTCACGCCGAGCTGCTCCGCATGGTCGGCCACCTCGCGGCAGGCATCGACGATCCCAGGGAAGGCCGCCTCGAACTGCGCGGCATTCGTCGCCCGCAGCGACCACGGCACGACATCGTGGCGCAGGAAGCGGACGTCGAGGCGGTCGCAGAGCTCGACATAGCGTTTCACCCGGTCGATCTGTGCGCGTCGGTCGTCGCCGATGAAGTTCCCGGCGATGCAGAGGCCGGAGAGCGGAATGCCGGTCTCGGCGGATGCCTTGCGCAGGCGTTCAATGCTCTCGTCATCCTTGATCAGCTCGTAGTTCAGGTCGTCGCCACCCGGCGCGATCGACAGCGTCGCAAGCTCGAGGTGCTCGCCGCCATTGTCTCTGAGCCAGGTGAACAGGTCCTCGATCTGCATCGAACCATCCAACATCAGCGGGCGGAAACTGTAGGAACTCAAACCGAACTTCATGGGGACTCCTCGCGATCTGTGGCGTCACCATCGGAAACGCGGTTGAGACTGTCAATATCGAGATTGACAATCACCGCGATACATCCTTGTTTGTTATCAAAGAGATGAAGTGCATGGAGCATGCGGGAATGGCAATAAAGTCTGCAGACGTCGTCATTGTGGGAACCGGTCCGACAGGCTCGGCCTATGCCCGGGTTATTCGCAACGAGTGGCCCGAAGCGCGCATCGTGATGGTGGAGGCCGGGCCGCAAATCCTGCCGAAAACAGGAGCACATCTCGATAACGTCGCCGATCTCGACGAACGCGGCGCGCTCGAAGTCCTCGCCCAGGGCGGCGACCGCAGCCCGCGCATGCCGATCAATAAGGAAGAGTGGGAAGCACGCCGCGCCGGTGGTTTCGATGGGTCGCTGCTGCGCCGCTCGGGCCTGTTCATCGCCAATGACGGCGACCCGCAGGATGAAAACCTGTTCGCCGGCTTCTCGGCCGCCAATGTCGGCGGCATGGGCACCAAATGGTCGACCGGCACGCCCGTGCCGTCCGAGATCGAGCTCGTGCCCTTCATCCCCGCCGGCGAGATGCAGGCGGCGCTCGCGACTTCCGCCAAGCTTCTCGGCACCAACACCGATCCGAACGCCGGCGATCCGGCTGCCATTGCACTGCGCGAACGGCTCGGCGCCGTCTTCAACGCTGGCCGCACACCCGACCGCTTTGTCCAGCCCATGCCGCTGGCGGCCACACCCGGCCCCGACGGCCTGCATTATCACGGCACCGATGTCGTCCTCGGCGATCTCGTCGATGAGCCGGCCGAGCGTTTCTCCATTCTGAAGGAGACGGCCTGCCGCCGCGTCATCCATGATGGCAAGACAGTCACCGGCGTCGAGCTTGCCGGCACCGGCTCCGGCGACACCTTCGTGGTCACCGCCGGCACTGTCGTGGTCGCCTGCGATGCGCTCCATTCGCCGCAGCTTCTCTATGCATCCGGCATCCGCCCGGAAGCGCTCGGCCGCAACATTAACGACCACTACATCGTCTCGCAGATTTCCGAGATGTATACCGATGTGCCGATGAAGGCCATGAACTGGATTCCAGCGACCAAGGAGCTCCCCTACTCGGTCACCATCGCGCCTGCCAGCCTGCACAGCATGCCGCGTTCGGGCGATATTCTGGGACAGCCGATCGGAATGGGCGTCTTCGTCTCTTCCGATATCAGCCCCGACAACCGCGTCACCTTCGACGACACCCGCACCGACTGGCTCGGCCTGCCCGCCATCTCGATCCAGTGGCGTCAGTCGGAAGGCGACAAGGCGCGCCTCGAAGACGCGAAGAGCCTCGCGGTGAAGATTTCCAACATCATCGGCCGGCCCGCTCCTGGCTTTGCCACCTTCGTGCAGCCGGTGGGCTCGTCGCTCCACTTCCAGGGCACCATCCGCATGGGTGAGGCCGACGATGGCACCAGCGTTTGCGACAAGACGTCGAAGGTCTGGGGCTTCGATAATCTCTACGTCGCCGGCAATGGCGTCATTCCCACGGCAACCGCGACCAATCCCACCCTGTTCTCGGTCGCCCTTGCCAGCATCGGCGCCCGCGCGATTGCCGAAGCGCGCCGGACGGCGGCCTGATAAACGAGGCGAATGTCATGACAAATCAAAAACTCAAGGTCCTCGTGGTCGGCCTCGGCCAGATGGGCAAGAGCCACGCGCTCGCTTACCACGCGCATCCCGGCTTCGAGATCGTCGGTCTCGTCAACCGCTCGACGCCGACGCTGCCGGAGGAGCTCTCCGGCTATCCGCTGCGTAACGACTACGCCGCAGCGCTCGCCGAATTCTCGCCCGACGTCGTCTCCGTCGCCACGCACACCAACACCCATGCCGACATGGCGGTCGCAGCCCTGGAAAGCGGCGCTCACGTATTCGTCGAAAAGCCGCTGGCGGCCAATGTCGCGGATGCGGAACGCGTCGTCGCCGCGGCCAAGGCCAATGGCCGCAAGCTCGTCATCGGCTACATCCTGCGCCATCATCCCTCGTGGATGCGCATGATCGCCGAATCGCGCGGCCTCGGCGGTCCCTACGTGTTCCGCATGAACCTCAATCAGCAATCGAGCGGTGCCGCCTGGGACATTCACCGCTCCATCATGCAGACCACCTCGCCGATCGTCGATTGTGGCGTGCATTACGTCGACGTCATGTGCCAGATCACCGATTCCAGGCCGGTCGAAGTGCGCGGCATGGGCGTCGGGCTGGCGCAGGGCCTCCCGAAGGGCATGTATAATTATGGTCACTTCCAGGTGCTGTTCGAGGATGGCAGCGTCGGCTGGTACGAGGCCGGCTGGGGTCCGATGATGTCGGAGACGGCCTTCTTCGTCAAAGACGTGATCTCGCCCAACGGCTCGGTCTCGATCGTCATGGACGAAGGCGCAAGCTCCGCCAGCCTGGACGCCCACACCAAGACGTCGCGCCTGCGCGTCCACCACGCGGGAACCGATGCAGCGGGGGCGTTCACCCGATCCGACGACTGGCTCGACATGCACGACGAGCCCGACCACCAGATGCTGTGCGACCGCGAGCAGGATTTCGTCTATCGCGCCATAACGGAAGATCTCGACCTCGCCCGCCATATGGACGACGCCGTCACCTCGCTGAAGATCTGCCTCGCGGCTGATGAAAGCGTGCGCACCGGCCAGGCCGTCAAGCTCTGACGCTTCGAAGACTGACGGCCGGCTCACATAGTTTTGACTTGATGAACCGGCCCGAAGGCCCGATGCGGTGGTGGGGAATAAACATGCCAGCCACCGGATCGTCTCAATGGTCATCAGCCGCCGCCATATGCTGCAACTTGCGGGCGTGAGCTCGCTCGCAGCCGCATTCAATCATGCCGTAAAGGCCGAAGCAGGCACGATGCCGGCGGCAGCCGCTTTGCCTTATGGCGTGACCACCGCCGCGCATATCAAGAGCGCGGCGCTCCGCGTCCGCGACCTGCCCGGCATGAGCCGCTACTACCAAGACACGCTGCGCCTCAAGGTGCTTGCCGAAAGCGCCGACGAGGTCATGCTCGGCGTGGAGAATGAACCGCTGCTCTACCTGACCAGCATACCCGACGCCGGCTTCGAGGATCCGACCTCGGCAGGCCTCTTCCACATCGCCTATCTGATGCCGACGCGGGTCGATCTCGCGCGCTGGCTGGTGCATGCCGCCGTCGCCAAGATCCCGCTCGACGGCTTCGCCGATCACAGCGTCAGCGAGGCAATCTACCTGACCGACCCTGAGGGCAATGGCATCGAAGTCTATTCCGACCGGCCGCGAGACCAGTGGCAATGGAAGGACGGCATCGTCACCATGGGCACGAAAGAGCTCGACATCGACGCGATCGCCGCGCTGACCGACATGTCGAAGGACACCTATGACGCGGCACCCGAAGGCTTGCGCATCGGCCACATCCATCTGCGCGTCGGCGATATCGACGAGGCGAACGGCTTCTATCGCGATCTGCTCTGCCTTGCCGCAACCAGCGCCGAGCGCGACAACGCCGCCTTCCTGTCAACAGGTGGCTATCACCATCACGTGGCGGTCAACACATGGCGCAGCGCCGGCGCCGGCGGCCGCGACAGCTCCAAGACCGGCCTCAGCTGGTTCGCGCTGACCGTCTCCGAACCCCTGCTCTACGAAAAGCAGATCAAGCGGTTCAACACGGCCGGCATCGGCGGCCATGTTCCCGGCGGTTATATCGCGATGGATCCCTGGGGAACCGAGGTCCGGCTGATCAAGGCCTGACCCGCGCCACTACGCGCGTTCGCCCTATCGCCTCAGCCGGCCATCAGGTGTTCGTAAAGAATGGTCGAGCCGAGAATGATCAGCGCGACACCGGCGACACCCTCGGCGTAGCGCCCAAAACGCTCGCCGATCAGGCGGCCGACCAGCATCCCGCCCGATGCCATCAGGAAAGTGGCGGCGCCGATCGCCACCGCGATGACAAGAATGTTGACCTCCAGGAAGGCCAGCGAAACGCCGACGGCCATGGCATCGAGGCTGGTCCCGATCGCCGTTGCGATCAGCATGGCAAAGGACATGCCTGGCTTCTTGTCTTCTTCCTGCTCACTGCTCATCGCAGCCCGGAGCATGTTGATGCCGACGGCGGCAAGCAGGCCGAAAGCGATCCAGTGGTCGACCGCCGTCACGAAACGGGCAGCGGCAACACCGGCCGCCCAGCCGATCAGCGGCGTAATCGCCTCGACGATGCCGAAAACGACGCCGGTGCGCAGCGTCTCGCTGAAGCGCGGGCGACCAAGGGCTGCGCCCCGGCCGACGGAGACGGCGAACGCGTCCATGGACATGCTGAAAGCCAGCACGATGATCGATAGCAATGACATGGTTGAACCCTTCAGGAGATTCGTAGCTGAGCCAATTCACCCTGTTTTGGCCAGGTGATGTCCGCCACGGTCTTGCCGAGCCGATCTCGTCGGCCGAACGCGCCACGTGCTCTCGCACGAGTATGTTGACGCGCTCCCGCCCTCAGGCGGTGGCTACTCCCCGATGCCGGCTGGGTAGGTGAACCGCCTCCTGGTGTCAACGGAAAACAAGAAAAGAAAACAGAAAAAATCACTACTTAACAATGACTTGCAAGTGCATCTTCCAGTTTTTAATGCAGCTGCGAAGCATTCGCAGAATGGGGGCGCTCATCTGCATCGTGGCGACAGCCGCGACAGCGTCGGCTCACTGCTCGGGCAGACCAGCCTTGCGCAATCCCTCGGCCATCTCATCCGCCCACCGCGGCACGGCTCGAAAGACCGGCCTGGTCAGATAGCGCTGGATCGTGAAATCCGGCTCTGCTGCAAGCAACTTCGCAGCCGCCCAGCGCGCCGTCTCCTCATCCCCCTGCATCGACGCCCAGGCCGTCATCATCCGGTAGGGCCAGGTCACATCGGGATGTCGGGTGACGACCTCCCGGGCGATCGACACCGCCTCGGAAAGAGAGCCGGCAAGTGCCAACGCCAGTGCGAAGCCCATCCGCATGTTGAAGGCAAGCGGATCGGCGGGACTGAGCGTCATCGCGCGCTCGAAGCGCTCCCTGGCGCGATCGGGCTCTCCCCTGTAGCTCGCGACCCAGCCAAATCTCGCCCACGCCGAGGAGTTATTCGGATCGAGCGACAGCGCCCTCTCCAGATAGACCGCCGCACGCGGCTGATCACCACAATGGCTGATTGCGCCGCCAACCGCGGTCAGGGCCGTCGGGTCATCGTCGATCGCGCGCGATGCGGCGTCGATCGCGGCAAGCGAGAGCGCGAGTTCCCGTTCCGGGTCGTCGGTCCAGATGTAGCCGAGGTTCTGGGCGTGGCACCATGCCAGAAATGCGTGCGCACGGCCGTAGGCGGGGTCGACCGCGATCGCATCCCGAAGAAGCGGAATGGCACGCGCAATGCCATCCTTGTTGTGGCCCCAGAGATAAGGACAGGCGCGCATGACGAGGTCGTAGGCACGCAGGCTGCTGGGTGGCTTGCGCTTCGCCAGCTCGATTTCGGCGCTGCGGATGGCCGGATGGATCGCGCCGGCGACTTGCGCCGCAATCCGGTCCTGGAACTCGAAGAGGTCCTTGGTCATGCCTTCATAGCGCTCCGACCAGAGCTGGGTCCGCCTTTCTGCATCGACCAGCTGGACGGAAATGCGCAACCGGTCCCCGCCCCGACGAACCGTGCCCTCGACAACGTAGGCGACCCCGAGCTCCCTGCCGACATCGCGGACATCGATGAACTTTCCCTTGTAGGTAAAGGCGGATTGGCGGGCGATGACGAAGAAGTCCCGGACACGCGACAGCGCCGCCGTGATCTCCTCCACCACCCCGTCCACGAAATATCCGTCGCTCGGGCCGCTGAGATTGTCGAAGGGCATGACGACAAGCGACGGCTGATCCTTGTCGAGGCGATTGGCGGACCAAGCCGAAGCCACGACCTGATCGTCGCTGGCCTCTTGCGACCAGTCCACGCGAAAGACCGAAATCGGCCTCGGTATATTCTTCAGGACACGCTCGCCGAGGCCGGCTAGCGCAAACGGCACCTTGCCGTCGAGATGCTCGCGAACGGAGCCGGAGATTGCGATGCCCGACGGGCCGGCTATTTCCTGTAGGCGCGCCGCGATATTGACGCCGTCGCCGAGCAGATCGTCGCCAGCAACCACCACGTCGCCGAGGTTGATCCCGATGCGGAATTCCAGGCGTCGGTCGGTCGGCAGGTCTTGGAAATGGCGGTGAAGCTGGCGCTGGATCTCAACCGCGCACCTTGTGGCTTGAACCGCGCTGGGAAACTCCGCGACCAGCCCATCGCCGGCGCTGCCGAAGATGCGTCCGCCGTGCTCGCCGACCAAGTCCGCGATATGCCCATGGCAAATATGGAGCGACTGGAGAGTGCGCTCCTCGTCAAGCGCGGCAAGACGGCTGAAGCCGACGACGTCGGTGCACAGGATGGCTGCAAGCTTTCGATCCATCGCGACGGCCGCTCCTGCAAGGACAAGATTGTTGCATGGACATGCGCGCATTCCCTGCAACAATCCTACATCCGCTCGCAGCCGAAATCCATCGCGGCGCCTTGGAGGCCGGCGGCGCCTCCCCGAGACATCCTCCTCCGCTCAGTAGTCCGCCAGCAGATACTCCGCATCCGGACTGCCGAAGCGCGGGGCGACGCCAAGCAGCGGCCCGGCGCGGCCAATGATGGACTTGATCATCGGGGCGGCCGTCGATGCCGCCGTCCGGCCGCCATGCTCACCCGTCTCCGGCGCATCGATGATCGTCAGCACGATGTATTTGGGCCGGTCCATCGGAAATGCGGCGACGAAGGCGTTGAAGTTCTTGTCGCTCGCATAGCGGCCATCGACCACCTTGTCCGCCGTGCCCGTTTTGCCGCCGATGTTGAAGCCCTCGACCTGGGCGCTGCGACCGGAGCCCTTGATGCCGTTCCAGGTATAGAGGTAGCGCATGTCCTGGCTCGTCTTGTCGCTGAGAACGAGCTTGGCGATATCGCCCGCCTGCTGGGAGCTGCGCGGCAGGAAGGTCGGGGGCAGAAGCTTGCCGCCGTTGATCAGCGAGGCGGCAGCCACGGCCGTCTGAAGCGGCGTTGTCGCGACACCGTGGCCGAAGGAGATCGTCACCGAGTTGATCTTCTTCCAGGTTCGTGGCTGCGTCGGCGTCGCAACGCCCGGCATTTCCGTCTCCATTTTGGAGAGCAGCCCGAGCTTGGTCAGGAACTCCCGATGCCGGTCGATGCCGACCATATCGGCGACGGCGGCGGTGCCGATATTCGAGGAATACTGGAAGACCTCGGGAATCGAGAGAACGCGATTCTTGCCCTTGAAGTCCTTGATGATGAAGCCGCCCATGCGGATCGGCCGCGTGGCGTCGACCATCGAGTTGAGGTTGATCTTGCCTTCGTCGAGACCCATCGCCAGCGTGAAGCTCTTGAAGGTCGAGCCCATCTCGAATGTCGCGTTGCTGATGCGGTTGAACCAGCCCTTCTCATATTCCTTGTCGACCTTGCCGTTCGCAAGCGTTCGCGATGGCTGGTTGGGATCGAAGTCGGGCACCGATGCCATCGCCAGGACTTCGCCGGTCTCGACGTCGAGAATGACGGCGCCGGCGGCTTCCGCCCGGTATTTGACCATGGCTTCGGCGGCGACCTCGCGCACGATGTTCTGCACGCGCAGATCGATGGAGAGCTTCACCGGCTCCAGCGGCATGTCGCTCGTCAGGCCTGCGGCGCGAAGGTCGAGCAGCCCCTGCTGATCGAGGTAGCGCTCCATTCCGGCCACACCGCGATTGTCGATATCGACATAGCCGAGAACGTGTGCCGCCGTGTTCCCGCCCGGATAGAACCGCTTCTTCTCCGGCCGGAAACCGACACCCGGGATGCCCAGTTCGAGAATCTGGCTCTGCTGACGCGGCGTGATCTGCCGGCGCAGCCATGCGAAGCGTGACGATTTCACCGAAAGCTTCGCATAGGTCCCCCGCCGATCGAGATCGGGGAAGATGGTGGCGAGCTTTTCCACCGCATCATCGACATCGACGATCTTGTTGGGCTCGGCAAACATCGAGACGGTGCGAACGTCGGTCGCCAGCAATTGCCCGTGCCGGTCGAGAATGTCGGGCCGCGAGGCCAGCAGCTTGTCCGATGGCAGGATGCCGGATGTCGCCTCGGGATCGCGAGCCCCGTATTCGACGAGCCGCGCGGCACTGGCCGTAAAGCCCATGACGAGCGCCAGCGCGACCAGAAGCACACGCGTCTTGCCCTGCCTGTAGAGATCGACCTTCTTTCGGCGCCCCCTGTTGAGCGCCGAGACGTTGAGATGGCCGCGGCGTTTCGCGAGGATGATTTTCGATACGAGGGTCATCGTGCGCGCGCTCCCGGTATCCGGGCAGATCGCGGCGAGGCAGGCAGGCTCTTGGGTGCGTCAGCGAGTAACAACATCGGGGCTCTCTCTCGAGCAGCCCTGATATCGTCAGGAGATCGTCAGGCTGCTCTGGCTAGTGAATCGGGACGGGAAAGAGCGCCGCCGACGATCGGCGGCCGATACATGGGATCGAGCGTCCGGCCTTCGAGATGGATCGGGAGATTGGGATGGTAGCTTACGTCGGCGAGTTCCCAGGCACTGGGCCAGGCATCGACCGTTAGCCGCCTTGTCCAGTGCTCGGCGTCATGGATATGGCTGATGTCGCGGCTGTCTGCGCCGGAAAGGGCGTCGCCTTCGGTAATGACCTCGGTCTGACAGGGTGCTGCGAAGGAAGCGCTCGGAAGGCAAAGCTGCGCACTGCCGATCGTGGTCAGCATGATCATCACAACAATGAGGATGCGCCGAATCATCTTCTACCGAGTAAGGCTTCGTTAACGCTAACCAGCCTAGCGCCAGAACCTTACCTAATTCTCAATATTCCAGACGACGCATACTCCGCTGTCCGCGCCTCCCCTTCACCGGCTTTCGTCCGTGCAGAACGGCCATTGGTCCTTCTTCTGCTCAGGCGGAAACATCGATATGCTAGCGTAATGAATGTCGTTTCGGTTACCCAACCCCGCAAGATATTGCGCCAAAGGCTTACTTTGGCGTTGCAATTCGGCATCGCCGGTGGCCTCGTGCTTGTGCTCGGCATGGCGCTCATCGGATTGTGGGTGACAAGCCGCATCGAGGGAGCGGCGGTGCGCAACGCCGCCAACGCCACCGCGCTCTATGTCGACAGCATCATCGCGCCGCTCACACAGGAACTCGCCTCGGCCACCTCGCTTGGCGAAGGCGCCAAGCTGGCGCTGACCGAAACATTGCAGCAGGGCGTGCTGCGCGACAGGCTCTTTTCGTTCAAGATCTGGCGGCCCGATGGGACCGTGCTTTTCAGCAGCGAGCCCAGCCTTGTCGGCAAGCACTTCTCGATGACCGAGGGGCTTGCCACGGCGCTTGCAGGTTCGGTTCATGCGGAATTCGACGACCTCAAGGGCGAGGAAAACCAGATCGAGCAGAAAAGCGACCAGCCGCTTCTGGAGATCTACAGCCCGATCCGCGAACCCTGGTCGGGCGATATCATCGGTGTCGCGGAGTTCTACGAGATCGCCAGCGACCTGCGCGCGGAACTCGCCGTTGCCAGGCTGCAGAGCTGGCTGGTCGTCGGCACGGTGACGGCCGGCATGCTTGCGCTGCTCTTCATCATCGTCGCCAGAGGCAGCCATCTGATCGATGTCCAGCGCCGCTCGCTCGACGCACAGGTGATCGAGCTGTCGCGGATGCTCGACCTCAACCGAGCGCTGCGAAAGCGCGCCGACAGGGCAAACCAGCGCACGGCGACGCTCAACGAGCGCTATCTCCGCCGCATCTCAGCCGAGTTGCATGACGGTCCGGCGCAGCTGCTCGGCTTTGCCGCGCTGAGGCTGGAGGCGATAGCCAAGGGCAAGGCGAAGGGCGACGACGAATCGCTCGTCAGCAGCTCGATCACCGAAGCCATCCAGGAGATCCGCGACATCTGCCGCGGCCTGACGCTGCCCGAACTCGAGACGCTCTCTGGCGACGATGTCGTTCGCCGCGCCATCCAGGCGCACGAGACGCGTTCGCGCACAAAGATCATCTCGAATGTCGGGCCGCTCGATATCCCCGCGCAGGCCGCCAAGATCTGCGCCTACCGCTTTATCCAGGAAGCGCTGAGCAACGCCACCCGGCATGCCGGCGCATCGAAAATATCGGTCACCGCGACTGAAGACGACCAGCATATCAGGATCGCGGTCGAAGATAACGGAACAGGCTTTGTCCGGTCGAGCGACGAAGACGGCCTTGGCCTTGCCGGCCTGGAGGAACGGCTCGCCGGGCTTGGCGGACGTCTCGACATCGCGTCCGACGCGAAGACCGGCACCCGCATATGCATGACACTACCGAGGAGGACGGCGGAATGACGTCAGAGATGCTCAGGGTCGCGATCGTCGACGATCACCCGATATTCCGCAACGGCCTCGCCCGCAGTCTCTCCGATGAGCCGGGTTTCGAGGTGGTTGGCGAAGGCGCCAGCGCCGCCGATGCCGTGGCGCTCTTTAGCCAGCAGCGGCCCGACGTGCTTCTGCTTGATCTCTCAATGCCCGGCGGCGGTCACCACGCGCTGAGCATGATCATGAAGGCGGATGCGGCCGCAACCGTCATCGTGCTCACGGCTTCGGAAGAAGACAGCGATCTGTTCGACGCGCTGAAGGAAGGGGCGAAAGGCTACATTCTGAAAGGGGTGAATGCATCCACGCTGGTGTCGGCGGTGCGCAATGTGGTGGCCGGCGAGAGCTATGTGTCGCCAAGCCTCGCAGCGCGCATCCTGACGGAAATGAAGGGTGATGCTGCCCAGCCCCAAGCCGCCCCGACGCGCAATCCACAAGAGGATGCCCTGGCCTCGCTGACGCCACGCGAGGAACAGATCCTCAGCCTGGTCGCCGATGGCAACAGCAACAAGGAAGTTGCACGCCAGCTCAACCTTCAGGAAAAGACGATCAAGCACAACATGACGCGCATCCTGCAAAAGCTGAAGGCGCGCAATCGCACGGAAGCCGCGATGTTCCTGCGCGACGCGCGATCGCGGTCCTGATCAGTCCGGGTTACGATTAGCGGAAACGGTCGATATCGGCTTTCTTGGCGTCGCGTCGGATAACGAGGCGGCCCTCGGGATCGAACAGCTCGTAGCGACCGTTCCGGATGCGCTCGCGCCAGCCACCGTCATAAGCCCGGTCCTCGCGTTGAGATATCGAGCCCGTGCGATCGTCTCCCCGTCCTTGCCGACCGCTTCCAGACCGGCCGCCGCCATCGTCGTCAGACGATCGCGATCCGGATGAGCCTGAGGAGCCCGAATGCCCGGAACCGGAGGATCCCGAGTGGTCGGAGCCAGACGAGCCCGAGCCGGACCCCGAGCCCGATCCGCTACCCCCCGAGCTGCCGCTACCGCTTCCGCCCGAGCTACCGCTTCCGCTCGACCCGCCGCCGCCGCTTCCCTTGTCCGCCCATGCGCAGACCGGACCCGCCACGACTGAAATCGTGCAGAGAATGACGGTACAGGCGATTTTCGGCCACGTGCTCACGATCGATCTCCTTGAGAACGGTCCCGGCCCTCAATGGGCCAGGACATGATTGACGTCGCGACTAACGGCGTCCGCCGTGATCGTCGCCACCACTACCGCCGTGGTGGTCTCCACCATGGTCGTCGCCGCCATGATGCTCGTGGCTCGCGCCATCATCGGAGCCGCGCCCACGAGAAGAGGAGGATGCCGACGAGAACGACGACGAACTGTGGCGGACATGGCCTGGACCGTCATCGAGCCCGCGGCCGTGGCGCTTGTGCTTGACGAGATCGTCGGCGCCCTGGCGCACGAGTGTTGCCA
The DNA here is from genome assembly GCF_055616315.1 of Rhizobium sp. O111. Classification (NCBI taxonomy): domain Bacteria; kingdom Pseudomonadati; phylum Pseudomonadota; class Alphaproteobacteria; order Hyphomicrobiales; family Rhizobiaceae; genus Rhizobium; species Rhizobium sp. O111. Next base: position 607,003 of record NZ_JBSHXL010000002.1, on the reverse strand, counting down.
GCGGCGGCTTGGTCGCTGTCATGCCGGGATTCGGAGATAGTGGCCCGGCCCCGGCCGCGCCAAGCGCCAGCAGCAGCGATCCGGCGGTAACGCAAGTGTGAACGATGATCTTCTTCATGCGTGTGCTCCTTGGTTTTCCGACCGAAACGGTTCCCATCGGTTGATTACTCCAGGCCGGATGCTGCAATTCTCGACGATTGAGCGGCCATTCCTAGCGGCCCCGGCCCTCTACGCCGCCACTAGGGACTTTAGTCCCCATGGTCACGGACCAAGGCTCACGATAAGTGGAGTGCGTTGGAATAGTTTTAGCCGGCAGCGCTGGCCGAGACATTCAGACGCGTGAAAAGACCAATTCATAGCGACCGAAAACTTGAGCCCATGTGCGCTTGGTTTCGCTCCAATCGGGAGTTTACATGAAGAAATCCATCAGCCTGAAGCTGGCTTCCGCCGCAGCGCTTTTAGCCGCGACAGCCTTCGTAAACGGCGCGTTCGCGCAGGATGCCGAAGGCATCGTCGTGTACAACGCCCAGCACGAGGGCCTCGGCACGGAATGGGCCGAAGGCTTCACCAAGGAAACCGGCATCAAGGTCACCGTCCGCAAGGGCAGCGACATGCAGTTCGCCAACCAGATCGTCCAGGAAGGCGACGCTTCGCCGGCCGACGTATTCCTGACCGAAAACTCCCCGGCCATGGCGCTGGTCGCTTCCGCCGGCCTCTTCGCACCGGTCGACAAGGAAACGCTGGCCCAGGTTCCCGCCCAGTTCCACCCGGCTGACGGCACCTGGACGGGCATCGCCGCTCGCTCGACCGTTTTCGCCTACGACAAGACCAAGCTCACGGAAGACAAGCTGCCGAAGTCGATGCTCGATCTCGCCGATCCGGTCTGGAAGGGCCGTTGGGGCGCATCTCCCGGTGGCGCCGACTTCCAGGCGATCGTCGGCGCGCTGCTGCAGCTGAAGGGCGAGGAAGTGACCGCTTCCTGGCTGAAGGCCATGAAGGAAAACGCAACGCCTTATAAGGGCAACAGCGTTGCCATGAAGGCCGTCAATGCCGGCGAAGTCGAAGGCGCCGTGATCTACCACTACTACTGGTTCGGCGATCAGGCCAAGACCGGCGAAAACAGCAAGAACGTCAACCTCCACTACTTCAAGAACGAAGATCCGGGCGCTTTCCTCAGCGTTTCCGGCGGTGGCGTGCTGAAGTCCAGCAAGCATCCGAAGGAAGCCCAGGCCCTGCTGAAGTGGATCACCTCCAAGGCTGGCCAGGACGTTCTGAAGAACGGCGACTCGTTCGAATACGCGGTTGCCGGCGATTCCAACGCCAAGCTGGTCCCGATCGCCGACCTGAAGGCACCGAAGGTCGAAGCCTCCAAGCTCGACAACAAGAAGGTCGTCGAACTGATGACCGCAGCCGGCCTGCTCTAAGGTTTTTGAGCCTTCCAAGGCTTTCGAGCCGCGCGTCGAAAGGCGCGCGGCTTTTTCGTTTCTGCGGGCGACGTATGTTCGTCAAATCAACAGCTTACACGAATCTGCTGCTTCAATTTTCCCCATTCGAAAAACCTCGGCCTAGAATAACGCCGTCCCGTCATCGGATACACCGGCAGGCGTGCCGGCGAGGCGGGATCGGCGCGGAGCGTGAGGGTAGGACGCAAAACCTCATGACCCGGGTTCGCAGAAAATGGTCTCCCTCCGGTGACGGCGGGTCCTGTCGCAAGATGGGCCCGAGTTGAGCCCGGACGTGCCTGTGAGGCACACATGGTCTCCAGGGGAAGCGCAAGCTTCTCCCCCGGCGAAGTTGGGCGAGAAGGCAGAGAGATCGAAGTCGCGGACAAAAACCGCCGAACGGGGCGCTGGGAAGCGCCATATCTTTACTTACTCAATCGAGGTGATTTCCAGCGCCCCCGTCCGAGTGAAGTTTGGAATGGTGGAGACACGGGCTTTCGGGCGGCGTGGGGTTTTGGTGTGTCGGCGGGATGAGATGTGGTGATCGAGAGGTTTTGCCGTGGAATACCCCCCTCTGCCCTGCCGGGCATCTCCCCCAACAAGGGGGGAGATTGGCTGGGCGCGGCCACTCGCTCTAGGCTCATTGTTTGGGTGGGGAGGAAGCCACTTGCCGATCTCCCCCCTTGTGGGGGAGATGTCCGGCAGGACAGAGGGGGGGTAACCCACGGCAAAACGCCCAACCAGATCGTCAAACGACGCCCCACCGAGCGCTCACGACGCCGGCGTAAACCGCGCCACCAACGCGTGCTTGTCACCAGGATAGGTAAACCGCACATGCGTGACCGGGCCAACATTGCTCCAGGTGCGACGCTCGACCACGAGGCAGGCGGTATTCCGGGGAATATCGAGCAACACCGCAGCCTCACTTCCGGCTGCGACCGCGTGGATCCGGTGCTCGGCGCTCGACCATGGGATCTGGCTGATCAGCCAGCTACCCGGCGGAACCGTCGAGAAGTCGGCGTCCTCCGCCTCGGGCACGGTGGCGAGGCTGATCAGGCGTTCCTCGAGGCAGAAAGGACGTCCGCCGGCATGGTGGATGCAGACCACCTCGACGACCGAGGAGCCCGCCTCCACTTCAAGCCGCCTGTTATCGTCGGCATCCGCCTTGCGCCTGGCTCGCCTGGCAACCGAAAACGAATAGGCGAGGTTCAGCGATTTCACCTCGGCGGCGATGTCATGGATTTCGAGAACCGCCGATTGCGCCTGCGGCTGGGTGACGAAGCTGCCGGACTTCTTGCGACGCTCGATCAGGCCCGCCTTGGCGAGCTGGGTCAGCGCCTTGTTCACCGTCATCCGCGAGCAGTCGTATTCCTTGGTGAGCTCGAGCTCGAACGGAATGCGGTGACCCGGCGGCCACTCGCCCGAGACGATGCGGCCTTCGATGTCGTTCACGATCCGCTGATGCAAGGTGATATCCCTGCCCTGATCCATCGTCACGCTCCGCTTTTCTCTCGGTCTACCGGCAATGCCCGAGTCGGGAAAGGCCGTCAGGCCGCCAGCAATTCGCTCATTGCCTTGAGGAAGCGCCGATTGATCGCCTCGCGGCCGATATGCCGGCCACCCTCGACCCTCTTCTCGCCCAACGCCCAGACGCTGTCGACCGTAACGCCGCCGGCAAACATCCAGTGGTCGAGCAGGTGATCGCCGGCGAGATAGGGAACGGCCGATGTATCGAGCGCGACGATATCGGCGTGATGCCCGACCGCCAGCCCGCCAGGCGCCTTCAGCGCCGTACCGCCGCCCGTGATCGCATGGTCGAAGAGGCTGCGCGCCGTCGAGCCGCCGGATGCGGCGATGACGTTGCGGGCCCTTAGCGCCAGGCGTTGCGAATATTCGAGCTGTCGCAATTCACCGGGCAGCGAGATCAGCACGTTGGAATCGGAGCCGACGCCGTAGCGCCCGCCCTCTTCCAGAAACAGCGGCGCCGGGAAGGTGCCGTCGCCGAGATTGGCCTCGGTGATCGGGCAGAGACCGGCGATCGCGCCACGCCGCGCCATCTCGCGGGTTTCGCTGTCGGTCATGTGTGTGGCGTGGATCAGGCACCAGCGGTCATTCACTGGCGCATTGTCGAGCAGCCACTCGACCGGCCGGGCGCCGGACCATGCGATGCAATCCTCGACTTCCTTCACCTGCTCGGCGACATGGATATGCACAGGCCCCTCACCCGCCATCGGCACCACCTTGATGAGCTCTTCCGGCGTCGCCGCCCGCAGGCTGTGTGGCGCAAGCCCGAGTTCGGCGCCGGCAAGCCGCGACGTCACCGTCCGGCAGCCGTCCATCAGCGCCGCGAAGCTGTCGAGCGAATTGATGAACCGGCGCTGGCCCTCGATCGGCTCGGCGCCGCCGAAGCCGGAATGGGCGTAGAAGACCGGCAGCAAGGTCAGCCCGATTCCAGCCGTGGCACTCGCGGCACCAATCCGCTCAGCCAGTTCCGCGATGTTGGCATAAGGCCGCCCGTCCTGGTCATGGTGCAGATAGTGGAACTCGCCGACGCGGGAGAAGCCGGCCTCCAGCATCTCCATATAGAGCTGCGCGGCTACGGCCTCGACATGTTCAGGCGTCATCGACAGGGCGAACTTGTACATGACGGTGCGCCAGCTCCAGAAGCTGTCGTTGGCGGGGCCCCTCACCTCGGCGAGACCCGCCATGGCGCGCTGGAAAGCATGGCTGTGAAGGTTCCCCATGGCCGGAACGAGCGTATGATGGCGTTCGTCGGCAGGTTCTGGCTCAACCGCTGTCTCGATGCGCGATATGCGTCCGCCCGCGAGCGTCAGCCGGACATTCTCCCGCCAGCCCTCCGGCAGAAGTGCTGCGCGTGCGTGGAGTGTCGTCGCAACGGTTTGTGCCATGACCGATTTCTCTCCTTCTGGCGGAAGCGTCTCTTTCTTTTCCAGAGATACGCCCAAATTTTCCCTTGTCACCTGTTTATTATGTATATACATGTTGAGGCATAAGGAAAGGCGCAAAGCTGATGAACGGGAACAATTTTTCAGACGAGCAGGCCCCGGGAGAGGTTCGCCCGCACCTGTGGCGCAACGCCCGCCTGGCAACGCTCGATCCAATCAAGGCCGGCCTCGGCGTCATCGAAAAGGGTGCTGTTGTCGTCGAATCCGGCCGCATCACCTATGTCGGCCCGGAAAGCGAATTGCCGGTTCTGGCGATCGAGCGCGCCGAGATCACCGATCTCGAAGGCCGCTGGGTGACCCCAGGCCTCGTCGATTGCCACACCCACATCGTCTATGGCGGCAACCGCGCCCGTGAGTTCGAAATGCGCCTTGAGGGCGCCACCTATGAGGAAGTCGCCCGCGCCGGCGGCGGCATCGTCTCCTCGGTCAAGGCCACCAACGCGCTCTCCGTCGACGGCCTCGTCGCCGCCTCGCTTCCGCGTCTCGACACGCTGCTGTCGGAGGGGATGACGACGATCGAGATCAAGTCCGGCTATGGGCTCAACATCGAAGCCGAGCTGAAGATGCTGCGCGCCGCCCGTGCGCTGGGCACTATTCGCCCGGTCCGCGTCGTCACCTCCTATCTCGGCGCCCATGCCACGCCGGTCGAGTACAAGGGCCGCAACGGCGATTACATCACCGATGTCGTGCTGCCCGGCCTTGAGCAGGCGCATGCCGAAGGTCTGGTCGATGCCGTCGACGGTTTCTGCGAAGGCATCGCCTTCTCCGTCGAAGAGATGCGCCGCGTTTTCGATCGCGCCCAGCAGCTCGGCCTCCCGGTCAAGCTCCATGCCGAGCAGCTCTCCAACCTCGGCGGCGCCCGCTTCGCGGCCTCCTATCTGGCGCTCTCGGCCGACCATCTCGAATATCTCACCGCCGATGATGCCGTCGTCATGGCTGCGGCCGGAACCGTCGCCGTGCTCCTGCCGGGCGCCTTCTACGCCATCAACGAAAAGCAGAAGCCGCCGGTCAAGGCACTGCGCGAGGCCGGCGCCCATATCGCCATCGCCACCGATTGCAACCCCGGCACCTCGCCGCTGACCTCGCTGCTCTTGACCATGAACATGTCGGCCACCCTGTTCGGCCTCACCGTCGAGGAATGCATCGCCGGCGTCACCCGGGAAGGTGCTCGCGCCCTCGGGCTCATCGACGAAACCGGTACGCTCGAAGCCGGCAAGTCGGCGGATTTCGCGATCTGGGATGTCGAGAGCCTCGCCGAGCTCGTCTACCGCATCGGCTTCAACCCGCTTCATGCACACGTCTTCAAGGGCGAAAGGATCGACCGTTGACCATCACTCTTCATCCCGGCTCCGTATCGCTCAAGCATCTGGAAACGATCTACTGGACCGGCGAGCCAGCCGTGCTCGACCGCTCCTTCGACGCCGGCATCAACAAGGCCGCCGCCCGCATCGCCGAGATCGCCGCCGGCAATGCGCCCGTCTACGGCATCAACACCGGCTTCGGTAAGCTCGCCTCGATCAAGATCGACAGCGCCGATGTCGCAACGCTGCAGCGCAATCTCATCCTGTCGCATTGCTGCGGCGTCGGCGCGCCGTTGCCTGAAAACATCGTCCGCCTGATCATGGCCCTGAAGCTAGTCTCGCTCGGCCGCGGCGCCTCCGGCGTGCGGCTGGAGCTGGTGCGGCTGATCGAAGGCATGCTGGAAAAGGGCGTCATCCCCGTCATTCCGGAAAAGGGCTCCGTCGGCGCCTCCGGCGACCTCGCACCGCTGGCGCATATGGCCGCCGTGATGATGGGTGAGGCCGAAGCCTTCTATCAGGGCGAGCGCCTGACCGGGGCCGCCGCGCTCGACAAGGCTGGTCTCACGCCCGTCGTGCTGGCCGCCAAGGAAGGCCTGGCGCTGATCAACGGCACGCAGACCTCGACCGCTCTGGCGCTCGCCGGCCTCTTCCGCGCCCACCGCGCTGCTCAAGCCGCCCTGATCACCGGCGCGATGTCGACCGACGCCGCCATGGGCTCGTCCGCTCCGTTCCATCCCGATATCCACACGCTGCGCGGCCACAAGGGCCAGATCGACACCGCCGCCGCGCTGCGCGCCCTCCTCGACAACTCGGTCATCCGCCAGAGCCATATCGAGGGCGACGAGCGCGTCCAGGACCCCTACTGCATCCGCTGCCAGCCACAGGTCGATGGCGCCTGCCTGGATCTCCTGCGTTCGGTCGCCAAAACGCTTGAGATCGAAGCCAATGCGGTCACCGACAACCCGCTGGTCCTCTCCGACAATTCCGTCGTCTCCGGCGGCAATTTCCACGCCGAGCCGGTGGCCTTCGCCGCCGACCAGATCGCCATCGCGGTCTGCGAGATCGGCGCCATCGCCCAGCGGCGCATCGCGCTGCTTGTCGATCCGGCCCTCTCCTATGGTCTGCCCGCCTTCCTCGCCAAGAAGCCCGGCCTCAACTCCGGCCTGATGATCGCGGAAGTGACCTCGGCGGCGCTGATGTCGGAAAACAAGCAGATGTCGCATCCGGCCTCGGTCGACTCGACCCCGACCTCGGCCAACCAGGAAGACCACGTCTCCATGGCCTGCCACGGCGCCCGCCGCCTGCTGCAGATGACCGACAACCTGCTTTCGATCATCGGCATCGAGGCGCTGACGGCAGCCCAGGGCGTCGAATTCCGCGCCCCGCTCGCAACCAGCCCGGAACTTTCGAGCGCCATCGCCGCGATCCGCACGGTCGTGCCGACGCTGGAGGTCGACCGCTACATGGCGGGTGATCTGCAGGCGGCGAGCGATCTGGTGGCCTCGGGTGGGCTGAATGCGGCGGTGTCGTCTGGCATTCTGCCTGGGTTGGAGGGGTGATGGTGATGTCGGCACTCGTGGCACCCTCCTCTGCCCTGCCGGGCATCTCCCTCACAGGTGGGGAGATTGGCTGGGCGCTCCCGCTCGCTTTACCCTCGTTGTTTGGCACAAACCTTAGCCGCAAGTCGATCTCCCCCCTTGTGGGGGAGATGTCCGGCAGGACAGAGGGGGGTAACCCACCCGCAACCCGTGGAGCATTCAACCAATGACCACCCACGAAACCCGCCAGGGCACATCCCCCATCATCCTCGGCTTCCCGCACACCGGCACCGAAGTGCCGCCAGCGATCTGGGACCGCCTGAACGACAACGGCAAGCTGCTCGCCGACACCGACTGGCACATCCACAATCTCTATGACGGCCTCATCGATGGCGTCACCACCGTCCGCGCCACCTTCCACCGCTACGTCATCGACGCCAACCGCGATCCATCCGGCACCAGCCTCTATCCCGGCCAGAACACCACCGGCTTGGTGCCTGAAACGGACTTCGACGGCCTGTCGATCTGGAAGGATGGCGCCGCACCCGACGAAGCCGATATCACTGAACGCCTGCGCGATTTCCACGCGCCTTATCACGCGGCTCTTGCGGCCGAGATCGAGCGGGTGAAGGCGATCCACGGCGTCGCCATCCTCTACGACTGCCACTCGATCCGCTCGCACATCCCCTTCCTCTTCGAAGGCAAGCTGCCGGATTTCAATATCGGCACCGATCTGGGCAAGACCTGCGACCGTGCGATCGAACAGGCGGTTGTCAACGCGACCGCCTCGGCCACCGGTTACGACAGCATCCTCAATGGCCGCTTCAAGGGCGGCTGGACAACGCGGCATTACGGACGGCCGGAGACCGGCGTGCATGCGATCCAGATGGAGCTCGCGCAATCCACGCATCTTCAGACCGAAAAGCCGCCCTTTGCCTACGACACCGCCAAGGCCGACCGCCTGCGCGTGCATCTGAAAGACATCCTGGAGCGCATCGCCGCGATCGCGCCCAACCTCAAGAAGTAAGCCTCAAGAAATAAGCCTGAAACAACAAGCCATCCAACCCGGATAAGGGGAACCGCAATGACCAGCAATCCACGCCACAACATTCGCGATGTCAGAAGCCCTGTTGGCCCCGAGCTCAACGCCAAGAGCTGGATGACCGAAGCGCCTCTGCGCATGCTGATGAACAATCTCGACCCCGACGTCGCGGAGAACCCGCACGAGCTGGTGGTCTATGGCGGCATCGGCCGCGCTGCCCGCACCTGGGCGGATTTCGACCAGATCGTCGCGACGCTGAAGACGCTGACGGAAGAAGAGACGCTGCTGGTCCAATCCGGCAAGCCGGTCGGCGTGTTCCGCACCCACAAGGATGCGCCGCGCGTCTTGATCGCCAATTCCAACCTCGTGCCGCATTGGGCGACCTGGGACCATTTCAACGAGCTGGATAAGAAGGGTCTCGCCATGTACGGCCAGATGACCGCCGGCTCGTGGATCTATATCGGCACCCAGGGCATCGTTCAGGGCACCTACGAGACCTTCGTCGAAGCCGGCCGCCAGCACTATAATGGCGACCTCAAGGGCAAGTGGATCCTGACGGGTGGTCTCGGCGGCATGGGCGGCGCGCAGCCGCTGGCGGCCGTCATGGCCGGCGCCTGCTGCCTCGCGGTCGAAAGCGACGAGACCCGCATCGACTTCCGCCTGCGCACCCGCTATGTCGACGCCAAGGCGAAGTCGCTCGATGAAGCGCTTGCCATGATCGCCGAATGGACGGCGAAGGGTGAAGCCAAGTCGGTCGGCCTGCTCGGCAACGCCGCCGAAATCTTCCCGGAACTCGTAGCCCGCATGAAATCAGGCGGCCCGCGTCCCGATATCGTCACCGACCAGACCTCGGCGCATGATCCGCTCAATGGGTATCTCCCGATCGGCTGGACCGTTGCCGAGCACAAGGCCAAGCGCGAGAGTGACCCAAAGGCCGTCGAGGCCGCCGCCCGCGCCTCGATGAAGAAGCACGTCGAAGCCATGGTCGCCTTCTGGGATGCCGGCGTGCCGACGCTAGACTACGGCAACAACATCCGCCAGGTTGCCAAGGACGAAGGCCTTGAAAACGCCTTTGCCTTCCCGGGCTTCGTGCCGGCCTATATCCGCCCGCTGTTTTGCCGCGGCATCGGCCCGTTCCGCTGGGCGGCTCTCTCGGGCGATCCTGAGGATATCTACAAGACCGACGCCAAGGTGAAGGAGCTGCTGCCCGACAACAAGCACCTGCACAACTGGCTCGACATGGCCCGCGAGCGCATCTCCTTCCAGGGTCTGCCGGCGCGTATCTGCTGGGTCGGCCTTGGCGATCGCCACCGCCTGGCGCTGGCCTTCAACGAGATGGTCAAGATCGGCGAACTCTCGGCCCCCGTCGTCATCGGCCGCGATCACCTCGATAGCGGCTCGGTCGCCTCGCCGAACCGCGAGACGGAAGCGATGAAGGACGGCTCGGACGCCGTGTCCGACTGGCCGCTCCTCAACGCGCTCCTCAACACCGCATCCGGCGCCACCTGGGTCTCGCTGCACCACGGCGGCGGCGTCGGCATGGGCTTCAGCCAGCATTCGGGCGTGGTCATCTGCGCCGATGGCTCCGATGATGCGGCCAAGCGCCTGGAACGCGTGCTCTGGAACGACCCGGCCACCGGCGTCATGCGCCACGCCGACGCCGGCTACGACATCGCGCTGGATTGCGCCAAGGAGAAGGGCTTGCGGCTGCCGGGGATTTTGGGGAACTGATAGAGCGAGACGCCGGGCCTCAGAACGGTATGAGGCCCGGATATTGAAGGATGGTCTGGTCGACTGTTACGAGAGGCTGCAATCAACCTCCCCTCAAACATCCCCACTCATTCCTTGTCTGTTACGATCGGCTTGATTGGGTCTTCAGGAGGAAAAAGGTCACCGCCATAGAACATCTCTTCGATTTCCTCGGCCATCATCGTGTCGAAATCATCCGGCGTGGTGAACATGCCTTTCATGAAACCAATGCGGCGCTTCTTGGGCGCCGTTTCCGGTTGATCGATCGGGGCGTCCTTTGCCATGTTGACGATGTCCATCACTCGCCTCCAAGGCCCTGAGTGTCCTCCACTCCCCGCCCATTTGCAACCTCCGGAGATCCCATGCCCCGCGCCACAATCCTCACCGCCAGCAGCTATCGCCGCATGCCGTGGAAGAACGGTGGCGGGGAGACGGTGGAGATTGCGATTTCGCCGGAGGGAGCCGCACTTTCGGAGTTCGACTGGCGCATCAGCATGGCGACGGTCGCGACCGATGGGCCGTTCTCGATCTTTCCCGGCATCGACAGGACCTTGTCGATCCTTGACGGCGAAGGGATGTCGCTTGCGATCGACGACCGCGCGCCACTGCTGTTGACGCAGGAGAGTGCCCCGCTCGCCTTCCCCGCCGACGTCGAGGTGTCGGCAACGCTCAAATCCGGGCCGATCACCGATCTCAACGTCATGACGCGCCGCGGTGGCCTGTGGCACCGGGTCGAGCGCGTCGCCATCGATGGCGAGGTCACATTCGGCGGCGCGGCCGGCACGCTGCTGGTGTTCTGCCATCGCGGCACGCTCGATCTCACCTGGACGGACGGCCAGGCGTCGCTTACCGAAGGCGACACGTTGCTGCTGCAGGACGCGGCAGGCATCTCGCTCGAGATGGATGGCCAGGCGCTCTGCTACCTCATCACCATGGATGCCGCCTGACGCGGCAACGACCGACAAGCCGCAATCGTCTGCCCGGCAAATCAGACGCAAAACAATATTGTCGCTATAGTCTATAAAATAGATAGTTTTATCTGTGTGCCGCTCATGGGCCGCCGTAGTGTTTTTCCGTCGAAACAAGTTGAGCCGACGCGCAAGCGCGGCATTCGGGGGCGAAAGATGAATATCAAGGGCATTATCGCAGGACTTACACTTGGCGTGGCCGCCGTGGCAGCACCGTTGCTCGCGCAGGCAGCCGACAAGAAGGTCGTCGTTGCCTACCAGACGGATGCGCTGCCGTCGTCGGTTGCGATCGCCAATGGCGAGTTCGCCAAGGCGACGGGCTACGACATCGACTTCCGCAAGTTCAATTCCGGCGCCGAAATCTTCGCGGCGATCGCCTCGGGCGACGTGCAGGTCGGCTATGTCGGCTCGAGCCCGTTCGCGGCCGCCACCTCGCGCGGCCTCGCCGTCAAGGCCTTCTACCTCTCCTCGATCTCGGGCATCGACGAGGCGCTTGTCGTCCGCGACGGTTCGGGCATCAACTCGCTCAAAGACCTGAAGGGCAAGAAGCTCGCTGCAGCGCCTGTTTCCACCGACCACTACCAGCTGCTGGCGCTGATCAAGTCGCTCGGGCTCAGCGAGAAGGACGTGCAGGTCTTCGCGATCCCGCAGCCCGAGATCGTCGCCAGCTACAACCGCGGCGATATCGATGGCGGCCTCGTCTGGGATCCGGCGCTGACGGAACTGAAGAAGAAGGGCAAGGTGCTGGTCACCTCCAAGGACGTCGCCGACAAGGGCGCTCCGACCTTCTCGGCCTGGGTCGCGGCCTCGAAATTCGCCGATGAAAACCCTGCTTTCCTGAAGAGCTTCGCCGGCGTCATCAACAGCTACTACGCCTCCTTCGCCAAGGACAAGAAGGCTTGGGAAGCCGATAGCGAGAACGCAAAGCTGCTCGCCAAGGCGCTCGGAGGCACGCCCGAACAGCAGGCGGCGGCGCTGAAGAACCTGACGCTCCTGACGCCCGACGTCCAGGCATCCGAAGCATGGCTCGGCGGCGGCGAAAAGGCTGGTGCTGCCAAGATCCTCAAGGATACCGCCACCTTCCTGAAGGAGCAGGGCAAGGTCAGCGAAGTGCTGCCGAGCTACGCCGCCTTCGTGACCGCGGATGCGCTGACCAATCCGAGCAACTAAGCCGTTTCCGGCAGAAACGCTGGCGCCACACCGCGCCAGCGTCCTCATTTTCAAAGAGACCTGACATGCTCAAAGTCGATCACGCGAGCGTCTATTTCCAGACACGAGACGGCCGGACGGTCCATGCGATCGACCGCGTCTCGCTCGCCATTCCCGAAAACAGCTTCGTGGTCGCGCTCGGCGCGTCCGGCTGCGGCAAGTCCACCCTGCTCAATGCCATCGCCGGCTTCCTGCCGCTGTCCGAAGGCGCGATCACGCTGGACGGGCGGCCCGTTACATCACCGGGTGCCGATCGCGGCGTCGTGTTCCAGAAGGACACGCTGCTCCCGTGGAAGACGGTGATCGACAATGTCGCCCTCGGCCTGAAATTCGCCGGCGTGCCGAAAGGCGCCCGCCGCGAGCGCGCCGAGCGGCTGTTGCACCTGGTCGGCCTCAAGGATTTCGCCGCCGCCTTCCCCTATGAGCTCTCCGGCGGCATGCGCCAGCGCGTCGGCATCGCCAGGGCGCTCGCCACCGAACCCGCCGTGCTTCTGATGGACGAGCCTTTCGGCGCGCTCGACAGCCTCACCCGCGAACAGATGCAGGAGCTGCTGGTCTCGATCTGGAAAGAGACGCATACGCGCATCTTCTTCATCACCCACTCGATTGAGGAAGCGCTGTTTCTCGGCACGCAGGTCGTGGTGATGTCGCCGCGCCCGGGCCGCGTCGTTGCCCGCTTCGATCTCGACTTCGTCCGCCGCTTCGCCGAGACCGGCGATGCCAGGGCGGTGAAGACATCGCCGGATTTCGCCAATCTGCGCGAGGAAATCCGCGACATCCTGCATGGATCGGAAGAGCTGAGGAGTGCCGCTGAATGAGCGATTTCACCGAAACCGGCCGCGTCGTCATCGGCTCTCCCGCCGCCGAACCGAAGCTCGTGAAAATGAAAGGCTTCGGCGCCGGCGAAAAGCCGACCGTGCTGATCAGCATCGCTACCGCGCTGGTGCTTCTCACGGCATGGTGGCTCGTCGCCAAGCTGGCGCTGGTGCCGCATCTGTTCCTGCCGACGCCGCAGGAGGTGTGGACGCAGGTGGGGGCGATCTACAATGACGGCTATGCCGGCGCCTCGCTCTACGAGCACGTCTCCGCAAGCCTCTTCCGCATCGTCACCGCCGCCGCCATCGCTACCGCCGTCGGCATTCCCTTGGGCTTGCTGATGGGGCTGAACCGCTGGGTCAAGGGTGTGCTCGATACGCCCATCGAATTCTACTGGCCGCTGCCGCCGCTTGCCTATCTGCCGCTGATGATCATATGGCTCGGCATCGGCGAGACCTCGAAGGTGACGCTCTTGGTGCTCGCCATGTTCGCGCCGATCTGCCTTTCGGCGCAGGCCGGCGTCCGCTCGCTGCCGATCGAGCGGGTCAATGCCGCCCGGTCGCTTGGCGCCCGGCCCTGGCAGATCCTCGTCGGCATCGTGCTCCCCTCGGCGCTGCCGGAGATCCTGACGGGGCTTAGGATCGCGCTCGGCATCGGCTGGGGCACGCTGGTGGCCGCCGAGCTGATCGCCTCGACGCGAGGGATCGGCTACATGATCATGTCGGCGTCGCAGTTTCTCGCCACCGACGTGGTCTTCGTCGGCATCGGCATCATCGCCGCCTGCGCCTTCTCCTTCAGCGCCGCCATCCGCATCCTCGAAGCCGTGCTCGTGCCGTGGAAGGGCAAGAGCTAAAAAAGCGTCCCCGTGGCGATGCAGGTTGCACCATCGCCACAGGGATGGGCCTGGCTATGCCTTGAACTTGGCTTCCAGCACGTCGAGCATGTTGAAGGCCGTCAGGACGTTGCCGAACAGGTAGTCCGCGGACGGGAGCTCCATCTTGTCGCCCTTCAGGTTGGCGAAGGTCGGCAGCGCCTTGAGTTTCTCGCTCATGGCGCCCGGCCCCTTGGCACCCTCGTCCTCCAAGAGCAGGATGAAATCGGCCTCCAGGAGGTCAAGCCGTTCGAGGCTGATATTAATGAAGCCGTCATTGCTGGTGATCTGCTGCTGCGGCGGGGCGCGGAAGCCGACATCCTTCAGCACGCTCCAGGTGAAAGAGGTGTCCTGCAGCATGTAGCGCACGAGATTGGTGCGAACGCGAGCGATCGTCGCCGTTCCGATATTGCCGCTGATCGCGCTGCGAACCTGTCCGACGCGCTCATCGTATTTCGCCAGCAACTCGCTCGCCTGCGCCTCACGCCCCGTGGCACCCGCAATCGTCGTCAGCGTCTTGCGCCAGTCCTTGGGCTGCACATCAATGAGCACGGTGGGGGCGATCTGGGTATAGCGCTCGTACATTCCCTGCAGATCGGGAATATCGTCGTTGCTCATCAAGATGAGATCGGGCTCGAGCGTCAGTACGGTCTCGAAATTGGGTTCCCCCGACGATCCGATATAGCCTATATCGGCCGGCAGACGCTCGGCGACGCCCTTTGCGAAACCGCCAGTGAAGTTCGGCCGGGATGCGCCGACCGGGATAATTCCGAGCGCGACGGTCGGCTGCAGCACGTCGTCACCATCCGATACGACCACGCGCTTCGGCGACTTCGGCACTTGCACGGGGCCAAACATCCCATCCACGGTGATCGTATCCTCCTCAGCGAGCAAGGGGCTGGACGCCAGGAGCAGCGATGCGGCAATGATCTCACGTCGTGTGAGTCGCAGCGACAATGTCTTATCCTTTCCTTGTGATATCGGAGTTGTCATGCAGTCCCCGCGGCACGACCAGCGGAGTTCCCACAACCGGATCCTTGATGATGACGCTGTCGAGGCCGAACACTTCGCGGACCAGCGCCTCGGTTACGATGTCCCCCGGCCGACCCTCGGCGATGGCGCAGCCTCCGC
This sequence comes from Rhizobium sp. O111, assembly GCF_055616315.1. Lineage (NCBI taxonomy): Bacteria > Pseudomonadati > Pseudomonadota > Alphaproteobacteria > Hyphomicrobiales > Rhizobiaceae > Rhizobium > Rhizobium sp. O111. Next base: position 591,970 of record NZ_JBSHXL010000002.1, on the reverse strand, counting down.
GCATGGCGATCATGTGGGTGGCATGGCGGCAAGCCTGGTTGAGGTCGTGCAACACGGCGGCGATCGTATAGCCGCGCTCGCGATTGAGCCGCTCAAGAAGAAGCATCAGCTCCATCTGGTGGGCGATATCGAGGAATGTCGTCGGCTCGTCGAGCAGGAGAAGCGGGGTTTCCTGTGCGAGCACCATGGCGATCCATGCGCGCTGGCGCTGGCCGCCGGACAATTCGTTGACGCGACGGCCGGCGAGATCGTTCATGCCGGTGGCTTCGATCGCAGCTGACACCGCCTGTTCGTCGGCCCGGCTCCATTGCCGCAGCAGGTTCTGGTGAGGATAGCGGCCACAGGCGACAAGTTCGGTGACGGTAATCCCATCCGGCGCTACCGAACTTTGCGGCATGAGGCCGACACTGCGGGCAAACTCCTTGGCGGGGATGCTCGAGATGGCGCGGCCGTCGAGCAAAACGGCACCCTGGCCAGGCATCAGCAGGCGCGACAGGGCTTGCAGGAGGGTGGATTTGCCGCAGGCATTCGGTCCGACGATCGCGGTGAACGATCCTGATGGAACTGTAACGGACAGACCTTGAGCAATCACGGACTTGCCATATGCGAGTTCGACGGCCTGCGCCTCGAGACGGGGAGCGGTTTGAGGCTTCACGCGCGACGTGCCTCCTTGATGATCAGCCAGAGAAAGTAGGTGCCCCCGATACACAACGTCACGACGCCGACGGGGAGTTGGGTCGGGGCGAAACTATGCTGCGCGACATAATCGGCGGCCGACAACAACAAGGCACCGGTTGCCATGGATGCGGCAAGCGAGGTGCCCGCCGTGCGGGTGATCGCATGAGCGATCGGCGGCGAGGCCAGCGTAACGAAAGGAATGGGACCGGCAATCGCGGTTACGAGCGCGGTGGCAACGATGGCAATCGCCATCAACGCCAGCCTTGCCTCTTCCACCGGAACACCAAGCGCCTTTGCGCGACTATCGCCCATTTCCATGAGCTTCAACGGTCGCGCTAGAATGAGTGCGAGAACGATCACGGGAATGCCCAGCCACAGGACCAGCGAGAGCTGCTGACCGCTGATCTTGGCAAGAGAGCCCATGCCCCCAGGTGCTCGCGGCCATGGCCGTCGACAGCGAGGACTTGAGCAGGATCCAGTGATTGGCCGACGTCAGCATCGCGCTGACACCGATACCGACGACGATCAGCTGGAAACCCTGGATGCCCTTATGCCAGGTGAGGAGGTAGACGACGAACGCGGTCGCGAGGCCGCCCGCAATGGCGCTCCCTGCAAGCGCAATCCAGCTGCCACCTGCGAAGGTGATCGCCAGGATCGCGCCGGTGTATGCGCCCGCATCGAAGCCGACAACATCGGGGCTTCCAAGCGGATTGCGCGTAATCGACTGGAATACCGCGCCGCCCAACCCCAGCAGCGCGCCAAGGATCGCAGCGCCCGCGGCACGCGGCATGCGCCAGTCCAGGACGACCATGCGCATGCGGCGCTCACCGCCGCCTGTCAGCACATTCAGCACCTCGATTGCCGGCACATGCATCTGGCCACTGACGAGTGCCGCAACCATGACGGCCGCTCCGAGAAGCAAAAGCACCAGGCACGCGATAAGAAGGCGCTTGTCTATCGGCAGAGAGAGCCTGTCGCCGAGCGCGCGAACGACGATACGCCGACGGGTGAAGGCGGGATGCAGGGTCACAGGGCGCTGACCTTTCTTGAACGCACCAGCCAGATGAGCACCGGTGCGCCGACAAAGGCAGTGACGATGCCGACCTGGATTTCGGCGGGCCGCATGCTCAAGCGACCCAGAATATCGGCGCTGAGCAGCACGATCGGAGCGAGCAGCAACGTGTAGGCAAAGATCCAGCGCTGGTCCGTGCCGCCGATCCAGCGCGCGGCATAAGGCACCATCAGACCGATGAAGCCCAGCGGGCCGGCCGCGGCCGTCGCCGCGCCCGTCAGCAGCATGACCGCTATAACCACCATCATGCGCGCTCTGCCGATCCCGGCACCAAGTGAGCGCGCCTGATCGTCACCGAGTGCGACAACGTTGAGGACAGGCGCCGACACCAATGCAAGCACGATCCCGATGACGACGAACGGCGCCGTGACAATCAGATTGTCGTAACCGGTGATCGCCAGCGAGCCGACCTCCCAATTCAGCATGTGATCGAACGTATTTGGGTCGAGAAAGATCAGCGTCGAAGTGAGCCCGCGCAGAATGGAGCCGATCGCGACGCCAGCCAGCGTCAGTCGCAACGGTGTCGCGCCGGCGCGCCCTCCCATGGCGGCGAGATAGACCGAGATCGCCGCAAGGCCGGTGCCGGCGAAAGCAAACCAGATCAGAGACAACGGATGGGTAATCCCGAGAAGGCCGATGGCGACAACCATGGCGAAAGCCGCGCCCGCGTTGATGAATACCGGGATCGGCCAGAGGATTGCGGGTAAGCGCCTGCATGAGCGCGCCGGACAGCGCAAAGGCTATACCCGCCATCACGCCGAGCAAGGTGCGAGGAAGCCTCAGCGACCAGATGGTCTCGCCGTCTATCTGGTTCGCTGACGAGAAGAAGACCGACACGACGTCGGAAACGGGTATGTTCCGCGCGCCGACCGCCAGGGAAACGCAGATGAGGGCAACGAGAACAACAGCAGCAACCAGAAGACCAAGAACGCGACCAGTGCGGATGCCGACCTTGGCGGCTTGTTCCGCGAAAGCGGCATTCACTGGCGGGGTCGCCGCTGGAGGGTTGGCGCTCATGAAAGCTATCGCTAGTCCTTCGTGAGATCGCCTCCCCTCGATCTATTGCTGACAAATTGTGTCAGCTTTTGACCATCTGGCACCGGTCGAGTGAATTCTTTCTTCCGTGAAACCTCCATCAGGAGATCGTGAACGGTGGCAATTTCCCCGGCAATCAGCGGAAGACAAAAATGCCAAGACTTCTGTGGGTTTGCCAAAAATAGCGCTTTGGACGATCACTGATGTTTTGAACTGTTACCTATCCGAACTAGAATCGAACAATCTGGACATCGCGTTTAATCGGCAACCACTCATGCATCACGACAATCTCCCTTCCGACCATCAAGACCTGCAGCTACCGCGCAGGCCGCTTGTCGCCATCATCGGTGGCGGCATTTCGGGCGCGGGTGTTGCCTATCACCTGGCTTTGGCAGGCAGAGACCGGCCGCCGGCCATCACCGTCTTCGAGCCGCGCGCGGAGCTCGGCCGTGGCCTCGCCTATGACACGAACGACCCCGCGCACCGCATCAACGTGCCGGCGGCGAGGATGAGCCTTTTACCGGAGCATCCCGGAGATTTCCTCGAATGGATCGAGCTCAACGATGCCATCGCCGACGACCCCGCCGCACGTCGCGCCGACGGGGCGATCTTTCCGCGCCGTGAGCTGTTCGGGCGATACGTCGCATCGGCATTGCGGCCGCTGGTCGAGACCGGGGCCGTAAGGCACCGGCGGGCAGTCGTCACCGATGTCGAGCGCGACGGCGCCTTCTGGCGGATTGCCGATAGCCAGGGTGGCCAGACCTTCGCCGATTATCTCGTCATCGCGACAAGCCACCCCTCGCCCTCCCCGCCTTCAGCGTTGATGGCGCTCGCCGGTCATCCTAAGTTCGTCGCCGATTCCGCCGTGCCGGGCGCGCTTGATGCCATCGACCCTGATGATCGCCTCCTCGTCGTCGGCAACGGGCTGACAGCCGCCGATGTGGTGGCGTCGCTGGAGATCACGGGACATCGCGGTCCGGTGACGTCGATCTCCCGGCGAGGCTTGAGATCACGAGGCCACCCCGCGGTCGCGCAGGATCCGTTTGGCGCGTTCGAGACGGTGCCGGCCGAGAGCGCCACGCAGCTTTTGCGCCTCGTGCGCCGCACTATCCGCGAGGCCGAGCAAGCGGGGCTAACATGGCATGCGGTGCTGGATCAGGTGCGCGGGAACGGGCACGCGATCTGGCGCGCCCTGCCTGTGTCGGAGCGTCGCCGGATCGTTCGTCACCTTCGCCCCTTCTGGGACGTGCACCGCTTCCGTATCGCGCCGCAAGTGGAAGAGGTGCTCGACCGGGCGGTCGCCAACGGCCGCATGGAGGTGCTGGCCGCCTCCGTTGCCAGCATCAGGCGTGAGGGCGATGACATCGGCGTCGTGCTGCGACGACGCAACGGTGAACGCTTGGAGCGGGTTTACGATGCGATGGTCGTCACCACGGGTCCGGCCCATGGCGGCATCCTGAACAGCCAGCCGTGGCTGGCGAGGCTACACGATCTCGGCCACCTGCAACTGGACCCGACCGGGCTGGGCATCGCCTGTAACCTCTCGTCCGAGGCGCTTGCCGGCGACGGGCGACCGGATCCGACGCTGCTGATCTCCGGGCCCTTGGCGCGCGGCGCGTTCGGCGAGCTGATGGGCCTGCCGCAGATCACCGAACACGCTGTCTTCGTCGCCAGCGAACTTGACAGGAAAGTCGAGAAAGATCTCGAATATGATTGATATCGCTTGATAAACTACATCTCCGCTATCGAGCGGCGTCCTCGGCAAATGCCTCAAGCTCCGGATCGAAATCGACCTCGACGACGTTGTTGAAGACGGCGGTGGCGATCATGATGCCGGCGAAGGCGACGAGATCGACCAGCGTCTTGGCGTCGTAACGCTGTTCCAGTGCAACCCAGATCTCGCTCGGGATGGCATTGGAATCGGCGACGATCGCCTTGCCGAATGCGTCGAGCAGCGCCTCTTCCTCGTTGAGCTCCAGCGCATCCGGATCAAAGCCGTTGTTGATCAGCGCGCGGCGGAAAAAGGTGATGGCGATCTTCGATTTGCAGGCCTTCGAAATCGCGTGGGAGAAGATCCAGATCGGCCGGTCGCTGATCGCGGCCAGCTCGGCGCGCAGCGTGAACCATTCCGCGTAGATGCGATGCGCCTGAGGCGAATGCAGCAGCGTCCGCTTCATGTTGGTCATCCGACCGCGAACCCTGACTTCCTCGTCATGGGCGGAGCGGATTTCTGCGGAAGCCGTGTCGTAATCGATTTGCGGAATGTGGCTCATGTCTTGGTACTCGTTGGATCATGTCGATACCGAGCTGTTAGCCCAAAAGCGCATGCCGTGGAAAGCCGCAAGCAGCCGCGCCTGATCACCCAATCTGGAGAAAGTTGCCCGTGCCCTAAGCAGCGTGGGTCTGCGACGCAAACGACGGATGGGCCACGCTGAAGCGGTTGCGGCCTCCGCTCTTGGCGGCGTAGAGCGCGCCGTCGGCGGCAGCGAAGATGTCCTTCGGCGCAAGATAGCCCGCCGCGAGCGCCACGCCCACCGAGCCGCCGATACCGATATGGCGGCCATCCTCGTCGCAGGATGCGGCAAGCGCGGTGACGATGGAGCTGGCGATGCGGGCCGCCTCGTCGCTCGACCCACAGCGATGGAGCACCGCGAATTCATCACCACCGATGCGCGCCACAAGCTCGGCGCCGCCGAGCACGGACCGCAGGCAATTGGCCGCCACGCGCAGGCATTGGTCGCCGGCCTGATGGCCGAGACGGTCGTTGACCTGCTTGAAACCGTCGAGATCGATGAGGAACAGCGCCACGCTCTGCCTGGAGGCCTCGGTCGCGCACAACCTCTCGAATGTGGATTGGAACTGAAAGCGGTTCGGCAGATTGGTCAGGAGGTCGAATTCGGCGAGATAGCGGATCTCGTCGAAGAGCTTCTTTTCGGCGGTGATATCCTGCTTCATTCCGAAGATGCGGACCGGCTGGTCGCCCTCGCATTCGACGGTGGCGGTGATGCGGATCCAGCGGGGGTTGCCCTTGGCCGTGATGATCTCGGCGTCGAGGCTGAAGCCGGATCGCTCCTTGATGGCCCGGTCGCGCAGCATGGTCAGCTCGATGCGCGACCGCTCGGTATAGAGCTTGACTGTTTCGTCGCGGCTAAGTGGGTGGCCGATCGGCAAATCGAACAGCTCGTAGACCATGTCGGTCCAAGCCAGCGTCTCGTCCGGGAGATTGCATTCCCACACGCCGATGCGGGCGGCGCGCGACGAGTGATCGAACAGCTTCTTCAGGTGGACGAGTTCGGCGGATGTATCGGTGGAGATCGCATGGGCGCTGATCTCGCGGCGATCAGGACGAGCGGATAGGCGTCCCGTAAGCCTTGACCTGACTTCGCGTACTATCGATGAAAACATTCGCCGCCTCTGCCATGCAAGAAGGCGATCATGCCTTCGACTTCGCATATTCTTCAGCAAAGGTTGACGTTGTACTCCAGCGATCGTTTTCCCACAAAATTATAATGGAAACAGATGATCGTGCCTAAGGAAGCGTTAACGCGCGGCTTAGTCGAATGACGACTTCGTGCCGAGGCGGGTCATCTTTCTGAACGGCGCGAGGAAGCTGATTTTCCTGACGCCTCGGCTCGATCGTAGCGGTCCGCTTCGCGCATGATCCGGCCCATTGTCTTCAAGCGCTCGATCAAGTCGCTGCCATCAGCGGAGGCGCGCGTCCGTTCCAGCAACTGATACTCGCGGACCGCCTGTTGCCAATGCTCGCCGCCGCGCCCATCAGGCCGGCCTTCCGCGTCCCACAGGGCATAGGCACGCTGGTCGTCTTTACTCAAAAACATGAAATACCTCGAACAACGGATTATGAAAATCAATGGAAACGAGGCTGACAAATGGAGCTTAGCAAGTCGCTACTTCGGCACGACTTTCATCGTCCCCGTCTCAATATTATCGGTTAAGCTTGGTCTCGATCATCTCTCCTTGCTAACGGGCGTCTTCCGGCAGCCAGGAGCGGTAGAGCGGGTGGTCGGGAAGGATCGGCAGGGATGTCGGAAGCCCGGTGCGTTGCGAGTGGTAGGCGGCGGTGACCAGTTCCAGAGAATTGCGCGCGTCGGCGAGCGTCACCGGCGGCTCCTCGTTGCGGACCAGAGCCTGATGGAAGAGCTCGAACTGGCGTGTATAGCCGTCCTCCTTGGCCTCGTAGCGGGCGAGCGCCGCGTCCACCTTCCGCTGGTGCTCCTCGTTGCCCGCCTTGAAGGTCCAGGGATCGCGGCCCATCGTGTAGGGCTCGATGATGCTTTCCGCCACCAGGTCGCGGAAGCAGAAGCGCAGGCGCGAGATCTCCTCGCGCGAGCCGAGCGTCATCGACAGGCTGGCAAGCGATCCGTTCTTCATCTTCACCGACAATGCCGCCGTATCCTCGACCTCGATCGGATTGACCAATGTGGCGCCGAAGGAGAAGAGCTCGGCGCAGGGGCCGTGGATGTAGTTCAGCATGTCATGGGCATGGATGGCGTGGCCGAGCAGACCGCCGCCGAGCTCGGTCGCCCATTTGCCGCGCCAGGGCACCGCGTAATAATTGGGCCCGCGCCACCAATGGGTCTCGATCGTCGTCAGGAATGCTTCGCCGGTCAGCCCGAGCTCGATCAGCATCTTCAGCTTCTGAAGGCCGGAGCCATAGCGATACTGGAAGATCGGCATCAGCTTCGGGCCGTTCGCCTTGGCGACGATGCCGGCCATCTCGTCCACTTCGGCGATCGAGCCGAACAGCGGCTTTTCGCAGATCACATGCTTGCCCGCCTCGATCGCCCTGCGGCAGAGATCGAAATGGGAGCTTGGCGGCGTGCAGATGTCGATGATGTCGAGATCGGCGCGGGCGATCATCGCATCGGCATCCTGTGTGTACTCTGGGATGCCGAACTCCTCGCACAGCGCCTTGCCGCGATCGGCATCGAGCGAGCACAGAACCACGACCTCGAACAGCTCCTTGTTCCAGCCGAAGCCGGACAAATGGCGCGCGGCGATGCCGGCGCCGATCACGCCGACGCGACACTTCCTGCTCATCTCAGCGTCCTCCGACCGGAGCTTGACCTTGGCCGATCCTCACCGCATTTGCCTGCGCCTCGAGCGACAGGCGGCAGACCTCGTAGACATGCGCCTGCGGCATCGCCGTCTCCGTGCGGTCGCGAACGTCGGCCAGGAACGCCTCGAAATAATCGAGCTTCTCGTCGCTGCAATCGATGTGGGTCATCTCCTTGCCGTTGACGAGGAAGAGGTGATCCTTGCCGGGACGGCCGGTGATGTCGATATACTTGCGCAGCTCGATATAGCCTTCGGTCCCGAGAATCGTCAGACGACCGTCGCCCCATGTCGGCAAGGCCTCGGGCGTGAACCAATCGACGCGGATGTAGCCGGAGCCCTTGTCGGAGCGCAGAAGCACCTCGCCAAAATCCTGGAAAGCCGGTCGGTCGGGCATGCCAAAATTGCCGACCGAGCTTGCGGCGACCGTGGCCGATGTCGAGCCGGTGTAGAACAGAAACTGGTCGACCTGATGCGAGGCGATATCGACGATGATGCCGCCGAATTTCTCCGGGTCGAAGAACCAATCGGGCCGCGTCGGCAGCTGCAGCCGGTGTGGTCCCATGCCGAGCGTCTGGATGACCGTGCCGATGGCGCCCGCTTCGACAAGCTTGCCGGCCTTGACGGCGGATCGCACGCAGTGGCGTTCGGAAAAGCAGATCGAGAAGATGCGCCCCGTCTCGGCCACCGTGTCCTTCACCGCCTGCAACTGCGCCGATGTCGTCACGCCGGGCTTGTCCGTCATCACGTCCTTGCCTGATTTCATGGCGCGGATGGCGAGATCGGCGCGGTCCGCAGGGATGGCCGCGATGCAGATCACGTCAATCGAGGGATCGGCGAGCAACTGATCCCGGTCGATCTGCGGCGCATCGGGATAGGTCTTTTCGAACATCTCGCGAATGGCGGGAACGGATGTCTTCGGGCAGTAGCCGACGAATTCGGCGCCGGCGGCGAGCAACCCCTTCACGTGATCGAAGGTATGCCCATGGTCGATCCCGACAACGGCAAATCTCAACATAGAAACGAGTCCTCCTCACTTGCGGTGTGAAGCCCAAGTCTATCAGGCCTCACCGCACTCCTCGTGACAAGACAGACAGCGAAAGCGATAGGCTGTCAAGATCGGACGACCCGACTGGATCGCTCGAATTCAGAATATCTGATTGTTTTTAAATCATGATATTTTGTATCTAAATAGTTATTTACTGACTCAATTGCCGCATTAGATGCTTTAGTCCAACGCCGGTTGACGACAGCTAGCCGCCCGCCGCCCAAAGGATAAGAGCGCGTGCATTCAAAATTGCTTGCAATTTATGCTATGCCTGCCAACGTCAACAGAACGACTGCATTACGAGAAGCAGGCCCTCCCCAATCTCGAGCGGAGAGATACCGGCGATTGTGGGCGCGGCGATTTGGCATTGGGCCCTCAACCCATGGGGCCTGTTGGTTGCGAGATAATGGTCGTTCTCCTCATGCTGCCTATAGTGCCCACGTATCCGATGTTATCGGTCGACGACCGCCCCGAAAGGAATTGACGCCTTGTTCAACCTCATAATGTTGTACGACGGGTCTGACTGGCAGGTGCCGCTCAATGCGATCCGCACGGCAACCTTTCCCCTGGCGCGCCTGTTTGAGTATACGATTCCCGACATAGAGGGGCAGTTCACACCCGTGGTCCCTTCCTCGTTGGCGCGCCTCGCGGGTCTCCCAACGGTATTCATGACCGAACTTCAGTCGGACCGACAGAAGCCGGGCGGAACAGTTTGGGTAAAGATCGGTCGGGTTTTCGCCTTGTCCATCGAGAGCACCGAGATCCGGTATTCCTTCGTGGTTGAGCGTGATTTCGGTCCTCGGACAGTTCCCGATCTCAAGCCGTTCGAGAACGCCTTCGGTATGGGAAAGCTCGAGATCCATCGAAGCCATTGGGCAGTCAAGAGCCATGATGTTGTCGGCGCGCTGCGGGCAGCTGATCTTCTCAATCAAAATGAAGATTGGCCTGCACCGGCGCCGAGCCTCGCAGTGCATTTGAACCCAGCTCCACCGTTGCCAGTGGAGCCAAGGCCAGCATCCACCGTTGTCGAGAACCTTGAACAGTTCATGCAGGTCGTGATGACGTTGCAGGTGCCTCCTGATCACGAAGTTTTCTATCGGGGCCACTCGGAATCACGCTACAAGCTCGAACCATCCCTCTATCGGAAGACGGCCTCGGGCGAGTATAAATATCTTCAGAACGAAGCGCGCATGATACTGGAACTCTTGAGCGCCCAGTCCTCTGCGTTCAGCAGTGACGCGTATATGCTGGATCGACTTGTCCGTATGCAGCATTTTGGACTGCCAACACGACTGCTCGACGTGACGTCGAATCCGCTCGTGGGGCTCTATTTTTGCTGCTCCACGGCCAAATTCGACCAATCCAATCACGAAATCGACGGCGAGGTCATCATCCTAACGACGCCAAAGGAGCAAGTTCGCTTCTTCGAGTCCGACACTGTTAGCTGCATCGCAAACCTCGCGATGCTCGAGGAGCAGGCGAAAGATCGCTTGGACACCGGCCGGTCCCTCGAGGCGTTCAACCGACTACCTGAGTGCGGGAGGCTGCTGCACTTCATCAGACGTGAGAAGCCGTATTTCGAGGCCCGCATAGTGCCAAGCGATCTGGAGAGCATTCAATTCGTTCGCGCCCGAAGCACACATGAGCGCATCATGTCACAATCGGGCGCCTTTCTCATCTTTGGTAAAGACGCTGTCCTTCCTGAGACCGGGCACAGCGGGCTTAACATCAGGCGCGTCACGGTGAGAAACAAGCAGTCGATCCTTGAGCAGTTGGCCAAGCTAAACATCAAGTCCAGCACAATCTACCCTGGCCTCGAAAAGACCACTGCTGAGATCGCGAAGCAATACGAGCTCCTCGGATAAACCATCCGACCAGCGTCGGAGGGTCGGCTATGTCGATGATCTTTGAGAGAGGGCATGCGGGAGCGGAACTCTCAGATTATCAGAACGTCACCATCAGCCGTGCATTCACACCCTGATCGACAGCATCCCGCGACAAGGCCGCATTGTATGACAGGCCAAGTCTCGTATTGTCCGAAACCAGCGCATCAAAGCCGAGCTCGATGAGCGCTGCATTCCTGGTTGCTGTGAGCCCGGTCACGCCGAAGGACGAGCCGCCGGAAAAGGCCACGACCTCGACCGGCGCGAGGTCGCCGAACGCATAGCGCCAGCCGATCATTCCTCTGGCTTCGACGGTGACGTCCTCGATGGAAAAGGCGGACATCGTTCGCAGCCCCAAGGTGGTGAGCCCGACATTGTCGTTGCCATCATCCACCTCCAGCGCTGCATCCCCGCCGGTTTCAGTGAAGCCATTGGAGCGCACGTTGACATAGGCGGCGCCGGCGAATGGTTCCAGCGTTGCCTGGCCGAGGTCTATCGCGTATACGGCCTCGCCGAAGATCTGGGCGGTGGCCGCCGAATAATCGGCGGAGAGCCTTTCGTTGAACCCGGGGAAGACGACGTTGCGGGTCGTATCGAGGTCGTGCCAGGTGTAGGCAACGCCGCCTCTAACCCTGACCTGGCCGAAGTCCGCTCCGGCGTAGGCCGCGATGTACCAGTCGTCGCTGTTGGCGCGGGTGCCGCGACCATAATCGTCGAAAGCAGATCGGCTGTAGCCGCCGGCGAGGCCGATCCTGACGGTATCGCTCATTTCACCGTCACCGCCGAGGAAGAAGCCGCCGATGGAGCGGTCAAGAGCGGATGCTTCCGAGGTTGCGTCGCGGGTGGCCCATGAGCCCACGCCTTGAAGCCAGAAGCCGTTTGTGGGCTCCTCGCTCCGCGCCGTTCCATAGAGACGGTCGTTGAGCGTGTCCCTGATGAAGCGGCTGTCGTCGATCATCGAGGAGCGGATGGATGCGTAGCTCTGGCCGGAGAGCTGGTCGAGGGCCGTGTCGATGGCTATCGTTGAGACCTGCCCCACGATGGCGTCGAAAACGGGATTGCCCGAGCCCAGTGACTGCACGCCGGTTCCCGTCCCGATCCGCGCGAAGCTTCGCGCCGCGATCGCGGATGTGATGGGCTGGCCGTTATAGGTTACGTCGAGATAGCCGCTGGAGGCATCGTAGGCGAAAGCCAGATCGGCCAGCGGCAGCTGCTGCGGCGTGTTGGCGAAGAGACCGCTGACGCCGCCGGTGGCCGTGATCAGCGTATAGCGGGCCGGACGAAAGAACGAGCCGACGAGATCAAGGGACGAGCCGCCGATCGTGGCCACGCCCGTGACATCGAGAAGATCGCTAGTCCCCACAAGGCCTGCATAGCCGATGTCCGCGCGATATGTCGAGCCGGGCGCCAGCAGCAGATTGCCCGCGATGGAGAGCACGCCGATCTCGTGACCGGTGCTGCCGGGCGAGATGAAGCCACCCGCGTTTACCGTCGTCGACGGCAAGGTGCTGTCATAGCCGGCGATCGTGCCGCTGGAATTGACCGTCAGCGAGCTGGAACTCGACAGGTCCATGCCGTTGATGGCGAGGGTACCGCCATTGACGATTGTCGCGCCGGTGTAGGCCGCCGTTCCCGAAAAGATCTGTGTCCCGGCGCCGGTCTTGACGATACCAAGCGGACCGGCGGAGAAGCTGCCCATAAACGCGACTTGCCGCCACGCCGCCGTATCGATGGTCAGCGTCGCCGCACCGCCCGACGTTCCAACGTCTCCGGCGCCCGCGAGCGAGCCGATCGTCGCCACATGTCCCACGAGGTCAAGGCTTCCGTTGACGACAAAGCCGCTCGTTGGAGACAGCACATTGTCCGCACCCGCCTGCAAGGTGGCGGCGGATTTGATCGTCGTATCTCCGCTGTAGCTGTTCGTTCCGCCAAGGGTAAGGACGCCGCTTTGCAGCGTCAGCGCGCCGCTGCCCCTGATCGCGCCCGATATGTTCGTGTTGCTTGCGCCGACGGCCAACTCGCCGTCTGAAATCAGGATGCCGCCAAGCAGCGTCGCGCCGGTCGAAAATCCGAGAAAGGTCGAGCCGCCGGTCTGCAAGCCGTCCGCGCGCGTGGCGCCATCACCGCTCAAGCCGCCACTGATCGCACCACCGTTGATGATCGACAGGTCCCGGCCGATAATGCCGGCCCCACCGGCGCCCGCCGCTCCTGCCGTGCCAAAGAGGCCGCCCGACCCACCGGCGCCGCCAGCGCCGCCGGTGATCGTCGCGCCTGTGCCGATCGTGATCGCGGTCGGGACAGTTGCGAGGAACCCAGGGCCGCCCGCACCGCCGGCGCCGCCGGTGGATCCCGGCGAGCCTGAAGCCGCACCACCCGCGCCCCCTGCCCCACCCGAAATCGTGGTGCCCGGCGCAACGTCGTACGGGACGCGCTCTTGTGCCCGCGAATGGACCGGCACAGCGAAGGCGGCGGTGCAGAGCAGGAGTGCCAGCGGAATTTGGAAGCAACGGAGGGCATTCGCCCCGGCGATATGCTCGCCTTGGCCAGTCTTGCGATGACGGTATAGGCGCCAACGATTGATAATGGACTTGTCCCCTCTGCCCAGAATCACAACGTAAAAAAGTATTTGCTAATTGTCTAATGGATATAGACAGAAATCTCGATTCGGGAATGCCAATTTATTCTGATGGTAAATTTCGATGGCCGGCGCGCCGGGCCATCACAGAAGATTTCATGCGGCCGGCGCGGGCCGACCGACAAATTGCGCTTGGCACGAGATATGCATCGTCATCTTCGGGTTCTTTGCTTGGAGGGACGAATGACGGCTTTGGTCACTGACATCGTGAGTGCCACCGGACAGCTTGAAACCGCCATCCTGAACGCGATGATTGCGTCGCCGGATATACGGATCGGTTCCAAATCCATGAAAACGAAAGCAAAACTGCTTCCGCACGTGCTTGTGCAGCAATATCCTGAACTGTCCGAGATCGAATGCGAGCTGCGCGGGCTGTTCGAGACATGCTCAAAGGCGATTGACCGGAATTCGATCAATCCCGTGGTTGCAAAAGCGGCAATCTCGCTCGCCCACGAATATCAGGCCGTCATCGAGGGGCTGCGCCGCTAATTTTAGAGGCGCGTCCAGATCAGCGAGCGGCAGATGACTTTCATCGTGCAGCCGCGCATTTTCACGGTGTCGCCGGAGACGGTCAGCACGCCATCGAACGTCTTCTTGCTGTCGGGCTCGATGATCGTTCCGGTGAAATTGCCGTTCTCGCCGGCAAACGAGCCGATCTTCTGGCCGGCATGATCGCCTGTTTTCATGGTGATGCAATAGCCGTTGCCGCATTCCGAAATCGTCGCCGTCGTTCCGACCTGCGTCTTCCACACACCGACCACCGGCTCCTGCGCCAACGCGATCGGCGTCAACGCCAGCTGCGTCACGAGCGCCAGGGGCGCTGCGATTGAAAAGAGCGGTTTCATGGGATGCTCCTATATCTTTCATGCCTAAGCGCGGTGTCGCCAAGCGGCCGATCGCGCGAAATTGCGCTCATCCGAGCGCTGCTCCAACCCTTCGTCGGAGCGCTGAGACCGATATAGGTCGAATGGCGGCGAACGCCAGAAAAAAAGCGGGAATCCGGAGCCCGAATTCCCGCTTTCTCACATCATCCTGAAAGACGATGGATTATGCCTCGAGCCACTTCACCTGCTCGGGTGTCAGCTTGATATCGAGCGCCGAAAGGCTGTCTTCCAGCTCGGCGATCGTGCGCGGTCCGATCAGCGGAATGACCGGGAACGGCTGCGCGATGACGTAGGCGAGCGCGATGTGGATCGGGCTGCGGCCAAGCTTGTTGGCCAGCTCGATCGCGCGGTCGCGGCGAACGAAGTTGCGGTCGGAATACCAGCAACGAACGATTTCCTCGTCGTCGTGCTTGTCGCGGCCGGCGCGGTCGGTGAAGAAGCCGCGGCCCTGGCTGGACCACGCGAAGTTCGGCACCTGCCGCTCATTGAGCCACGTCTTCCATTCGTCGGTCGATGACGTCACGCAACCGGCCCAGATCGGGTCGAGCATTTCAGCCAGCGAATAGTTGTTCGACAGCGCTGCCAGCGCCAGCTTGCCGTTCTTCGCGGCATAGGCGGCCGCCTCGTCCATGCGCTCGCGGGTCCAGTTGGAGCCGCCGAAGATGCCCCGGATGCGGCCGCGCTTCACCTCTGCGTCCATGGCATCGACGAACTCGCCAACAGGCACATCGGTGTTGTCGCGGTGCATGAAGTAGATGTCGACATAGTCGGCCTTCAGGCGGTTGAGCGACTGGTCGAGCTGCTTGGCGATGACATCGGGGTAGACCAGCGGCGAATGCGCGCCCTTGCCGATCAGCACGATCTCCTCGCGGTTGACATTGCGGCTGGTGTGCCAGTCGCCGAAGATGCTCTCCGTCTTGCCACCGCCATAGACAAAGGCGGTGTCGAAGACATTGCCGCCGGCTTCATAGAAGGCATCGAGCGTCAGGGAGGCGGCGGCGAAGTTCGGGAAGAACTCGAAGCCGAGCGTGACGACCGAGGCGGGCTTGGAAATGCCGGGGATGGCGCGCTTGGGAATGCTGTTGCCAAGCGTGACCTTTCCGCCTGCAAGATTGGTCACCCGCTTTGCCGCCTTCTCTACGCTGTATTCCAGGCCGATCGACGCGCGCCACTGGTCGAGCACGCGCAGATTGCCGACGGAATCGGCCGAGCCCATGCCGGGAGAGGTGAACTCCTGCTGGCCCGCACGGATGGCATCGCCTGCCGCATCGACTTCGAACGAATAGAGCCAACGATCTTCCTTGACCTCAATCGTCTGCTGCTCGTTGCCCTTGAAGAGCTCGATCTTGCCAACGCCGCCCTTATGGCCGGAGGCGAACCAGAAGTCCTTGACCTCGATGCGGCCTTCCGAGCCGATGATGCGCAGCGTGTTGTCCTGGTTGGCCATGATCGAGCACGACACTTCGGCGATGACGCCGCCCGGGAACTGCAGCACGGCGGACGCCCACTCGTCGACGCCAGACTGGCCGAGATGGCCGACGCCCGCGACCTTTTCCGGCTCGAGGAACGGCTTGCCTTCGGCAGCCCCAGCGATCAGCCGCGCCATGGAAACAGGATAGCCGCCAACATCGAGAATGCCGCCGCCGGCGGTCTCGTTCGCGAAGAGGCGATGTTCGGGCCGGAACGTGCCCATGTTGAAGCCGAAGCTGGTGCGGATGATGCGCAGCGCGCCGATGGCGCCGGACTTTACCAGCTCGACGATCTTGGCCGTCTGCGGATGGACGCGATACATGAAGGCCTCGCCCGCGAACACGCCGGCCTTCTTGGCCTCATGATAGATGGCGTCGGCGTCGTAGGCCGTCAGCGCGATCGGCTTTTCGACCAGCACGTGCTTGCCTGCCCGGATCGCCTTGATCGCCCATTCGGCGTGGCCGGTGTGCGGCACGGCGATGTAGACGGCGTCGATCTCGCTGTCGCCAAGCAGCGCCTCATAGCCCTTGACGATGCGGGCGCCAGGGAAGTTTTCAGCGAGGCCCGGCTTTTCCGGGTTGCGGGTAGCGATGGCGACGAGCTTGCCGGTGCGCGAATGCGCGATGCCATCGGCGAAGGTACGCGCAATGGTGCCCGGGCCGATGATACCCCAGCGGATCGGTTGATCTGAGCTCATGGGAAAGTCCTCTTCTTTCATGTCAGTCAGTTGCAAGTCTTGGGATGGAATTGTTTAGCGCAGGCGTTTGCCAGCGCTGTCGAACAGGAAGACGCGTTTTGCGGTGAGCCCGACCGTCAGCGTGTCGCGCTCGGCGGCGGTGCGGGATTCCGGGCGCTCGATGATCATCTGCTCGCCGCCCTTCGTGGTGGCGTAGATGTAGCTGGTGTTGCCGAGGTGTTCGGCGACGTCGATGGAGACGGTGAGATCCGTGTCCCCCTGCCCGGCATCGCTGAAATGCTCCGGCCGGATGCCAACGGTGACGTCAGCCCCCTTCTCGACCGCCGAGGTGATCGGCAGCGTCAGACGCACGTTCGGCTCGCCGGCGATGGCGACGGTGACCGTTCCGCCACCCGTCTCCACCACCTTGGCCTTCAGGAAGTTCATCTTCGGTGAGCCGACGAAGCCGGCGACGAACTGGTTGGCGGGATCGTCGTAGAGATCGAGCGGCGCGCCCACCTGTTCGATGTTGCCGGACCGGAGCACGACGATCTTGTCGGCGAGCGTCATCGCCTCCGTCTGGTCGTGGGTGACGTAGATCATCGTGGTGCCAAGCTGCTTGTGCAGCCGCGAGATCTCGACGCGCATCTGCACGCGCAGCTCCGCATCGAGGTTGGACAGCGGCTCGTCGAACAGGAAGACTTGCGGCTCACGCACGATGGCGCGGCCGATCGCCACGCGCTGGCGCTGGCCGCCGGAGAGCTGCTTTGGCCGCCGCTGCATCAGCTCGTTGATCTGCAGGATGTTGGCCGCGTGCTTCACGCGCTTTTCGGTATCCGCCTTGGGATTGCCGTTCATGCGCAGGCCGAAGCTCAGATTCTCCTCGACCGTCATGTGCGGATAGAGCGCATAGGACTGGAAGACCATAGCGATGCCGCGGTCGGCAGGCTCGACGTCGTTGACGACCTTGCCGCCGATGTTGATCTCGCCGCCGGAGATATCCTCCAGCCCGGCGATCATGCGCAGCAGCGTGGACTTGCCGCAGCCCGACGGACCGACGAAGACGACGAACTCGCCATCCTTCACGTCGAGATCGGCGCCATGGATGATCTCGAGCGCGCCGAAGCGCTTGACCACGTTTTTCAAAGAAAGTTCAGACATCAGGCGTTCCCCGACTATTTGACTGCGCCGGCCGAAATGCCGGCGATGAAGTGACGTTGCAGGAACACGAAGACCACGAGGATCGGCGCGGTGAGCAGCATGGCGCCGGCCATGATGCCGCCCCATGAAACCTTGGTGAGACCGATCAGCGATCCGAGCGCCACCGGCGCGGTCATCATTCCAGGCTTGGAATTGATGAGCAGCGGCCAGAGGTAGTTGTTCCACGACGCCAGGAAGAGGATGATTGCGAGCGCCGCCATCGTCGGGCGTGCCAGCGGTAATGCGATGCGCAGGAAAATCTGCCGCTCCTTGACGCCTTCGACACGCGCGGCATCGAAGAGTTCAGCCGGCATCATCGAGAAGGCCTGGCGCATGAACAACACGCCGAGCGAGTTGAACAGCGGCGGGACGATCAGCGCCACCCATGTGTTGGCGAGCTTGAACTCGCGCGCCACCATGATGAACTGCGGGATGACCACGACGGCGAAGGGCAGCGTGATGGTGCCGAGAATGATGGCGACGACCATCGACTTTCCGACGAAGCGGTAGCGCGCCAGCGCCCAGCCGGCCATCGACGTCAGCAAGACCGACAGGAAGGTATAGACCGAGGCGACCACTACCGAGATGAACATGGCACGGACGAAGTCTGTATCGGCCTGCAGGTTCTTGAAGTTCTCGATGAAGTTCGTCGACGGCCAGAGCACGATGTCGGGGCTGAAGATGCCGTAGTCGGGCATGGTCGAAAAGACGAACATCATCCAGATCGGAAACAGCCAGACGATGGCAAGCGGCGTCAGCACGACATGCAGCAGCACGGTCTGCAGCATCTTGGATTGGGACTTGGACTTCATTTCTGTTCCCTCCCGACCCAGAGATTGAGCAGCGAGATGGTGATGGCGAGGATGGCCATGGTGTAGGCGATCGCAGAGGCGTAGCCGAAGTTCAGCGAGAGGAAGCCCTGGCGATAGAGTAGCAGGCCGAGCGTCTCGGTGCCGCCGCCGGGACCACCGCGATTGGTGATCAGGAAGGGTTCGGCGAAGAGCTGCATCGTGCCGATGACCGACAGGATGACGCAGAACAGGATGATCGGCTTCAAGAGCGGCAGGGTGATGTGGATGAACTGCTTGGTCTTCGACACCTTGTCGAGCGTCGCCGCCTCATAGACATCGTCGGGGATCGATTGCAGGCCCGCGAGCAGGATGATGGCGTTGTAGCCCGCCCAGCGCCAGGTGACGGCGATGATGACGAGCGCCATCGCGGCATTGGCATTGTCGAACCAGGAAACGGGAGACAGGCCGACCGAGGTGATCAGCTTGTTGACGATGCCGAAATCGATGCTGAACATCAGCCGGAAGACGGCGGCATAGGCCACCTCGCCGACGACCACGGGCGCGAAGAACGCAAAGCGATAGAGCGGGCGCGCCTTCAGGAGCGGCGAGTTCAAAAGCACTGCCATCAGCGTCGCAAGCGCGATCATGACGGGCACTTGGATCACCAGGATGATCAGCGTGTTGTAGAGCGCATTATAGAAGGCGGGATCGCCGATCAGGCGTCCCCAATTGACGGAAGCGCTGAATTTCCAGGGATTTACGCGCGTGTTCTGAAACGAGATCAGAAACGAACTGATGATGGGCCACAGCCAGAAAGTGGCGAAGACGAGCAGATAGGGCGCAAGAAAAAAATATGCGCTCCGGTTCCGGATCGGCATTTCATTCTCCTCAAAGTCGAAGCGAGAGATGGAAGCCGGGCACCGAAGGGGTGCCCGGCATCGTCACTCATTCCGCAATGGGAAGGCCGGTAGCGGTCTCGATCTGCTTGGCGGCATCGTCGAGCGCCGTCTTCGCATCGGGGTAGCCGCCGGCGAAGTACTTGGTCTGCGTGGCCTTGTAGATCGCGTCGGCGTCCGTCTGGAACTGCGTGCCGCGGCTCGGCTTGATCTTCGGCAGGGTCGAGAGAATATCGGCCCAGACCTTCTGGCCACCCCAATAGGGCTGCGCCTCGTTGACGAACGGATCCTGCACCGCCGACAGCAGCGACGGCACGAGACCGAAGGACTTCAGCATCGCGACCTGGCCCTCATTGGTGCCGAGCGCGTAGTCGACATAGGTCCAGGCAGCTTCCTTGTTGGCCGAGTTGGCGGCGATCGCCAGCGACGAGCCGCCGAGGTTGGCCGCATGCGGCCCATCCGGCGTCAGGCTCGGCATCATGTAGACGCCCCACTTGCCCGACAGATCGGGCGAGCCCGAGCGAACGGTGCCTTCGTACCAGCCGCCATACATCTGGCTGGCGGCCTTGCCAGCTGTGTTGGCCTGGATCTTTTCGTCCCAGATGGCGGCCGTCAGCGTACCGGCGTCCTTCATCTCCTTGACCTTCTCAAGGGTGGCGACGCAGGCGGGCTGGTTGATGGTGATGTTCTGACCATCCGTCGAGAAGTAGCCGCAGCCCTGCTCGTTGGAGATCATGCGGAACCATTCGCTGTCGCCGTTGAAATCGGCCTGCGCCATGACGACGCCGGGATTGGCGGCCGAGATCTTCTTTCCGGCGGCGATGAAATCGTCCCAGGTCTTGATCGATGCCGGATCGACGCCGGCCTTTTCGTAGAAGTCGCGACGATAGAAGACGGCGACCGGGCCGGAATCCCACGGCATGGCATAGGCGACATCGCCCACTTCAAGCTCGGTGCGCTTGAACTCAGGGAATTTTCCTTGAATTTCAGCCGTATAGCCGAGGTCCTTCAAGTTGGCGAAGCAGTCCGGGAATCGATTCCAGAAGATTTCGGCCTCGAAGTTTTCGACCGTTACGATGTCAGGCAGGCCCTCGCCGCCGGCAGCACATGCTGCAAGCATCTTGTCGAAAACCTGTTGGTTTCCAAGGTCTTCCACCGTGACCTTGATATCTGGGTGGAGCTTGTTGAAGCCCTCAAGCGTGGACTTCAACGCCGATGCGGCGACGTTCCAGCTCCAGATGGTGAGATTTGCGGACTGCGCGAATGCGGAGCCGGATGCAAGAAGTGCAACAGCAGCGGTTGCACCGATAAGTTTGAAGCGCATTGAAAATCCTCCCTTTTCAATTGCCGTCCCTTAGCGAACGTGACTACACTAACCGCAAGGGAGCCGCTGTCTCCTAAAAAGGGAATATGGATTTGGCGGAAAGTAAGATTGAACAGAGGGCTGTCTATCAGCCGGGAGCGAGCAGCATCGAGGGATTGCCGACGGCACTCCAGATGTTTCACAACCATCCGCCGCCAATGCTCATGCCGCATTGGCATGTGCAGGTGGAGTTGAACTACATCATGCGTGGTGAGGTGCACTACCGCATGAACGGCCACGACATCAGCATGAAAACCGGCGACATGTGCCTGTTCTGGGGCGGGCAGCCGCACCAGATGGACGAGAGCAGCGATGATTCGATCTATGCCGGCGGGCATTTGCCGCTGGTCTATTTCTTCCGCATGCGCGTGCCGATCAACATTTCGAGCCGGCTGATGAAGGGCGAGATTCTCTTCACGTCCGCCACCGATGCCGCCGACATCGAAAACTTTCCGCGCTGGGTGGCCTACGCAAAATCCGGCGATGCCGCCAAGGCGCAACATGCCGTGGAGGAGATGCTTCTGCGCATCGAGCGCATCGTGCTCGAGCCCTATTCGATGCTGGCGCCCAACGGCTTGTCGGCGACGGATGATGTCGAGCAGGCCTATCCGCAATCCTCGCGCAGTGTCGCGCGCATGTGCGATTTCATCGCCCTGAACTTTTTGCACGAGATCGATTCGGTCGATATCGCGCGGGCGGCGGACCTGCATCCGAAATACGCGATGAACCTCTTCAAGAAGACGACGGGCATGACGCTCAGCAAATACGTCAACCTGCTCAGGCTGTCTCGCGCGCAGGCGATGCTGATGAACGAAGAGGCGAATGTGCTGCAGGTGGCGATGGATAGCGGATTTGGCTCGATCAGCGCCTTCAACAAATCCTTCCGCCATATCGCCGGCATGTCGCCATCCGATTTCCGTCGCGACGCGCGCTTCATCTCGCAATACGTTCCGGCCTGAGGAGACAACGCCGTAAACGTTGCCGGAGTGACGTCAGCCGTTTCGCGCGCCGACAATCCGCCATGTTGCCGATGATACTTGGACGTACCGATCGGCTAACCGCATGACAATACCGCAGCAAAACCAAGGAAAATGATCGTGGTCGAGAAAACACCCCCCTCATCCAGCAACACCGCAATCGACGAGAAGACCGGGGGCCCGCAGCTTCGCTCCCGCGCCTGGTTCGACAATCTGGCCAATCCCGACATGACGGCGCTCTACCTCGAGCGCTACATGAACTTCGGCCTCAGCCAGGAAGAGCTGCAATCGGGCCGGCCGATCATCGGCATCGCGCAGACGGGCTCCGACCTGTCGCCGTGCAACCGCCACCATATCGAGCTTGCCAAGCGCGTGCGCGAAGGCATCCGCGATGCAGGCGGGATCGCCATCGAGTTTCCGGTGCATCCGATCCAGGAAACCGGCAAGCGCCCGACCGCGGGCCTCGACCGCAACCTTTCCTATCTCGGCCTTGTCGAGGTGCTCTACGGCTATCCGCTCGATGGCGTCGTGCTGACGATCGGCTGCGACAAGACCACGCCGGCCTGTCTCATGGCCGCGGCAACCGTGAACATCCCTGCGATCGCGTTGTCCGTCGGCCCTATGTTGAACGGCTGGTTCCGCGGCGAGCGCACGGGCTCGGGCACGATCGTCTGGAAGGCGCGCGAGATGATGGCGCGGGGCGAGATCGACTACCAGGGCTTCGTCAAGCTCGTCGCCTCCTCAGCCCCGTCGACCGGCTACTGCAACACGATGGGCACGGCGACCACGATGAACTCGCTTGCCGAAGCACTCGGCATGCAGTTGCCGGGCGCTGCGGCCATCCCCGCCCCGTATCGCGACCGCCAGGAAATCTCCTACGAGACCGGCCTGCGCATCGTCGAGATGGTGCGCGAGGATCTGAAGCCATCCGACATCCTGACCAGGGAAGCCTTCATCAACGCGATCAAGGTCAACTCGGCGATCGGCGGCTCGACCAACGCCCCGATCCATCTGAACGCGCTTGCCCGCCATGTCGGCGTGGAGCTCTCGGTCGACGACTGGCAGACCCATGGCGAGGAAATCCCGCTGCTCGTCAACCTGCAGCCGGCGGGCGAATATCTCGGCGAGGATTACTACCACGCCGGCGGCGTCCCCGCCGTCATGGGCGAGCTGATCAAGCATGGCCACCTCGACACCAACGCGAAGACGGTCAACGGCAAGACGGTCGGCGAGAATTACACGGCCTCGATGATCGAGGATGAGAAGGTCATCCGGCCGTTCGACCGGCCGCTGAAGGAGCGCGCCGGCTTCCGCGTGCTGAAGGGCAATCTCTTCTCCTCTGCGATCATGAAGACCAGCGTTATCTCGCCGGAGTTCCGCGACCGCTATCTCTCCAATCCCGAGGACCCGGAAGCCTTCACCGGCCGCGCCGTAGTCTTCGACGGGCCGGAGGATTATCACCACCGCATCGACGACCCGTCGCTGGCGATCGACGCCGCGACCATCCTCTTCATGCGCGGCGCCGGCCCGATCGGTTACCCGGGCGCTGCCGAGGTGGTGAACATGCGCGCGCCGGACTATCTGTTGAAGCAGGGCATCTCGTCTCTCCCCTGCGTCGGCGATGGTCGCCAGTCGGGCACATCAGGGTCGCCCTCGATCCTCAACGCTTCGCCGGAAGCGGCCGCCGGTGGTGGTCTTGCGATCCTGCAGACGGGCGATCAGGTGCGCATCGACCTGAAGAAGGGAACCGCCAACATCCTGATCAGCGACGAAGAAATCGCCAAGCGACGCGCGGAACTGGTTGCCGCCGGCGGCTATGTCTATCCAGAAAGCCAGACGCCGTGGCAGGAAATCCAGCGCTCCTATGTCGGGCAGATGGAAACCGGCGCGGTGCTGGAGCCGGCGGTGAAGTATCAGCGGATCGCCCAGACCAAGGGTATCCCGCGCGACAACCACTAAGCGACGACATCAATCATGGGTCGGCGTCTGGACGGGTGCCGGCCCATGAGCGTTTTCGCGGATAGGCGATCATTCCCCAGCATTCCGGCCTTGCTCGGCGTCGGCGAATATGATCGATTTTGCTGCCGCTGGGTTGGAGGGCGGCGCATCCCCTGGCTCATAGAGCGCGTCCATCGCTCGCGTGACGGAACATTATCATGCCTTATACCCTTCTCGACGCCGCCGCCTCGGGTGGCCTGTTCGTCGGCCGTGCCTGGAACCCTGCCGCCGAAGGCCCCAGCCTCGTGACGATCCGCGATCAACAGGTGATCGATATCACCTCGAAGGACGTGGCCACGATGAGCGCGCTCTTGGAGCGACCTGATCTCGTCGCCTTCGTCCGCGCGGCGAACGGCAAGTCGCTTGGAACGCTCGAGGAGATCGCCGCAAACAGCACCGACAAACCGGATGCCTCGCGCCCCTATCTGCTGGCGCCGGTCGATCTGCAGGCGGTCAAGGCCTGCGGCGTCACCTTCGCGCAATCGATGATCGAGCGGGTGATCGAGGAGAAGGCGGCGGGCAATCCCGACCGCGCGGCCGCGATCCGCGAACGCGTCAGCACGCTGATCGGTGGCAGCCTCAACAATCTGAAGGCGGGGTCTCCGGAAGCAGCCACGGTCAAGCAGGCGCTGATCGAGGAAGGGATGTGGTCGCAATATCTCGAGGTCGGCATCGGCCCGGATGCGGAAGTTTTCACCAAGGCGCCGGTGCTCTCCTCCGTCGGCTGGGGTGCCGATGTCGGCTTGCATCCGGTCTCGACCTGGAACAATCCGGAGCCGGAGATCGTGCTCGCGGTGAATAGTCGTGGTGAAATCCAGGGCGCGGCGCTCGGCAACGACGTGAACCTGCGCGATGTCGAGGGACGCTCGGCGTTGCTGCTTGGCAAGGCGAAGGACAACAACGCCTCCTGCTCCATCGGCCCCTTCATCCGCCTGCTCGATGACAGCTTCGATCTTGATGCGGTGCGCAGCGCAGAACTCGACCTCAAGGTAACCGGCGAAGACGGCTTCGTGCTTCATGGCAAGAGTTCGATGTCGAAGATCAGCCGCGATCCGACCGATCTCGTGCGCCAGACCTGCGGCGCGCATCACCAGTATCCCGATGGCTTCATGCTGTTTCTCGGCACGCTGTTTGCCCCGACGCAGGATCGCGACGCGCCGAACCAGGGTTTTACCCACAAGATCGGCGATGTCGTGGAGATTTCGTCGGTCGGGCTCGGCTCGCTTGTGAACACGGTGCGACGCTCGAACGACTGCACCCCCTGGACCTTCGGCATCGGCGCGCTGATGGCCAATCTGGCAAAACGCGGGCTGCTTTAGGCGCGCGGCGCAAGCAGCTTTTGATGGCGGTGTCTGCCGCCGCCATCAAAAAACATCCGGGATAAGCCAGCACCGCCTGTCCATTCCAAGCCGCGACCATATATGCACAGGTCAAGCGAAGCGAAGATGTGAGGGCGCGATGAAACGGACTGTGGTTGCAATTGTCGCGCTGGTTTTCATGGCAGGATGCACGACGGGCAAGAACTATTCCGCACCCGGCCTGACGCCGATTCCAGGCAGCATCATCTATAGTGGCCAGCCCCGGACGAAGCTCACAAAATCGCCGATCGGCTCGACCTTCCCGCACAGCTTCATCGACCAGTACGGACAGGAGGTCGAGGAGACCTACATGATCCAGCCCGACCGGACGCTGAAGATCGTCCACCGCGTAATCCGGCCGATCCGCTTCGGCGGTAGAGATTGAGCGAAACGCACGTATGGCGCGTATCTTCGGGGTTTTCGCCCACAGATCACCTTATCGTCATAATCCTGAGGTTGAATTTGATCGCTTGCTAAGACAAACTGTTGTTGCTGGATAGAGCCGGTTTGCCGGGGACTGTTTCGCTTTGATTCCGGCATAGGACATACAGGATGAATGCTAAGACACCGAATGCAATCGATAGCTATGTGGGTTCCCAAGTCAGAATGCGCAGGCAGTTGCTGGGACTGAGCCAGGAAAGGTTGGCCGAACAGATCGGCGTGACGTTCCAGCAGGTGCAGAAGTACGAAAAGGGAATGAACCGGATCGGCGCCAGCCGGCTGCAGCGTATAGCTGAGGTTCTGAACACCACGCCAAGTTTCTTCTTTCAGCAGGATCCGTCGGAGCCTTTGTCGCTCGCCGGCCTCGATCTGACGGCAACGACCGATCCGGTCGCGGAATTCCTGCATTCCAAGGAAGGGCTCGCGCTCAACAAGGCGTTCATCAAGATCACGGACACGCAGCTGCGCGAGAAGATCGTGGCGCTCGTGAAGGCGATGGCGCAGACGCAGGTTGCCGCGGACAAATCCGCCGCCTCGTCCAACCAGTAGTGGATTTATCGGCCGACGGCGCATCCGCGCCGCGGCATGCATGAGATGAAAGAAGGGGCGCCTGTTGCGGGCGCCCCTTTTTCGTTTCTTGGGAGAATTCGATACCGAACGACTACTCGTCGAGGTAGCGTTCCGTGAGGCGCGCCCACATTGCGGCACCCGCCGTCAGGCTGTCGTCGGCGAAGTCGTACTTGGCGCTGTGGAGGATCGCGGAGTTCATGCCATTGCCGAGGCGCAGGAAGCTGCCCGGCTTGTGCTGCAGGAAGTGGGAGAAGTCCTCGCTACCGGGGATGAGCGGGCAAAGCGCGACATTGCCTTCACCGACAAGCTCCTCGGCCACCATGCGGGCAAACTCGGTTTCCTTCTCGGAGTTGACGACGACGGGGTTGCCGTAGGCGTAGTCGATCTCGACGGTCGCACCGAAGCCTTCGACCAGTGACATCGTCAGCGCGCGGATGCGCTTTTCGAGGATCTCGCGAACCTTCGGGTCGAACGAGCGCACCGTCAAAAGCATGCTCGCGCTTTCCGGGATGACGTTGGCCACTTCGCCGGCATGGATGGCGCCAACCGTAACGACAGCCGTCTGCGTCGGATCGACATTGCGCGAGATGACTGTCTGCAGCGAGACGACGAGATTGCAGGCGACGACGACGGGATCGATCGTCAGGTGCGGGCGCGACGCGTGGCCGCCCTTGCCCGTGATCTTGATCTCGACCGTGTCGGCGGCCGCCATCAGCGGCCCCGAACGCATGAGCCAGCTGCCTTCAGGCGCGCCGGGGTGATTATGCAGGCCGAAGATGGCGTCGAACGGGAAGCGCTCGAACAGGCCGTCATCGATCATCGCCTGGGCGCCGCTGAAGCCGCCGGCCTCTTCGGCGGGCTGGAAGATCAGGTTGACCGTGCCGTTGAACTTGCGGGTGCGCGCCAGATATTCGGCGGCCCCCAGCAGCACCGTCGTGTGGCCGTCGTGGCCGCAGGCATGCATCTTGCCGGGAACCTGGCTGGCATAGGGCTTGCCGGTCTGCTCGGTGATCGGCAGGGCGTCCATGTCGGCGCGGATCGCGATGCTCTTCTTGCCGGCGCCCTGCGTCATGCGGGCGACGACGCCGTTGCCACCGACGTTGCGGGTCACTTCATAGCCCCAGCCCTCGAGCTTCTCAGCGACGAAGCGGGCGGTTTCCGTTTCTTCGAACGACAGTTCAGGGTGGGCGTGCAGATGCTGGCGGATGGCGCGCAGTTCGGCGTCCATGGGCTCGAAATCCGAAAGGCGGGCGAAATCGTTGTCGATGGTCATGTCCGTTCCAATTCTTTGCATGCGTGGTCCGCTACCGGCCCCATGACAGGGCCGGCCGGGTCTTCGATTGCATCATGAGCGGCTTTGCGCTGGATGAGCCCGATGTCAGAGAAAGCGCGACAGGAAGGCCTGCGTGCGCGGATGCTGCGGATTGCCGATCACATCTTCCGGCTTGCCCTGCTCGACCACGACGCCGCCATCCATGAACACCACCCGGTCGGCCGCCTCACGGGCAAAGCCGATCTCGTGGGTGACGACGATCATCGTCAGGCCCTGCTTGGCGAGATCGCGCATCGTCGACAGCACTTCGCCGACGAGTTCGGGATCGAGTGCCGAGGTCGGCTCGTCGAAGAGCATCAGCTTCGGCTTGATGGCCAGCGCGCGGGCGATCGCCACGCGCTGCTGCTGGCCGCCGGAGAGCTGGCGGGGATAGGCATTCGCCTTCTCCGACAGGCCGACACGCTGCAGGAGGTGCTTGGCGTTTTCGATCGCGTCCTTGCGGTTCTCACCGTGGACGCCGACCGGCGCCTCGATGATGTTCTGCAGCACCGTCATGTGCGGATAGAGATTGAACTGCTGGAACACCATGCCGATCTTGCGGCGCTGGCGGGCGATGCCGTTGGGCGAAAGTCGCTCCAGCCGGTCCTTGCGCACCCGATAACCGATCTGCTCGCCATCCACCTCGATGTATCCCTTCTGGATCGGCTCGAGGTGGTTGATACAGCGCAGGAACGTCGACTTGCCCGATCCCGACGGGCCGAGAACGACGACGACTTCGCCAGGCATGATGTCGAGGTCGATGCCCTTCAGCACTTCGAGATGATCGAAGGACTTGTGGACATTGCGCGCCTGAACCAGCGGCTTGGTGTTGGAGACGGCGGTCAATGGCTTGCCTCCTCTGCAGCGGCAACAGTGGTCGGCTTGGCCGTTGCGCCATTGCGGCGTTCGCTACGGCCGTAATAGGCTTCGATGTAGCTCTGGCCGATGTTGAGCACCGAGGTGATGAGCAGGTACCAGATGACGGCGACCAGCAGCATCGGGACGATCTCGAAGGTGCGGTTGTAGATCGACTGCACGGAGTAGAGCAGATCGGCCATGGCAATGACGCTGACGAGCGAGGTCGCCTTGATCATGCTGATCAGCTGGTTGCCCGTCGGCGGAACGATCGAGCGCATCGCCTGCGGAATGATGATCCGCCACAGCGCCCTGCCCTTGGTCATGCCGAAGGCCTCGGCGGTTTCCGCCTGGCCGCGATCGACCGACAGAAGGCCGCCGCGAATGATCTCGGCCATGTAGGCCGCTTCGTTCAGCGCCAGGCCGACAATGGCAGCCGTCATCGGCGTGATCACCGCATTGGTGTCCCAGCTGATGAGCGATGGACCGAAGGGAACTGATATCGACAACTGCGGAAACAGCGTCGACATGTTGTACCAGAAGATCAGCTGCACCAGCAGCGGCGTGCCGCGGAAGAACCAGATGAACAGCGAGGCAAAGCCTTTCGCCAACCGGTCGTTCGACATGCGCATGATCGCGATGATCAGGCCGAGCGCGACGCCGAGGATCATCGCGATGACGGTCAGGCCAAGGCTGACATAGAGGCCGCTGATGACGGTCGGGTCGAAGAAATATTGGGCAACGACCGGCCAACCGAAATTCTCGTTGTTGGCGACGATCCAGACGAAATCGATGACGACGATGGCGATGACCGCCCAAAGAACGAGGCGTCCCGTTCTGAACGGCGTATGCGCGGTAACGACGTCGCGGAAGTCAGCACCGCCCGAAGGCGGTGCATTGGTCGTGGTGTTGGTGCTCATTTGGGAAGCTGTCCGCCGAGGTTGAGGCCAGGTTCCTTGATCATGTTGTTCTCAAGGCCCCACTTTTTCATGATCGCGGCATAGCTGCCGTCGGCCATCAGTACCTTGATGGCGTCGATCAGGATAGGGCCGAGCGGCGAACCCTTGGGAACGACAGCGCCCTGGAAGATGTCCTCAAAGCCGTTCTTTTGGCCGACACCGGTCAGTTCGAGCTGGCCGTTGGCCTGGCTGACGAAGTAGGTAAGCGGCGCCTGCGAGGAGAAGAAGGCGTCGGCGCGCTTGGAGCGCACGGCGAGGATCGAGCTTGGCTGGTCGGTGTAGGACTGGACTTCGACGCCGCTCTTGCCGTCGGCCTTGCACTTGTCCGACTGGGTCTTGATCACGCGCTCGGCCGAGCCGCCAGCCATGACCGAGATGCGCTGGCCGCAGGCCGTGTCGAGCGAGGTGATGCCCTTCGGGTTCCCCTTCACGGTCGCGAAGACGACGAATTCCTGAACCCAGTCGACGAAGTCGTTGGACGCTTCACGATCCTTGTAGTCGCCAACGGGGCCGAAGGCGAACTGGTAGCGACCGGAGTTGACGCCGGCGAGAAGCGCCGGCAGGCCACCGACGGTCTCATGCTCGATCTTAACGCCGAGGACGGCGCCCAGGGCTTCGGTCAGGTCGGCACTGGCGCCGGTCATGACGGTGCCGGTGACGATTTCGTAGGGAGGGAACGAACCGTTGTTGACGGAGATCATCTTGCCCGAGGTCTTGATCGCGTCGGGCAGCTTGTCATGCAGCGCGGCGTTGAGCGCGGGCTTCGGCAAGGCCGCATCCTCAGCCATCGCGGCACTGGTGGCCACGGCGCTTGCCAGGACGAGGTAGGTCATTTTCTTCAGCAACATGTTCATTCCCCTTATTAATGCTGTCTTGGTTGCATGCGGTTAGAGGTTGGTACCCGTACGGCTGCCGTCGGTATCGAACGGGAAGAGTTCCAAAGGCGTCATCTCGCGAGCGAGAATGCCCTGGGCGTGAAGCTCGGCCGAGAAATCGGCGATCATCTTCTCGTTGGCGGCAAGGCCGTTTTCATCCCAGTTCGCAGGGAGTTCGAGGGAGGTCTTCAGGAGCTCGTCGAACATCCAGGGCGACGTATCCGCATATTTGCGGCGCTTGTTCAGCCACATGCGCTGCGATTCCTCGATCAGCTGGCTGAGCTCGGCAATGATCCAGGGGTTCTCTTCCACGATCTCAGCCTTGATGCCGATGAGGTGCATGCCGGGTACATAACCCACCTCGTCGAAATATCGACGCTCGGCACCACGGAAATCGGACAGAACCTGCCGGAAAGGTGAACCATTGGCAAAATAGCCATCCGGCATGAACGGCGTGAAGATCGCGTCGAGCTGGCCTTCGCGCAAAAGGTCGACCATCGGACGCTCGCCGGGAGCCGCTTCGATCAGGCCGGGGCGACCGAAGCCGTCGAGCCGATCGACAACAGGATGCGCTTCCGTCAGGCGGCCAGCATACCACATCGCGTCCTCGACCTGAACGCCTTCGCGACGCACCGCGGCGCGCGTCCAGGTATTGCCCGAGTCGCGCCAACCGGTGACGCCGATGCGCTTGCCTGCAAGCTGCGACAGCTCGGTGATCGGGCTGTCCTTCATGGTGATGACGCAGCGATGGCGGAAGCCGCGCATGATGAAGTTCGGAATGCCGACGACGCTGTGGTCACCATCGTAGCGCAGCTGGGTGTAGCGGCTGAAGGACATTTCGGCTGCGTCGCAAGAGTCGCTCTTGCCGACATGCGAAACCAGGGTGCCGATGCGCTCGACCTTGACGTCGAGCTTCGACGACGCGACGTCACCGAGAATGAGAGGGGTAATGTAGTCCCAGTCGCGAAGGGCAAGGCGAAGTGTGATCGGCATCTGCATTCACTCTCGAAGTTTCTTGTCTGGCGCATCGTTAAATGTTCAAATGAAGCCGATCAAATGTTATTACGTTATTGAACATTAAATACGGTGCAAAAATGAGCGATAGTCGGAATGCGGCGTGGTTTGCCCAAAAAATAACCGATCGGACGATTCGCGGGATCGCGCTCGAGACGAGCGCCCTCATCCGTGGCGGCGCGCTGCCTGTCGGCACCAAGCTTCCGGCCATTCGCGACCTAGCCTTTGCGCTCGGCATCAGCCCGGCCACGATCTCCGAAGCGTGGAGCGAATTGCGGCGCCAGAAGATCATCAGCGGCCGCGGGCGCAACGGGACGTGGGTGAGCGGCGACCGCTTCGTCGCCAAACCGGAGCGACTGGCGAGTTCCGGCAACTACGGCGAAGATGTCTTGAACCTGACGGCGGCCGTGCCCGACGTGACGCTTCTGCCGAAGCTTGGGCAGGCGATGGTCTACGGCGCCTCCGCCGAGAACCTGAACAGTTATGAGCGCAACCGCATTCTGCCTGAGCTAGAGGCGGCGGTCAGAGAGACGTGGCCCTACGAGCCCGAGGCGTTTTTGGCGACCAACGGCGGCTACAACGCCGTCTATACGCTGATGCATGCGCTTGTGATGCCCGGCGCCGCTGTCGCGATCGAAAACCCGACTGCCATGCGTCTGCTTGATATTCTCGAAGATCGCGGGGCGCGCATCATTCCCGTGGAGTGCGACAACGAGGGTCCACTGCCCTCGTCCTTGCGCCAGGCCATGGCCTATCGCCCCGTCGCCTTTATCTTCCAACCGCGCATCCATTCAGTCACCGGCCAGACTGTGACTGCCGCGCGTATGCAAAGCCTTGCCGACGTCTTGCGCGGCGCCGATACGCTGATCGTGGAAGATGATGGCGTCGGTGATATCTCCGATACACCGAGGCAATCGATGGGGAATATCTTCCCGGATCGGGTGATCCACATATTCTCATTCTCAAAGACTCACGGCCCTGATCTGCGTCTGGCGGCCCTGTCGAGCTCGCGTGCGATCGTCGAGCAGATCCAGTCGTTCCGCAGCTTCAGCGCCGGCTGGACGAGCCGCATCCTGCAGGCGGCGGGCGCATGGCTGATCCGCGATCCGGAGACTCAGGAGACGGTGCGCAAAGCGCGCGATATCTACGCTCGACGTCGCCATGATCTGGTGCAGGCATTGCGCGACCGAAACATAAACGCCGCGCATGGCGCCGGCCTGTCCGCCTGGGTGCCGGTCTCCTCGGAGCCGTTCGCGATGGTGACGCTTGCAGCACGCGGGATCGCCGTGCATCCGGGCGCGAAATTCTCGCTGCTGCCGGGAAACTATCTGCGCGTGGCAACGGCCATTCTGTCCGATCGCTGCATCGAGGTCGCGGATTCAATCGCGCTTGCGGCATCGCATGATTGAGCTGACGGCGCAGCTAGACCACTCTTTGCCTGCGGAAGCAGACCGTCAGTAGCTACACGTCCAATTGTTGGTTGGTCTGAATCCAGCGTTGCAAGCCGGGTTCACCGACGTCCGAGGATTATAGTAGTTGTCAGCCGGATTATAGTTGGGGCCTGTCGTGCACGCGGAGGTGAGCGCGGCCACGATTATAACTACCCCGGCAGATACGCACCTTTGAACTGTGTCCACTAGACTCCCCCCCGATGGCTTGCCTCGATTCGAAAAATGCTCCGCTGACGCAGGAGATGCAAGGCCGAGATCGGATTTCCGCCACTGCTTCCCAAATCGCACTTGCCTCAGCTTTGAAGCGAGGCGTGCAACCCAACAGAGCTTCGCCCTGCTTGACACAAAAGAAAAGTGACTTAATCTAGTCGGCGGATCGGAGGAGACCCGTTGTTGTGGAGGCAGCGGCTCGGAATGGGATCCTGAATCGGGAGGAAATACTGGTGAAGAACAAGGCAATCATGCTCGCCCTTCTGGCGGGTTCGTTCCTGGCCACGCCTATTATCGCGGCGCCTCAGGATCTGATCACGGGCGACATCGTCGGCAAGGCCGATGCGCCCAACAAGCTCATTTTCCGCATGACGACAGATGGGCCGCGCAACAACGAGCCAGCTTATGCCGAGGGTTACAGCAAGCTCTTCAACGACTTCATCGCCAAGCGCCCTGACTGGCAGATCGAGCTGCAGATGATGTCTGGCGATATCGGCCAGGAGCAGGCACGCATGCTGGAGCAGGCCAAGTCCGGTTCCGCGCCCGACTGCGCCGCGGTCGATTCCTTCGTGCTGCCGCTGTTCAAGAAATCCGGTGTGCTGCAATCCTTCTCGCCCTATTTCAGCAAGGAAGAGATAGGCCAGCTGTTTCCCTTCATCCGCGAGGGCATCACCGGCGATGACGGCAACATCTATGCCTGGTGGTGGTCGACCGACCTGCGCGTCCTCTACCGCAACAAGGAGATCGTGCCCGACGCGCCTCAAACCTGGGACGAATTGAAGAAGGCCGCATTGCATTCCGTCAATGAAGGCATGGAAGGTATCCTCTTCAACGGCAGCCGCTATGAGGGCACAACCTTCGACTGGCTTGCCAACTTCTGGGGCCAGGGCGGCAAGCTGGTTAACGATCAGGGCAAGCCGATCTTTGGCGAGGGCGAGAACCGCGAGAAGTTCATCAAGGCGGTGAACTACTATCGTGATCTGGTGGAATCGGGTGCGGCTCCCAAGCGTGTCGCGACGCTCGGCAGCTATGACGATTTCAATGCCGCCGCGGCCGCCGGAACGACGGCGCTCTTCGTTGGCGGCAACTGGCAATATGCGCAGCTGAAGACCGCGCTCGACGAGGAGGAGTTCGCCAAGTGGACATTCTCTCCCCTTCCCGGCCCGACAGCCAATGAGCGCTCGACCGGCACCGGCGGCTGGACCGTCGCCGCCTTCAGCAAGGATGCCGCCAAGGTGAAGGTCTGCGCCGACCTTGCCCGCGAAGTCTATATGGGGCCGGCCAACGCGCTACAGGAACAGCTGCCGACCCGCGCCGACCTCTACGACAAGTACGAGGTCTTCTCGACGCCGGCGAATAAGACGTTCGCCGAGGCCCTGAAGGTCGGGCAGGCGCGGCCAGGGGCCGCCGTCTATCCCGAAATATCCAACCAGATCCAGATCATGATGGGCAAGGTGCTGACAGGCACGCAGGCGACGGAAGCCGCCGTCGACGAAGCCTTCACCGCCTCGCTCAGCGCCTTCAAACGGAGCTGAGTTGATGATCGGTGGCGCGGGGTAACCTCACCCGCGCCACCGATACCGACTGCCTGATCTCAATGACACATGACCGGACGGATCGATGACCAATCTCAGCATTGCGGCCGAGACTGCGCCTACCGGAAGCAGGCTTGCCGCGCGAAAGTTTTACCCCTCGCCCGCTCCCTGGCTTATGCCGCTGATCCTGGTTCTCGGGGTCTTCTATCTCTATCCGCTGATCGACGTCTTCCGCTTTGCCTTCACCAACATATCTATCGTCGGCAACGACGAAGAGTACACGCTGCGGACGATCGCCAACACACTTTCGAAGCCGGAACTGCTGCAGATCCTCTGGGTGACGCTGATCTTCACCGGGTCCAGCGTCGTAGCTCAGCAGGTGCTCGGGCTGTTCATCGCGCAGGTCGTCGTGCGCAGCGAAAAACGCGGCCTGTTCGGCTCGACCATCGTGCGCACCACGGCGTTGGTCGCCTGGGTGGTTCCGGGCATCGCCGGCGGTATCATCTGGAAGATGCTGTTCAACGAGGCGCCCTTCGGCGGCCTCAACAGCCTGCTCAGGATGCTCGGCGCCTCGCCCGTTCAGTGGTTGTCCGACCCGAACATGGTCATGTGGTCAGTCGTCATCTCCAACGTCTGGCGCGGAACGGCCTTTTCGATGGTCGTCATGTACGCCGCCATCAAGGCGATCGATCCGGAACTCTACGAGGCCGCCGAGATGGATGGTGCCAATCCCTGGCAGCGGATGATCTACATCACGCTTCCACAACTGCGCGCGGCGATCCTCGTCAACATGATCCTCATCACCATCCAGACGCTGAACACCTTCGATGCGATCATCTCGCTGACCGGTGGCGGCCCTGGCCGGGCGACGGAGGTTCTGTCGCTCTATACGTTCAACGTCGTCTTCAGGAACTACGATCTGGCGGCCGGCGCTGTGCTGTCGATCCTGATGCTCGTCATCAGCCTCAGCCTGGCGCTCGTCTACGCCCGCTTCCTGCCGAAGGGAGAACCCCAATGATCAATTCGAGACAGGAACGCATCGGCGATCTCTTCAGCTATCTCTTCATGCTGATCACCTTCCTCTTCTTCGCCTGGCCGTTGGTCTGGCTGCTGTCGCTGGCGCTGCGCACCCGCAAGGAGGTTTTTCTCGGCGTCTCCCGGCTGATCCCCAAGTCGCCGACGCTCGACAATTTCATCGCGATCCTCTCCTCCGACAAATTCGCGGGCTATCTGTGGAACGCGCTCATCCTGTCGGCCTCGAGCGCGATCGGCTGCCTGATCGTGGCATTGCCGGCGGCCTATGCCTTCTCGCGCTTTCCTTTCCGCGGCAAGGGGCCGTGGATGATGGTGCTGCTTGCCTTCCAGATGATCTCGCCGCTCGTCATCATGGTGCCGCTCTACCGCTACATGGCCAAGATCGGCCTCACCGACAGCCATTTCGGCGCGACCATGGTCTATATCGCGCTTGCCGTGCCGATGGTGACGTGGATCCTCAAGGGCTTCATCGACGGCATCCCGCGCAGCCTCGACGAGGCGGCGCTGATCGACGGGTGCAGCCATTTCGGCGTTTTCTGGCGGATCATTCTGCCGCTCTCGACACCGGGGATCGCGTCCGCCTTCATCATCTCCGTCATCGCCGGCTGGTCGCAATTCCTCGTGCCCTTCCTGCTGATCAGCAAGGAAGCGCTGATGCCGATCGGCGTCGGCATCTTCCAATATGCCGGCACCCAAAACGATAGCTCCATCCAGCTGCTGGCGGCCGCCTGCCTCGTCTCTGTCGTCCCCGCCATCGTCGCATTTCTTTCGCTCCAACGCCTCATTCTCGGCGCCATGACGGCCGGTGCCGTCAAGGGCTGATGTCTTTTCAAACCTCAGGATATGATCATGTCGCTTACGCTTGCCCAACGCCTCGACCGCATCCGCGTCCGCATGTCGGAACTCGAACACTGGCGCGCCCGTGAAACCGTTCAGATCAGCGATTGGACCTTCGACGGCGAGCCGATCGCGATCGGTGCCGCATGGCCGCGCAAGGATGGCACGGTAAGCTTCACCGCATCGGCGCGCGTGCCGGAACATTGGCCGGTCGACGAGGCACGGCTCAGCCTCAATCTCGGCGGCGAAAGCCTGATCACCATCGCCGACGAGGCCGGCAACGAAACACGGCTCGGGCTTGATCCCTATCACCAGGAATTCCGCCTGACGTCGCGCCGGATCAAAATCTCCTCGGAAACGGTCGCGCGCCTGCCATTCGGCGAACCCGTCCGCGCGCCCAGGTTCGAGCGGGCGAACCTCTTGTGGCTGGATGGGCCGGTCGACCGGCTGTGGCTGCTCTTGCGTCAGATCTCGGAGGCGGTCGATACGCTCGAAGGACATGAGGTCGTTCCGCATCTGATCGATATCGCCGAAGCCGCCATGCGCGGGCTCGACTGGCCCTCGTCGACGGCCGCCTATATCGCGCGCATGTCGCCATCGGTCGGCCAGCAGAAGATCTGGCAGCTGCCGGAGCTCGAAACCGCTCCCGAGGGTCTCAACCAGGGGCAGCGTGCCAGCGTGGTCGCGGCTTACGACACGCTGATCAAGGAGCTGAAGCAGTTGCGCGAACGCTTCCCGCCACAGGGTGAGATCGCGCTGACCGGTCACGCGCATATCGACCTCGCCTGGCTGTGGCCCTACCGCGAGACCCGCCGCAAGATGCGCCGCACCTTCCATACCGCGCTCTCGCTGATGGAGCAGTCCTCCGACTTCCGCTTCAACCAGTCGACGGCGCACTACTACAACCAGATCGCCGAGGATGATCCCGAACTTCTGAAGCGCATCGTCGAGCGCGTGAAGGACGGGCAGTGGGAAACGCTCGGCGGCATGTGGGTCGAGCCCGACACCAACATGCCGACGGGCGAGAGCCTCAGCCGGCAAATCCTCTACGGCCAGAGATACTTCGAAAAGACCTTCGGCGTTCGCCACACCGTCTGCTGGCTGCCGGATTGTTTCGGCTTCTCCGGCGCCCTGCCCCAGCTTCTGCGCCAGGGCGGGATGAAGAGCTTCTTCACGATCAAGGTGAACTGGTCGGAGACCAACAAATTCCCGGCCGACCTCTTCTGGTGGGAAGGCCTCGACGGCAGCCGGGTGCTGACCCACACCTTCGACAACCCGATGCACGGCTATAACGGCTTCGTGCAGCCGGATTGCTTCGTTCCCACCTGGCGGAACTTCCAGCAGAAGGACAAGCACGAGACGACGCTTCTGGCCGTCGGCTATGGTGACGGCGGCGGCGGCGTGACGCCGGAAATGATTGCCCGCGAGGAGCAGCTGCGCGCCTTCCCGGCATTGCCCGCCGCGCGCTGGACCAAGGTGCACGACTTCTTCGAGGGCGCGCACAAGAGTGCCACCGAAAACGAGCTCACCACGTGGCAGGGCGAGATCTATCTCGAGCTGCACCGCGCGACACTGACCAGCCAGAGCGTCGTCAAGCGCCTGCACCGCAAGGCCGAGCGCAGCCTGATCACCGCGGAAACCCTTGCCGGACTGGCGCACCTCATGGGCGGCGAGAAGCCGGCATCGCTGGAGAACGAATGGCGCGTCGTCCTG
This sequence comes from Rhizobium sp. O111, assembly GCF_055616315.1. Taxonomy (NCBI): domain Bacteria; kingdom Pseudomonadati; phylum Pseudomonadota; class Alphaproteobacteria; order Hyphomicrobiales; family Rhizobiaceae; genus Rhizobium; species Rhizobium sp. O111. The sequence continues at coordinate 554,123 of NZ_JBSHXL010000002.1, read as the reverse complement.
AAGAACGAGTTCCACGACATTCTGCCGGGCTCCTCGATCGCCGAGGTCTATGCCGACAGCGCTGAAGAACTCGACGGCGTGATCGCCGATGGCCAGGCCGCGCAGGCGAGCGCATTGGCGGCCATCGCCAAGCAGCTGCCATCTGGAAGCGGCAGCAACGTGCTGGTGGTCAATCCGTCGCTTGACGAACGGCCCGTGCGGCTGACGCTGGCCGACGGCAGCCACGTCTCGTCACGCGACAGCATCGCCCCGCTCGCCATCGCCGTCATCGACATCGCCTCGCTGAAGGCGCAGCCAGGCCTTTCGGCGAGCAGCAGCCATCTCGAGAACGACACGCTGAAGGTGACGTTGGCGAAGGACGGCTCGATTGCGAGCATCCTGCACAAGCCGAGCGGCCGCGAGGCGCTCGAAGGCGCCGGCAACCGGCTGTTCGTCTACCCGGCGGACAAGCCGCGCAACTGGGACGCCTGGGACGTCGAGGAGGATTATGCCGCGCGCGGCGAGGAGATCACCGCGCTTGATAGCATCGAACTGATCGAAAACACGGCGCACCGGGCAGCGATCAAGATCGTGCGCACCTGGCGCCATTCGCGCATCACGCAGATCCTGTCGCTCGGCGCCAATGCCCGCCGGCTGGATATCCAGACCGAGCTCGACTGGCACGACCGCCGCGCCTTCCTGAGGACCTTGACGGCTGTTGCCGTGCGCAATGCGCGCTCGACCTGCGAATGCGCCTATGGCGTCGTCGAGCGGCCCACGCATTCCAACACCTCTTGGGATGCCGCGATGTTCGAGGCGCCGGCACATCGCTTCGCCGATCTCTCGGAGCCGGGCTTCGGCGTCGCGATCCTCAACGACGCGAAGTATGGGCATAGCATCCGGGGCAACGTGCTCGGCCTCTCGCTGCTGCGCTCGCCCATCTATCCCGACCCGCTGGCCGATGAGGGGCTGCAGAGCTTCACCTACTCGCTCATGCCGCATGAGGGCTCCTGGCATGAGGGCGGCGTGCGAGAGGAGGCCGACGACCTCAACCAGCCACTGCTGGCGATGGCCGTCTCCGACCGCGCCGTTGGGGCGTGGCAGCCGATCAAGGCTGAGGGCATCGACGCGGCTCTCTCGGCGATCAAGCCGTGCGAGGATGGCGATGGCCTGATCCTGCGCGTTTACGAGCCAGCAGGCCGTCGCGGCGCCCTCGCCCTGACGCTGCCACAAGGATGGCGCAACGAGGGAACGGTGAGCATTCTCGAAGAGCCGATGCGCGATGTGCCGGTCGAGGGATTGATGCCGTTCCAGGTCAAGAGCTGGCGTATTTCGCGCTAACCGACGTCAACGGATGGTCGGAGCCCGGTCACGCAGTGGCTGGGCTCTTTCCGTTTACGACACAATGACTTACACTCGATAGGTCTTGTGGCGGTTCAACATACCAGACACCTAAGAGGAGAAGACGCAAGTTGCAGGTTTCGGGCTCCAATCCTGAGCAGGCGGCGGCGGCCAATCGGGCCATGATCCTGAGCGCGATCCATCGCGGCGGGCCGATTTCGCGTACCGAGCTGGCGGCGCGGTCGCGGCTGACCAAGCAGGCCGTCACACGGATCGTCGAGCGCCTGCTCGACGAGGGCCTCGTCATGGAGGCGCGACGGCGGCATGGGCTGCGCGGGCAGCCGGCGATCGAACTGGAGATCGATCCGGAGGGCGTGTTTTCAATCGGCGCCAATATCGACCGCGATCACCTGACCATCGTAGCCGTCGACGCTGTCGGCACCGTGCGCGGCCGCATTCACCACGAGGCGCGCTTTCTGCTGCCGGATGATTTCGTGGCGCTGATGGCCGATGCGCTCTCTTCGTTCCGAAGGCGCAAGGTCATCGAGGAAAGCCGGCTGGCCGGGATCGGCCTCGCGATCCCGGATTGGCTCGGCGAAGTGCCCGTTATTGGCTTTCCGCCAGAATACCGGCGCTGGAGCGGATACGATGTGCGCGGCGCGCTGGAGGCGATCTCCGATCACCCTGTCTTCATCGACAATGACGCCAACGCCGCGGCGCTGGGCGAAATCGAGTATGGGCTTGGCACCGAGATCGGCAGCTTCTTCTACATCCTCGCGAATGCCTGTCTGGGCGGCAGTCTTGTGATCGACGGTATCCGTCACAGGGGCGCCAGCGGGATCGGCGGCGAGATCGGCTGGCTGCCGGTGCTCTTCGACGACGGCCCATTCGCCGGCAGCACGCAGCCGCTCGGCGAGATGTTCTCGCTCTTCATCTTGCTCGATCACCTGAAGCGCAATGGTGTCGAGGCTTCCACGCCGGCCGACCTGCTGACGCTTGATGCGGCGGGGCGCGCGATCGTCAGCGCATGGCTGCGCAAGGTCAGCGTCAAGATCGCCCAGGCGATCGTTCATATCGGCATGATCGTCGATCCCGAAGGTGTTCTGATCGGCGGCCGTTTTCCCGTCCGCATCATCGACGAGCTGCTGCTCTACGTTCACGAAGAGATCGGCCGCCTCGGCGCCAAGGCGCCGTCGCTGCATCGCGCGGCCGGCTCGGAGGATGCGGCAGCGCTCGGCGCGGCGGCCATTCCGCTGGCGCATCGTCTCGGCCTGCCATCGGCCGAACCGGCGCAGCGGTTCCGTAATCCGATCGGTGGCCTCGCGAGCAGTGTGGAGAGATGGCCAGCGGTCGCGGCCGGGTAACACGGTCAGGCGGGAAACAGTGTCTCGTTGAAAGGCCGAAGGGCAGCGCCCAGCACCACGCCGTCTTTAGCATGGGTCGCCGGTTGCACCACCGGGATCCACGGGGCGATTACAAGATCGCGGATTTTCTCTTCCCGCTCCCGCGCCATGCTCGATATCACGGACGCCAGAATATCATCGGGCAACGATCCGCCGATGAGAATCGCGCCTGGCGCGATGAAGCCGGAGATCGCCAGAACCGCTTCGTGAAGGTGGCGGGCGGCAACGGTGATCCACGCATCCGCCGAAGCGTGTCCGGCCGCCATGTGACGCTCAAGCGAGGGCAATGTCGCAACCTCATTCAGCGTCGCGCCATCCACGCCCGATCGCATGTCACCGATCTGGCCGGCAAGCCCATGAATGCCGCGAAACGGTCGGCCGCCGATGAGAAGCCCCGCGCGAACAGTCTCGTCGATCAGGATGGTGACCAGCCCGCCTTCCGGATCGCCGATCCCGAGCGCGCGCTCCGCGCCGATCGCGGCTTCGCTGTCGTCGAGCACATAGAGCGGCCCTAACCTCTCGCGGATGCTCTCCTTAAGGCTAGTGCAGTCGATGGACGCTCCCGGCGCGATGGCGACGCCGCAGCCGACGAGCTTGCCTGAGGCGACATGCCGGATGCTCTCGATAGCCTCACCGATCTCCTCGACATCGGTGAAGCCGATGCGCGCGCGGATCGCACAGGAAAGGTCGATGACGACGATCTCGCTTCCCTCCGGAGCAATGGAGATTCCGAGCGAAAAAGCAGCGTCGGGACAGAGCGCGAACTCGAGTGCCGCGTAGCGCGTCGCGCTGGCGCGCTTGCGCCCCGCGACTAGGCCTGAAGTCGCCAGGCGCTGCACGATCCCCGCGATCGCCGGTTCCGTGAGCCCGAGGCGCCGTGACAATTCCTGCCGGGTCAGCGGGCCGAAGCGGCGCAGAAGGCCGAGCGTGGCTCGCGAGTTGTGATCGGCGATATCCACGGGGCTGATGCCTGGACGTGCGTCCGACGGATCGCGCGCCCTCGGCGAGCCGGAAACTGAAAGCCGCCGCGCCGTCTTCAACCGCGATATCCTTGAACCATGTTCTTGGCGCAGGTCACCAACAGCCTCCCCCTATTCGCGCAATCCAGTCCGTTGAAATATCGCGCAATTTTTCATGCGCGGCAAGAAAGCGGCCATCGATATGACGCCCGACGCCCAAGAAATGTCGAGCCAAGCGCGGCAACTCGCCGCTTTTGACGAAAGAAGGGCGAGAGGCCTTGTTGTTTCCGTAATCGGCTCATAGATGAGCTTCCGAAACGACCACTCATTTTTTAAGGGTTTTCTGTTTCAGTCTTTGCGGCTGGACGGGTGCGCCCCCCGAGAATGTCAGTGGTCTGCCGCCCACCATCGTCCGTAAAGAACGACATGGCCCACCGACAAGGGCCGGTCGTCGCATTCCGATTTGCTGCCAGGGTCACAAACATTGAGTCAAAGAGCTGCCATCAACCCCGTGGCCAATCCGCTGGTGGAAAAACGCGTCGTTCTGCATTTCCCCGGTTTCGAGCCACTTGATTCAAAGGCCCACCATGCGCGCTATGCACGGGCCGCCAAGCTGAGCGCCAAGGCCTGGAATCTCGACCTCGATGTCGGCGCCTTGAAAGAGGGCGGTTCCTTCGACGTCAGCTGCGGCTCTCAAGGGGAAAGAACGTCGAGCCGCGTGTTCGTCTTCGACCACAACGAGCTCGTGCGCAAATATAGCGACAAGAGCCTTCTACAGCGCCTCGCCTCCGGCTATGCCAGCGCCGCCAGCGTCATCCTCCAGGGCGGCTTCGTCGGCTATTTCCGACATGCCTGGCGCTTCGGCCTGTTCTTCGTGTTTCCCTTCGCGCTGGTTCTGCTGGCCCTTCTGCTGAGCGCCACGATCGCGGCCGCTCCCTATCTTCTCGGCCTTCAGCGCTGGAACTTTCTCTGGAGCGTGCTGCTTGGCGTGATGTTCTTCCGCTTTGTCTTCCTGCCCTTCGCCGCAAGGTTCCACACCCTGCATCTCTTCGCGGACTGGGATCTGGCCGTGGCGCTGGCGAAGCTCGACGATCCCGCCATCGTGCAATGGCTCGACAAGTGCAAGGCGCGGGTGCGCGACGCGCTGCGCGAGGATGCCAACGAATATCTGATAACCTCGCACAGCATGGGATCGAGCGTTGCCACCCATGTCATCGGCATGTTGGTCGAGGAAGAGCCCGCGCTTTTCGCCAACAAGCAGGTGGTTTTCGTCACTCTCGGCGGCGCCATTCTGCAGTGCGCCCTGCTGCGACCGGCAAGGAGCCTGCGGGCACGGGTTGGCGCGATTGCGCGCGCACGCCAGATTTTCTGGCTGGAGATCCACTGTCTGACCGACGTGATCCATTTCTACAAGTCGCGTGTCGTTGCGCTCTGCGGACATGCCGACGCCCCGCAGGCCTCGATCGCCACGATCCGCATGCGCCATATGCTGACGGGCGAGCACTATCGCAAGATCCGTCGCGATTTCCTGCGCGTGCATCGGCAATACGTCCTGGGCTCCGATCTGCGCTCCGCCTTCGACTTCACGCTGATGACCGCCGGCCCGCTTCCCGCCACCTCATTCGCCGACTTCGACCAAAACTGGATGCTAAAAGCGTAACCGATTGTTCTGAAATAAAAATGCGCGGCCGAGATTTTGTTCGGCCACGCATATTTCAAGCTCAATGCAACGCTGTTTGCCCGCCGATCACGGGATCGTCGACATCGCCTCGGCCACGGCCGCAGGCGACGCCGTTTGCGATGCGCCCGGCTCCTGACCGACGAGGCAGCGGATCAGCTCGCCCATGTTGACGCTGCCGATCTCCTGACCGTCACCAGACACGACTGAGGCCGAGGATGCGTTCGCGGCGGACAGCTGCCGCAGGGCTTCCTCGACGGTCGTGCCGGTGGGTATACGAACGCCGAACTTCACCGACGCTGACGGCGGCGACATGACGGCGTCGACATGGATCACCCTGGCGCGGTTCACCTCCTTGACGAAGGCGGTGATGTACTCGTCGGCGGGCCTGAGCACGATATCGGCCGAGGTGCCCTGCTGGATCACCTCGCCGTCTCTTAGGATGGCGATGCGGTCGCCGAGCCGCAATGCTTCGTCGAGGTCGTGGGTGATGAAGACCACGGTCTTCTTCAGCTCCTTCTGCAGGTCGAGCAGCACCGTCTGCATGTCGACACGGATCAATGGATCGAGCGCCGAATAGGCCTCGTCCATCAGCAGGATTTCGGCATCGTTGGTCAGCGCGCGGGCAAGGCCGACACGCTGCTGCATGCCGCCGGAGAGCTGATTGGGGTAGTGGTTGGAGAAGCCGTCAAGACCGACGCGCTTGATCCAGTGCTGCGCGCGCTCCTCGCGCTCACCCTTCCCCACGCCTTGGATTTCAAGGCCATAGACGGCGTTCTGCAACACGTTTCGATGCGGCAGCAGGCCGAACTTCTGGAAGACCATGGCGGTCTTCTTCTGGCGGAACTGGCGCAGCTGCTCCTTGTCCATGCGACAGACATCGACATCGCCGTAACGAACCTCGCCCGAAGTCGGGTCGATCAGACGGTTGATGTGGCGGATCAGCGTGGATTTGCCCGAGCCCGACAGCCCCATGATGACGGTGATGCCGCCACCGGGGATGGTGATGTTGATGTCCTTCAGGCCAAGGACATGGCCATGTTCCCGGTTGAGCTCGGTCTTCGACATCCCGCGCATGACGGGCTCGACGAAATCGCGAGCGCGTGGGCCGAAGATCTTGTAAAGGCTGCGAATATCGATCGACTGGCTAGCCATGGACGACCTCCCGGTGCTTCTGCAGACGCAGACCGTAAGCCTGGCTGATGCGGTCGAAGATGATGGCGATGCCGACGATGGCGAGGCCATTGAAGACGCCGAGGGTGAAATACTGGTTGGCGATGGCCTTCAACACCGGCTGTCCGAGCCCCTGAACGCCGATCATCGAGGCGATGACCACCATGGCGAGCGCCATCATGATCGTCTGGTTGATGCCGGCCATGATCGTCGGCAGCGCCAGCGGCAGCTGGACATTGCGCAGCTTCTGCCAGCTCGACGAGCCGAAGGCGTCGGCTGCCTCGAGCACGTCGCGATCGACCATGCGGATGCCGAGATTGGTGAGCCTGATCATCGGCGGCAGCGCGTAGATGACGACGGCGATGACGCCGGGCACGCGCCCGATACCGAGCAGCATGACGACGGGAATGAGATAGACGAAGCTCGGCATCGTCTGCATGACGTCGAGGATCGGGTTGACGATCTTCTGCAGCCGATCCGAGCGCGACATGGCGATGCCGATCGGAATGCCGATCGCGATCGAAAGCACGGTGCAGACGAAGATCATCGAGACCGTCTTCATCGTGTCTTCCCACATGTCGAAATAGCCGATGAGCAATAGTGTGACGATACAGCCGACGACGATCCGCCAGCTGCGCGTCGCCAGCCACGCGATTGCGCCGATGAGCGCGATCACCAGCGGCCATGGCATGCCCGTCATCAGGCGTTCAGCCCAGATCAGAAAGCTTTGCAGCGGGCTGAACAGATTTTCGATGCCGCTGCCGTAGCCGCGGGTGAAGGCGCGAAAGCCTTCGTCCACGCTCTTCTTCAAGGCGCGCAGCATATCCTCGTCCATCGACGGAAATTTCCAGAGCCAATCCATGTCGGTTCCCCATGACAAAATCGGCGGCGGCGTTGATTATTGTTGGCCGTCTCGCCGGTGTGTAAGCGGGCGGCCATCCGTAACCGGGCCGCCCGCTGTCGATGCGATGCTTAGAGCGAAGCCTTGATCTTGGCGGCAACCTCGGGCGAAACCCAGGTGGTCCACAGCGCTTCATTGTTCTTCAGGAAGTATTTTGCGCCTTCTTCGCCGCTGGCCTGGTTGTCCGACATCCAGGCGATCAGCTTGTTGACGGTGTCGTTGGTCCAGGCGCGCTTGTTGAGGTAGCCGACGACATCGGGGCCGGCGCGATCGGCGAAGGTCTTGGTGACCAGCGTCTCGACATTGTCCGCCGGCCATGCGTTTTCCTTCGGATCGGCGCAATCGGCAACCGAGGTGCAACGTTTCCATTCGGCGGCGTCATATTCGGCGCCATAGCCGAGCTTCACCATCTCGTACTTGCCGAGGAGTGCCGTCGGCGCCCAGTAGTAGCCGACCCATGGCTGCTTGGCTTCGTAGGCCTTGGCGATCGAGCCATCGAGGCCGGCGGCAGAGCCGGTGTCGACGAGCGTGAAGCCGGCCTTGTCGCCACCGTAAGCCTTGAAGAGCTGCGCGGTCACGACAGTGCCGCCCCAGCCCTGCGGGCCGTTGAAGACGGCGCCCTTGCTCTTGTCTTCAGGCGCCGGGAAAAGCTCCGGATGCTTCATCAGGTCGGGGATCGTCTTCACGTCAGGATGCGCGTCGGCGAAATACTTGGGGATCCACCAGCCCTGGATGGCGCCATCGGAGAGAATCTTCGCGGCTTTGATGAACTTGCCGTCGGTCAGGCCGCGGTTGACGATCTCGGGCTGTAGGCTGACCCAGGCCTCGGGCGCGATGTCGGGCTGGCCCTTTTCGGCCATGGAGGTGAGCGTCGGAACGGTATCGCCGACAACCAGTTCGGCCTTGCAGCCGTAACCTGCCTCAAGGATCAGCTTGTCGACGTTTGCCGCCACTTCAGCGGACTGCCAATTCATGTTGGCGATGGTGACATCACCACATTCGGCGGCGGATGCAGCACCGCCAAGGCCAAGCAGGCCGGCGGCGAGGACGGTGGAAGCCAAAAGCATTTTCATTTTCTTGTTCCCTCTGGTCGCGGTGCAACGTGAACCCGGGCGCCGGCAGCACCGCGTCCGCCAGCCTCCCCATTGAGCCGTCATTGGCCCGGCATGCGCCATTCCGATTGCGTCAAAAAATGGCGCATTGGAGCTTTCTTTCAATGTCCTCATGTAACGACAGTCGCAATAAGATCATCCTTGTCGCACCTGATCTCAAAGAAGTGATGCGAAGCGGAAGGCTTCGTAGATCGCGGCGTGGATATTGCGGCTCGCAACGGCGTCCCCGATTCGAATGAGATCGAAGCGGCCCTCCGGATTGCGCTGGCGCAAGGGCGCCCGTCTCGCGATCAAGGCGCCGTAGTCGACCGCCCCCAGATTGCGCGACAGCGGCTTCAGCTCGAAATAGAGATCGCCATTGGCCATGGTGCCGTGCTCGACCACCACCTGCGACACCCGGCGCTCCCACGTCGTCGCTTCGGCGTAGTCGGAGCCGAGAACGGCGACCAGCTGGTTCCCATCGCGGCGCACGGACTTCAGCCGTGTGTTGATCGTGACCTTGACGTTCTTCTCGGCGAAGACCTTGGCGTAGGGCACATGGTTCATGCCGCCGATCTCCGGCGCGAAGAAGCGCTCTGGCGACACAAGCTCCAGCTCGGCGCCGGCACTCGCGATCACTTCGGCCGCCGACATGCCGGGATGGGCGCCGTTGTCGTCGAAGAGAAGCACGGTCTCGCCCGGCTTCGTCGAGCCGGCCAGGATATCCCATGTCGAGGTGACAAGTTCATCGCCGGTATCGAGCGCCGGGGATTGGGCAATGCCGCCTGTCGCCACCACCACCAGATCAGGCTCCAAGGCCAGAACGTCGTCGCCACCAGCAAAGACGTTGTAGTGGATCGTGACACCGAGCCGCTCGAGTTCCTCCAGACGCCAGTCGATGATCCCGACCATCTCGCGCCGCCTTGGATTGCGGACCAGCAGATTGATCTGACCGCCCGCCTCGCCGCTCGCCTCCAGGATGTCGACCTTGTGGCCGCGCTCAGCCAGCACACGCGCGGCTTCGAGCCCGGCCGGCCCCGCACCCACGACGACCGCCCGTCGCCGCGACGCGGCCGGCGCGATCTCGTGCGACAGTTCCGTTTCGCGGCCCGTCACCGCATTGTGAATACAGAGCGCCTCGCCGCCCTCGTAAATGCGATCAAGACAGTAGGTCGCGCCGACACAAGGGCGGATGCGCGCTTCCTCGCCGGCTTCGATCTTTCTGACGATGTGCGGATCGGCGATATGGGGACGCGTCATGCCGACCATGTCGAGCTTGCCCTCGGCGATTGCGTGACGGGCCGTCGCGACGTCGGAGATGCGGGCGGCGTGGAAGACCGGGAATTTCGTCGCGGCCCTGATATCGCCGGCGAAATCCAGATGCGGCGCGGACGGCATGCCCTGGATGGGGATGACGTTGTTGAGCGCCGCGTCGCTGTCGATATGGCCGCGGATGACATTCAGAAAATCGATCGACCCGCCGGCGACGAGCCGTCTCGCGATTTCCACGCCCTCTTCGCGTGACAGGCCCTTGTCCCATTGCTCGTCGGCGACAAGACGGATGCCGACGATGAAATCGGGACCGACCGCCTTGCGCACAGCCTCAGTGACCATCGTCGAAAAACGCATGCGGTTTTCAAGCCCGCCGCCGAACTCGTCCTCGCGGAGGTTCGTGGCGGGCGACCAGAAGCCGTCCATCAGGTGGCCGTAGGCCTCGAACTCGATCCCATCGAGGCCGGCGGCCTGCATGCGTTGAGCCGCCGAGACGTAATCATCGACGATCCGCTCGATATCCCACTCTTCCGCCTCCTTGGGAAAGGCGCGGTGGGCGGGTTCGCGGATGGGGCTTGGCGCCAGCACCGGCAGCCAGTCGCCCTTGTTCCAGCCGGTGCGGCGGCCGAGATGGGTGAGCTGGATCATCGCGGCCGTGCCGTGCTCGTGACAGTCGTCGGAAAGCCGCTTCAGCCATGGTACGATCTCGTCGCGATAGGCGTGCAGGTTGCCGAATGCCGGTGGGGAATCCGGCGAGACGACCGCCGAGCCCGCCGTCATGGTCAGCGCGATGCCGCCCTTGGCCTTTTCGAGATGATAGAGCCGGTAGCGATCGGTCGGCATGCCGTCTTCGGAATAAGCCGGCTCGTGCGCGGTCGACATCAGCCGGTTCTTCAGCGTCAAATGCTTCAATTGGAATGGTTGAAGTAGGGGATCCTGCGAAGCCATCGATCTGCACCACCAAACAAGAGAAAGGCCGATCTTCCCTCAAAACGACGCCGGGTGCGATGAACAAAAACGCCATGGAACGCCCCCAATGCGTCGCCCGGTGATTTTTGCGCGACACGATGGTCGTCGACCGGTCGCTATATCAGCATCGCCTCATCTGACATTGGCATCGGAACCAAATCCTCCGGCCCGCGTTTAGGCCGCCGATGAGGTGATGCATGACTGATGAAAAGCTCTGGAAGAGACCACTCACAATCGCGATTGGCTCCGTGAAATACGTGGTGAAAAGCACGCGCGACGCGGCCTGGCTGCTGGCCGACAAATGGCCGGTTTTGACCGGTGAATCCTTTGTTCGCGCGCTCAAGGCCTGCGCCGCGGTGCTCGAAGGAAAGCGCGGCGGCGGGCACGCGAGGCAGGCCCTGATCGCGGCGGCGCGAGACGCCAACCTTCAGATCGAAGGTTGACTTTCACGTTTAATTGAATCGAAAGCGCCAGCCGCAAGCACGGCTGGCGCTTTTTCCTTGCGCGTTGAGGTCTCGCCTAGAGATGTTTGGCCACCGCCTTCGGCTGTGCCCGGTGATCGAGCAGCCGGACGCCGAGAGACACGATGGCGAGCAATCCGCCGAGAACAGTTACGGCCGGCCATGCGCCATAGCCCCAGGCAAGGGTCGCAAGTGCCGATCCGGCGGCACCGCCGAGAAACATGCCGGTCATGAAGATGGTGTTCAGCCGGCTGCGGGCCTCGGGGTCCAGCGCGTAGATGATATGCTGGTTCGAGACCAGCGCGCTCTGAATGCCGAAATCAAGCACGATGACGCCGATGATCAGAGCGGCGATCGACCACCACAGGCCGAAGACGATCCAGGCCGCAAGCGTCAAAAGAGCGCCGAGCCACACCACGAAATGCGGGCCGCGTTTGTCCGCGATGCGTCCGGCCACCGGCGCCGCGAAGACGCCGACCGCGCCCACGATACCGAACAGACCCGCGACATCAGCACCGAGCCCGAAACGCGGACCCTGCAGATAAAGCGCCAGGATGGTCCAGAAGCTGGTGAACGACGCGAAGAGCGCTGCCTGCACGAAGGTCGCCGTGCGCAGCGCCGGATGCCGCTTCCACAGATGGGCGAGCGAACGGATCGCGGTGTGATAGCGCATGCGCGAGGTCGGGCGATGGTTCGGCAAGGTGGCGAACATCATGGCTGCTGCCACGAGCGCCATCGGGACGCCGACCCAGAACATCGCGCGCCAGCCGGCATGCTCTCCAACAAAGCCTGACAGGGTGCGGCTGAACAGGATGCCCGAGAGCACGCCCGCCATCACGGTACCGATCGTGGCACCGCGCTTTTCGGGCGATGCCAGCGAGGCCGCGAAGGGCACGATCTGCTGGGCGACGGTAGAGCTCGCACCGACGACGAGAGACGCCGCAACCAGTGTCCAGGCCGTGGGTGCGATCGCCGCTAGCGCCAGCGCCACCGCGAGTATCAGGAACTGGCCGATGATCAGACGCCGGCGGTGCACGAGATCGCCGAGCGGCAGCAACAGGAACAGTCCGAGCGCGTAGCCAAGTTGGGTCGCGGTCGGGATCAGCCCGGTGGCGGACTGACCGGGAAAATCGGCTTCGATGATCCCGAGCATCGGCTGGTTATAATAGATGTTGGCGACGGCGATGCCGCTGGCCGCGGCCATGGCGAGAAGGCCGATCTGGCCTATACCGGCCGATGTGGCAGCCCCCGGCCTTTCGATTGTGGTGACGGTGGTCATGCTGTTTGCCTTTCTGGCTTCAGAAGATGGGATCTATCTATTATTTTCTCGTATCTCGCGGTACTGGTCGAAAATGTTCAGTCTGAATATCGAAAGGCGATATAATGAATACCGAGGACGTCAGGGTTTTCGTCGTTGCGTCAGCCGCGGGCAGTCTCTCGGAAGCAGCACGGCGCCTCGGGATCGCGCCGATGGTGGCGACCCGCCGTCTCGCTTCGCTTGAGGCGATGCTGGACGTGCGGCTGATGCACCGCACCACGCGTTCCCTTTCGCTCACGCCCGAGGGCGAGACCTTCCTGCCGTTCGCCCAGGCGCTGGTGGAAAACGAGGATGAGGCCAAGGCCCGATTGCGAACTGATGGCAAGGGCGCGGCGGGATTGCTGCGCGTCTCAGTCCCCATCGCCTTCGGCCTGAAACTCGTCATGCCGCTGGTGCCGAAGCTGCTGGACGACAATCCGGATCTCAGGATTTCCGTCGACATGAATGACGGCTTGCCTGACCTCGTTGCCTCGGGCACGGATCTCGCAATCCGGATCGCGCGACTGAAGGACAGCAGCCTGATCGCCCAGAAGCTCGCCGACAACACGCGCTCGCTGGTCGCCGCACCCGCTTATCTTGAACGGCACGGCGCACCGGTGAATACGCATGCTCTGCTTGAGCACGATTGCCTTCCGATGACCGGCGTCACGCACTGGACATTCATGCGCGGGGGCGCGCAAGGCGTTGAGGAGGCGCATGTGCGGTTGAATGCACGCTTCTCGTCGAGCAGCATCTCCGGTTGTCACGCCGCCTGTCTTGCCGGCGGCGGCATCACGTTGCTTTCCGACTGGAATGTGGAAGACGACATCCGCGCCGGCCGCCTGGTTCGCATCACGCTTGAGGACGCCATACCGGAGACCAACGCAATTTGGGCGGTTTACCCGACGACCCGGCTGATCCTTCCAAAGGTGCGGGTTTTCATCTCCGCAATCCGCTCGGCGCTCGCCGAACAGGCCGTCTGATCCAGCGGCCCGAGTTCCCGGTATATGTGGCGCTGGTCTCGAGAGCATCATTGATCAACGTCCGGCTCGTGTTTCGAGAGCCGCAATCGGGCAGGCAGCGCGACCTCGTATTCCGCTGCTCCGCGCTTGGCGGCAGGGCGAAGGCGGAAGCGGCGCCAGGCGCTGGGCGTCGTGCCGAAAATCCGCGAGAGGTGGGCCTGATCGGCAAGGCCGCAATCGAGCGCGATCTAACATAGGGGCGCATCGGTGGAAAGCATCAGCTGCTTGGCGCGCTCGACGCGCTGGGCGATGACGTAGCTGTGCGGCGAGAGACTGAAGCTCGTCTTGAAGGCGGCCGAGAAGTAGCTGGTGCTGAGCCGTGCCAGTTCCGCCAGTTCGTCGATCGCAACGGTCCGCGACATGTTATCTTCGACGTACCGCTTGACCCGCGCCACCTGCCACGGCGCCAACCCGTCCGACGCCGCCCTTTCGCGCGGTACCGCATTGGCCGAGACGGCAGGCGATGGCTTCAGCAACATCGAGGCGCGTTTGACGAGATCAATGGCGATCGCCTCGTCCTGATCGACGCAATGGATGGCGCGGGCGAGGAGCCGCGATACTTCGGCGGAGGCTTGCTGAATGACGCCGAGGGTGCCGATGTTCGGCTCGTGGTGTTCAATCGCAATCATCGCGGTCGCCTGCATCGTCAATCTCCGTCCTGAAACCGTTGAAATGGAAATTTTGTGGGTTCATTCTGGTGACGGAACCGTGCCGGCGGAATCCTACTATGATCAAGTTTACATAGACCTGGGTCTTGTGGGGGCATACCTGGGTATAGTTGTCCGCGCGCTGAACGACTGCATAAGCTCGTGAGTAAGCTGCGAATCCCCTGCGCCAGGCGCGAGAAGCCCCTGATCGCGGGCTCGCAGGAAGCGATTGCCAACAGCCGAAGTCGTCCGCATAAATTCAGCTAACGAGAGGAAGAACCATGTCGCATACTTGCAAGCATGTTCGCCTGGTCCGCGATGTCCGCCCGAGGACGCGCGGTTGTGAAGAGTGCCTGGCGATCGGTCAGGCCTGGGTGCATCTGCGGCTGTGCCGGGAATGCGGCCATGTCGGCTGCTGCGACCAGTCGATCGGCCGGCACGCCACCGGCCATTTCCATGAAACCGGACATCCCGTCATGGAAGGCTATGATCCGCCGGAGGGATGGGGATGGTGCTATGTGGATGAAATCATGGTTGACTTGCCGGATCAAACCGAACAGGTAGGGCCGATCCCGCGCTTCTACTAGGTTCTTGCCAAGGCCGTGCGGATCCCGCGCACGTCAGACCGATCCGGCCCTGGATCTCACGCATTTTGAACTCGGATGGGAACCCATACATGGCCAAGGTGCTCGTGCTCTTCGCCCACCCCGGACAGCGCCATTCCCGCGTCAACATTCTTATGGCCAAGATCGCCGGCGGCATCGAAGGCGTGACCTTCGTCGATCTTTACGCCGAGTATCCGAAGCTCGACATCGACATCGACGTCGAGCAGGCCCGGCTGCTGAAGCACGACGTCATCATCTTCCAGTTCCCGATCTACTGGTATTCGACACCATCGATCCTGAAGGAGTGGCAGGACCTGGTGCTGGAATATGGCTTCGCCTATGGCCACACCGGCGACAAGCTGGCGGGCAAGCTCTTCCTGCCTGTCATCACAGCCGGCGGCCCCGACCACGCCTATACCGAACAGGGCAGCAACCATTTCCGCCTGCGGGCACTGCTTTCGCCGCTGGAGCAGACGGCAAATCTATGCCGGATGCGCTTTGTCGCGCCGTACGCGCTGTTTGCCGCGCACGATGCACGTGGCGACGGCCGGGCGGAACCGCATCTGGAAGGGTACCGCCGGCTGCTGGAGGCTCTGCGCGACGAAGCCTTCGATATCGACGCCGCCGCCGGCATGGAACTGCTGAGCGCAGAGACGCTTCCGCTTCGTAAGAGCACGCCCCATGAATAGCTTCATCTTCCAGGCCTTCATCTATCTGCTCGCCGCCGTCATCTCCGTGCTGATCGCCAAGCGGCTGGGGCTCGGCTCCGTGCTCGGCTATCTCATCGCCGGCATCGTCATCGGCCCGGCCCTGCATCTTGTTGGTAACGAGACGCAGGATCTGCAGCACTTTGCCGAGTTCGGCGTGGTGATGATGCTGTTTCTCGTCGGGCTCGAACTACAGCCGCGCGCGCTGTGGGAGATGCGCGCGAAGCTGTTCGGGCTTGGCGGGTTGCAGGTGATCGTCACCTCGCTGGTGGTGATGGGCTGCGCCATGCTTCTCGGCCAGGTCTGGAGCGTCGCGCTGACGATCGGCTTCATCTTTTCGCTGTCATCGACCGCGATCGTCCTGCAGACGCTGGGCGAAAAGGGGCTGCTGCGTTCGTCCGGCGGCCAGGCGAGCTTCTCGGTGCTGCTGTTCCAGGATATCGCCGTCATTCCCATGCTGGCCTTCATCCCACTGCTGGCGCTGCCGGAGCTTGCCCGCCATCCGCTCGGCAGCAATGCCGAGAGTGGCGGCCACCACTCGTTCAGCCTCGTCGAGGGATTGCCGGGCTGGCAGGTGACGCTGGTGACGATCGTGGCCGTCGCGTTCGTGATTGCCGCTGGCCACTATCTGTCGCGTCCGATCTTCCGGCTCATCGCCCGCTCTAAGCTGCGCGAGATTTTCACCGCTGCTGCCCTGCTCCTGATCATCGGCATAGCGCTGCTGATGACCGTGGTCGGCCTGTCGCCGGCGCTCGGCACGTTCCTAGCCGGCGTCGTGCTCGCCAACAGCGAATTCCGGCACGAGCTCGAGAGCGATATCGAGCCGTTCAAGGGACTGCTGCTCGGGCTGTTTTTCATCACCGTCGGCGCCAGCATCGATTTCTCGCTGCTCCACGCGCAGGTCTGGGCCGTGCTCGGGATCACGCTTGGCGTGATGGTGCTGAAGGCGATCGTGCTGATGGCGCTCGCCTTCGTCTTCAAGCTGCGCGGCACCGACCGCTGGCTTTTCGCGCTGGGGCTGGCGCAGGCCGGCGAGTTCGGCTTCGTGCTAATCTCGTTTACCGTGCAAAGCGCCGTGCTGCCGCCTGATCTGGCGGCGATCCTGCTGCTCGTCGTCGCGGTCTCGATGCTGTTCACGCCTGCGCTCTTCATCATCTTCGAAAGGCTGATCGTACCGCGCTTCGACCGTCGGCAGGAGGAAGACGCTGACGAGATCCCCGAGCCGGGCTCCGTCATCATCGCCGGTCTCGGCCGTTTCGGGCAGATCGTCAACCGCATGCTTCTCGCCAATGGCTACAAGACCATCGTGCTCGACCACCAGGCCGATGTCATCGACGGCCTGCGCAAGTTCGGTGTCCGCTCCTTCTTCGGCGATGCCAGCCGGCCGGATTTGCTGCATTCGGCGGGGCTTCATGAGGCCAAGGTCCTAGTCGTCGCGATCGACGATCCGGAGCGGGCGATCGAGATCGTCAAACATGCGCGCCGGGAGAACCCGCATATCCATATCATCGCCCGCGCGTTCGACCGCACCACCGTCTACCGGCTCTATGAGGCCGGCGCGCACGATATCGTCCGCGAGGTGTTCGACAGCTCCGTGCGTGCCGCCGGCTACGCGCTGAAGGGGCTCGGCATGCATCCTTATGATGTCGAAAAGAGCAAAGCCGTGTTCGTCCGCCAGGATGTCCGAGGCCTTCGTCAACTCGCGCCTCTGTGGCGAGAAGAGGTCGAGATGTTCGACAACAAGGAATATATCGCCAAGGCAAAGGAAATCGCCGACCTGCTTGAGCAGGCGATGATGGGCGACCGGAGCGCACTGGGCGAAAAGGCCGAACGCGGCTGGACGCCGCCCGATATCGCGGCGCAACAGTTGGAAAAGAACATCGATTGAGCGATCAGCGAGCCAGCGCTTGAGCCGACCTCGCCATACTCATCGCGCGGTGGTGGCGTTGAGTTCCGGTTCGTCATGTTCGGCATGGCGCTGACGTTCAAGGAACTGGTGGATCGCGGCGATCACCACCGAACCTTCGCCGACAGCGGAAGCAACGCGTTTGACCGAACCGGCGCGCACATCGCCGACCGCGAAGATGCCGTCCTTCGAGGTCGCATAGGGCGAAGGCGGGGTGTCGCCCACGGCGGTCATACCGGTCTTGACGAAGCCGTGCTGGTCAAGATCGAGGCAGCCATCGAGCCAGCCGGTGTTCGGCGACGCGCCGATCATGACGAAGATGCTGGTAACATCAAGTTCATGGCTCTCGCCGGTCCGGTGATCGATCCAGGTCACGCCATCCAGCGTCTTGTCGCCATGGAGTGCGGTGATCTCGGCCTGCTGGTAGAGGCTGATGCGCGGCGACCGTTCGATGCGCTGAACCAGATAGTCGGACATCGTCGAGGCGATGCCGCTGCGCATCAGCATATGCACGTGCTTGACCGTTCGTGACAGGAAGACGGCCGCCTGGCCCGCGGAATTACCGCCGCCAACCACGACGATGTTTTCATCCGCGCAGACTTGCGCCTCCATGGCCGTCGCCGCGTAGTGGATGCCCTGACCTTCGAACTTGTCGTAGTTCAGCACATCGAGCTTGCGATAACGCGCACCCGTCGCGATCACGATCGAGCGCGCACGCAGCGACGTCTCATCGTCGAGAAAGAGGCGATAGGGGTGCGAGGAGCAATCGAGCTTCATGACCTCATGCGAGACCGAAATCCTGGCGCCGAATTTCTGCGCCTGGATATGCGCGCGACCGGCGAGCGCCTGGCCGGAGATTCCGGTGGGAAAGCCGAGGTAGTTCTCGATCTTGGACGAGGTTCCGGCCTGCCCGCCCGGGGCGAGCGTTTCAAGGACGATGGTGCTGAGACCCTCGGATGCGCCATAGACCGAGGCCGCCAGACCGGCCGCCCCGGCACCGACGACGGCGACGTCGTAGACCGTGTCTCTCTCCGGCGGCTCGTTGATCCCAAGCAGATCCGCAAGTGCGGCGTTGGAAGGACGCGGCCAGACTTTCCTGTCGGGCGTCACCACGACAGGAAGCGCATCCACTGTCACCGCCA
Source organism: Rhizobium sp. O111 (assembly GCF_055616315.1). Classification (NCBI taxonomy): domain Bacteria; kingdom Pseudomonadati; phylum Pseudomonadota; class Alphaproteobacteria; order Hyphomicrobiales; family Rhizobiaceae; genus Rhizobium; species Rhizobium sp. O111. Next base: position 535,570 of record NZ_JBSHXL010000002.1, on the reverse strand, counting down.
GGCTTTGCATCAGCGGCATGGCCGTTGGCTCGGTCGCGGGATCGACGACGGCAACCGGATAGAGGTTGCGCGTCAGGAAGCGCTGGATGCGGAGAACGTCGGCATGGTGCCGGTCTCCGATCAACAGGACGCCACCCTCGGAATGACGCACGAAGCCGGCGCGGCGCAGGATATAGGCGCGGATGATGGTTTCACCGATATCGGGCTCACCGGTGATGAAGGCATGGAAATCGCGATTGGTAATCCGCAGCAGGCGGGAGCCGGATTTAGCTAGGCCCGACAGGAGCATGGGTCGTTTTGTGAAGATGTTCTGCTCGCCGGAGAACTGGCCGGGATGATAGGTGAAGACCAGGCGGCGACCGCGTCTGACATCATCGATGAAAAGTTCAATCTCTCCTTCCAGCACCAGGAAGAAATCGATCCCGCGCTGGCCGCGTTCGAAGACGAAAGTGTCCTCCGCCATCACCTCTTCGCGACCATAGGTCTTCGCGCGCTCAATCATCTCGACGGAAAGCACCGGAAATGTCTGCGCCTGGCGCAGCCATGGATCAGTCGGGTCGATGGGCGTCGCAATCATCATCCGTCTCCGTCGCGATGGACATCCTGTTTCCGGGATGCCGCGGCTTCCATTCAGGCGGTGGGTGGTCTGCCGCCGCCACGCAGCATAAAGCGATTGCCGCCGCAGGATTGTACGAATGGATCGTGTTTGCAAGGATTGGGGCACAATGTGCCATCGCTGGCGCTGCCGACGCAGGTCTTGATCGATCAGCCCTTGTCGTCGCCCTTGGGCTCCATCGATTCCCATCGACGCTGCTTGCGTGACTTTGGTTTCAAGCTCTTCCAGGTCCGATCCAGGAAGCGCAGAAAGCGGGTGACGTCCATCAGGCGATCGACGATCGAACTCAGGTTGCCGAGCCGTTCGTTGATAATCTCATTGGCGGTGAGCGCGACTTCGGCGGGTCCGTACTCCGGAAAGTGCGCGCAGAGATCCGCATAGGGGTTGGACGCCTCGCGCCCGACAATGTTGATCTTCCCCTTGCGGAACATCAGCCGCAGCAGCACCTGTTCGAACGTCCAGTCATGAACATCCAGCACCTTGTAGCGCTCGCTGCGCTTCGACGAGAAGCCGGCGAGCGTTATCCTGGTTCCAAGGTTAAGCGTCGTCAGCCAGAAGCAAAGCGCGAACCCCGTCGTCGGCACGCTCGAGCGGGGATAGAACGGCGTGAAGACATCCGTCAGATCGAGGTGCCTGACATGAACGTCGCCGAAATCCGACGCCGGGCTCAGCTGCTCGTCGGGCCCGGCCTTGATGTTAACGACACCGTGGAAGGTGCGCGCGTCGAAATAGGGTAGCACCTTATCGACCTTGCCACTCTTCACGAGATTGGCGCCCAGCGATCCGCTTCTCGAGAAGAGCATGGAATCGCGGGTGAAAGGCTCGCTCAGAACCTTGAAGACCTTGTTGAAGAAGATGAAGAGCGTCGTGTCGGGAAAGCGCGCCTTGAGGTCTTCGATGTTCACCTCGTCGCTGTTCGCGACCAGAACGACATCGCTATACTCCGCCAGCAGGGATTTCCACTCCTCCGCGGCAGCGGCAGCGGGGTTGGCCTTGAAGCGGGCATCCTCATCTCTGTCGATCATTGTTTTCTCCCTGTCGTGTCGGGCCTGTCGTGTCGGGCCCTCTCGTCTCGGGCCCTCTCGTCACGGGCAAGGCGCGCCTTTTAACCAGGCGCGCGGGCGAGCCCACATAGACGCCGAATGGCTCGGTCGCCCCCTTGATGACGCTGTTCGCGCCGATGACGCAGCCGTCGGCGATGTTGCTGCCAGCAAGCACCTTGGCGCCCGCGCCGATCCAGACATCCCTGCCGATCTCCACCCTGCCCTTTTTGATCGGCTGATCCTTGATGAGGACCGTTGCGTCCTCATAGCTGTGCTCGAACGAGACGATCACGACGTGTGCCGCGATCCTGGTATTGTCGCTGATGCTCACACCGCCATGTCCCAGCAGGATCGAGTAATCGTTGATCGAGACATCGTCGCCGATCTCGATCATGCCGCTTTGCGCATCGAGGACGACGCCACATCGGGTGAAGAGCCGGTCACCGATTTCGATCTTGCCGTGCCGATAGCGCAGTTTTGGCAGATACCGCATGTTCGGCCTCGTCCCAATCCGCAGCGCTCCGCCAGACAAGGCGGCGCGGAGGCGGACCAGAAAGCCAAGGTTCACGGGTCACACGGGCGCGAAATGGGGATCGAGCGCGCGTGCCTGCTCAAGCCAGACATCCGCGTATTCGACGTCCTGCCAATTGTGGAACCATGGGCCGCCGTTGGTGTAGTGCACGGCTTTCGGAAGGCCTTGGGTCGGCTTGGTGCTCCACCCCTCCAGCCAGTTCCATTCCTCCGGAATCTCACCGATCTCGCTGTCCTTGGCCCACTGAAGACGGTGAAGATAGGCGCCGGTCTGTGAATTGACGAGCTCGGGTGTCAGCTGGCGGGTGGAAGGGTGCTCGCAATTGAACAGCATGAAGGAGGACCAGTTCTTGCGGGGGTAGTTGGTCTGCACCTTGCCATCCATCTTCACGCCCTCCTTGGGCGTATAGTCGTGATGAACGCAGGCGACCGCCTTGCTGTCGTCCTTGTAGCGCAGCAGCTCCGCGACATCGCCGAAGAACAGGAAGTCGCAGTCGCAAAACAGTGCCCAACCCTTGTAGTCGGCAAGCCACGGCGTGAAGAAGCGGGAATAGGTAAACTCGGTCGAAGCCAGAGGATCGACTTCACGGGTGTAAACACCGCGATCGACCAGCTCTTGCAGCTTGATGGGGTGAACCTCGACATCAATGGATGCGTTCTTGAGCAGGGTGGCCTTGGCAACCTGGTAGGCAATATCCTCGCGAGAATCCCATCCAATATAAACTGTCAAATCCGCCATGCATTTCCTCCAAACGTCAGCGCGAAACAATCAAAGATAAGCATCTGGAATGCTGACTGCTAAAGTCAACATCTGAGCCCGATCTTGCCGCATGATACCGGTCGTCAATGAGGCTCCATCGCATGGGCTCTGTCGTGCGCCACCGCTTATGCGAAGCGATCATACCCTGCGTTCACCCCAGTTGCATTCGGGGATGTACGTAGTGCGCCTCGCATTCACCCATAAGCTGTGTCACGTCGAAGTCACAACATCTGCAGGCATGCTTATGTTTTATTGGACTGGTTGACGAAAAGAGAGCATCGGTCAGCAGCGGGTTCGGTATGACGTTCAGCGTAAGACGAATTGATCAGACAGATGCGCTAGGTGGCGCGGACATTCTGGTTCAAGCCTATGCCGAGCCCCCTTGGGAGGAGGCTTGGACAATGGAGAATGCCAGGAGGCGGCTGGTCGAGCTGTCTTCGGCATTGGATGCGATCACGCTTGGGGCTTTTTATCAGGGCCAACTCGTCGGTTTCGTATTTGCATCGCCGCATACGTCAGCAATCGGCACCGGCCTGTATGTCGCAGAGATTGCCATCTCGCCATCCTACCAAAGAATGGGCTTCGGAACCGCCCTGCTCTCTCATGTCGAGCACATGGCGATTCAACTAGGCTATCCGCAAGTGTGGTTGGTTTCGCGCCAGATTGGCGGTGTCGCCGACTATTACAAGACGAACGGCTACAGCCGATCCAACGCTTTATGTGTCTACTCAAAAATGCTCGGCGCGACTGTCTTGCAAAACACGTAGCTCAAGATCGCCGATCGCGCCGGCTCACAAATGTCAGTGCGTGCTGCGGCTGTCCGTCGTTGTCCCGAGGTAGGGCGCAACGAGCTCCATGTTCGGCGAAGCGAGAATCTCCCGGTTTACCGCCTGGATAGCGAGCTCGAGCCAATGAACAGCACCGACAAGCTCGACATCCTCCGCCGCGGCGCGCGCGTAGCCGATCAAGCGCGCGAGCGCCGCGAGTTCCTTGATATCTTCTGGAGATCTTGCGTTGTCGCCGTGATCATCCCCATGGTCTTTGGGCATTGCACTCATGTCTCTTCTCCGCCAACACGAAGCAACATAGGCCCGCGACGCAGACGGCGCCCGTGAATAAAGTGTGAAACAACTTGAGGGTGGTATCGCGCATCGGCCGCTTGCAGCTACCAGGATAGTTTCTCTAAAGCACGAAAGCTCTTGAAAGCGCGCGACTTCCGAACCGCCGCGCCCGTTTGCCATCCGGATTTTCCAGCTCTGGTATCAGCACCTTGACCACACTGAAGGGGAGATCCGGACCGCTTAATTCAACCGAGGCGACCGTGACGATGCCTGCGGCGCGCAGTCTGCCCAGCACATGGCCCAGATACTGCTGAAGCGATCGGCCACCGGTATAGGTAAGTGCTGCGGACGCAATGGGTTCGCTGAGGAAGCTGTCACGTAGCTGCGCGGGCAGCTGCGCTTGAAAGGCGTTCGGCGCGATATCGTCGCGCGCGCCGCTGATAAATGTCAGCCGCGATTGCACGGCTTCGGTTATCGCGCGAATGGCTGCGCGGACAGGCGACGGATGCGCGCCGCTCCCACCTGTCACCTCGGCAAACCGGACGGTCGTGTCCGACAGAACTCCCTGCGGCCCAAGCAACGCGGTAAAACAGGGAATGGCGACGTCACTGGTTATATCGAACAGTTTCAGCATGAGTCCGGCGGCGCTTATCTGCTCCACCAACCGATTGAGAACATCGTCTCCGTACAATGCAGGGTCCACGCATCGGGAGCGCCTGAAGCGCTCGTCTCCTACTTGCCAAAGCACATAGGCGTCCCGCTCGATGCGTTCGAGTATGCCGTGCAACACGGCTTCGTCGAGGGTGTTTCCAGACGCCAGGCCATCGGACGACATCCAGAAGCGCGACTGTAGCGTGCGGTTCAAGACGACAGCCTCGAATGGCAGATGTATGGGCGCGCCCGACATCAATTCGCGCCCGATCACCCAGTCCACATGTTCGTCCGGACCGATATCGGCTTTATTCAATCCGGTTAGACAGGCTAGCGTCGTCAATTGATGTCCTTGCGCCTGCAACTCTCGGACGGTAGCCCGAAGCGTCGACACCGTCGGTCGGCTGGCAACGGCCCGCTCAAGCGCCTCCATGATTGCAGAGACCTTGGCGTCGTCGTCGGATAATCCCTTTCCTTGCGCCACGACGGCCGATGGCGCGTTCGGGGCATAGGCGCACCATACGGGTATGCCGATATGATCAAGGCCCGTGTGACGGGCCACGCGCGTTACGCCGAACTGGGCCAGAAACGGCGTGACGCGAGACAGCGTCTCGCACGGCGGCATGATCCGATCCGAGTATCCTGATGGCTCGATAATTGCGGTCAGCGCTGGTCACCCACGGAAGGAACGAGCCAACAACGTGTCGAGTTGGCAGGTGAATGGCGCCATGCGCTAATTGCCTTCGAGCTCCGCCTGATCCGCGCTGTCGCGATCATTTATGACGATGCCGGAAGAGCCAAGGCTGCGCGTCAAAGCAAGCAATTTTTGGCGGACATTCGGGTCTTCAATGGCGATGAAAGCCTTGCCAAGCGCCAGCCCCTCCTTCGAGGCCATGAATGCGGCGACAGCGTCCGTCTCCGGCCGGGCGCCGTCTTCACCAGTGCTTGTCGCACCATTCTCGAAGAAATAGCCGACGGTGACGCCGAATATCTCCGCCATTCGCAAAAGTCGGCTGGCGCCGATGCGGTTTATGCCCTTTTCGTATTTCTGAATCTGTTGAAACGTGATGCCCAATGCTTCCGCAAGGCTGGCCTGGCTCATGCCGAGCATCTTGCGACGCAGCCTCACCCGTTCCCCGACATAGCCGTCGATCGCGTTCGTCGATTTCGCCTTCATGGCGTCCCTCGCCTGCAATATTAGGAATGTTGGTGCATAATGAAGCCGTCGCGAAAAAATGCAACTAAAAGTAAAGAGATGACGAAGAATCTTTATTCACTGTTTGTAACGTTGCAAAAACCTGCACCGCATTGTCCGCCAAACCCTGAGATCAGCTACCTCGCTGGGTGAGCATCTAACGAAAAACCACTTAAAATCGTGTCACGTCGATTTCACGCGAACCGGCAGGCTTACGCTCTATAGTAGGATGCGGAGATCGGGGCATGCGTGTGGCCATGTCGCTTCGGCGACTGTTAGCGCCGAAGTAATCAGGGCACGAAACTTCGCTTCAGGCGCAGCACATTGGGGACAAACGTCATGCAGATACCTGCCATTGAAATAAGCCACGCCGACCGATTGTCGGCCTGCCGTCAGCAGATCGAAGAAGCCGTTCATCAGATGATCTTCGGTGAGAAACAGATGGAGTTTTCGCCGGCGGAAATCGCGATGGCAATTGCCGACATCGCCGACGACTATATTCTCAGCCTCTCCAAGCAGAACCGGACGGCGACACACTAAGCCACTGAAGCCGAGCACAGACATTCAAAGCCCTCGACTACCGGCATCGAAAGTTTGCGTGTCTTTCGCTCCGTGACAAAGCTTTTGCGGTGAACTGTGGTCGAAGCGGTCTTGCCGGCCACACTATTTTCGTAAATATCCATTTTGTAAGCTAACGCACCGCGCGCGAAATGAGCGCCGGTGCGCGTCATGTTTTCGATGAGAGCGGCCGTCGACATTGACGCTGGAACACGCGCGCAGGCAGAAGTAGACATCTTGAACAATTCGTTTCGCGCCTCCAGCGCAGCCATGAGCCCTGCCCTCAGAATATTCGGCTGTCTTCTGTGGCTGCTCGCGTCATCGGCGCTGCTCGTGGAGAGCGATACCTATCGCTACGCGTGCGCGATCCTGGCCATCATCGCGCTGGTCTATTACGCGAAAGAGCCGTCGCGGCCGCACACGAACTGGCTGGGCTGGCTCTGCATGGGCTGGGCCATCTATGTGCTCTTCCGCTTCGCGTTCATCTACATCACGACCGAGCATCACGATATCGGCGGGTCCGACTGGCTCTTCGCCTTTCCGCTGTTCTTTCCGATCCTCGGAATCGCCTTCGCACTCTATGAGCGTGAGATGGAGAAGATCGTCGCGGCGTTTTTTGTCGTAGCGTTGATCATGCTCGGCGTCACAGTGGCGCTGACGATTGGTACGATCGCCACCGGCGTCGCGGTTCGCCCGCTCGTCATGAACAATCAAATCCACGGCGCGGTCGCCTGCGGCCTCATCTTCGTGATGTCGACCTTCTGGCTTCTTCACTATCTGACAACCCCCGCCGCCGACCGCCGGTTCGCACGGCTCGCCTACGTGGTTTCTCCGCTTATTCTGGTTCTATGCGTGATCGCCATCTATGGCGCGAAGTCCAAGGGCGTCTGGCTCGCGATGGCGTTGACGCTACCGGTTCTCGCCGTCATAGGCATGCGGTACATCAAGTTGCGTGCTCGCAGCGGATTGGTGATTGCATGCGCGATAGCACTGCTTGGCGTCGGTCTATACGCCGTCCGTCATAATCTCGATCAGACAGCGGGCCCGACGATTAAAGCGACCGCTTCGATGTTCAGCGGCATTGTCGGCAGCTCGAACAGCGCGGACACCATCACGCAGACTATCCAGTCGGGCAACACGCCTGTCGCAATGGATGAAAGACTTCAGCTGTGGTCGAACGGCTGGGAACTCTTTTCATCCGCCCCGATCTTCGGCTGGGGCAACGAATGGCTCGAGCGCTGGCAGCACACCCGCTACGCCCACGTTTCCTACACGCTGCTGCACAACGGATATCTGGAAATACTGGTCCGGTTCGGCCTGTTTGGGGCCTTCGTCATGGGGCTGATCCTGGCGAGTTTCATTGTTTTCGTCTGCAAGGCCTATCGCCAAGGCGTTATTCCGCGCGCGGCGATGCATGCCTATCTTGTCGGCATCTTCTTCTTCGCGCTCACGCTTCTCAGCAATTCAAACAACAGGTTGGCGATCGGCGAAAGCCTCGCCCTCGTGACATCGGCCTTTGCCTGCTGGTGCAATCTTCGCTTGCGGCCAACTGAGGCGAGTGTGCCGGATTTGCAAGCTGCGGCCAGATAGGCATTTTGGGAACGCGGCCTAGTCTCGCGTTATCTGATAGACCGCTGCACCAATCGTGAAGCCGCCCTTACTTCAGGGCTGCATCGCCCTTTCCCTTGCCCATGACGGAGCCCAGGATCATGGCGATGTCGTTCCACAGGGTAGCGGTCTTAACGTATTCGGCATCGGCCGTGGCGAGTTTCTCCGGGGTCGACATGTCGATGCCGGCGATTTGCGCGAGGCCGGTGATACCAGGGCGGACGGCAAACACGCCCTTGGCTCTACGGGCAGCGATGACATCCGGCTGGCTTGGCAGGCACGGGCGGGGGCCCACCAGGCTCATCTCACCTTTCAGCACGTTGACGAGCTGCGGCAGTTCATCGAGCTTATAGGCGCGAAGCGTCTTGCCGATGGGCGTGATCCAGCTTTCCGCGGCGTCATGGGAGCCGACATCAGGTGTGCCGGCCGCCATCGTCCTGAACTTCAGGCACGTAAAGGGAACCTCGTCCCGGCCCACCCGCTGCTGCCGGAAGAAGGCGCCACCCGGCGATGAGCGCCGGACCATGATGGTCAGCACAAGCAGAACGGGAGACAGAACGACGAGGCCACCCGACGCCGCGCAAAAATCAAACGCCCGTTTTATCCCCTGGTTGAGCTTGCTTGTCATATTATTCCTTAGTGGATCTTGCGGGGCCAAGCGTTCGTGCCAACGCGTCGGCCATCTCGAAAGGTGGCATCCAATCTAGCCGGCGGCTGGTTTCGGAGATGTCGACGTCTAGCGAGCGCGTCAGGCGGTAAACCAGTTCGCGTTTTCCAGTCACATTTCCAGCAAACTCCAGCAGCGCCGGCGGGAACGGCAGCAGCGAGGCCGACGAGCCGGTTACCGCGGCAATCATCCGCACGAGTTCCGGTGTCGATGGGCTCTTGCTATCGGCAACCATGAACGTCCCGCCCGCGGCGTCCGGATGGTTGGCAGCGGTCACGATTAGGTCGGTCAGGTTCTCCAGATAGACCATCGACCTGCGGTTATCGATCGAGGCGAAGGGCAGCGGCAGGCCGCGTTGGACAAGCCGCACCAGCGCCTGGAAGCTTCCACGCATGCCGGGCCCGTAGACCAGCGGCGATCGGATGATCACGATCTCCATCGTGGTGCTGGCGCCAAGCGCGTGCAGCAATCGCTCGGCTTCGAGCTTCGTTCGGCCGTAATCACTTTCCGGAGCAGGCTCGCCCTCGGCAGTAAACGGCTTGCCCTTGGTCGTCGCCTCGCCGCTCGCCTTGATCGAACTCAAGAACACGAACCGTCTCACACCCGCGGCCGCGGCCTGACGCGCCAGGTTGATCGTCCCCTCGACGTTTACGGATCGATACTCGGCAAGCACCGCCGGCGACCCTTCGACGACATTCTGATTGACGGCCGCGAGGTGGACCACGACATCGATGCCGTCAAGGGCGGCAGACCAGTCGGTCGCGCCGTGAATATCCCCGACAGCGAGGAGCTCGCCACTCCCGCCCCTGCCTGTGCCACGAAAGGGAATGCCGCGTTGCCTCAGTGTGCGCAAAAGCCCCTGGCCGACAAAGCCGGAGGCGCCGGTTACGAGGAACATGCCAGCCTCCGGCGGCCTTGGCCGTCTTGCGTGGCGCGGACCGTCATTGGGAGACCTCCTGCCGCAGCGCGACGAGATCCACCACGCGCTCCATGGGGCTGTATCCCGGCACCAGATCGCTGAGCGCCGCCTTCAGCCGCCTTGCATCCCCATCTCGCGCGAACCGCGCGAGCGCGTCGAGCTTGGCTGATAGTTGCGCCCAGCCGAGGAACTGTTCGCGCGCACGGCGGATCTTCGGGTGGTCAGTCACTTCCGGATTGTCGTTGATCAGCAGCTCTTCATACAACTTCTCGCCCGGACGCAGGCCTGTCGTCACGATGCTGATATCGCCGCCCGGGTTCTGCTCGTCCTGGACCGTCAGGCCCGACAGTTCGACCATGCGACGCGCGAGATCGATAATCTTCACCGGCTCGCCCATATCGAGCAGGTAGACATCGCCACCGGATGCCATCGCGCCAGCCTGAATGACGAGCTGGGCTGCTTCCGGCACGGTCATGAAGAAGCGCGTAATGTCCTCATGCGTCAGCGTGATCGGACCACCCCGGCCGATCTGCTGGCGAAAGAGCGGCACGACGGAGCCCGACGAGCCCAACACGTTGCCGAAGCGCACCATGGAAAAGGTCGTGCCGCCGTGCTGTTCGGCGAGCGCCTGCAGGATCATTTCAGCCAGGCGTTTCGTGGCGCCCATGACATTGGTCGGCCGAACGGCCTTGTCTGTACTGACCAAAATCATGCGCTCGACACCGGCAGCCAAAGCCGCCTTGGACACCGTTAGCGTCCCGAAGACATTGGTCTTGACACCTTCGGCGGGGTTTTGTTCGACGAGCGGCACATGCTTGTAGGCCGCGGCATGATAGACCGTGGCCGGCTTCCAGGTCTGGATGATGGTGTTGATGCGGTGTTCGTCGCAAACATCGGCAAGCAGCGGGACGATCGGAAATGGCGGCTCGGCATCTTCGCCAGCCAGCTCGCCCTGCAGCGAGTAAATGCCGAACTCGTTCTGATCCAAGAGCAGCAGCGCCTTGGGATGCAGCTTGGCGATCTCGCGACACAGCTGGCTGCCGATCGAGCCGGCCGCGCCGGTCACAAGGACGATCCGATCGCGGACGTTCTGCTCCAGCAGCTGCACATTCGGCAGCACCGCCGTTCGACCCAGAAGGTCCTCGACATCCAGATCCTGCAGGTCGGTCAGCTGCGCCTGTCCTGTCGCGATTGCGCTGATATCGGGAACGGTGCGAACAGCGACCCGAGCGGAACGCAAGCGTTCGATGATCTCGTTGCGTCGAGCACGATCGATCTGCGGAAGAGCCAGAAGAACGGTCTTGACCTCAAGGTCCGCGCAGACCTTCTCGATGTTAAGAGGGCTGTAGATCTTCACGCCGTTGAGCGACATCCCCTTCAGGCCCTTATCGTCATCGAGAAAGCCGACGACCTTGAACTCGGCCGAATGCCCCAAGGCGCTCACCAGCTGCCGTCCTTGCGTGCCGGCGCCATAGACCAGAGTGCGGATCGGCGCGGCCTCGCCGAGAATCTCGCTATATGCATCATAGAGGAAATAGCGTGCCACGAAGCGTGACAGGCCAACGGCCAGCAGGAGCAGCATCGGCTGCAGGATGCCGACGGTTCTGGGGACGGTCGGAACGCTGATGACCGTGAAGATCACCATATAGACCGCGCCATAGATCAGCACGCACTTGATGACCGTGGAAAAGGCGGCCCAACCCATGAAGCGGAAGATGGCGCGGTAAAGGCCGAAGGTGATGAACAACGGTAGCGCGATGACGAGCGATACAGGGATCGTCCAGAACTGCACACCCGTCATCAGGTACCAGTCGTTGAAGCGAAAGCAGAACGCGATCCAGACCGTAATGATGCACAGGCAGGCGTCGAAGAGCAGCGCAATCACCCGCTTCGCCGGTCGCGGCAAGGCAAGAACCTGCTGAACATAATTGTCAAACATAGCGCTGGCTCAATCGTGACTGGTTTGGCGATAGCGGCCGACACGCGATGCTATGGCGAAAACTGGAAAGGAAAAGATGGCTCATGAAACCGCGTACCGTACCCGACGAAAGAGTTCCACCATGCGCCAGATATGCGTTGGAATTTTGCGGATGCCACGTAGCTTGATCGATCGATACCGAGCGCGATCAGCGATCTGGCTCTCTTTCGACCGAACCGACAAGGCAATCAGATCGTCCTTCACGGTATAGACCTTCACGCCGGTGGCCCACCCACGCTCAAGCGCTATGTCATAGGGGCATGTGATGACCTTGAGGGCCTCTACCAGCTTCCGCGCGCCCGCACGGGTGACGAGGTAGCATGCCGCGGACCCCTGGGGGCCAAACAGGCATTTTCCAATCACATCGCCGCCGACCGACCTCGCGATCGGCCTGAACCAGACAACGCGATGGTTGAGCAATTTCAACACTTCGGCGAATGGCGCAGCCTGGTGCGCGCTGTAGGCGCGAGAGACGAGGTCGGCGCTGAGATTGACGTCATCCTCCATGATGACCGCGCACTCCGCCGTGCTCTCCAAAAACGCGTTAAGCGCTTTGACATGGGCAAGATAGCAACCGTATTCCTGCGGCAGCATCGGGCGACCATTGCCGCGAACGAAGGCGACGCGGTCATAATCTGGCCATTGCGTTCCGCTCGCAGGATCGATCTCGACGCCGGCGATACGCTGGACATCCAGGCCGAACTCTTCGGCCTGGCTCTTTATATGGTGCCAGCGGTCCATGGAGCGATCGAGGTTGATGACGTAGGACACGATTTCCCGTCGAGTCAGGGCCTGACCCGTTTCGGATGGATGCGCATTGCTGATATCAGCCGCGCTGTCGATCTGCTGGCGTTCACGCACGGTCGTCTCCTGGGGCATCCATCGGGCGCCAAGCTTGTTACAGGTCTCTTCGCTAAGGCACACGTCTCGGCCAACCGTGACAGCCATTAATAGGTATAGGAGGCGTGTGCAAGGCTCTACCCAAACGGGCAAAGCGTTTTCACGGGGAGAGTGGCTCAAGAGCCGGCCATCGCCCACGAGCCAAATGGGGTGACGTGTCGCCAACGGATGACAACGAAGGCGCCGCTCGGCTGCCAAGTCAGTTGTTTTCGCGTGCAATCACACTGCGGAGTGGCAATTTTCGTCGATCACCATTATTGCGTCGATAACGCCAACTCGACACGCTCGCGCCAAGGTGCGATTGCAACCTAGGGCATCATCCGGATCAGCCCTAACGTGGTCCCCGCTTCAGCACATCCCTAATCGAGAAGCTCGAATGGATACGCGCGACGCCGGGCAAGGTCGACAATATATCCTTGTGGATTCGCTCGAAATCGCGCGCGCTTTCGACTTCCACCTTGAGAATATAATCCGATCCACCGGTCATCAAGAAACATTCCTGAATCTCCGGATATCGGCGGATGGCTGCCTCGAACCTGTTCAGATGCTCCTCGGTCTGCCGATCGAGCGTGATGTTGACGATAACCGCCAGCGCGTCGTCGCTGTCCGAGGTGCCGATCAACGCCGTGTAGCCCCTGATATGGCCGGATTTTTCCAGTCTTGCGATCCGTCGAAGACATGCTGACGGAGAAAGGCCGACTTCCGCTGCAAGTGCCGTGTTGGCAATGCGCGCATTCAACCTGAGCTGACGCACGATGTTTCGGTCGATCGCATCCAGGAGCATACGCAATAATTCCTCTTTTGGCGCGTGATAATTTCGCATTCGACAATCGAATGCAATATCGGCATTCTGATCAGCAGGAAATTGTTCGATTGTTTCTCTATTTTTATCGCAAGCACCAAAGGTGCATCGGCCGACGTCGTAAACGCCAAATACACTTGGCAAAAAAGCATGGATAAAAGGGGCAAGCATGAAAGTGACCATTCTCGGCGCCGGCGTCATCGGGGTCACCAGCGCCTACTATCTGGCCAAGGCCGGACATCAGGTCACCGTGATCGATCGCCAATCCGGTCCGGCGCTTGAGACCAGCTTTGCCAATGCCGGCGAGGTGTCCTTCGGTTATTGCTCTCCCTGGGCGGCACCCGGTATTCCGCAGAAGGCGCTGAAGTGGCTGTTCATGGAGCACGCGCCGCTCATCCTCCGCCCGAAGGTCGACTATGCGATGATCTCCTGGATGATCAGGATGCTCTCCAACTGCACCTCCGAGCGCTACGCGATCAACAAATCACGCATGCTGCGCCTTGCCGATTACAGCCGTCAGTCGCTCGCCGAACTGCGCGCCGAGACCGATATCGCCTATGACGAGCGCATGCAGGGAACGCTGCAGCTCTTCCGCACGCAGGCGCAGCTCGACGCGTCGGCCAAGGATGTGAAGGCGCTGGCGGCTGATGGTATTCCCTATGAAGTGCTGGACCGTGAGGGCTGCATCCGCATGGAGCCGGCGTTGCGCCACGTTAGCGACAAGATCGTCGGCGGCCTGCTGACGCCCAAGGACGAGACCGGCGATTGCTTCAAGTTCACCAATGCACTTGCCGCAAAGTGTGTTTCGATGGGCGTCACCTTCGACTATGGACGCCAGATCCAGGGGCTGGTGGTCGAGGCAGGACAGGCGAAGGGCGTCGTCACTGACACCGGTGCCGTCTTTTCCGATGCCGTCGTCGTTGCGCTCGGCAGCTATTCGCCGCTGCTGTTGAAGCCATTCGGGATCAAGCTCCCCGTTTATCCGGTAAAGGGCTACTCGCTGACCATCCCGATTACCGATGCGTCGCGGGCACCTGAGTCCACTGTCATGGACGAGACCTACAAGATTGCCATCACGCGCCTGGGCGACCGTATCCGCGTTGGCGGCATGGCGGAGATTTCCGGCTATACGAACGACCTAGGCCCCGCGCGCCGCAGAACCCTGGAGCATTCGGTCAGCGATCTCTTCCCCGGTGGCGATCTGAAGGCCGCCAATTATTGGTCCGGCCTACGTCCGATGACGCCGGATGGCACTCCCGTCATCGGTGCGACCAACATCCGTAATCTCTTCCTCAATACCGGCCACGGCACGCTCGGCTGGACCATGAGCACAGGCTCCGCACGGGTATTGACGGATGTCGTCAGCGGCCGAAATGCGGATATCGACGTCAGTGACCTGTCGCTCGCCCGCTACGGCAGATAGAAGGCGGAATCGCCGAATGATAGCGCTGGATCCGGGCCGCAGCCCGGTCCAGCAGCGCGGCTAAGCCGCGCCGCAACGATCGGCCTGATGCAGGCATCCGTCCGGCAACTTCGTTGCCGGCTGCGGATAAACATCGCAACAATTTGCCATCGCTTTCAACAAAGAGCGCGCATAGACTTCGCATTGTCTTGGTTGCCTGAAATGCCGCTGTAGGTGGCACGACGCAATCGATGAGGTGATGCATGGGAGGAGAACCGTGCAGCTTGATGACGTTTGTTCTTCCCGTTCTCGGGAGGGCAATCGGTCGTGGCGCACGCTACAGCCCGATGCCGGCTTCGAGGAGGAGGTCGCGATGACGATGCAGGATCCGATTGTGATCACAGGCGCCGCCCGCACGCCGATCGGTGGCTTTCAGGGAGCCTTCGCCTCCCTGGCCGCACCACAGTTGGGTGGATCGGCAATCGCAGCGGCGCTCTCGCAAAGTGACGTCCCAGCTGAGAGGGTCGACGAAGTCATCATGGGCTGCGTGCTCGCCGCCGGCCAGGGGCAGGCGCCGGCCCGACAGGCGGCGATTGGCGCCGGCCTCCCCTTCTCCACTGCCGCCAGCACCGTCAACAAGATGTGCGGTTCCGGCATGAAGGCCGTGATGATCGGCCATGATCTACTCGCCGCCGGGAGCGCCTCGCTGGTGATCGCGGGCGGCATGGAAAGCATGACGAATGCGCCCTATCTACTTGATCGTGCTCGCGGCGGCTACCGGCTCGGCCACGGGCGCGTGATCGATCATATGTTCCTCGATGGGCTCGAGGATGCCTATGACAAGGGGCGCTTGATGGGGACATTCGCGGAAGACTGCGCCGAGGCCTATCAATTCACGCGCGAGGCGCAGGACGCCTATGCCATCACGTCGCTCACGCGGGCACAGAAGGCGATAGAGGCGGGCTATTTCGACCGCGAAATCGTGCCGGTATCCGTCATATCGGGGAAAACCGAAGCGACGATCCGTGAGGACGAGCAGCCCGGTAAGGCCAGCATCGACAAGATCCCCAGGCTGAAACCGGCCTTCCGCGAGGGCGGAACGGTGACGGCCGCCAATGCAAGCTCGATTTCCGATGGCGCCGCCGCGCTGGTGCTGATGCGCCGCTCGCGGGCCGACCAACACGACATCGCACCGCGCGCGACCATCGTCGGGCACGCCACGCATTCCCAGGCACCCAGCGAATTCGCGACGGCGCCGATCGGCGCCTTGAGAAAGCTCTCCGAACGCACGGGGTGGCCGCTATCGAGCGTCGATCTGTTTGAAATCAATGAAGCCTTCGCCGTCGTGCCGATGGCGGCGATGCGTGATCTCGATATCCCCCACGACAAGGTCAACGTCCACGGCGGCGCATGCGCGCTTGGGCATCCGATCGGTGCGTCTGGTGCTCGCGTCATCGTCACGCTACTGGCGGCGCTGGAGCGATACGGGCTGAAGCGCGGGATGGCGGCGCTCTGTATCGGTGGCGGTGAGGCGACCGCTATCGCCATCGAGCGGCCGTAAGCGCAAAAGGAGGCGCGCTGATGATCTTGTCCGACACGCAGAGCCAAATCCGGGATCTCGCGCGGGATTTCGCGCGCGAACGACTGGCGCCGGGCGCCGCCGAGCGGGACCGCACACATAGCTTTCCGCGCGACGAACTGAAGGAAATGGGCGAGCTCGGCCTTCTCGGCATGCTGGTGCCGGAGACCTATGGTGGCTCCGACACGGGGACGGTCGCTTATGCGGCGGCACTTGAAGAGATCGCCGCCGGAGATGGCCCCTGCTCGACGATCATGAGCGTCCATAGCTCCGTTGGCTGCGTTCCCATCCTCAAATTCGGAAACGAGGAGCAGAAACAGCGCTTCCTGCCGAAGCTCGCCACCGGCGAATGGATCGGCGGTTTCGCGCTGACGGAGCCGCAGGCGGGCTCCGACGCCTCCAATCTGCGCACCCGCGCCCGGCGCGACGGCGATCACTACGTGCTTGACGGCGCCAAGCAGTTCATCACCTCGGGCAAGAACGGACAGGTGATCATCGTCTTCGCGGTCACGGACGCGGCGGCCGGCAAGAAGGGCATCACCGCCTTTATCGTGCCGACGGACACGCCGGGATATGAGGTCATTCGCGTCGAGCACAAGTTGGGCCTGCATTCCTCCGACACTTGCCAGATCGCCTTCAACGGCATGCGCGTTGGAGCGGATCTTCGCCTAGGCGAGGAAGGCGATGGTTACAGGATCGCGCTTGCCAATCTTGAGGGCGGCCGGATCGGGATCGCGGCGCAGGCGGTCGGCATGGCGCGTGCGGCTTATGAGGCAGCGCGCGACTACGCCCGCGAGCGGACCGCTTTCGGCAAACCGATCATCGAGCATCAGGCCGTCGCCTTTCGTCTTGCCGACATGGCGACGCAGATCGAGGCGGCGCGGCAGCTTGTGTTCCATGCAGCAAGTCTGCGCGAGGCGGGGCTGCCCTGTCTTTCCGAGGCGTCGATGGCCAAGCTCTTTGCCTCGGAAATGGCCGAGCGCGTCTGTTCCGACGCGATCCAGATCCATGGCGGCTACGGCTACATGAGTGATTATCCCGTCGAGCGCATCTACCGGGATGTCCGCATTTGCCAGATCTACGAGGGAACGAGTGACGTGCAGCGCATGGTGATCGCCCGCAATCTATAGGGAGAATACGCCGCGTTGATCCTGAGGAGAGGATTGATGCGAGCGGAGGAGGAACATAGGAAATGCCAGACAGTCAACGACTGAGCCTCTACGTCCCCGAACCCGCCGTTCGCCCTGGCGGTCTACCCGATTTCTCCAACGTCAAGATCGCCAAGGCCGGCGCCGTGCCGCGCCCGGAGGTGGATGTCGCATCCGAGGACATCCGCGATCTCGCCTATTCGATCATCCGCGTGCTCAACCAGGAGGGCGAAGCCGTTGGGCCCTGGGCGGGGTTGCTCTCGGACGAGGCGCTTTTGACCGGGCTGCGCAACATGATGAAGCTGCGCGCCTTCGATGCACGCATGCTGATGGCGCAGCGCCAGGGCAAGACGTCCTTTTATATGCAGCATCTTGGCGAAGAGGCGGTCAGCTGCGCCGTGCGCAAGGCGCTGAACAAGGGGGACATGAATTTCCCGACCTATCGACAGGCCGGCCTCCTGATTGCCGACGACTATCCGATGGTCGAGATGATGAACCAGATCTTCTCCAACGAGAACGATCCGCTGCGGGGACGGCAGCTGCCGATCATGTACTCCTCCAAGGAGCACGGCTTCTTCACCATATCAGGCAACCTCGCCACCCAGTATGTCCAGGCCGTCGGCTGGGCGATGGCGTCCGCGATCAAGAACGATACACGCATCGCGGCTGCCTGGATCGGCGACGGCTCGACCGCGGAGTCCGATTTCCATTCGGCCCTCGTCTTTGCCTCGACCTACAGAGCGCCTGTCATCCTGAACATCGTCAACAATCAGTGGGCGATCTCCACCTTTCAAGGCATCGCGCGTGGTGGTTCCGGCACGTTCGCCGCTCGTGGGCTCGGCTTCGGCATCCCGGCGCTGCGCGTCGATGGCAACGACTATCTGGCCGTCTATGCGGTGGCGCGCTGGGCGGCGGAGCGGGCGCGACGCAATCTGGGTCCGACGCTGATTGAATATGTCACCTATCGCGTCGGCGCCCACTCGACCTCCGACGATCCGAGCGCCTATCGCCCGAAAACCGAGTCCGACGCATGGCCGCTCGGAGATCCCGTGCTGCGGCTGAAGAAGCACCTGATCCTCAAGGGTGTCTGGTCGGAGGAGCGCCACGTTCAGGCCGAGGCCGAGATCCTCGACGAAGTGATCGATGCGCAAAAGCGAGCCGAGGAACACGGAACGCTGCATGCTGGCGGCAAGCCTTCGGTGCGCGATATTTTCGAGGGCGTCTATGCCGAGATGCCGCCGCACATTCGCCGCCAGCGGCAGAAAGCGGGGTATTGATATGGCGCGCATGACCATGATCGAGGCGGTGCGCAGCGCCATGGATATCTCGATGGCCCGAGACGAAGATGTCGTCGTGTTCGGCGAGGATGTCGGCTATTTCGGCGGCGTATTCCGCTGCACACAGGGGCTTCAGGCGAAGTACGGCAAGACCCGCTGCTTCGACACGCCGATCAGCGAATCCGGTATCGTCGGCACGGCGATCGGCATGGCAGCCTATGGGCTGAAGCCCTGCGTCGAGATCCAGTTCGCCGATTACATGTATCCGGCCTATGACCAGATCACCCAGGAGGCCGCGCGCATTCGCTATCGTTCCAACGGCGATTTCACATGCCCGATCGTGCTCAGGATGCCGACAGGCGGCGGGATATTCGGCGGGCAGACGCACAGCCAGAGCCCGGAAGCGCTGTTTACCCATGTCTGCGGCCTGAAAGTGGTCGTTCCCTCCAACCCCTATGACGCCAAGGGGCTCCTCATCGCCGCGATCGAGGATCCGGACCCGGTGATGTTTCTCGAACCGAAGCGGCTTTACAATGGACCCTTCGATGGCCACCACGAGCGTCCGGTCACGCCATGGTCGAAGCACGAGCTCGGCGAAGTGCCGGAAGACCACTATGCGATCCCGATCGGCAAGGCTGAAATCCGCCGCGCCGGAAGCGGGGTCACGGTCATTGCCTATGGAACGATGGTGCATGTGGCGCTCGCGGCGGCGGAAGACACCGGTGTCGATGCCGAGGTGATCGATCTGCGCAGCCTTTTGCCGCTCGACCTCGATACCATCGTGCAATCCGTGTCGAAGACCGGCCGCTGCGTCGTGGTTCATGAAGCAACGCTGACGTCGGGCTTCGGGGCCGAGATCGTCGCGTTGCTCCAGGAGCATTGCTTCTACCATCTGGAGGCGCCGATCGTGCGGGTCGCGGGCTGGGATACGCCCTATCCGCATGCGCAGGAGTGGGACTATTTCCCCGGCCCAGCGCGCGTCGGACGGGCGCTTGCCGAAGTCATGGAGGCGTGAGGATGGGCGAGTTCACGATCAAGATGCCCGATGTCGGAGAAGGCGTGGCCGAGGCGGAGCTGGTCGAATGGCACGTGAAGGCCGGCGATCCGGTTCGCGAGGACATGGTGATCGCGGCCGTGATGACTGATAAGGCGACGGTGGAGATCCCGTCGCCGGTCAGCGGTACGGTGACCTGGCTTGGCGCCGAAGTGGGAGATACCGTGGCCGTAAAAGCGCCACTGGTGAGGATAGAGACGGCGGATGGAGATGAGGCGTCGGCACCCGCTCAGCCAGCGCCCCTGGCGACAGAGAAGCCGTCCGCCGCTGCCTGTGAAAGCGAAGCCCCTGCTCGGCCGCAACCGACGCAAGCCAAGCAAACGCTGTCCCAGCCGACAAGCAGCGGACCGCAGCAAAAGCCACTGGCGTCGCCTTCCGTGCGTCTCTTCGCACGTGAAAGCGGCGTCGATCTCAGGCAGGTGTCGCCAAACCGTCCGGACGGACGCATTTTGCGCGAAGATGTCGAGCAATATCTCGCGCGCGGTGCGTCTTCGCTTGCAGCCCCTGCCCTGTTCGCCCGGAATACTACCACCGAGGACGTGAAACTCACCGGCATGCGGCGACGGATCGCCGAGAAGATGTCGCTCTCCACCTCGCGCATCCCGCATATCACCTATGTCGAGGAAATCGACATGACGGCGCTGGAGGATTTGCGGGCGACGATGAACCGGGACCACAAGCCAGATCATCCGAAACTGACGATCCTTCCCTTCCTGATGCGGGCGATCGTCAAGGCCGTCGTCGACCAGCCGGATATAAACGCCACCTTCAACGACGATGCCGGCATCCTTACCCGCTCCGGTGGTGTTCACATTGGCATAGCCGCACAGACGCCTGCCGGCCTCGTGGTACCGGTCGTACGTCACGCCGAGGCCCGCACGATCTGGGACTGCGCCGCCGAGATGGCGCGCCTTGCCGATGCCGCGCGCAACGGAACCGCGACGCGTGACGAACTGACGGGCTCAACCATCACGATAAGCTCGCTGGGCGCGCTTGGGGGGATCGTCTCGACGCCTGTCATCAACCATCCTGAGGTCGCGATCATCGGCGTCAACAAGATCGCCACCCGCCCCGCCTGGGATGGGACGCAATTCGTGCCGCGCAAGATGATGAACCTTTCCTCCAGCTTCGACCATCGCATCATCGACGGCTGGGACGCGGCGACCTTCATACAGCGCATCCGCGCGCTGCTTGAAACGCCGGCGCTGATTTTCATCGAAGGCTGAGGGCCATGAAAGAGATCATCTGCAAATTGCTGGTCATCGGCGCGGGGCCCGGCGGTTACGTCTGCGCGATCCGCGCGGGTCAAATGGGCATCGACACCGTAATCGTCGAAATGGAAAAACCGGGCGGCACCTGCCTCAATATCGGCTGCATTCCCTCCAAGGCGCTCATCCATGTTGCTGACGAATTCGACGCTGCGCGCCGGATGGCGAGCGGTCGAGACCGGCTTGGCATCCGTGCCGAGGGAGTGGCGATCGATCTCGCCAGGACGATCGCCTGGAAAGACGGCATTGTCGGCCGTCTCACCGGTGGCGTTGCCGCCTTGCTGCAGAAGGCGCGGGTGAAGCAGGTCCATGGCCGGGCGCGGTTCCGCGACGGGAAGACGGTGGAGGTCGAGACGGAGACCGGCGCACAGCTCATCCGCGCGGAGAATATCGTGATCGCGGCGGGCTCCGAGCCGGTCGAACTGCCGGGGCTTCCATTTGGTGGAAGGGTGATCTCCTCCACGGAGGCGCTGGCGCTGCACAGCGTGCCGGAAAGACTGGTGGTTGTCGGCGCCGGCTATATCGGCCTGGAACTCGGCACAGCCTTCGCCAAGCTTGGCTCCTCGGTCACAATCGTCGAGGCGACGGGCCAGATCCTGCCGCTATACGACGCCGAGCTTGTCAAACCTGTTGCTAAGGCGCTGAAGGAGCGCGGCATTGATCTTCACCTCGGAGCTAAGGCAAAGGCGCTGTCCGATGCCGGCGAAAGCCTGATCATCGAGCAGGCCGATGGCCGCGAGATCAAGCTGCCGGCTGACAGGATACTCGTCACCGTCGGGCGTAGGCCACGAACAACAGACGCGGGATTGGAGGAACTCGATCTCGACCGCGCCGGGCCTTATCTACGCATTGACGACCGGTGCCGCACGTCGATGCGCGGGGTTTATGCCATTGGTGACATCACCGGCGAACCGATGCTTGCGCACCGGGCAATGGCGCAGGGCGAGATGGTGGCGGAAATCATCGCCGGCCGTCCGCGGAGCTGGGACAAGCGCTGCATTCCCGCCGTCTGCTTCACGGACCCGGAAATCGTCAGCGCCGGCTTGTCGCCAGAGGAGGCCCGCGCGCAGGGCTACGAGATCCGCGTTGGCCAGTTCCCTTTCTCGGCCAATGGCCGCGCCATGACCATGCAATCCGAGGATGGCTTCGTGCGTGTGGTGGCGCGCGCCGATACCAATCTCGTGCTCGGCCTGCAAGCGGTCGGGCGCGGCGTTTCCGAATTGTCGGCGGCGTTTGCGCTGGCGATCGAGACGTGCGCTCGCCTGGAGGATATTGCTGGAACGATCCACGCCCATCCGACCCGCAGCGAAGCCGTTCAGGAAGCGGCGCTCAAAGCGCTTGGCCATGCGTTGCACATGTGAGGCCGGCACGGCAGAAGTTCGAGTTCTGCAGCCTGTGTCTACGCCCGTCGCTCGTCAAGCACGGTCTCGGCTTCATCGCGGCTCATGCCGAGAACCGAGCGTCCCAATTCGAAACCGAAGCCGTTGCGGGCGAAGGCGGACATTTCCTTGTTGTAGCGCTTCTCGTCGGCCTCCGCGCGCCGGAAGGGGCCGAAGCCGCGTTTGCGGGCGAAGTTGATCGCAGCCACGAGATCGTCGCTCTCCTCGAGCGCGATGACGGCGGTCTCGCGGTCGATGCCCTTGATCGCGAGCTTCTGCGCCATGATCCGCTTCGACCGGCCGCTGCGCACGCCGGAGCGCACGCTGATCTCGGCGTAGACGACATCGTTCAATCCGCCCTGCTCGTGGCCGAACTTGACCGCGAGATCGGCGAGCGCCTTGACCTGAGCTTCGGATATGTCCTCGAACTTTTGTTTGGCCTTGCGCGAGATCGCATCGGCCAACTGCTTCTCGGTCATCATCTGCCGGCCGAGACGGTAGATGGTCGAGTTGCGTGCCCAGCTTTGCATGCGGCTGGTCGGTATGTCGGATTGCGTGTCTTCGTCGGCCATGGCGTTCCGGATCGCGTCCAGAATCGCCTGGAGCAGGTCGTTTCAGCCAGTTAAAGCCATCCGGCCGGGATTTCCAGCACTCTCCTGCCTCACATCGCCTCAAGCCACGTGCAGGACCTCCGCCGACAGAAGCAGAAGGAAGGTATCGTCATCCAGCCGCTCGGCGATCTCGCCGGTGTCGGTAACGTAATCTGTGCGCGGATGCGTTGCGACATCAAGCGCCAAACGCGATGTCAGGATCTGCTCGATAACAACGTAATGCGCGCCCGAACTGCTCTCACAGTGAAAGCGGTTGGTCTCTTTGTACTGCGCCATGATCAAATTCCTCAAGAAATGACCGTCACGCCCACAATACTTGGCAGCCACCTGCCGATAGTCAAGAACACCCGCCCTACTCAATAAGTTTTCTGTTAACAGAAGGAAGCGAGCGGCCCGGCTCAGTGCGCGGGCTGCTGCTTTGCCCTCGCGACGATCTGCGTCGGGTTGACGAACTGCAGCGCGATCACCAGCCAGAACAGCGTCGTCACCATGTAGACGACCGCCATGGCATCGATCGACTGGCCAGCCCGCACGCCGGATGCAAACACGGCATAATAGAGCGATACGACGAGGGTCTGCGTGGTCGGCCCGGCGATGAGGAAGGTGAGCTCGAACATCGCGATGGTGCGAACCAGCACCAAGAGCAGCGCTGCCAGCATGCCGGGCAGGAGCAGCGGCAGCAGGATGCGCAGGAACAGGCTGGTGGTGCCTGCGCCGAAGACACGGGCGGCGGCTTCGATGCGCGGGTCGATCTGCTCGATGAAGGGGATCATCACCAGCACCACGAAGGGAAGCGACGGCACCACGTTGATCAGAACGACGCCCCAGAAGGTTCCACCAAGTCCGAGCTGATAAAGCACCGTCGCAAGCGGAATGCCGTAGGTGAGCGGCGGGATCAGCAGCGGCAGAAGGAAGAGCAGAATGACCACGCGCTTGCCCGCGAAATCGCGGCGCGCCAGGGCATAGGCAGTCATCACGCCGAGAATGCCGGAAATGATGACGACGGTGAAGACGATCTCGAAGGTGACGAGGACGACGCTGGAGAGCTGGAATTCCTTCCAAGCGCTGAAATACCATTTCGTTGTCCAGCCAGCCGGCAGCCATGTGCCCAGCCATCGTGTCGCGAACGAGTTGACGACGACGGCGGCAATGACCGCCAGCAAATTGAGGACGAAGAGTGTGGCCAGCGCCCATATGGCGAAACGCCAGATCTTCGAGGTGAGGCCTTGGTCGCGGATCATGGTCAGCCTTTCGTGCCGCCGGCGGGGCCGCGGTAGAAGGACGAGCGTGCGCCGAGAACGGCCAGCACCACTAGAAGCTCGACGCCGCCCATGATGAGCGCGATCGCCGAACCCAGCGAGTGATCATACTGCTCGAACGCGGCCTGATAGGCGGCAATCGAGATGACACGGGTCGGGCCTGCCGGTGCTCCCAGCAACACGGCCGACGGAAACACGGCGAACGCCTGAACGAAGGCAAGGCAGAACGTCACCGCAAGCCCCGGCACCAGCAGCGGCAGGAAAACGCGTATGAAACGCTGCCTCGGGCCGGCGCCAAGCGTGGCGGCGGCCTGCTCGATCGCCGGATCGATGCCGGTGATGTAAGACAGCGTCAGCAGGAAGGCGAACGGGAAGCCGGTGATCAGGAGCGACGCGAAGACGCCCCAGTAATTGTTCGTCAGCTTGATCGGATTGTCGATGATGCCGATCATGAGAAGCGTGTGGTTGAACCAGCCGCGCGGTCCGAGAAATGTCAGCAAGCCATCGGCGACGAAAACTGTGCCGAGCGTGATCGGCAGCACCAGAATGGTCGTCAGCAGACGCTGGCGGTGCATCAGCCGGACACGGAAAGCGACCGGCACGGCGAAGGCGAGATTGATGATCGTTACCGGCAGCGCCAGCCAGAGCGTCGCGCCGATGGTGTTGTACTGGAAGGGATCGCTGAAGAACTTGGCGTAGTTGGCGTACCATGCGCCGTCCTTCGGCGTCAGCGAATCCACGACGCCATAGAGAAACGGATAGACGAACAGCGCGATCATGAAGGCAAGGCCGGGGAGGATCAGCATGGTGGTGCCGTCGAAGCCCCGGGCAGCCAACCGCGTTCGAAGCGACGGCGCGCTCATCGTGCGCTGTCCCCGAATACCAGCGCCCTGCCCGCGATCGGCTTCAGCCGCGTTGCTGTTCCGCGGGGCAACGCGTCGTCGGCGCGGAAATAGAGGTCAGATCCGTCGGCCGAGCGCGCCAGCCCGAAGAAGGCGCGGCCGCGATATTCCATGCTTGATACGGTGGCCGCGATCCCCTCGTCGGCCGCCACCAGATCTTCGGGGCGCACTGAGAGGGTAGCGGCGTCGCCGGGCTTGAGCGGTGTGCGCATCGTCCCGGTAATGCGCGCACCGGCGACGTCGATCTCCGCTTCGTCGCCTGAGACCGAAACGACCTTGCCGGGCACGCGGGTGCGAAAGCCCATGAAGTCGGCAACGCCGACATTGACGGGGCGCTGATAGAGATCCTGCGGAGAGCCGATCTGCTCGATGTGTCCCTGGCTCATGACGACGATACGGTCGGCCAGCGACAGCGCCTCGTCCTGGTCATGCGTGACGTAAATGGTCGTCGAGCCGATCTGATCGTGGATGCCGCGGATTTCGGCGCGCATCTCCAGACGCAGCTTGGCGTCGAGATTGGACAAGGGCTCGTCCATGAGCACGATAGGCGGGCGGATGACGATGGCACGGGCGATCGCCACGCGCTGCTGCTGGCCGCCGGAGAGCTGCCCGGGCAATTTGTCCGCCTGGCTTTCCAGGCGCACCAGCGCCAAGGCGTCATTGATCCGCTTGTCGGCCTCTGGTCCCTTGATGCCCTGCATGGTCAGACCGAAGCCGACATTCTTGCGCACGCTCATATGCGGGAAAAGCGCGTAGCTCTGAAACACCATTCCGAACCCGCGACGCTCGGGCTCAAGCTGGTCGATGCGCTTGCCACCCAGCCGGATCTCCCCACCGGACAGCCCCAGAAGGCCGGCGATACAGTTGAGCGCCGTGGACTTGCCGCAGCCCGACGGGCCGAGCAGCGCCACGAATTCGCCGGGCTCGATCGCAAGATCAATGCCATCGAGCGCGTTATAGGCGCCGAACGAGCGGCTCAGCCCATCGAGTTCAAGACGCGCGGTGCCGCGCGAAGAGGCCACCGTATTCGCTACCGAGTTCAAACCACTCTCCATGTCACGACGGAAATGGCCGGCACCGGCTATGACAACCGGCGCCGGCGATGTCAGCGATCAGCCCTTCTTGGCACCGATCTTTTCGTCCCAGATCCGGAAGGCCTCGACGAGCTGCTTCGGCTCAAGCGGCACCTCCAGCGGATTGTTGGCGATCCAGTCGGCATATTCTGGACGGCCGAACTCCTTGATCGTGTCCTGGCTTTCCTGTGGCGCCATCTCAATCGTCACGTCCTTGACCGCGGGTCCCGGATAGAAATAGCCGGCGTCATAGGCGATCGCCTGCTGCTTGGGCTGCAGAATGTAGTTCAAGACGTCGATCAGCACCGCGATCTTCTCGTCTGAGACGCCCTTGGGGATCACGGCGTAGTGCGCATCCGTCACCCAATGGAAGCCCTCAAGCTTCTGCACCTTCGCCTCGGCGGGAACGATGCCGAGCGCACGCGGGTTGATGTCCCAGCCAGTGGTGGAGACAACGATGTCGCGCGTCCCCTCGCCGAGTTCCTTCATCACCTGACCGGTGCCGGTCGGGTAATATTCGATGTGCTCGCCAAGTGCCGCCAGATATTCCCAGGTCTTGTCCCAACCCTTGACCGGATCACGGGGATCGCTGTCACCGAGCAGATAGGGCAGGCCCATGAGGAAGGTGCGGCCGGGGCCGGAATTGGCAGGGCGGGCGTAGATGAAGCGGTTCTTGTTGGCCTTCGCCCATTCCAGAAGTTCGGGCGCCGATTTCGGCGGCGTGGCGACCTTGTCGGGCATGTATTCGATCAGCGGGCCCGATGGGTAATAGGTGATGACGATGCCCTGATCCTTGGCGAGCGCCTGCATCTTGAATGCCTGCGGCTGCAGGATCTTTTCGATGTCGGGTAGGTCCGCCTTGTGCGCGGCGAGATCGAGCCAGAGGCCCTGGTCGAGACCGGCCGAGAGCGCGTCCGTACCGGTCAGCACGAGGTCGATATCGACCTTTCCGGCCGCCTGCTGCGCCTTGATCTTTCCGGGCAGTTCGGGGGCCGGCGCTTTAGTGAAGGCGAAGTTCGAAACCCAATCGGCTTTTTCGGATGCATAGGCTTCAAACATCCCCTGCGTCAGCGCCAGGTTGCCGGCGACGTCAGCGATGGTGATGGTCACGGGGCTTGCGGGCTTCTTGGCCTGCGCCCACACCTTGACGGGAAGCATGGCGGCAACGGCAGCGCTGGCTGCGGTTGCGACGAATGTTCTGCGGGTAAATTTCATGCTGTTCTCTCCTCCTCTTTTGGCCGCACAGAGCACACCAACTCCGTGCACGTGCGTATCCTGATCCATTTATGCGGTCGGATTTTCTGGCCGGCTTTGTTTGGAACCTCCTGAATTCCTTGCCAGAAACACCGTTCCTCCGCTGTGTATCTTGGCAGCCATGTAGAATTGATATACTAGTATGCACACTCAAGTCAACGTTAGGGCCCTACATGCATCCAGCCGCAGCCACCGCCATTCCCGAGCTTTCGGCGCAGGCCGAGCGGCCGGCAAAGCTGCGGCGCGTCACGACGGCGGACGCCATTTTCGACCGGCTCTACAACGATATCGTCTCGCTCAAGATGCCACCCGGCATGGCGCTGCAGGAAAAACGGATCGCCGAGGATTTCGCGGTCAGCCGAACGCCCGTTCGCGAGGCTCTGCTCAGGCTGTCGGAAGGCGGGCTGGTCGATATCTATCCGCAGTCGGGCACCGTCGTGTCGCGCGTGCCGGTATCGGCGATCCCCGAGGCCGTCGTCGTGCGCAAGGCGCTGGAGGGCACGACGGTCGAGCGCGCAGCGGAGATCGCCTCGGCGGCTGATCTGTCTCGCCTCGACGCCATCATCACGCGCCAGCGGGCGCTCTCCATACTGGGCGACACCTCGGGCTTTCACGAAGAGGATGAGGCCTTTCACGAGGCGATCGCGCAGATTGCCGGCTATCCAGGCATCTGGGGTATCCTCAAATCCGTCAAGGTTCAGATCGACCGTGCGCGGCGGCTGACGCTGCCGGTGCTCGGCCGCATGGAGAATGTTGTCGGTGAGCATGCGATCATCCGCGACGCGATCGCCGCGCATGACGTAGAGGCCGCGCGCGCCGCGATGACGCATCATCTGAGCGCCGTCATCCCCGATGTGGCGGAGCTGCGCACGCGCTACCCCGACTATTTTTGCTGACGAACAGCGACACCAAAACAAAAGGCATTGAAGGAGGAAACAGATGCGGCAGGGTTGGAGATGGTTCGGACCGGATGCGCCGGTCGCGCTCGACGAGGTGAGGCAGACCGGGGCAACCAACATCGTGTCATCGCTGCACCAGGTGCCGATCGGCCGCGCGTGGACCGAGGCCGAGGTGCGCGAGCGCCAGGCGATGATCGAGATGACGCCACCGGGGCGCTCGACGCTCACCTGGTCGGTTGTAGAGAGCATTCCTATTCCCGATGCGGTGAAGCGCAAGGGTGGGCAGGCGAAAGCGGAGATCGAGGCGTGGATCGCAAGCCTTGAGGCGGTGGCAGCCTGCGGCATCCCGATCGTCTGTTACAATTTCATGCCCGTCGTCGACTGGACCCGAACCGACCTCGACCACGAGATCGACACCGGCGCGACGGCGATGCGGTTCGACCACGAGAAGTTCGCCGCCTTCGATCTGTTCATTCTTCAGCGCGACGGCGCCGATGCGGCCTACTCGCAGGAAGACAAAGCCCGCGCCCGCGCCGCATTCGAAGCCATGTCGGAGAGCGACATTGCCGACATCACCCGCAACATCACCTCGGCCTTGCCGGGATCGACCACCGAGCCGCTGACCATCCCGGAATTTCGCGACCGCCTCGCCGCCTATGTCGGCATCGACGCCGGCCGGTTGCGCCAGCATCTCATCGAGTTTCTCGAGGCTGTGGCGCCGGTGGCCGAAGCACGTGGCGTCAAGCTGACGCTTCATCCAGACGACCCGCCGCGCTCGCTGTTCGGCCTGCCGCGCATCGCCTCCACCGCCGAGGATTATGCGGCGCTGTTCAATGCTGTCCCGTCGCCGGCGAACGGGATGTGCTATTGCACCGGCAGTCTCGGCGTACGTGCTGATAACGACCTGCCCGCCATCGCACGACGGTTCGCGTCCCGTATTCATTTCGCGCATCTGCGCGCGACCAAACGCGAAGGCGACGGCCGCAGCTTCCACGAGAGCGCTCACCTGGAAGGCGATGTCGACATGGTCGCCGTGCTGAAGGAACTGGTCGCGGAGGACCGCAATCGCAAGGCCGACGAGACGATCGTTTTCCGCTCGGACCACGGCCACCGCATGCTCGACGACCTCACCAAGATCACGACGCCAGGCTATCCGGCGATCGGTCGCTTGAGAGGCCTTGCCGAGCTACGTGGCATCCTCCACGCACTTGGCGCACCGCCGACCTGACAAGAGTGCGACCACCTCTCACAGAGAGGTGGTGATGCCGCCATCGACATAAAGCGTGTGGCCATTGACGAAAGACGATGCCGGCGCTGCCAGAAACACGGCGGCGCCGATGAGCTCGTCGATATTGCCCCAGCGTCCGGCGGGCGTTCGCTTTTCCAGCCACGCGGTGAATTCCTCGCTGTCGACCAGCGCCTGATTGAGAGGCGTATCGAAATAGCCCGGCGCGATGGCATTTGCCTGCAGGCCGTGCTTGGCCCAATCGGCCGACATTCCGCGCGTTAGGTTTTTCACCGCGCCCTTGGTTGCCGTATATGGCGCGATGCCCGGGCGGGCCAATTCACTTTGCACGGATGCGATGTTGATGATCTTGCCACGGCCCCGCGCGATCATATGCGTTGCAACCGACTGGCTGACGTAAAAGACGCTGGAAATGTTGGTGCGCAGCAGCTGGTCCCATTTGTCCGATGGAAACACATCGAGCGGCGCGCGAAACTGCATGCCGGCATTGTTGACGAGGATGTCGATCGGCCCGATATCACGCTCGATCGCATCGACGGCGCTCTTCACCTCGTCGTGATCCGTGACATCGAAGGTGGAGACATGAACATCGTGCCCGGCTTCCGACAGGCTACGCGATGCCGCGGCGAGCTTGCCGGCGTCGCGACCATTGATCACGACCGACGCGCAGTGTTCGGCGAGCCCTCGCGCCAAGGTCAGCCCGATGCCTTGCGACGATCCCGTCACCAGCGCGCGCTTGCCTGTGAGGTCGAACAGTGGAAACGTCATGCCAAATCTCCATGCAGCCTGATCCGGTCTACATGCGCGCGAAACGCTGTGGCGGCAAGCCACCCGACGCCCAAAAGCATCAGAAGGAGAGATCGAGCGCCCTGCCCTCGAACAATCGATCGCGAGAGCCTTCGAGATGCGACTGCATCAGGTCGCGCGCCTCTTCGGCCCGGCCTTCGGCAATCGCCTTGTAGATGGTGTTGTGCTCCTGGAAGACCTGTTCGAGACCTGGTCTCGGCCCCAGCAGGGACAGACCGTGGAGATGCATGCCAACCGCGATGTGGGCTTTGAGCGCATCGATCGAGGCTGTGTAATAGTGGTTGTTGGCGGCTTCGGTCACGGCGCGGTGGAAATTGAAATCCGCGTCGGTCCGGTGCAGCTGATGGCTCGTGGCCTCCCTGAGATCGGCCAGCGCCGAGGCTATCTTCTGGATCGCGGCCTCGTCGCGGCGCTTGGCGGCGAAATAGGCGGCGGCCGGCTCGATCGTCAGGCGGAATTCGTAGCAGCGCTGGATATCGGCGATCGTCTTGACCGGCGAATAGGAAAGATGCGTCGTCGGCGAGCTATTGCCGCTGACGAAGGTGCCGGCGCCCTGGCGGGCATAGACCATGCCCTGGTCGCGCAGCTTGGCCAGCGCATCGCGAACGATAGGCCGGGAAACGCCAAGCATGGACGCCAGCTCGTGCTCGCCGGGCAGCCTTGAATCCGGCGGATAGTTTCCGGCACGAATACGCTCCTGCAACTGATCGAACACACGGTCCACCAGTTTCATGGGCTTGCCGCGCTCCGGCTTCGGCGCCGGGGTTGCCGGCGCACCGTTTGCTTCATCCACGTCCATTCTCCCCGCCGGCATTACTTTACGCCGCCTGATTCTGAGGAATCAGTCTTAGCAAACTATCGCAATTCCCAAAGCCCCCGGATTTTACCGCGCAACGGAAATGGCGACCATCGACATCGGTCACGTCGAACCAGGGTATCCCCGCCTCTATTTCCCCCTTGGGCAAAAGTGTGCGAACGCCAAGCGCGCGAAACACCGCCAGCGCCGTATCACCACCGCCGACCATCAGCATATCAGGTTGCGTCCGCTCGATCGCCGATTGAACACCCTTGGCGAAACGATCAGCGACGGCGACCGCGTCTTCCGACATTTCCCCGGTGCAGCACAGCAGCGCCGGCAAGCTCAGCGTTTCTGTCTCATAGAGCGCGCCCATCGGCGCTGAAATCGACACACGCAGAGTGCCCGATGCCTCGAGCCGGGCCATCTGCGCGGCGGTGATCGGGTCGCGTGAGCCGAATGCGAAAAGTGTGTTGCGGGCCGGTTCGAATACAGTCATCGCATCGCGTGCGCGGCGAAGGCGACGGGCAATGGCGCTGCCGAGACCACGCGCGCCGACGGCAAGCGTCGTCTGCCAATCATGCCCGGAGACGAGCCGGTCCAAATCCGCATCGCTGTCGGCATCGACGACAACGGCCCAGTCGTCACGGCCTTCGAAAAGAGCGGAAACCGACAACGGCTTATCGACGCCGCGCCCGATCACATGGCCGTCGCGAGTGAAGCGTTCCTGGTCAGGAATGGCTGGCGCGATGGTGATCTCGCGATGGCCGAAGATCGCGGCAATAGCCGCGCTTTCGGCCGCCACATTGCCCTTCAGCCGGGAATCGATCTTCTTCAGGACGATATCGGGGTGTGCGGCAAGAAGAGCGCTGGCCGCGAGGCCGGCCCTTCTCGCCGCTTCCCCCTCCGGGAGGGCGCGCGAGGCGGTGTTAACCACCACCACCTCGGAACCAGTCGCCAGAGCGTCCTCGATGGCCTCGATCTCGATCGCCACGGCGACGGAAAGACCGGCGTCGACGAAGGGGGTTCCCGTGTCGAGCGCGCCGGTCAAATCGTCGGCGATGATCGCGACCTTCAACGTCATGCAGCCTGTCCCGTGTTGACCGCGTGGCAGGCGACGAGATGGCCGGGCTTGGCTTCCTTCCACTCCGGCACGACCTTGCTGCAGACATCCATGGCGATCGGGCATCGCGAATGGAAGCGACAGCCGCTCGGCGGGTTGAGCGGGCTTGGCACGTCGCCCTGTAGGATCTGGCGGGTGCGGGTGCGCTCAATTTCCGGATCGGTCTCCGGGACGGCCGACAACAACGCCTTGGTGTAGGGGTGCAGCGGGTTTTCGAACAGTTCCTCGCGGGTCGCGAGCTCCGCAAGGCGGCCGAGATACATGACGCCGACGCGGGTGCTGATATGGCGCACGACGGCAAGGTCGTGGGCGATAAACAAGTAGGTCAGGCCGTATTTTTCCTGCAGGTCGAGCAGCAGGTTGATGATCTGCGCCTGGATCGAGACGTCGAGCGCCGAGATCGCCTCGTCGCAGACGATGAACTTCGGCTGACAGGCGAGCGCGCGGGCAATGACGACGCGCTGGCGCTGGCCGCCGGAAAGCTCGTGCGGATAGCGCTGCGCGAAGCGGGTCGGCAAGCCGACGTCGGTGAGCAGTGCCGCCACGCGGTCCTTCAGCTCGGCCTTGGTGCAGAGCTTGTGGAAGAGGATCGGTTCGCCCACTGCCTCGCCGATCGTCATACGCGGGTTGAGCGTCGAATAGGGATCCTGGAAGACGATCTGCAGGTCGCGGCGGAAGGGCCGCATCTGCTTTTCATCCAGCGTCGCCAGATCCTGACCCTTGTAAACGACCTTACCCGAGGTCGCCTTGTAGAGGTTGAGGATGGTGAAGCCCGTCGTCGACTTGCCGCAACCGGATTCGCCGACGAGCGAGAGCGTCTCGCCCTCCATGATGTCGAGATTGACGTTGTCGAGCGCATAGACCGTCGCCGAACGCTCGCCAAAGGCACCGAGCTTGACGTGGAAATGCTTGACGAGTTTTTCGACCTTGAGCAGCGGTTGGGCACCCATCACGCGGCCTCCTGCATTTTCTGGACGACGAAGCAGGCGGTGCGGTGGTTTCCGGCGCCTGAAATAGGCTCGAGTTTCGGCACGCGCTCGTGGCAGACGGCTTCCGCCAACGGACAGCGCGGGGCAAAGGGGCAGCCCTTGGGGCGGCGGCCGGGCTCCGGCGGCGTGCCGCCGATCGAGCTCAGACGGCTTGCGGGCGCGTCCGACAGCTTCGGGATCGAGGCCAGGAGGCCGCGCGTATAGGGATGGCTTGGGCGAGCATAGAGCTCGTCGACAGGCGCATCCTCGACCACGGTGCCGGCGTAAAGCACGGCGACGCGGTCGACGAGACCGGCGATCAGCGCCAGGTCGTGGGTGATCCAGACGACGGACATGCCGAGCTTGGCGCGCAGGTCCTTCACCAGATCGACGATCTGCGCCTGGATGGTGACGTCAAGCGCCGTCGTCGGTTCATCGGCGATCAGCAGTTTCGGATTGCAGGCAAGGCCGATCGCGATCATCACGCGCTGGCGCATGCCGCCGGAGAGCTCGTGCGGGTAGGCCTGCAGCCGTTCTTCCGGGCCCGGGATGCCGACGAGGCGCAGAAGCTCGACGGCGCGGGTGCGCGCCTCGGCTTTCTTCATGCCGCGGTGGTAGATCAGCGGTTCGCAGATCTGGTCGCCGATGCGCATGACCGGGTTGAGCGAGGTCATCGGATCCTGGAAGACGAAGCCGATATCGCCGCCGCGCACCTTGCGCAGTTCCTTGTTCGACATCTTCTGCAGGTCGTGACCATCGAAGCTTGCGGAGCCCTTGGTGACCTTGATCTTGTTCGGCAGCAGTCGCATCAGGCTCAGCATGGTCAGGCTCTTGCCGCAGCCGGATTCGCCGACAACGCCGAGCGTTTCGCCCTTGTTGACGTGGAGGTCGATGCCATCGACCACGACCGCCGGGCCGTTCCTGCCGTCGATCTCGACGGTCAGGCCGCGCACATCGAGCAGTTTCTCATTGGATCGCGTCGTGTTCATTATTTGGAACCCCGCGGATTGAGGGCGTCGTTGAGACCATCGCCGAGGAAGCTGAAGGCGACCGAGGCAAGGCCGAGGACGGCGGCCGGAGCGGCGAGCAGGTGCGGATAGTGCTGCCAGACACGCAGACCGTCGGAGATCATGTTGCCCCAGCTGGGCGTGGGCGGATTGACGCCGACGCCGAGGAAGCTGAAGGCGCTTTCCAACACCATGGCCGTGCCGAGACCGGCGCTGACCGAGACGATCAGCGGACCAAGCGCGTTCGGAATGACGTAGCGCTTCATGATGATCCAGTTCGACAGACCGAGCGCCTGGGCGGCCGTGATATAGGGACGGCTGCGGATCGACAGGACCTGGGCGCGAACGAGGCGTGCATAGGGCGGCCAGGAGATCAGCGCCATCGAGCCGAAGACCAGCATGAAATCGACCCAGATCGTCTGGCGGTAGAAAGGATTGAGGGTCGCCAGATACTGCGCTTCCATCCACTTGGTGATCGGCGACTTCAGCGATGCGTTGATGACGACGACGAGAAGCAGGTTGGGCACCGACATGGTCATGTCTGTCAGCCACATGATGACGCGATCGAACGGATTACCGAAGAAGCCGGCGATGGCGCCGAGTAGCGTGCCGATGAAGACCGCGATGACGGTGACGATGACCGCGACCAGGAAGGCCGTGCGTGTGCCGAAGACGACGCGGCTGAAGACGTCGCGGCCGAGATCGTCGGTTCCGAAGAGATGCGCCAGCGACGGAACGGCGTTTCGGGCCTGCAGGTCCTGGCTCAGATAGTCATAGGGCGTCAAATAGGGGCCGAAAATCGCGGCGAAGGCCAAAATGAGCACGACCGCGAGACCGAAGACGGAAAGCTTGTTACGCTTCAGGCGATACCAGGCATCGCGCCACAGGCTGACGGGGGCCTCTTCTTGCTGAGCGACGGGAGAGAGAGGGATGGCGGACATGGTCAGCGGCTCCTTCTTGCATCGTTGGCACGCGGATCAAGCAGCGGGTAAAGAACATCGACCAGAAGGTTCGACATCATCACCAGGAAGGATCCGATAAGCGTGATCGCCAGAATGACGGGATAGTCCGAATTGGTGAGCGCCTGCACGGTCAGGCGGCCGAGGCCGGGCAGACCGAAGACGAGCTCGACGAAGATCGCGCCGTTGACGATGGTGATCATGATCAGGCCGAGCTGGGTGACGACGGGCGTCAGCACCGGGCGCAGGATATGGCGCAGCGCCACCACCATTTCAGGCACGCCCTTGGCGCGGGCTGTGCGGACGAAATCCTCCGACAGCACCTCGATGACGGCGGCGCGCGTCTGGCGCACGATCAGCGCGATCGGCTGGAAGGAAAGGACGATCAGCGGCAAGAGGATGCGCACGTCGAAGACGCCGCCCCAGCCATAGGGCACCTTGATCATCGGCATCAGCACGATCAGGCCAACCATCAGCAGCGGGCCGGCGACATAGGCCGGGATCGCCCAGAGGAAGAGAGCAGAGCCGAGGATCGTGTAATCAAGGCGGCTGTTCTGGTTCATCGCGGCGATCATGCCGAGCGGAATGGCAATGACCGTCGTGAGGATGATGGAACAGAGCGCCAGCTTGAACGAAACCGGGGCTGCAGCCGAGACCATGGCCCAAACCGAGCGGCCCGATGTCAGCGAATTGCCGAACTGGCCGTGCAGTAGGTTCCAGATGTAAAGGCCGAACTGCTCGATGAAGGGCCTGTTCAGGCCAGCACTTTCGCGGATGGCTTCGATGCGCTGCGGGTTATAGGCGACATCGCCAGGCGCGCGCAGAAAGATCAGCTTGATCGGATCGCCAGCGCCATAGAAAGCCAACGCATAGACGGCCAGCATGACAATGAGGACTGACGGAATCCAGATGGCAAACCGGGTTAGCACGTAGCGTAACAAGGTCACCTCCCACCGGTTGGTAGACACGTTTCCGCGCTCACGCGGACATGCGATGTCTTCTTGAAACTTGCGCGAAGGCCTTGCGGTCTTCGCGCGGTTGCTAAGTTGCCCAGTATCCAATCACGGGTGGGCTATCTGTTCGTAGGTTTCTAACCGGCTCAGCCGATCGAAATGTCCCAGGGCGCCACGACCTGCCAGTCGAGATTCTTCTCCATGCCCTTGACCTCCTTGGTGGCCCAGCGCGACATCGCCTGAGAGTACCACGGAATGAAGGCCCAATCCTCGCGGAATGCCTTCTGGGCATCCTGGGCGAGCTTGATGCGATCGGGATCGTCCGCCGCCTTGGTCGCGGCTTCCGCGAGTGCGGCATCGACCTTGTCGTTCTTGTATCCGCCAAGCTTGTTCTGGGCATTGGACGAGGTCGAGGCGATGCAGCCGGCGAGATAGGAGACGGCGTCAGGAACACGGGTGCCGACGTCATCGCGGAAGATCTGCACCGCGTTCTGGTCCGGACCGGCATAAGAGTCCTGCTGCGGCTTCATGTCGACGGCGGTGATGCCGAGGTTCTGGCGCCACTGTTCGGCAATGTACTGCGCCGCTGCCTGGATGGCCGGGGCGGAGATGCCGACGAAGAGGATCTTCGGCAGGCGCTCAGGGCCGCCGTAGCTGGATTCGGCCAGCAGCTTCTTGGCGGCTGCCGGATCATAGGGGAAGGGCTCGAAGCCGGAATTGTCGGCGCCGGGGACCGAGTTCAGGATCTGGTCGGCCTTCTTGTGCGGACCATCGGGATAGGACGCCTTGAAGAGGCCGTCGCGATCGATCGCCATGATCAGCGCCTGGCGGACCTTCGGATCGTCCATCGGTGCGCGGGTGACATTGAACCAGAAGTGCTGGCTCGTCGGGATCAGCGGGCCGGCGGAGAATTCGGGGCCGAGGTCCTGGATGATCGTCGACGTGACGAGCTCGGTATGGGCGTTGAACTCGCCCGACTTGATGAGCGACGTCGCGGTGACGTTGTCTTCGATCGAGGTGATTTCGATGCGTGCCAGCTTCGGCTTCGGGCCGAAGAAGTTCTCGTTCGGCTCAAACACCAGCTTGCCGGCGTCGATATCGATGCTGGTGAGCTTGAACGGGCCGGAATAGACGGCGCTGCTGTCGGGCTTGTACCAGTCGGCCACTTCCTCGCCGTCGCTGCCGCGGGACTGCGCGGCCTTGGTGATCGGCGCGATGTGGTTGGCCAGACGCATGAAGAAGATCGGATCGGCTTCCGTCAGCGTGACCACGACGGTGCCTTCGTCAGGTGTTGCGACGCCCGTCAGTTCATTGCCGGAACCGGCGCCGATTTCCTTGTAGCCCTGAACCTTGCTCAGCACCTGGTCGGCGCGCTGGCTCTTGGTGTTGGGCATGGAAGCGACTTCCCAGGAACCCTTGACGTCGGCCGAGGTGATCTTGCTGCCATCGGAGAAGGTCGCCTTCGGGTCGATCTTGAAGGTCCAGACCTTGTTGTCAGGCGATTCCCAGCTGGTGAAGACGTAAGGCTTGATCTTGCCTTCGCTGTCGAAATACATCGGCGAGGCCCACCAGATCGAGTTCCAGCGGAACGGAACGCCGCCGCCGCGCAGCGGCGACCAATCCTGGTTGAACGCCGGGTTGGCGACCTTCAGCACCTGGCCGTCATCGGCGAGCACGATGCGTGCATTCAGGCCAAAAACCGTCAGGCCAACGCCCGCGGCGAGGCCGAGCTTCAGCGCCTCGCGACGCGACATTCCGCTATTCTGGCCGTTATTTTCATTCGTCCGATCAGTCATTCCATCCTCCCATGACAAAACCGATGACGCCTGGCTCTTTCGCTCCATCCCGAAAGTGCGTCATGACATGGCGCAGACACTCGCTCGATAATGTAAATATGTCAACAAAAATTAATTCATCCACACTTTGACAAAATCGACAAAAATTTTATCACATATTTTCAATGACTTGAAAAATACGATCGATTGGAATGCTTATTGTCATATTGACAACATGCCGGACGAGGATGAAGAAAACCGTATCTTGCAGGCCGGGTTTCCCGCCTTTTGCCGCCATATGCGGCGTTCATCCGAGGAGGACGACATGAACAAGCACAAGATCACCGGTGTCTATAGCGCCGCCGCAACCCCACTCAATGCCGATGGAAGTCCGGATCTCGGCCTCTTCACCGAACACTGCCAGCGACTGCTGTCCGAGGGATGCCACGGCGTGGCGCTGCTCGGCACCACGGGCGAGGCAAACTCGTTTTCGTCGAGCGAACGCAAGGCGATCCTCGAGGCGGCACTAAAGGCCGGCATTCCCGCCGACAAGCTGCTGCCCGGCACCGGCGTCGTCGCCATCCAGGAGACGGTCGATCTCACCAAGCATGCCCTGTCGCTCGGCGTCACCAAGGTCGTGATGCTGCCGCCCTTCTATTACAAGGGCGTTTCCGACGACGGCCTGTTTACCGCCTATTCGCAGATCCTGGAGAAGATCGCCGACAGCAAGCTGCAGGTCATCCTCTATCATATTCCGCAGGTTTCTGGCGTTCCACTGTCGGTTCCGCTGATTGGCCGACTGATCGAAGCCTTCCCGGACACGGTTGTCGGCATCAAGGAATCGGCGGGCGATTTCAACAACATGCAGGCAATCATCGCCGCCTATCCCGGCTTCTCTGTTCTCGCAGGCGCCGATCCGCTGCTGCTGCCGTTGCTGAAGGCCGGCGGCGCCGGTTGCATCACCGCAACCTCCAACCTCGTCGCGGATTCGCTGCGCACCGTCTATGACAAGGTCCATGACGAAAGCGGTGCCGCTGCCGTCGAGACAGCGCAGGCGCGCATCAACGCCTACCGTACTTTGTCCAACTCCTATGTGCAGATCCCGACGATCAAGGCGATGGTCGGCCTGAAGACCGGCAACCCGGCCTGGAAGCGCACGCGCGCGCCGCTGATGCCGATCAGCGACGCCGACTACGCATCGCTTGCCGAAGCC
This sequence comes from Rhizobium sp. O111, assembly GCF_055616315.1. NCBI lineage: Bacteria > Pseudomonadati > Pseudomonadota > Alphaproteobacteria > Hyphomicrobiales > Rhizobiaceae > Rhizobium > Rhizobium sp. O111. The sequence goes on along the minus strand of NZ_JBSHXL010000002.1, from coordinate 496,329 downwards.
TACAAGACACTGCCTTAAAGGAGGACGACCATGGCCTTCACGGGTTTGCAACCGGACGCCGTTCCGGCTCTTATGACCGGCGAAATCATCGCCAATCCCAGCGAGAGCGGGCGTTTCGACGCCTATCTCCCCTCCCCCTGCATCCAGAACCACGCCGCCAACCTGGCCTTCCTGCCGGATGGGACGCTGACCTGCGTCTGGTTCGGCGGCACGATGGAGGGCATGGGCGACATCTCGATTTACATGTCGCGCCTGACGCCTGGTTCAACGCAATGGTCGCAGCCGGAAAAGATGTCGGACGATCCGGCAAAATCCGAGCAGAATCCGTTGATTTTCAACGCGCCTGGCGAAGATGTCTGGCTGCTTTACACGTCGCAGACATCCGGCAACCAGGATGGCTCGGTTGTCAAATGTCGGATCTCCACGGATGGCGGCCGCACCTTTGGCGAGGTCCGCGTGCTGTGCGATATTCCCGGCACATTCGTGCGCCAACCGATCGTCGTAAATGGCGCCGGCACCTGGCTGTTGCCGGTTTTTCGCTGTATCGGACTGCCCGGCGAACGCTGGACGGGTGACGCCGATACCGCGGGCGTGCTGATCTCGCGCGACGCCGGCAAAAGCTGGGCGATGACCGAGGTGCCCGACAGCATCGGCGCGGTGCACATGAACATCGTGCCCCTGCCAGATGGCGAATTCGTCGCCTTCTATCGCAACCGTTTCGCCGAATCCGTACTGTCCAGCCGCTCGCGCGACGGCGAGAGCTGGAGCGCGCCGGAGCCGACCGACCTACCGAACAACAACTCGTCCATTCAGGCGGTGAAGCTGGAAAACGGTTCGATCGCAATGGTTTACAACCACTGCAACGCCTCGATGTCCGATGCGCGGCGCCTGTCGCTCTATGACGAAATCGAAGGGGATGAGGCGGCCGCACCCGTCGCCAGTGAGCCCAGCCAGAGGCGCAAGGCGATATGGGGCGTGCCGCGCGCGCCGCTCAGCCTTGCCTTTTCGACGGATGGCGGCCGCAGCTTTCCGCGCCGGATCGACCTCGATACCGGCGATGGCTACTGCCTGAGCAACAACTCGAAGGACGCCGTCAACCGCGAGTTTTCCTATCCGTCGATCACCCAAGGGGCCGACGGCACGGTGCATATCGCCTACACCTACTACCGGCGCGCAATCAAATATGTGCGGCTGTCTCCGGATGCCGTCGGCTGACGCCGGAATTGTGCGTCGCTTGTAAACTCGGCGTGCCAGCAGACCTGTTTGGCACGCCGATCTGGTAGTTTGTTGCTTTGACTTTACAAATTTATTGCTCATGCTTGGGCGCGTCGCTTGAAGCGCGGCTGCGGGCGACAAGCTTCTCCTTTCATCAATTAAGTGCGCGATTTCAATTAGATAAATCTCCATAGGAACTAGTGCAATGGCCGGTTATCCCACCACATCGCATTTTTCCAGCCAAATTTGATGTCCAAGCTTGCCAAGGCGACACAGCTGGTATAACAAATTTACATCTTGGCGGCGCCGAAAGATGCCGCGATACCGCAGGGGGAGGAGTAATCCGGTGGTCAGCTTGGATTCGCCTATCACAATCATCAGGCCCGAAATCATCGAGTTCGGCGTCGGGACGGCGGAGCGCCTGGGGAAATGGGCGAGCGACAAGGGCTATGCCCGCATCCTGGTCATTTCCGACGCATTCAATGCCACGCGTGTCGACACGCTCGGTCTCAAGGGTGAAATCACGGTCTTCGCCGATGTCACGCCTGAGCCCGACACGGCCAATCTCGACAAGGTGCTTGCGGCCGCCAACGCGGCGGATGCGCAGCTGGTCGTCGGTTTCGGCGGCGGCAGTGCGATGGATCTTGCGAAGTTGGCGGCTGTTCTTGCCGGCTCGTCGCAGACGCTGCGCGACGTCGTCGGTCCGAACAAGGTTAACGGACCCCGCCGCGTCGCGCTGGCGCAAGTGCCGACCACGGCTGGAACGGGGAGCGAGGCGGGCATTCGCGCGCTGGTCACAGATCCCGAAACGATGGCCAAGCTTGCCGTCGAGAGCATTCACATGCTGGCCGATATCGCCGTCATCGATCCGGCGCTGACCTTCACGGTTCCGGCCCGCACGACCGCGGCCACCGGTGTCGACGCCATGGCGCATTGCGTCGAGGCCTTCACCAATCGCAAGGCACACCCGATGATCGACCTCTACGCGATCGAGGGAACGCGGCTGGTCGGTAAATATCTCGCCCGCGCCGTGAAAGATGGCGCCGACGCGGAAGCCCGCGCCGGGCTGGCGCTCGCCTCGCTTTACGGCGGCTTCTGTCTCGGCCCGGTCAACACGGCTGGCGGCCATGCGCTGGCCTATCCCCTCGGCACGCGCTGGCATATCGCCCACGGGGCCGCGAACGCGCTGATCTTCCCGCATGTGCTGGCCTTCAACACGCCATCGGCCCCCGAGAAGACGCGGGCGGTGATGGACGCGCTTGGCCGCAAGACATCGGACGACGTACAGTCGGTCTTCGATGCCGCCTATAGCTTCTGCGCCGATCTCGGCATCGAAATGAAGCTCTCGGCGCTTGGCGTACCGGATAGCGATCTCGACGCCATGGCGGACGATGCCTTCGCCATTCGCCGCCTTCTCGACAATAACCCGCGCGATCTCGCGCGCGCCGACATACGTTCGATATACGAAGCCGCCTACTAGGTGCGTTTGATCCAATAAGGAATGTGACTGATGGACAGAAATGCAAAGGTCGCGGTGACGCTGGGTGATCCCGCCGGTGTCGGCCCCGAGGTGATCGTCAAGGCGCTGGCGACGTTACCTGAGATCGAGCGCCGCGATTTCGTCATCGTCGGCAACACCGAAGCGCTTGAACGCGCCAATTGTTCGGCCGAGACCGGCCTGCGCTTCGTGCCTGCCGGTTCCGCTGGCGAGGGCCTGATCGCTGTCGACGAGGTGGACCTGGGTGCTGCCCTCCCCGAAATCGGCAAGGTCAGCCCGGTCGCGGGCGACGCTTCGGTTCGTTATATCACGCGTGCCGTGGAGCTTGCGATGTCCGGCGAGGCCGATGTCATCGTGACCGCGCCGATCAACAAGGAGGCGATGAACCTCGCCGGCCATCACTTCGATGGCCATACGGGGCTTCTGGCGCACCTGACCGGCTCGAAGAGCTCCTTCATGCTGCTCGCCTCCGAGCGCCTCAACACCATTCACGTCTCCACGCATATCTCGCTGAAGGGCGCGATCGAGCGGGCGCGCACGGAGCGCGTGCTGGCGACCATCGAAGCCGGGCACAAGCATTTCCTGCGGCTCGGCAAGAAGGCGCGTATCGCCGTTGCCGGTCTCAACCCGCATTGCGGCGAAAACGGCCTGTTCGGCACCGAGGACACCGAATTCCTGGCGCCCGCCGTCGAACTGGCGCAGGCCAAGGGCATCGACGTCGTCGGGCCGATCTCGGCTGATACCGTCTTCGCCCGTGCCTATAACGGCGCCTTCGATCTGGTGATCGCGCAATATCACGACCAGGGACATATCCCGATCAAGCTCGTGGCGTTCGAGACGGCCGTCAACGTCTCGCTCGGCCTGCCGATCGACCGCGTCTCGGTGGATCACGGCACTGCCTTCGACATCGCCGGCACCGGCAAGGCCAATCACGTCAACATGCTATCTGCGATCGCCTATGCCCGACTGATGGCCCGCTCGCCGCGTCGTCAGGCAGCCTAATCCTAACGGAGATCTGGAACGCCCTGGCGCCATCGCGCGCCGCGGCCTGCCATTCTCTCGGGAGGAGATGCGCAATGGACAAGACGGTTATCGTGCTCGGCGGCCAGCTGGCGCCGGAAGGGTTCTCGTTGCTGGTTGAAGCCGGTGCCACGGTCGTGACGACGGAGCCATATATCGACCGCCAGGCCGTGATCGACATCATGAAGGCCCACAAGCCGGATGCGGTCATCATCCGCCTGCTGGCCGATAAGCTCGGGCCTGAGGAGATGAAGGCCGGCGGAGGGCTCAAGCATATCGCCAAGCATGGGGTCGGGACCAACGACATCGACGTCGCGGCCGCCACCGCGCTCGGCATTCCGGTATCGATGACAACAGGCAGCAACGGCCATTCGGTCGCCGAACACGCGCTCGCCATGATCATGGCGCTCGCCAAGGATCTGCCGCGCCAGGACGCGTTGATCCGTGACGGCATCTGGGACAAGAACCAGTATCAGGGCCGCGAGCTGCGCGGCCAGACGCTCGGCATCGTCGGCTTCGGCTTCATCGGCCAGACGCTTGCAAAAATGGCCGGCGCCATCGGCATGGAGATTATCGCCTTCGATCCACATACGCCCCAGAGCGCCTTTGTCTCAGGCGTTCGCCGCGAGACCGATCTGGATACGCTGCTTGCGTCGTCGGATATCGTCAGCCTGCACTGTCCGCTGACGCCGGAGACGAACAAGCTGATCGATGCCCGCCGCATCGGGCTGATGAAACGCGGTTCGCTGCTGATCAATACCGCACGTGGCGAAGTCGTTGATGAATCAGCCCTTGTCCGCGCGCTGCAGGATGGCCATCTCGCCGGCGCTGGCCTCGACAGCTTCGAGCGCGAGCCGCCTGGCGCCGACAATCCGCTGTTCCAGCTGCCCAACACGCTAGTTTCGCCGCATGTGGCGGGCGTGACTGTTGATGCCAAGCGCGCGGTTTCGGTGATGGCGGCAAGGAATGTTCTGGATGCGCTGGATGGAAAAGCGCTCGAGCCGCGCTTTCTCGCGCGCTGAGCACATCGCAGCTTCAACAACCGACGGAGAGACTGGTGAGCGACACCAACGATATCCGCTACGCGCCGGACACGCTGCGCAGCTTTGCCAAGGACCTGTACGCGGCCGCTGGCCTTGAGGACGACAAAGCCGAGGCCGTGGCCCGCTATCTTGTAGAAGCAGATTTGATGGGGCACACGACCCATGGCCTGGCGCTCGCCGGCTGGTATCTGCAGAGCATCGCCGACGGCGTGATGACGCGCGAGGGCAGCCCCGAGGTTATATCGGATCGTGGACCCGCGGTCGCCTGGGCCGGGAAACGCCTGCCCGGCGCATGGCTGACGTCACAGGCGGTAAAGCTCGCCTGCGACAGAGCCGAGACATATGGCACGGCGACGATCACCATCGCAAACAGCCACCATATCGGCTGCCTTGCCGCCTATCTGTCGATCGCGACGGAAAGGGGCTACATGGTGAGTATCGCAAGCTCAAGCCCTTCCGGCGCACAGGTCGCGCCATTCGGCGGCCGCAGGGGCGTCTATACGCCAAACCCCGTGGCGCACGGCATTCCGACGTCGGGCGATCCGATCCTGATCGATATCAGCGCCTCGATCACCACGGCCAACATGGCGCAACGCCTGATCCGCGAAGGCCGTCAATACGAGCATGAGTGGCTGATGGACGCAGACGGCAACCCCAGCCGCGACCCTAAGGTCATCGAAAGCGGCGGCACGCTGCTCCCGACCGGTGGGCTGGACCACGGTCAGAAGGGATACGGCATGGCGCTGCACGTCGAAGCCTTCACGCAGGCGCTATCAGGCTATGGCCGCGCCGACGCGCCGAAGGGGACAAATGCCGCCGTCACGGTGCAGGTGTTCGATCCGTCCGCCTTCGGCGGTCGTGATGCTTTCCTGCGCCAGACTGGATGGCTCGTCGAGGCCTGCCACGACAATCCGCCGCGCCCCGGCGTCGAGCGCGTCCGCCTGCCCGGCGAAAACGGGCTAGCGCGCAAGCGCGGCGCGCTTGCCGACGGCGTGCGCCTGTTTCCGGGGATTATCGATGGGCTACGCGGGCATGCCGAGCGGCTCGGCGTCGCAATGCCGCCAGTATCGTCTTGACGCTCACCGCCTGCGGGCGATGAGCCAGACGAGATAGGGCGCGCCGGCGAGCGCCGCGAACAGACCCAGCGGCAACTCGTAAGGGAAAGTCGCCGTGCGAGCGCCGAGATCGGCGATGATCATCAGCAGTGCGCCAATCGCCGACGACGCCAGAAGCTGATGCGCCGGCTTCATGAAGCCCGCGCGGTGCGCGATATGCGGTCCCATCAGCCCCACGAAACTTAAAGGCCCGACCAGCAGCGACGCCGCGCCGGTCGCAAGCCCGGCAACGAAGATCATCGCGGTGCGCGCCGAGCGCACCGGCACGCCGAGCGCAACTGGCACCGCGTTGCCAAGCGGCAGGATCGTCAGCCAGCGCGTGAAGAAGAGCACGATGCCGGTGCAGGCGATCGCCAGAACCGCGAGTACGATCGACGACGCCGGCGTTGCCGTGTTGGACGAGCCGCCGAGCCAGGACAGGATCTGCCATGAGCGCTGATCGCCGATCGCTAGCAGCGCCGACAGAATAGCCGACGTCAGCGAACTGATGGCGATGCCTGCGAGCAGCAGCCGTTCGGGCGACAGCTGGCGCCGGCTGGCAAAGGCGACGACGATGATCATCACGATCATGGAGCCTATGCCTGCGCCGGCGAAAAGCTCGGCGACGCCTGCGGCCGGCACGATGGTGATCGCCGCCGCGAAGCCGATACCGGCGCCGCCGCTGACGCCCAGGACCTCCGGGCTTGCCATCGGATTGCCAGTCAGCCGCTGCAGAATGGTGCCCGCCATCGCGAGCAGGCTGCCCGCAGCGGCCGAGGCCAGCAGTCGTGGCCAGCGCATGGGAAGAAGACCGGTGAAGTCCTGCGCCGAGAGCAGTGTGAAGCCGGCGGGAGTCCGCGCCAGGAAAAGCACCAGCAGAGCAACCGCCGGCAAGAGAGCGAGAAGCAGGATCAGCCATGTGCGCGGCGCCCTCGCCGCGGTCACATGTGCACGCTCCTCATGCAGCTCGACCGGCTTCACCCTCGGCAGCAGCCAGAGCAGCAGCGGGCCGCCGATCAGGGCGGTCATCGCGCCGGTCGGGAAGGTCTCGCTGGTGGTGGAGCCGAGGAATTGCACCAGTCCATCGCACAGCCAGAGCAACAAGCCACCCGCGATGGGCGACGCGAGGATGATGGCATGCGGCTTCCTGACGCCAAGGCCGCGTACCAGGGCGGGGCCAGCAAGGCCGACGAAGCTGACCAGACCGACGCTCGCTGCGACACCCGCCGCCAGGCCCACCGCGATGACCGCGACCGCCACCCGTATGCCAACGAGCCCGACGCCGAGCGATTTCGCGCCGCTATCGCCGAGGCCGAACAGTGCCAATGGCCGCAGCAGCAGGATGCTGGCGGCAAGGCCCGCGAATAATTCCAGCGCCAGCGTCGAGGCGACCGACCAATCCTGCTGGCCGAGCGCGCCGCCGTTCCATGTCACCAGCGACATGAGGTATTCGCCCTGCGAAAGCGTCATCGCGGCCGACAATGCGCCGCAGGTAATGCCGACGAGCAGTCCGGACACGACCATGGTGACCGGATCGAAACTGCGGCGCCAGCCGAGCAGGAAAACCAGCGCCGTTGCGCCGGCGGCACCTGCAAGCGCCACAAGCGCGCGGTAGCCATCGAGGATCGCGGGGAAAAACAGCGTCGTCGCGACGATGGCAAGCTGGGCGCCAGCCGAGACGCCCAATGTCGAGGGATCGGCGATCGGGTTTCTTAGCAGCCGCTGCAGCAAGGCGCCGGCAAGACCAAGTGCGGCGCCGGCCAATATGGCGACGGCGGCTCTTGGGAATACGCCGTAGGCCAGGATGATCTGCTCGGTGGTCATGCCGTCAGGTACGAGCGGCAGCGATGGCCAGGCGGAAAGCGGCAGGAAGGCGAGTGCCTGCTGCAGGAAGAGCAGGACCGCAAGTGCTGTCGCGGCGGCGAAGAAGATCCAGGCTGTGCGAGATGTCAAAGCGTCTCTCCGCCTTTGCCGAGCGCTTCACTCAAGAGCCGCGCGAAGCGAAGGCCGGCGGTGATGCCGCCATAGGGGTTGACGTTGCCGATGTTGACGACGCGTCCCTCCTTCACCGGCTTGAGCGACTTCCAGATCATGCTGTTGCGAAGGCTGCTGCGCGCCTCGACGGGGATATCGGAGACGATGACGATACGCGCCTCTGGATTGGCGGCAAGGTTTTCCATGGGTACCGGCGCTGCGAAGGTGAAGCGCGATCGGTCCGTCCAGGCATTCGGCAGGCCGAGCCGCTGCAGGATGTCTCCGAACATGCTGTCGGCGCCGAAGGCGCGGAAGTGACGGGAATCGCCGATATTGATGATGTAGGTCGGCCGCGCCGCGAAGGGAGCGAGCTGCTGGCGAAGGCCCGCCAGAAATGCCTCTTGCTCCGCCAGCACCTTGGCCGCGGCATCGGCGCGACCGAGCACACCGCCCAATTGCGAGACCGCGTTCAGCGCCTTGGCATAGGGCGGTTCGCCCTGGACGTAGAAAGGTAGCGAGTAGATGGGGGCTATCGCCTCCAGCGCCGGCTGATGCCTGACATAAAATGGCGAGATCAGGATGAGTTCGGGCCTCAGCAGATGCAGCAGCTCGAAGTTGGGTGACCCGCGCAGGCCGAGATCGACGACGGAAGACGGGATCTCCGGCTCGACGGCGTCGCTGCGAAATTGAAGGAGTTCCGTCGCGGCGATCGGGGTCACGCCGAGCGCCATCAGCGTTTCGAGCATCGCCCAGTCGATCGCCGCGATGCGGCTTGGCGTTACAGCCGCCTTAGCATCCCATGCAACGGCAAGGGCAGCGAGCAGGCCAAGAGCCTGCCGCCGCCCGATCAGAGCTGATTTGTTGGAATTGTCTGAAACCATACGCCCACTTTATCTGCCGCCTACCAGGCAAAACTCAACCTGGCCATGACCGTGCGGCCATCACCATAGGTGCAGCCGAACGAGGAGCAGCTTGAGACATAATTCTTGTCCGCGATGTTCTTGAGGTTGAGCGACGCGGTAACGCCATCCTTCTTGTAACGGATCGCAGCGTCGAGAAGCGCGACACCACCGAGATCGAATGTATTGGCGGTATCGCCATAGCGCTGTCCCACATATCTGACGCCACCGCCAATGCCGAAACCATCGAGATCGCTTCCTTCCTGGAAGGTGTAATCGAGCCAAAGGCTTGCGGCATTCGCCGGAACGTTGTCCAGCCGATTGCCATTGTCCGTTCGCCCCAGAATTTCCGTGTCCATGTACGTGTAGGCGGCGTGCAGGTCCAGCCCGTCGGTGAGACTTGCCACACCTTCGAGTTCGAGGCCCCGCGCATGCACCTCGCCGATCTGAGCAATCGTCGTTCCGCCGCCTGGAAGAGCAACGGTGTTGGAGACGTTGTTCTGGCGGAGATCGAAGATGGCGGCGGAGAAGAAGCCATTCCAGCCCTCGGGCTGATACTTGACGCCGATTTCCACCTGCTTACCTGTCGTCGGGTCGAGCAACTGGCCTGTTGTCGGCACCGGAACCGGCTCGAAGGAGGTGGCGTAGCTGATATAGGGGGCAATGCCGTTATCGAAGACATAGCCCAGCCCGGCCCGGCCGGTCAGCTTTTGGTCATCCTTGTCGAGCGGCCGCTCGACGTTGGTTCTGCCATTCAAGGAGGTGCCGCTCGTGCTCGCCCAATCCTGCCGGAGGCCAAGCGTCGCGCGCCAGTTGTTGTAGGCCATCTCGTCCTGGATATAGATGCCAAGCTGCTGCAGGTCGGAGACGACGTGCGCATCCGTCGTCTTGGACGTCAGCCTGATCGGACCACCATAGACGGGATTGAACGCATCGAGAGGCGTCGCGCTCCAGAATTGCGTGCTGGCATCGTTGGAGAAGTAACGGTAGTCGAGGCCAACAAGCAGTTTGTGTTCGACATCGCCGGTATCGAATTCGGCCAGGAAGTTGTTGTCGATGTTGAAGGTATTGAGGTTTTCGTCCTGGAAGGTCGCGTTGCGATTGATGGTCCGGCCATCGGCGGCGAGACCTGAGGTGGCCATGCCGAGCGCTTGGTAACTCCAGTCGAAATTGGAATAGCGAACATTCTGGCGGAAGGTCCAGACGTCGTTCAGCCGATGTTCGAACTCGTAACCGAGGTTTGTCAGCGTCCGCGAGGAACGGTCGAAGCTCTCATCGCCGACGAAGAAGCCGCGAGAGAGCCGATTGTTCGTTGCGTTGAGCGTCAGCTGGGCCGGCAGGCTGGACGGGGTGCTCGGATTGTCGTGCTGGACGCTGGTCAGGATCGTCAGCTTGGTGTCGTCACCGGGCTGCCATGTCAGCGACGGGGCGATGAAGTAGCGATCGTTATCGAGATTGTCGGTCTGGGCACCGGCGGCGCGCACGAGGCCCGTGACGCGGTAGGCGAAGTCCGAGCCGTCGCTGAGCGGACCGCCGACATCGAAGAACGAGCCATAGGTGTCATAGCTTCCGGCCTGCAGGCCGACTTCGCCGAAACGCTCGAACACCGGCCGCTTGCTGATCAGATTGATCATGCCGCCGGGATTACCCTGGCCGTACATGACCGACGCCGGGCCCCTGAGGACCTCGATGCGCTCCAGCTGATAGGGATCGACCGCCGGCGCGCCGGCGGTGCGCATCATCTTCAGGCTATTCAGATATTGCGACTGGCGGCCATCAAAGCCTCGGATTCTCGGCGAATCGAAACGCGGATCGGAGCCGTAGGGCGTGCCGGAAACACCGGGCGTGTATTCGACCGCCTGCCCGACCGTTTCGGCGCCTTGGGCGCGAATCTGATCGGTAGTGACGACAGAGATGGATTGCTGCGTCTCAAGCAAGGACGTCCCCGTCTTGGTCGCGGTCGAACTGGTCTTCGCGACGAAGCCCTTTACGGGGGCCTTCGGATCTTCCGTACCCTTCGCCTGCACGGTGATCGGTGCAAGCGCTGTTGCGCTGTCGCCATCCTCGGCGCGCAACTGGCCCGGAGCCGCTACCGATACGCCTACCACTGCCGTTGCTGCCAGCGCTTCCATGAAACTAAGGTGTCTTGCCACTCTGCCGCCCAATCCAGTCACGATCCGAAAACTGGACTTGTTTAGTCACCTTATCCTATTTCATCCAATAAATAACAGGGGGTATTTTCATCATTCTTGCTTATGATATTTTCAGACCCTCATAGTTTATGATTATTCTGAAGCACACCTCACATGAAGAACCCGGACTCACGAAGGCCTGCCCGCAATCCTTCCTTTGAACTGCGCCACCTCAAATATTTCGTGGCGCTTGTCGAGGAGCGCAATTTCGAGCGCGCGGCCGCAAGGCTCGGCATCGCGCAGCCGGGTCTGAGCCAGCAGATCATGAGCCTCGAGGAGATTCTCGGAACGTCGCTTCTCGATCGCACGAGACGGTCCGTCCATCTCACGCAGTCCGGCCAGGTGCTCTACGACGAGGCGACCAAGATCCTCGCGCAGGCGGATGTCGCGATGGTGGCGGTCAACAGGGTCAGTCGCGGGGAGACCGGGCGGGTCTCGATCGGATATGTGGCCTCGGCCGCCTATTCCGGCGCCGTCGTGCAGTCGATCAAGGCGTACAAGCGCGATCATCCCGGCGTCGAGATCGAACTGACGGAGATGGAACTGCGCAAGCAACTCGCCCGCATCGTCGAGGGACTGCTCGACTTCGCCTTCATCCGCGGCCCTGCGCCCATCCCGGATGGCCTTGCCACCCATATCATCCGCCGCGAGCCCTTAGTCCTGATGGTGCCGGATGGGCATGCGCTGACGCTGGAGCGAGGCGGCGCCAATCTTGCCGCTCTCTCTAGCGAGACATTCCTGACGCCGCAGCAACCGCGCGACGTCGGCTTCCACGGCACGACCCATGCCGCCTGTAAGGAAGCGGGCTTCGAGCCGAACATCAACTCCACTTCCTGGGACTTTACGGGTATCGGCAGCATGGTTGCGATCGGGGCAGGCGTGGCGATCGTGCCGAAATCGCTCGAATGCGTCAGGCTGCCGGGTATCCGATACGTGCCGCTGCCGCATGCCAACGTAACGTCCGATCTCGTCGTCGCCTACAGAAAGACCGAGGCGTCTCCAACTGTTCGGGCGTTCATCGCCCACAGCAAACGCAACCTCTGACCCCAAAGATAGCAACCTCGCGCGAAACGCTCGGTTGATTTGAGCTTGAGGCCGATCAAGGCCCGTGCTTTCATCATCTGGGGCGGAAACCTGCGGGAGATTGCGACGTGACAGCAGATGCGGGAACGCTGCACCGCCCTCCGACCGGCAGTTTGCTGCGGCGGGAGTGGTTCCTTGCGATCAGCGCGCTGACAAGCCTCGCCTTCCTGTTTCGCGGCCAGGCGCTGTTCGCGCTGCTCGCCAATCCCCTCTGGCTGACGCTGATCTTCATCTGGCTCTTCTCCGTCGTGCTCGGCTCGGCACTAGCAGTCGTGCGTCATGCCGATCACCTTGCCGAGCGCCTGGGCGAGCCCTACGGGACGCTGATACTGACGCTCGCCATCACCACCATCGAGGTCGTGGCGATCACCGCCGTGATGCAACACGGCGAGAACAACCCGACGCTGGTCCGCGATACCCTGTTTGCCGTCGTCATGATCATCCTGAACGGGATGGTGGGGCTATCGTTGTTGCTTGGTGCCTGGCGGCGGCATGAGCAGAGGCATAACTTGCAAGGCGCGAACGCCTATCTCGGCGTAATTGTGCCCTTGGCGACGCTAAGCATGATCATGCCGAATTTTACCCACCCGAACGGCGGACCGGGCTATTCGACCGTCCAGCAGACGGTGCTGGCGTTCATCTCGGTCGGGCTGTACGGCGTGTTCCTGATGCTGCAGACAGGACGCCACCGGGGCTTTTTCATAGACGATACGGAAGAAGCGCTACCTCAAAGTCGGCACCACGATCACCAGGGGCCACTCTGGTGGCCGATCGTGATGCTCGCTCTCTATATGTCGCTGGTCGTATTCCTGGTGGAGCAACTGGCGCCGCCGATCGACTATTTCATCGAGACGCTGCGCGCGCCGGCGGCCCTTGGCGGCGTGATCATGGCCGTTCTGGTCGCGACGCCCGAGGCGATCAGCGCGGTGCGCGCATCGGTCGCCAATCACCTGCAGCGATCGGTCAACATCTTCCTCGGCTCGGTGCTTTCGACCATCGGCCTCACCGTCCCCGCCATGCTTGTCATCAGCCATCTCACGGGAAATCCCGTCATTCTTGGCCTGGATCACAGCAGCCCGATCATGCTGGTGCTGACGCTCGCCTTGAGCATCATCACCTTTTCCAGCGGCCGCACGCATCTGATGCAGGGAGCGGTGCACCTCGTTCTTTTCGTCGCCTATGTCCTCTTGATCTTCGAGACTTAGAGGCGATCAGCTGGCCCTGTCGCCTTTCGCGTCGAACACATGAACATGCTGTGCGGGGAAGCTGACATTGACATCCGGTCCCGCCGCCAGCGCCGCCCGATCGAGCGTGAAGATCTTGAACGGCAACCCATGCAGCGAGAGGTGCAGGATAATGCCGAAGCCCGTCGGCTCGATCAGCTCGACGCCTGCCTTCATTCCGGTCTCTTCCGACGTCATGACGACATGTTCTGGACGAATGCCTAGCGTCACCTTGTCGCCGTCGGCAAGCTTGAGCGGATTGGACAGCGCGATAACCGTGCCGTCCTTCAGCTGCGCGCCGCCGTTTTTGTAGGTCGCGTCGAGGAAATTCATGCCCGGCGAACCGATGAAACCGGCGACGAAGAGATTGGCGGGGCGATCATAGAGCTCGAGCGGGCTGCCCACCTGCTGCACCACCCCGCCATACATGGCAACAATCCGGTCCGCCAGCGTCATTGCCTCGATCTGGTCGTGGGTCACGTAGATCGAGGTCGCCTTCAGGTCGCCATGCAGTTTCTTGATTTCGGCGCGCATCTGCTCGCGCAGGCGGGCATCGAGGTTCGACAGCGGCTCGTCGAACAGGAACGCCTTGGGCTGACGCACGATCGCACGCCCCATCGCGACGCGCTGGCGCTGGCCACCGGATAGCGCCTTGGGGCGACGTTCGAGCAGCGGGTCGAGGCCGAGCTTGGAGGCAGCCGCGCCGACGACGCTGGCGATCTTGTCCTTGGCCGTCTTGCGGAGCTTCAGGCTGTAGCTCATGTTTCCGGCGACGTTCATGTGCGGATAGAGCGCATAGGACTGGAACACCATGGCGATGTCACGGTCCTTCGGATGCAGCTCGTTGACCCGGTTTCCGGCGATGCGGATCTCGCCCGAGGTCACGTCCTCGAGGCCGGCGATCATCCTAAGCAGCGTGGATTTGCCGCAGCCGGACGGACCGACGAGCACGACGAACTCGCCATCCTCGATCTTCAGCTCGACGTCCTGCAGGACGTGAACATGACCAAAGGATTTCTTGACGTTTTGGATATCGATCGATGCCATGTGATTAACCCTTGACCGCGCCGGCTGTGAGACCCTGGACGAGGTAGCGCTGAATGAGAAGGAAGAAGAGACCGGCCGGGATGAGCGCGAGAACACCCGCCGCCATCATTTGTCCGAAGTCCACCGAGAATTTGCCCACGAAGGTCAGTAGCCCGACCGGGAAGGTCGCGGCGTCGTTGCCGTTGATCAGCATCAGCGCGAAGAGCAACTCGCTCCACGCCGCGGTGAAGACAAAGCCGAGCGTGGCTGCGATCCCCGGCAATGTCAGCGGCAGGATGATCTGGCGAAACGCGGTGAATTGCGTCGCGCCGTCGATCATTGCCGCTTCCTCGAGATCCTTAGGAATGCCGTCGAAGAAGGACTGCATCAGGAAGGTCGCGAAGGGAACGTTGAAGGCGGTGTAGACGACGACGAGGCCGGTCAGGCTGTTCGTGAGATGCAGCGGCGTCAGGATCTTGAAGATCGGCGCGACCAGCATGACCAGCGGGAACATCTGCGTGAGCAGCATTAGCGCCACGATCCAGTATTTCGCCCGGAAATTGAAGCGCGAGAGCGCGTAGCCCGAGAGCGAGGCACAGATCGTGACGACGACGGCGGTCGAGGCCGAAACGATCAGGCTGTTCTTGAAGAATGTCGGAAAGGCGCTGTGCTGGAGGACGAAGCTGTAATGCTCCCAGGTCGTGCGCGACGGCCACATCCGGACACCCTCTGAATAGAGAAGGTCGTTTGGCGTTACGGACACCTTGAGCAGCCAGAACAGCGGAAACAGCGCGAAAACGATGTAGCACAGGATCGCCAGACGGTGCGCGATAGTGGGGATGATGGATCGTCTCATGGCTCAATCCTTGTTCAGCAGGGTCTGCCGCAGCAGGATGATCAGCATGGAATAGGCGAGCAGCAACACCAGCAGCACAAGCGCGATCGCCGAGGCGTAACCAAAGTCGAGCCGCTTGAACGCCTGGGTGAAGATATAGCTGGCAACGATCTGCGTCCTGTCGGCCGGGCCGCCGCCGGTCATGACGACAATGAGATCGGCGAAGTTCGACACCCATACGGTGCGCAGCAGCACGGTGATCGCGATCGTTGGCGCGAGAAACGGCAGCGTGATCGAGCGGAACCGCTGGAACCACGTGGCGCCGTCGATCGAGGCCGCTTCGTAGAGGTCACGCGGGATTGCCTGAAGGGCTGCGAGCAGCGTGATGGCGAAGAAGGGGATGCCCCACCAGACATTGGCGATGATCGGTCCCCACATGGCATATTGCGGGTCGGACAGGATGTTGCGCGGCTCGCTCATCAGGCCGAGCGCGTAGAGCCAGTGCGGGATTGGCCCGATGACGGGGTTGAACAGCCAGGCCCAGTTGAGGCCGGCGAGAAACGACGGGACGGCCCAGGGCAGGAACACCAAGGCCTGAACGAGGCCCCGGCCCCAGAACGGCTTGTCGAGCAAAAGCGCGAGGATGAGCCCGAAGATGAACTGCAGCACGACCGAGGCACCGGTCCACCAGAGCGTGTTCTTCAGCGCGCCATAAAAGGCGGCATCCTTGGAGAGGTCGCGAAAATGCTCGAGCCCGACAAAGCCGCCGGAAAAGGGGTTGAGAAGCTGGATATCGCGGAACGCATAGGACACGCCGATCACCAGCGGCACCAGCATCACGGCGATGATGAGGACGAGCGATGGGGCGCTGTAGAGATAGGGTTCCGAGGCATCGGCGACGCGCTTCAGCCACGACCTGCGGTCACGGCGACTGTCGAGCGTATCGGCGGTCATGGTCATCTTGGGCGGCTTTCATGTTGAGATTCACTGCGGCTTCAGCACTCGTGCCCCCTTATCCCCGGTGCAACAAGTTGCACCTGAGCCTTCCCAGGCCACCTTCTCCCTAAGGGGAGAAGAGACGGAGAGGTTGCAGCACATCCCTTCGCCCCTACGGGGAGAAGGTGCCGGCAGGCGGATGAGGGGGCCACACATGCGAAGCCCCCTCTTCACCCGCTTACTTCTTCGCGAGGTACTTCTGCTGAGCCTTAGTCAGATAGTCCGCCCACTGGTCAGCCAGTTCCTTCGGCGTGATATCGCCGAGAAGCGCCTGCTGCGTCGTCTTGATGGCGAGCGAATCCTTGAAGAAGGCGAATTCCTCGAGGTAGGTCGGCATCACGGTCGGAACGATGTTCTTGTCGGCCAGCTCATCGAACCAGCCCTTGAACTGCTCGCTCGCATAGAAGGGGTCCTTCTCGGCCGAGGTGTGAACCGGCAGCGCGCCGGTGCGCTTGTTCCACTCGATGTTGCCTTCGGGCGATTCAAGCGTTTCGATCAGCTTCCAGGACAGATCCTTGTTCTGGCTGGTGGTGAACATCGACCAGCCGGCGAAGCCGATAGTCGTGAAGCCCTTGCCGCTCGGACCGACCGGCATCTTGGTGACGCCGAAGTCTTCCGGCTTCATGCGCTGGGCCACCGCGATCAGGGCATCCGGATCCTGGTCGAGCATGGCGCAGGTGCCGGAATAGAAGCCGGCGACGGTCTCGTTGAAGCCCCAGTTGACGCTGTCCTTCGGCGCCAGGCCCTTCTTGTAGAGATCGACCACCCATTCGAGACCCTTGGTCCAGCCTTCGCTGTTCATGGTCGAGGTGCCGTCATCGTTGAAGAACTTGTTGGAGCCGGCCATCGTCGCGCCGAACATCACCCAGCCGTTCAGGCCGCCCGGTCCGCCGCGCAGGCAGTAGCCGGACTTGCCGGGGAGCTTGGAGACTTTTTCAGACGCGGCGACGAATTCGTCCATCGTCTTCGGCGGCTCGGAAACGCCGGCTTCCTTGAAGAGGTTCTTGTTGTAGAACAGCGCGCGCAGATAGAAGCCGTAGGGCAGCATGTAGGCGGTGTTCTTGACGTCGCGGCCGAGCTCCAGCGCGCGTGGCGTCAGCCCCTTGGTGTACTCCCACTTTTCGAGGTAGGGCTCGAGGCTTTCGAGCATGCCGTTGTTGGCGTAGAGCGAGAGCCAGGTATCCGGCATTTCCATGACGTCAGGCGTATCTCCTGCCGATACCATGGTCGCGAACTTCTGGAACGCTTCGTTCCAGGGCAGCGAGATGATGTCGACCTTGGTGCCGGGATTGGCGGCTTCAAACTTGCCGACAAGCGATTTCAGGGTTTCGGTGCGCTCGGGGCTGGTGATCACCTCGACGAGCTTCAGCGTCGTGTCGGCCATCGCCGTACCCGCCATCATCGTGGCCAGCAGCGTTGCGGTTATCAGTCTTTTCATGCTCAGTTCCCCCTTCCAGGTTTTTCCTCTGTTTCTGGACTTTTACGAAGCGACGGAAAGCGCCTCCTCGATGTCTCTCCACAACGCCTCGGTTCCTTCGAGGCCGGCATGGAGGCGTACGGACCGCGCATGGATCCCGAAGGTATGCGCGGAATTGGGCTGTGCCTTCTGCTGAAGGACGACCTCGCCTGGTACGATCAGGCTTTCATGCCCACCCCAGCTCACTCCCAGTTTGAAGAGCTTGAGGTGATCGGCGAAGGCGCGGATATCGACGCCTTCGCGGAATATGAACGAGAACAGCCCCGACGTGCCGTTGAGGCCTGCAGGCAGGCGGTTGGCGAGGCCGGGATGGCAGACCGTCTCGACCACATCGAGATCCTGCAGGCGCTTGGCGATCGTCATGCCGGCCGCCTCGTGCGCCTTCATGCGGATGGGCAAGGTGCGCATGCCGCGGATCAGGAGCCAGGCATCGAAGGGCGACAGCTTCCCGCCGAGATAGGGATAGGACTCCGCCTTGACGCGGGCGACCATCTCCTTCGAGCCGGCCACCACGCCGGCCACGACATCGCTGTGGCCGCCAAGATATTTGGACGCCGAGTGAATGACGAGGTCGACGCCGAGCGTGATCGGCCGCTGGAACACAGGGCTAGCCCAGCTGTTGTCGATCATGGAGATCACACCATGCTGCTTCGCCAGAGCGGCGAGAGCGCCGACATCATGCGCTTCCATGACCCAGCTCGTCGGGCTCTCCATGTAGAACAGCTTTGCGCCGGGCAGCGCCTTGGCGACGGCCTCCTCGTCGCGGCCATCGACATAGGTCACCTCGACCCTCATGCGCTTGAGGACCGTGCCGAACAGGCGGAAGGCATCGGGATAGACATGCTTTACCGCAACGATGCGGTCGCCGGGCTCCACGAAGGCGAGCACCGCCGACGAAATCGCCGCCATGCCGCTGGCGAAACCGAGCGCGTCTTCCGCACCCTCGAGCTTGGCCAGCATCTCCTCGAACATGCGCACCGTCGGATTGAGGCCACGGGTGTAGATCGGGCGCACCTTTTCGCCGCGATAAGAGGCGATCATCTCGTCGTAATCGGAGAAGGTGAACAGCGATGTCTGGAAGATCGGCGGCACAACGGCTTCGGCGAAGTTACCCTCGTCGTGCGCGGTGATGAGGGATGCGAATTCGAACGGGTCTGAACCGTTGCTCATTGGGACATTTCCTTGATGTCTTCCTCGACGACCGCGAGGATTTTCAGTGTCTCTTCGCGCGCCGCCTCGGGATCGCGCGCGGCGATCGCGTTGAAGAGCGTGCGATGAAAGGGAAAGGAACGGCGGGCAAAATCCTGCCGCTCGAAAGGGTGCTGCCAGAATTGCCAGAAGGTCTCGCGCATCTGCTCGAGAAGCTGGCGAAACAGCGGATTGTGGCTGGCGTCATAGATGGCGAGGTGGAAAGCGAGATCCTCGGGACCCGACGTGCCCTTTTCCAGATGGACGCGCTCCATCTCGTTGAGCTTCTCTTCGATGAGAACAAGATCCTGGGCGGTGCGCTTCTTCGCGGCCACCATGCCTGCCTCGCACTCGATCCCGCGGCGCACTTCCAGCGTCTGCAGCAGGGCGTTGCGCAGGTCCGTTGCATGCAGCGACAGCGGCATATGAATGGTCGCCTTGGAGATCGGCTTCAGCAGATAGGTTCCGCTACCCTTTCGCGTCTCGATCACGCCGAGCGCCTGGAAATGCCGGATTGCCTCGCGAATGGTCGAGCGCCCAACCCTGAGGTCCGCCATCAGCTCGCGCTCGGCGGGCAGCCGGTCGCCGGCCTGCAGGCGCGCATCCTCCACATAGTCCGCCAGCGCGTCCGTTACCTGGCGCGCGCGATCCATCGCCGGAAGCGGCCGGATTACCGGCCTATCGCTGTTTGGTGCCTTCATGGTTCCCCAATATTTTTCTAGGCAGCCGATCGGTTAAATTGGTCTGACATCTTAGCATTTCACATAGATTAGTGACTCGTCAAGATGCCGGTGTCTGTGGTTCTGCAGCGCTACAGTGGCCAATTTCCTTGATAGCGCGGGCCAAATTCATCCTACTGATGTCCCCAAACTCAATCTCATTGTTTTGACTGAATAAATTATCTTCAATGAGCCTAGGCTACTAGCCGCTCGATGACCTGGCTGGCCGTGGGTCAAAGCGATAGATTATAGTTTCTGAGCCGCTCCGCTGAACGTTCGGAATTCCGAATATGCGCTCCATGTCAGATCACTATCGCCGGATCGGCCGCCGACCCGAGAAGCCCGATTAGAGCGACGACAACTGGTTGAACCTGGGTGACCTGATGTGATGGACGGCCTCCGCTCCCGGCATCGCGATATGCCAAGATGTCGCGTGTCGAACTCACATCAGGAGATGCGTCCATGGAGAAGGTTGCGATAATTGGCCTGGATATTGCCAAGCAGGTATTCCAGGTTCACGGGATCAATGAGGCTGGTGCTATCGTGTGCCGTCGTAGGCTTCGCCGAGACGATGTCGTTGCATTCTTCAAGGTATTGCCGCCATGCCTGATTGGGATCGAGGCTTGTGCAACAGGGCACTACTGGGCGCGGGTTCTCACGGCACTGGGGCACCAGGCTCGGTTGATGCCCGCGTCTTATGTTAAGCCCTACGTAAAGTTATGCTCACCTCGCCATAACTTGACTAATCACGAGGTCGTCGTAATGCGGAGGAGCGCGGCCTGATCGGCGGATTTTCGCTGTTTTCCGATCGGCTTGCTTTGCATTATTCGGTGCCGAACCTCTGCGGGTCAATCGACCAACAGAGGACTCGCCAATGCCCTATATCCGTCACGAACTAATTGCCGCACTCAATTCCTCCCTTATCAGTCAGCGATACAGCCCGGTCGTGGTGAGGAATTACTGCACCTACGCATCTGGATTTCTCGATTATCTGGGACAGCGGGGCATCCTGGTCGCAGACGTGATCGACGTGCAGGTAGAGCAATACCTGCGGCACGCGATCGTAAAGTTCGAAAAGGAGCGTGGTCGACGTCCCGGCGCACGCTGGCACGAGGTTCCGCGCTCCGGAATTCATGCGCTGTTGCGACTTGCTCACGGTCAATGGCCGCCAGCAATCGAGCCTATCTGCGCGGCCGATGTGGCC
Source organism: Rhizobium sp. O111 (assembly GCF_055616315.1). Taxonomy (NCBI): domain Bacteria; kingdom Pseudomonadati; phylum Pseudomonadota; class Alphaproteobacteria; order Hyphomicrobiales; family Rhizobiaceae; genus Rhizobium; species Rhizobium sp. O111. Next base: position 475,643 of record NZ_JBSHXL010000002.1, on the reverse strand, counting down.
CGATTTGCAGTTTGTGACGAATACGAAATCTGGCTGCGTGAGGAACGCGGGTTGGCTCGCTCCAGCGTCGCAGCGCTGATGTGGGAAGCCCGGAACTTTCTTGCCTGGCAGATCGATTACGGAAGCGGCGGCTTGGCGGGGCTGAGCGTCGTTGACGTAGACCGTTACATGGATCTGCGCGCGCCGAAACTGACGCGCTGCTCGCTGAAGTCTGTCGCAGAGCGGCTTCGCTCGCTGCTGCGATATCTCCACATCACGGGTCGCGTCACAACGGACCTGTCAGGGCATGTGATAGCTCCGACGCTTTATGCATATGAAGGAGTGCCCTCAATCCTGGAGCGAGACCAGATCGCCGCGGTGCTGGAAACCGCGAGGGCGGACAAGACGCCAGCGGGGCTGCGGGACCATGCAATCCTGCAACTCCTTGCAACATATGGGCTACGGTCTGGAGAGATCCGCAATCTGCGGATCGAGGACATCGACTGGCGGACGGAAGCCATCCATGTTCGCCACCACAAGACGCGGGCCAGCACATCGCTGCCCCTGATGGAGCCGGTCGGTGAAGCGTTGCTTGCTTATCTGCGTTCCGGGCGGCCCGTGACGGACGCCAGGGAAATCTTCCTCCGCACGCGCGCGCCCTATCGCAAGCTCGACAAGCTTTACAGCGTGGTTCGCCGGTGGCTCCGTGACGCTGGTGTCCAACCGCCTGGTAAGTGTGGACCCCATATCTTCCGCCATGCGCGCGCTGTTGAGATGTTGCGGGTCGCGGTGCCTCAAAAGGTCATCGGCGACGTGCTGGGGCACCGTTCGACGGGATCGACGGCTCCCTACCTCAAGCTCGCCACCGAGGACCTCAGGGCCATTGCGCTTGACGTGCCGGGAATGGAGGTGCTGGCATGACCGCCCGCTGGCCCGATCCCGACCGCGCGATCATTGACCGCCATGTCGCGATCCTTGATCTGCACAGCATGAAAAGCCGAGCCTGTTATCGGCAGGTCCTGCATGGCTTCCAGGATGTGGCCGAACGTTACGATGCACTCGGTCAGGAAGTGCTGATTGCGTGGCTGCGTAAATCGGCCGAATGCTGGGCAGCGACGACGCGGCTACACCGCACCCGCATCATTGACCGGTTCCTCGAACGCCTGGTGGAAATCGGCGCGATCGAACGCAATCCCGTCACCGCTCTGCGAGATGCGTGCAATATCAAGCAGTGCATGCCCATCTGGCGGGCATTGGCGTCGCGGGATCCGGAACAGGCTCTCGCCGAACTGCGCCAGCCCAGGCCGTTCGGCAGCGTGCTGGGCGAAATGATGGCTGAGCATGTCGCGATGATGCGGCGCAGAGGATACAAATACACTTCGCAGCCCCTGTTGCTCTTGCGGTTCGACCGGTTCCTGCAGCTGCATCCGGGACCGGAGGCCGAACCGCTGAGCGCCATGGTTGATCGATGGGCGGCAACGAATGTCACGCGTCACCAAGTGGAGGAATGCGAAAAGCTCAAACGCGTCTTTGCGAAAATCCTTCGTCACCGCGACCCGTCGATACCTGTGCGGCGACCGGACCCGAGACCGAGGAAGGAGGCGGCCAGGCAATGGCGAAAGGCTCATATCTACTCGCCTGCCGACGTGCGGCGGATGCTCGAGGTTGCCCGCACCTATCCGTCTCCACGGGTGCCGCTTCGGCCGCTGAGCATGTACACAATGCTGCTGCTGGCCTATTGCGCAGGCTTGCGGCGCGGCGAGCTTGCCCGGCTCGATCTTGGTGACGTTGACCTGCGGGACGGTACGGTAACCGTCCGGCAGACCAAGTTCTTCAAGACTCGGATACTGCCGCTTCCCGACAGCGTTGTAGTCGAGCTTCGCGCCTACGTCGATGCACGGCGTCGTGCCGGTGGATCACAGGACGCGCGCTCCGGCTTGTTCTGGCACGAGCGAGGCGACGGTCACTACACGCCGGAAATGATCACGTGGTTGCTCTCTGACGTCATACGTCGCGCTGGGTTGAAGCCATTGCGAGGAAAAGCGGGCCCTCGCGTTCATGACCTGCGCCACTCGATGGTCGTGAACAGAATCCTGGAATGGTACCGGACGGGCATCAACCCGCAGGATCGCCTGCCGTTCCTCGCGACCTATCTCGGCCATAGGGATATCAACTCTACATTGGTCTACATCACCGTCACGCAGGAGCTGCTGCATTACGCGAATGAGCGGTTCCGGGCAGTTGGCGCACCGTGCCTCAGCATGGGGCAGGAGATGCGGCCATGAGCAAGGTTGACCGGTTCCCGGCCCTGCTGCGCGCGTTCTTCTACGAATGGCTGGTCGAGCAGCGCAACGCATCCATCCATACAGTCCGATCATACCGCGATACCTGGCGGTTGTTGCTCCGGTTCGTCGCCCAGCGTACTGGGAAGAAGGTGGCTATGATCACGCTGGCCGATCTGGCCGCCAGCGAGGTCGCCGCGTTCCTCAGTCACGCCGAACATGACCGTGGCGGTACGATCGGCACGCGCAACTGCCGGCTTGCGGCGATCCGCAGCTTCTTCCACTTCGTGGCCACAAGGGATCCTGGATCGATCGCGCAATGCGTGGAAATCCTCAACATACCGATCAAGCGCGCTCCGGTGTCGGAACCGAGCTATCTGGATCCGGCGGAAGTGACGGCGATCCTCGCTCAGCCAGATCGTTCGACCATTGAGGGCATGCGGGATCATGCGCTGCTCTCGTTCCTCTACAACAGCGGCGCACGAATACAGGAAGCGCTCGACCTTTGCCCAGAAGCAATCCGGTTCGAAAGCCCGAGTTGCGTGCGTTTGACCGGTAAGGGACGGAAGGAACGTATCTGTCCGCTCTGGCCAGAAACCGTGATGTTGCTGCGGAAACTGCTTGAACGGCAACCACGGGCGCCCGACCAGCGGCTGTTCGTCAACCGCTATGGCGAGCCGCTCAGCGCCTCCGGGGTCCGGTTCAAGCTCGCCGCCTACGTGAAGGCGGCGGCCGAAACCATGCCAACGCTGCGTGCCAAGCACGTAACGCCACACGCCTTCCGGCACGCCACCGCCGTGCACCTCATCTCGGCCGGCGTCGACATTACGGTCATCCGAAGCTGGCTCGGTCATGTCAGCCTCGACACGACCAACCACTATGCCAGGGCCAATCTGGAAACGAAGCGGAAAGCCCTGGAAAAGGTCGCCGTTCCAGCCACACCCGGCAGCCAGCCATCCTGGAAGCGCGATGCCAGCGTGCTCGCCTGGCTCGACACACTCTGAAATAATGCGGAGGAACATCGACAAGAACGGCGAAAATCCGCCGATCAGGCCGCGCTCCTCCGCATTACGACGACCTCGTGATTAGTGAAGCGGCAGAAGAATGATGCGACCGACGCCGAAGCGATCTGCGAGGCTGTCACGCGGCCAACTATGCGCTTCGTTCCGGTGAAGAGCGAGGAGCAACAGAGCGTGCTGATGCTTCATCGTGTCCGCGAGCTTTTGATCCGACAACGAACGATGCTTGTGAACGCCTTGCGCGGACACCTGGCAGAGTTCGGCATCATTACGCGGCAGGGCGTTGCCGGTGTCGAAACGCTTATCGCGGTGGTCGAAGCCGGGGATCAAGATGTCATTCCGCCGCTTGCGCGTTCAGCACTTCTCTCGGTGGTAGGGCAGTTACGAGAGGTGCACGAGAAAATCGGCGAGATGGACCGCCAGATTCACACTTGGCATCGCGGGAACGAATTGAGCCGCCGCTTGGAGACGATCCCTGGAATCGGCCCGATTACTGCCAGTGCGATTGCCGCGACAGTTGCAGACGCGTCTCTCTTCAGATCCGGCCGACAATTGGCGGCGTGGATAGGCCTTGTACCACGGCAGAACTCATCGGGTGGCAAAGATCGTCTCGGGAGGATCAGCAAACAAGGTGATCCCTATCTCCGACGTCTTCTCGTCATTGGTGCGCACGCGGTCCTTCGCTTCAGTAAGAAGGGTAAAACGGCACCGACGCGTTGGGCGGCCGATCTTCTGGTGAAGAAGCCTTACAACGTCGTCGCCGTTGCTTTGGCAAACAAGATGGCGCGGATTGTGTGGGCACTGATGGCGACAGGCGGGCGCTTTGAGGGTACCGGCAGGCTCTGACAACCTGAGAGAATGCAGAAATTGGTGAGGTGCTGATGGTGTGATGGCGAACGGTCGAACCGGGATTGGAGAAACCCGATCAGTGGGTGCCGCTTGAAAGCGCGTTGACCTGTCTGGGATCCAATCAGCGGACTACATCAGGGCCAGCGGCATGAATAGGCCGCGATCAAAGGCCGAATACATGCCTGCACCCGACCAATCCGCCAGAAACGCCAAATTGCCCCTTGCCACGCGGAGGCCGTCCATACATGCCACTGAGAATTTCCTCCAGATTGGATTAGACCGTATGTTCGCGGGGTGAGTGTGGCCCGCCCCCGCGGTAAGCTGAATTCGGGGGTTGCTCTGGATTGGCCGGAGCCTTGCCCCATGCTTAGCGAGGGCGAACCATGAAAGAAGATAGCGTATTCTTCATTGGCCTGGATACATCCAAGTCGAAGATTTCAGTTGCGGTTGCCGATGGAGCGCGCAACGGCGAGGTGCGGTTTTTTGGCGACATCTCCTCGGAACCGGCGTCTGTGACGTCGATGGTCAACAGACTTTCAAAGCGTGGAGGGAAGCTTCACTTTTGCTACGAAGCAGGTCCGACCGGTTACGGCCTTTACCGTCAGATTATCGAACTGGGACACGACTGCGTGGTGGTGGCACCATCGCTCGTGCCCAGGCGTGCGGGCGACCGGGTGAAGACAAACCGCCGGGATGCCGTAAGCCTGGCGCGGCTGCACCGGGCGGGCGAACTGACCTCGGTCTGGGTTCCGGACGAAGGTCATGAGGCGATCCGCGACCTGGTACGAGCCCGCGAAGCTGCCAACGACGCGCTGAAACAGGCGCGTCAGCAACTTCAATCTTTCTTGTTGCGTCACGGCCGCATCTATACCGGACGCAAGCCATGGACGCGCGCCCATGTACGGTGGCTGGCGTGCCAGGGATTTGATCACCCCGCCCACCAAATCCTGTTGGCAGAATATTGCCAGGCCATCGAGGATGCCGGCGTGCGTCTGGACAGGCTAACGAAGTTGGTGGCGGAGACCGCAGCTTCCTGGTCGATGGCGCCGGTTGTGGCCGCCTATCAAGCGATGCGCGGCGTCGCGTTCATGACGGCGGTCACCTTTGTCGTCGAAATCGGCGACGTCAGGCGCTTTGATAATCCCCGTCAGTTGATGGCATATCTTGGCCTCGTGCCGTCGGAGAGCTCGACGGGCGAACGGGTCAAGCGTGGTGGGATTACCAAGGCGGGTAACACAAGGGCTCGAAGAGTTCTCATTGAAGGGGCTTGGACATATCGCTTCCCTGCACGGGTAAGCCCGACGATCCAGGCACGGCTGGAGGGACTGCCAAGGACAGTTCGCGAGATTGCCTGGAAAGGCCAAATACGGCTTTGCGCGCGCTATCGAAAACTAATCGCGGCAGGCAAGCCGAAGGTCGTCGCGGTCACCGCCATTGCGCGAGAAATGGCCGCGTTCCTGTGGGCGATTGGGCAGGAGGTCGCTCCTGCAACAAAGGTTTAAAGCGCCGACCGTCGGCGGAAAATTATCGAGAAACTCAATCATCTGTCTGATGTGCAAAGTTGGAGGCAGGGCTCCGGTGGGGAACCCTCGCGGACTCTATGTGGCGGATACATCCATGCCCGAGATTAGACAGAGGCAGCCCCAGACGAACACACGGAAATGCGGTACCCAACCCGCGTATAAGAGTATGCCAGCCGTCGTCTAAATGCCCTGTCTCCTGCTTTGTGCATCAGCTTTACGCATGACCTCCTCGTCAAAGGCGAAAGAAAAAACGCGCCTAACGAGCTTGCAAATGAACATAAGAGAGTCCGGCCTATTAAAGGACGGACGAATGAAGAAGCAGAGATTTACGGAAGAGCAGATTATTGCGGTGCTGAAGGAGCAGGAGGCTGGTGCGAAGGCAGCCGACCTCTGCCGCAAGCACGGAATTTCGGAAGCGACGTTTTACAACTGGAAAGCCAAATATGGCGGAATGGAAGTCTCCGAGGCGAAGCGGCTGAAGACGCTTGAGGACGAGAACGCCAGGCTGAAGAAGCTGCTGGCTGAACAGATGCTTGATGCAGCCGCGCTCCGCGAGCTTCTCGCAAAAAAATGGTAGGGCCTGCCGCCAAGCGTGAAGCCGTCACGCATCTGAAGGCCATCATGGGTCTTTCGGAGCGGCGGGCCTGCCAGATCATATCCGCCGACCGCAAGACGATCCGTTATCGGTCAAGTCGACCGCCGGAGGTCGACTTGCGGGAGAAGCTGCGTGACCTCGCCAATGAGCGGCGGCGCTTCGGTTATCGACGCCTTTTCATCCTGCTTCGGCGGGATGGAGAGCCGTCTGGCGTCAATCGCATCTACCGGCTCTATCGCGAGGAAGGACTTTCCGTTCGCAAGCGGAAAGCCAGGCGGCGTGCTGTCGGCACGCGCGCCCCGATCCTGGTCGAAGCGAAGGCCAATGCCCGCTGGTCGCTGGACTTCGTGCATGACCAGTTTGCTTGCGGAAGGAGGTTTCGCGTGCTCAATATCGTTGATGATGTGACGCGCGAATGCCTGGCGGCAATCCCGGACACCTCAATCTCCGGCCGTCGTGTTGCTCGCGAGTTGACGACGTTGATCGAACGGCGAGGCAAACCGGGAATGATCGTCTCCGACAACGGCACGGAGTTCACATCGAACGCCATCCTCGCGTGGTCGAAGGATCATAAAGTCGACTGGCACTACATCGCGCCGGGAAAGCCGATGCAGAACGGCTATGTTGAAAGTTTCAATGGTCGGATGCGCGACGAGCTGCTCAACGAAAGCCTGTTCTTTGGCCTCGATCATGCCCGAAGCGCCATTGCTGAATGGGCTGAGGATTTTAATAATTTCCGGCCGCACTCATCGCTCGGATACCAGACCCCGGCAGACTATGCCGGGTCCATCGCCGCAACCGGCTCCAACGCTGCGCAAGATGAAAGCTACGCATTTCCGCCGGTTGCTACCACCGCGCCACTTGGCGTATTCAAAACCGCCCAGGCTCTAATTGCCGCTGGATGAAAGTTCAGTGGCATGTATGGACGGCCTCCGCGTGGCAAGGGGCAATTTGGCGTTTCTGGCGGATTGGTCGGGTGCAGGCATGTATTCGGCCTTTGATCGCGGCCTATTCATGCCGCTGGCCCTGATGTAGTCCGCTGATTGGATCCCAGACAGGTCAACGCGCTTTCAAGCGGCACCCACTGATCGGGTTTCTCCAATCCCGGTTCGACCGTTCGCCATCACACCATCAGCACCTCACCAATTTCTGCATTCTCTCAGGTTGTCAGAGCCTGCCGGTACCCTCAAAGCGCCCGCCTGTCGCCATCAGTGCCCACACAATCCGCGCCATCTTGTTTGCCAAAGCAACGGCGACGACGTTGTAAGGCTTCTTCACCAGAAGATCGGCCGCCCAACGCGTCGGTGCCGTTTTACCCTTCTTACTGAAGCGAAGGACCGCGTGCGCACCAATGACGAGAAGACGTCGGAGATAGGGATCACCTTGTTTGCTGATCCTCCCGAGACGATCTTTGCCACCCGATGAGTTCTGCCGTGGTACAAGGCCTATCCACGCCGCCAATTGTCGGCCGGATCTGAAGAGAGACGCGTCTGCAACTGTCGCGGCAATCGCACTGGCAGTAATCGGGCCGATTCCAGGGATCGTCTCCAAGCGGCGGCTCAATTCGTTCCCGCGATGCCAAGTGTGAATTTGGCGGTCCATCTCGCCGATTTTCTCGTGCACCTCTCGTAACTGCCCTACCACCGAGAGAAGTGCTGAACGCGCAAGCGGCGGAATGACATCTTGATCCCCGGCTTCGACCACCGCGATAAGCGTTTCGACACCGGCAACGCCCTGCCGCGTAATGATGCCGAACTCTGCCAGGTGTCCGCGCAAGGCGTTCACAAGCATCGTTCGTTGTCGGATCAAAAGCTCGCGGACACGATGAAGCATCAGCACGCTCTGTTGCTCCTCGCTCTTCACCGGAACGAAGCGCATAGTTGGCCGCGTGACAGCCTCGCAGATCGCTTCGGCGTCGGTCGCATCATTCTTCTGCCGCTTCACTAATCACGAGGTCGTCGTAATGCGGAGGAGCGCGGCCTGATCGGCGGATTTTCGCTGTTTTCCGATCGGCTTGCTTTGCATTATTCGGTGCCGAACCTCTGCGGGTCAATCGACCAACAGAGGACTCGCCAATGCCCTATATCCGTCACGAACTAATTGCCGCACTCAATTCCTCCCTTATCAGTCAGCGATACAGCCCGGTCGTGGTGAGGAATTACTGCACCTACGCATCTGGATTTCTCGATTATCTGGGACAGCGGGGCATCCTGGTCGCAGACGTGATCGACGTGCAGGTAGAGCAATACCTGCGGCACGCGATCGTAAAGTTCGAAAAGGAGCGTGGTCGACGTCCCGGCGCACGCTGGCACGAGGTTCCGCGCTCCGGAATTCATGCGCTGTTGCGACTTGCTCACGGTCAATGGCCGCCAGCAATCGAGCCTATCTGCGCGGCCGATGTGGCCCGATTTGCAGTTTGTGACGAATACGAAATCTGGCTGCGTGAGGAACGCGGGTTGGCTCGCTCCAGCGTCGCAGCGCTGATGTGGGAAGCCCGGAACTTTCTTGCCTGGCAGATCGATTACGGAAGCGGCGGCTTGGCGGGGCTGAGCGTCGTTGACGTAGACCGTTACATGGATCTGCGCGCGCCGAAACTGACGCGCTGCTCGCTGAAGTCTGTCGCAGAGCGGCTTCGCTCGCTGCTGCGATATCTCCACATCACGGGTCGCGTCACAACGGACCTGTCAGGGCATGTGATAGCTCCGACGCTTTATGCATATGAAGGAGTGCCCTCAATCCTGGAGCGAGACCAGATCGCCGCGGTGCTGGAAACCGCGAGGGCGGACAAGACGCCAGCGGGGCTGCGGGACCATGCAATCCTGCAACTCCTTGCAACATATGGGCTACGGTCTGGAGAGATCCGCAATCTGCGGATCGAGGACATCGACTGGCGGACGGAAGCCATCCATGTTCGCCACCACAAGACGCGGGCCAGCACATCGCTGCCCCTGATGGAGCCGGTCGGTGAAGCGTTGCTTGCTTATCTGCGTTCCGGGCGGCCCGTGACGGACGCCAGGGAAATCTTCCTCCGCACGCGCGCGCCCTATCGCAAGCTCGACAAGCTTTACAGCGTGGTTCGCCGGTGGCTCCGTGACGCTGGTGTCCAACCGCCTGGTAAGTGTGGACCCCATATCTTCCGCCATGCGCGCGCTGTTGAGATGTTGCGGGTCGCGGTGCCTCAAAAGGTCATCGGCGACGTGCTGGGGCACCGTTCGACGGGATCGACGGCTCCCTACCTCAAGCTCGCCACCGAGGACCTCAGGGCCATTGCGCTTGACGTGCCGGGAATGGAGGTGCTGGCATGACCGCCCGCTGGCCCGATCCCGACCGCGCGATCATTGACCGCCATGTCGCGATCCTTGATCTGCACAGCATGAAAAGCCGAGCCTGTTATCGGCAGGTCCTGCATGGCTTCCAGGATGTGGCCGAACGTTACGATGCACTCGGTCAGGAAGTGCTGATTGCGTGGCTGCGTAAATCGGCCGAATGCTGGGCAGCGACGACGCGGCTACACCGCACCCGCATCATTGACCGGTTCCTCGAACGCCTGGTGGAAATCGGCGCGATCGAACGCAATCCCGTCACCGCTCTGCGAGATGCGTGCAATATCAAGCAGTGCATGCCCATCTGGCGGGCATTGGCGTCGCGGGATCCGGAACAGGCTCTCGCCGAACTGCGCCAGCCCAGGCCGTTCGGCAGCGTGCTGGGCGAAATGATGGCTGAGCATGTCGCGATGATGCGGCGCAGAGGATACAAATACACTTCGCAGCCCCTGTTGCTCTTGCGGTTCGACCGGTTCCTGCAGCTGCATCCGGGACCGGAGGCCGAACCGCTGAGCGCCATGGTTGATCGATGGGCGGCAACGAATGTCACGCGTCACCAAGTGGAGGAATGCGAAAAGCTCAAACGCGTCTTTGCGAAAATCCTTCGTCACCGCGACCCGTCGATACCTGTGCGGCGACCGGACCCGAGACCGAGGAAGGAGGCGGCCAGGCAATGGCGAAAGGCTCATATCTACTCGCCTGCCGACGTGCGGCGGATGCTCGAGGTTGCCCGCACCTATCCGTCTCCACGGGTGCCGCTTCGGCCGCTGAGCATGTACACAATGCTGCTGCTGGCCTATTGCGCAGGCTTGCGGCGCGGCGAGCTTGCCCGGCTCGATCTTGGTGACGTTGACCTGCGGGACGGTACGGTAACCGTCCGGCAGACCAAGTTCTTCAAGACTCGGATACTGCCGCTTCCCGACAGCGTTGTAGTCGAGCTTCGCGCCTACGTCGATGCACGGCGTCGTGCCGGTGGATCACAGGACGCGCGCTCCGGCTTGTTCTGGCACGAGCGAGGCGACGGTCACTACACGCCGGAAATGATCACGTGGTTGCTCTCTGACGTCATACGTCGCGCTGGGTTGAAGCCATTGCGAGGAAAAGCGGGCCCTCGCGTTCATGACCTGCGCCACTCGATGGTCGTGAACAGAATCCTGGAATGGTACCGGACGGGCATCAACCCGCAGGATCGCCTGCCGTTCCTCGCGACCTATCTCGGCCATAGGGATATCAACTCTACATTGGTCTACATCACCGTCACGCAGGAGCTGCTGCATTACGCGAATGAGCGGTTCCGGGCAGTTGGCGCACCGTGCCTCAGCATGGGGCAGGAGATGCGGCCATGAGCAAGGTTGACCGGTTCCCGGCCCTGCTGCGCGCGTTCTTCTACGAATGGCTGGTCGAGCAGCGCAACGCATCCATCCATACAGTCCGATCATACCGCGATACCTGGCGGTTGTTGCTCCGGTTCGTCGCCCAGCGTACTGGGAAGAAGGTGGCTATGATCACGCTGGCCGATCTGGCCGCCAGCGAGGTCGCCGCGTTCCTCAGTCACGCCGAACATGACCGTGGCGGTACGATCGGCACGCGCAACTGCCGGCTTGCGGCGATCCGCAGCTTCTTCCACTTCGTGGCCACAAGGGATCCTGGATCGATCGCGCAATGCGTGGAAATCCTCAACATACCGATCAAGCGCGCTCCGGTGTCGGAACCGAGCTATCTGGATCCGGCGGAAGTGACGGCGATCCTCGCTCAGCCAGATCGTTCGACCATTGAGGGCATGCGGGATCATGCGCTGCTCTCGTTCCTCTACAACAGCGGCGCACGAATACAGGAAGCGCTCGACCTTTGCCCAGAAGCAATCCGGTTCGAAAGCCCGAGTTGCGTGCGTTTGACCGGTAAGGGACGGAAGGAACGTATCTGTCCGCTCTGGCCAGAAACCGTGATGTTGCTGCGGAAACTGCTTGAACGGCAACCACGGGCGCCCGACCAGCGGCTGTTCGTCAACCGCTATGGCGAGCCGCTCAGCGCCTCCGGGGTCCGGTTCAAGCTCGCCGCCTACGTGAAGGCGGCGGCCGAAACCATGCCAACGCTGCGTGCCAAGCACGTAACGCCACACGCCTTCCGGCACGCCACCGCCGTGCACCTCATCTCGGCCGGCGTCGACATTACGGTCATCCGAAGCTGGCTCGGTCATGTCAGCCTCGACACGACCAACCACTATGCCAGGGCCAATCTGGAAACGAAGCGGAAAGCCCTGGAAAAGGTCGCCGTTCCAGCCACACCCGGCAGCCAGCCATCCTGGAAGCGCGATGCCAGCGTGCTCGCCTGGCTCGACACACTCTGAAATAATGCGGAGGAACATCGACAAGAACGGCGAAAATCCGCCGATCAGGCCGCGCTCCTCCGCATTACGACGACCTCGTGATTAGTGAAGTTATGCTCACCTCGCCATAACTTGACGTACGGCTTAACATAAGACGCGGGCATCAACCGAGCCTGGTGCCCCAGTGCCGTGAGAACCCGCGCCCAGTAGTGCCCCGTTGCACAAGCCTCGATCCCAATCAGGCATGGCGGCAATACCTTGAAGAATGCAACGACATCGTCTCGGCGAAGCCTACGACGGCACACGATAGCACCAGCCTCATTGATCCCGTGAACCTGGAATACCTGCTTGGCAATATCCAGGCCAATTATCGCAACCTTCTCCATGGACGCATCTCCTGATGTGAGTTCGACACGCGACATCTTGGCATATCGCGATGCCGGGAGCGGAGGCCGTCCATCACATCAGGTCATGGGCGCCGAAAAATCCGGCTCGACATCAGAAGCTCAGTTGAGAGGATCCAACGGCTCTTGATTGTGATCCAACTAGTCATTCATGCGGCGTCGTCAATAAGGGACAAGATGAGTATCACCATGCGGCCGACGGCGTAATTCTATCAATCAGCTTTCCAGGAGGCACGGGCTTTGGCACGCTAGCTGTAGCAATCGCACGAATTGAAGAAGGCTTTTGGGAGTCTCCCCCTATTGATGCCTGGGACGCATTCGAAACGCTGAAGCAGTTTAGAGGCCCAATCGAGGGCTATCATGCAGATACCTGAAGAGATCGATCCGATCTACAATGTCGAAGCTACGCGAGCCGAGCTCGACGTTGCACTCGATTTCGCAGTGGACTGTTTGGCGCGTCGGATCGCTAAAATCGTCAAACGTGATGAGCCCGTGTATCTCATAGGATCGGGATTTGACTTCTCGGAAATGGGGGCAAAGCTCGCGGAGCGCTTTAGTCACCTTCTGGTCGGTGTCGCATTCATCTGGACCGTGCCCAGAAAATATGCCTTGCCCAGCGGCGAGCGTGCGTTCTCCATCGCATAGCAAGTGATTGAGAGGCCGCAATCGGTATACCCTATCATCGTGCTCTGCCAGTCCGTCATCGCGGACGAGCTCGAAATCGCTACTTCAATACTCAATGTCGTGCAGACAGTGAAAAGCAGACGCTTCATTATCGTCTCGGCAGTCATGTCGGACTATGTTACAAAGCGGGTCGCGTCTTTGGTAGAAGATCGGCTGGGTAGCGAAATCAAAGTGATCGCGCTCGGTACGCTTGACGCAGATCTACGTGTTCTCCGAGATGCGATGTCCGACAACCTTGATGATCGCACCGACAGGTATGCACCGCTTATGTCCGAATGGCTCGTGCATCGAGCGTTTGGCCCCTGAGCGAGTTTACGGTCCTGCGGAAATTATGCCGAGTCCGTCGCGACCTGCACGCCACGACCGGTTATGTTGCCCGGTTGCCGGTTTCCCGATTGCGCGGCAACGGTAACGAACGACCAGCCTCGATGCTGGTTACGACCGGAACACTGGCGGAGGCGCTCTGTTCAGTCTTCGAGGCGTTGCCACCGAGAAAGTTAAAGGCCTGGCGCCCCGCACAGGCGGCGGGGCCCCAAGGCGTCTGTGCCGTTGGCGCCATCGAGCCTGCTGGCAGCGCAAGCTATTCCCTGCCCGGCACTAAGTGGAAACGATCATTTCAGCGAAGAATTCCCGCAGGATATTCGGAATCAGTTCTGCTTCGTCGGGCGACAGCAACCGATTCAAAGTCTGCTCTTCGATGGTTAAGTTAAATATATCGAATGACACCCACCCTTCCGACCACAATTCGATTGTTCCCATTTTGCTGTCGGCTTCTATCTCAAGTCTTTCAAGATCACCAAACTCGCCACCTGTAAACGACGAGCGAACGATGGAATATCCGTCAAGCCAAGGCATGACCTCATTGTCGATGTTCAAAACTACTTCCTCTCAAGAATTGCTATGTTGCTGATATTTGGGAGGTAGTCGCCGCCCTGCTTCTGTGGCGGATATTGTTGGGATTTTGCGGCATCGGGCCCAATCATCTGCGTCAACTCGGCAGCAGACATCGAGCGTCCTACGCGAGTGATGATAACGTCGTTAAACAAGCCTCGCCTAACCCAGCTCCGTTTCTTGGCGGCTTTTCCCATCGCTGAATGATACGGTATGAAGAGCGATCTTTTACGACGACACTAGTGATCCATCGTCACCAACCCAGATGATCGCCGGGATACTGTAGAAGTAGACTGTTAGTTCAGGGTCGTTTTCATCATCTATGTGGATGGGCCACTGAGCGGAAAGCGAGGCTACGATTTCCTCTGCGGTAGCGCTCCAATGCGATTCGCTGTCTTGTATTGTCAATTTAGGACATGGATTTGCTGGAGATACGTAGCAATCAGCCCCCGGAGCAATGAACTTGATTTTCCCGGCGTCTAGCAACTGCTTGATCGCTTCGAAGAAAGCCCACTTTTTCTCTTTCAGGGGGAGTAAATCGTCAGGGTCGATTGCGCTGAAAAGAGCGGAGGCCGAAAGGCCAAACACATTTCGAACAATATCAGCGATTTGATATATATTCCTCATGGATTGCCTCCTTTTAGGAACTTTATCTCAGGATTGTATGTCATACCAACTGCTCCCTTAGGCAAGTCGATCGTCCATGCTGGACCACTTTGTTCAGATGACGATGAGAAATCTCTCAAATTAAAACTGCCTTCTGGCGTGCTGACGACGTAGAGAGTACCCTTTCCTGGTATTATCCTTGGCGCTGGCATGATTGATGCCCCGGTAAGTTCAAGGAAGAACTGATTAATCTGCGCATCGGATGCACCCGTAAAAATCGCAGCATTTCCCCGGTTCGGGACGTCAGCGAAAACCGTTGATCCAATGGTCAGGACCCCTGAGGATTTGGAGAAAAGACTAATTGCTTGTTGTAGCGTGGGCGACAGAGGAGGTTTCGCTCCTGACGTCGTTCCTTGCGCGACCTCTTGTTCGGCAAGCCTTTGCTTGATCGCGAATGGTCCACCTACGCCTGCGAAGATGCCATTGAACACATCCCACGGCAGCATTGCCTGATCGACGCCATAGTTCGCGGCATGAACACCACTGAGCGGCGGCTGGCACCCGTAGGGCCGAAACGAAGAGCAGGACGGCAAGGCCGTTGCGGCCGGCGCGAGCCGGCAGGAGCAAAGCCGGGGCAGGACGCGGTGATGCTGACCTCGAAATGGCGGTGACAGGCGAGAGCAACGCTAGGCGTGACTGATTATCCTCGGCGCACCATCGACTTCGCGATCTCGACGATATCATCGCGTGACGCTGTCGGATCTTCCTTCGACCAGGCAATGCCAAGCCCGATCTTGAAGTCGATCCCCCTCACCTTCTTGAGCACGAAGCTGCGGTTCGGGATATCGGTCGTCCATTCCGGTGCGAAGCCGATGCCAAGACCGGCGGAGACGAGAGAGACCAGCGAATAGGTGTCATCACAGCTATAGGCGACGTTCTTGGTCAGATCGTATTCCTCGAACTTCCCGTTGAAATACCGTTCGGTGTAGGAGAGGTTCTGCCGGTTGAAGGCAATGATCTTCTGATCGCGAAGGTCCTCGATCGAAATCTCGTTGAGCGAAGCCAGAGGATTGC
Organism: Rhizobium sp. O111; assembly: GCF_055616315.1. Classification (NCBI taxonomy): domain Bacteria; kingdom Pseudomonadati; phylum Pseudomonadota; class Alphaproteobacteria; order Hyphomicrobiales; family Rhizobiaceae; genus Rhizobium; species Rhizobium sp. O111. The sequence continues at coordinate 460,088 of NZ_JBSHXL010000002.1, read as the reverse complement.
TCTCCGAAACCGCCAGCAGATAGCGTTCATGAGCAACCGAGAAGAAGCGCAGTGATCCAATGTTCTCGACCGGCCTGATGAATCCGAGGTTGAGCTGCCCGGTCTCAAGCCCGCGTATAATGTCTCCAGTGTTGCCTGAGGCAATGTGGATGCGGACGTCGGGAAACTTACGGGCGATCTTGCCAAGGAACAGGGGCAGCATGCCCATGGTGGCCGGATAGACGGTACCAATCTTGATCTGGCGGATGCGACTTCCACCCGCGGCCCGTGTCAGCTCGGTCGTCAGCTCCATCTCGCTGAGAATTCGGACGGCGCGGTCATAGAAGGTCTCCCCTGCCCTCGTCAGCTCGACCCGACGCGTGGAGCGAATGAACAAGGGACAACCGAGCTCCCGCTCCAGCGCCATGACATGATTGCTGAGCGCTGGCTGGGCGATGTTCATCTTGATCGCGGCACGACCGAAGTGGAGTTCCTCGGCGACGGCTCGGAAAAGGGATAGTTGGCGCAGTTCCATAGACTTCCCTCGCCGCACATGACCGTAGTTGTCACAATGCTTCGCAAACGATAAACTGAAGCTTGATAACATCGAATACTTATTCTTTCAACTTCAAAGTTTCGAAAAACAAAAGTTTATGATCAAACCTTCTCAGTGTCGTGCCGCTAGAGCGCTGCTGGATTGGACCCAGAGTGAACTCGCCAAGCGAACATCAATCAGCGCTGTGTCGATCCGCGCGTTCGAAAAGGGCGGCGAAATGCGACAGAGCAACCTCCGACTTCTGAAGCTGACTTTTGAAGCTGCAGATGTCATCTTCGAAAACGAAGGCGAGATGGTTTGCGGCGGTGTAGGCGTCCGCTTTCGACTTGGGCCGAATGGTCAGGATCGATAAACGGTGCTTTTTGCTTAGGCCTGCTCCCCTGCAATTTGCCACACCTCGCTTATCAACCGAGCGATCGGCATTTCAGAATGCGATTGGGCCAATCAGGAGCACGCCCATAAGGTTTGCCACCAAAGACGGCGCGACATTTTTGGCGAGGGGTGCCTCGTTCTTCAGCGAGCCGACGGCGCCCGCGCCGGAATTCGCGGAAGCCTGTAGCCTGACAGGCTTTGGGCTTCGCTGCCGGGCTAACTGTTCGGTTTAACGATTAGTGAATTCGGTGGCATTGCAATTGTTAGCGCACCACCTAAATTGTGTCGGAAAGTTGACGCATTCGGAGAAGCTACATGTCGCGATCCTACAGCAATATCGAGGATTCAAACGTTCCAACGCCATTGACCATTGACCTTGGCGACGCCGTGCGCTCGGCAAGGAACGTGGCTGGATACAGCATTGAGCAGCTTGCCGTGACCTGCGGTCTGACAGAGATGGAAATTGCCAAGGTCGAAGCGGGTTATGAAGGCGACAGGCGGCTCGTGACGCGAATCGCGAAGGCGCTGGGGATTACCACGACTGCGCTGTTCCCGACGGCCGTGTGACCGTCGCTATGATTCGCCATTTACCAAGGAAGGTCGATGTCATGCGAGGCAACATCCGACGCGAGGGAAGCTTCTCGCCCCCCTCGTTATAGAATATGGCGCTGGCCTCTAGTCAGCCGAACTCCGCCGTCCTTGCCGACGACTACTGTTTCGCTAAATCCGAGACCCCGCGCCGTGGCGTAAAGATGGAAGACCATGCCTTCCTCAAGCGGCCAGTTGGAGGTCGGCAGGAAGACACCGGAAAAATCGCTGGTGCGCGGCGTGCGGGTATAGAGCCCGAGCGTGTAGGCGGTGACATTTTCATAGACTGGTCGCAGGCCGGCATCGAGCGCGCCCTGGCGCATGATCGCATCGACATCGCTGGCGATCGCGCCCCGCTTCATCGCGGCAATCTGGCGATCCTGCAATTCGACCAGCTTTTCGGCAGCAGCCGTGAGTTCGGCTGACGGCGTGCCGACCACGATCGGCCGCATCATCCGCGCGCCATAGTTTCCGACGGGGGGGATCAGTTCGACATGCAGCACTTCGCCCTCCTCTATCGCCTCGGTCTTGAACACTCCGTGCAGGAATTCATGGCTGCCGGAGGCTTTCACCACCGGCCCGACCTCGCCGGTATCGGCGCCCTCTCGCAAGAATACGCCGGAGGCGATCGCTGCCGCGTCACGGGTGGTCATGCCGGGTTTGGCCTGGCTTGCAATTGCGACCATGGCCTTGTCGGCAATCTTGGATGCTTGCGCGAGAACCGCGATCTCTTCCGCCGATTTCACCCAGCGCAGGCTGTCGCTCAGGCCCGGCATCGGCACGAAGGTTGCCTCGGGCAGCAACTGGGAGAGGCGCATGAAGGTCGCGGCGCTGAGGCTGTAGGAATTGGTGTCGAGGCCGATCCTCGCCTTGCCGAAACCGTGGGCGCGAATGCTCATGGCAACCGCCGCCTGCGCTTCCTCCGTATCGTCAAAGCCGGTGACGTCGGTGATCCAGCTCGTTTGCCGGCACGGGGCTTCGTCCAGCGCGCGCAAGCAAAACCACGCATCGCCCTCGCGCGGCAGAAAGGCCGCGCGATACATGGTCTCGGAGACGGTATAGCCCGTCAGCCAAGCGAGAAGCTCGCCGCTATCGACAAGCAAGAGATCAGCGCTCGAAGACGCCATGGCATCTCGGGCGAGAGCGATACGGCGATCATATTCCGCCCGGGAGAACATGTTATGCCACCTCGCAGATATCGACGATGGTCAGCATGTAGACGCGGATCATGTCGAGGAAGTCGATGATGTCGACGCGCTCGTCGGGCATGGTGTTGTAGCGGCCGCCGGGACCGCAGACGATGCCTTCCATTCCGAGCTCGTGATGGAGATGACCGGCATCGGTGCCATAGAAGCGGGTTGGCGTAATCGCGCCGGTAGGCTGCTTTTCGCCTCGGACGGCTTCATAGGCGGCGTTGATCGACTTCACGATACGGCTGTCCGGAGAAACCTCGAAGGGCGGCATCAGCGGACGGCCTTCGATCATCTCGGGGACCAGCTTGGCTTTGAGGCCCGGGAAGCGCTCTTCGAGCGCGCGCAGTTCGCGCTCGAGGTCGGCAAGCACGCCTTCCTGCGTCTGGCCGGGAGCATAGCGGCAGGAGCCCTTGAGGCGGACGAAATCGGCCACCTGTGGCGGACGCCACTCTTCCAGATCGCGGCCGAGCGCGCCATGGACGACGCCGACATGGCCACGATTGATCGAACGATGCACGTCGCTTTTTGCGCCGCTGAAAATCATGGCATTGATGCGCGGGATGATGTCGCAAGCGGCTGCGATAGCATCGACGGATTCTTCGCGCTTGGACAGATGGCGCGTGTCGCCGGTCAGTTCGATGACGTAGCTGAGCGCTGCCGCGTGCATGGTGACGGCAACAAGGTCGCTTGGCTCGCTGTTGATGAAGTAATCGGCCTTCACGCCGCTGTGGATCGCCGCTAGCGTGCCGACGCCGCCCTGCAACTCGCCGACCACGAAGGTGAGCGTCACGTCGCCCTTCAGCTTCACGCCGGCATCGAGCAGCGTCCTCACCGCGCAGAAATAGGCGGCGTCGCCGGCCTTCATGTTGGAGACGCCGATGCCGTAGATGAACTTTTCGTCTACAAGGCCGGCATAGGGATCTACCGTCCAGCCTTCGGTCACCGGGTTCGTATCGAGATGGCCGTTGAACAGCAGGCTCTTGCCCCCGCCAGTTCCCTTCAATCGGCCGATCGTGTTGAAGCGGCGGCCTTCGTCGAACGGCTGGAGTTCGGCGTGGAAACCGATCTTCTCAAGCTCTTTCGCCATCCAGCGGGCGAGATCCTTCTCGCCTTCGGTTTCCGAGTGGCTCTTGTGCTGGACCATCTTCGACAGGAAATCGAGGCAGGCCTTTTCGTCGATCCGGTCCAACAGGGACTTCGGGTCCATTGTCATGCTCCTTGATGCGGTATCACTGGTATTGTGCGGCGGCGCGCGGCACCGCCTCGATCAGGCGGCGCGTGTAGTCCGTCCGGTTTGGGCTATCGATCTCGTCGGCCCTCACTACCTCGATCAGGTCACCGCGATACATCACGGCGATCCGGTGGGCGATCTGGCGGATCAGGTTGAGATCGTGGGTGATGAACAGATAGGCCGTGCCGCTAGCCTTCTGCAGATCGAGCAGAAGCTCGACGACGGAGGCTTGGACCGACACGTCGAGTGCCGAAGTGATCTCGTCGCAGATGACGAGCTTCGGCTTCGATGCGAAGGCGCGCGCGATCGCCACGCGCTGCTTTTCGCCGCCGGACAGCTGGTGCGGATAACGGTTGGCATGGGTGCGCGGCAGGCGCACCTGTTCCAGCATGTCGCCGATCCGCTTGTCCAGATCGGTGCCGTCGCCAAACAGTTTCAGCGGGCGCGAGAGGATTTCGGAAATCTTCTGGCGCGGATTGAGCGAGGCATCCGGATGCTGGAAGATGATCTGCACGTCCTTGCGATAGGCATTGTCCATGTCGCCGAGGCCTTTGATCTCGCGGCCGTCGAACCAGATCTTCCCCTCGAACCGGTTGAGACCGGTCATCGCCTTGGCAAGCGTCGACTTGCCCGAGCCGCTCTCGCCAACGATGCCGAGGATTTCGCCCGGATTGACGCTGAGGCTGATCGCATTGTTGCCGGTCACCCGTTCCATTTTCTTGCCGGTCAGTGCGGCGAGGAAAGGCTTGCGGCCGAAATGCACGCTGACATTCTCGACCTTGACCAGCGGCGTGTCGGCCACGACCACGTCTCCCTTGACCAGCCGATGGGCGGGATTGGGAACGGCCGCGATCAGTTCGCGGGTATAATCCTGCTGCGGGTTGGTGAAGATGTCGCGGACATTGCCCTGTTCGACGATATCGCCGCGCCTGATGACGGCGACACGGCTTGCGGTACGGGCGACCAGCGCCAGGTCGTGCGAGATATAGAGCGAGGCAACGCCGGTTTCGGCCTGCAGTTCGACGAAGAGATCGAGGATCTGGCGCGAGGTGATCACGTCGAGCGCCGTGGTCGGCTCGTCGAAAATGATGCATTCCGGGTTGCAGGCAAAGGCCGACGCTATAACGACGCGCTGCTTTTCGCCGCCGGAAACTTCATGCGGCATGCGGTGCATCATCCGCGCCGGCGTCTTCAGCCCCACATGGGCGAGCCGTTCCTCGCCTTCTTTCCACGCCTGGCTCCGGGTCAGGCCCCGATGACGGACGAGAACTTCCGCCAGCTGGGTGCCGAGCGACAAGGTCGGGTTGAGCGAGGTGCTCGGGTCCTGGAACACCATGCTGATGCGCCGGCCCCGAATGGCTTCCATCTCGCGCTCCGACTTGTCGACAAGATTGTCGCCGCCAAGCAAGATTTTCTCGCCAGGTTCGCGGGCGTTCTTCGGCAGGTAGCGCATGATCGACCAGGCAAGCGAGGTTTTGCCCGAGCCGCTTTCACCGACGAGGCCGAGGATCTCGCCGCGGTTGATGGCGAGATCGATGTTTTTCAGCGCGTGATAAGGGCCGTTGGCGGTCTCGTAATCCAGCGAGTAGTTCTCGATCGCGAGGACCGGCTTGTTTGCGGTATTGGTCATGGGTGTCACCTCAGGTCCGCGGATTGAGGGCATCGCGGAGACCGTCGCCCAGAAGGTTGAAGCCGACGGCGACGATCGCGATCGCCACGCTCGGCCAGATCAGGATGCCGGCGGAAAGATGCATGTAGCGACGGGCTTCCGAGACCATCAGGCCCCATTCGGCGGCCGGCGGCTGGGCACCGAGACCGAGGAAGCTCAAGGTGGCGAACAGCATCACGGCAAACGACACGCGGATGGTCATCTCGACGATGATCGGGGCAATGACGTTCGGCAGCATTTCGCGGCGGATGATGTAGGCGGAGCTTTCGCCACGGGCGATTGCCGCATTCACATAGTCCTGCTTGCGCACCGACAGCGCCACGCTTCGGGTGATGCGGGCCATGCCTGGGGCAAATGCGATGGCGACTGCGACAAGCGCATTGACCGTGCTAGAGCCGAGAAGATTGACCACGAGGAGCGCGAAAAGCAGGCTTGGGATCGACATGACGGCATCGATGGTGCGCATGATGAATTCGTCGGCTCGGCCGCCGAGGAAGGCGGAGGCGGTGCCAATTAGGGCGCCGATCAAGGTGCCCACGATGGTGGCGAAAACAGCCATGACGACGGTGGCACGCGCGCCGATCAGCAGACGGCTGAAGATGTCGCGACCATACTGGTCGGTGCCGAGCCAGTAGGCGGCGCTCGGTCCCTTGTAGCGGGCAAGCGGCGACAGCTTTTCCGGGTCGTAGGGTGCGATCATTGGGCCGAACACGACGATGGCGAGGACCAACACGACGAGGAAGGTGCCGATGGCGCCCTGTGGCGTCCTTAGCAGGCGTTTCATGAACTCAGTCATACTGGATCCTCTTGTCGAGCCATGCATAGAGGATGTCGGCGATGAAATTGACGATCGAATAGGTGGCGGCCATGATCAGCACGCCGGCCTGGATGGCGGGCAGGTCGCGCGCCTGGATGGCGACGATCAGCTGGCGGCCGATGCCGGGAATGGCAAAGATTTCCTCGACGACGATGACGCCGCCGAGAAGATAACCGACATCAAGCGCGACGATGGTGATCGTCGGCAGAAGCGCATTGCGCAGTGCGTGACGGCGAAGCACATGGCCGCGCGACATGCCTTTCAGCCTTGCCGCGCGGATATAATCCGTGTGCAGCACATCGACGAGTTCGGAGCGCACCATGCGCGAAACGTGGGCAATTAGGATGATCGAGATGACGCAGACCGGCAGGACGAGATGCGAGATGCCATCGACAAAATCATCCGTCAGCGGGACATAGCCCGTCGGCGGAAGCCACTTCATCCAGTCGGCGAAGATTAGGACTGCCAGCGTTGCGGTGACGAATTCAGGCAATGCCACGCCTGCATAGGAGATCAGGCTGACGACCATGTCGGCGACCTTGCCGCGCCGGATGGCGGCAATGATGCCGAGCGGAATGGCGAGGATCAGCATCAGACCGATAGACAGGAAGGCGAGCAGCAGCGAGCGCCCGAGGGCCTCGAACATGACCGGGCCGACGGGCTGGCCGGTACGCAGCGATGTGCCAAGATCACCTTGCAGCACATGGCCGAGCCACGTCGCATATTGCTGCCAGATCGGCTGGTCGAGACCCATGCTCTGGCGCAGCGCATCAAGCGCATCCTTGGTGGCGTTTTCGCCCAGCATCATGACGGCGGCGTCGGCGGGCAGGATCTGGGTGATGGCGAAGACGATGAGCGACACGACGAGAAGCGTGTAGACGATCATCACCAGCCGCTTGGCTATGTAGTTCGGAGACAGGTGCGTGTTCCTTGGTCAAAAGGGCCGGACGCCCGATTCAGGCGTCCGGCGAAGTTGACGTCATCAGCCGCGCTTCGGCGCCTTTTCGGTGAGCGAAGCGTAGTCGAGGCGGAAAACCGATGCGCGGGGATGCGCTTCGAACCCTTCGACCCAGCTGCGCTTTGCGGCCAGAACGTCGAAGAAGGACGGGATGATCGAGGGAACATCCTCGTTCATGATTTCCTGCGCCTTGGTATAGAGTTCGGTGCGCTTGGCCTCGTCGATCGTGCCGCGCGCCTCGGAGATTAGCGCGTCGAATGCTTTGTTGTTCCAGCGCGTCTCGTTCCACGAGGCGTCCGACGTATAGAGAAGCTTGAAGATGCCGTCGGGCGTGGGCTGCATGTTGTAGAAGCCGACGTAGAAGCTGCCCTTCTTCCAGACCTGTTCGAGGTAGGTCGCGTGCGGCATGGTCTGCACGTTGATGGTGACGCCAGCGTCCTTCGCCATTTCCTTCAGCGCAACGGCGAGCTGCGTGCGAACCGCCGGGCGATCCGACGCGATGAGGGTTGCTTCGAGGCCGTTCGGGAAACCCGCTTCAGCAAGCAGCTTCTTGGCTTCCTCGATGTTCTTCTCGCGCTTCGCCACGTCCTTGAAGAAGCGGTAGGAAGCATTAAGCGGCGTGTCGTTGCCTTCGGTGCCGAAGCCTTCGGTCACGAAACCGACCATCGCTTCGCGATCGACCGTCAGCGCGATCGCGCGGCGAACGCGGGCGTCGTTGAACGGCGCCGTGTCGCAGCCGAAGTTGATGTTGCAGAACTGGCCGGACGGCGTACGCAGGCCGACAAGACCATCGGTCCCGTCGATGCGCAGGAACTCGGTCGGCTGGATCGTCGAGATGACATCGATATCGCCGGCGATCAGGGCCGAGGTTTCGGCCGAATTGTCGGGGAAGACCTGAACTTCGACACGATCGACATAGGGACGAGCCGGATCGTGGTACTTCTCGTTGCGTTCGACGACGATCAGGCGGTCCGGCTCGTAGGACACGAGCTTGAACGGACCGGTGCCGACGGCCTTGGTGGACAGGCTCTTCAGGTCGCCGGTGGCGATCGAGGCCGGGATGATGCGCGCATTGGTATAGGCCATGGCGACAGGCAAGTCGGCATAGGCGCCAGAGAGCTTGAACAGCACGGTCGCATCGTCGACGGCGACGATATCGGCGATCGGGCCGACATTGTTGCGGCCGGGAGAAGCCGTTGCCGGATCGAGGATGGCCTTGAAGGTGGCGACAACATCATTTGCCGTGAAGGCGGAGCCGTCGTGGAAGGTAACGCCCTTGCGCAGCTTGAAGGTCCATTCTGTCAGGGCATCGTTGGGGCTCCAGCTCTCGGCGAGATCCGGCTCGATCGACATGTCGACCTTGAGGCGCGTCAGGTTGCTGTAGAGCAACTCGGTGACCATGTATTCTGGGTTGACGCGCGTCAGCAGCGGATGGATGACGCTCGCCGCCTGATCGATGGAAATACGCAGCGTGCCGCCTCTGGAAGGCGTTGCCGATTGCGCCAGGCCTAACGCCGGCGCGGCGAAAATGGCGGCGGTCCCCGCCAGGAAGAAGCGGCGTTTCATTTCCAACATGTGTCAGTTCCCTCTTTTGATATAACTAAATGCGGTGTTCTGGAATGGCGTCGGCGGCGAAGTCCGCCGCGAGATAGGCGAGAATACTCTTGGCAAGCGCGACGATGTCCTGTCGCGTCGTGTGTTCTTCCGGGCCATGGATGCAGCTTTCCGGACGACCCAGCCCGCCGAGGAGCACTTCGGGGCCGAAACCCGCCTTCTGGACGTAGCCAAAGTCCGAGCAGCTCGCGGCGCCCCACTTGTGAAAATCCTCGGGCTGGTAGCCAAAGCCGAGCGACAGTGCCCGTTGCCAACGGGGCCAATGCGGACCATCGGGATCATCGGTCGGGATAAGGTGGCCCACGAGGTCGATGGCGAGCCCGAGTTGGGTTCCCGCGACGCAGTCTCGGATCGCAGCCTCGACCTCCGCCCTCGCCTGCTCATAGCTCTCTTCCGGCGCATAGCGGCGGCTGACGAGGATCTTGATCTCGGCGGGAACCTGACCACCGGCCGTTCCGCCATTGACCGCGGATATCGTCAGCTGTGGCCGCAGCGGCCCGCTGGCATGTGGCGGAGGCGCCAGCTTCGACGCGCGGGCGGCCACGATGGGTTTCAGGGCCGCCAGTGCGTTTAGAACCGGCAGCGCGCCTTCGATCGCGTTGACGCCGGAGCCGGTGCGGTTGCCCTCGCCCGCATGCACGGCGTGACCGGTGATCGTCACCTGCAGATTGAAGATGCCGAAGCACCCGGCCCACAGGCGAGGCGCGGCGGACCCGTTGAAGTTGAGAATATGGCCCTTGAGCATGCCCTGCTCCGCCAGATAGCGAATGCCGGGATAAAGCCCCCCCTCTTCGTCGGTGCACAGAAGCATCATCGGGTCGTAGGCAAGCGAGGTTCCGGCTTCCTTGGCTGCGCGCAGGGCCAGAAGCGTCGCGGCGATCGTGCCCTTCATGTCGGCGGCGCCAAGGCCGTAGAGGTCATCGCCCTCGACCGTCAGCGCCAGCGGATCGCGTGACCAGCCCGGAGCCACCGGAACGGTATCGACATGGTAGTAGAGACCACACACCGGACGGCTGGTCTCGCGGCTGGCGATGAGATTGGTGCGTTCACCAGAGGCCGGGCCGCCAGCGACATACCAGAGATCGCGAGGAACGGTCACCCGCTCGAAATGGAACCCAAGCGGCGCCGCCAGTTCGGTCATCAGGTCCGCAAAGGCGTCATAGCCAAGGCCGGGTGGAAAGGACGTATCGACAGCCACCATCCGCGCCAAATCCCGCACCGCCGTCTCGACATCGCGCTCGATCACTGCCATGGCCGACGTGAAAGCGTCTTGATGCGGGACGGAATTCGGCTCAGACATGGTACGGTCCTTGGCATGCATGCGCCGGCTTGTGAGCTTGCGCTTTCATATAAACTATATAGTAATACTGCTTACATCCATTCCATGAGTCAACTCCAAAGAAGAGGCAAAATAATTGCCGGAATCGCCCATTATTTCAGCAGATGCGCCGCGATTGAGCGAGTTATCCGTCCCGCTCTATGAGGTCGTCAAGCGCCAGATCACGGAAGCGATCATGCTTGGAAAACTCGCTCCGGGCTCTGTCCTGCCGAGCGAAGTGGCGCTGTCGCAAACCTATGGGGTCGCCGTTGGGACTATCCGACGCGCATTGATGGATCTCACCAATGACGGACTGCTCAGCCGGCGTCGCAAGACCGGCACGATCGTCACCGGCCGACAGCCGCAACACAGCCTGCGCTTGTTTTTCCAGTACTTCCGGCTGCATGGTCTCGACGGCTCGCTGCGACAATCTATTACTCGGGTCACCGAGATCGCGCGCGGGACGGCTTCGGCGCAGGACGCGCGAAAGCTACAGATAGATGAGGGTGCTGAGGTCGTGACATTCCACCGCGTGCGCAGCGTCGACGAACGGCCGATCATGCATGAAACGCTGACGCTACCGCTGGCACGCGTGCCTGACTTCCCCAATAGGCCGGAGGATATCCCGCCGCTTTTCTATCTCCACCTGCTGGACAACTACAACATCCGCATTTCAGCCATACGCGAACAGATCGGCGCGGACTTGGCCACGGAACAGGATGCACGTTGGCTTGATCTGCCGCAGCCTTTCGCCGTGCTGACGATTGACGAGATTGCCTACGACCAGCTCGCGGTTCCGGTTCTCATATCCTCGCATCGCGCCACGACCGCCAATCATCGCTACGTCAACGAAGTGCAGTGAAGCGGGCTGCTTGGTGAATGATTGATCGCGACAACCGCCGATAGTTCATTGTCCTGAAACGAAAACGCCCCTCAATGGATCGCATTGAGGGGCATTTCTGTCAGATCAGAGCCTTAGTAGTGAACCGACCGGCTATCGATTGGCGTCGTCTTCGGCGGAGTGAACTTCGTCAGGTTGATACCTTCGACGGCGACGCGATATTCCTCGATGCTCGGCGTACGGCCAAGGATCGCGGAGAGAACGACCAGCGGCGTCGAGGCAAGCAGCGACTCGCCCTTCTTTTCCGCCGTATCTTCAACCACCCGGCCCTGGAAGAGGCGGGTCGAGGTGGCGAGAACGGTATCGCCCTTTTCGGCCTTTTCCTGGTTGCCCATGCACAGGTTGCAGCCCGGACGCTCGAGATAGAGGATGTTCTCGTACTCGGTGCGGTTCGCGGTCTTTGGCTTCACGTCATCGAACTCGAAGCCCGAATACTTCTGCAGGATCTCCCAGTCGCCTTCGGCCTTCAGCTCGTCGATGATATTGTAGGTCGGTGCGGCGACGACGAGCGGTGCCTTGAACTCGACCTTGCCCTCGTTCTTCTCGATGTTCTTCAACATCTGGGCGACGATTTTCATGTCGCCCTTGTGCACCATGCAGGAGCCGACGAAGCCGAGGTCCACCTTCTTGGTGCCGCCATAGTAGGAGACCGGGCGGATCGTGTCGTGGGTATAGCGGCGCGAGACGTCGGCATTGTTGACGTCGGGGTCGGCGATCATCGGCTCGTCGATGAGGTCGAGATCGACGACGACTTCGGCGAAATACTTCGCGTTATCGTCCGGCGTTAGCGCCGGCTTTTCGCCCGAACGGATCTCGGCGATGCGGCGATCGGCCTTGGCGATCAGGCCCTTCAGGGTCCGCGCCTCATTGTCCATGCCCTTGTCGATCATGATCTGCATGCGCGACTTGGCGATTTCCAGCGACTCGATCAGCGTCTCGTCTTCGGAGATGCAGATGGATGCCTTGGCCTTCATCTCGGCCGTCCAGTCGGTGAAGGTGAAGGCCTGGTCGGCGAGCAGCGTACCGATATGGACTTCGATGACGCGGCCCTGGAAGACGTTGTCGCCATGCTGCTTAAGCATCTGCGCCTGGGTGGCGTGAACGACGTCGCGGAAGTCCATGTAGGGCTGCATCGTGCCCTTGAAGGTGACCTTGACCGACTGCGGGATCGGCATCGTGGCTTCGCCGGTGGCAAGCGCCAGCGCGACAGTGCCCGAGTCGGCGCCGAAGGCCACGCCCTTCGACATACGGGTGTGGCTGTCGCCGCCGATGATGATGTCCCAATCATCGACAGTGATGTCGTTCAGCACCTTGTGGATGACGTCGGTCATCGCATGGTAACTTCCCTTCGGGTCGCGGGCGGTGATGACGCCGAAGTTGTTCATGAAGGACATGAGCTTCGGAATGTTGGCCTGGGCCTTCTTGTCCCAGACGGATGCCGTGTGGCAGCCAGACTGGTAGGCGCCATCGACCAACGGCGAGATGACGGTGGCCGCCATCGCTTCCAGTTCCTGCGCGGTCATCAGGCCGGTCGTGTCCTGGGAGCCAACGATGTTCACCTTGACGCGGACGTCGGAGCCGGCATGCAGCACCTTGCCAGGCGTCACGCCGACTGCGTTGCGGTTGAAGATCTTCTCGACCGCCGTCAGGCCCTGGCTCTCGATGGCGATTTCCTTGTTCGGTGCGAAGACCGGTGTCGCTTCGACGCCGAGCGTCTGGGCGGCGAAGGTCTGGAGCTTCTTGCCGAAGACGATGGCGTAGGACGAGCCGGCCTTCATGAACTCCATCTTCTGCGGCGTGAAGGAAGACGCCACATCGACGAGCTCGTTGCCGGCCTCGTCGCGCAGCTTCTTGTTCTTCGTGTCGATCTTCAGAACGGTGCCGGTTTCGACCGAGAACTTCTGCTCAAGGATCGGGTTGCCGTCATTGTTGAGGATCGGCTTGCCGCTGTCGTCGAGCTTCTTGACCCAGTTCTTCAGGTTGAGGCCGATGCCGCCGGTAACGTCGACGGTGGTCGCGAAGATCGGCGAGATGCCGTTGGTACCCGCGACGACTGGGGCGAAGTTGACGAAGGGAACGTAGGGGCTCGCCTGCTTGCCGGTCCACAGCGCCACGTTGTTGACACCGGACATGCGCGAGGAGCCGACGCCCATCGTGCCCTTTTCGGCGATCATCATCACCCGCTTGTCCGGGTGCTGCTGCTGCAGGGCGACGATCTCGGCCTGTGCCTCAGGCGTGATCATGCACTGGCCGTGCAGCTGGCGGTCGGAGCGCGAGTGCGCCTGATTGCCGGGAGACAAGAGGTCGGTCGAGATATCGCCTTCGGCGGCGATGAAGGTCACGACCTTGATCTCGTCCTCGACATCGGGAAGCTTGGTGAAGAATTCGGCCTTGGCGTAGCTCTCGAGAACGTCCTTGGCGACGGCATTGCCGGCCTTGTAGGCATCGCGCAAGCGGAACATGTCGGCGTCGTAGAGGAAAACCTGGGTCTTCAGCACGTCGCCGGCCTGACAGGCAATTTCGGCGTCCTTGCCGAGTGCGACGTCGAGCAGCACTTCGACTGACGGACCACCCTTCATGTGCGACAGCAGCTCAAGGGCGAATTTCGGCGTGATCTCGGGGACGATGGCCTCGCCGAGGATGATCTTCTTGAGGAAGGCGGCCTTGACGCCGGCGGCGCTCGTCGTGCCCGGGAGCGTGTTGTAAATGAAGAATTTCAAAGCATCGGCGCGGTGTTCGCTGCCGGTATCCTCGATCAGGGCAATGATTTCGCCGGTCAGCGCGCCGTCATCGATCGGCTTGGGGGCGAGCCCTTGAGTTTCTCTGCTTTTGATTTCGGCCAGGTATTCCAAGTACAGGTTCATCGCAATCCCAACGTCATGGTGTGTGGGGCGCTGACGCGCGGCGCCACCGAACGGCAGTGTTCATCAACCGAGGTCTTTATAGCGTTCACGCGCGACAACCAAGGCCATCCGTGCAGATACCGCAATTCAACAAAAAAAAAATTACTTTAGATCGGCCACTGACGATTTTCGGCTGCAATCGCGCTGGCGCGCCGGACGGTGCTTGGCCATGATATCGTCCGCAGATGAGCGTGCGTCCGGCATCCATAAATCCAATTTTTCATGGGTTTGAAGCGCAGTCGTTAACCATCTTTTCAACAGTGTGAACGATTGTGGCAGAGTAACTTCAACCGGGTGAACATGATGTCCACTATTCCATCACAGCATGGCCAGCCGCCCCATATGGCGGAAAATGCGCTGTTGCCGCCACGGCTTCCACATTGGCTTCCAATACATTCATCCGTCGCCCCTCGCGGGACTGCCCGCCGTATCGGGCTAGTCGTTCAATTTCGTGCTTAAGCTCCGGGGACGACGGACCGCGCAATATCGTGGACGACGCTTCCCGCCTATTTCATTGGGAAAATCATATGCAGGAAGACAATCAGAACCCGCGGAGCATTGCTGCTCTGGCGGAGCAGCTCGCGGTTCTCGGAAACGCAAACCGCCTCGCGATCCTGACCAACCTCGCCGAGGGCGAGATCCAGGTCAACGTGCTTGCCAAGAAACTCGGCCTCGGCCAATCGGCGCTCTCGCAACACCTCGCCATCCTGCGGGCCTGCGAATTCGTCTCGACGCGGCGCGCGTCGCAATCCGTGTTCTACTCGATACAGCCGCGCTCGATCGCAGCGACGCTCGCAAATGTTCGAGATCTGCTGGTTGGCGCGCGAGATGGCGAAGCGGAGCGCGCGATCGGGTAGCTGGTCGGCAAAGCTCAGTCGACGGGCGCCCAGGGTGGGAAAGTTCGGCGCGGGCAAAGCGAACGACCGACGTTTCTCGAGCTATCCGGACGCAGGCCGATTGGAGGCGTGGCCAAGGCTGGCCTAAACATCATGTTTGGAAAGCGCCGCGTACGTCACGAAATCGTCACGCGGCTCTGCCATGCGTGCTGGCCGTATTGCAGTTTCATTACCCGGGTTCCCAATGACATCCTCCCTCATCTCCTCTCGTCTTTCGCCGACCGCCTCCCCGCGCCTGATCAACCTCGCGACGACGGTCGTGAAGGCCGGCGAAACGGCTCGCCGGTCGTTGCAGCGTCGGCGCATCAGCGATGTCGTGTCGAAGGGGCCGCGCGATTACCAGACCGAGATCGACGTTGCTGTCGAGCGGATCATCGTGACCGATATGATCGCGGCCTTCCCCTCCTACTCCATCAAGGGCGAGGAGGATGTCGGCAACAGGGTGGTGGGCGCGGATGCGCCTATTATCTACATCGATCCAATCGATGGGACGACCAATTTCGCCTGGGGCATCCCGCATTTCGGCATGACGATCGCGATCGCCGAAGGCGGCAAGATCGTTGCTGGCGTGGTCTATGACCCCATGCTCGACGAGCTGTTCAGCGCCGAACTCGGCGGCGGCGCCTATCTCAACGGCGAGCGCATCTCGTGCGTCGACAATGCCGACATCGAGAATGTCGTGGTCGGCGCCGGTTTGCCGGTTCCCGGTCAGGTGAAGGCTGTTGCAACGGACGTCTATCTCGAGGCTTTGAAGCGATTGATGGGCAATACCGCCGGCGTGCGGCGGCTGGGCTCGGCGGCATTGTCGATTGCCTATGTCGCAAGCGGCCGCCTGGACGGCTTCTTTGAAGATGGCCTGTCGCCGCATGATTATGGCGCGGCGGCACTCTTGGTCACAGAAGCCGGCGGCACGGTCTCGGCCTTCAAGGGCGGCCCCGTGACGGCGAATGGCGACATCCTCGCCGCCAACACCGCGCTGCACCCCTGGCTCGTGGAAGGCTTCGAAGGCTAGCAGCCCTAGCCGAGAAGCAACCCTTCCAAGCCGACCGGGTCATCGGTGGTGATCTGGTCGACCCTCAGCGCCAGAAGACGGCGCACGACAGGCAATGCCGCCGGAATTGCCGAATTGATGGTGTAGGCGTCGACGCCGCGCCCGGCGCGATGGAAGGAGGCAACGAGGTCGTATCCGGCATCGTCGGCAAACAGAACCAGCTGATGATGCAGGTAGATCATCCCCGCGCGGGGCGAGGCAGCCACGGCATCAGCGACGAAACCGTCGAAGTCACGGCTTTGCTTCAGCCGCTCGATCGCGCCGTGGTGGCACGGGTCGTAGCCGATCGGCATGTCGGGCACGGCTTGGGACAAGCGTTCGACAGCCTCGGGATCGCCGGCAGAGAGGATGACCGACTTTGCGACCGGCGAGATCGCGGCGGCGAAAGCGGCGATATCCTCTTCGCGGATATCGGGGGAATCTTCCTTGAGATCGAGCTGGAGAACAGCACGGCCGTCGCTGCCTACACGCTTTAGTAGTTGGCCGAGATCATCGATCAACATCACCTTGTGGGCCGTCGGCTCGCCGAAGGGGTCGCGCAGATGCAAAGCGCGCAAGTCACTCTCCGTCGCATCGATTACGCGCCCCTCGCCCGTTGTCGCCTTGTTCAGCGTCTCGTCGTGCAAAACGGCGAAGCCGGCGCCATTGAAGCGCACCAGATCGATCTCGATGCTGGCGCCCAGCGCCATCGCCTCGGCGATGCGCTGTCCCGTAAACGAGATGTCGCCGGCATAGCGGTGGCCGCGATGCCATTTCAGCCAGGTCTTGTGGCCGGCCTGATCGATCGCGATGCCGCTGCGATCAAGCGTTTCCGAGGATTCGATCATGATGTCGCTCGCCTGAGGTTGCCGATTGGTAAACCAGCTGGTTGTCACGGAAGGCACGGAATGCTGAAGCTGTCGGCTCGATGCCTACACCCTTGACCCAGTTGCTATCCGGTGCCGTCATCGCCTTCAAGCGCGTCCCATCAGCAAGGTCGATATCCACGATCTTGTGCGTGCCGAAATCGATGCTGCGATGAACGATGGCGGTCGAGAGCGTCTTCGATGGCTGCAGCGACAACGCCTCGGGGCGAAACGCTAGAACGACGTCGCCATCTTCGATCGGCACGGCAACGGGAAAGGCCGGATGCTGGCTGACGCCGCCACGGATGCTGGTCTTCACGAAATTCATCGAGCCGATGAAGCCCGCCACGAATTCCGTCTGCGGCTCGCGGTAGACGATATCGGGTGGCGCGATCTGCTCGGTACTGCCGTCGCGCATGACGACGATGCGGTCGGCGAGCGCCAATGCCTCATCCTGGCCGTGGGTGACGAAGAGCGTGGTGATGCCCACGCGCTGCTGGATGTCGCGCACTTCCTCACGCAGCCGTTCGCGCAGATGCTGGTCGAGGCTGGCGAATGGCTCGTCGAGCAGCAGGATCTTCGGCTCCAGCACCAGCGAACGGGCCAACGCCACGCGCTGCTGCTGGCCACCCGACAACTGCGTCGTCATGCGCCGGCCGTAGTCGGCGAGACCGACCAGCGCCAGGGCGTTTTCGACACGCTCGCGGATCTCGATTTTCGGCAGGCGACGAAGCTTGAGGCCAAAAGCGATGTTGTTGAAGACGTCCATATGGGTCCAGAGCGCGTGGCTCTGGAAGACCATGCCCGTGGGGCGCTTTTCCGGCGGAAGCGTCGTCACGTCCCTGGCATCGATAAGGATCGAGCCGCCGCTCGGCTGCTCGAAGCCGCCAATCATGCGAAGCAGCGTCGACTTGCCGGATCCGGACGGACCAAGCAGGCAGACGAGCTCGCCGTCTTCCACATCGAGCGAGAAATCACGGACCGCGAACGAAGTGCCGAACGTCTTCGAGACATTCTTGATCGTCAAGCGTGCCATATCAAGCCTTTCCTCGGGCGAAGCCCGATCCTAACGTCACGCGCCGAAGCCGCGAGCAAACGCACCCGTTCCGACGACACGGCGGGCAAACATCAGCGCGATGAACGACGGCACCCAAAGCATCACCGAGAGAACGGCGCCATACTGCACCACGATCTGATTGTTGATGAAGGTGATCATCAACACCGGCATGGTGCGGATTTCAGGAGCGCCGATCAGCCATGCGCCTTCGGTTTCATAAAATGTGCCGACGAAGGTCAGCAGCAAAGCGGCAAAGATCGTTGGTGCTGCCTGCGGCAGCGTGATCGACCAGAACACACGCAACGGCCCGGCGCCCGCATCGCGAGCGGCTTCCTCCATCCGACGATCGATATTCTGGAAAGCCGCCACCGGGATCCAGATCATCAGCATCAGCGTCCCGACCAACTGGATCAGGACGACGCCCCAGAAGGTGCTGATCAACCCGAGCTTGAGGAAGATACCGGCGATAGCCACCAACAGGCCGAACTTCGGAAAGGCGTGCGATGCCAGGAACGACAGGAAGAGCACGTTCTTTCCGGGAAACGACATGCGCGCGAAGGCGTATGCCGCCGGCAGACAGATGATGGCGGAGAGAAGCGTGACCGTCGTTGTCAGCCGCAAGCTCAGGAAGAGCGCGTCCCACACATCCGCGCGCGACAGCGTCTGCGACCAGAAGCGGAAGCCGAACTGCTGCGGAATGACCGATGGGTAGCGCCAGACCTCGGTGAATGCCCAGGTGCCGACCACGATCAGCGGCACGGCGATGAAGAGCGTGAGCAGCACGGCAAACAGAATGCCCGCCCAATCGATCTCGGAGCCGTTGACCTTGCTTGCGATCTTCATCGCGACGCCTCCCGGTTTTTGGCGATCGAGCGCACATAAAAGATGCCGAAGACCAGGCAGAAGCCGAAGGAGATCACGGCCTGCGTCAGCGCATTCAGCGGATCGTTCACATCGGAGAAGGTGCGCTGCATGAACGGCCCCATCATTTCCGGCGATGCCGGGCCGAGCACATAGGGCAAGGTGAAGGATGAGAAGATGCCAAGGATGGCGAAGGATGCCGTGACCAGGAGCGAATTGCCCATGCGCGGCAGGATGATCGAGACGAAAACGCGCATCGGCGAAGCACCGACATCACGGGCAGCCTCGACCGAGCTCTTTGGAATATTGCCAAGCCCCGCCGTCAGCATCAGCACCGTCAAAGGAAGATTGTCCCAAACCAGCCCGATAACAGGGCCCCATGGGGTCAGATAGGGAGACGGAATTTTCGGTAGCCCGACAGCGTTCAACAGCAGATCGACGGTGCCGTTGGGCCCGATCGTCCGGATCAGCGCGTAGGACAGGATGATCGATGGCACGAACATCGGGAAAATCGCCATACCCTGCACATAGGCGGGAAG
The DNA here is from genome assembly GCF_055616315.1 of Rhizobium sp. O111. Classification (NCBI taxonomy): domain Bacteria; kingdom Pseudomonadati; phylum Pseudomonadota; class Alphaproteobacteria; order Hyphomicrobiales; family Rhizobiaceae; genus Rhizobium; species Rhizobium sp. O111. The sequence goes on along the minus strand of NZ_JBSHXL010000002.1, from coordinate 440,740 downwards.
ACGTCCCTGCGAAAAGCGCAGATAAAGCGCGATCGGCAAGCCGATCACCAGCAGCAGAACGCCACAGACAACAGTCGTCCACAACGTCACCCATAGATTGGCGAGGCTGTAGGAATCGCTGAAGAAAAATGCATAGGAGGCGAGCGATACCGCCCTCGTGCCATCCGCCTGCGGAATGAACACGGTGGTGATCACGGCCGAAAAGATCGGGTAAACGATCAGCCACCCGAGCAGGAATACCGGCAGGGCGACCAGCAGAAGCCCCACCGGATTTTGCGCTTTGCCCGGCGCGGTTGCCCGCGCCGGCAGCGACAATGTCATGCCTCTACGCATCAGGTGCGGCTGATGCCCGGAGCAACGTTACGGTACCAACCGTCGTTGATGTTGCTTTCCCAATCGCCGGCCGGGAAGGTCGGGATCGTCGTCGGGATGACGTCGGCGTATTTCTGACGGAGTTCGTCGGAGATGTGATCCCAGGAAACGCCGGGGAAGCCACCGATCTCGGTGATGATCGCTTCCTGGATTTCCTTGCTCAGCATGAAGGCCGCGAGCTTCAGCGCGGCGTCCTTGTTGGCACCGTTGGAGAACACCGTCATGCGCGAGAAGCCGCCGCAGAGCGCCAGATCGCTCAGCTGAACAAGGCCGGTCGTCTCAGGCAGGACACCCTGCGACAGAGCCTGCAGCACCTGGTCGGACCAAACCGGCGTCATCGTGACAACGCCTTGGGCGAGCAGCTGGATCGACTGTGTGTTGCCGGCCGTGTAGGCGCCCTTTTCGTAAAGCGACGGCGCGAGATCGTTGAGGATCGCCCAAGCCGGCGTCAGCATCTGGTTGCCAAGCTCGGCGGTATAGTTGTCGGTGGTGAACTTCTTCGGATCACGGCCGTTGGCCTCATGGATCGCGCGGCGCACGAAGTTGCCGCCGGAGCCGCCCTTGTCCGGGCGGTTGTAGATGAACTGACCAGGATTGGCCTTGATCCATGCCGTCAGCTGTTCCCAGGTCTTCGGCGCATCCTTGGGATCGAGCTTGGTCTTGTCGTAGGCGAGCAGCACCTGCGAACCGCGATAGGGAAGCGAATATTCGCTGTCGAAGCTCAGCGGATTGACGTTCGCGAAGCCGTCGATGTTTTCGGCCGAGAACTTGACCCAGAGGCCGGCATCGATAGCGCCAGCAGGCAAACGTGGATCGAAGTGTTCGAAGATATCCGACTGCGGATCCGTCTTCGACTTGAGCGCTGCAAGCGCACGATCTGCAATCGCACGCAAGCCGGCGTTGTCACCTGCATCGGTGACCTTCACGGCAGCTTCAGGGTGGGCCTTTTTGAAGGCCGGAAGCACGGTGTTGTTCCAGAAATCGATGATGTTGGCGTCGGAGCCACTATAGAGGTTGATCGTGCCATCTGCAGCCATCGCAAAGCGTGGCAGGGCCAGCAGACCGGCTGCCGCCGATGATGTGACAAGAAACTCGCGTCTGTTCATGACCGTCTCCATTCGGTTTTGGGGCACTGCCCTTAGGACTGTGGTTTTGCTATCGCCGACGCGTAACAGTGACATGACAAGATAGGGCCGGAATTCATTTTTTGCACAGCCGTGCAATTTAATTCGCCGAATGGGCCGGGGGCGTCGCGGAAGATCGCGGATGCCACCCAGCGCGACGCCTCAGTTCTTGAAAACCAAGCAGATCTGGTTGGTCTTGCGGATCTGTTTGCAGACATCATTGGCCTCCCCCCTCGTCTGCCGCGCGATGCGGGTCACATAGCGCGGCCGGAAGCCGAAGCTGCGGTCGCGCTGCCGCAGGATCAGCGGCTGCTCCTGATCAAGCGGCGCCGGAAACTGCGCGACAGCCTCGAAGAAGAGGCGACGGGCGACATCGGGATTGGCGCTCGCCGCGATCTGCACGCCCCACGGCGCCCAATTCCCCTCTGGCCGCCAGACCGGCTCGGTCATCTTGCGGCGATCGGCAAGGGCCACGCAGCTCTCGATGAACGGCTGATCTTCGGCCAACGGGCCAGCAGCCTTGTCGGGTGCCGAGGATTTCCACTCCTCGACGCTATGGGCGGTAATCGCCATCACGTAACTGCGCGTCTCCGTCGGCAGGCCGCCGCCATTGAGGAAGTTGGACAGCCCGTTTTCGCCGGCATTGTAGGCCGCGGCCGCGAGGCCGAGGTTACCGAAGCGGTCGCGCAATTCGTCGAGATATTCGGCCGACTTCTGCAAGGCCTCCAGTACATCATAACTATCCTGCAGCCCGCGCAGCTTGGCGGTACCCGGCATGAACTGCGCGATACCCTGCGCACCCTTATAGCTCAGCGCGTCCGGCCTGAACCGGCTCTCGCGCCAGATCAGCCGGGCGAAAAAATCCGGAGGCAGGTCGTGCTCGGCCGCGGTCCTTTCGATCGCGCCGCAGAGATCGCGGTTGAAACTGTCCTTGCGTATGCAGAGTGTCTTTGCCGAGCCGGTCATCGGGCGTGTGTAGAGGCAGGCTGCCTCCGGCTGGGTCTCGGTGGGCTCGGCGGCGCTGGCGGAACCAATCAGCGTCATGCAAAGGGAGAGGCGGAAACCCCACGACACGAATAGACCGATGCTGCGCCGCCTGATCGCGATCATTTGCTCTCGGCGCCACGCTGGCGGCGCCGCCATTGGATGATGTCAGGCGTGCATACCATTTGGTTTGGAGCCCGTAGTCAAGTCACCGCTAAAACAGCGGTCTGTTCGCGCGATGTGGACCGCGTCACGCGGTGGATCCCCAGCGAGCATTACAGGTCAGTGTTATGCTGTGCGGCCCCGGCAGATCGGCATCGTGGCGTTCGATGAGATCGACAACCGCGTCTATGAAGGCGACATGATCGAGGCTGAGCGTCGTAAGATCGTTGCAATCCCATGCGGCCATGGCGATGCCATCCTGGCCGACGATGGCGATGTCATCAGGCGTGTTCTTGCCGAGCATGCGCCGCGCGGCGTCTCGCGCGCCGATCGCCATCACGTCGTTACCGCAAATGATGGCATCAACCTTCGAGCGATGCATCAGAAGTACCGCTTCCTTGAAGCCGGAATCATAGGTGTAGTCGCCAAAGGCCTCGGCCTCGATGGTCAATCCGCGCTTGGCGAGCGCATCGGCGAACCATTTGCGTCGAAGCTTGTCGATCCAGCTCGATTTGGTGCCGGAGAGATAGGCGAAGCGCTTCTTGCCGTCATTGACGATCTTCTCGATGATCTCGTCGGCTGCCGCCGAGCCATCGATGCGGATATTGGAGACGTTCTCATTCTCGAGCGGTTCGAACGAGACGATGATCGGCTTGGTCGTATGGAAGATATCGACCGCGTCCTGCATCGACACCATGTCCGAGAAAACCACGACATGATCCACCTGATAGGTGGATGCCAGCCGCATCAGTTGCAGCCGGTCGTCGTGATCGGCGCAACACAGGATGATTGGAAGCAACTGGCGCGCCTGCAGTCTGTGGACCAGCAATTGCTGCTCCTCGGCCTCGCAAGGGTTTCCGATTGCATTGACGACGAGGGCGACCAGCCTTGAGCGTTGATTGTTCAGCGAGCGGGCAATCGCGTTCGGCTGATAGCCGTGTTCGCGCGCGACCGAAAGAATTCGATCGCGCGTGGCGCTGCCGATCCTGGAATCGGGCGAGAATGCGCGGGAAATGGTGGCGGAGGATACCCCGGCGAGCTTTGCCAGTTCCTTCGAGGTGATCCGCCGCTTGTTCATGTCTGTTGTCCGATACGACTATTCGGCGGGCCGGACGGGCATGCCGTCGGCTGCCGCCGATTCCTTGATTGCGTCCCACAGCCTAGCGAAACGCAGACCCATTTCAACGGAGCCGGTGTTTTCCATCTCACCGGCGCGAATGGCAAGGAAGTTCTTCATCGGGTTTCCGAGGATCTCCGCCTCCTCGCGCGGCTCGTTGACCCGCCCGACGCTGATTTCGCGCCAGCCGCCCCAGGCATCGATCCGAACGATCGCCTTCGAGTAGAAGAAGGTGATGTAGGAGGCGCAGCCGGGAGGCCCCTCGCCTGCAGCTGTCAATGTCGCCATGGCGCCGTTCTTCAGGCGGGCGGAAACGGCGGTGGCGATATCGACCTTGCGGCCGTGCCTGTTCATATAGGCCGATACGCTGGCGAAGTCGGAATTGGCCAGCAAGCAGACGGTATTCATCATGTGCGCGCCGGTGTCGAACATGAAGCCGCCGCCCGAGATTTCCGGCTCCTGCTTCCAGTGACCGGCATAATTGTCGGCCCAGCTTTCCCAGATCATGCCCGATATCGCGATAAGCTCGCCGAACTCGCCTGCAAGCGCGCGTTTGCGCGTATCGATCACCAGCGGCGAGAGGCCGCCCTGGAAAGCAGTAACAACAGTGACGCCGCTCTTCTTCTGTTCCGCGATCAGCGTCTCAGCCTCGGCAACGGTCGTGACCATCGGCTTTTCCAGAAAGAGATCGATGCCGGCCTCGACGACGGCCGCCGCCTGCTCGCCATGAAAGGTGTGCGGCGTGGAGATGTAGACGATGTCTAGCTCATCCCGGCATTTCGTGAGCATCTCGCGGTAGTCCTCGAAGCTCTTCGGTGCCGCTGCGCCGGTTGCGGTGCAGACGTCGATCAGACGCTGGCGCGACGAAGCGGTCGTATCGGCAAGCGCTACGAACTCGATCTCCGGCATCGCTGCCCAGCTCGCCGCATACTCGGCAGCCTTCAGGCCGGCGCCGATAACGCCAAGCCGCAATTTCCGTGTCATGAAACTCCTCCCAGATGATTGTGTACACGATTACACAAACGGAAAACTTGGCGCAAGTTCTATTTTATTACGTAAAATCAATATATTATATGTCGCTGTAAATTCTTTGAGAGATCCGCCTTGCCTCATTGAGGAATGCGTGTACATTTTTCACACGGTGCTGGAGGGCGCCGCCAATCAAAAAGGGAGGACTTCCGTTGAAGAAGACGGTCATTGGTGGCCTGTGCGCCATTTTGCTGAGCGCGGTCTCGACGCTGGCACATGCCGAAACAATCCGAATTGCAAATCACGGCCAGGCCGGCATCGACGCCATGAAGTCGACGGTCGAGGCGATCGAAAAGAAATACGGAGTGACCGTCGAGGTCGTCGAATACCCGGCGCCCGACAAGGACTACCTGACGAAGCTGCTCACCGAGCTTGGCGCCGGCAATGCGCCCGATCTCTTCTCGATCCCGTCGACGGCGGCCGTGGCCGATATGGTCGAAGCCGGATACCTCGCCCCTGTAACCAAGGAGATCACCGCCTGGGACGGCTACGCCAACTTCTATGACGTCGCAAAGCAGCTGGCCGTGAGCCCCGATGGGGAGACCTACGTCATGCCGTTCATGCTCGGCATTCAGGAAATCTACTTCCGCAAGGATGTGCTGGAGAAAGCCGGCATTTCGACCGAACAGCCGAAGACCTGGCGGGAACTGCTGGATCGCGCCGCCGAGGTAGAGGCGAAGACCGGCGCTTATGGCCTGCTCTTCCCGGCCGGTGTGTCCTGGGGCAGCGGTGCCTTCGATGAAGGCTTCCAGCATCTCCTCGTTGGCTCCAAGACGCCGCAGCTGGTCGATGCCGACGGAAAGCTCGATCTCAGCGGCGAAGGCATCAAGGATGTCTTTGGCGTCTACAAGGAGCTGATCGACAAGGATCTGATGCCGACCCAGCCGCTGCTTGGTCCAGAGCCGTGGGTCATTCCCAAGTACCAGATGTTCCCTGAGGGCAAGCTTGCCGCGACCACTTGTGGTTCCTGGTGCTACATCTTCGATTGGGGCAGAGAGAGCAAGAACCCGATCCCGGAGGTGACAAAGATCGTCGGCACCTGGACGGTCCCCGGCCAGACGGGCGGTCAGTACGTGCTCGCGAACCTTGCTGCTCCGTGGGCCGTCAATGCGAAGTCCGCGAACGTGGAACTGGCGACGAAGGCGCTGCTTGAGATCGGCTCGGTCGACACGCAGGTCTCCTACGCCGCGCGCATCGGCAATATTCCGGCAAGCAAGGATGCGGCCAAGAGCGCCGAGTTCCAGAAGCTGACGGAACTCGTTCCGATCCACGCCGCGGCCGGCAACGGCGTCTTCCTGAAACAGGCGTCCGGCTTCGGCACCATCGCCGAAGGCGTGGCACGGGCAACCGAAGCGCTACTGCGCAAGGAGACGGACGCCGCCGGCGCCCAGAAGATCCTTGTCGATTACGTCAAGGAAACGCTCGGCGACGACGTGGTGAAATAAGCCTCAAGCCCTTCGACTTCCGCCCAAGACCGCAGGCGCGGCCCAATGGCCGCGTCTGCGATCATCAGACAAGGTTGCGAGCTTCATGGTCCTCAATTCCCACGAACGACGCGTCGAGCGACAGCTCCTCGTGATCCTGCTGCCGTCGCTGGTCCTGCTTCTGGCTTTCGTGATCTATCCCGCACTTTATTCCGTCTATCTGAGCTTCACCAACGAAGCCCTCACCGGCGCCGCGGCCCTTCGTCCGCGCTTCGTGGGCATTCGCAACTATATGCGGCTTCTCAACGACGCCAAATTCTGGAACGCGCTCATCGTGACGTTCTTCTTCGTGGTCGGCTCCGCGGTGATCGGCCAGTTCGTTCTAGGGCTGATTTCGGCCATTGCCCTGCGTCGGAAAATCATGTTCCGCCAGATTTTCTCCTCCATGATCCTGCTGCCCAACGCGGCACCCGAGGTCGTTGCCGGTTTCATGTGGATTTCGATGCTGGCCGGCGGCGAGAACGCCACGCTCAGCCGCATCGTGAGTTTCTTCGGCGTGACACCCACCGATTGGCTTCAGGTCTTCCCGCTGACGATGATCATCGTCGTCAACACCTGGCGCGGTATCGCCACCGCGATGATTCTCTTGACCGCGGGGCTCAGCACCATTCCGAGCGAAATCTATGAGGCTGCCCGCATGGACGGCGCCACGCCATCACAGATGTTCCGCCGCATCACGCTTCCCCTGATGATGCCGACGATCCTTCTCTACATGCTGATCTCCGCCGTCTCGACGATCGCGGTCTTCGGTCTCGTCTATGCGCTGACGCGCGGCGGCCCTGGTGGTGCGACCGAAGTCATCAGCATCTACATCTACAACCAGTCCTTCACTGCCTTCCAGCTCGGTTACGGCGCCGCGGTCGCGGTCGTCACTCTGGTGATCTCGCTGATCCTCGGCATCGCATACGTGCGGGCAATGAAAGTGGAGGTCTGACATGGCAGTGCTTTCCCCGACAGAAAACGCAAACAAGACCCGATCCGATCTGCTCGCCTACGCCACGCTGTCGCTGATCTCGATCTTCTGCGCCATCCCGTTCCTCTGGGTTCTGCTCGCCTCGCTCGATGGCAATGCCCAGCTCTTCCTCCGCTGGCCGGAGCAATGGACGCTCGACAATTATCTGCGTGTCTTCACCAAGGAGGACGGGGCGAAGTGGCTCTTCAATTCGCTCTTCGTCGTCGGCTCGGCGACGGTGCTGGTCATGGTGCTGGCCGGCCTCGGCGGTTACGCATTGTCGCGCACGCGGGCGTGGTGGAAACTGCCGTTTCTCTACGCGATCCTTCTGATCCGCGTGTTGCCGCCGACAGCACTTGTGGTGCCGCTCTACAAGTTCCTGCTGACGCTCAACAATGCCGAGGGCGCGATACTTCGACCGATCTTCGGCGAATATGCCCGACCGATCATGCGCTGGACTGGCTTCATCGACGGTTACCTCGGCCTGATCCTGGTGCTTGCGACCATGCAGCTGCCGCTTGCGCTGTGGATCATGAAAACCTTCTTCGACGGCCTTCCCCGCGATTATGAGGAAGCAGCCCTGATGGACGGCGCAACGATGACGCAGCGCATCCGTCGCGTATTGATCCCGCTGGCGCTGCCGGGGCTGGCCGCGGCCGGCTTGTTCGCTTTCATGTCGGCATGGGGTGATTTCCTGTTGCCGTTGATCTTCCTCTCGTCACCGGAGCTGCAAACGCTTCCCCTCGGCCTCTTTCGCGCTTTCCTGCGCATCAACGAGATCGATTACGGCCTGCTCGCCGCCCTCGCCTTTATCTACCTCCTGCCGGCCGTGATCGCCTTCGGCTTCGCCCGGCGCTTCCTCGTCCAGACCTTCGCGGGCGGCGTCAAAGGCTGATATCCAGAAAGAGTTTCACAGATGATCAATCTCAAGAACGTTCGCAAGTTCTATGGCGCCCTGGAGGTCATCAAGGGCGTCGACATCACCGTCGAGGACGGCGAGTTCGCCGTGTTCGTCGGCCCGTCCGGTTGCGGCAAGTCGACCCTTCTGCGGATGATCGCCGGGCTGGAAGGCATCGACGACGGCGACCTCATCCTGAACGGCAAGCGCATCAACGATGTGCCGCCGGACAAGCGCGGCATCGCCATGGTGTTTCAGTCCTACGCTCTCTATCCGCATATGACGGTTGCGCAGAACATCGGCTTCTCGCTCAGCCTGAAGAAAGTGCCGGAAGCGGAAATCCGCAAGCAGGTCGAAGGCGTCGCCGAAATCCTGCAGCTAACTGACTATCTCGACCGCCGGCCCGCCGCACTATCCGGCGGCCAACGACAGCGCGTCGCGATCGGTCGCGCCATCATCAAGAAGCCGTCGCTGATCCTGTTCGACGAGCCGTTGTCCAACCTCGATTCCGCGCTGCGTGTACAGATGCGCGCCGAGTTGCAGCGCTTGCACCGCGAATTGAAGGCGACCGTCGTTTACGTCACCCACGACCAGGTCGATGCCATGACCATGGCGGACCGCATCGTCGTCTTGAACAAGGGGCTTGTCGCCCAGCAGGGCGCGCCGATGGATCTCTATCACAAGCCCGACAACGAATTCGTCGCCACCTTCATCGGCTCTCCACGCATGAACACCGTTCCCGTGACGATCAGCAAGCCACGGGCCGGCGGGCTGCGCGTGCAGAGCCCGATTGGCTTGACGCTCGACCTGCCGGATGGCGCTGGAACGGTGCCCGAGGGGGCCGCCACGCTCGGTATCCGCCCCGAACACTTCAAGATCGCACCCGAGGGCCAGGGCAATTTCACGGCCGACGTCGTCGTTGTCGAGCGCCTTGGCGTCGAGACTTACATGACCGTCGGCTCCGAGGAGCAGCCGATCGTCGTGCGCGCCGAAGGCGATATCGCGGTGCGGCCGGGAGACCGCGTCTCGCTCACAGCCGATAGCGCCGCTTGCCATCTGTTCGACACCACCGGGCGGCTCATCCGCTCGGCTCAAGCATCCTAATCACGTTGATAACATCGAGGACATCATGACGATCAAGGTCACCATCTGGAACGAGGGACGCCACGAGCAGCTGCACAAGGAGGTTCAGGAGATCTATCCTGACCGCATCGACGGTGCGATTGCGGCAGGCATCGCACATCCGGATTTCGAGATTCGCCGAGGCACGCTCGATGATCCCGACGAAGGCCTGCCCGATTCAGTGCTCAACGATACCGACGTCCTGCTCTGGTGGGGCCATATGGCCCATGAGGACGTCAGCGACGGGCTGATCGACCGCGTCCAGCAGCGCGTGCTCAAGGGGATGGGGTTGCTCGTCCTGCATTCCGGGCACCACTCCAAGCTCTTCCGTCGCCTGATGGGCACCAATGCCAACCTCTCCTGGCGCGAAACGCCGGAGGGCGACCTCGAGCGCGTTTGGGTGGTTAATCCGTCTCACCCGATCGCCGAGGGACTGCCGCCCTATTTCGAGGTGAATGCATCGGAGATGTACGGCGAGCCCTTCGACATCCCGCAGCCCGACGAGCTGGTATTCATTTCCTGGTATTCGGGTGGCGAGGTGTTTCGCAGCGGCTGCACCTTCCAGCGCGGCCGGGGACGCATCTTCTTCTTCAGCCCCGGTCACGAGAGCTACCCGATCTATCACGACAAGACCATTCACAAGGTCATCTCGAACGGAATTCGCTGGGCAAAGCAGAACCACACCGACGGCCGCATCCTGGAAAACTGGCACCGCGCCGAGCCGCTGCATGGACGCCCCGCGAAAAAGGTCTGACACCTGCCGATCCGTTGGCTGAACACCGGCGCGGCCCATGGTCGCGCCGTTTTCGGCTTTGAGAAAGGCGTCGCCGGCTCCCGTTGCAAGTCCACAGCAATTCGGCCAATTTGACGTTGCCGGACGGGACACCAGTTTATCCTCCGCACAAGAAAGACGCTGGCCCGATCAGTTCCGGCAGCCATGCCGGCAACGTGTCAAACAGGATGAATGCGATGCAGCTGAAAGACCCCTCCCTTTTTCGCCAGGCCGCTCTTGTTGGCGGAGAATGGATCGATGCCGATCCCGCCAATGCGATCGAGGTGAATAATCCGGCCACCGGCGAGATCATCGGCCGCGTGCCCAAGCTCGGCGGTGCTGAGACGAAGACAGCGATCGAGGCCGCGCGCGTCGCGCAGAAGGGCTGGGCCGCGCGTACCGCCAAGGAGCGTGCCGGCATCCTGCGCAAGTGGTTCGATCTGATGATCGAGAACAAGGACGACCTTGGGCGCATCCTGACGCTCGAGCAAGGCAAGCCGCTCGCTGAAGCCACCGGCGAGATCATCTACGGCGCGAGCTTCATCGAATGGTTCGCGGAAGAGGCACGGCGCATCTATGGCGACCTGATACCGGGCCACCAGCCAGACAAGCGCATCATGGTGATGAAGCAGCCGATCGGTGTGGTCGCGGCAATCACGCCCTGGAATTTCCCGAACGCGATGATCACCCGCAAGGCCGGTCCGGCGCTGGCGGCTGGTTGCGCCATGGTGTTGAAGCCGGCATCGCAGACGCCGTTTTCGGCGATCGCGATCGCGGTGCTTGCCGAGCGCGCCGGCCTGCCGGCGGGACTTTTCTCGGTGCTGACAGGCTCCGCCGCCGCCATCGGCGCGGAGATGACGTCGAACCCCACGGTGCGCAAACTCACCTTCACCGGATCGACCGAAATCGGCGCCGAGCTCTACAAGCAGAGCGCGCCGACAATCAAGAAGCTCGGGCTCGAGCTCGGCGGCAATGCGCCGTTCATCGTCTTCGACGATGCCGATCTCGACGCCGCCGTGGAGGGAGCCCTGATCGCCAAGTTCCGCAACAACGGCCAGACCTGCGTCTGCGCCAACAGGCTTTACGTGCAGGATGGCGTCTATGACGCATTCTCCAAGAAGCTCGCCGAAGCCGTCGGCAAGTTGAAGATCGGCAATGGCTTCGATGAGGGCGTGATCCTCGGGCCGCTGATCGACGAGCCTGCGCTTGAGAAAGTCGAGGAGCATGTGGCCGATGCGCTCGCGAAAGGCGCCAACATCATCCAGGGCGGCAAGCCGCACGCGCTGGGCGGCACCTTCTACGAGGCCACCGTTCTCGCAAACGTCACGAAGGATATGGCGGTCGCGCGCGAGGAAACGTTCGGCCCGCTTGCTCCCCTCTTCCGCTTCAAGGACGAAGCTGATGTGATCGAACAGGCAAACGACACCGAATTCGGCCTCGCTTCCTATTTCTACGCCAAGGACCTCGCGCGCGTGTTCCGCGTGGCCGAGGCGCTGGAATACGGGATGGTCGGTGTGAATACGGGCCTGATCTCGACGGCGGAAGCGCCGTTCGGTGGCGTGAAGCTCTCAGGCCTCGGCCGCGAAGGCTCGCGATACGGCATCGAGGAGTTCACCGAGATCAAATATGTCTGCCTCGGCGGCATCAGCTGACGCAAGACCACGAAAGGCGCGCAAGCCGAATGGTTTGCGCGCTGGCGCTACCGTTTGATCCGGAAAACTGAAAGCTGAAGAACGCGTGGGCCAGAATAGAAAAAGCCTGCCGCGGGAGGAGGTGCGACAGGCTTTTCGAAAATAACCGAATGACAGCTGGGAGGAGGAGTGCTGTCATTCCCACAGGCGCCCTTGGGAGGAGGATAAGGCCACCTGCAACTCGAAGCTCTGCGGGAGGAGATGCATCGCTTCGATGATTTGTTTATACAGCAAGCGCGCTCAAATCATAGGCACAATTCTGCAGAACAGCTATGCGCTATGCGCGGGACGCGCAGCTTCTGTCGCGGATCTGCGCCACATGGCCGTTGCGGCGCAGATCGCCGGCCCCTTGGAATTTCCGCGTTTTCTGCTACCACGCGCCGGAAAACATGAGGAAACGCCGATGAGCGCCGCATTTTATCGTGCCTATGTTGTCGATCTAAAGGCACGTATCGACGATCTGCATACCGACCCCAGCGCCTATCAGACTTACGATCTGACAATGGAGCTGCTCGCCCAGAAAAATCTGATCAGCTACGCGATGAGCCGCAAGCAGAGCCAGGTGGACAGCCTGTTCTACCGTCGCGACACGGCAAGCGGACAGGGTACGCAAATGTCGCAGGAGACAGCGTACCGGGTATTCTCCGGCTTCTTCGGACTGGGCCAGTTCCTGGCGTCGACGGGCCGGGCCAACGGCCTCGGCGAGGAAGCGTTCGCGGAGACACTGACGGCGGGATGGGAATATCCCACCTGCGCGGTCCAGTTCGCCTACCGGAAGAAGGGCCGGCCGCGCGGTGCTTCGATGAAGATGCTGTTTGTCGGACTGAATGGTGACGCGGATGCCGCGACCTTCGAGGCCAAGCTCACGCAGCCCGAGCTCCTGATCGGAACACGACCGTTTTCCTCCACGGTCTTGTGGGAATGGAAGTGAAGTCGCCTTAGGCGGCCGGTGAGCGCCTGATATCGGCGAGCAGTTCCTGGGCAACGTCGCGCAGGAGACCAGCGACAGTTTCCAGAAAAGCGCCCATCGCTGAACCCGTGCGCCAGCAGATGCCGATCCGCCTGTTCGGCGATATGCCCTCGAAACGCAGCAGCCTGATATCGCCGGACGCCGGATGCAGCGCGGCGAGCTCCGGCAGAAGCGTGATCCCGACATTGGCGCCGACCATCTGGCGCAGCGTCTCCAGGCTGGTGGCGCGAAACGAGGTGCGCTCGCTCGCACCCGACAAGCGGCACACATCGAGCGCCTGGTCGCGCAGGCAGTGCCCCTCTTCGAGCAGCATGAGGTCGTAACGATCGAGGTCCGCGAGCGTCAGCGACCGCCGCTTTGCCAGCGGATGCGTGCCGGGAACGGCGAGCAGGAAGTCCTCCTCGAAGAGAAACTCTGACTTCAGGTGATCGTCGTTGACGGGGAGAGCGAGGATGGCTGCATCGAGATTGCCGCTTCTGAGACGCGCCAGGAGCGCATCGCTCTTTTCTTCGATCAGCAGCGTCTCCAGCCGCGGGAACTGCCTATAGATGCGCGGCACCGCATGCGGCAGGAAATAGGGTGCAAGCGTCGGGAAGATGCCGAGACGCAGGGTGCCAACCTCCGGATTGAGGCTACGCAAGGCCGATGATTTGATCTCGGCGACCTCTTGCATGATGCGCCTTGCCCGCTTGACGGTATCCTCGCCGAACGGTGTCAGCATGACCGTGCGAGGCGTTCGCTCGATCAAGGGAGCGCCTAGCGTCTCTTCAAGCTTCCGGATCTGCGTCGACAGCGTCGGCTGGCTGACCAGGCACGCCTCGGCGGCCCGGCCAAAATGCCGGTGGTCCGCCAAGGCAATCAGGTACTCCAGCTCGCGAAGCGTCATTTCAGGACCGTGTCGATCAGCCTCAAGCCGCCTTCACCGCATCCTCGTCCGGGCTAGACGTGCGGATCAGATGATCAAAGGCCGCAAGCGATGCCTTGGCGCCCTCGCCGAGCGCAATCACGATCTGCTTGTAAGGCACCGTGGTGCAATCCCCCGCGGCGAAGACGCCGGGGACCGACGTCTGGCCGTGATGATCGACGATGATCTCGCCGCGCGGCGACAGTTCGATGGCGCCCTTCAGCCATTCGGTGTTCGGAAGCAGGCCGATCTGGACGAAAATACCTTCGAGATCAAGCCTGTGCCGCTGACCCGCAACGCGGTTTTCGTAGACGAGCCCGGTCACCTTCTGGCCGTCGCCCAGGACTTCCGTCGTCTTGGCGGAAAGCAGGATATCGACGTTGGGAAGGCTGCGCAGCTTGCGCTGCAAGACGTCGTCGGCACGCAGCTTGTTGTCGAACTCGATCAGCGTCACATGGCTGACGATGTTGGCAAGATCAATCGCCGCTTCAACGCCGGAATTGCCGCCGCCGATGACGGCAACGCGCTTGCCCTTGAACAGTGGACCGTCGCAATGCGGGCAATAGGCAACGCCCTTGTTGCGATACTGGTCTTCGCCGGGAACACCCACCTGCCGCCAGCGCGCGCCGGTGGACAGGATAACCGTCTTCGAGCGCAGCGTCGCGCCATTGGCGAGTTCGACCGCGATCATGTCCTTGCCGGGAACGAGCTTCTCAGCGCGCTGCAAGTTCATGATATCGACGTCGTATTGCTTCACATGCGCTTCCAGCGAGGCCGCGAACTGTGGGCCCTCGGTGTGCTGCACGGAGATGAAGTTTTCGATCGCCATCGTGTCAAGAACCTGACCGCCGAAGCGCTCGGCGGCAACGCCGGTGCGGATGCCCTTGCGAGCGGCGTAAATGGCCGCCGCAGCGCCGGCCGGACCGCCGCCGATGACGAGCACGTCATAGGCGTCGCGGCCATTCAACTTTTCCGCAGCGCGCGCAGCCGAGTTGGTGTCGAGCTTGGAGACGATCTCCTCGACTTCCATTCGGCCCTGACCGAACAGCTGGCCGTTGAGATAGACCGTCGGCACCGACATAACCTGGCGGCTTTGAACTTCTGCGGGGAACACGCCGCCATCGATCGCCACATGCTTCACGCGCGGGTTCAAGACGGCCATCAGGTTTAGCGCCTGCACGACGTCGGGGCAATTCTGGCAGGTGAGCGAGAAATAGGTTTCGAAGAGGAAATCGCCGTCGAGATCCTTGATCTGATCGATGATTGCCTGCTCCGTGCGCGGCGGGTGACCGCCGACCTGCAGCAGAGCGAGCACCAGCGAGGTAAACTCGTGACCCATCGGAATGCCGGCGAAACGCAGGTTGATGTCGTGGCCCGGGCTGGTCAGCGCGAAGGAGGGTGCGCGCTCGCCGTCATCGCGGGTTTCCACGACCGAGATCTTGTCGGAAAGCGCGACCAGTTCGGCCAGAAGCTCCGACATCTCTTTCGACTTGGCGCTGTCATTGACCGAAGCGGTGATCGCGATCGGGCGAACGACCCGTTCCAGATAGCCCTTCAACTGGGATTTCAGATTGTCGTCGAGCATGGGACACTCCGCTAAAAATGGATGGCCGCGCCGCGTTTAAGGCGCTGAATATGGTATTGGGTGCCGCCTTCCGCATGGACCGGAAGGCGGCTTGTCATTTGAACGTCAGATCTTGCCGACGAGGTGCAGCGACGGAGCGAGCGTCTTTTCGCCCTCTTCCCACTTGGCCGGGCAAACTTCACCCGGATGCGCGCGGACATACTGAGCAGCCTTGATGCGACGCAGCAGGTCGACGGCGTTGCGGCCAATGCCTTCGGCGGTGACTTCCATCGCCTGGATGACGCCATCGGGATCGACGACGAAGGTGCCGCGATCGGCAAGGCCTTCGGCTTCGCGCATGACCTCGAAGTTGCGGCTGATCGTTCCGGTCGGGTCGCCGATCATCGTGTACTGGATCTTGCCGATCGTCTCGGAGCTGTCGTGCCACGCCTTGTGGGTGAAGTGCGTGTCGGTCGAGACGGAATAGACCTCGACATCGAGGCGCTGCAGCTCGGCATAGTGATCGGCGACATCGCCGAGTTCCGTCGGGCAAACAAAGGTAAAGTCAGCAGGATAGAAGAAGAATACCGCCCACTTGCCCTTGGTGTCGGCATCGGTCACTTCAATGAATTTGCCCTGCTTGAAGGCCTGCGCCTTGAAGGGCTTAATGGATGTGTTGATAAGGGACATGAAGGCTCCTGTAAAATTGCTGCGAAGCGAAAAACCGCTTTCGCAGCGCAACATAAACAGGGGCCGGCGATAAATGAAATAGATAAAGAAAAATATTTCGATAGATAACCTCTATCGCAGGCCTGCGACGTGACGTTTATCAAGCGGCCGTCAAAAAGCCGCTTGATTCCGCGACGTCAACCGTTTCGATCACACCGATCGGCCGAGCCCGCCATCCACCTTGATATTTTGCCCAGTGATATATCCGGCACCTTCCGATGCCAGAAACGCGACGGTCGCCGCGATCTCTTCGCTCGTGCCATAGCGCTTCATCGGCACCGACTCGCGGCGTTCCTCGGTTGCCGGCAGGCTGTCGATCCAGCCCGGCAGGACGTTGTTCATGCGGACGTTATCTGCCGCATAGGTGTCGGCGAAGATCTTGGTGAAGGAGGCGAGACCGGCGCGGAAGACCGCCGACGTCGGGAACATCGCCGACGGCTCGAAGGCCCAGGCTGTGGAGATATTGACGATCGCGCCAGACTTCTGCGCCTGCATGATCGGCGTGACGATCCGGGTCGGGCGGATGACGTTCATCAGGTAGACATCCATGCCCTTGTGCCAATCCTCGTCGGTGATATCGAGGATCGGCGCGCGCGGGCCGTGGCCGGCGCTGTTGACGAGCACGTCGATGCGGCTCCAGGCCTGCATGGCGAGATCCACAAGGCGTTTGATATCGTCATTCGACTGGTTCGAGCCCGTGACGCCGACGCCACCGAGTTCCTCGGCCAGAGCCTCGCCTTTGCCCGAGGAAGAGAGGATGGCGAGCTTGAAGCCATCGGCCGCCAGACGCTTGGCGGCATCCGCGCCCATGCCGCTGCCGCCCGCTGTCACCAGTGCCACTTTTTCTACTGTCATGACATCCACCCTTTCGTCGTTTGTCTTGCGCATCGCGCATATTTTCAGCTTTGATGCCGCATGATACCATTGGTAAGGCATCGCTTCGAGCCAATTCGATTGGCATCAATCAGTAGAAAATCTATCGCATGAACGATCCGCTTTTTCGCTTTCCGCCGCTGAATGGTCTCCGCGCTTTCGAGGTCGCCGCCCGCCATCTCAACTTTCGCGCCGCGGCCGAGGAACTGGGCGTCACGCAGGCTGCCGTGGCGCAGCAGGTTCGCGGATTGGAGAAGGAACTGAACCTTGCCCTATTCGAGCGCCTCCCCCGCAAGCTTGCCTTGACCGAGGCCGGACGGGGCTATGCCGAAAGCATCCGGCGCGCCTTTGAACTGATCTCCGATGCGACCGCGACTTTGCGGCCGGAGCCGTTGCGGCTGACGATCAGCGTCACGCCGACTTTCGCGTCGAAGTGGCTGATCCCGAGGCTGCCCGATTTCCTGGCCGCCCACCCGGACCTCGATATGCGCATTCTCGCCAGCGAACGCGTCGCCAACTTCCAGTCAGATGACGTTGATATCGCCGTCCGGCTGGCGCGACCGCCCTTTCCGGCCTCGCTGGAGGCCGATCTGCTTCTCGAGCAAGAACTTGTCCCGGTTTGCAGTCCGGCGCTGATGCCGCCTACCGGTCGCCTCGACCCCGCCGATCTCGCGCGTTTCGTGTTGCTCCACGACACCCAAAATCAGTGGCCGGAATTCATCGCCACGATCGCGGGCGCAAGCCCTGTCGCCACATCGAAAAGCGTTCGATTCAACCAGACATCCCACGCCATCGAGGCCGCGCTTGCCGGCCAGGGCATCGCACTGGCAAGCGCGGTCTTCGTCAACGAGGATATCGCCGCCGGCCGTCTGGTGCCGGCTTTCAGGGAAACTACGCATGCGCACTCGGACTTTTACGTCGTCTCGCTCCGAAAGCCGAGGCAAGTCCAATCCGTTGCCAAGGTCAGGGCGTGGTTGCTTCATCATGCCGGCCTGAAAGGCTCCCGCCTCTCGTGAACAGGCCGGCATGTCTTGGCCGGTTCAGTGATAGTCGGGGATACCTGGCATCGTCAGGAAGCCCTTCACCGTGCGGACACGCCGGATCCAGCGGCGCAGCACCGGATACTCGTCATGATCGATCCCGTAGTCACGGCTGAGCGCGAAAGACGGGAACAGGGCAAGATCGGCAAGGGTCGCGTCCTCGCCCACGAACCATTCCTTCCCGTCAAAATGGCGGATCGTCATGTGATCATCCATGATGCGGAAGGCGGCGCGCGCCGATTGGTGAAGCGCATCCGTGTCTCCCGGCAGGTCGAACAGCGCCTGTAACCGCGCCTCGACGGCGGCTGCCAGCGACGTCTCAAAGAAGCTGAGCCAGTGGCTGAGCGCGCCGAAAGTGGCGGCATCATCGGGCAGCCAGCGCTTTGCCGGATCGTAGGCCTTCGCGAGATAGAGCATGATCGCGGTCGTACCGGAGAGGACGAACTCCCCATCGCGCATCACCGGTAGCGCGCCCCGCGGATTGAGCGCCAGCATCGGCGGCTTCCGGTGCTCCCCGCCCGGAAACATGTCGATCGGGACCGTCGACCACTCCAGTCCCAACACGGACAGCGTCAGGCGCGCGCGGTAACTCTGTTCGTCCAGTTCGTAATTGTAGAGCGTGATCGCGGACATCAGGCGACCTCTGCCTTGCGCGATTGCTCGAGCGCGTAGCGAAGGCGTTCGGCCCATTGCGCATAATGCTTCTGCTTGGCGCCACGATAGATCGCGGAAGCCCCGAGGATGATGATATGGGCAGCAGTCTTGGTGTCACGTATCTCCTGGAGACCGATCAGCAAGACGTCGTCTCCCAGGACGAGCCTGCCCGTCTCCGCCGTCAGCGCGGTCATTCCCGCACGCACAAAAGCATCCCTGACGTCTTCAACGGAGCGATCGACGTAGAGACTGCGAACGGGTGTGGCCTCCGACGCGTCCATACATGGCATCATGCTCGCTTCATCGGTCGTCGCCCAGACGATCCCGAATTTCTCCTGGGCGAGATAGGTCGGGACCTTGATCGTCTGCGGCACGTCCAGCGTCGGGTGTGCGGGAATATAGCGACATTGACCGGCGGCGTCGTATTGCCACCCGTGGTACAGGCAGGCGATATGATCGCCTCGTACGAATCCGAAGCTCATGCGCATGCCGCGATGCGGACAGCGATCCTCCCAGACATGGGCCTTCCCGCTGCTGTCGCGCCAGACGACGATCTCGCTGCCTTGGACAATCGCGCCCGCCGACGTGCCCGCCTCGATGGACGATGACAGCGCAACCGGCACCCATCCTTCACTCAATTTCATGTTCCACTCCTGTTGGCGCCGCCGCGCTCGATATCGAGTATGAGGCAATCATAGGGGCCAAGACTGCAGGCCATTTCGAAGGCATCCACGAGATCCTCCTGGCCTTTCACCAAGAGCGTCGCGGACGCTCCGTCGCAAGTATCGACATTAATCGCGAGATCCAGGCGACGGGCGCGGTGAAGCGCGAATTCGATGAAGCTCTCGCGAACGAGCCGCCCCCGAAATATGAAGCGTGCGCATTCGATCACCCCCGACATTCCTTGCCTATCGCCCGCAACAACCGCAACCCATGTTTAAGAATTAACCGAAATGCACAATAACGTATCATGCCCTCATTTTGTGCATTCTAGCCATTGTCGCGCGCGAAATTCAAGTCGGCTCAACTCTGTTCGTTGGTATCGAACTTTGCCGCCATTGAAAAAGCACGCCGGAAAATCGCCGGTTGGCCGCGCGATGCGCACACATCAACGGGGCGGCGGATTGGCATGATTGTTGCGTCGAGAGAGTTCGGGCCAAGACAATCGCAGAACTAGCGCGATCATTCGCGCCAAACAAGTGAGGGGACTAAATGATCGACCTGCGCGCACTCTCCCGCCGCGGATTTCTGAACATGGCAGCCGCCGGCGCCGCCGCGACCATGCTGCCATCAGGCTTCGCACATCAGGCGTTCGCCGCTTCGGCGTTTCCCGCAATCAAGGAAGAGGACGCGGTCGTTGGCTTCGGCCATGTTGGTCCGATCTCCGATGAGGGCTGGACCTGGGCACACCATCAGGGGCTGCTGGCCGTCAAGGAAGCCTATCCCAAGCTGAGGAAGGTCCTGGAAGTCGAGAACGTCCCCTACTCGGCCGACGCGACGCGCACCTATCGACAGTTCGTCTCCGAAGGCGCGAACATGATCTTCGACACCTCGTCCAGCGGTGACTTCCTGCATGAGGTCGTCAAGCGCGCGACCGACGTGGCCTTCATGGAATGCAACGGCCACGTCACGATGGACAATCTCGGCTGGTATTATCTTGCGCATTGGTATCCGACCTATGTGCTCGGCGTTGCCGCGGGCCATCTGTCAAAGACCGGCAAGCTTGGCTACGTGGCCTCGTTCCCGGTTGCCTCGGTCTACGCTTCGACCAACGCCTTCCTGATGGGCGCGCGCACAGTCAACCCGAACGCAACGGTGCAGACGATCGTTATCAACTCCTGGTTCGACCCGCAGGCGGCAACGCAGGCTGGCACCGCCCTGATCGATAATGGCTGCGACTTCCTGTTCGGCATCATGGACGAAGCGGGCTATCTGCAGGTCGCGGAAAAGCGCGGCGTATGGGCAGCCATGTGGAACACCGACATCCGTCGCTACGGCCCGAATTCCTACGTCTCGTCGATCCTGATCGACTTCACCAAGTTCTACGTCGATCAGGTCGCCAAGCGTCTTGCGGGCACCTGGGCGCCGAGCGAGCAGCTGTTTGCGATGGGCGCCGGCGTCGATCGCGACAAGTGGGGCGACAAGGTCCCGGCGGACGTTGCCGCGGCAGCCGATGCGGTACGCGACAAAATCATGAGCGGCTGGTCGCCGTTCACCGGCGAGCTGAAGGATGCGACCGGCAAGGTGCGCGTCGCCGCCGGCCAGAGGATGACCGAGGTCGAACTCTACAACTGGGATTGGTCCGTTGAAGGGGTCACCGGCCTGTCCGCCTGATCCAAGAATGCCCAAGAAAGTGAGGCCGGCCGCCAAGTGCAGGCCGGGCCAATAACCATCCATCTCGGTGACATTGATGACTGAACACGCCACCCGCCATACCCCGCCCGCGGGCACGCCGCCTCTTGTGCGGCTGAAGGGTATCGCCAAGTATTTTCCCGGCGTGATCGCCAACGAAAATGTCGACCTGGAAGTGATGCCTGGCGAAATCCACGCGCTCCTAGGTGAAAACGGGGCCGGCAAATCAACGCTGATGAACATTCTGACCGGCATCTACCAGCCGGATGCGGGCGAGATCATCATCGATGGTAACCGTCAGGAATTTAGTACGCCGGCACAGGCGATTGCATCAGGCATCGGCATGGTGCACCAGCATTTCAAGCTTGTTCAGGCATTCACTGTCGCCGAGAACATTCACCTCGGGTGGGCCGAGACGCCGCCCCGCGCATCCGCCCAGGTGCTCGAACAGCGTACCGCCGCGCTGGCGTCCAAATTCAACCTGCAGACCCGCCCCGGCGCGCGCGTGAGCGAGCTATCCACCGGCGAACAGCAGCGTGTCGAGATCCTGCGTGTTCTGGCGCGGCAAGCCCGCATCCTGATCCTCGACGAACCGACCGCCGTCTTGACGCCCGCCGAAGCGCGCGAACTCTTCAAGGCGCTGCGCGAGTTCGTGGCCGCCGGCAACGCCATCATCTTCATCAGCCACAAGCTTGACGAAGTGCTAGAGATCTCCGACCGCATCAGCATCCTTCGCGGCGGGCGCAAGGTCGCCACGGAAAACACAGCGGATTGCAATCCGCGCATGCTCGCCAAGCTTATGGTTGGCCGCGACATCGTGCTGGCCGACATGCGCCAGCGCCCGGCAGGCGCGGCCCCGATGTCGACGCAGCCTGTGCTGTCACTCGAAAACGTCTCGGCGATCGGCGACGCCGGCAACGAAGCACTGCACGGCATCTCGCTCGATGTCAGGGCCGGCGAGATTGTCGGCGTCGCGGGTGTCGCCGGCAACGGCCAGCGCGAGCTCAGCCAGGTCTTGACCGGCATTCGCCCGGTGAGCGTCGGCCGAATCCTGATCGCCGGCAGACCGGTCGACAGGAGCAATGCCGCGGCCTTTGCTGAAAGCGGCATCGGTCATATCCCGGAAGATCGCCTGCACAGCGGCCTCGCACCGGCGCTAAGTATCACGGTCAATGCCGTGATGCGCGAATACAAGAAGCAGCCCGTCTCATCTGGCGGAAGCTACAAGCCGGGCGCGGCAGCCGCGCTCGCCAAGGAGATCGCCTCGGCCGCCGAGGTCGCTATTCCTGATTTCGCCATGCCGATCCGCAATTTGTCCGGGGGCAACCAGCAGCGCCTTGTTGCCCGGCGCGAAATGCGCATTGCCGACAAGGTTCTGATTGCCGCCTATCCGAGCCGTGGCCTCGACGTTGGCGCGATCAACACGATGCTGCGTTACATCGTCGAGCTGCGCGACGCCGGCGCAGGCATCATCCTGATTTCCGAGGAACTCGAGGAGCTGCTCAACCTCTCCGACCGCATCGCCGTGCTTTATGAAGGGAAGATCATGGGGATCGTCGACAATGACAAGACCGACATCGACGAAATCGGCATGCTGATGGGCGGCCGGCCCCTGGTCCGCGAGGTCGCATAGCATGGCAGGTTCCTTCCGTTTGCAGCGCCTGCCATCCGCCTCGCCCGGGATCGCGCTGGCTGCCCGAGCGGCCGCCATCATTCTCGCGCTCGTCTTTGCCGGCATCATTCTGGCGATAACAGGTGCCAATCCGATCGAACTTGCCTCTGAAGTCGTGGACGCCAGTTTCGGCTCCAGCTTCGGCATGGAAGACCTGGGCGTTCTCGTCATTCCGCTGATTTTGACCGGCCTGTCGGTCGCCGTCGCGCAGCAGATCGGTGCCTGGAACATCGGCGCGGAGGGGCAGTTCTATGCCGGGGCCTTCGCGGCTGCTGTCGTCGGCCTCTTCGTGCCGGGGCCGCCAGCACTCATTCTTGTGCTGATGTTCGTTGCCGGCCTGGTTGGCGGTGCCGTCTGGATCCTCGTGCCGACGTTGGCGCGCGCCTATGCCAGCGTCAACGAACTGATTACCACGCTGTTGATGAACTTCGTGGCGATCCTGCTCGTCTACTATGTCTCCACCAATGCCTGGCGTGACAAGATGGCAAATTCGGCGACGCGGCGGCTTTCCGCTGAAATTCCGGAGCTCTGGGGCTCGATCCATTGGGGGCTGCCGATCGCAATTCTCATCGCGCTTCTGGTCGCCGGTCTGCTTGCCTATTCCCGCTGGGGCTATGAGGTGCGGCTCGTCGGCTCCAATCCAGCGGCGGCGAAATATGCCGGAATGCCGGTCCGCAGGCATCTGATCACCGTCATGCTTCTATCGGGCGCCATTGCCGGGCTCGCCGGCATGCTCGAGATCGCCGGCACGGTGCACCGTCTACAGGGCGGCATCTCCAACAATTACGGCTACCTCGGCATCATGGTGGCTGTCCTCGCCAGAAGCTCCGCCGTCGGCGCCATCTTCTCGGCCGCATTGATGGCTTTCATCCTGAACTCCGGCATCATCCTGCAGACGCAGGGCCTGACGACGTCGACGGTTTTGGCCATCACTGGCCTCATTCTGTTTCTGACGGCAATTGGCGACGAGCTCGCCCATTACCGCATCGCGCGCGACAAGGCTTGAGGAGAGCGACATGGATCTTTTGACCGGCCTCTTCACAACGGCCTTCCTGGCAGGCGGCGTCCTGGCGCTTGCAGCTCTCGGCGAGGTGCTCGCCGAGCGCGTCGGCGTTGTCAATCTGGGCGTCGAAGGCCTGATGGCGATGGGCGCTCTGGCCGCGATCGCAACTGTGGCAGCGATACCCTCGCCCACCATCGGCTTCGTCTCCGCTCTCGCGGTCGGCGCCTTGTTCGGCGCCCTGTTTGCGTTTGCGACCGTCATCCTGCGCGCCAATCAGGTGCTTTGCGGTCTAGCTTTGACCCTCATGGGCAGCGGTATCGCATCCACCATTGGCCGCGCCTACTCCGGCATGCCGGCCCGCGCAACCTTTACGCCGATCGAGGTGCCGCTGTTGAGCAAGATTCCGTTCATTGGCCCGGCCTTCTTCTCGCAGAATATCCTGCTTTATCTGATCTTCATCATCCTGCCGGTCGGTCTGAGCTATCTCATGTTCCGCACTCGCCATGGCTTGAACTTGCGGGCGGTTGGCGAGAACCCGGCGGCGGCTGACGCTGCCGGCATTCCCGTTAATCTCATCCGCTTTGCCTACGTGACGGCAGGCTCCGCGCTCGCCGCGGGCGCCGGAGCCTATCTGACGCTCACCTTCGTGCCGTCCTGGTCCGATGGTGTGGTCGCCGGGCGAGGCTGGATCGCCGTGGCGTTGGTGATCTTTGCGGGATACCGCCCCATTCCAGCGGTTCTATCCGGCCTGCTCTTCGGCTTCATCACGGCGCTCGGCTTCGTCGGTCAGGCGCGGGGCTGGCCAATCGCGCCGGCGTTTCTGTCAATGCTGCCCTATCTCGGCACCATGGCCTTCATCATCGTGCCCGTTCTCGCCTGGCAGCGCATGCGCCGCATCATGGCGGCGCCTGCCGCAATCGGCCTGCCCTACTATAGGGACGTCAGATGACAATGGCCTGCTACTCGACCGTGCGGCATTGCCGAAGGACCACCGAACTGCAAGAATTAGATCCACGAGCAATGAAGGAGAGCGCGTCATGAGATGCTCCGACAAAGCGGCCCTCGATCAATGGTATCCGCTTGGCACAAAAAAAGAGATAGCCCTCGGCCGCACGAACACTCGCCTATTGGGAACAGCGTTGACGATCGATCGCGCCGTGGATGGCTCTCTTGTGGTCATGGCCGATGACAGCGATCGACCGCTTCCGATCATCAACCGCTTCGGCCTAGTCTGGACCACGCTTGGGGAGCCAGCCGGCGGGCTTTTCGCGCTTCCCGAAGCAGACGAAGAGGACCGCCGCGTCGTCAATTGCGGTTCGGTCATGGTGCGGTCATCGGGGTTGCGGATCATCGAGAATTTTCTCGACATGGCGCACTTTCCGTTCGTCCACACGGACATTCTGGGCGCCGAGCCACACACCGAGGTGATGCACTACAACGCTGAAATCCGCCGGGATGTCGACGAGGTCTGGGCCACCAATTGCCAGTTCTTCCAGCCCCAAGCGGCGCTATCGGCGACCGACGGAATCATGACCGACTATATTTACCGGGTGATGACGCCGTTCACGACGCTGCTTTACAAGACCTGTCCGAATTCGGCCAATCGCTGGGACGTTATCTGCCTCTTCGTTCAGCCGCTCGATCCCGACCGCTGTATCGCCCATCCCGTGATGTTCCTGATCGACGACGTGTCGACGACGACGGAACTCGTTCACTTCCAGCAGCTGATCTTCCTGCAGGACCGCATCATTCTGGAAAACCAGCGCCCGCTGCTTCTGCCCATGGAACCGCGTGCGGAAATCCCGACCCGCGCCGACGCGAGCTCAATCGCCTATCGCCGCTGGCTAAAGGAAAAGGGCGTCACCTACGGCACGACGGCCATGGCGGCCTGAGACCGGGCGATTCTCGCTCGCGTTGGAAGCGTCCCATCATTGCACGGCAGCCACCACGAAAACGCAGGGCTCCGGCGATGGACCCCGTCGCCATTCGCTATAGATTTAAATTCGTGCATACGTGCGCCGATACTGACGCGTTGATCGAATTGGAATACAGCATTGGACTTGCGGAATAAAACGCTCTGCGCCTCCGGATTTCACGCACCGGAGCGCGGAAAGATCGATATCCTGGACGAGGTGCTGATCGACATCGGCGCGGATGGCACGATCGCAGCCATGCATCGCCCGAGCGATCCGAACTACCGGACCATTCGCGAGGCCCGCGAGGAAGGCGGCGAACTGGTCACGCTGCCCGTAGGCTCTTATCTCCTTCCGGGTTTCATCGATCTTCACGTCCATGCGCCGCAATATCCCCAGCTTGGCAGCGCGCTCGATGTGCCGCTCGAAGTGTGGCTGCAGAAATACACCTTCCCGCTGGAAGCCCGCTACGAAGACCTTGCCTTCGCGAAGCGCAGCTATGGCCTGCTCGTCGACGACCTCCTCGCAAACGGTACGACCACCGCGCTCTATTTCGCGACCGTGCACCAGGATGCGACGCGATCGCTCGCGGACATATGTCTGGAGAAAGGCCAGCGCGCCCTGATCGGAAAAGTAGCGATGGACAATGCCGACGAGTGTCCGGACTATTATCGTGACGCCTCTTCCGAAGAAGCCATTGAAGGCACGCGCGCACTGATTGAATACATCAACAATCATCCTGATAATGTTGAAAAGAAAGTGCTTCCCGTCATCACGCCGCGCTTCGTGCCATCCTGCACCGACGCGACGCTTGAGGGATTGGGTGCTCTCGCCATGGAGTGCGGCTGCCACGTGCAGACCCACTGTTCGGAGAGCGACTGGGCGCATCGCTATGTGTTGTCCCGCCATGGCGTGACCGATACCGAGGCGCTCGATCGCTTCGGCCTGCTCGGCCGCCGCACGGTTCTGGCACATGCCAACTTCCTGACGGATGGCGACATGGAGAAGGTGCGGGAGCGCGAAGCGGCCGTCGCCCACTGCCCGCTCTCCAACGTATACTTCGCCAACGCCGTCTTCCCTCTCAAGGCCGCGCTCGACAAGGGTATGCATGTCGGTCTCGGTACGGATATCTCCGGCGGACCAAGCGCTTCCATGCTTGAGAACTGCCGCGGCGCGATCCTGATGTCGCGGGCGCTCGAAAGCGGCGTGGATCCTAAGCTCAACGCTGTGGCGCGCGCCAGCTACGGGCCGGCGCAGATCGATTTTCGCGATGCCTTTTACATCGCGACGGCAGGCGGTGGCGTGGCGCTCGATCTGCCGATCGGCCTGTTCAAGCCCGGCTATCTCTTCGATGCCATCGTCATCGACACCAAGGCGCTGAAGGGATCGGTGCGCTTGTTTGACGAGTTCGATAGCGGCGAGCAGATCCTGCAGAAGATCATCAACACGGCCTCGAAACCCAATATCGCGACCGCCTGGGTCGGCGGCACGAACCTGCGCCTGCCGTAACAGGACGTCAGCCGCGCAACATCTCGATGATCGCCGAGAAGTCGCGGCCGCCATTGCCCTGCTTTTCGAAGAGAGCGAACAGCTGCGCGGCTTCGGCGCCAAGCGGCGTCGAGGCGCCTGTCGCGAGCGCCGCCTCCTGTGAGAGGCGCAGATCCTTGAGCATCAAGGCGGCCGCGAAGCCCGGCTTGTAATCGTTGTTGGCGGGCGATGTCGGCACCGGGCCGGGAACCGGGCAGTAGATATTGATCGACCAGCATTGGCCCGATGACGTCGAGGCGACATCGAACAGCGCCTGGTGCGAGAGGCCGAGCTTTTCGCCCAGCGCGAACGCCTCGCAGACGCCGATCATCGATATGCCGAGGATCATGTTGTTGCAGATCTTCGCCGCCTGTCCAGCGCCGGCCTCTCCGCAATGCACGATCTTTCGGCCCATTGCCTCGAGTACAGGTTTGGCTCTGTCAAAGCTCTCCGGCGTTCCTCCCGCCATGAAGGTTAGCGTCCCGGCCGCTGCCCCGCTCGTTCCGCCGGATACTGGTGCATCGAGCGACGGGCAATCGGCCGCTTTTGCCATATCATGCGCCTTGCGCGCGCTATCGACGTCGATCGTCGAGCAATCAATGACAAGCGTTCCCGAGGGAATGGCGCCAAGAATATCCGTCCACGCTGTCAGGACATGCCTACCCTGCGGGAGCATGGTCACCACAACGTCGGCACCACTCACGGCCTCCGAGATATCGCTCGCCGGCTGAACGCCGGTCGCTTGCGCGGCCTGCAGCAACGCCGGCACCAAATCGAGGCCCGTGACCGTGTGCCCCGCCTTGACCAGATTTGCCGCCATCGGCCCACCCATATTGCCGAGGCCGATAAACGCGATTTTTGCCATATCCTGCTCCCATCGTCAGATGCTCCCATGGAAGGATAGCTATGTCATGATCGCGCGCAGTCGAGAGCGACGGGGACCGCCGCGTGTTGACGCTCCCTCGCCCCGGCGGTATCCCAATAGGGTCCGCGACACGCCGATGGATCGAGGAGGATGAACCATGCAGCACACCCGCGAGAGTTTCGACTGGTCCGATCCGTTCCGGCTCGTCGAGCAATTGACGGACGAGGAGCGCATGGTGCTCGACACCGCGCATTCCTATGCGCAGGAAGAGCTTGCGCCGCGTGTGCTCGAAGCCTTCCGCCACGAGAAAACCGATCCCAGCATCTTTCGCGAGATGGGCGAACTCGGCCTGCTGGGCCCGACGATATCACCCGAACATGGTGGCGCGGGCCTCGGATACGTCGCCTACGGGCTGATCGCCCGCGAGGTCGAGCGGGTCGATAGCGGCTATCGCTCCATGATGAGCGTCCAGTCCTCGCTGGTGATGGTGCCGATCGATGCGTTCGGATCCGAAGCGCAAAAGCAGAAATATCTGCCGAAACTAGCCACCGGCGAATGGATCGGCTGCTTCGGCCTTACCGAGCCGAACCATGGTTCCGATCCGGGGTCGATGGCGACGCGCGCAAGAAAGGTCGATGGCGGCTACAGCCTTTCCGGCGCCAAGACGTGGATCTCCAATGCACCGATCGCCGACGTCTTCGTGGTCTGGGCGAAGACCGAGGATGGCGTGATCCGTGGCTTCATCCTTGAAAAGGGCTGGAAGGGCCTCACGGCGCCCGCGATTCACGGCAAGATCGGCCTGCGCGCCTCGATAACAGGCGAAGTGGTGATGGACGGCGTCTTCGTGCCGGAAGAGAACCTGTTGCCAAACGTCTCCGGCCTAAAGGGCCCATTCACCTGCCTCAACTCCGCCCGGTTCGGCATCGCATGGGGTGCGCTTGGCGCCGCCGAGGATTGCTATGCGCGGGCGCGTCAATACACCCTCGACCGAAAGCAGTTCGACCGGCCGCTCGCCGCCAATCAGTTGATCCAGCGGAAGCTCGCCGACATGGCGACCGAGATCACGCTGGGGCTGCAGGGCTGCCTGCGCCTCGGGCGCATGAAGGAAGACGGCCACCCACCGGTCGAGCTCACCTCGATTTTGAAGCGCAATTCCTGCGGCAAGGCGCTCGATATCGCCAGAATGGCGCGCGACATGCTTGGAGGCAACGGGATATCCGATGAGTTCGGCGTCGCGCGACATCTCGTCAACCTCGAGGTGGTCAACACCTATGAGGGCACGCACGACATTCACGCGCTGATCCTCGGCCGCGCGATAACGGGGATAGCGGCCTTCTCGAACTGAGAGAGAATTCTTCGCCGCCAAATTGCAACAGACCCGGCAATATGCAAACTTTCCCCCATCGCGGGGATACCCTGCGCTGCGATGGGGGATTGCGCATGCTTCTGTTTCTCGCATTTCTGATTGGCATCATCGCCGGGCTGCGCGCGCTGACAGCGCCCGCGGCCGTCGCCTGGGGCGCGGCGCTCGGCTGGTTCGACGTATCTCAGACACCGCTCGCCTTCATGGGCTATCGCTGGGCACCGTGGATTTTCACACTGCTGGCGCTGGTCGAACTGGTGACGGATCAATTGCCGTCCACGCCTTCAAGAAAAGCGCCGATGCAGTTCGGCGCGAGGCTGATCATGGGCGCGCTGTCAGGCGCCAGCATCGGCGCCGCTGGCGGATCGCTGATACCAGGGCTCATCGCCGGCATTCTCGGCGCGGCCGCGGGCACACTCGGCGGTGCCGCGGCGCGCGCTAAATTGGCAAGCGTGTTTCAGAAAGATCCGCCGGCCGCCATTCTCGAGGACGCGGTCGCCATTGTCGGCGCGATCCTGATCGTGGCGTCGGTCTGATGCGCGGCTTCGACGCCATCGTTGTCGGCGCCGGCCAATCCGGCCCCTTCCTCGCCGCCCGGATGGCGGAGAAGGGCATGAAGGTCGCGCTGATCGAGCGCAAGTATCTCGGCGGAACATGCGTCAACACCGGCTGCATGCCGACCAAGACCCTCGTCGCCAGCGCCCGCGCGGCCTATGTGGCACGTAATGCCGGCGGCTATGGCGTGACGATCCCGGGCGATATCCGCATCGACATGGCGATCGTGCGCAACCGAGCCGAGACGGTAACCATGGAGGCCCGCAATGGGCTGATCTCCTGGTTCGCGGGCATGGACAACGTGACCGTGATCTACGGCCATGCCTGTTTCGAAAACGAGCGCACAATCAGCGTCAACGGCGAGCTGCTCACCGCGCCGCGCATCTTTATCAACGTCGGCGCGCGGCCCGCCATTCCCGATATGCCTGGGATCGGCGAAATCGACTATCTGACCAGCACATCGATCATCGCGCTGGGCACTTTGCCCCGGCATCTGGTGATCATTGGCGGAAGCTATATCGGCCTCGAGTTCGCGCAGATGTATCGCCGCTTCGGCGCCGAGGTTACGGTCGTCGAGCGCGGCCCCAAGCTCGCCTCGCGCGAGGATGACGATATCTCGGACGCGATCGCCGATATTCTGCGCGCCGAGGGAATTGCCGTCCACACCGGCGCGGACCGCATCGCGTTCAAGAACGGCGCGAATGGGATAGAGGTCACGGTCGCCGACGGCATAGCCGAGATCACGGCGAGCCATGTGCTGATTGCAACCGGCCGCGTGCCCAACACCGACGATCTCGGCCTCGATCGCGCCGGCGCCGCCACCGACAAGCGTGGCTACATCACCGTTGACGACAAGCTGGCGACCAATGTCGAGGGCATATGGGCGCTTGGCGACTGCAATGGCCACGGCGCCTTCACGCATACGTCCTACAACGACTTCGAGATCGCGGCCGCGAACCTGCTCGACGGCGAGGATCGCAAGCTCAGCGACCGCATTCTCGCCTACGCGCTCTACATCGACCCGCCGCTCGGCCGCGTCGGCATGTCGGAAAAACAGGCGCGCGCATCGGGCCGCGAGATCATGATCTCGACCCGGCCGATGACCAAGGTCGGCCGCGCCAAGGAGCGGGGCGAGACGAAGGGCTTCATGAAGGTGATCGCCGACGCGCAAACCAAGCAGATCCTGGGTGCCGCCATTCTCGGCATAGAGGGCGACGAGGCGATCCACGGCTTCATCGACGCGATGAACGCCGGGACAACCTATCCCGAGCTGAAATGGGCCGTGCCGATCCACCCGACGGTCTCCGAATTGATCCCGACATTGCTTGGCGACCTCAAGAGCGTGTAGCCTTCAACCCGGCAGGCCAGAAACGCTGAGGGATCAATCGTGTCCATAGAACATCTGATCGAACACTATGGGATTATCGCGATCTTCCTTGGCACCGCGTTCGAGGGAGAAACCGCGGCCTTTTTAGGCGGCATCATCTCCCATCGCGGGCTGCTCACCTATTGGTCGGCCTCGCTGATGGCGTCGGCGGGTTCATTCGCCGGAGACCAGATGTGGTTCTTCGCTGGCCGCTATGCGGCCCGCTGGCACGTCGTCCGCCGGCTGATGGAGACGCCGACGCTGGCGCGGGTCACGTCCCTCCTCGAGCGCTACCCGACAGGCTTCATCCTGGCGTTTCGCTTTCTCGTCGGCCTCCGGACGATCAGCCCGATCGTGATCGGCACGACGCGAATCTCGACCGGAAAGTTCATGATGCTGAATGCGGTCGCGGCACTTGTATGGGGACAGCTGTTCACGGCGCTCGGCTATCTCTTCGGACACGGGATCGAGCAGATCCTCGGTCGTCTGCCGCTGCACCATCACCTCTTTGTGGGGCTCGGGGCCGCGGCCATCGTGGCTGTCGCGGCCCTTGTCTTCAGAAGAGCTTTCAGAAAGACGTCGATTAGCGCGAGCTAACCGACAGGCGCCTATTCCATCACGATCTGGAGCTTCACATCGCTCGGCCGCGCTTCGACCGCGCGGTCGAAAGCCTTGATCGCGTCCTCGAAGCCGAAAGTCTCTGAAATCAGAGGCTTCAGATCAACGCGTCCGGAGCCGAGAAGCGCAATCGAGCGCTCATACTGATGCGCGTAGCGGAATACCGTTTCGATGCGGATTTCCTTGGTCGAAGCAGTCGAGACGTCGAAACCGATCGGGTTGACCGGCAGACCGACGGCAACGATGACCCCGCCGGGGCGCGCCAGATCCATGATCGTTTCCCAGGCCTTCGGCGAACCGGAGCATTCGAAGATCACATCGGCGCCCCAACCGTCCGTCAGCCGCGATACTTCCTCGACGAGGTTAATTTCGCGGATATTGACCGGGATCACGCCCTGATACTGGGCGGCGATATCGAGCTTCGGCTGGGCGAGATCGGCCACGATCGCGCGAGCGCAGCCGCCGGCAAGTGCGGCGATGGCGACCATCGTGCCGATAGGACCGGCGCCGAGCACGACGGCGGTATCACCGGGCGCGATCTTCGCCTTGGTGGCGGCCTGCATGCCGACGGCGAAGGGCTCGACCATGGCGCCTTCGGCGAAGCTCACATTATCAGGCAGCTTGAAGGTGTAGTTGGCGGGGTGAACGACTTCGGGCGTGAGCACGCCGTGAACTGGCGGTGTTGCCCAGAAGGAGACGGCGGGATCGACATTGTACATGCCGAGCCGGCTTGCCTTCGAATTCGGATCGGGAATGCCCGGCTCCATGCAGACGCGATCGCCGACCTTCAGATGCGTGACACCGGCGCCGACCTCGACGACGGTACCCGCCGCCTCGTGCCCGAGAACCATCGGCTCGTTGACGACGAAGGGGCCGATCTTGCCGTGCGTGTAGTAGTGAACGTCGGAGCCGCAGACGCCGACCGTGTGAATCTTGATCTTGACCTCGCCCGGACCGGTTTCCATCGGCAGATCGATTTCACGGATTGCGAGCTCATGCTGGCGCTCCAGCACCAGTGCGCGGACTTTGGTCATTTACGTATTCCTTCCCTTGCCTCCCCGCTCGCGAGTCGAGCGCGGCGTCGGCGGACTATAATCGCCGAACAAGACGGATTTCAATTCCATCGCCAAAGCTTTTGCTCATGAAGCGATGGAATGCCCGCGTCCGCTCACTGGTCGCCCTTAAAGCTTGTTCATCCTTGGGCGGGACGAGTCAGATCGCGGCCACCCGCGGCAGCACATTCATTTCAAATCGGCGGACGAAATGGCACGTCATTCCGTAACCGCCGCATGTAACAGGAACAATCTTCGTTTCATTATACGACCAAGTTGGTAGAGTTTGGATCACAAACGAAGGAGGTTCCCTATGCACGCACAACGGATTACCCGGCTTCTCGCGGCCGCGGTTCTCGCCGGCAGTTTCGCCATCGGCGCTGTCGCACCAGCTTTTGCCGATCAGACGCTTCTCAACGTATCCTACGATCCGACACGGGAACTCTACAAGGATTTCAACGCCGCCTTCGCACAGAAGTGGCGGAAGGACACCGGCGAGACGGTGGCGATCCAGGCCTCGCACGGTGGCTCCGGCGCTCAGGCGCGCTCGGTCATCGACGGTCTCGATGCCGATGTCGTAACGCTCGCTCTCGAAGGCGACATCGACGCGATCGCTGCAAAAACCGGCAAGATCCCCGCCGATTGGAAGAGCAAGCTTCCAAACAACTCGACACCTTACACCTCCACCATCGTGTTCCTGGTGCGCAAGGGCAACCCCAAGGGCATCAAGGACTGGGCCGATCTCGTGAAGGACGACGTTCAGGTCATTACGCCGAACCCGAAGACATCGGGCGG
Organism: Rhizobium sp. O111; assembly: GCF_055616315.1. NCBI lineage: Bacteria > Pseudomonadati > Pseudomonadota > Alphaproteobacteria > Hyphomicrobiales > Rhizobiaceae > Rhizobium > Rhizobium sp. O111. The sequence goes on along the minus strand of NZ_JBSHXL010000002.1, from coordinate 407,218 downwards.
CGCACGCTGGAACTTCCTGGCTGCCTGGGCTTGGGCCAAGCAAGCAAACGGCGGCGATGAGGCGAAGGCCCAGGCCTATGTGACGAGCCTTCTTCAGCACGTTCCCGTTCTCGACACCGGCGCACGCGGCGCAACGACCACCTTCGTTCAGCGCGGCCTTGGTGACGTGCTCCTTGCCTGGGAAAACGAAGCCTATCTCTCGCTCGAAGAACTCGGCCCCGACCAGTTCGAGATCGTAACCCCGAGCTTCTCGATCCGTGCCGACCCGCCGGTTGCCGTGGTCGACGGCAATGTCGACAAGAAGGGCACGCGCAAGGTCGCCGAAGCCTATCTGAACTACCTCTATTCCGACGAGGGCCAGAAGATCGCGGCCAAGCACTATTACCGCCCGATCAAGCCCGAAGCAGCCGACCCTGCCGATATCGCCCGCTTCCCGAAGCTGACGCTTGCAACCATCGACGATTTCGGTGGCTGGAAGGAAGCGCAGCCGAAATTCTTCGGCGATGGCGGCGTGTTTGACCAAATCTACAAGCCGGCACAATAATACATCGCATGAGAGCACATAGCCCCACGCGGTGGCGGTTCAGGCGGCCGAGTGTCATTCCAGGATTTGGAATGGCACTCGGCTTTACCTTGATCTGGCTCACCCTTCTTATCCTCATCCCCCTCTCGGGCCTCGCATGGCGTTCGAGCGAGCTCGGCTGGGAGAAATTCTGGTCGATCGCGATCGATGCCCGTACGATGAACGCGCTGCGGATCAGCTTCGGCACCGCCTTCGCGGCCGCCTGCGTCAACGTCGTCTTCGGCATCGTGCTCGCCTGGGTCCTGGTGCGCTACCGCTTTCCCGGCAAGCGCATCATCGACGCCATGGTCGACCTGCCTTTCGCGCTGCCGACCGCGGTCGCCGGCATCGCGCTTGCGACGCTCTACGCGCCCAACGGCTGGCTTGGTCAGTTCCTGACGCCGCTCGGCATCAGAATCGCCTTCACTCCAGTCGGCATCGTTGTCGCGCTGGTCTTCGTCGGCCTGCCCTTTGTTGTGCGCACGGTCCAGCCAGTCATGGAGGAGATCGACAAGGAGGTCGAGGAGGCCGCCGCCACGCTCGGCGCGAACCGTCTGCAGACGATCACCCGCGTTCTGTTGCCCGGCCTCGCTCCGGCTGTCCTGACGGGCTTCGCGCTGGCTTTCGCACGAGGCGTCGGCGAGTACGGATCGGTCATCTTCATCGCCGGCAACCTGCCGTTCAAATCGGAGATCGCCCCGCTGCTGATCGTCATCAAGCTGGAAGAATATAACTATGCGGCCGCCACCGGCATCGCCGCCGTCATGCTGGTGCTGTCCTTCGCCATGCTTCTCGTGATCAACCTCATCCAGAGCTGGAGCAGACGGAGGTATGGCAATGGCGCATGAGACCCACGCTTCGCCCGCCAGGAAAGTGCGCTCCGTCGTCACCGAGCACCGATGGGCGCGGTGGACGCTGATCGTCGCCTCGCTGGTGTTCCTGACGCTGATCCTGATCCTGCCGCTGACAGCCGTGTTCGTCGAAGCACTGCGGAAGGGGCCGACCGCCTTCTTCACGGCCTTGCAGGATGCGGAAACCTTTTCCGCGATCCGGCTGACCCTGATCGTCGCGGGCATCAGCGTGCCGTTGAACGTCGTCTTCGGCGTGGCCGCCGCCTGGGCAATCGCCAAGTTCGAGTTCAAGGGCAAGGCCTTCCTGACAACGCTGATCGACCTACCCTTCTCGGTCTCGCCGGTCATATCAGGTCTGGTCTTCGTGCTGCTGCTCGGCGCCAACACCTATCTCGGGCAATGGCTGAGCGCCCACAGCATCAAGATCCTGTTCGCGGTTCCAGGATTGATCCTGGCAACCATGTTCGTCACCTTCCCCTTCGTCGCCCGCGAGCTTATCCCGCTCATGCAGGAACAAGGGACCGGTGACGAAGAGGCTGCGATCTCGCTGGGCGCCAGCGGCTGGCAGACCTTCTGGCACGTGACCTTGCCGAACATCAAATGGGGCCTGCTTTACGGCGTACTTCTCTGCAACGCCCGTGCCATGGGCGAGTTCGGCGCCGTCTCGGTCGTTTCCGGCCACATCCGCGCTCAGACCAACACCATGCCGCTGCAGGTCGAAATCCTCTACAACGAGTATAATTTCACCGGGGCTTTCGCCGTTGCCACGCTACTGGCGCTGCTTGCGCTCGTCACCCTTGTTTTGAAGACCTTGCTGGAAATGCGATACAGCGATGAAATCGCCGCGAGCCGGCGGCACTGAGGAATTAGAATGGAAGTTCGTGTTCAAAACCTACGCAAGGAATTCGATCGGTTTCCGGCTCTGCATGACGTTTCGCTCGATATCCGCTCCGGCGAGCTGATCGCGCTGCTTGGTCCGTCCGGCTCCGGCAAGACGACGCTCTTGCGCCTGATCGCCGGGCTCGAAAGCCCGACCGAGGGACTGATCTATTTCGGCGACGAAGACGCGTCTCGCAAGAGCGTTCAGGAGCGCAATATCGGCTTCGTGTTTCAGCACTATGCGCTGTTCCGCCACATGACGGTGCTCGACAATGTCGCCTTCGGCTTGAAGGTCCGCCATTCCTCGCGCCGCCCTCCGAAGAACGAAATACGCCGCAGAGCGCTGGAACTGCTCGACCTCGTCCAGCTCCCCGGCCTCGAAAAGCGCTATCCCGCGCAGCTCTCCGGCGGCCAGCGGCAGCGCGTGGCGCTGGCGCGCGCCATGGCCGTGGAACCGAACGTTTTGCTGCTCGACGAGCCGTTTGGCGCACTCGATGCACAGGTCCGCAAGGATCTGCGCAAGTGGCTGCGCGAGATCCACGACCGGACGGGCCACACGACCATCTTCGTCACCCACGACCAGGACGAGGCGATGGAACTCGCCGACCGGGTGGTGGTGATGAGCCAGGGCGCGATCGAGCAGGTCGGCACGCCCGATGACGTCTACGATCACCCCAATTCGCCCTTCGTCTTCGGCTTCGTCGGCCAATCGAACTGTCTGAAGGTCAAGATTTCCAACGGCGAAATCTGGTTCGACGGGCGCTCGCTCGTTATCCGCGCCGAGGGCGAGGCTGACGGTGAGGCGAGCCTCTACTTCCGTCCGCACGATATCGAAATCCGCAATGGCGCCGAAGGCATCGCCGGTGTCGTCACCAGCAGCCGCCGCGTTGCCGGAACGCGTCACGTCGAGATCGACATCGGACAGGGCCATCCGCCGATCGAGCTTGAACTGCCGCCGGCAGCGGCAGGGGCCATTGACCACAGCGGCATTGCGTTTCGGCCAACCCGTTGGAAGCTCTTTAGGTCCGCCTGAGGCTGACCAGAGAACGAACCAATACGAAAAGAACGGGGCACTGCCGTTCTTTTTGCTTATATGCCGGAGCGTGGCGTTGACGGCAGCCCCACGTGAAAATGTGCGCGACGTCTGCATTATCCCCATTCTCGTCAAGCTCGGCTTTAGAATTGTGCCTTAAGGATGAGTGGGCTGTCGCGGCGTGCGATGGCTTGAAAGCTGATCGCATCGAAAGACCGCCGCCATGACAAGCATTGCTTCCGACCTCGACATTTTTGATCTGGCGCCGATCGCCATGTGGATCGAGGATTTTAGCGGGGTTGCGGCGCAGTTTGATGTCTGGCGGCAGGAAGGGGTCAACGAAATTAGGAGCTTTCTGAAAGAGGATTTGAGCCGCGCGGCGGCCTGCTCGCAGCGGATTCGGATATTGCGGGTCAACCAGAAGACGCTGGACCTCTTCGAGGCAGAAAGCCAGGACCACCTGACCGCCAATCTTTCGTCCATATTCCGGGACGAGATGCTGGAAAGCCATGTCAACGAACTCGCTGCCCTTTGGGACGGACACCTTGAGTTCGACGGCAGCGCCGTCAACTACGCGCTCTCGGGGCGACGCCTCGATATCCAGTTGCGCGGCTCGGTTCTACCGGGCTATGAGAAGACGCTGGAGCGTGTACTGATCACCACCGAGGACGTGACCGCGCGCGAGACCGCGCGGCGTGCCGAACAGGAAAATCGCCTTTACGCCGAGGGCATTTTCGAACACTCTCCCGTGTCGCTCTGGATCGAGGATTTCAGCCGCGTTAAAGCGTTGCTTGAAGACGTTCGCCATCGCGGCATCGTGGATTTCCGTGTGTTTACAGATGTTCATCCGGAGTTCGTCGTACAGTGCATGAGCGAGATCAGCGTGATCGAGGTCAACAAGGCAACGCTCGATCTCTTTGGCGCGCCGGATCGCACCACCCTCCTTCATGGCATTGCGAGCATCTTCCGTGATGACATGGAGAAGACCTTTCGCGAGCAGCTGATCGAGCTCTGGAACGGCGGTCTGTTTCATCAACGCGAAGTCATAAATTACGCGCTGGATGGCTCCGAGCGGCACGTGCTGCTGCAGTTTTCCGTGTTCCCAGGCCATGAGAAGGACTGGTCACGCGTACAGGTCGCCCTGACCGACATTACCGCACGCAAGAAGGCCGAAGCCTATCTCGAATATCTCGGCAAGCACGACGTGCTGACGAAGCTGCATAATCGCGCCTTCTACATGGATGAGCTCAACCGCTTGCAGCGCAAATCGCTGCGGCCGGTATCCGCCTTGATCATCGACCTCGACGGGCTGAAGATCGCCAATGACCAACTCGGCCACGACGCGGGCGACGCGCTGCTGCGCCGCCTCGGCGAAGTGCTGAACGGCGCCGTTTCCATGCCGAACCACGCTGCCCGCGTGGGCGGTGACGAGTTCGCGGTTCTCATGCCCGGCGCCGACCGGCAGGCGGCACAGGCAATGCTTGAGACCATTCAGGAGCTGTTGAAGATCAACAACCAGTTCTATTCGAATGCACCCCTCGATATATCGGTCGGCCTTGCCACCAGCGAAGAGGGTGAAACGATGGAGGCGATGGTCCGACGCGCCGATCTGGCGATGTACGAACAGAAGCGGGCGCATCACGCAAGCCGCAAGGCTGCTCCGTCAGCGGCTCTATAGGCGACAACTGTCGAAACGCTCGCTACTGACGCGGCTTGTCGGCGAAATGGTCAAGCGCGAATTCGGCGGCGCGCTGGTTGGATCTGCGGGCATCGTCGAGCCAGAACGGAAACAGCTGCCATTGGTGGATCATTCCGGGCAGCACCTCCGTCGTCACATCGACACCGGCCTGCTTGGCCTTGTCGGCGAGGCGCAAGGTGTCGTCGAGCGAGATCTCCCTGGAGCCAACCTGCATCAAGAGCGGCGGAAAGCCCTTCATGTCGGCATAGAGCGGCGACACGCGCGGGTCCGTCGGCGAGCGATCTCCGAGATAGGCCTTGCGTGCCGCCTCGATCTGCAGTGCATTGCCGAATGGATCGTTGACGGCGTTGCTCCTGATCGATGCACCGGTTGCCGCAAGGTCGGTGACGGCGCTGATGGTGATCACAGCCGCGGGCGGCGGCCCCTGAAGCTTGATCTGCCGCAGCACCGCTTCGATTGCGAGGTTGCCGCCGACGGAATCGCCGAGCACGACGATGTTGCCGCTTTCATATCCGGAATCGAGCAGCCAGAGGTAGGCGGTCAACGTGTCGTCGATCTGGGAGGGATAGGAATATTCCGGCGCCAACCGGTAGTCGATCAGCAGCACATCGGCCGATGCCGCCTTCGCAAAGGACGCGGCCGAAGCGCGATGCGTGTCGAGCGAACCGCTGTAGAAGCCGCCGCCATGGACATAGAGGATGGCACGCTTGCCCATCGAATAGTGAAGCCGCGCCGGCCATATCATCTCGGCATCAACGCCACCGGCGTCCACCTCCTTGATCTGCACCCGTGATGGTCCGGGCGTCGTTTGCATGAGCTGCTCGAAGGCATCGCGGCGTTCCGAAAGCGTGCTCGCCTTCGCATAATGCTCGCCCATCTTGTCCAGCAGGTTCGCGACCTGTGCTCGCGACGCCTCCGTCTGCACGGCTTCGTCTGCGGCGAGCGAGGGAGCCGCAAGACAGAGCGAAAGCAGGGAGACGGCTGCGATGGCACGCCGCGCCTTCGCAATCGACCGGCTGACCGCATCTCCATGATGGCGTGCGCTTGGCATTTCCAGACCTTTCCGTGCCGGCCCTGTGCCGATCCGCGCAGACCCTCTCACGACTGGAGGCTGTGTCAAGGTGCGCGAGGCGCCTATGGTAAACCGGGCGCGGTTGCAGCGCGGCCAGTATCACGCGGACTTGGCGTCTTCCTGCGGATTGACGAAGGCCTTGATTGGCAGATGGTCGGAGGCGACACGCGACAACGGCGTATCGTGTGCCTCCACCGTGGTCAGCAAGCCCTTGCGATTTGCCATGATGCGATCGAGCGCTAGCACCGGCAAACGCGCCGGGAAGCTAGGCACAGGGAGCGGCTGCGGACCGAAGCTCAACTGAAACGAATGAAGCGACGAGCGGTCGCCCAGCCGCCATTCGTTCAAGTCGCCAAGCAGGATGGTCGGCATGTCAGACTTATCCGCCATCAACTCGAGCAGCACCTTCGCCTGCTGCGCCCTCGAATGCCTCAAAAGCCCGAAATGCGCGGCGATGATGCGCAGCGCGCCGCCCCGCTCGAGATCGAGTTCCGCCACGAGCGCGCCGCGCGGCTCCAGGCCCGGAAGCTTGATCTGATGGACGTCCCGAACCAGCCCCTTCTTGAAGAGCACCACATTGCCGTGCCAGCCATGCGCCTTGTTCACGCCGCTGATCGGCACCGGCACCAAGCCGCTCTCTCTTTCCAGGCGCGGCAGATCGAGAATGCCCGTTCGTTCGCCAAAGCGTGTATCCGCTTCCTGAAGGGCGATGACATCGGCGTCGATTTCATGGATCACGCGGCTAGTGCGATCAGGGTCGAAGCGTCTGTCGTTGCCCACGCATTTATGCACATTATAGGACGCAATCAGCGTGCCTTCCGGGCGTGACATTGGACTGGCATGAGCCAGTTCAACGCGCTTCCTGTGGTTTCGGATGGAAGCAAGAATGCTTGCTGGCAGATTGTTGTTCCTGGCATGCATCGCTGTTTTCCGGTGCTCCATGAAGCGAATGGGTTCCCTGGCTTCAGTATAGGCGCTCCGCTCAAAGTTGCCATGTCAGAGCATGCAAAAATCGCTCAGAGATAGGGCGAGCCGAGCCAGAGGACCTTGTTCAGCAGGCGTACCGGAAACGGCGCGGACCGCAAGCCTTGCAGCGTTACCGGCGCAGCGGAGCGGATCGCCTCGTCGATATGTTCCTCGATCTCGTTGGCGAAGCCCTCGTTCAAAACTTCGAGATCGATCTCGAAATTCAGCCGCAGCGAGCGCGGATCGAGATTGGATGACCCGACATAGGACCAGACGCCATCGATCGACAGCAGCTTCGAATGGCTGAACGCGCCACTGGCGCGCCAGATGCGGCAATAGTTGCTGACGATCTGATCGAACTGCGCGGTCATCGCCCTGTCGACCAGAACGAGATTGTTGGCGGCGGGAACCACGATATCGACCTCGACGCCTCGGCGCGCCGCCGTCGCCAGCGCGCTGATCAGCTCCCGATCCGGCAGGAAGTAAGGCGACATGATCTTGATCGACGTGCGGGCGACCGAAAATGCCCCCATCAGCATCTTGTGGTTCGTCTCCACCCTTCTGTCGGGTCCTGACGCGACGACGCGCATGAAGACGGGATCACCAGGCTCCCGCTCGGGTGCTGCGATCCGCCACTCGTCGCCGGTCAGCTCCTCGCCGGTCGTGAAACGCCAGTCTTCGGCCGCGATATCGAACAGGTCGGCGACAACGGGTCCGGTGACCATGAAATGGGTGTCGCGCGCGAAGTCCTCGCCGGCGAACTCGCGCGTGAAACCGGCCCGGATGTTCATCCCGCCGGTCAACGCTACCCGGCCGTCCACGATCACGATCTTTCTGTGGGTTCTCAGGTTCGCATAGGGCAAGCGCAGCCCGATGATGACATTGCCGTTGAACACGGAGACGGAAACACCGCCATCCTCAAGGTAACCGAGGATACTCGGCACCGAGTAACGGGCGCCGACGGCGTCAATCAGCACGCGGACCTGCACGCCGCGTTTCGTCGCCGCGATCAGCGCATCGGCGATCCTGAGCCCGATCGGGTCGCGATCGAAAATATAGGTTTCGAGAAGAACGCTTCGCTCGGCACCGTCGATCGATGCCTTCATCGCGGCGTAGCAATCATCGCCGGTTTCGAGCATGTCGATCGTGTTGCCGGTCGCGATCGGGCTGCGGGCCACACGGTCGCCGAGCGTCTGCAGGGCGGCGAAACGACGGCCGAAACCGCTGATGACGATCTCGGCTTCTGCATCGAAGGTTTCCAGTTCATCGAGATCGGCCTGCGGCATCAGCGCGTCGCGGCGCAGGCTCAGGGAGGCGCGGCGGATGCGGTTGATGCCGGCGATCGCGTAAAGCACGGCGCCGACGATGGGGGACAGGACAATGACGCCGACCCAGCCGATCGCGGCGCGCACTTCTTCCTTCGTCATGGTCGCGTGGATTGCAGCGGCAGCCCCCATGAGCAACGAAATAACAAACAGGATATGCGGCCAATAGGTCGATATGAGATAAAACATGCAACCAAGATATAGCGGTAATTCAGGACTGTTCAATCACGCCCTTGGGTGGCACATGCCTGTCACCTTCAGCGAATCTCCGGCATGGTCTGATGACAGTATAATCGCGCCAGCCGCCGCCCCGGAATGCCCGCATTTGGGGCACAATCCGCGCTTTCGTTAAGCATCGTGCTGCAACGCCACATATATTTTTGCAGTGTGTCAGAAATTACTTGAAACAACGCGATTCGTCTGGAACTCTTCAATCAGTATCGCGTTTGAACGATGACATCCCTGCAGTGGAGATCGGCGATGACGGAAACTCAAAGAGAGTGGGTTCAGAAGCGCGCGTATGCGCTTTGGGAAGAGGAAGGCCGCCCCAGCGGGCGTGATCATGCGCATTGGGAACAGGCGATGAAAGAGCGCGCCGCGCTCGAAGGGTCCGCCGCGTCCGCCGATGGCAAGGAAGTCAAGAGCAGAACGAAACGCGCAGCTCCCGAGATCAAGGTGAGTAGCGCGGCCAAGGCGACCAAAAGTGCGCCTAAGAAATCCACGCCGCGAAAGTCGGCATGATCTCTGCAAATTATTGATTTAAAAGGGCGCCTCCAGGGCGCCCTGTTTTCATTTCAGTCACATCTCTGCATTAATTCAGTCGTATTGAATGAATGCCAGAAAGATCTTCAGTCGCAGCGCAATTTCGGACTTACTTAAAAGTGCTGTGGCGGCGGTTCCCAATGGAACAAAAGTGACCTTTTGACGGTTCTCCTGCAAAACTGGGAGAATGGTCATGAACCGCAGCTACTTCGACGTAATTCTCGTTTCCCTCATCGTGGCAGGTTGCTACATGTTCATCGCTCCGGTGTGAAATACAATGCCGACCCTGGTCCTTGCTGCAACGGCTTATCTGGCGCTCGCCATGCTGCTTGTCGTCGTCGTCGACAATCTCGTGGCCTTCTTCTTCCGCGAAAAATCCACTGCAATTTCCGTGCGCCGCTCGGCGTTTGAACGTATCGTGGCTGTTTCACGCTGGTATGGCCGCAAGTAACGACTGGCGGCGATGCCAATCGCCGATATATTTCAACAGGCGGCGCCTGAACGATGACAGAACGACCAGGCGCCTTTCACGGAGGCGCGGATGGCGTATCAACTCTACTACTGGAACGGCATTCAGGGACGGGGCGAGTTCGTGCGTCTCGCGCTCGAGGAAGCGGGTGCCGATTACATCGATGTCGTGAGACACGAGCAGCCGGGCATGGGCACCGATGCCATGCTGGAAACCCTGGATCACGGGTTGAACTCGACGACCGCATTTGCTCCACCTTTTCTAAAGGATGGCGACATCCTGGTTTCGCATGTTGCCAACATCCTCTTCTACCTCGGCCCGAAGCTCGGGCTTGCGCCTTCCGATGAAAAGCTGCGCTTCACCGCGAACGGGCTTCAGCTGACGATCACCGATTTCGTCTCCGAGGTTCACGACACCCACCATCCGATCTCGACAGGGCTCTACTACGAGGATCAGAAGGCCGAAGCGAAGGCCCGTTCCACGGCGTTCATCGATGAGCGTATCCCGAAGTACCTCGGCTATTTCGAGCGCGCGCTGCAACAGAACCCGAGCGGCTCGCGGCACATCGTCGGCTCGGAGCTTTCCTATGTCGATCTCTCGCTGTTCCAGGTGATCGAAGGTCTCTGCTACGCATTTCCGAATGCGATGAAGAGCTACCAGGACCGCTACACCGCCTTGGCCGATCTGCATGCGGCGGTGCGCGAGCGTCCCCGGATCGCCGCCTATCTCGCCTCCCCTCGCCGGCTCGCCTTCAACGAAGACGGCATCTTCCGGCACTATCCGGAACTTGACGCAGGCAACTGATCTCCAATCTAATCCCGGCGGGACATCATCGCGGCCGGACGAGCTCCGGCGTTCGACAAAACTGGGAGATCGTTTTCATGGCACATCTTGCGCAATCGCTTGCGGCAATCAAAATCCCCGATCTGACCGGCAAGGCCGTTCTGATCACCGGCGCCTCGACGGGGATTGGCGCGGCACTCGCCAGGGCGCTTGCAGCTCAGGAGATGAAAGTCGGGATTCACTACAATTCAAGCCGAGATCAGGCGGAAGCGCTGGCCGACGAGATCAAGGCGGCGGGCGGCCACGTCCATCTCGTCCATGGCGACGTATCCAAAGAGGGTGAGACCGAGCGCGTTGTCGAAGAAACCGCCAAGACCTTCGGCCATCTTGATGGCTTGGTGAACAATGCCGGCGGCATGCTCGGCCGCAAGCCGACCTCGGAATTCACCGACGAGCATTATGAAAAGGTGATGGACCTCAACGCCCGCTCCGTGCTGGCCGCCACCCGCGCCGCCCACCCGTGGCTGAAGAAGCAGGGCGGCTTCATCATCAATACCACATCGATTGCCGCGCGAAACGGCGGCGGTGGCGGCGCAATTCTTTACGCCGCCGCTAAGGGCTTCGTCTCCACCATCACCCGTGGCCATGCGAAGGAATTCGTGCCCGACCGCATCCGCGTCAACGCGGTCGCTCCAGGCGTGATCGCCACGCCGTTCCACGAGCGCTACACCAACGACGAGCAGATGGAGATGCAGCGCAAGTCGATCCCGATGGGCTTCGTCGGCACGCCCGAGGATTGCGTCGGCGCCTATGTGTTTCTTGCATCGCCAACACTGTCAGGCTACGTCACCGGCCAGATCATCGAGGTCAATGGCGGACAGTTGATGCCCTGATCTTCAGTGGCGCAAATCGATACGCTTACGCTGTGATCCAAGGAACTTTTGCAGCGCAACAACGTTCCCTGCAGGCTAACAACCAAGCGGGGGCGTTCCATGAGCTTTTCGTTTTCAGAACTCGACTTCCTCAAGCCTGAACTCGGTGCTGAATATACCGGCCAGGGAACGCATTTCGCGGTGTTTTCCGCCCATGCCGAACAGATGGAGCTCTGCCTCTTCTCGCCCGATGGCAAGGAAGAGGTCGCGCGCATGGCGCTGCCAAAGCGCGAGGGCGACATCTGGTCCGGCTACATCGCGGGCGTCGGCCCCGGCACGGTCTACGGCTATCGCGCTCACGGCCCTTACGACCCGCAGGCCGGCCATCGGTTCAATCCGAACAAGCTGCTGCTGGACCCCTATGCAAAGCAGGTGCTCGGCGAACTCAAATGGGATGACGCGCTTTACGGATACACGATCGGCGCCAAGGACGACGACCTCTCTTTCGACGACCGCGATAGCGCCCCTTATATGGTCAAGGGGATCGTGCAGGACCCGGATTTTGACTGGGATGGAGACCAGGCCATCCGCCGGACCTGGACGGACACGATTATCTACGAGGCGCATGTGCGCGGGATGACGATGACACATCCCGATGTGCCCGACGAGCTGCGCGGCACCTTTCTCGGCATGTGCAGCGAACCGATCATCGACCACCTGACCAAGCTCGGCATCTCGGCGATCGAGCTGCTGCCGATCCAGCATTTTCCAAACGATCGCTATCTCCTGGAAAAAGGCCTTACCAATTACTGGGGCTACCAGACGCTGGGCTTCTTCGCGCCGCAGCCGCGATACCTGTCGGGAAGCAAGATCACCGAGTTCAAGACGATGGTGAAGGCGTTCCACGCCGCCGGTATCGAGGTCATCATGGATGTGGTCTACAACCACACCGCCGAGGGCAGCGAACGCGGACCGACGCTCTCTTTCCGCGGGCTCGACAATGCCAGCTACTACATCCTCTCCCCCGACGATCCTCGCCACACCTACGACACGACGGGCACCGGCAACACACTGAACGTTGCGCACCCCATGGTCATGCGCATGGTGCTCGACAGCCTGCGCTACTGGGTCGGCGTCATGCACGTGGATGGCTTCCGCTTCGACCTCGCCAGCACGCTCGGGCGCCAAGACCTCGATTTCGATCGCCAGGGCATCTTCTTCGGCGCGATCCGTCAGGATCCGATCCTGTCGGGCGTGAAGCTGATCGCCGAACCCTGGGATGTCGGCGAAGGCGGTTACCAGGTCGGCGGCTTTCCCCATCCGTTCCGCGAATGGAACGACAAGTTTCGCGATGACACCAGGCGCTTCTGGAAGGGCGACGGCGGCATGGCGCCCGACATCGCGTCGCGCCTGACCGGCTCGCAGCTGCAGTTCAACCACTCCGATCGCGCGGCGACATCATCGGTCAACCTCCTGTCCGCCCATGACGGCTTCACGTTGATGGACACCGTCTCGTTCAATGACAAGCACAACGAGGCAAACGGCGAGGACAATCGCGACGGCCATTCGGACAATCACTCCGACAATATGGGCGCCGAGGGCTCGACCGACGATGCCGGCATCCGCGACGCGCGCGCGCGCCGCCGCCGCAACATGATGGCGACGCTGCTTCTCAGCCAAGGCGTGCCTATGATCGTGGCCGGCGACGAGGTCGGCAACAGCCAGGGCGGCAACAACAACGCCTACTGCCAGGACAACGAGATCGGCTGGGTCGACTGGTCGGGCCTCGACGATCCCTTCCTCGGCTTCTGCCAGAAGATGATCGCGCTGCGCAAAGACCACCCCGAGCTTCGCCAGGAGCGCTTCCTGACGGGTGCCGTCGGCGAGGATGGGCGCACCGAAATCGCCTGGTACCGTCCTGATGGCGAGGAGATGGGTGAAGACGATTGGAACGATCCGGAGCTTCGCCTGCTCAGCGTCTACATGTCCTACAGCGCCAGCACGCCTGACGTCGACAAGAGCGCTGGTGTGTTCATGGTGTTCAACGCCGGCGGAGACTGCGAGGTCCGACTGCCTCAGGTAAACGGGATCGAGGAGTGGAGCCGTGTGCTGGCGACTGGTGCGGACGAGCCATTCATCAGACTTGATGTCAGTGAACCGCTGACCGTCGAGCGCGAAAGCGTGGCCGTGTTCGTGCCGAGGACCAGCTAAGCGAAACCCGAGCGCGCGCAGCAGCGCTGATTTACTTCAACGCTGCGCGTCGCCCTCGTCGAGCGCAGCCATCGCCTCGGCAAGCGCCGCGCGTACCCGCGCGCGCTCCTTGGGATCTAGCTGACCAAGATCGAGGTGCAGGTCGAGCCCCGAAAAATGCTCGCTCATGACACGGATCGCGTGATCCTCGCCAAGCAGCAGGCCATTGACGGCATAGGGCACGATCTCCCGCTGGATGCCCTTCATCGTGATCGGCGGTAGTGGCGTGGCGTCGACAATATCCTGCACCAGCGCATAGGTTTCGTAGCTGATCACGATCTTGCCGCCCTCGGCGATCGATTGCAGGCGGGCGGCCAGATTGGCCTCGGCGCCGATGATCGTATAGTCCATCCGGTCATTGCTGCCGAAATTGCCGACATTGCAGTAGCCGCTATTGATCCCCATGCGCACGACGAACGGCTCTTCGGTGCCGTCGCCGCGCCATTTCGCTTTCAGCTCGCCAAGCCGGTGCTGCATGTCGATCGCCATTTTCAAACAGGCTTTCGCATCTTCCGCCGCCCCATTGGTCTCGGGATCGCCGAAGAAGACAAGCACGGCGTCGCCGATGAACTTGTCGAGTGTGCCGCCATGCTTCAGCGCGATCGCCGACATCTCGGTCAGGTATTCGTTGAGCATTTCCGTCAACGCCTCCGGCTGCAGGCGTTCGGTCGTCGCGGTGAAATCCTTGATGTCCGAGAAGAAGATCGTCAGCCGCTTGCGTTCGGTATGAACCACGACATCCTTCTGGCCACTGAAGATCCCCTTGTAGATCTGTGGCGACAGGTAGCGGGAAATCTTCATCGATATGCTGGCCAGGAATTCGTTGGCGGATTCCAGGTCGCGGTTGAAGCCCTGGATCAATGCCGCCTGCCGTTGCTGCAGCAAAATCAACGCCATGCCGAGACCAGCTGAACAGAGAAAGTAAAGCAGCAGGTATTTGAAGGCGAAGACGTTGGCGGCAAAGGGCTGCCGGATGATGACCTCCTGAATGCCGCGAACGTCGCCAATCTTCCAATCTCTCTTTGGGCTCTCTGGATGCGTGTTATGGCAGGCAACGCAGGCTTGAGCCATGAGCACCGGCGTGACTAGGCGAAACGTATTGGTGAACCCGCTTCTCTTGATATCGCTCAAGGTCTGTTTTGGATCGGCCCGCAGCGCAGCCAGCGAGGCGGTCTCGAAACGGTCGAGATCATGCGGCGCCCGCTTGTTGAACGGCAGGTCGGAAACGAAGCGATAAGTGATGTTCGCCTGCTGTTGCTTGATCACATCTCCAAGCTCAAGAGAGAGCGTCGCGGGTATGGGGATCGCGCCGGGAATGGTGGCGTATTCGTGGGTGACCGGCGTGCCGCTATCCATTCCAGCCGCGTGTGCCGCCAGTATCCGGCCGACGACATTGGTCGCGTAGTAGGAGCGAATGCTTGTTATCAGCGAGCTCATGTCCTGGGCCTGCCGCTTCAGCGCGCTTTGCGAGAGATTGCTGACATCCATCCACACGGCAAGCGGCAAGCCGGCCAGCATCGCGATCACCACGGCGGTGATGAAGTAGCCGTTCTTCCTCGCAATCGAACCATGATCAGCATCGCCTGCCACGCACCACCTCGTTTTCAACACGGACCGTCCTGGTCCGGACGCGAACTTGAAAGACTGAATGCCATGAAGATGCCGTCGCGGGGAATCGGACGATCAGGCGGCGACGCGCTGGAATAATTGCACGGCGCCTGATCAGCGTCGAGCGAGACGGCAACGAAACCTTCGACTTAAGTGGGATCTGCCGCCATTTGCATTCCCGTATGCGAATTCCCATATATTTTGAAGGAAAATCAGGATTCGGCACTGGAAGCTGGCCAAAAGCGCACCGCAATTTACGGAAATCGAACCATAAGCTGTTGCTTTCTGCAACAAAACCCGGTTGCTTAAGAAATTCGACCGGTCGGGTTGATAGGGTGGATGCGGTACGTAAAACAAGACGGCTTGTGAAATGCCACGCTTGGCATCAGGTTCAAATGATGATCACGTTAGCGCGGTGGGGTCGGACCATTTTGAAAAAGCGATGAGTAAAGATCTCTTTCAAGTAAAGTTCTGGGGCGTTCGCGGCAGTATCCCGGTCTCCGGACCTGAGTTCGATCGCTATGGTGGCAACACCTCATGCATCGAGATTCGCTGTGGCGAACACCGTATGATCTTCGACGCGGGCTCCGGCGCGCGCGAGGCCGGGCTCTGCATGCTCAACGAACAGGTCCGCGACGTCGACCTGTTCTTCAGCCACTGTCACTACGACCACATTATCGGGCTACCGTTCTTCAAGGCCATCTACTATCCATCGATCGATCTGCGCATCTGGTCCGGCCATCTCGACGGCAAGATGACCACGCGTGAGATGATCGAGCAGTTCATCAGCCCGCCATGGTTCCCTGTCAAAACCGACATCTGTCAGGCGACGATGAGCTTCCGCGACTTTCGCGCCGGACAGATTCTGGAGCCGCATCCGGGCGTCAGGATCAAGACCTTCATGCTGAACCACCCCGGCGGGGCCATCGGTTATCGCGTCGAGTATCAGGGCCGCTCCATCGCGCTGGTCTACGACATCGAGCACACGCCAGGCACTCATGACCCCGTTGCGCTGGAAATGATGAAGGACGTCGATCTCGCCGTCTACGACTGCACCTACAACGAAGACGAAATGCAGCGTTTCAAGGGCTTCGGCCACTCGACCTGGGAGCATGGTATCGAACTGGCGAAAATGGCTGGCACCAAGCAGTTCGCGCTCTTCCACCACGCGCCATCGCGCACCGATGCGCAGCTGGAAGACATGGAAAAGCAGGCGCAAGCCGCCTTCCCGAGCTCGTTCGCGGCCCGGGATAACCAAGTTCTGGAACTCTAGGCTTCGACCAAAGAAGCCGCCGATTTCCAGGCGACGGCAGGATGGGCGCTTGTCTCGACCAGAAGGTTGGCGAGGAACGCCCAGGCGGTCTCATCATGCACGAGGTGATGCGTGAGAATGCCGATCGGCTCGGCATCATCATCGAAGCGGGCCCGCAGTTCCTTCACCACGTCAACTACCAGCTCGTCATGCGGCCTGCCGCCACGGATTCCGTGCCAGTTCATGATATCGACGTGGGTATTCAGCAGCGGTATCGGGCTTCCCGATTTCGCGCGCCCATAGACGGACAGGACCTCAAGACCAAGCGCCGGCAATCCCGAAATGACCGCGCCGTTGATCCTGTTCCAGGGCGGTACTAGCATCGAGATGAAATGTGGGCCGAACAGCCGTTGCAGAATGGCAAAGCCGTCGCGCAACTCGCCAAGCACGATATCCGGTGCGCGATGGGCGCCGAGCTCCTGCTTCTTCTCGTCAGGGCCTGCGTGGTTGGTATGCGACCATCCATGCAAGGCCACCAGCACCTGCCGCTCATCAGCCAGTCGCGCTGCCAACCGCTCACCGGTGGACGCCGGGATGACGGCGAGCGTCAACGGCACATTGGCCTCCGTAGTGAGCTTCAGCAGCTGTTCCAACGCCGGCGTCGGCTCGATCGCATCGTCGTCGCGAAGCCAGAAGCGGGCGGTCTTGCCCGCTGCCTGCCACCGGTCGAGCTCAGTCCGCAATGGCGTCCAGATGTCGTGAGCCGTCATCATTGTCTTCCTGTGTATCTGCATAAAATCTCGTCGATCGCCTTTGCCGCGATTGCAAGCGATCGTTCGGCCAGCACGAAACGGCGTGCCGCGTTCGCCATCTCGGTGCGTTTCGAGGCATCGTCGAGCAGTTCGCTGATCGCTGAAGCGTAGGCGACGACGTCCCCCTCTGCCGTCAGTAATCCGGTCAAGCCAGACTGGACGACTTCCGGAACGCCCGCCGTGTCCTGAGCGATCACAGGCAGGCAGGCCGCCTGAGCCTCGAGATAGGCAAGCCCATAGGCCTCGCCACAGCCCGGCCATGCGTAGATGCCCGATCTTCCAAGCTCCTGGACGATATCATCGGCGCCACGCTCTCCGAGCCAATCGATTCGTCCGGGCTCGAATATTGAGAAGAGGCGTTCGACCTCACCACTCATCGGACCGTCACCCACGATGGCAAGCGTCCACGGCTTGTCCCTTATCGCGGCGAGCGCTTCGGCGAGCATTGCGTAGCTCTGCATCTTGTCACCGGCGCGCATCATCGCGACGGTGATCAGCCGTGTCGGTTCCGGCGTTGGCTGGAGGCCTTCAAATGCCGCCGTATCGATAAAGGGGGCGAGTGCCGCGATGTGCGCTTCGGGGATTGCCCGCTCAAGACCCTGTCGGTCGCGCCGCGTGAAGCCGATATTGACCGCGGCATCCCGGACCATCACGCCGATCCGCGCCTGATATGGCGCCCAATCGGTCTGATCGCGTTTGGGGGAATAGGATGCTTCCGCGGTGACAAGGGGAACGCCGAATTCCGCGCAAAGTGCCGGTCCGAACGGATCGACGGACTTGTAATAGGGATGATAGCAGAACCATAGATCAGGCTTATTTCCGCCCGCCCACGCAGCCCGCAGCCGCTGCAGTTCAAAGGCCGCCTCGCCTTCGACCTTTGCCGCCGCCTCCGGCGTCGACGCAAAGCTGCGGAATTCGGATACGACGTCGACCGTATGCCCGCCCATTTGCAAGGCGCGGATCAGCAGCCGCGCCATCAGCCGGTCGCCCGAGGGCACCGGATGGTTGGGCGACTTCAGCGGTGCGTAGAATGCTATGCGCATGTGGTCACGCAGTTTGAGACGCAGTGTTCAAGACCGGCCCCTGTGCCCGCCGGGCGAAAGTTTGCTATGGTCTTCATCCTTACGGCTTGCTGACGAACATGTGACGTGCACGGACGGTCGAAAGGCGGCAATAAAACCTCAATTGCCCTATCACTAGTGCAAATGTGATTTGGGTTTCAAGAACGGTATTGAATGGCGAGCGGCGCAGTCAGCAGCATTTTTTCGGAACGCTCGATCAGGCGCGCGCGGCTTGGCTCCGGCCTTGTCATGTTCGCCTTCGCGTTCCTGCATTTCTCCAATCATGCGCTCGGCCTCATTTCCGTTTCAGCAGCCGAAGACGGCAGGCGGTTTTTCACCGCGCTTTGGCGAAATCCGGTCGGCACGCTGGCGCTCTACGGTGCGATCCTCACCCATATCGCGCTGGTCTTACGCTCGATCTACATCCGCCGCAGCCTCGTCATGCCCAAGGGCGAGCTTGCCCAGATCATTCTCGGCCTGGCAATTCCCATCTTGTTGATCGACCACGTGATCGGCACGCGCGTCGTTCATGCGCTCTACGGTTACCGTGACAACTACGAAACCATCATGCGCACGCTGTGGATCACAGCCCCCGGCAACGGGCTACGCCAGGTGGTCGCGCTCGTGTTCGTCTGGTTCCACGGCTGCATCGGCCTCCACTACTGGCTGCGTTATCGCAACTGGTACAACGACATCGCGGCGTCGCTGCTGGTCGTTGCCATTCTCGTGCCGGTTCTCGCCATTCTTGGTTTCATCGAGATGGGCCGCACCATTGCCGAACCGGCTTACGAGGGGATTGCAGATAGTAGTCGCTACGAATCAAACCTCAATTCCCGCTACATGAAGGATCCCGAGGCGATCGCCGAGGTGAGGATGATCCGCACCGGGCTATACGGCTCGTTCGCGGGCGCCTTGTTCCTTGTCGTCGCGGCCAGAACGCACCGCCGATGGAGGGAGCGTGTCGACCAGATCACGGTGCACTACCAGGGTGGTGAAGTGGTGCGCGTTCCGCGCGGCTTCACTGTTCTCGAAGCGAGCCGGCTGGGTGGGATACCGCATTATTCCGTCTGCGGCGGCAAGGGCCAGTGCTCGACCTGCCGGGTACAGGTGCTGAGCAATCTTGAGGTGCTTCCGGCTCCAGACCGGATGGAGCAATCGACGCTGAAGCGGATCAACGCCGCACCCGATGTCCGGCTTGCCTGCCAGCTGCGCCCGACGCAGGACGTGACCGTGGTGCCGCTTCTGCTTCGCGCGACGGAGACCGCGCTGCCCGCCAACACGCAGGAGACGACACCCGGCCGCGAGCGCGAGATCGCCGTGCTCTTCTGCGACATCCGCGACTTCACGGCGCTGACCGAAGATCGCCTGCCCTTCGATATCGTCTTCCTGCTGAACCGCTATTTCGCGCTGGTTGGCAATGCTGTCGAGAAGGCCGGCGGGCGTGTCGACAAGTTCATCGGCGACGGCGCAATGGCGCTCTTCGGGATCGGCACCTCGCCTGAGGAGGCTTGCCGCCAAGCACTGACGGCTGCGGCATCGATCGCGCGCGACATCGAAAAGCTGAGCGAGGAACTGTCGGACGAACTGTCGATGCCGCTGCGCATCGCCATCGGCATTCATACCGGCCCGGCGGTGGTGGGAACGCTGGGCTTCGGCCGCGCCCGCAGCACGACGGCGATCGGCGACATGGTGAACGTCGCCAGCCGCCTGGAAGCCGCCGCGAAGGAGTTTGAGGTTGCGCTTGTCGTCTCCGAACCGGTAGCGGCTCTCGCCGGTGCCGACATGGGCGGGATAGAAAGTCGTGAAATCAGCGTCAGAGGCCGCGCGCTGCCCTTGAAAGTCTATGTCATTCCGCGAGACAAGGCGATCGAACTGCTCGAAGGACAGACCTGATGCCCGGCCAATCGCGGCTGACCGCCAAATACTGGATGAAGCGCTGGCGCAGGATGCGCAACGCGATCGCCCGCAAGCTCTTAGATACGCGCACCGGCCGCCGTGTCCTGATCGAAAGCATCGGGCCGCGCGTCGTCTCGATGACGGTCGATGCCGGCGATCACCTGATGACCTTCTCACCTTCTGACTACATTGGCCGCAAGGTGTTTCGCAAAGGCCATTTCGAGCGCGATCACGTCGATCGCTTGCTGAAGATCCTGCGGCAGCGCGGCCTGTTGCGCGGTGACAGTCAGCTGCTTGAGATCGGTGGCAATATCGGCACGCAGACGGTCTATTTCGCGCTCAGCGGCGCCTATCGGCACATCGTCACGATCGAGCCGGATCCCCGCAATTTTCCGCTGCTGCAGCTCAATCTGCGGCAGAATCGGCTCGACGCGAAAGTTACGGCGGTCAATTGCGCGGCCGGCGACATGTCCGGCGAGATCGATTTCTTCATGAATGCCAACAATCACGGCAAGAGCAGCGCGATCCGGCAAAGCGCCAGCGACACGAAGATCAGCGTTCCGGTCCGGCCGGTGACGGAAATCCTGGCCGACCTTTCGATCGACCCCGCCGCAATCGGCCTGGTCTGGATGGATATCGAAGGATATGAGCCGGTCGCCTGCCGGTCCATGGTGCCGCTGCTATCGCGCCGCGTGCCGCTCTACATGGAGTTCACGCCGAGCTTTTACGGCCCGACGCAGACAGGCGAATTTATCGCCACGCTTGCCGGTTTCTACGATCGCTGCCTTGTCTTCTTCGAAGACGGAGAGAAGGAAATGGCCGTGACGGACCTTCCCGGAGACATCGATCAGTACGACGTGCTGTTCCTGCCCTGATCAACGCCGACGGTAAAGATAGTAGCGGCCTTCCTTGATGCCTGGTGGAAGCGGAAGCGGCTCAAGCTCTGGCCGTTCGATCGGCAGACCACTGACAGCGATCCCTCCCGTTGCCAGAACGCCAACCATCAGTTGCGGCAGCCATGTCAGCGTCACCGCATCGATCTCATCGTGACCGGTGCCAATATCGGCATGCGCGAGAGCAGCACCGATGCCGAGGAAGGCTTGGCCCGATTCGCGGATCTCGCCGGTCACCATGTTCTCGGCCGGAGGCGTCGAGGACGAGTAGGAGCGTACATCGCGGTCGAAGGCGATGATGCGGCGATCGGGAAAGTGCTCGCGCAGATGATCGTAGGTCCGGCCGTTGCCAAGCCCGAACTCAAGCACGGGGCCGTCTATCTTTTGAACGAGATCGACGATGGAATTCAGAATATCACGCTGGGCCGTCAAACGGCGAATGAAGCTGTCGAGGCGGCTCATTTGCGACTGTGTCCGTTCGTAGTTCTTGATTGCGGATGCGAAAGCATCACGCTGATGGGATGAATTCATGCCTTCCGCGAGCGATTGCTGCGAAGCCGATGCTGCACGGTTTCGCAGCCACGCGTTGCAAGCATGGATGTTGGCGACAGAGCTAACGGCAAAGGGTCAAGCGTGCAAGCCGACATGCGCCGACATACGGCAAACTCACATGAAGGTTATCGTCTTCGCGGCCCGCGTGACGGATTGAAATTGGCCAAGATCGGTCCGCGCCGAAAATGCCATTGCCGCAGATCGGCCTGTCTGTTCTAACTCTCTTATGAACGACATTTCCGATGACAGCTTCTTCGCCAGCGTGCCGGTCTTCGATCAATTCGAAGGCGTGACAGATACGAACAATTATCGCCGCCTGCCCGATGATTGGGTGTTGGCGCTTGCCGATATCGTCGGGTCGACGCAGGCGATCATGGATGGTCGCTACAAGGACGTGAACATGGCCGGCGCGAGCGTCATCTCCGCCGTGCTCAACGCGCTCGGCAAGGGCGACTATCCCTTCGTTTTCGGCGGCGACGGCGCAATCGTCGCCCTGCCCGGCTCGATGGAAACGGCGGCGCGTGAAGCGCTTGCCGCCGCGCAGCGATGGGCCGAGGAAGATCTGCAGCTGACACTGCGCATTGCCCTGGTGCCGCTCAGCGACATCAGGCGCGAGGGATTGGACGTGCGCGTCGCACGCTATTCGGCGAGCCCATTCGTCAGCTACGCGATGTTTGCGGGCGGTGGCGGCAACTGGGCCGAGAGGCAGATGAAGGAAGGGCGATACGCCATCGAGCCGGCACCGACGGGCACGCGCCCGGATCTGACCGGCCTTTCCTGTCGCTGGAACCCGATCGAATCCCGCAATGGCGAAATCGCCTCGATCATCGCGGTGCCGGGCGACCGTGGTGTGACGCCGGAATTCAGGCAGCTGGTTAGCGACGTGGTCGCCATTTCCGCCGAACAGAGCCGCGACGCGCATCCGGTACCGGCCGACGGGCCGGCGCTTGGCTTTTCGTTGAAAGGCATCAACCGCGAGGTCCGGGCGACGGCGCCGCATACGGGGCGGCTGCGGCAGCGCATGATCATCATGCTGCAGATCGCGCTCACCGTAATCTTGCACAAGCTGAACCTGAAGTTCGGGAACTTCGACGCCCGGCTCTACAAGCGCGACGTCGCCGGCAATTCCGACTTTCGCAAATTCGATGATGGCCTGAAGATGACGCTCGACATCGATGCGCATCGCCTTGGTTTGATCCGGGCGCTGCTGGAGAAGGCGCAAGCCGATGGCATCGCGCGCTATGGCCTGCACAGCCAGACATCGGCACTGATGACCTGCTTCGTGCCGACGCCGCTATCGCGCGATCATATGCATTTCATCGATGGAGCAAGCGGCGGCTATGCTGTCGCCGCCAGCCAGATGACCGGCAAGACGCTGTCGATCGACGAAGTCACGCCTTGACGATGGTCTCGGCGGCAATCCCCAGCCGCGCAAAGACGTTGCGCGTGTCGACGATCAGCGCGCCGCTTTCGGCAAGACGCTTGTAGTCGACGCCATCGTGATCCGTCGCGATCAGGATCGCGTCATAGCCTGCAAGCACCTCATCGGTAAGCTCTATCGACTTCCGCCCCTTCAGCGCCTGATACTCACGCGTGGACGGGATTTCTGGCACATGCGGATCGTGATAATCCGCGCGGCCACCACGTTCCTCGATCACCTCGATCAGCCGCAAGGACGGGCTTTCGCGAATATCCGCGACGTTCTTCTTGTAGGCGAGGCCGATCATCAGAACGCGCGAGCGGCTGAGCGCCTTGCCGACGCGGATATCCAGCGCTTCCGCGAGCTTGCCGACCACATAGCGCGGCATCGCCGAGTTGATCTCGCCGGCGAGCTCGATGAAACGGGTGGGAAGTTCGTATTCGCGTGACTTCCAGGTGAGGTAGAAGGGATCGATCGGGATGCAGTGTCCACCCAGCCCCGGTCCGGGATAGAACGGCATGTAGCCGAACGGTTTGGTCTTGGCCGCATCGATCACTTCCCAGACATCGATGCCCATGGCCGCGTAGACCGTCTTCAGCTCGTTGACGAGCGCGATATTGACCGACCGGAAGATGTTTTCCGTCAGCTTGACGGCTTCGGCGGTCGCATTCGACGACACCGGAACCACCGTCTTCACGGCAGCGCCATAGAAAGCGGACATCAACGACAGAGCCTCAGCGCCGTCGCCGGCGACGACCTTGGGGATCGTGGCCGTATTGAAATGCTGATTGCCGGGGTCCTCGCGTTCCGGCGAGAAGCCGACGAAGAAGTCGGTTCCGGATTTCAGGCCGGTTTTCTCAAGGATGACCTTCACAACATCATCAGTCGTTCCAGGGTATGTCGTCGATTCCAGCACGACGAGCTGGCCCTTGCGGAGATGCTCGGCGATCGTCCGCGACGTCGCTTCGACGAAGGACAAGTCCGGATCGCGATGCTTGGTGAGCGGCGTCGGCACGCAGATGATGATGACGTCGCAATCGGCAAGGCCGGCAAACTCTGTGGTCGCCGTAAATCGCCCAGCATCGATCTGAGCCTGCAGATCGGCGCTGGTGACCGCATCGATATAGGAGCTGCGCGCATCGATGGCGACGATCTTCTTCGGATCGACATCGAAGCCGGTGACCGCGAAGCCGCTACGGGCGATCGCCATGGCGAGCGGCAAGCCGACATAGCCGAGGCCGATGATGCCGGCGCGTGCCGTGCGGGTCTCGATCTTGTTGGAAAGATCGTCGAATACAGAGGTGCTTTGCAAAGCGGGTCTCGCCTGAAACAGAAAGGAACTCTGATCTAGTGTAAGATCGCGGCGAATTAAACCCGCCAAACGGCATATTGGACAACTGACGCGAACGTGAACACGCGGTGTCATCTGGCAGGGCGTTCGTCGCGGTGTTGCTAAAATGACTCGGCCTCCCGCAGACATTTGACCGAGCAGCGGAATTTGGTCCGCGCCCATTGTCTCGTGCGGATCGCGGACCTATCTAGAGTGTATAACCAACCATCAAAAGGCAGCTTATCAGGCCGCATTCACCTGTGGCCTGACAGGTACCTCCGCCGCTGTGGCGGATCGTTGACACAATAATACTGCTCGTTCATCCTCATTTCGCCTGGCGCACATGGTGTGGCTGGACGATTATCCGACGTTTTTTCGGGGGTGACGCGCCTTATGAGGATATTGGCAGGCATGGGCGCGATCGATACTCGGGTTTCTTCAATTCTACTGGACCGTGTTGCCGAGTGGCTGACGAATTCGTCGCTTGCCGGCGACGATCTCGAAAACATCGTCCGCGGTTTCTGCGAGCGCATCGGGGCTGCAGGCCTTCCGATCGCGCGCGTTCACCTGACTTTCTCGATGCTGCATCCCCTGTACGATGCGCTGAGCTTCACCTGGCGCAGGGCAAGCGGCGTGACGATCGAAGGGTATCGCCATGCGGCGGGGCAGAAGCCTGATCGCTTCCTGCAGAGCCCTTACTATTATCTCCTCGACAACAATTTGCAGCATATACGACGCCACATCCCGGCCGATGGGCCGGTGGAGTTTCCCGTGTTCGCCGATCTGCGCGCCGAGCGGGTCACCGACTATCTCGCCTTCGTGCAGCCTTTCGGCGATGGCTCTGTGCAGGGCATGATGGGTTCGTGGTCGACCGACAGCCACTCCGGCTTTTCCGACGACATGATCGACGCCCTGTTACGCATGCAGAACCACCTCGCCGTTGCCGCCAAGATGGCGGTGCTCGGCAAGCTCGCCAACAACATGCTGACGACCTATCTCGGCGGCGATGCGGGAAAGCGCGTCTTGAACGGCCAGATCCGCCGCGGAGATGGCGAAACCATCCGTGCAGCGCTCGTGATGGGCGATATGCGCCAGTCGACGGTCTATGCCGAGAAGGAAGGCCGCCAGAATTACATCGATACGCTGAACCAGTTCTTCGATGCGATCGCGGCACCTTTCAACCGCAATGGTGGCGAGATCCTGAGCTTCATCGGCGATGGCTTCCTGGCCGTCTACCCCTGCGGCCGCCACAAGGACCCGTCGAAGATCGCCTGTCAGTCGGCCTTGTCTGCCGTTCACCAGGCGCAATCACGGGTGGCCGAGCTTAACAGCGAGCGACAGGCCAATGGCCTCGGCAAGATTGCCTACGGCATCGGCCTGCATGTGGGTAACGTCATGTTCGGCAATGTCGGCTTGAAGGACAGGCTGACATTTTCGGCCTTTGGTTCCGCCGTCAATGAAGTCCAGAGGTTGCAATCGCTGACCAAGAAATATTCGCGAGAGGTCGTCGCGAGCCAGGCCTTCGCCGGCTATTGCGGTGGCGAATGGACGACGCTGGGCGAGGAAAAGCTGCGCGGCGTGCGCCAGAAGATCACGGTGCTGCAGCCGCATGCGCCGGCCCCGCATCCGCATACCGAGCAGAGCTTCCACGACGTGCCCCAGGACGCCCTGTCGGAGGCAGAGCAGGTCATCCTCCTGCACCGCGATGCGCGCAAGCACGCCAAGGCGCCAACGGCCGACAAGTTCATGCAGTAACCGCTCCGCCCAAACCGTCTGTGGATGGCCGGATAAAAATGCTGAAATGCCCCCAATTTCAATGTGTTCGTCATCAACTGGACACCCTGATTGCCGTACGCTAGTGTCTTCGTAACGGGAACGAAGAAAACTGGGGAATTTCATTGGTATGGCGTCCGCGTCCGATCTGCTGCGCATCGAAAATCTGGATATCTCATTCTCGGTTTTCGGCGACAAACTGCGTGTCGTAAAGAACGCGAATTTGCGCATTTTGCCCGGCAAAGTGACGGCGCTGGTTGGCGAGTCCGGTTCGGGCAAGTCGGTCATCAGCCAGAGCATCATGGGTATCCTGCCCAACCCCGCGCAAGCGTCGGGAAGCATTCTCTTCACCGACCCTCTTGATGGGAAAGCCACCGATATCCTGAAATATTCGCGTGACAGCGAAGAGATGCGCGATCTGCGCGGGCGCCGCATGGCGACCATTTTCCAGGAGCCGATGACATCGCTGTCGCCGCTGCACACGGTTGGCAACCAGATCAGCGAGTCGCTGCTGATCCATACGGACGCAACGAAGAAGGAAGCGCGGCAGAAGACAGAGGAGATGCTCGGCCTTGTCGGTTTCGCCAACCCGAAGCGCACGTTCGACATGTACCCCTTCGAGCTCTCGGGCGGCATGCGCCAGCGCGCCATGATCGCCATGGCGCTCATCTGCAACCCTGCCCTGTTGATCGCTGACGAGCCGACCACCGCGCTCGACGTGACGATCCAGGCGCAGATCCTCGAACTGCTGCGCGATCTGCAGCACAAGCTCGGCATGGCGATGTTGTTGATCACCCATGATCTCGGGGTCGTCGCCAACATGGCCGACGAAGTCGTGGTGATCTACCATGGCGAGATCATGGAAGCCGGGCCGGTGGAATCGATCTTCCGTAATCCGCAGCACCCCTATCTCAAGGGCCTGATGGCGGCCGTTCCGCACTTCGACATGAAGGAAGGCGAGCGGCTGAAGGCGCTGCGCGACGTTCCAGTCAATCTCGAATCCCTCGTCGGCAAGAAAAAGGCCAAGGTGGCGGCCGAGGGACCGGAAGTGTTGCTGTCGGTCAACAATCTGACCAAGACCTTCAAGACACGCAACCGCGGCCTGTTCGGCATGCGCGATCACGCGGGCGTTCGCGCGGTCGACGATGTCAGCTTTGATATTCGTCGCGGCGAATGCCTCGGCCTCGTCGGTGAATCCGGCTGCGGCAAGACCACCGTCAGCAAAATCCTCATGCGGGCGATGTCGCCGGATAGCGGCTCGGTAATCTTCAACGACGGCAAAGATGTCGTCGATGTCCTGTCCGTCACCGGCGACGATCTGCAGGAGCTGCGCACCAATATCCAGATGGTCTTCCAGGACCCAGTGTCGTCGCTGTCTCCACGCATGACCGTTCGCAATATCCTCAGCGAGCCGCTCGAGATCCACGACCGCGGCGACAGCGCGGAACGCAATCGCAAGGTCGAAGCGCTGATGGGCGCGATTGGGCTGGATAAGCGCTATCTCAACCGCTACCCGCACAGCTTCTCCGGCGGCCAGCGCCAGCGCATCGGGATCGCGCGCGCTCTGGCACTCGGGCCGAAGCTCATCATTCTCGACGAGCCCGTCTCGGCACTCGACGTTTCGGTGCAGGCGCAGATCCTCAATCTCCTGAAGGATCTCCAGAAGGAACTGGGGCTGACCTATCTGTTCATTTCGCACAATCTGGCCGTGGTCGATTACATGGCCGATCGCATTGCGGTCATGTGCAAGGGCCGCATTGTCGAGATCGCGCCGCGTGAGATCATCCTGCGCGATCCCGTCCACCCCTACACCAAATCGCTCCTGGCAGCTGTCCCCTTCCCCGATCTCGACCGTCCCCTCGACTTCGAGGCGTTGCGCAAGAACGGCGCTGCCGACAAGCAGAATTGGGGCGTGACCTTTACCGCCGAACATGACGACGCATCGGAACTCGACTATGCCGATCTCGGCAACGGGCATTTCGTGCGCGCGCGAAAAGGCGCCGATGCTAGGGAGTTGCGCGCATGGTAACGCGTCGTGGTTTCATCGGCGGATTGGTTGGCGCGGCGATTTCGCCATCACTGGCGAAAGCAGTGGAAGATCGGGATATCGAGCCCGAATTCCTGCGCGACTGGCTGCGTGCAGATCGCATCCCGCCGATGGTGGAGCGCCTGCCGACCCATCCGAGGATCATCAACATGAAGGCCACCGGGCGGCAGCCCGGCGTCTATGGCGGCACCGTGCGCACCATCATCGGCAGCGCGAAAGACATCCGCTACATGACGGTCTACGGCTATTCCAGGCTGATCGGCTACGACACCAAGCTCCAGTTCCAGCCCGACATCCTGATGGGCTTCACCTCGGAAAACGACTCCGTCTTCACCTTCCATTTGCGCGAGGGACATCGCTGGTCCGACGGATCGCCGTTTACGGTGGATGATTTCCGCTATTGGTGGGAAGACGTCATTCTCAACAAGGACTTGACGCCGGGAGGCGGCGCGCTGGAGCTTCGTCCACACGGAAACCTGCCGCGCTTCGAGGTGCTCGACCCCGTCACCGTGCGCTACACCTGGGATCGGCCGAACCCGAACTTCATGCCGGCGCTTGCCGGCCCGCTGCCGCTGGTCATCTACGGGCCGGGGCATTATCTGAAGCAATTCCACAAGAAGTATCAGGACGACTTTCGTCTTTCGGCGCTGATGAAGCAGAACCGGGTCAAGAAATGGGCCGATCTGCACATCAAGATGTCGCGCGCTTCTCGCCCTGAAAACCCCGATCTGCCGTCGCTCGATCCCTGGGTCAACACCACGCCGCCGCCGGCCGAGCAGTTCGTCTTCGTGCGCAATCCGTTCTTCCATCGGATCGATGAGAACGGCGTGCAGCTGCCTTACATCGACCGGTTCATCATGGGTGTCAGCTCGTCCTCGATCATCGCCGCCAAGGCGGGCGCGGGTGAATCCGACCTGCAGGCCACCGGCGTAGACTTCAACGATTACACCTATCTCAAGGATGCGGAAAAGCGCTTCCCCGTGAAGGTCAATCTCTGGAAGCAGGTGCGTGGCTCGCGAGTGGCCTTGCTGCCAAACCTCAACTGCGCCGACGACGTCTGGCGCAAGCTTTTCCGCGAGACGAGCTTCCGGCGCGCGCTTTCGCTCGCGGTCGACAGGCACGAGATCAACATGGTGGCGTTCTACGGCCTCGGCAAACCGAGCGCAGACACCGTTCTGCCGGATAGCCCGCTGTTCAAGCAGGAATATGCCGACGCCTTCATCGCCCATGATCCTGATGAAGCCAACCGCCTGCTCGACGAACTGGGGCTGACCCAGCGCGACAGCGAAGACATCCGCCTGCTGCCCGACGGGCGCCGCGCCGAGATCACGGTGGAAACGGCCGGCGAGAGCAATCTCGATACCGACGTGCTCGAACTGGTGCGCGATCACTGGCGCGAAGTGGGCATTGCGCTTTACACCCGCACCTCGCAACGCGACGTCTTCCGTGACCGCGCCATGAGCGGACGCATCATGATGTCGATCTGGTTCGGCATCGACAACGGTGTGGCGACCGCCGACATGTCGCCGAGCCAGCTGGCGCCGACCATGGACGACCAGCTGCAATGGCCTCTCTGGGGCATGTATCATCTGTCCGCCGGACAGGCTGGAACCGCGCCTGATCTGCCGGAGGCCGAGCAGCTCGTCAGCTTGCTCAGCCATTGGGGCGCGACCTCTCATTTCGAGGAGCGCCAGGCGATCTGGCACCAGATGCTGTCGCTCTACACGCAGCAGGTCTTCTCGATCGGATTGATCAACAGCACGCTGCAACCCATTCTGAAATCGGCGAAATTGCAAAACGTGCCGGAGCAGGGCCTCTATGGCTTTGACCCGACATCCTATCTCGGCATCTACATGCCCGACACCTTCTGGTTCAAGGAGGCCTGAGCGATGTTGAGATATATCCTCTGGCGCATCGCCGCCATGGTGCCCACGCTGTTCATCATCTCGGCGCTGGTCTTCACCATCATCGAACTGCCACCTGGCGACTTCTTCGAAAGCCAGATCGCCGAATTGCGCGCGCAGGGCGAGAACGCCAACCTGCAGGAGATCGAGGAACTCAGGAAACAGTACGGTTTCGACAAGCCGGCCGTGGTCCGCTATTTCTACTGGGTCGGCGGCATGCTGCATGGCGACTTCGGCTATTCGTTCGAATACCAGCTCCCGGTCTCCGAAGTGGTGGGCGACCGGCTGTGGTTGACCATTCTGGTCTCTTTCGCGACTATCCTTTTGACCTGGCTGATCGCCTTTCCGATCGGCATCTATTCCGCGACCCATCAGTATAGCTGGGGCGATTACGGCCTGACGCTGTTCGGCCTGCTCGGCATCGCCATTCCGAACTTCATGCTGGCGTTGATCCTCATGTATTTCGCCAACATCTGGTTCGGGGTTTCGATTGGCCACTTGATGGACCAGAAATATCTCGCAGAGCCGATGAGCTGGGAAAAGGCGAGATCGATCCTCTCGCATCTGTGGATCCCCGTGATCATCGTCGGCACAGCGGGCACCGCAGGCATGATCCGGCGGCTGCGCGCCAATCTGCTCGATGAGATGCAGAAGCAATATGTGGTGACTGCGCGCGCCAAGGGTCTTCATCCATTGCGCGCACTGCTCAAATATCCGCTGCGCATGGCGCTGAACTTCTTCGTCGCCGATATCGGCTCGATCCTGCCTTCGATCATATCGGGCGCGGAAATTGTCGCGATCGTGCTGTCGCTTGAGACCACCGGCCCGATGCTGATCAAGGCGCTGCAGAGCCAGGACATGTATCTCGCCGGCTCGTTCCTGATGTTTCTGGCCTTCCTGAATGTCATCGGCGTGCTGATATCGGACATCGCCCTCGGCTTCCTCGACCCGCGTATTCGCCTCCAAGGCAGGAGCACCAAATAATGTCGCCCTTGCCCCCACCCGGCGCACCGATGCCGCACTATGTCTCGACCGCGCCGTTCGATCCGATGGCGACCGAAACCATGACGGCGGCGCAATCGCGCATCCACCTGGCTTCGCAAAAGCAGCTGATGTGGTGGAAGTTCAAGCAGCACCGCCTGGCGCTGGCCTCGGCGGTATTCCTGATCGCCGTCTACCTGATGATCATCGTCGTGGAATTCGTGGCGCCCTACGGGCTGCACACCAAGAACGTCGATTTCATCCACTCTCCGCCGCAGCGTGTGCACTTTTTCAATGACGGCAAGTTCGTCGGCCCGTTCGTCTATGGCCGCACCATGTCGCTGGATATGGACACGCTGCACCGGCTCTACAGCGACAAGCCAGATGATGTGCAGCCGATCCGCTTCTTCTGCCGCGGCGACGCCTACAAGTTCTGGGGCGTGTTCGATTCGAACCTGCATATGGTCTGCCCTGCCGAGGGCGGACAGATGTTTCTGCTCGGGACCGACCGGCTGGGGCGCGACGTGCTTTCGCGCATTCTCTACGGCGCTCGCATATCGCTGACGATCGGCCTGATCGGTATCTCGATCAGCTTCTGCCTTGGCATCGTCATCGGCGGCCTTGCGGGCTATCGTGGCGGCGTGTTCGACCTGATCGTGCAACGCCTGATCGAAGTGCTGCAATCTCTCCCGAGCCTGCCGCTGTGGATGGCGCTGGCGGCGATCATGCCGGTGACGTGGAGCCCGCTTGTCATCTATTTCGGCATCACCATCATTCTCGGCATTATCGACTGGACCGGTCTGGCGCGCGCCGTGCGCTCCAAGCTGCTGGCATTGCGTGAGGAGGATTATGTGCAGGCTGCGCAGCTGATGGGCGCCAGCACTTCGCGCGTGATAGGGCGGCATCTCGTGCCGGGCTTCATGTCGCACCTGATCGCCTCGGCAACAATTTCCATTCCGAGCATGATCCTGGGCGAGACCGCGCTGAGCTTCCTCGGGCTTGGCCTGCGTCCGCCGATAACCAGCTGGGGCATTCTGCTGACGGAAGCCAAGAGCGTAAGTGTTATTGCGTTCTATCCGTGGTTGCTTTTCCCGATTATACCTGTGGTCTTGGTGATTTTGGCGTTCAACTTTCTGGGAGACGGGTTGCGCGATGCGGCTGATCCCTACAAATAACGGCCTGCGGCGATCCACCGTGATCCGTCGCAAGCGTCGTTGAAAGCGGCGGTGCTAGATGATGTATAGCCCGGAAGGAATGTCCATGGCCCGGCGCCTGGAAGACGCACGCATCCTCATGTATAGCCACGACACGTTCGGGCTCGGCCATCTGCGCCGCTGTCGCACCATCGCGCATGCCCTGGTCGAGGATTATCGCGGCCTGAACATCCTGATCATCTCAGGCGCGACGATCGCCGGTGCCTTCGACTATCGCGCCCGCGTCGACTTCGTAAAGGTCCCGAGCGTCATCAAGCTGCGCAACGGCGAATACACGTCGATGGCAAGCCATATCGATCTTCAGGATACGCTGAAGATGCGTGAATCGATCATCCGCCACACGGCCGAGACGTTCCAACCCGACATCTTCATCGTCGACAAGGAGCCGATGGGGCTGAAGGGCGAGGTCGAGGAGACGCTCAACTATCTGAAGGCGCGCGGCACGACACTGGTGCTCGGCCTCCGCGAGATCATGGACGCCCCTCACCTGCTCGACGCCGAGTGGAAGAAGAACGGCGTGATGCAGAAGATCGATCAGTATTACGATTCGATCTGGGTCTATGGCCCGCCTGATTTCTATGACCCGCTTGTCGGCCTCGATGTGCCCGCCAGTGTTCGGCGCAAGATGGACTTCGTCGGCTTCCTGCAGCGCAGCGTTTCGGCCAACAAGACCTCGATCAATGCCCGCAGCGACGATTATATTCTCGTCACGACAGGCGGCGGCGGCGATGGCTCCGATCTGGTCCACGACGTGATGAATGCCTATGAGCAGGACCCGACCCTGCAGCAAAAGGCGCTGGTCGTGCTCGGTCCCTATATGCCTGCGGCCGAACGAACGACGCTGGTGCAGAAGGGATCGAAGATCCCCTATATCCAGGTGATCGAGTTCGACAACAACATGGAAGAGCTGATCGCCGGCGCCGCTGGCGTGGTGGCGATGGGCGGCTACAACACCTATTGCGAAATCCTCTCCTTCGACAAGCCGGCGCTGATCGTGCCCCGCGTCAAGCCGCGCGAAGAGCAGTTGTTGCGCGCGCAGCGCGCCAGCGACCTTGGGCTCGTCGAAATGCTTCTGCCGGAAGCATCGGCCGACGCCGCCGTCATGGCAGACGCGCTGAAGCGCCTGCCACACCGCCAGCCGCCCTCAATGAGCGGATCCAACATGCGGCTTGAGGGCCTCAACCATATCTCCGAGACAGTCGGCAGCTGGCTCGACAACCGTGGCCGCCACCTTTCCGTCGTCGGCGCCGAGTGAAAGTCGCATCATTGCCGCCACGCCGGAAATTGCTTGTCGTCCTGAAGGGCTATCCGCGCCTTTCGGAAACCTTCATCGCGCAGGAATTGCTGGGGCTTGAAAAGGCCGGTTTCGACCTGACCTTGATCTCCATGCGCCGCCCGACTGACAAGAAGCGCCATCCCGTCCATGACGAGATCAAGGCCCGCGTCGTCTACCTGCCGGAATATCTCCACGAAGAGCCGCTCAGGGTGATGAAGGGGCTGTTTGCCAGCTTCAGGAAGCCGGGCTTCGGCGCACTGATGAAGCGTTTTTTAAAGGACCTGCCGCGTGATATCTCGCGCAATCGCTTTCGCCGGCTCGGCCAGGCAATGGTGCTCGCCCATGAATGGCCCGACGGCGGAGAGTGGCTGCACGCGCACTTCATCCACACGCCGGCCTCGGTCACCGAATATGCGAGCCTTTTGACCGGCGTGCCGTGGACCTGCTCGGCCCATGCCAAGGACATCTGGACATCGCCCGACTGGGAGCTGACGGAAAAGCTTTCCAGCGCCCGCTGGGCGGTAACCTGCACCCGCAATGGCTACCAGCACATGCGCACGCTGACATCCCGCAAGGACGCGGTGCATCTAAGCTATCACGGCCTCGATCTCGCGCGCTTCGGCCATTTCGCAGGCGAGCGATCCGGCCAGGATGGCAGCGACCCGACGAAGCCCGTCTTTCTGCTCAGCGTCGGGCGCGCGGTGGAGAAGAAGGGCTACGACACCTTGATGCGCGCGATGGCGCTGCTGCCCAGCGATCTGAACTGGCGCTTCGAGCATATCGGCGGCGGCGATGAACTGGCGAAGCTGAAGGCGCTGGCGAGCGAACTCAAGCTCTCCGAGCGCATCACCTGGAAGGGCGCTCTCGCCCAGGAAGACGTACTCGATCACTATCGCCGCGCCGATCTCTTCGCGCTTGCCTGCCGCATCGCTGCCAATGGCGATCGCGACGGGTTGCCGAACGTTCTCGTCGAGGCATCCAGCCAGCGTCTGCCCTGCATTTCCACCTCCGTGTCCGGTGTGCCCGAGCTGCTGGTCGATGGTGAGAATGGGCTGCTGGTTGAGCCCGACGATCCCCAAGCGCTGGCGAAGGCGCTCGAGACAGCCATTCGCGATCCCGCCTTGCGTCAAAGGTTGGGCGACGCCGCCGAGACGCGCGTGCGCAGCCATTTCGACTACAATGCCAGCATCGTTCAGCTCAGCCAGTTGTTCCAACAGGAGTGGCAGAAAGCATCATGAGCGCTCCGAGGGTCTTCTTCTACGTTCAGCATCTTCTCGGCATAGGCCACATCGCGCGCGCAAGCCGCATCGCCAATGCCCTGCAGAATGACGGCTTCGATGTGACTGTCGTGACCGGCGGCCTGCCGGTCGCGGGCTTTCCTGCGGCCGGCTTGAAGACGGTGGCATTGCCGCCGGTGGTGGCCAGCAATGCCGGCTTCTCCGGGCTCGCCGATGAACGGGGCGTTGCCGTTGACCAAGACTTCCTCGACCAGCGACGCGACCTGCTGCTTCAGGCGTTTCACAATGCGCGGCCCGACGTCGTCATCATCGAGGCTTTTCCGTTTGGACGCAGGCAGATGCGCTTCGAACTTCTGCCGCTCATCGAAGCGATCGAAGCGTCGAGCCCACGACCGAAGCTCTTGAGCTCCGTGCGCGACATCTTGCAGGAGAACCGCAAGGCGGGGCGCGACGCTGAGACCGTGGGCCTTGTGCAGGCGCATTTCGACGGCGTGCTCGTTCACGGCGACCCCGATTTCGTTCGCCTCGAGGACACATTCCCGCTGACGGCGGATATCGCCGACAAGGTCTCCTACACCGGGATCGTCGCGCCGCCTCCGCCTGAGCAGGCATCGGAGACGTTTGACATCATCGCCTCCGCCGGCGGCGGCGCGGTTGGGATGGATCTACTGAATGCAGCCGGCGAAGCCGCGACGATGCTGCCGGCCGATCTGCGCTGGCTGCTGATCAGCGGCCCGAACCTGCCGGAGACGGATTTCGCGACATTATCGCAAGCGATCCCATCCAATGTCACGCTCGTCCGGTTCCGTAAGGATTTCCCCTCGCTGCTCGGTGCCGCGCGCGTTTCCATTTCGCAGGCTGGCTACAACACGGTGGGCGACCTCATGCGAACCGATTGCCGTCCGATCCTGATCCCGTTCGTGGCCGGTGGAGAGACGGAGCAGACCGTCAGGGCCGAGCGGCTTGCCAAGCTCGGATTGGCCGAGTTGTTGCCCGAAAAGGGGCTGACGGCGGATCATGTGGCGGCGGCAGTGAGCGCAGCGCTCGCGGCTCCCAAGCGTCGCACAGCCGATCTCAATATCGACCTTGAAGGCGCGAGACGAACGGCCGAAATCATTCGCGCTATGCTCGCGTGAAACTCTCGCCCTTTATGAAAATCATGTGATATAAAACAGACTCTCGCGTGAATCGGCGTCCAGCAATACACGTCTCTTCGCGTTGTTTTTATTGAGCGATCCGGTAGCATGATCCTGTTCTCGGTACCACCGCCCTCTCGTGCAGGATTGATGTCTCAAATTTTCCAGACAATCGACGGTTAGCAATGGAAAAAAGCCTCGCGCGCTACATCTGGTCGAACACGCGGCTGCAGCAGCTTTGGATTCTGGCGGTCGTCGCGCTCTCTATGGTGCCCTACTTCCTGTCGTTCGACCTGCCGAAGCAGATCGTTAACGGACCTATTCAGGGCTCCGGCTTCGAGGGTGAAGGCGCCACGCAGACCTTCATGCATCTGTCCTACACGTTTCCGCTGATCGGAAAGGTGGAGATCTTTCAGGGCATCCAGCTCGGCCGCGAGCAGATGCTGATGGCGCTCAGCCTGGTTTTCCTGGCGCTCGTGGTGCTCAACGGTCTCTTCAAGTTCTACATCAACACCTACAAGGGCCGGCTCGGCGAGCGCATGCTGCGGCGTATCCGCTTTCAGCTGATCGACCGTGTTCTGCGTTTCCCGCCCAATCACTTCAAGCGCGTGAAGTCCGCTGAAATCGCCACCATGATCAAGGACGAAGTGGAGCCCATGGGCGGCTTCACCGGGGACGCCTTCGTTTCGCCTGCCCTACTTGGCGGCCAGGCACTGACGGCGCTCGCCTTCATCATCGTGCAGAACTTCTGGCTAGGCATGATCGCCGCTGCGATCGTCGGTGTTCAGGCCGTCGTCATTCCCCGTATGCGCAAGCGCTTGCTGGAACTCGGTCGCCAGCGCCAGCTGACAGCACGCGAGCTGTCCGGCCGCGTCGGCGAGATCGTCGATGGCATCGGCACGATCCACGGCAACGACACATCGAACCTCGAACGCGCCGACATCGCCGCGCGGCTCGGGCTCATCTTCTCGATCCGCTACGATCTCTATCAGTGGAAGTTCCTGGTCAAGTTCCTGAACAACTTCCTGGCGCAGGTCACCCCGTTCCTGTTCTACGCGATCGGCGGCTATCTGGCGCTTCAGGGCCGGCTCGATATCGGGCAGCTGGTGGCTGTCATCAGCGCCTACAAGGACCTGCCGGGGCCGCTGAAGGAGCTGATCGACTGGGACCAGATGCGCCAGGACGTGCAGGTCAAGTACCAGCAGGTCTACGAGCAGTTCAATGTCGAGCCGTTGATCGACGACAGCATCCACAAGGTTGCCATCGAAGATGTCGCCGCTTTGGCGGCACCCATCATCGTTACCAACCTTGCCGTCAGCGACGACAGCGGCGCCAAGCTCATCGATCACGTCTCCGTCGAAATCAAGCCGAACGAGACGGTCGCTGTCGTCGGCCCCAATTCGAGCGGCGCGGAAGCCTTCGCCGAGGCGCTCGGCCGTGTGGTTTGGCCCAACTCGGGCCGTATCACCATCGACGGAAAGGACCTGCTGGAACTGCCGGAATCGGTTTCGGGCCGTCGGATTTCCTATGCCTCGTCCGATCTCTACTTCTTCCAGGGAACGCTGCGCGACAACCTTCTTTATGGCCTGAAGCACGCGCCGCTGAAGGATCCCGAATACGACGAGCAGACGGCCCAGGAAGCGAAATGGCATGCCGCCGAAGCGATCAAGGCCGGCAACCCGACGCTCGATCCGAACAGCGACTGGGTGGATTATCGCGCAGCCGGCGCCACCGGCCCGGGCGACATCCTGACGGCCATGCGCCCGGCTCTCGACGCCGTGCTGATCACCGAGGACATTCTCGACCTCGCGCTGCGCTCGACGGTCGACACGCACGTCCACACCAAGCTTGCAGAGCATATCGTCGATCTGCGCGCCGCGCTGCGCGAGAAAATGCAGCAGTCGGAACTCGGCAACATTGTCGTTCCCTTCGACTTCGATAGCTACAACGCGCAGGCGACCGTCGGCGAGAACCTGCTTTTCGGCTCGATGAAACGGCCGATCATGAACAACAGGCGCCTGGCGGCGCATCCCTATTTCCAGACGCTGTTCCGCGAAACGGGACTGAGCAACGACCTCTACGCCATGGGCCTGGAAATCGCCGAGAACGCGGTCGAACTCTTCCACGACCTGCCGCCGGACCACCCGTTCTTCCAACAGCTGACCTTCATGACGGCGGACGACATTCCGACCTATCAGGCGCTGTTGCAGAAGCTCAGCAGCCGGAAGTTCGACGACGCCACACCGGAAGAACGCTCGGCCATCATCCGGTTGAGCTTCGCCTATAT
Organism: Rhizobium sp. O111; assembly: GCF_055616315.1. Taxonomy (NCBI): domain Bacteria; kingdom Pseudomonadati; phylum Pseudomonadota; class Alphaproteobacteria; order Hyphomicrobiales; family Rhizobiaceae; genus Rhizobium; species Rhizobium sp. O111. The sequence goes on along the minus strand of NZ_JBSHXL010000002.1, from coordinate 369,015 downwards.
CGAACCCCGCCACCGCTTCGGTCTACTGACCGACGAGCTGACGGCCAAGATCGTCAGCGCGCGCAAGCAGTTCCACGAGAATATTCCGGATGATCTGGCGGCCGTCATCGAGCGCTACGACCCCGAGCATTTTATTTCGTCGGCAAGCCTGATGGACAACGTCCTGTTCGGTCGTATCGCCTACCAGCGTGCCGACGCGTCCGAGAGTATCCGCTCGATCATGGTCGGCCTCTTCGAGACGCTCGATCTCTTCGATGATGTGCTGTCGATCGGGCTGGAGTTCGACGTCGGCTCTGGCGGCAAGCGGTTGACGATGGTTCAGCGCCAGAAGCTGAACCTGGCACGAACGCTGCTCAGGCGTTCCGACTACATCATTCTCAACCGGCCGCTGTCGGCGTTGGACCAGCGCGTGCAGGATCAGATCACCAACAACCTCGTCAACGAGCTGCATCACGAGGGCGAGCGGCCGGCGATCGTCTGGGTTCTGTCGAACGCTAGACTGGCCGCGCTTTTCGATCGAATCCTGCTTTTCGACCGCGGAAGCCTAGTCGAGGCCGGCAATTTTCCGGAACTTTCCGAACAGAACGGGATGTTCAAGGAACTGTTATCGTAATATTCTACAGGGGCTACAAAAGTGACGTCCTGCCAAAAAGGACGCACGTCATTCTAGCAAGCGCGCCACGAGCGCGCAGGGAGAAATAAGCTCATGCTGCTTAGAGACGAAGTCGAGATGCTGCGGCGCGTGCCGATCTTTTCACGGATTGCACCAGCCAAGCTCAAACTTTTGGCCTTCACCTCGGACCGCATGACATATAGCGCCGGTCAGGATCTGTTCCGACAAGGCGACCCGGGCGACGCAGCCTATGTGGTGCTCTCGGGAACAGCCGACATTCTTGTTCGCTCGCCCGCTGGCGACATCAAGGTCGCCGATGTTGATCCCAATTCCATCGTCGGCGAGATCGCCATCCTCTGCGACGTGTCCCGTACCGCAACCGTTCGCGCCACGTCGGCGCTTGAGGTGCTGCGCATCAGCAAGGAGCATTTCCTGAAGCTGCTTAGCGACTTTCCCGAGATGGCTGTCGAGATCATGCGCGTCCTCGCGGACCGCCTGAACCACACGACCGCCGAACTGACCGCCGCCCGCGCTGCAAAGAAGCCGGAGCCGGTGAACTAGGCCACCTCTTTCAGCCTATACGGAAACGCAAAAAGCCCGCCCGAACGTCAGTTCAGGCGGGCTTTCTCTGTTGCGTCAATCAATCAGTCACGCTGCTCGAGCGCTCGGCTGAAGGCCAGGGCGGCCAGCGTACAGATGGCACCCGACAGCAGGTAGTAGCCAACGAAGGTCAGGCCGAAGCGGCTGGACAGGCTCAGTGCCACGAGCGGCGCGAAGCCGGCGCCGACGAGCCAGGCCAGGTCGGACGTGAACGCCGCGCCGGTGTAGCGATATCCCCGGCCGAAGCGCGACGAGATCGAGCCCGTGGCTTGGCCGAAAGACAGGCCGAGAACGCCGAAACCGATGATCACGAAGGCATCGTGGCCATTCGAGCCCGAGCCCAGCATGATCGGACCGACGAAGCTGAAGATCGCGATCAGCACTGCGCACACCGCAAGCTGTCCGCGACGGCCGATACGGTCAGCCATCAGGCCGGACGCGATGATCGCCAAGATGCCCACCATGGCGCCGACCGTCTGCACCAGCATGAAGGCGCCGATCGGCTGATCGCCGTAAAGACTCATCCAGCCAAGCGGGAAGATGGTGACGAGGTGGAACATCGCGAAGCTTGCAAGCGGCACGAAGGCGCCGATCAGGATGTCACGGCCATGGATGCGCACGACGTCGCGAATGGGTGCTGCTTCGAGCTCATGCTGTTCCAGCGCCGTGCCGAATTCCTTCGTCATTACCAGGCGAAGGCGCGCAAAGAGCGCGACGACGTTGATGGCGAAAGCAACGAAGAACGGATAGCGCCAGCCCCAGCTGAGGAAGTCCTCCGACGACAGATTGGCGACGAAATAGCCGAACAGCAGGCTTGCCAGCGCAAAGCCGATGGGCGCGCCGAGCTGCGGGATCATCGCGTACCAGCCGCGGTGATTCTTTGGCGCGTTCAGCGCCAAGAGCGACGCCAGGCCGTCCCATGCGCCCCCGAGCGCGAAACCCTGCCCCAATCGGAACAGCGCCAGAAGCGCAATCGACCAGACGCCGATCTCATTATAACCCGGCAGGAACGCAATGGATGCGGTGGATCCTCCGAGCAGGAAAAGGGCGATGGTGAGCTTGGTGCCGCGGCCATACAGGCGGTCGATCGTCATGAAGACCACCGAGCCGACGGGACGTGCCAGGAATGCAAGCGAAAAGATCGCAAAGGAATAAAGTGTTGCTGTCAACCTGTCCGGCGCGAACGGAAAGACAAGCTGCGGAAAGACCAGCACCGAGGCCAGCCCGTAGACGAAAAAATCAAAGAATTCGGATGTGCGTCCAATGACGACACCGATTGCAATGCTGCCCGGCGAAACCGGCTTATCAGCATGAATTTGTCTCGCGTCACGTTCCATGGACGTGGACGAAGGACCATAGTTAGTCACAGTAGCCATATTCAAAACGCCTCCCTCGTTAAGACGCTTGCGGCAAAGCGTCTCAGGTAAGATTTTGAACTAACTGTCGTGCTTATCAAGGGTGGAATGCAGAAATAGTTTATGACCGCCTTCGAAAATTAGCGCCGCGTGAAGAAATGTGCGCGTGAGCGCTAAAATAAGACCCTGAACGGTGGTCGAAGGGCCTTTCTGGGATATATAGTTGCACGAATGCGGCGGCGTGCAAAAAATGCCTCTTTTCGCCGCTTCAAGTTTTTGACATCGCACGCGCTCCGTCGTATCCCGCACTGCGGCAATTCTGCTGCGCTGCGACCAAACACCTCATGTTGCTACAAGTTATAGTGCTTTAGTCGCGGATCGGACGAAACAAAAAGAGCAATAACGACGTGCAAAAGCTGTCAAAGTTTTCCCGCCATCTCGTCATTCTGCCGCTGTTTTTCATGCTCGCAGGATGTAACCTGGTGGTCATGTCGCCTTCCGGCGATATCGCCATGCAACAGCGAGACCTGATCATCGTATCAGTCCTGCTGATGCTGTTGATCATCATCCCGGTGATTTGTCTGACGCTGTTTTTCGCCTGGCGCTACCGCCAGTCGAACACCTCCGCCACGTATGATCCGGAATGGCATCATTCCACGCGTCTCGAAGTGGTCATCTGGTCCGCTCCGCTCGCGATCATCATCGTGCTTGGTGCGATCACCTGGATCACCACGCACAAGCTCGATCCGTATCGTCCGCTCGACCGCATCGACGCGGAGCGCACGATTCCCGCCGACGTAAAGCCCCTGACCGTCCAGGTCGTCGCTCTCGACTGGAAATGGCTGTTCTTCTACCCGGAACTGGGCATCGCAACCGTCAACGAACTGGCGGCTCCGGTCGACGTTCCGATCAACTTCGAGATCACCGCGTCGTCAGTGATGAACTCGTTCTATATCCCCGCACTCGCTGGCCAGATCTACGCGATGCCCGGTATGCAGACCAAGCTGCACGCCGTCATCAACAAGGAAGGCGTGTACGACGGTTTCTCCGCGAACTATAGCGGCGCTGGCTTCTCCCACATGCGCTTCAAGTTCCACGGCATGAACCAGCAGGGCTTCGAAAGCTGGGTGGCTCAGGTCAAGAACCAGGGCACCGCGCTGAACCGCGACGCCTATCTCAAGCTCGAACGTCCGAGCGAGCGCGAGCCGGTTCGCTACTTCGCCACTGCCGACAAGGATCTCTACACCGCGATCCTGAACATGTGCGCCACCCCTGGCAAAATGTGCATGAGCGAAATGATGCACATCGACATGATGGGCGGCGCCGGCAAGGAAAGCCATGAGAACCGCGACAAGCTGAAATTCGACGGTGAGCCGATCGACGGCATCCACCTTCCCGAGCCAGCTGCCGCAGGCGATGCCCCCGCCCATGGCGCCGACAACATGGAAAACATGCCCGGCATGACCATGTCCGGTTCGACCATGCAGCACGACGGCCATACCATGCCGTCGTCCGACGCGAGCGCGCCTGCTGCGACCAAATAATTCAACCTGGCGCTTTGCGTCTAAAAGACACCAATGAACGGGTTACTCCATGTTTTCCAATCCTGACCTTCTGAAGTTGATCTTCGGCCGGTTGACGATCGAGGCAATCCCCTATCACGAGCCAATTCTCGTCGCCACGTTCGGCGCGGTCGTGGTCGGCGGGATCGCGGTCCTCGGTCTCATCACCTACTTCAAACTCTGGACCTATCTCTGGAAAGAGTGGTTCACCAGCGTCGACCACAAGAAGATCGGCATCATGTATGTCATTCTTGCCCTGGTCATGCTGCTGCGCGGCTTTGCCGACGCTCTCATGATGCGTACCCAGCAGGCGATGGCCTTCAACGGCAATCCCGGCATTTTCCCGCCTCACCACTACGACCAGGTCTTCACGGCCCACGGCGTCATCATGATCTTCTTCATGGCCATGCCGTTCGTCACCGGCCTGATGAACCTCGTGGTTCCGCTTCAGATCGGCGCACGCGACGTCTCCTTCCCGTTCCTGAACAACTTCTCGTTCTGGATGACGACGGCCGGCGCAGTGTTGATCATGATGTCGCTGTTCATCGGCGAGTTCGCACGTACCGGCTGGCTGGCCTATCCGCCGCTCTCGGGCGTCGAATATAGCCCTGGCGTCGGTGTCGACTATTACATCTGGGGCCTGCAGGTCGCCGGTATCGGAACGACGTTGTCGGGTATCAACCTGATCGCGACGATCGTTAAGATGCGCGCGCCGGGTATGACCATGATGAAGATGCCCGTCTTCACCTGGACCTCGCTCTGCACCAACGTGCTGATCGTCGCCTCCTTCCCGATCCTGACCGCAACGCTCGCGCTGCTGTCGCTCGACCGCTACGCCGGCACGAACTTCTTCACCAACGACCTTGGTGGCAACCCGATGATGTATGTGAACCTCATCTGGATCTGGGGTCACCCGGAAGTTTACATCCTCGTGCTGCCTGCCTTCGGAATCTTCTCGGAAGTCGTCGCCACCTTCACCGGCAAGCGCCTGTTTGGCTACGCGTCGATGGTTTACGCCACCGTCGTCATCACCATCCTGTCGTACCTCGTCTGGCTGCACCACTTCTTCACCATGGGTTCGGGCGCAAGCGTCAACTCGTTCTTCGGCATCACCACGATGATCATTTCCATCCCGACAGGGGCGAAGATGTTCAACTGGCTGTTCACGATGTATCGCGGTCGTATTCGCTACGAAGTGCCGATGCTGTGGACGATCGGCTTCATGGTGACCTTCGTCATCGGCGGCATGACCGGCGTCATGCTGGCTATCCCGCCGGCCGACTTCGTGCTGCACAACTCGCTGTTCCTCATCGCCCACTTCCACAACGTCATCATCGGCGGCGTGGTGTTCGGTCTGATGGCCGGCGTGACCTACTGGTTCCCGAAGGCTTTCGGCTTCAAGCTCGATCCGTTCTGGGGCAAGATGTCCTTCTGGTTCTGGCTGGTCGGCTTCTACTTCGCCTTCATGCCGCTCTACGTTCTCGGCCTGATGGGCGTAACCCGCCGCATGTCCCAGTTCGAAGATCCGTCGCTGCAGATCTGGTTCATCATCGCTGCCTTCGGCGCCTTCCTCATCGCGCTCGGCATCGGTTCGTTCCTGATCCAGCTCGTCGTCAGCTTCCTGAAGCGCGAAGAGCTGCGTGACACGACCGGCGATCCGTGGGGTGCCCGTACGCTTGAGTGGTCGACCTCGTCGCCGCCTCCGGCCTACAACTTCGCGATGACGCCGATCGTCTACGACCACGACAGCTGGTACGACATGAAGGCTCGCGGCCACGTCCGTCCGACGGAAGGCTTCAAGCCGATCCACATGCCGAAGAACACCGGTACCGGTGTCATCCTCGGTGCTCTGAGCGTCGTCTTCGGCTTCGCGATGATCTGGTACATCTGGTGGCTGGTCGCGGCCTCCGCGCTTGCCATGCTCGTGGTCACCATCGGCCATACCTTCAACTACAAGCGTGACTTCTACATCCCCGTAGAGGAAGTCGTGGAAACGGAAGACAAGCGCACCAAGCTGCTTGCCGAGCAGGTGTAAGATCATGAGCAACTCTGCAATCGATACGGCTGAGAAGCCCGAATTCTACCTGACGGAAGAGCATCACCCGGAAAACAGCACCATGCTGGGTTTCTGGCTCTACCTGATGAGCGACTGCCTGATCTTCGCGATCCTGTTCGCCACCTACGCCGTCCTCGGCCGCAATTATGCGGCCGGCCCGTCGCCGGCAGATCTCTTCGATCTGCCGCTGGTGGCGATCAACACCTCCATGCTTCTCCTCTCCTCCATCACCTATGGCTTCGCCATGCTGCAGATGGAGCGGGCGAAGAAGGCTGAAACACTGTTCTGGCTCGCCGTTACCGGCGTGTTCGGCGCCGTGTTCATCGCGCTCGAACTCTACGAGTTCATCCATCTGATCCACGAAGGTGCGGGCCCGCAGCGTTCGGCGTTCCTGTCGGCCTTCTTCACGCTGGTCGGTACCCACGGTCTGCACGTCACCTTCGGCATCATCTGGCTGGTGACGCTGATGGTGCAGGTTTCGATGCATGGCCTGATCCCCGAGAACAAGCGTCGCCTGATGTGCCTTTCTATGTTCTGGCACTTCCTCGACGTGGTCTGGATCGGCGTCTTCTCGATTGTTTATCTTATGGGAGTACTCGGATGAGTTCGCACGCACCCGCACACGAGGATGCTCACGAAGCCCATCATGGGCACAGCCATGGGCACGAAGCAGCGCACGGCAGCTTCAAGAGCTACATGATCGGCTTCGTCCTGTCGGTCGTCCTGACGGCCATTCCTTTCTGGCTCGTCATGGCCGGCGTCTTCGACAGCAAGGCTGTCACCGCTGCCCTGATCATGATTTTCGGCGTGATCCAGATCGTCGTTCACATGATCTTCTTCCTGCACATGAACTCTCGCTCCGAGGGTGGCTGGACGTTGCTGGCGCTGATCTTCACGATCCTGCTCGTGGTCATCGCACTCTCCGGCTCGCTCTGGGTCATGCATCATCTCAATACGAACATGATGCCGATGAATCCGGAAATGATGAAAAACATGCCCTGACGGGCACAATGGACGGGCGGCGGCAACGCCGCCCGTTACGGTTTAAGACCTTGACAAACTCCCCTGCAGACCAAGCCCCCAAACGTCGTTCGGCGATCGCTCTCACGATCTTCTGCGGCTTCCTCGTCGTCGTCCTTTGCGCGGTTTTCGCGCTTGGTGTCTGGCAGGTCGAACGCCGCGCCTGGAAACTGGATCTGATCGCCCGCGTCGATCAGCGCATCCATGCCGAACCGGTGGCTGCCCCCGCCCGTGCTGACTGGGGAAATATCACCAAAGAAAATGACGAATACCGCCGTGTAACGGCCGAAGGTACCTTGCAGAACGACAAGGAGAGCCTCGTCTACGCGGCAACGGCACTTGGCGCCGGCTATTGGGTGATCACGCCCCTGACGCTCGCCGATGGCACATCCGTGATGATCAACCGCGGCTTCGTGCCGACGGACAAGCGCGATGTGAACACGCGCCTCGACGGTCAGGTCTCCGGCCCCGTCAAGATCACCGGTTTGCTCCGCCTCAACGAGCCGGGCGGCACCTTCATCAAGGCGAACGATCCGGCGAACGACCGCTGGTATTCGCGCGACGTGGACGCGATGGCCGCCAAGCGTGGCGTCACCGATATCGCCCCTTACTTCATCGATGCCGATGCCACGGCCAATCCGGGTGGTTTTCCCGTTGGCGGCCTGACGCAGGTCAGCTTCCCCAACAACCATCTCCAGTACGCGCTGACGTGGTTCGCGCTAGCGGCGATGGTGGCCGGCCTTCTGGTTTTCGTACTGCGCAGCGAACTGCGCCGACGTCGATAGCGGGTCGGGCCTTTGAGCCCGACATCCCCGGCGTTGCCCCGGGCGGCCGCACCGGTCATGATACGGCGATTCCATTTCGGACAATCCGGGCCGCATGATGCGCATCTTTCTCGTTCGCCACGGCGAATCCCTCGGCAATCTTGATGAGCGGGCTTACGGCCAGTTCGGCGATCACAATGTCCCGCTGACCAGCTGGGGACACCGGCAGGCCATCGGCGCGGCCGAGGCGATAGCATCCCACCTCAGAACCTTGGCCGACGTTAGACAGCTGCAGATCTGGTATTCGCCATTCTTGAGAACCCGCCAAACCAAGGACGCCCTGCTTTCGGTTCTGCCGCCTGACCTCATAGGCAAGGTCCGGGAAGACTATCTATTGCGCGAGCAGGATTTCGGCCTTTTCACCGAGATCTATGACCATGCGGAGCAGAGGCAGAAATTTCCCGACGAATTCGAGAAATGGGCAAGGCTGCGCAACAACAGCGGAAAGTTCTACGCGCGACCGCCGGATGGTGAGAGCCGTGCCGATGTCGCGCAGCGCATGCGCCTGTTTATCCAGACGGCACTGCGCGACGCCCGCGATGGCGACGACACCGTCATCATCGTCGGCCACGGTGTCACCAACCGGGCATTCGAGATGAACTTCCTGCAACAACCGGTCGACTGGTTCGAGCGCTCCTACAATCCTGGTAATGCCGACGTGACGCTGATCGAGGGATCATACGTGGCGGGATACGCGTCGACGCTGCTTCATCACGCCGCCGATCGCCGGCCAGGCGAGGAAAGCGAGATGCGGGAGGCCTATGGGGCCGAAGTCAGGATCGCACCGAGATCGGGTATTCCCGATGGGAGCGGAACGTGACCCGTTGCCCGCGATGACCGACATCACGACATCCGGCATGGAACCCCGCTCCTGCGGCACATGCACATTGTGCTGTCGGCTGCCTGAGATCGATCAGCTCTCGAAGCCGGCGAATGCGCTGTGCGTAAACTGCGTGACGGGACAAGGCTGTCTGATCTACGACGATCGCCCAGAGCTCTGTCGAGACTTTCTCTGTGCGTGGATGACGAATCCTAAGCTCGGTTCGGAATGGAACCCGACAGTCGCGAAGATGATGGTCTATGGCCAGGGCGATCAGCTCACGGTGCTTGTCGATCCCGACCATCCGCAGTCGTGGCGCGAGGAGCCATACGCCAGCCAGTTGACGTCATGGGCGACGGACGCAGCCGGGCGTGGTGGCTATGTCATCGTCTTCGTCGGAGACGACGTCTACAAGGTCGCGCCGACCAATTAGCTACCGCCGGGAAGCTCGACTCAGCGTCCTACGCGCGACAGCACGTCCGCCTTCAGGAACCGCTCGACGATTAGCATGAAGACGAGCGACGGGATCAGCAGCAGCAGCGCCGTGATCGAAGCGATCTGGTAGTTGCCGCCCGACGCCGTCGTGTAGAGCAGCAACGGCAGCATGTTCACATCAGGCGCGCCGACGAAGTAGCTGCCGGTGAACTCATCGAGGCTTTCCAGGAAGACGAAGATCGCGCTTGCCATCAAGCCGGGAGCGGCGAGCGGAAGCGTGATGTCGAAGAAGGTGCGCAAGGCCCCTGCCCCGGTCACGCGCGCCGCCTGTTCGAGCTCCGCATCGATCGCCGAGAAGGCCGCGGTGGCAATCCACACAGCGTAGACGAGGCCATGCGAGACATGCACGAGGACGACGCCGGGGATCGTGCCGTTGAGGCCGATCTCGTAGAAGATGCGCGCGACATTCACGTAGACCGTGAGGTTCGGGAAGGCTTGGGGAATGAGGAAAGCGAGCAGGATTACGCTGCGCAGCGGCAGCTTCAGCCGCGCCAGCGCATAGCCGGCCGGAATGGCGAGAAGCAGCGAGACGATGACGGTCAAGACCGCGACGACAAGCGAGTTGCGCAGCGAATCCAGCGCTCCACCGCGCGGCGCGAAGACCTTTACCCAGGAGCTGAAGCCGTATTCCAGCGGCAGGCTATGCGGAAAGTACCATTTCTCGGCAACCGTCCACAAAACCAGATTGGCGAGCGGGCCGAAGATGAAGAAGGCCATCAGTCCGAAGACGATGCCGCGTGGCACCCACCACAGTGCGGCGAGAGAGACTCGCGATCGAGAAATCGTCGTCATCACGCGCGCTCCTTCAGACTTTGGCGGAGATAGATCCAGGCCACGGATGATGCCAGCACCAGCGAGACGAGGCCGAGCGCGTTGGCGACACCGTAGTCGCCATAGGCGTTGACGCGAAATGCGATATCGGCGGTCAGCATGGTCGGCGATTGCGCGTTGATCATCAAAGGCACAGAGAGCACCGACATCATGGTGACGAAGGAGAGGATCAGGCCGACGGTGAGCGTGACGGCGACCTGTGGCACGATGATCTCGAACAGCAGCCGCAATTTTGACGCGCCGAGATTGCGGGCGGCCTCGATGGTGTCGCGATTGATGGACGCCATCGCACCGGCAACGAGCAATGCCACGAACGGCGTCTGCTTCCAGACGAAGGCGATGACGATGCCGCGCCAGTCGAGGAAACTCACGGCATCAAGCGGCGTCATCAGGCCGAGGCTGACGGCGGTGTTGTTCATCATGCCGTTCTTCGAGAGAAATGTGCGCAGGATCTGGCCGACGACGATGAACGGAATGAACATCGGCCAGCGATAGAGCCAGCGCAGGATCGCAACGGCACGCGGATGCTCGCCGAGCGTCAGATAGCCGCCGATCGCGATCGAGCCGAGGCCAATCAGCACGGTCGAGAGACCGACGATGACAACAGTAAAGACGATGTCGTTGGTGTAGAGGTCGAAGGTCTTGACGAAGTTGTCGAAGCCGAGCGCTCCGCCTTCCACCCTGAAGGCGCCCACCGCCGACATGATCAGCGGAAGAATGAATAGGGCTGCAATGACCGCCAGCGCGGGCAGAACAAGCAGGAGACCGAGTAGGCGTTTCGACATGTGACGACCTTGAGACGCGAGCGAGGCGGATGAGAGGAGGCGGTGACAGAGACGAGCGCCGCCGAAAGGACGGCGACACCGCGTGCCACCTCTCATCCGGTCAACCGAACCGCCTTCCCCCGGGAGAGAAGGCGGTTCGCAGGCTTACTTTACGGACTTTTCGTAGGCTTCGAGGATCGCGGTATTGTAAGGCGCGATCGGGAAAGGCTTGCCGTTGTTGGCGAGATCGTCAGGCGTGATGTCGACGAAGAGCTTGTTCCAGGTCGCGTCGTCGAGCTTCGGCTTGACGAAGTTAGCGTCGATACCCGGATACCAGTTGAAGCGCTTGACGATACCTTCGGCCTGAACTTCCGGGCTGGTGGCGAGCGCGATGAACTTCTCGGCAAGCGCCTTGTGGCCGGACTTTTCAGGAACGACGTAGTGCATCGGCTGGCCGGGCATGCCCGGTGCCGGCAGCACCAGCTTCATTTCCGGCGGCAGCTGGCCATTGGCCTGCCAGCTGTAGAACATGTCGACCCAGACTGGGCCCATGGCGATTTCGCCACGGCTGAGAAGGTCGAGCGTGCCGGCGTTGCCTGGTGTCAGCGTGGCGTTCTTGGTGAAGTCGGCGAGGCTCTTGAAGGCGCCGTCCCACTTCGTGGTTTCTTCCTGCTTGAACGGACCCGTCATCAGGTTGTTGGCATCGCCGCCGCCGAAGGCATAGACCCAGCCCATAACGAAGGACACGCCCGAAGCGCCGCCCTTGATGCCGTTATAGCCGAACTGCTTCGGATGCGCCTTTGCCCATTCGGCGAGTTCAGCGTAGCTCTTCGGCGGGTTCGGAACCAGCGCCGGGTTATAGGCGATTGCCGTCTGGCTATTGAACATCGGCATGACGAAGCCATCGACATCCGAGCCGAGCGCGTTCTTCGCGTTGCCGCGGGTCACGAGCTTGCCGGTATCGATGTTGCCGCGATACTTCTCGAGGTAACCCTTCTGGACCATCGGGCCGGCGAACTTTTCGTGCACGACGGCAACGTCGACGTCCCAGACCTTAGCTTCGGCTGCCGCCTGCGCGTCGAAACGCTCAAGGATCTTCTGCGAACCCGCATCACCGGGGCCGGTGCCGACGGCGCGAACCGTGTCGCCCGGATTGGCCTTCTCGAACAACGGTCCGAGATACTGGTTGATGTAATCTACCATGTTCTGGTCGCCGGCGGTGGCGACCGTCAGCTCTTCGGCCTTTACCGGCAACGTCGCGAGAGCAATGGCGATAGCGGCATACGTCAATCTCTGCATCAGGCTTCTCCTTGTTATGAAAATGTGAGGTTCTGAAAGTCAGGCATCAAAAGGTCAGGCGTGGACTTTCCCGGGCGAAACCCGGGAAATGGCGTTTGCCGGCTGGGTGCTCGGCGAATTGAAGAGAAACAGGGCGTCGGCAGGCACATGGACGCGGACGCGCTCGCCCGGCTCGAATGCCCGCGGCGCGTCGGCCATGATCTCGCGGTCGCCGACATGAACGACATGGCGCCAGTGGCCGCCGGGGTAGCTGACGGCTGCGATCTTGCCATCGAGCGTAACGCCGGATCCGACAACTGCGGTCTCGGCGGAGAGGATTTGCGCTGCCTCCGGGCGGAAGCGCGCCTCGACGGTGCCTTGCACGAGGTCTCGCCCCATCAGGGCGACATGGCCTGCGGCATTTGCCGGGCCCGCAGCGATAACGAAGTCGTTGCCATCAGGCGCGCCGGTCAGCAAGATCACGTTCTCGGCGCCCATGAAGGCCGCGACGAAGGCCGAGGCTGGCCTGTTGTAGACGTCTTCAGGGGTGCCCTGCTGGGCGATCCGGCCGGCATTGAGGATCACGATCCTGTCGGCCATCACCATCGCTTCTTCGCGGTCATGCGTCACGTGAACGGCGGTGATGCCGAGGCGTTTCTGCAGCGCACGCAGCTCGTGGCGAACGCTGAGCCTTATGCGGGCGTCGAGATTGGAGAGCGGCTCGTCGAGCAGCAGAATCTCCGGATCGACCGCGAGCGCACGGCCGAGCGCGACGCGCTGGCGCTGGCCGCCGGACAAGGCCGCCGGCTTTCGTGCGCCAAGCCCATCCAGCCCCAGGAGGGACTGCATGGCAGAGACCCGCTTGTCGATTTCGCTGCGCTGGACCTTCTTCAGCTTCAGCCCGTAGCCGATATTCTGCGCTACCGTCATATGTGGCCAGAGCGCGTAGGACTGGAAGACGAGCGCCATGCCGCGCTTGTCGGGCGGCAGGTGCGTCACTTCGCGATGGCGCACGGAGACGGATCCCGACGATGGCGTCACGAAGCCGGCCAGAACACGCAGCAATGTCGTCTTTCCGCAGCCAGACGACCCCAGTAAGGCGACGAATTCCCCGCGCTCTATGTTGAGGTCTATGTCCTCCAGAACCTGGGTGTTGCCATATCTGCAGGCAACCGACCGCAATTCCAGAAACGCGCCTTGGCTCATCTTTCAACTCCCGTTGCACAGCTGTGCAATATGCCCAGGAGCTAGTTAGAATGTTTCCTTTACAGTTAGATGACGGTTGCCGCCTTCTCGCTATCCACTGCATCGAATGGATGATCCTTGCGCGGTTTTGCCCTCGATTTCAGGCTCTAACAAGCGGCCCGGATGCGCAGTGACAATTCGATGACGAAAATGAAACGCGGTTGGAAAGGCGTGTTACGCCTACGACACATGATCGCTCTAAAGAGGCGCCGGAAGACGTCGCTGGCCTGAGTTTGGCCTGCGGCTTGGAACCGGAGAAGCGCCGTGAAGATCATCCACATCACCGATACACATCTGAGCCCCAACAAGCCGCATTTCAACGGCAACTGGGCGCCCTTGGTCCGCTGGATCGAGGAAACCGGCGCCGACCTGATCGTCCACACCGGCGATCTCAGCGTTGACGGCGCAGATAAGGACGAAGATCTGACCTTTTCCATGGATCTGATGCGCGAAGTGTCGATCCCCATGCTGATCGTTCCCGGCAATCACGACGTCGGCCACCTCCCCGGCTCCGCTCAGCCGGTCAATCCGGAACGCCTGGCGCGCTGGCGCAATCTCGTCGGCCCCGACTACTGGGTCAAGGATATCGGCGAGTGGCGCATCATCGGCCTCAACAGCCTGCTGATGGGCTTTGAGGACGCGGAAGAGCAGGCGCAGTTCGACTGGCTGCAGAAGACGCTCGCCGAACGCGGTGACCGCCGTGTCGCGATCTTCGCGCACAAGCCGCTGTTCGTGGACGACGCCAATGAAGGCGACACCGGTTACTGGAGCGTGCGCCCGACGCAGCGCCGCAAGCTTTACGACCTGATCGCCGCCCACGACGTCGCGCTCTTTGGCAGCGGCCACCTGCACTGGACGTGGAAGGGTGAATTCGGCCAGACCTCCGTCGTCTGGGCGCCGCCGACGGCCTTTATCCTCGATACGATGGAACGCGAAATGCCGGGCGAGCGCCTGGTTGGTGCAGCCGTGCACGAGCTTGGCGACGACGTCACCACCGAACTGGTCGCCGTACCCGGGATGACCGCCTACTTCCTCGACGATGTCGTGGAGGAGGTCTATCCGCAGGCAGCACCGAAGAAGCAGCGCGAGCGAGCGGAATGAGCGCGCTTTCCCTTCGCGGTATCACCAAGTCCTTCTCCGGCAACGCCATCCTCAAGGGCGTCAGCCTTGACGTCGAGCCGGGCGAGTTCATCGCGCTGGTCGGCCCGTCGGGTTGCGGCAAAAGCACGTTGCTGCGCATCCTTGCCGGCCTCGATCACGCCGACCAGGGCCAGATCGTCATCGGCGGCGAGGATATGTCGGCGATCGCCGCCGCCGATCGCAATATCGCGATGGTCTTCCAGTCCTACGCGCTCTATCCGCATCTGACGGCCGGCCAGAACATTGCCGTTCCGCTCGCCATGCGCCGTCTCTCCGGCGCGCAGCGCTTGCCATTCGTCGGCTCCATGCTTCCCGGCCAGCGGGCCATCAGCGCGGCGATCGCGCGTGATGTCGCCGAAATGGCGAAGTCACTGAAGATCGACCATCTGCTCGACCGAAAGCCCGGCCAGATGTCGGGCGGCCAGCGCCAGCGTGTGGCTCTGGCGCGCGCCATGGTGCGCCATCCGAGCGTCTTTCTTATGGACGAGCCGCTCTCCAACCTGGATGCGAACCTGCGTGTCCACGCCCGTGGGGAGATCGTAGAGCTGCATCGGCGCGCCGGCGTGCCGACCGTCTACGTCACCCATGACCAGGCCGAGGCCCTGTCGATGGCCGACCGCGTGGCCGTGATGATCGGCGGCAATCTGCTTCAACTGGCAAGCCCGCAGGTCATTTACGATGACCCGGCGCATATTGAGGTTGCCCGCTTCGTCGGTCAGCCGCGCATCAATGTCGTGCCGGCGCTCGCCGAAAGCGGCATGGTGTCCTTCGGTGGCGTCAGGCTCGGCTTGCACACCCCTGTTTCGGCCCGCACGCCGGTGAGTCTGGCGATCCGCCCCGAATTCGTCCGCCTGGCGGATAGTCGTGAGGATGGTCTTGCGGCGAAGGTCGA
Organism: Rhizobium sp. O111; assembly: GCF_055616315.1. Classification (NCBI taxonomy): domain Bacteria; kingdom Pseudomonadati; phylum Pseudomonadota; class Alphaproteobacteria; order Hyphomicrobiales; family Rhizobiaceae; genus Rhizobium; species Rhizobium sp. O111. The sequence goes on along the minus strand of NZ_JBSHXL010000002.1, from coordinate 353,520 downwards.
GCGCATCGAGTTCCTCGGCTCCGAGGTCATCCTCTACTGCAAGCTCGATGCGATCGGCGAAACAATGATCGCCAAGCTCTCGCCGGCGGAGGCCAGCGGGGTCTCGGCTGGAATGCCCGTTGCTCTCTCGCTGTCGGCGGACAAGGCCATGGTCTTTGCCGAGGATGGCAGCCGCATGAAGGCAAGCCCGATTACGATCGACGCGACGCTGGAGAAGGCTCATGGCTAGCATCGCCATGGACGCACCTGCGGCCCGCAAGACCACGGCAGCGCGCGAACGCAATGAAGCACGCACGGCCTGGCTTCTAGCACTGCCCGCCATCATCCTGATCTTTGTTTTCGTGCTTCTGCCGGTAGTCGCGGTCGTCCTGCTCGGCTTCACCGATTTCGAGCTTGGCATGGGCAAGTTCCGCTTCGTCGGTTTCGAGAATTACGCGCACCTGATCAACGATCGCGCCTTCCGCAAGGCTCTGTGGAACACGACCTGCTATACGGCGATCGTCGCCCCTGTTTCGATCGTCCTCGGCCTTGTCGTCGCTCTGCTGATCGAAAGCGAGACCACCGCGCGGAGCTTCTTCCGCACGGTCTACTTCCTTCCGGTGGCATCACTGATCGTCGCCATGGCGACCGTCTGGCAATATCTCTTCCACCCGACCATCGGGCCGATCAACAGCCTGCTGGCGCTGGTCGGCATCCCCGGCCCCAACTGGCTGGCGGCCTCCAGCACCGTGCTCTACAGCCTGTCGATCATCGGCGTCTGGCAGTCGGTCGGCTTCAACATGGTGCTCTTCCTGGCCGGCCTCACCGCCATTCCGCGTGAGCTCTATGCGGCTGCCGAAGTCGATGGTGCCCGCTCGGCTTTCGACCGGTTCCGTCTCGTGACCTGGCCGATGCTCGGGCCGACGACGCTGTTCGTCACGACCATCAGCATCATCAACTCGGTGAAGGTCTTCGAGACCGTCCAGACCCTGACCCAGGGCGGGCCGAACCACGCATCCGAAGTGCTGCTTTTTAGCATCTACCAGGAAGGCTTCGTCTATCTGCGCGTTGGTTACGCATCGGCGATGACCGTGGTGTTCCTCGCCATCCTGATGGTGCTCACCTTCCTCCAGTACAATGTTCTCGACCGCCGGGTGCACTACTCATGAGCGTAAACACGATGACCGCCAACCGGTGGACCCTTGGCCGCGTCAGCCGCCTGGCACTCCTTTCTTTCGGAGCGCTGCTGTTCCTCGCGCCCTATGTCTTCATGCTCTCGACGGCAGGCAAGGCGCAGAGCGAGATCTTCACCTCCGCCCTGTCACTGATCCCGACGAATTTCTACTACGTCGCCAACTTCACCAAGGCGCTGACCCGCGTGCCGATGGGAACGCTTCTGTGGAACGGGGTGCTCGTCTGCGGGCTGATCTTCTTCTTCCAGGTGCTGATCGCCATTCCCTGCGCCTACGCCATGGCAAAGCTGAAATTCCGCGCGGCGCGGCTAATGATGGTTCTCGTCATGCTCGGCCTGCTGGTGCCGATCCACGCGACCGCCCTGCCGCTCTATGTCGGCTTCAACAGCCTGTCGCTGCTCAACAGCTACACCGCGCTGGTGGCTCCGTTCTCGATCTCGGTCTTCGCGATCTTCATGTTCCTTCAGTTCTTCCGGTCGATGCCCGACGATCTGATCCATGCAGCGCGCCTTGATGGGATGTCGGAACTCGGGATTGTCGCGCGCGTCATCGTGCCGAATGCCTGGCCCGCCGTCACCGCCTTTTCGATCTTTTCGGTCGTCGCCCACTGGAACGACCTCTACTGGCCTCTCGTCGTCATCACCAAGCAGGACTACGCCACGCCGCCTCTCGGCCTGATGTATTTCCGCGCCGCCGAGGCCGGTGACGACTACGGCGCGCTGATGGCCGCCACCATGATCATCACCCTTCCCCTCGTCGCCGCATTCCTGCTCGCGCAGAAGCGCTTCGTCGAGGGTATCACCATGACCGGTCTCAAAGGCTGACCGGTCGCCTCAACCCAGGAGAACGAGCGATGAAACGTATCACCCAGCTTCTCGCCGCAGCGGCCATCTCGATGGCGACAACCGTACCGGCCTTCGCCGAGACGACGCTGACGGTCCACTACCCGATGCCGGGCTTCTTCAAGGACGTGATGGACACGATCTCGAAGAAGTTCATGGAAGAAAATCCGGATATCAAGATCCAGTTCGCCAGCCCGTCTGCGACCTATGAAGAAGGTATCCAGACGATCCTTCGCCAGGTCGGCACGTCGGAAATGCCTGACCTGACCTTCATCGGCCTGAACCGCCTGCGCATGATCGACGAGCGCGATGTCGCTGTCGATCTCGGCCCGCTCGTCAAAAAAGACGGCAACATGGCCGAGCAGGGCTTCTCGGACACGATCCTGAAGCTCGCCCAGGTCAAGGGCAAGCAGATCGGCCTCGCCTTCGCGACCTCGACCCCGATTATGTACTACAACGCCGATCTCGTTAAGGCCGCCGGTGGCGACCCCGAGAACCCGCCGAAGACCTGGGACGAAGTGATCGCGCTCGGCGGTAAGATCAAGGCGCTCGGCAACGGCGTCGATGGTATCGACTTCCGCTGGCAGGGCGACGACTGGATGTTCTCGGCGCTGCTCTTCGGCGCCGGCGGCTCCATGCTCAGCGAAGACGAGAGCAAGGTCACCTTCAACGGTCCGGAAGGCCAGAAGGCCGGCGAAGTCATCGAGCGCATGGTCAAGGAAGGCGGCCTGCCTGTGTTCACGAAGTCTGCCGGCGAGCAGGCATTCGCGGCCGGCAAGGTCGGCTTCGAGTTCCAGACAACAGGCGCTCTGCGCAACACCATCAAGAACGCCGGCGACAAGTTCGACCTGCGCACGGCTCCGCTGCCGCTGCTCGACCCCGCCAAGGGTCACCTGCCAACCGGTGGCAACGCCGTCGTCATCCTGACCAAGGATGCCGCCAAGCAGGAAGCCGCCTGGAAGTTCGCCAAGTTCGCGGCCGGCCCTTACGGCGCCTCGGTTGTCGTACCGGGCACCGGCTACGTTCCCAACAACGAGCTGGCCGCCAAGTCGCCTGATTATCTCGGTGACTTCTACGCCAAGAACCCGCTGTTCCAGGCCGGCCTGAAGCAGATGCCGCTGATGGTTCCGTGGTACGCCTTCCCGGGCTCCAACGGTGTTCGCGTCACCCAGACGATCGTCGACAACCTCTCGCGCATCGTCGACCAGTCGTCGGCGCCGAAGGAAGCACTCGACGACGCAGCCGCCGACGTCGAAGGCATGCTGCCGCGCAGCTAAGCGCGACCGGATGGTCGTATCGAGCCGTCGCACCCCGTGCGGCGGCTCTTTCTATTTGGATGACTGGTTCAGATCGCGGACGGTCCCGCCCTTGTGCAGCGAGTAGGCGAGCTCCAGATGCCGATCGGGCGCGGCGTTCTCGACCATGTCAAGCAGCAGCGACGCCGCCGTGGTGCCCATGCTGGCATCAGGCATGTTCATCGTCGTCAACGGCGGATCGATCAGTCGGCCGATGACGATGCCATCGAAGCCTGCGACCGACATGTCTCGCGGCACGGACAGACCTTCGCGACGGAGCGCTGCGATCACCCCCAGCGCCAGAAGGTCATTGGAGCCGATGATCGCGGTCGGGCGACCGTCCCGGATGGCGGTCAGGATGTCGATCTGGTCGTATTCCGAAACGAAGGAGATCTGCATCGCATCGAGCGGCGGCTTCCCGACTTCCCGCAACGCTTCGAGATAGCCCTGGTAGCGGCGCGCGGCGCGGTCGGAAGCGGCAAAGCTGCCGGACACGAACAAGATTCGCTCGTGCCCCATCTGCAGCAGATAGCGCGTGAGGTCGCGGCCGGCAGCGAAATTGTCGACGGTAACGGCAGCCGGATGACGCTCGGTCGGCAGATTGTGCAAGAGCACCGTTGGCGGCAAATCGCCAAGGAGCGCCTGGCTGGTCAGGCCGTTGCAGACGGTCAGGATCAATCCGGTCGGCCGTTCGCTCATCAAGCCCGATACGGCATCCGCCTCCTGCAGCGGATCGTAATTGGACTGGGCGATCAGCACACTGTGACCGGCGCTCAGCATGCGATTCTGGATGCCTGACAGGGACGCGGCGAAGACGGGGTTGGTGAGGCTCGGCACGAGCACGCCGATGACGGGGCGTCGCCCGCCCTTGGCAGTGGCGCCGGGAGCGCGATAGCCGAGTTCGCCGGCCGCCTTGCGCACCTTGCCGACCATCGCGGGGCTGACTGGCCCGCTATGGTTCAGAACGCGGCTCGCCGTCGCCGTGGAGCAGCCCGCACGTTCAGCAACTTGGCGCAGTGTCGCCATGGATCGTTTTCCCGCGTTCTCGGACAGAGCCTCCCGCAGCCGGCTTTAGCAGGGATGGCGCGGCGCGCGCAAGAATACGCGCGGTTGCACCTTGTCGCACCCCTTCACCCCCGATGAGCACAATTCAGCCGCCGCCTTGCCGATCGGCAAATTTGCGCACGTCTAAAGCCGGTATGGGTGTAGAAAACCGTTGAAACGTCGCCTATACCGATCCGTACATGCGCACTTTAAGGCAGGTACAAAAGGTAATGGCAGCAGCACGAGCTTCGGGATCATTCCACGGGCGGGATCGGGGTGTCCGATGTCCCATCGGGGATGGCTTGCCATTCCCCGGTCGTTTACCCGAGGTGATACCCGATGACCGAACCCACACGATTGCGTTGCAGCACTGATATCCGCCTGCTGAAGCTGCCTGAATACCTGCATCTGATCGTCGACCGGCTGGCGAGCTTCGACGCCGCCGTCGTACAGACCGATGACAGCGTGACCTTCGAATTCCCCTTCGCCTCCGCGCGTTTCGACATGGCGCCCGAGCAGCTGACGATGGAAGCCTCATCTGTGGACGAAGAGGGCCTTCGCCGCGCCAAGGAACTACTCGGCGTCGCCGTCGAACTCTACGCGAAGAGCGAAAAGCCGCAATTCGTCTGGTCGGGTGATCTCGCCGGCGACACGACACTCTCGTCCTTCCGGCTCATGCGCGTCGAGCGCGCCTGGCAGGTCACGCCGGGCATGCGACGCGTACGTTTGACGGGCAGCCATCTCGAGCGCTTCGACAACCCCAACAGCATGCACATCCGCATGTATTTTCCGACAGCGAATGTCCCCGAGCCGGTGTGGCCGATCGCCGGGCCGAACGGCCTGACGTTCTGGCCATCGGAAGAGCGCAAGCCGGTCGCACGCGTCTACACCATTCGCGAGATGGATGCGAAGGCAGGCTACATAGATGTCGATTTCGTCGTCCACGGCGATGGCGATGGCGCGCATGAAGGTGTCGGCTGCGCCTGGGCCATGCATGCGAAGAAAGGCGACGAGGTCGGCATCATGGGACCGCTCGGCCGCCCGGTGAGGCCGGCGGACTGGTACATCATGGGATGCGACGAGACGGGATTGCCGGCACTGAGCCGAATTCTGGAGCGGCTGCCGGCCGATGCGCGCGGCCATGCCTTCGTGGAAGTCGCGCGCGCGACCGACGAGCAACCGATCACACATCCCGAGGGTATCGAGCTTCGCTGGATCCATCGCAACGGGGTTCCCGGTGGCGAGCACGGCGAATTGGTCCGCGCGATCCGCGCGGTGGATTGGCCCGAGGGCGTCTCGAGCTTCGGCTGGTTCGCCTCCGAGAACGAGGCCACCAAGGAGATCCGCGAGTATTGGCGCGACACGCTGTCCTATGGGCGCGACCAGACGCTGGCTGCCGGCTACTGGAGGCGAGGCTTCACCGGACTAATGGCCGGTTGATCGGGGCGACCTCGCATGCCTTTATAGGGACAGGCATCGGCAGAGCGGTGATGGGAGCGAAGACATCCGCCTCATTCATCGCTGGGCCGCAGCGGACGCTGAGGTGACATTCGGCTTGCGGAACGCCATGTGTCTGCAGTAGGTCACGCTCTCAACCTTTGCGGCCGCGTATGTCGGTCGAACAGCGGCACGTGTCGATAAGGAGTGCTCCGATGAATGAAGCCCAGTTCATGGCACTATGCAAAAGCGGAAAATTCAAGGAAGCACTGGCGCTTGCCCTGGACGGCAAGGAAAAGGCGAAGTTTTCGCCGAGCCGCTTCGCAATCGATAAGAAGTCGGGCACGCCAATATTCTATCGCGGCAACAAACGCGTCGAGATCGGCGCCGATGGCGAGTGGGAACTGGCCAAAAACAACTGGCAGCCTGGCGGTCCACAGGACTGAAGTCCGCCACACCGTCATTTGAAAGCGGCACGTTATGTGCCGCCTCCCCTATTCTCGCTCAGGCAGCGCGGGCTGCGTTCAGCGGAATCTCGACGTCGATCTCGAGGATCGACATGTGCTCATCGCGGTCCATCTTCACATGCACGCGGTCGTTGTCGACCTGCACGTGCTTGGCGATGACGGCGAGGATTTCCTCGCGGAGAACCGTAATCAGATCGGAACCGGTCGACGACCGCTCGTGAGCCAGGAGCACCTGCAGGCGCTCGCGAGCAGCCGGTGCGGTTCTCTGTTTTCCAAAAAGCCGAAAAATGCTCATGCGGCCTTCCTTCCAAAAATCTTGCCGAAGATACCGCGCTTCTCGCCAGGCACCGTCATCGCCACCTCTTCGCCGGCCAGGCGGCGGGCGGCGTCGAAGTAAGCCATGGCGGGTGCACTCTTGCTGTCTGCGAGCGTGACCGGAGCGCCGATGTTGGACGCGCGCAGAACGTCCATGCTCTCAGGAATGATCCCGAGCAGCGGTATGGAGAGGATCTCCAGCACGTCGTCGACCTTCAGCATGTCGCCACGCTCGGCGCGGTTCGCATCATAGCGGGTGAGAAGCAGATGCTTCTCCATCCGCTCGCCGCGCTCGGCCTTGAGCGTTTTGGAATCGAGCAGGCCGATGATGCGGTCCGAATCGCGAACCGACGAGACTTCAGGATTGGTCACAACGACGGCGACATCGGCATGGCGCATGGCAAGCGTCGCGCCGCGCTCGATGCCGGCAGGGCTGTCGCAGATGACCCAGTCGAAATGGCGCTTCAGGTCGGCCATGACGCGCTCGACGCCTTCTGCCGTGAGGTTGTCCTTGTCGCGTGTCTGCGAGGCAGGAAGGAGGAAGAGCGTCTCGAGGCGTTTGTCGCGAATCAGCGCCTGCGACAGCTTGGCGTCGCCCTGGATGACGTTGATCAGGTCGTAGACGACCCGGCGCTCGGCGCCCATGACCAGATCGAGGTTACGCAGCCCGACGTCGAAGTCGACCACGACGACCTTCTCGTTTCTCTGTGCAAGAGCCGCTCCAAGTGCCGCGGTGGAGGTTGTCTTTCCAACTCCGCCCTTGCCTGAAGTGACGACGATGACTTTCCCCATCTTTCTCTCCTAATATCTGGCCAACCTCGGCTCAGCTAAGTTTCTCGGCCTTGATCGCGTCGTCTTCCAGCCAGAGCTGGACGGCTTGTCCGCGAAGCCCCGGCTCCAGGTCTTCCGCCATTTTGTAAATGCCATCGATGGCAACCAGTTCAGCCTCGAGCCTGCGGCAGAAGATGCGAGCCGAGGCATTGCCCAACGACCCCGCCATCGCCCGTCCGCGCAAGGCGCCGTAGACATGGATCGAACCGCCGGCGATGACTTCCGCGCCTGATGAGACCGACCCGATGATGGTCACGTCGCCTTCCGCGAAAATCACAGACTGCCCGGAGCGAACCGGCTCCCGGATAACCAGTGACTGCGGAGTTTGCCGCGTCTCGATTGCGTCAGGCTTGCGTGGCGCTTCGAGCACAGGTTCGTTCTGCGGCATTTCGAAATCGGAAACCGGACGCCCGCCCTTAAGCGCCGGCGGCATGCCCGGTCCGATCAGCGAAGGACGCCCGCCTTCGATGCCCATGATGCTGACATTGCGCTCGCCGAGCGCCGCGATCAGCTCCTTCAATTGCGCGCGATCAACCTCCAGCTCGCTGATATCGAGCACGACGGGGCGACCTAGGAAGAAGCCGGCCGATCGCGCGGCCAGATCATCCAACCGCACCAGCCAGTCATCGAGCGGTAGGTCCGGCGATAGCATCACCGCCAGGAACGAGCGGCCCTTGATACGGATGGAGCGGGCGTCTGTTAGCAATTTGGTCATCTACGTTAAGAAATCGTTGAGAATTTATTAACGATGATTTGGTTAACAAAAGGTTAACGCCAGGTCGCGACAGCGTGAAGCCGACATTGCTCGCGCGACATTTTTCGGGGCTGGTTCGGCGTTCATTCCACGCACCGGGAACCGCCCGAAACTGGCTACGTTGGCACCGCCTGAGCCACCAAGAGCAACCAAAAGCCGACAAATTCGGGCCGGAATTTCGCGGCCCAATGGTTGCCCGAGGCATTCCGTTCTCACCAACTAAATTGACGCACACAGATTTTAAAGTTGACGCGCGCAAAGTTTAATGATGAATAGGCGGCGTCGGTTGGCTCAGGAGGCGGCCAGATCCGACGGCCCCAAGCACAGGCCTCGACACGTTTCCGGGAGGAAGAATTGACTATTTCTCGCATCGCCAAGCCGCTGCTCGTTTCCGCCGCCTTCACGCTCGCCGCTTTCTCCGCACAGGCTGAAGGCATTGGCGCGTCGCTTCTCACGCAGCAGCACCCATTCTATAACGAGCTTGCAAAGGCGATCACCGCTGAAGCCAAGGCCAAGAATGTCTCCGTCGAGATCGCGATCGCCAATCAGGACCTGAACAAGCAGCTCGCCGACATCGAAGACTTCATCGTCAAGGGCGTTGACGTCATCATCATGTCGCCAGTCGACAGCAAGGGCGCGCTCGCAGCCGTCGCCCGCGCTGAGGCAGCCGGCATCAAGGTCATCACCGTCGACGTTCCGGTCGAAGGCGCCAAGGTTTCGTCCTACATCGGCACCGACAACTATGCCGGCGGCGTAAAGGCCGGCGAACTTATGGCCGAGCAGCTCGGCGGCAAGGGCAATGTCGCGATCATCGACTATCCGTTGGTCCAGTCGGTCGTGAACCGCGTCAACGGCTTCAAGGAAGCCATTGCCAAGCACCCCGACATCAAGATCGTATCGATCCAGACCGGCATCACCCGCGCCGAGGCTCTCGCCGTCGCGCAGAACATGCTGCAGGCAAACCCTGACATCAACGGCATTTTCGGCTTCGGCGACGACGCGGCTCTTGCTGCAGCGGTTGCAGTCAAGTCGTCCGGCCTGACCGGCAAGGTCAAGGTCATCGGCTTCGACGGCATGCCTGAGGCGATCAAGGCTGTCGACAGCGATCCCGACATGGTCGGCGTGATCCAGCAGTTCCCGGACCAGATGGGCAAGCTCGCCGTCGATACAGCGCTGGACATCAAGGCCGGCAAGGACGTGCCCGCCGAGCAGCCGATCGTTCCCGGCGTTTACGTCAAGAAGCAGTAAAGTCCTCCCAAGGCGCACTGTGCGAAGGTCCCAAGTATCGCACAGTGACCGCTCCTTCCGGCGGCCGGGTTCTTTCGAAGGGCTGGCCGCCGGAAAGCAGCGATATCCTCGCGACAAATCAGAGCGCCCCACGCATCCGCCCGATGCCTGCGGCTCTTGGTGAAAGGTGACGCCATGGAAACCTCCGGCGACAACGCGATCCTCGAGATCAAGGACATTACAAAAGTCTTCGGCGCGGTGACCGCGTTGAAGAACATGCAGCTGAAGGTTCGGCCCGGCCGGGTTCATACGATCCTCGGTGAAAACGGCGCCGGCAAGTCGACGCTGATGAAGATCCTGGCCGGCGTCTACCAGCCGACATCGGGCTCGATCCTCCTAGACGGCAAACCCTACGCGCCGGCCAATCCGCAGGATGCGGCGGCAGCGGGACTGACGATTGTCTTCCAGGAACTCAGCCTCTGCAACAATTTGAGCGTCGCAGAGAACATTCTCGCGACCCGCGAACCGACCAGGGCCGGCTTCATCAACGACAAGGCGCTGGTGCGCCAGGCGGCGGCGATCGTCGCCGACCTGAAGCTGCCGATATCGGTTCAGGAGCGCGTCGGCGACCTGTCGATCGCCCAGCGCCAGCTGGTCGAGATCGCCAAGGGTCTGAGCATCGACGCCAAGGTCGTCATCCTCGACGAGCCGACGTCCTCGCTCAGCGACAGCGAAGCCGAGATCCTGTTCGAGATCATCGGGCAACTGAAAGCACGCGGCGTGGCCGTGATCTACATCTCGCACCGCATGGAAGAGATCATGCGGCTCAGCGACGACATCACCGTCGTCCGCGATGGTAGCTACATCACCACCCGCGACAAGTCCGAAGCCACGATCGACGAGCTGATCGCCCTGATGGTCGGCCGCGACATGAACGAGATTTACCCGCCGCGCGACGTGCCGGCGCCTGAGCTTGCAGAAAAGCCGGTGCTGGCGGTGAGCGGCCTTTCCAGCCACGACGAGTTTGAGAACATCTCATTCGATGTGCGCCCCGGCGAGATCCTCGGCTTCTTCGGCCTGATCGGTTCCGGCCGTTCGGAAGTGATGAAGACCCTCTTCGGCATGACGCAACCGACCTCGGGCACGATCTCGATCGACGGCAGCGCGGTGACGATCACCTCCCCCGTCGATGCCATCAACCGGCGCATCGGCTTCGTGACCGAGAACCGCAAGGAAGAGGGGCTCGTGCTTAGCCACAGCGTCGAGAGCAACATCTCGATGGTGGCGCTCGACAACTATTCCAGCTCCTTCGGCTTCCTCAAGCGTCGCCGTGAACGCGACGACGCGAAGGTGGAAGTCAGCCGGCTCGCCATCAAGACGGCGTCGCTTGAAACCTCGGCGGGATCGCTATCCGGCGGCAACCAGCAGAAGATCGTGCTGGCCAAGTGGCTGCTGACAAAACCGAGGATCCTCATCCTCGACGAGCCGACACGCGGCGTCGATGTCGGCGCCAAATTCGAAATCTACAAGATCATCCGCCAGCTGGCGGCGGAAGGCACGGCAATCCTGCTGGTGTCCTCCGAACTCCCCGAAGTCATCGGCATGAGCGACCGCGCCGTCGTCATGAGCGAAGGGCGGGCCACCGCCATCGTTGCCGGCGATCAGATGACACCGGAGAAGATCATGAGCTTTGCTACGGGATTTGTATCATGAGCGACAGACACGCAGCTAATGCCGCATTCCGGCAGGTAATGAAGCAGTATGGCGGTATTTTCCTATCGCTGATCGTCCTTTGCGTGATCTTCTCGATCACCAACCAGCGGTTCATGTCCGTTGCCAACTTCCTGAACGTGCTGCAGCAGGTTTCGGTCATCGCGATCGCCGCCTTCGGCATGACCTGGGTCATTCTGCTCGGTGAGATCGACCTGTCGATCGGCTCGATCATCGCTGTCGCCGGCATGGTCGGCGCGCAATGTTTCGCGTTCGGTATGGGCTTCGTTCCCGCACTCGTGCTGACGCTCGCCGCCGGCGCGCTTTTGGGTCTCGCCAACGGCGTGCTGACGGCGAAATTCCTGCTGCCGTCTTTCATCGTCACCGTGGCCACGATGGGTATTTATCGCGGCATGGTCAGCCTGCCGACGAACGGCGCGCCTGCCATGATCATGGAGCCGACCTGGACTGCTATCGGCACCCAGAGCTTCATCGGCATCCCGATCGTCATCTGGGTCGTGGCGGTGCTCTTCCTGTTCAACCACATCCTGCTCAGCAAGACCAAGTTCGGCCGCCGCGCCTATCTCACCGGTGGCAACCGCGAGGCAGCGCTCTATTCCGGCATCAAGGTCGATCGACTGAAGATCATCATCTTCATGATATCAGGCATCATGGCGGCGATCAGCGGCATTCTGCTCTCCTCGCGTCTGTTCTCGGCCCAAACCAACGCCGGCATGAGCTACGAGCTCGACGCCATCGCCGCGGCCGTTCTCGGCGGCACGAGCCTTGCCGGTGGTGTCGGCACCATGATCGGCACGCTGATCGGTGCGCTCATCATCGGCGTCCTCAACAACGGCATGAACATGCTGTCGGTGCCTTACTTCTACCAGCTGATCGTCAAGGGCCTCGTCATCCTCGTCGCCGTCTATCTCGACGTGCGCTCGAAGCGCGCCAAGCAGTAAACTTCAAGAGCAGATAGCCATGTCGAAAATCCTCACCATCGGCGAAATCCTGGTCGAAATCGTCGCCACCAATCGCGGTAATGGCTTTCGCGAAGCCGTGCCGCTGATCGGCCCCTTCCCTTCGGGCGCACCGGCCATCTTCATCGACCAGGTCGGCAAGCTCGGTCAGGAATGCGCGATCATCTCCCGCGTCGGCGACGACGATTTCGGCTGGGTCAACATTAATCGCCTGACCGAAGACGGTGTCGATGTCTCCGGCATCGAGGTTGTCCCGCAGGGCACGACCGGCAGCGCCTTCGTTCGCTACCGCGAGGACGGCAGCCGCGCCTTCGTCTTCAACATCCGCCACAGCGCCTGCGGCGAGATCGAGCTGTCGGAGAAGACGCTGGCGTTGATCGACGGCTGCACGCACATGCACGTCATGGGCACCGCTCTCTACGCCCCAAGCGTGGTAAAGAGCATCCTCACTGCCGTTGAACGCATCAAGGCCGCCGGCGGCACCGTGTCCTTCGACCCGAACCTGCGCCCTGAAATCCTCGATAGCCCCGGCATGCGCGAGGCGCTGCAGACCGTTCTATCGGTTACCGATCTTTTCATGCCGAGCGGTGAGGAACTGTTCCTGTTCGCCGAGGCGAGGACGGAGAAAGAAGCTGTCGCCGAGCTGCTCGCCAAGGGCATCAAGGCCATCGTCATCAAGCGTGGCGAAAAGGGTTCCAGCTACTTCGACAAGACCACCCAGATCGATCTTGAGGGCTACAAGGTCGAGGAAGTCGACCCGACCGGCGCCGGCGACTGCTTCGGCGCGACCTTCGTCACCTTCTGGCTGAAGGGAATGCACCCGGCCGAAGCACTGCGTTACGCAAACGCCTCCGGCGCCCGCGCGGTCACCAAGGCCGGCCCGATGGAAGGCGCATCCACCCAAGCCGAACTCGACGCCCTCATCAAAGCGCAAGGACAAGCCTGACATGCAGAAGAGCTACCTCACGGATATCGCACAATGGCGCCACGGCAACGGCGTAAAGGGCATTCCCTCGATCTGCTCGGCCCATCCTCTCGTCATCGAGGCGTCGATGCTGCACGCGCTGAAGCAGGATGCATGCCTGCTCGTCGAGGCGACCTGCAACCAGGTGAACCAGGACGGCGGCTATACCGGCATGACGCCCGCCGATTTCCGCGCCTTCGTGGAAAAGATCGCGGCCGATACCGGCTTTCCGCTGGGGAAGCTGATCCTCGGCGGCGACCACCTCGGTCCCAATCCATGGAAGAGCCTGCCCGCCGACGAGGCGATGGCCAAGGCCTGCACCATGATAGAGGCTTTCGCCAAGGCCGGCTTCACCAAGCTGCATCTCGACACCAGCATGGGCTGCGCCGGTGAGCCGATTGCCCTGCCCGATGCGATCACCGCTGAGCGCGCAGCAAAGCTCGCCTCAGTGGCCGAGGCGGCGCTGAAGAGCTCTGATGGCATCAAGCCGGTCTACATCGTCGGTACGGAAGTACCGATCCCAGGCGGTGCCATGGAAGAGCTTGATGAGCTCGAGGTGACCAAGCCGGAAGCTGCGCGCGAAACCATTGCCATCCACCGCCAGGCTTTCGAGGCCGCCGGCGTGTCGGATGCGTTCTCCCGTGTTGTCGGCGCCGTGGTCCAGCCGGGCGTGGAATTCGGCAACGAGAACGTCATTGCCTACGCTCCTGAAAAGGCTGCTGCACTGAGCGCCACGCTTTCGGACATGCCGGGCATGGTCTTCGAGGCCCACTCCACCGATTACCAGAGCCGCGACATGCTGCGCCAGCTCGTCATGGATGGTTTCGCCATCCTCAAGGTTGGTCCCGGCCTGACCTTTGCGCTGCGCGAGGCCTATTACGGGCTCGACCAGATCGCCGCCTTCCTGTTTCCCGACATGCGCAAGGAGACGCTGGTCGCGACCATCGAGCGCGTGCTGACGGCGGATCCCAAGAACTGGGACAAGTATTATCACGGCACGGACGCCGAAAAGCACATTCAGCGCCACTTCAGCTACAGTGACCGTATCCGCTACTATTGGCCGCAGCCGGAGATCGACGCGGCGGTGAAGGCACTGTTTTCGCTGCTGGATGGCGTGCAGATTCCGGAGACCCTGATCAACCAGTATCTCACAGGCGCCTATGTCGGCGTGCGTGATGGCAAGATCAAGCCGGAGGCACGTTCGCTGGCGCTCGCAGCCATCGACCGCGTATTGGAAGATTATTTCGAAGCCTGCCGCGCCTAAAGGCGCGGCTTGCACCGGCGCAAAAGTTTTGATTGAACTGCGTCAAATATTTCAATCGATTAAAAAAGCGGGTGGGACGCGCGTTTGTCAGACAGGCCGATCAAAACGATGGAGGACTTTTCCGAGTATGTCGGCCTATCGCGGCCGACGGTCTCGAAGTATTTCAACGACCCGAGCTCCGTGCGGCGCAAGACCCGCGACATCATCGAGGCCGCGCTCAAGGAGAGCGGCTTTCGCCCCAACCTCTTTGCCGTCAATCTCAATCGCCGGCGCAGCAACATCATCGGGATCATTATTCCCAACTCGACCGACCCGTTCTACATGGCGTTGACGCGCCGGGTCGAGCTCATCGCCAACGATGCCGGCTTTCTCGCCTTCGTGCTGTCGTCGGATGGCAATGCCCTGATGGAAGCGCGCGCCATCGAAACGCTGAAATCGATGAACGTCGCAGGCGCCATCATCGCCCCGCTCGGCGTGCAGTCGCATCACGAAACGCTGCTTGCGCTGTCGGCGTCGATACCGCTGATCTTCGTGGATTCGCCACTGGACGATGTCTCGCCTTTCGTCGGCACGAACAACCGCCAGAGCTTCCAGCTGATCGTGGATTATCTGTGCCGGTCCGGGGAACCCCCATGCTACCTGGGGATGCCGTCGGTCAACACCAATGCTTCGACGCGTGAGACCGCCTATGTCGAGGCGATGACAGAACTGCGGATGGAGCCGATCGTGCTGCCCATCGAAAAGGCGGCAGGCTGGGACTTCGAAAAATTTGGCTATGACGAAACGAAGCGAATTCTCGAGGGGGGCGGCTTCCCGACCGCGACAGTTCTCTGCGCGAACGACCGCGTTGCATTCGGGGCCATCGCGGCGGCCTTTCAGGCCGGCGTCAAGATCGGCCGCACGCCCGATTGCAGCCTGCGCATTGCCGGCCACGACGACCACCCACTGTCACGCTATGCCTGCCCGCCGATTACGACCGTCGCGCAGAGCTACAACGACATAGGCCGCATCGCCATGCAGTTGTTGCTGCAGAAACTGGACCAGGAGGCCGAAGGATCGGCGTTGAGCGTGCCTGAGCAAGTCCTGCTGAACGCAGAGATCATTCTCAGACAATCCGCATAAACCAGCCGCCATTCGTTTCACGCGTTGGACATCTGCTCATGTGTATCGGGGCGCCGATGCCGACGCCCCGAATGCAATGACATCAGCGGGTGGCAATGACCATCTTGCAAAGGCTGACCAAGCTGGCTTCAAAGCCACCCGATCGCACGACGTCCTTGCAGCGCGTCTTTGCCTTCGCACGATCCCTGGCCGACATGTCGTTGATCATCGCAAGGCTGCGATCCCGTTCAGGGGTTGCGCCGCTATCGCTGCTATCGTTGTCGCCCGTGCCGGTGCCGGGGGTGCCAGGATCGACGGAACCCGGGCCGGAGGGTGTCGTCGTCGACGGGATGGCAAGGCTGATTTCGGCAAGTGTATTGTCCCCCAGTCCGACGTTGGCCATCGCGTTGGCGCTGGCAAGGCCCGTGCCGCCTACGGTGGCATCGACATCCGCATTCACACCGCCCGAACCGCCGATGCTGGCCGTGACACCGGTGTCGAGCAGCGGACCACTTGTCGAGCCATTGCCACCGGAACCGGCGGTGTTTCCGCCGACCACGACATTGGCGTTGACATCGGCAAGCGTATTATCGCCGGCGCCGACATTGGCGACTGCAACTACGGTCGCGACGTTCGAGCCGCCCACCGCAGCGCCGACATCGGCATTCACGCCATTTGTGCCGCCAACGCTGACAGTTGTGCCAAGATCGACCAATCCGGCAGGGTTACCACTCGTGCCAGCAGCCTCGCCGCCAATCGCGACGTTTGCATTGACGTCCGCGAGCGTGTTGTCTCCAGATCCGACATTGGCGAGGGCGTTCACGGTCGCAAGGTTAGAACCGCCGATCACCGCATCGACATCCGCGTTGACGCCGCCGGTTCCACCGATTGTTGCTGTGGTACCGACGCCCAAGCCACCGGACGAACTGCCGGTGCCGCCGACGGAGGTGGCACTGTTGATGCCGCCGGAACCACCAACCGATGCGTTGACACCAAGACCGCCGCTAGAGTTGCCTCCGACATCCGCGTTCACGCCGCTGGCCCCGCCGACGGAAACATTCGCGAGGTTCGAGCCGCCGCCGACGGTGGCGTTGACCCCATTCGTGCCGCCAATGGACACGTTCAGTCCGCCGCCGCTACCGTTGACGCTGATCCCGTTGGAGCCGCCGATATCAAAGGCTGCGGATGGCAGCGGAACGAGGACGCTGGCACAGCCTGCGGCCAATGCGGCAATAGTTGACTTCATGTACATCATTTTTCTCCTCCGTTATGTCCTGAAGAGGACTGTGCCTCGGGTCAAAAAAAGCGGAAGTGCGCACTTCGAGAGCGATGCGGTGAGACCGATGTGGGCCTGCGACCGTTCGACAATCGTATATGAGTAAAGCTGCGAGCACGCGGTAGGTTCCTGACGTGCGCGGGGCAGCCAACGAAGCTGCCTAACGAAAGCTTAACGCCGCCCCGACATTGACAATAATACCCGCCCGGCAGATCGAACGGAGCCGGAAAGGCGCGCGGCGCTGAGGAAAGGACTTTTCAATCCCGCAATAGTTTATGGATTTAATGTTCTTTCCTTTCCTCTTCCGATCTCCCATCCATTATGAACCTCAGCCTGGGAGAGCGAGATGGACACGATACCCTACCCAACGGATCGAATTCGGCAGCTGACGGCACGTTTGATAAGCGAGGAGGAGGCGATTGCCGCGGCGCACCAGTTGGCGCATCGTCTGCGGGAGAGAGCAGATACCGATCAAGCGCCGACATCGTTACATGAAAAGTGCCAAGCATTGGCGCAATCCGGGCTTCTGGCGATAACGGTTCCGCCGGAATATGGCGGGATTGACGTCTCGAACACCATTCTTGCGAAAGTGATCGCGATCCTGACGGCCGCCGATGAGCATATTGGCGAGATCCCGCGTGACCATTTTTACATTCTTGAGGCATTGCGGACCGATGGTAGTGAAGAGCAGAAGAGCTTCTTCTTCCAGCGCACGCTTTCGGGCGACATCTTCGCCGGCAAGGAACGCGACGCCACCGCAAGCAGCACACTCGGCACACGGATCGAACGCGACGGCCTTGGCTATCGGATCAACGGTCGAGAGTCCTGCTCCGCCGACTTAGCCTCGGCGAATTGGATCGCGATCTTCGCGCTGAATGAAGATGACAAGCTGAGCCTCGCCTTTGTGCCGCCCGGCGCCGCCGGCATCGAAACGATCAGGAACATAAGCGGCAGCGCACCAAGCGATACCGCGATAATCAACAACACCTACGTTCAGGCCGATGCCGTCATTCCGCATTACAAGGGTTTTGAACGCCCGACGACGATCTGTCCCGCTGGCCAGATCATCGACGCCGGCATCCATCTCGGCATCGCGCGCGCGCGATTTGCCGAGACGATCGATGTGATCAAAGCACTTTCGTACCCCTGGACTGTCCGAGGCAAGGCATCGGACGATCCGAAGACGATCGCCAGAGTGGGAGAAATTGCAATCAGGCTGGAGGCGGCAACGGCATTGGTCGAAAGCGCCGGCCTCAAGATCGATATCGCGCAGGTCGAGACAACGGGAGACAGCGTCCTTGCCGCAACGCTTGCCGCCGCCGCTGCTCAAGCCGTAACATCGGAGATCGCCGTCCAGACCTCTGATGCATTGCGCGAACTCACCGATCTGCTCTTTGACAATGACGGCGCGGCAACCGATGGCGCTTGGCATGACGGGTGTACGCATGCAGCGCATGATCCCACACGCCAGCGATACCACGCGGTCGGCAACTACCATCTCAACGGCGTGACACCACAAGCAAGTAGCGTCTTTTAGCGTACCACGCGGGAAGACGAGCGCGCCGGCGTCGCCGCTGGCATCTGAATACGTCGAGGGCAGCGATCGACCACCCGGTCGATCGCTGTTTCCGTCAATACGCCACCTCGGAAAGGGCCAGCGCGCTGGCGAGCGGAGACAACTCGTTCGACATGGCATCGTAGATGCAGGGCGATGCGAGGACCGCCGCGATCATGATCGCGAAGACAGCTATCTTCATCATAACATCTCCCCTGCCGCCCTCTCAGACCAATGTCAGCTCGACGGCGATATTGCCACGCGTTGCCTTCGAGTAGGGGCATGTCTGGTGCGCATCCTCGACGATCGCGCGGGCGAGTTCGGGATCGATCCCCGGCAGGCTGATCGCCAGGCGCGCCTGCAGGAAATAGGCACCATCGGTGGTTCCGAGATCGACCTCGGCGTTGACCGCCGTCTCGGCTGGGAGCCTGAGCTGGCGCTTCCCGGCGGCCTTGGTCATCGCGCCGATGAAGCAGGCCGACCAGCCGGCTGCAAAGAGCTGCTCCGGATTGGTCCCCGGCTTGCCGCTGCCGGGAGGCGACAGGCGAATGTCGAGCTGCGCGTCATCGCTGCGGGCAAATCCCTCGCGGCCGCCTGTGGTGTGGGTCTTGCCAGTGTAGAGAACGGTATCGATCTTGGTCATGGAACACTCCTTTGTTGCGTCGCTTTGTTTTGTCGCTTGGGCGACGTCCGGTGACAGGGAGTGTTTTGATGGATCAGCGTATCCGGCATGTTTCGGAAAATGCTGGAAGTGTATCAGAACGTAGGCAACGGCTTCGTCGACATTTGGGCGTGGGCTGGCTGCCACAAGCTTTTTCATTCTGGTGTGAAACAAGTCGCAAGTGTCTCACCCGCACCCAGGGCATTCAAAGCCGTATCCGTTGATGCTACCCGGCGATATATTTGCCGCCCGTGGCACGTAGGCTTCGCGGAACGTGGCTGGGCTGTTCGTCACCGGCCTGATGTTAGACGACCGTCATTCATGCATGGGCATCATAGGGTTATGCCAGTTCATTCGACTAATCGTAGGCATAAGACGTCGATATAGTTCGGCCTCGCGTGGAGTGCCGGCATCCCGGCTGAGCACGACGCCGGTACGCGAATGCTGCCCATGGCGGGCATTGTCGCGACGTGACGAGAAGCATCATTCTAAAAGGCAGACCAGATATGACCCTTGCAATCAAAGCCGTAGGCACCCAAGCATCGGACCAACAGCTCGGCGTTATGAACATCGAACGTCGTGACTTGCGACCCGATGATGTGCAGTTCAACATTCTATATTGTGGAATCTGCCATTCCGATCTTCATCAGGTGAAGAACGACTTCGGCGCGAGCAGGTATCCGATGGTGCCCGGGCATGAAATAGTGGGACGAGTGACAGCCGTAGGCTCCGCGGTGACTTCGTTCAAGGTTGGAGATCTTGCAGCAGTCGGCTGCATCGTCGATTCCTGCGGCACATGCCCTGCCTGCCACCGTGACCTTGAAATGTTCTGCGAAGGTGTCGAGGGTACGACCTTGTCATATAATTCCCAGGACAGGGTTCTCGGCGGCATCACCTATGGCGGCTTCTCGCAAACATATGTCTGCAAGGAAAAGTATACTCTTCGGGTTCCCGAAAACCTTGATCTCGCAGCCGCCGCGCCACTTCTATGCGCAGGCATCACCGTGTACTCGCCGCTCAAGCACTGGGGCGCCGGAGCAGGGAAAGTCGTCGGGATCGTGGGTATTGGCGGGCTCGGCCACGTAGCGATACGCATAGCAAAGGCGATGGGTGCGCACGTCGTCGTGTTTACGACGTCTCCGTCCAAGGTTGAGGATGCCAAGCGTCTCGGTGCTCACGAAGCCGTTCTCTCCACCGATCCGGAACAGATGAAGAAGTTCAGCTCCAAGATCGACATCCTCCTGGACACGGTCTCGGCCTCTCATGATGTCAACAGCTACCTGAATCTTCTGGCGATCGACGGCAACCTCGTTCTGGTCGGCTTGCCCGCAAAACCGCTCGAAATTGGCGCCTTCAACGTGGTCAAGGGTCGGCGCAGCTTCTCCGGTTCCAATATCGGCGGCATCGCCGAAACTCAGGAAATGTTGGACTTTTGCGCCGAGCATGGAATCGTCGCGGATATCGAACTGATCCGTGCGGACCAGATCAACGAGGCTTTCGAGCGCCTTGAGAAGAATGATGTTCGCTATCGGTTCGTTGTGGACATGTCGACGTTGAGCTAACGTCCGCGCGCTTAAGAGCCCCTCGTAGCAGCATTTTCCATGCTGCTACGAGGCTGGAGTTGCTGGCGTGGCGGCCGAGGTCGCAGGGGACTGGCCCTTAGCGGAACCGAACCTCGGCCGCGAGGCCGCCACCCATGCGATTGTAGAGCCGCACCGAGCCACCGATCGTTCCGGCCAGCTGCTGGGCAATCGCCAGTCCAAGGCCGGTTCCGCCAGTCTCGCGGTTGCGTGATGTCTCGACACGGAAGAAGGGCTGCATGGCGCTTTCAAGCATATCGTCGGGAATACCCGGCCCGCGATCCAAGACGGTGACGACGACCTCGCCTTCCCCGCTCCGCTCGACGGCTATTTCGGCGCTACCGGCGAACTTCAGCGCATTGTCGATGAAGTTCGTGAGAATCCGCCGCAGCGCATGCGGCTTGGTCGACGCCGTGCCTTGAACGACGCCGAGCACGGTCACGGCCTTGCCGGTGTCCTGATAATCGTAGGCGATGCTGTCGATGAAAGAAGAGAGATCGATACGGGAGTTTTTCTCGCCGCTGCCATGCGAGCTTCTCGCATAGGCGATGCCGTCCTGCACCAGCCGCTCGATCTCGCGGAGATCGTTGACCAGCTTGTCCCTCTCCGGCGAATCGTCGGCCATGTCGGCGCGCAGCCGCATGCGGGTGATGGGGGTTTGCAGGTCGTGCGAGATCGCAGCCAGAATCTGCACGCGCTCCTCCAGATAATGCGCGATCCGGTCGCGCATCGCGTTGAAGGCGCGTGCGGCGTGGGCGACTTCGCTCGGCCCCCGCTCGCTCATCGGCTCGCCCTTCTTGGCCGGATCGAGCGTGTCGGCGGCGGCGGCAAGCGCGCTCAGCGGACGAATGGCCAGGCGTACGGCAAACCACGTGCATATGAGGAGAAGCGCCATCTGCGCTGCGAAGACGTAAGGCAGCCACTCCGCCAGCGGCATGACGCCGCGCGGCGTGACGTCGATCGTCAGCGGCGCACCATCGGACAGCGTCAAATGGGCCTGGAGCCTCTTGCCGTCACCGGGGATGGATTCGACCTTGAGCGGAAACTTGTGACCCGCCGCCTCCTCGATCCGTTCCGCGATCTCGGCGCCCCGGCCGGACATGTCGGACACGCCGGGAAGCCCCGGACCGAGAACGAGGCGATAATTGCCGCGGCTCAGGCGATCGACCCAGTCGGCCCGTTCATTGGCGGGCAGACGATCGATGACGGCGATCGAGGTCGCCAAATCGCTTTCCAGCGTGCCCAGCATAACGGCTTTGGCTGACATGTAGCGCTCGGCAAAGAGGATGCTGAACGACAAGCCATAGGCGATTGCCAGACCGGCAAATAGGATGAGAAAGAGCCGGGAGCGCAACGAGCCCGGCCACCAGCCGATGCGAGGGCGCGCCTCACTCATGTCCTCGGCTCCGATATCTCCACGGGAACGGCGAAGACATAGCCTTCGGCGCGCACCGTCTTGATATAAGTCGGCTCGCGCGCATCGTCGCCCAGCCGCTGGCGCACGCGGCTCACCAGAAGATCGATCGAGCGGTCGAACAACTCCGCATCGCGGCCCTGCGTCAGGTTGAGCAGCTGGTCGCGATTGAGCACGCGCTGGGGATGATCGATGAAGACACGGAGCAGCCGGTATTCGGCGCCGCTCAGCGCGATCTCGGTTCCCTCCTTGTCGAGCAGATGGCGGCCGACGGTATCGAGCCGCCAGTCGCCGAATGTCAGGAGTTGCCCGGCCTCGGTGATCTGCAGATTGGGCGGCAGCATGCGCGTCCGGCGCAACACCGCCTTGATCCGCGCCAGAAGCTCGCGCGCTGCGAAGGGTTTCGGCAGATAGTCGTCGGCGCCCATTTCGAGCCCGATGATCCGGTCCATCTCGTCGTCACGCGCCGTGAGCATGACCACCGGTATCGCCTTGTGCTTGCCGGCCCTGAGCTCGCGGCAAAGCACCAGGCCGTCGTCACCCGGCATCATCACGTCAAGCACGATCAGATCGACGGAATTGCCTTCGAGAAAGCTGCGCATCTGGCGGCCATCGGCGGCAACGGTCGTGCGCAGGCCGTTCTTCTTCAGGTAGCTCGATACGAGCTCGCGAATCTCACGATCGTCGTCCACGATCAGAATATGGTCAATGTGCTCCATGTCTCGTCTTTCACACGATTCGCAGCCTTGAAGTGAGCCATTAGTTTCGCGTCGGCCACCGCGAGTAAAGGGGATTTCGCGCGGTGGCCGATCACCTTAGAACGACGCGACGTCGATCACGGCCTGGGCAAAAGCCTCGGGCGCTTCCTGCGGCAGGTTGTGCCCGATGCCACCGGTTATGTTGCGATGCTCGTAGCGGCCGGAGAACTTGACCTTATAGGCCGACGGGTCGGGATGCGGCGCGCCATTGGCGTCGCCTTCCATGGTGATGGTAGGCACGGTGATGACGGGGCCCATGGCCAGCTTCTTTTCATAGGCATCGTACTTCGCTTCGCCTTCAACGATGCCGAGACGCCAGCGATAGTTATGGATGGTGATGTCGACGTGATCGGGATTGTCGAAGGCGGGTGCCGAACGATCGAAGGTTGCGTCGTCGAACTTCCAGGTGGGGGACGCGGTTTCCCAGATCAGCCGCACGAAGTCGCGAGTGTTGGCGGCATAGCCTGCGCGGCCGCGCTCGGTGGCAAAGTAGAACTGATACCACCAGGCAAGCTCGGCCTTCGGCGCGAGCGGCTTCTTGTTGATCTCCTGGCTGCCGATGAGATAGCCGCTGACGGATACCAGTGCCTTGCAGCGTTCCGGCCAGAGGGCAGCCATGATGTCGGCGGTGCGCGCACCCCAGTCGTAGCCCGCTACAATCGCGCTCTCGATTTTGAGCGCATCCATCAGCGCGATCATGTCTGCTGCGAGCGCGGCCTGCTGGCCGTTGCGTGGCGTATCCTTGGAAAGGAATGTGGTGGTGCCGTATCCGCGAAGATAGGGGACGATCACGCGGTATCCGGCCTTGGCGAGGATCGGAGCAACGTCGACATAGCTGTAGATATCATAAGGCCAGCCATGCAGGAGCAGGACGACAGGACCGTTTGCCGGGCCGGCCTCGGCGTAGCCGATATTGAGCACGCCGGCATTGATCTGCTTCAGCGATTCAAACGACTGGTGCCCGCCGACCTTGTTTGCAGGCGAAGCAGCAGCGGTCTGCGCGTTTGCCAGCGTCGCGGCGCCGAACTCGACAGCGGCGACGGTCATTGCGGCGATGCCGAAGAAGCGGCGGCGATCGAGGTTGATTGCGTTGGTCATGGGTCTCTCTCCTGTCCGTGTTGACTATGATCGCCATAAAGCCGGCGCCGTGTATCCCCGATGTGTCGCCGGCGGCCCGTTATTGCATACGACTGTAGCTCCCGCCCGCCCGGATA
This sequence comes from Rhizobium sp. O111, assembly GCF_055616315.1. Lineage (NCBI taxonomy): Bacteria > Pseudomonadati > Pseudomonadota > Alphaproteobacteria > Hyphomicrobiales > Rhizobiaceae > Rhizobium > Rhizobium sp. O111. The sequence goes on along the minus strand of NZ_JBSHXL010000002.1, from coordinate 329,659 downwards.
CATTGCGATACAATCGCCAAACCTTTTCGCTGCCGATTGTTTCGCTCTGTAGCACGGCCCGCGATCGCTACAGTTCGACACACTTCTCCTAGAGGCCGGACACATCCCGGATACGTCATCACAACAGATTGTCGTCACTGCTGATCGAGCCAGTCGCCCTTCAGCATCCGCACCTGGTTTCAAAGGAGACGACGATGACGCTTCTCATCATTGCCTATCTCGGAGGGGCGCTGACCATCCTCAGCCCCTGCATCCTGCCCATCCTTCCCTTCGTTTTCGCCCGTGCCGGCCAGCCGTTTCTGCGCAGCACATTGCCGATGCTGATCGGCATGGCTGCCACCTTCGCGGTTGTCGCGTCGCTTGCGGCGGTCGGCGGCAGCTGGGCGATCCACGCCAATGAATATGGTCGCCTCGCAGCCCTCACCCTGCTCGCCATCTTCGGCGTCAGCCTGCTGTCGCCGCGGGTCGCAAGCACGATCACGCAGCCGGTCGTCGATTTCGGCAACCGGTTGGTGAAGGCCTCCGGCAAGCCGGGCGCTGCGCCGACGGCGCTAAGCTCGCTGACCCTCGGCATCGCGACCGGTCTCCTATGGGCGCCTTGCGCCGGCCCGATCCTTGGGCTCGTTCTGACGGGTGCCGCGCTGCAGGGCGCCAATCTGCAAACGACCTTTCTGCTCATCGCCTATGCAGCCGGGGCGGCCACTTCGCTTGCCGTCGCATTGCTCGTCGGAGGCAAGGTGTTTGCCGGCATGAAGCAGTCGCTTGGTGTCAGCGAGCGTGTTCGCCAGGTACTCGGTGCTGCAGTCCTTGCCGGCGCCGCCGCAATCGCGCTCGGCGCCGATACCGGCCTTCTGGCACGGTTGTCTTACGCCAGCACGACCTCGTTCGAACAGGCCGTTCTCGACCGTTTCAACGCAAGGCGCGATCTGGCGGCACCCGCCGAGGTCGCGAGCAACGGTGCAATGACCGCCGCCGGCAACCTGCCGTTCAAGGCAAGCCTGCCGGTCGAAGGCATCGCGCCATCGCTTGACGGTGCCGTCGAATGGCTGAACTCGCCACCGCTGACCGCCGAACAGCTGCGCGGCAAGGTCGTTCTCGTCGATTTCTGGACCTACTCCTGCATCAACTGCATCCGCACCACGCCCTTCGTTCGGGCCTGGGCCGAGAAGTACAAGGATCAGGGTCTTGTCGTGATCGGCGTACACGCCCCGGAATTCGCCTTCGAGAAGAAGATCGACAATGTCCGCAAGGCCGTCGCCGACGCCAAGATCACCTACCCCGTCGCCATCGACAACGACTACAAGATCTGGCGCGCCTTCGAGAACAACTACTGGCCGGCCCACTACCTGATCGATGCCAAGGGCCAGATCCGCTACCACCACTTCGGCGAAGGCAACTATCGCCAGACCGAACAGGCGATCCAGGACCTGATCCGCGAAAACGGCAGCGCGAAGGTGACCGCCAGCACGGTAGCGCCGGATGCCAAGGGCACGGAAGCAAGCCCTGATCTCAAGGACATCCGTTCCGGCGAGACCTACATCGGCTACGAACAGGCCACCAACTTCGCCTCGCCGGAAGGCCTGCACAACGACGCCAACAGAACCTACTCGGTCGGCGATCTCGGCCTCAACGAATGGGGACTGTCGGGCGCATGGACGATCGGCCGCGAGCAGGCAACGCTTGAGCAGGCGGATGGCGGCATCGCCTACCGGTTCAGCGCCCGCGACCTGCATCTGGTCCTCGGTCCGGACGCATCCGGAAAGCCCGTCCGCTTCCAGGTGACGATCGACGGCAAGGCGCCCGGTGCCAACCACGGCGCGGACACCGACGCCGATGGCAACGGCACCGTCACCTCAACCAGGCTCTATCAGCTTGTCCGCCAGGTCGGCGACATCGAGGCGCACAACTTCCAGATTCGCTTTCTAGACCCCGGCGTCGAAGCCTACGCCTTCACCTTCGGCTGAAGCTAACCCTCTACCCAACCTCACGGTCAATCCAAAGGAGACACTTCCATGAACCGTCGCATTATAGCCACCCTCGCCCTTGCATGCGCCACCAGCGTTGTCGCCTACGCGGCCGAAGCCGCCGAGGTGAAGAACATCGTCATCGTCCACGGCGCGCTCGCCGATGGCTCCGGATGGCGCAAGGCAACCGATATCCTGGAGAAGCGCGGCTTCAACGTCACGATCGTGCAGGAACCGATCACCTCGCTTGCCGACGACGTTGCCACCACCAATCGCGTACTCGATCTTCAGGACGGCCCGACGCTGCTTGTCGGCCACAGCTATGGCGGCATGGTCATCACCGAGGCTGGCCACAACGCCCATGTCGCGGGCCTCGTCTATGTCGCCGCATTCCAGCCGGACAAGGGCGAAAGCCTGCTGTCGCTGGCAAGCTCCAAGCCGGCGGGCGGCATGAACATCCGCGAGACGAAGGACGGACAATATCTCTACCTCGACCCCGCCGCCTTCGCCAACGACTTCGCCGCCGACTTGCCCAAGGACGACGCCGCCTTTCTCGCCAAGTCGCAGGTCTTCGCGGCAAAGCAGGCCTTCGCGGCGAAGATCGGCGCTGATCCCGCCTGGAAGACAAAGAAGAGCTGGTCCGTGGTTGCGACCGACGACCGGTCGATCAACCCCGCGCTTGAGCGCGACATGGCAAAGCGCGCGGGAAGTGCGGTGACGGAGATCAAGGCAAGCCACGCAGTCTTCGCCTCGCAGCCGGACAAGGTCGCGGCCGTTATCGAAGCCGCCGCGCATGAGGCTGGGAAGTAGAGACCTGGCCTTAGGCTATTGTCTGGACATAAGAGACAAGAGGGGAGCGCGAAGACAACGCGTTTCCCTCTCCCGTTCATCCAACCACTTACGAGAAGTTCACGGCCAAAAGCTCTTGACGCGGCGGCTGCGAGGAATAGTAAGGGCACTACCCAATAACCGTCGACGCCGCAGGCTTGATTGTCTACGCCGACGTTTGCCTCGAAAGCCTCCTATGACACAAAGAACTTCGCATCGCGGACTGGTCGTTGTCGCGATCATGGCAAGCATGGCGATGATCGCCATCGAAGCGACGATCGTCTCAACGGCAATGCCGCAGATCGCAGCCCAGCTCGGCCAGATCAATCTATATTCGTGGGTCTTTTCGTCCTTCCTTCTGACGCAGACAGCGACAACCGTGATCTTCGGAAAGCTGGCGGACATCTATGGTCGCAAGCCGATGCTGCTGGTTGGCATCGCGCTGTTTCTGCTGGCCTCCATCCTCGCCGGCTTCGCTTGGTCCATGCCGTCGATGATCGCGTTTCGCTTGCTGCAGGGGATCGGCGCCGGCGCCCTTCAGCCTGTCGCAATGACCGTGGTCGCCGATCTGTTTCCAGGCAACCAGCGTGGCAAGGTGCAGGGATACCTCGCAAGCGTCTGGGCGCTGTCCGCTGTCGTCGGGCCGCTTCTCGGCAGTATCATCATTCACAGCCTGCCGTGGGCCTGGATCTTCTGGATCAACATACCCGTCGGTCTTCTGGCGGCGCTGTGCTTCATCTTGTTCCTGCACGAGGAAAAGCGGCCGCGCGTCGTCTCGATCGACGTGCTTGGCGCCGCACTCTTCGCCGTCTCGATTTCCGCGCTGATGATCGCGCTCACCGAGGTGGAAAACGGCCTCTCCAGCTACACCATAGCAGCCTTCGTCATCTTTCTTTTCGCGCTCGTCGCCTTTATCTGGCAGGAACGGCGCGCCGAAGCGCCGATGGTCGCTCCCGACCTCTGGCTGAGGCGGCCGATCGCCTTCGCCAACCTGGCCGTCTTTTTCGCCAGCATGTCGATCATGGGCCTGACGACCTTCCTGCCGATGTATGTGCAGACCGTGCTCGACCGCTCGCCGCTTGTGGCCGGCTTTGCCCTGACCATGCTGCTGCTCGGCTGGCCCTGCGGCGCGACAATCGCGTCGCGTCAGTTCTCCCGCTTCGGTCTGCGCCCGATCATGATTGTCGGCAGCCTGTTCATACCGGTCGGAACCTGCCTGCTCGTGCTGCTGGCACCGTCCAGCTCTCCCGTGCTGGCAGCTGCCGGCTCGCTCATCATGGGCTTTGGAATGGGCTTGCTGAATATCGGCGCCCTCATCCTGACCCAGGAGAGCGTGACGGCTTCCGACCGGGGCAGCGCCACCGCTTCCAACGTGTTTTCGCGCAATCTCGGCAGCACGCTCGGTGCCGCGGTGCTGGGCGCGGTTCTGACCTATGGTCTGGCACACGCCAACAACGGGCAGGCGATCACGCCCGAGCAACTGCGGGCTCTGCTGAACGGCACCGGCGCAGCCCTTGGCGGCGGCGGCGAAATCCGCCTCGCTTTGCAGCAGGCTCTTCACGCGACCTTCATGGTGATGATGCTGATCGCCGTCCTGATTGTCCCGGCCTGCCTGCTGGTGCCGCATCAGCTAGCGCCGCAGGCGGCTCCGAAGAGCGCCTGATAGGGCCGCGCGCGAAGCCTGGCCGGCAAGGGCATGCATCGTCTGGTTTGGCCTAAGACAAAAAAGATCGGCCATGAGACATGGCCGATCCGCAATCACGTCTGCGCGGCGCCGTCACTCGACGCCGCAAGCTCCAGATCAGAACTCTTCCCAATCATTGTGCGCGACCGCAGCAGCGGCATTTCCACCCTTGAAGCTGGATGCCAGGCGCTGCGTCAACGCCCGCGCGTGCGATACCACCGGTCGCGATGTTTCGGTGGCAACCGAGGGCGATGTCCGCGCCGGCGAGCGAGCATGCTGGTCGAGCGTGAACTGACCGAGCAGCGCATTCAACGCGCTGGCTTCCTTGGCCAGGCTATGGCTCGCGGCATTGGTCTGTTCAACCATCGCCGCGTTCTGCTGCGTGCCTTGGTCCATGGTGTTGACCGCGGTATTGATCTCCTGAATGCCCGTCGACTGCTCGCGCGCGGCCTCGACGATAGCGCGGACATGCCGGGTAATTTCGGTCACTTCCGCTTCGATCTGGACAAGCGCCGTGCCGGTTTCTCCGACGAGATTGACACCGGTGCTGACCTGCGTTTCTGACGTGGTGATCAGGAACTTGATCTCCTTTGCCGCCTTGGCCGACCGCTGCGCGAGTTCACGGACTTCCTGGGCAACAACAGCAAATCCCTTGCCGGCTTCGCCGGCACGCGCCGCCTCGACACCCGCGTTCAAGGCCAGCAAGTTCGTCTGAAACGCGATGTCGTCGATAACGCCGATGATGTTGCTGATCTCGCCGGAGGATTTGGCGATCTCGTTCATGGCCGAGACGGCATTGCGTACAACGCCGCCCGACTTCTCCGCACCAGACCGCGTGCGCTCGACGAGCACGCTTGCCTCTTCGGCGCGTTTGGTCGAATCGCGCACCGTTGTGGTGATCTGTTCCAGAGCCGCTGCTGTTTCTTCGAGAGAAGCGGCCTGCTGTTCGGTGCGGCGCGCGAGATCATCGGCGGCAGAGCGAATTTCCGCGGCGCCGGAATTGATGACACCGGCATTCTGGCCTACCGCCTGCAGGGCAGCCTGCAGCTTGTCGAGCGACAGGTTGTAGCTGTTGCGCAGAGAATCCAGGTGATCGACGAATGGCTTGGATATGCGATGAGAAACATCGCCGTCGGCAAGCCGGCTGAGGCCGAGCGCGAGCGCTTCGACAGCTTCGCGGGTATCGGCGGCGTCCTTCTCCTTGGCAGCTTCACGAGCCCGGCGCTCATGTTCCGACAGCGAGCGGCCTTCATCGGCTTCGCGCTCAAGACGCGAACGTTCGAGCGCGTTATCGCGGAAAACCGCGACCGCCGCAGCCATCTGGCCAACCTCGTCCTTGCGATCCAGGCCTGGGGTCTCGCTTGCCGTATCGCCGGATGCCAGCGTCCGCATCCGCTCGCGAAGACGGTCGATCGGTGTGGTGATGCCGCGCGAGGCGACAAAGAGGCCAAGGGCGACGATGGCAAGCAGGGCAACGCCAAGTGCCGACAGGCCGGTGATGATCGTGTGGTCGGTCGTTGCCTGGAGGTCGGCGGTTCCTTCTTCCATCATCTTGATCAACTGATCGTTGCCACCAGCAAACAGCGGCAGTATCGCCGTCAGCTGATTGCCGGCGCGGCGCATGACCACAACGGCTTCGTCACGCTTCCCTTCCCTGACCAACGAAATGACCTGCTGACCCGTCGTGTCGAAGGCCGCGATAGCGGTCAGCATCGCCGCGGCCGGCTCAGCTCTCGATTCGACGAGGCGTCCGGTGGTTACGATGCGCTCCTTCATCAGAGCCAGGTTGTCGTTGTAGATCTTGATGGACGCCGCGAACTCGGGAGATGCGGGATCGTTGATCATCATCAGGCCCAGCTGGAATCCAAGCTGCAACAGGCCGCCGGTCGCCCTGGCGTTGAGGGTCGCCGCCATGCTTTCATGCGACAGGAAGCTTGCATATCGGCTGTCCGCATTCTTGAATTGCGTGCTGACATAGGCAAGTCCGGCGATCGCGGTGATACCCATCAAGGCAATCACGGCGACAATTTTCGTGCGAATTTTAGCGTTTTGAAGAAAGCTCATGGCAAGGCCTGACGCGCGGCCGATACTGTTCATCGCTCTACCGGCGGGCCCACGCATTCACGGGTCGACCAGGCATGCACGAACATCTACCGACATATGGAGGGGCATGGCAGCGCAACTCCACCGTCATGGCGAATAGCTCCTCCCAGAACTGCCGAGATCCATTCGTCATACAATTAACTTACAAAACCATTAAAACTGTCCGGATTGGCTGGCAACATGCTGATCTCGCCAATATTTTTCCTGGCGGGTTTGGCTGGGTGCGGCAACCAGTGCGCGATGGCGTTTCAGCGGCTAGGCCTTTAGCACCCCACCGGCTTTGACGATCGCTTCCGGCGTGTCGAGATCGAGACGCGCCGCCGCACCGATTTCCACACCGATGATGGGCAGGCCGCATGTTTCGATAATCCCGCGCGCGCCCATATCACCGTCAAGGCGCAGAACCGCGTCTTTAAGGGAGTTCGGCAGAATGACGGGATTGCCGGGTTGACCATCGGCGACGCAACGGACGATCGCCTCTCCCCGCGCGCCTTCAAATGTCTCGATCAACTGATTGATGTTCGCGCTGGATATCCCGGGCATGTCACCCATCATGACGAGGATGCCATCCGCGCCGGAGGATTGCCTCGAAGCAAATCCGGCCTTGAGCGAACTCGCCATTCCCGAACCGTAGGCGGGATTTTCGATGATGTGAAGCGGCAGATCGTGCAGGGCGTTTCTGATCTCGACCTGGCGATGTCCGACCACAACGATAACGGCTGAAGCCTCGGAGGCCAATGCAGCCCGCGCGACGCGACGAATAAGGGGAACGCCATCAAATTCGGCCAGCAACTTGTGAGCGCCGCCTTCTCCCATCCGGCTGGCTCGTCCAGCGGCGAGCACCACGATAGCGACCGAAGGTTTCATCCTCTTTTCAATCTCCCAGATCGCGATCAGGCGAAACCTGCCAGTCCTCGTTCGTACAACGCGGTCAATATGTTAACACCGCCTGCTGGTAGTAGCCAAGGGTCATCGGCGCAAGCAAGATCACTATGGCGTCAATGTCTTGACGACCGGTCGAGCATAGCTCTCGCACGCTAATCAAGATATAACTTGACTAATAAAGTCATAAAATAATAGACGGGGGTCAATTCCAAGGGAGTGACCGACCAATGCGCCTCACCGGCAAGATCCAAGCACTAGCAGCCGCCCTCTTCCTCTCGACCGCCTTGCCGGCTCTGGCCGATACCGTCACCATCAAGGACGTGACGGGCCGAAGCGTCGAAGTGAATACGCCCGTGAAGCATATGATTCTCGGCGAAGGCCGCCAGATCTACTTCCTCGCCGCGCTCGACAAGGAGAACCCCTTCGAACACGTGGTCGGCTGGCGTGACGATCTGCCGAAGGCGGATCCGGAGTCCTATGACGCCTATCTCGCCAAGTATCCCGATATCGCCAAGCTGCCGACATTCGGCGGCATGAAGGATGGCACCTTCGACATCGAGCAGGCGGTGGCGCTGAAGCCCGACGTCATCCTGATGAACATCGACGCCAAGACCGCGACGGAAGAGGCTGGCTACATCGAAAAGCTCGGTAAGGTCGGAATTCCCCTCGTCTACGTGGATTTCCGCGAGAAGCCGATGGAAAACACCGAGCCGAGCATGCGCGTCATGGGCCAGTTGATGGGCAAGGAAGCGGTCGCCGAGGACTTCATCAAGTTCCGCGCCGACAGCATCAAGCGCGTGACCGATGTGCTCGAGAAGAGCAACCCGAAGAAGCCCGTGGTCTTCGTGGAACGTGCCGGCGGCTATTCGGATGATTGCTGCATGTCCTTCGGCAACGAGAATTTCGGCAAGATGGTCGAGATCGCCGGCGGCATCAACATGGCCAAGGATATCATCCCCGGCACGTTCGGAACGGTCAATCCAGAGCAGGTCATCGCCTCCAACCCGGATCAGATCATCGTGACCGGCGGCAACTGGGACAAGTACGTCCCGGGGGGCGCCTGGGTCGGTGTCGGCTATGGCGCTGATCTAAAGGAAGCCCATCGCAAGCTCGAGGCTCTGACCAAGCGTCCGGCCTTCACGGGCGTCAAGGCCGTTGCTGACGGCAATGTGCACGCCATCTGGCACCAGTTCTACAACAATCCCTATCAGTTCGTCGCGATCCAGGAGATGGCGAAGTGGCTGCATCCCGATCTCTTCGCGGACCTCGACCCTGAAGCGACCTTCAAGGAACTGCACGCCCGCTTCCTGCCGCTGGATTACAAACAGGGCTACTTCGTCTCTCTGAAGGACATGTGAGCATGGCTGTCAGCGCCATCGAGACATCGACAACGGGGCGCGTGCAATATCGCGCCCTTGCCTTGCGCCGCATCCTGATCCTGCTCGCGCTCACCATCGCGCTGTGTTTGAGCATCGCGCTCGATATGGCGCTCGGACCGGCCAACTATTCGCTATCGGACGTGCTTGCGGCACTTGCGGACCCGAGCGCCGTGACTGCGCAGCTGCGGGTGATCATCTGGGATATCCGCATGCCGATCGCCCTGATGGCGGTCACGGTCGGCGCATCGCTGTCGGTTGCCGGCGCGCAGATGCAAACCATCCTTTCCAATCCGCTCGCGAGCCCCTTTACGCTGGGGATCTCGGCGGCCGCGAGCTTCGGCGCAGCACTGGCTCTGGTGGGCGGCGTTCGCTGTTTCCCGGTGCCATCCAGTACATGGTGCCGCTCAACGCGTTCCTGATGGCGATGGCCGCAGCGCTCTTCATCCATTTCGCCTCGACGATGCGCGGCGTAAGCGTCGAGACCATCGTGCTGCTCGGCATCGCGCTGGTCTTCACCTTCAATGCGGCCCTGTCGCTGCTGGAATATCTGGCCTCCGAACAGGCGCTCGCAGCCGTGGTGTTCTGGACCATGGGGAGCCTCACCAAGGCGACATGGCCGAAGGTCTGGTTCACGGCCGCCGTTCTCGTCGTGACCGTTCCCCTGTTCATGAAGGATGCCTGGGCTCTGACCGCACTGCGGCTCGGCGATGACAAGGCGGCCAGTATGGGCGTCAATGTGCGGCGCCTGCGGCTGCAGACGATGATGATCGTCAGCCTGCTCGCGGCCATACCGGTCTCCTTCGTGGGCACGATCGGCTTCGTCGGACTGGTCGGCCCGCATATCGCCCGCATGGTCGTCGGCGAGGATCAACGCTTCTTCTTGCCGGGAGCCGTCATCTGCGGCGCGCTTCTTCTGTCCGTAACATCGGTGGTGAGCAAAATGCTCATTCCCGGCGCCATCCTGCCGATCGGCGTGATCACGGCGCTGGTGGGCGTGCCGTTCTTCTTCGTCCTCATTTTCAGCAACAGGAGACGCGCATGGTAGCGCTCGCGCTCAAGCAAGTTGGCGCGACCTATGGCCGGGTCAAGGTGCTCCAGGATGTCGGGATCGACGATCTTCGCGGCGGCAGCGTCACCGCGATCATCGGGCCGAACGCGGCAGGCAAGTCCACGCTCTTCAAGCGCATCGCCTCGCTGATCAAGGGGCCGGGGCTGGTCGAACTCTCAGATACCGAGGCCGGTCCGCGAACGATCTGCTACATGCCGCAGGACACCGGCGCCAACGCCGTGCTGACGGTCTACGAGTCCGTATTGCTGTCGGCAAAGCAGGGCAGCGGTTGGCGAGTTGCCGATGAGGAACTGGCGGCGATCGACCGACTCCTCAAGGCGCTGCGCATCGACGATCTCGCGTTTCGCGGGCTTGGCGAACTTTCCGGCGGCCAGCGCCAGCTCGTCTCTCTTGCCCAGGCGCTCATCCGCAATCCGGAAGTCCTGCTGATGGACGAGCCGACCTCGGCGCTTGATCTGCATCGGCAGGTGGAAGTTCTGGACTTCATCTCCGCCACGGCCAAACGCGATGGCATGATCGTTCTCATCGCGCTTCACGATCTCAATCACGCGCTGCGCTATTGCGAGAACACCGTCGTCATCAGCAACGGCAAGATGGCGGCGAGCGGCAAGACCGGCGACGTGATCACAAAGACCATGCTGCGCGATATCTACAAGATCGACGCGCGCATCGAACACTGCTCGCAGGGAACGCCGCTCGTCATCGTCGACGGTGCGATCTGAGCGCTTAGACTGCAGCCTGCGCTGCGCCAAAAACCTTGGCGCGGCGTACCGTCACGAAGCCGCGATCTCCCGCCCGGACAGAGCGCTCTGGCTCGACGTCGAATTCCAGTTGCACGCCGCTTTCGGTGCTTGCCAGAATGCGGCGACCATCCGGCCGGTCGAGAACACGGTCGACGCTGGCGTCGATGCCGGGGCCGTCTCCGGACCAATCGAGGTCGGCCGGACGCGCATAAATCTCACCAGTGCCATCGGCAATGCCGGGTGCCGCGACCGAGGCGCCGCCGGCATAGGCGACGCCGGAGCGGATTTCGGCCGGCAATACGTTTGCATCACCCAAGAATTTCATCACAAAAGCCGATTGCGGATCGCGGCAGACCTGCTCTGGCGTGCCTTCCTGAACGATCTTGCCATCCTTGAGGATGACGACGCGATCGGCGAGGTCGAGCGCCTCTTCCTGGTCGTGGGTCACGAAGATGGTGGTGATGCCGAGCTCGTGGTGGATCTCGCGCAGCCAGCGGCGCAGGTCGTGGCGCACATTGGCATCAAGCGCGCCGAACGGCTCGTCGAGAAGTAGCACTTTCGGATCGACCGAGAGCGCGCGGGCAAGCGCCACGCGCTGGCGCTGGCCGCCTGAGATCTGCGCCGGAAACCGGTCGCCCAGCCCCTCCAGCCGCACGAGGCGCAGCAGCTCGCTGACGCGCGCTTCGATCGCGGCCTTGTCGCGCTTGACCTTCGATACCTTCATGCCGAAAGCGATGTTTTCGCCGACCGTCATGTGCGGGAAGAGCGCGTAATGCTGGAAGACGAAGCCGACGCCGCGATCGCGTACCGGAATGTCGGTCGCGTCCTGGTCGCCGAAGAAGATCTGGCCGCCATCCGAGTATTCGAGGCCGGCGACCATGCGCAGGATCGTCGTCTTGCCGGAACCCGATGGCCCCAGCAGCGCGAGAAGTTCGCCGCTGCGGATATCCAGCGAGACGTCGCGCACCGCGCGGAACGTGTCGAAGGTTTTGACGACGTGGTCGAGGCGGATCTTCATGAGTTTTTCTCTGCTGGCTGGGCAACGAGGACAGGACGCGCGGCGGGCTTGGCACTGCTGGAGCGACGGCCGGCCCCCTGGCGCTCGAGCGCCACCTTGGCGACGATGGTGAAGATGGCGATGACCGCCAGGATCGAGGCGGCGGCGAAGGCGCCGGTTGCCTGATAATCGTGATAAAGCAGTTCGATGTGCAGCGGCAGCGTATTTGTCTGGCCGCGGATATTGCCCGAGACCACCGAGACCGCGCCGAACTCGCCCATCACGCGCGCATTGCAAAGCACGACACCGTAGAGCATCGCCCACTTGATATTCGGCAGCGTGACCGAGAAGAAGGTGCGCCAACCGGACGCGCCAAGCGACGTTGCCGCCTCTTCGAGATCGCGCCCTTGCGCCTGCATCAGCGGTATGAGTTCTCGCGCGACAAAGGGCGCGGTCACGAACATCGAGGCGAGAACGATGCCTGGAATGGCGAACAGGATCTTGATGTCGTAGGCCTCGAGCGTCGGCCCGAAGATGCCCTGCAGCCCGTAGACGAAGAGATAGGCAACGCCGGCCACGATCGGCGATACGGAGAACGGCACCTCGATCAGCACCAGCAGGAAGCGCTTGCCCCAGAAATCGAACTTGGTGATCGACCATGCGGCCGCGACACCGAACGCGGTGTTGATGGGCACCGCGATCAACGCGGTCAGCACGGTGAGCATGATCGCATGCAGCGTATCAGGGTGGCTGATCGTGGCGCTATAGACCTGCCAGCCCTTGGCGAAGGCTTCGACGCCGATGATGACGAGCGGCGCCAGGATGAGGAACGCGCCGATGATCAGCACAAGGCTGATCAAGGTGCGCCTGACGATCGGCTGATCGCCGACGCGCGGCGGTTTGCGGCGGGTGGGAATGCTGCTCATGATCAGTTCCTCACCGTGTATCGCAGCGCCCGCGCCTGCATCCAGTTGGTCAACGCCAGCATGACGAAGGCCGTCAGCAACAGGACGGATGCGATCGCCGCGGCGGCCTGGTAGTCGTATTCCTCAAGCCGGATGAAGACGAGAAGCGCTGTGATCTCCGTCGACATCGGCTGGTTGCCGGCGATGAAGATGATGGCGCCGAACTCGCCGAGCGAGCGGGCGAAGGACAAGGACACGCCGGCCAGCAGCGCCGGCGTCAGCAACGGCAGCATGACCTTGCGAAAGATCGTCCAGTCCGAACCACCCAGCGACTGCGCGGCCTCTTCGTAAGCGGGATCGAGATCTTCCAGAACCGGCTGCACCGTGCGCACGATGAAAGGAAGGCTGGTGAAGCACATGGCGACCATGATGCCGATCGGCGTATAGGCGACCTTGATGCCGATACCTTCAAGCACCGAGCCGAACCAGCCGTTCGCCGCAAACAGCGTCGTCAGCGCGATACCGGCCACCGCCGTCGGCAGCGCGAACGGCAGATCGACCATCGCATCGACAAGCCGCCAGCCGGGAAAGCGATAGCGCGTCAGCACCCAGGCGAGCGCGAAGCCGAAAAACAGGTTGAAGATCGTGGCGCCGAGCGCCGACAGCACCGTGACCCGATAGCTGGCGAGCGCGCGCGAGGATGACACGATGCGCCAGTAATCCTCCGGCCCAAGGCTTGCGGCCTTGAACACCAGGGCGGCCAGAGGCAGCACGACGATAAGGCCGACATAGAGAAGGGTCACACCCAGCGACAGGCGTAATCCGGGCAGGACGTTGCGTCTCAAGCGGTCATTCCCTGTTTCATAAGTCCTGCTCTGCAAGCACGATGACGAAAGCGGCCCGGCGGGCAAACGCCAGCCGGGCAAAGCGATGTAATATCCGGTTAGGGCTTACCGGCTGCCATAAAGCTTGTCGAGAATGCCGCCGGACGCGAAGTGTTCCTTCTGGATCTTTTCCCAACCGCCGAAGGTCTCATCGACATTGACGAGGCGGATCGCTGGAAACTGGTCCTTGAACTCGCCGATCACCTTCTCATCGCGAACGCGATGGCCAAACTGCGCGGCAATCCGCTGACCTTCTTCGGTGTAGAGGAAGTCGAGATAGGACTTGGCGAGCGCTTCGGAGCCATGCTTGGCGGCGACCTTGTCAACGACAGCGACGGGGAACTCGGCAAGCAGGCTGACCGACGGGATCACGCCCTGGACTTTGTCGGAGCCGTACTGCTTCTCGATGCCGCGTGTCTCGGCCTCGAAGGTGATCAGCACATCGCCGGTCTCGCGCTCGACGAAGGTCGTCGTGGAGGCGCGGCCACCGGTGTCGAAGACCGGCACGTTGTCGAAGATCTTGGTGATGTAGGCTTCGATCTTGCCTTCGTCGCCCTTGTAGGCTTCCTTGGCCCAGGCATAGGCGGCGAGATAGGTGTAGCGTGCATTGCCCGATGTCTTCGGGTTCGGGAAGACCGCATGCACGTCGTCACGCGCCAGATCGCCCCAGTCCTTGATGTTCTTCGGGTTGCCGGCGCGCACCAGGAAGGATGGGAAGGAGTAGAAGGGCGACGCGTTGTTCGGGAAGGCCTTGGCCCAGTCCTTGGAGACGAAGCCATTCTTCGCGAGGAAGTCGATGTCCGTCGACTGATTGAACGTCACGACGTCGGCCTCGAGGCCCTCGATGATCGAGCGCGCCTGCTTGGAAGTGCCGGCATGCGACTGGTCGATCGTGATGCCCGGATGCTGCTTGATGAAGGCTTCGTTCTCCGAGGCGAAAAGCTCGCGGGAAACGTCATAGGATGCGTTGAGAAGCTTCGTCGGCTCTTCGGCATGGGCCTGAACGGAAAAAAAGGCGGCAAGCGCTGTGCCGAGAATCAGAAGGCGTTTCATCTATCGCTCCGGTGTTTCACTGTGCGGTGAAACTAATCGGACCGCCTCCAGATCGCGAGGAACCACCGCCCCCGGTTGCGTACAGGCTTAGAAATTCTGTCCCTTTTTCGCCATATTTCGCGGCGGTTTTGCTTCATGCGGCGCGGGAGCATACTTATCAAGCGTTCCTAAGCCTCTGCTAACAAAATGCTTTCCGCGCTCTGGCCATCCGAGCCTGCCGGATGAAAATCGGTGCGAGGTCATGGCTCACCAGCCCAATACATGGCCCTTGCGCTCGTCCGGGCTTTGGCGTATCACCCCGACATCACAGGGGTGCTCCGTAATGCCGGGGCTGAGATACGGTCGCATGATCGTGGACCCTCAAGCTGATCTGGATAATGCCAGCGGAGCGAGGTAGAGCGATGTTTTCCGGCGCGCAGATTTCACTGTATCCCATGACCGACGATTTCGTCGGTGTCATCACCCAGGCGCTTTCCGCGCTCGATCCCCATCGTGACAGGTTGCGGATCGAGACGGACGATATTTCGACGCTGATCATCGGCACGCCCGATGTCGTCTTCGCCGCCATGCGCGACCTGTTCGCGACAGCCGCCAGCAGCGGCAAGCATTGCGTGCTGCACGCGACCATCTCGCGCGGTTGCCCCGGAGAGCCTGACGATCCGATCTGCCAGACACCCGAATTGACCGGCCCCATTGCGCCGCTCGATGAGCGCAAGGCAAGGGCGCACCAGGCGGTCAAGGACGCGCCTGTCATCGGTCAGGAAACGGCCGCCCAGTTTTCGCTCTATACGCTCGGGATCGACGGCCACATGGACGAGATCTACGGCTGCATCGACTTCCTGAGGAATTCCGGTGTCTTCGAGAAATCGAAGAACTTCTGCACGAAGCTGCGCGGCGACACCGGCGCGGTGTTTTCGACCGTGCACGAGGCGCTGGTGCGCTTCGGCCCGCCGGCGGGCCATGTGACGATCGACCTTACCGTCTCGGCAAACAGCCCGTCCAAGCGCTAAGCGCCGACCCACGCTCGCGTTCAGAACGGTTCTATCATGTCGACATCACGTCTGCCTTCGCGGCAGGTCGTTTCCGGCCTGCACCATCATATCCGTACTGGTCTAAGCCGGGGTCTGCCGGCAATCGCGGCGGTCTGCCTTCTGGCGGCGGCCTGGGAGGCTTATGTCCGCCTGTCCGGCATCTCGCCCACGACCTTGCCCGCGCCTTCCCGCGTGCTTGCGCAGACCTTCCAGTCCCGGCAGGCCCTGTTCGACAACACGCTCCCGACATTGCGGGCGACGCTTGCAGGCTTCGGCTGCTCGCTTGCGGCCGCCTTCATCCTGTCGGTGCTGATCGATTTCTGCCAGTCCCTGCGCCGCGCCCTGTTTCCGCTCTTCATCATCAGCCAGACGCTGCCGCTGGTCGCCATCGCGCCACTGATCGTCCTGTGGTTTGGCTTCGGCCTGATGCCAAAGATTATGCTCGTCGCGCTCGTCACCTTCTTCCCGATGCTGGTAGCACTTTGCCAGGGCTATCAATCGACTGAGGACGAGCTGCAGCAACTGGTTGCCTCGATGGGCGCGCCACGCTGGAAGCAGTTCCTGCTGGCCCGCCTGCCATCCGCCCTACCCTTCTTCTTCGCTGGGCTGCGTATATCCATCACCTACGCCGTCGTCGGCGCGATCTTCGCCGAATATGCGGGTGCTGCCAAAGGGCTCGGCATCTACATGCTGAACGCCAAGAACAATTTCCGGCCCGATCTGGTGCTCGCCGCCGTGTTCGTCAGCGCCGCGCTGACCCTCACTTTGTTCGGCCTCACCGTGATCGCCGAACACCTGGCCATGCCATGGGCGAGACGCGGAAAGGGAAGCGCCCGATGACCGTGCCGCGCCTGGAACTCGACCACATCACCTGCCGCTACGGCGAAACGCCGGTCTTGTCGGACATCTCGCTGACGGTGAAGCCCGGCGAATTCGTCTCCATTCTCGGGCCTTCGGGCTCCGGCAAGTCAACGCTCTTCAAACTGCTGACCAGCGCGCGCAGGCCTGAGGGCGGCAGCATGCGCTTCGACGGCCAACCGCTTGACGGAACGATCCGCCCCTTCGCCTTCATGCCGCAGCGCGATGCGCTGATGCCGTGGCGGCGCATAATCGACAACACCACGCTCGGCCTCGAGGTTCAGGGCATGCGCCGCGCCGAGGCCCGCCGGCGGGTGCTGCCGCTGTTTTCAGAATTCGGCCTCGACGGCTTCGAACAGCATTATCCGGCAGAATTGTCCGGCGGCATGCGGCAGCGGGCGGCACTGCTGCGCACCGTGGTGCAGCACAAGCCGATGCTCCTGCTTGACGAACCCTTCGGCGCGCTCGACGCCTTGACGCGTGCCAGCATGCAGCGCTGGCTGGAGCAGATGTGGTCGCAGCACGACTGGACCGCGATGCTCGTCACCCATGATGTGCGCGAAGCGGTCTATCTCTCCGATCGCATCTATATCTTCTCGCCCCGCCCGGCCCGCGTCATCCGCGAGATCACCGTCGATCTGCCGCGCCCACGCATCTTGGACGGCGCGGCGCGGGCGCTTGCGGGCGAGATCGAGGCCGACATTCTCGACACGCTCTTCGATGCCCCGAACGACGCCACAACGACCAATTTGGAAGAACCACGATGAAAAACCCGATGCTGACCCGCCGCGCAGCCCTGGCTTCCGCCGCAGGGCTTGCTCTGACGCTGCCAATGTCACCGCTTCTGTCGAGGCCGGCCCGCAGCCAGGAGAAGCGCCCCGTCAAGGTCGCGCTGGACTGGACGCCGAATACCAACCACATCGGCCTCTTCGTGGCGCGCGACAAGGGATTTTATCGCGATGCCGGCCTCGACGTGGAAATCCTGCCTTATACGGACACATCGGCCGGCACGCTCGTCGCCAACCATGTCGCTGACTTCGGCATTGACGGCGCCATCGGCCTCATGACACAGCGGACAGCCGGCGCCGATCTCGTGGCGACCTACGCCATCGTTCAGACCGAGACCGGCCGCCTCGTCTTCAATGCCGATCGCGATGACATCCGCAGCCCCAGGGATCTCGACGGCAAGACCTATGGCGGCTTCGGCAGCGCCTGGGAGAACGCGCTGATCGGTTCGCTGATCCGGCATGATGGCGGCAAGGGCGAATTCGAGACCGTGACGCTCGGCACCTCCGCCTATCAGGCGCTCGCCAACGGCAGCGTTGATTTCACGCTCGAAGTCTACACCTGGGAAGGCGTGCAGGCGGAGCTCGAGGGTGTGAAGCAACGCGCCTTCCGCTACGCCGATTATGGCGTTCCGGACGAGCACACGACGCTGCTCGCCTCCAGCCAGGCATTTCTAAACGAGAAGCCGGACCTCGCCCGCGCCTTCCTGCAGGCAACCCGCAAGGGCTACGACTTCGCGGTCGATCACCCCGACGACGCGGTCGATCTGATGATCGCGGCCAATAGCGACGCGCTGACCAATCGCGCGCTTGTAGAGGCATCGCTGAAGGCGCTGATCGCGGGGCACTATTTCCGCACAAACGACGGCATTACCGGTCGCATCGATCCGGCCAAGATGACAGCGACCGGCGACTATCTGTTTCAGGCGAAAATCCTGAAGGATGCCGACGGCAAGGCGCTCACCACAGCACCTGACTTCTCGCGCTATTTCACGAACACGCCGCTCGACGCCGCCTGACAGCCGGCATGCCTGCACCATCCACGACACTCCTCCAATCGGTAGCCGATTGGAGGAGTGCTTCCCGTGGCCGAGGTGATCAAAAGCACAAGGCCAAGCGAGTAGCCTAGCGTGCAGTTTGATTAAAGCTTTACCGAAAATTCATGATGTACCGCCGATTGCTAGCAGGCGAATATTTTTACCATTACGGCGTTCTCGCCACTTTGATTTTCGGAGCTTTCATTTTGAAAAACCTAAGGATTTCACGCCAACTTTTTATGCTCGTGGGCCTGCTGCTCGTCATATTCTCGGGCATTGTCTACATGCAGATCAGCACATTGCGTGATGCCATCTACACCGAACGTTTCGAAATGATGCGCTCGCAGGTCGAAAGCGCCATCAGTGTGCTCGACACCTTCTACCAACAGGAGAAAGCCGGAACACTGACGCACGAAGCCGCACAACAGGCAGCCTTCAAGGTTGTCGAGAAGATGAAATACGAGCCTTCAGGCTATTTCGTCGGCTTCGACTACAATGTCGTCCAGATCTTCAAGGAAGGCTCCAAAAGCATCGGTCAGAACCAGTCCGGCACACAGGACAAGACCGGAAAATATATCTCCAAGGAACAGGTTGATCGCGGTATCGCTGGCGGCGGCCGCACGATCTTCTACTGGCAGAAGCCCGGCCAGCCGGCCGATCAGCTCTTCCTCAAGGGCAACTACTCGAAAGCCTTCGAACCCTGGAAGGTCGTCGTTGCGACCGGCGTCTACATGGATGACGTCGAGGCGCAGATCTGGAATGCGACGATTGAAGTCGTTGGTCTCTGTCTCGTCGCGCTGGCCATCGCCGTCGCCATGGCTTTCTACATCATTCGCAGCATTTCGCAGCCGCTGACTGCGATCCATGACGCGTTGGGCGCGGTTGCCAATGAAGATGTCAGCAAGGTCATTCCGCACACCGACCTGCGCAACGAAGTCGGCATGATGGCGAAAGCCACCAAGTCGCTGCAGGAAAAGGTGCGCGATCGCCAGGAGATGACCATCCGCCAGGAAGAGCAGCAGCGCGAGCTGAATGCCGAGCGCCAGCGCAGCGTCGATGCGCAGTTGCTCGACGCCGAGCAACAGGCGCATGTGGTCTCGACCATCGGAAGCTCGCTCGAGCGGCTGGCGAACGGCGACCTCACCGTCCGCTGCGATGATCTCGGCACCAAGTATGCCGGCCTGCGCGACAACTTCAACGATGCGCTCGCACGGCTTGAGCAGGCGATGTCGCGCGTCAGCCTGAAGGGCAACGACATTGCCGTCAGCAAGGAAGAAATTCGCCGCGCCTCCAACGAGCTCGCGCAGCGCACGGAACGCCAGGCCGCGAACCTCGAGGAAACCTCAGCGGCGCTCGACGAACTGACGGTTGCCGTCAGGCAGACTGCTGACGGCGCCCGCGAGGCGGCGCGGCGCGTCTCCAGTGTCAGCACCGAGGCCCGGCAGAGCGACGCCGTCGTCAGCGAAGCGATCAAGGCGATGAACGGGATCGAACAGTCCTCCGCCGAGATCACGAAGATCATCGGTGTCATCGACG
The DNA here is from genome assembly GCF_055616315.1 of Rhizobium sp. O111. Classification (NCBI taxonomy): domain Bacteria; kingdom Pseudomonadati; phylum Pseudomonadota; class Alphaproteobacteria; order Hyphomicrobiales; family Rhizobiaceae; genus Rhizobium; species Rhizobium sp. O111. Next base: position 309,918 of record NZ_JBSHXL010000002.1, on the reverse strand, counting down.
AAATCGCCTTCCAGACGAACCTTCTGGCCCTCAATGCCGGCGTAGAAGCGGCCCGTGCCGGCGAAAGCGGCAAGGGTTTCGCGGTTGTCGCGCAGGAGGTTCGCGAACTCGCGCAGCGGTCTGCCGCGGCGGCGAAGGAAATCAAAGGCCAGATTTCCAGCTCCTCGACGCAGGTCGAGCAGGGTGTGGATCTCGTCGGACGCGCCGGTGAAGCGCTGAAGAGGATTTCAAGCCAGATCGAAAGCGCCAACGAGATCGTCTCGAAGATCTCTCACAGTGCCCAGGAGCAAGACACGACCTTGCGATCGATCTCGCAATCGATGAACCAGCTGGACACGGCAACGCAGCAGAATGCCGCGATGGCGGAAGAGACGACCGCATCCGCCGAGGTGCTCGCCAACGACACCGGCGATCTGCTCGATCTGATCCGAGGCTTCCGCATTGCTCAGAGGGGTGGGGCGACGGCGCTTCACGACATGGGCCAGAAGATGCGGCTCGCAAGCTAACTCTCCGACGCGATCGAGTCGGCTCGATTATCGGAATAGATGTGGCGGCGTCTCCCCAGGCGCCGCCACATATCGTTGTGCTCATAACCTTTGCCGGCCAGGAAGTTTGCAAGCAGGCCGCGAGGAAAATCGCGCGCACCTCGAGTCAAACTTGACTCCAGCAATCAAGATAAGTAAGCAATGCTGACGTAATCAGAGGTCAGCCATCGGCGGCCGTTACGCGGGTCCATTTCGACGATGACAGCACGCGCCTACAGCAAAGTGACGGTCCTCACGGCAGCGATTGCGCAGCCGGCCGCCACGCGTGCGTCCACGCATACCGCCAATAAAAAACGCCTTTAAATCGCCAGCGGAGGAGCGTGCCAGGTCACCTGCGGCTCCGCCTGCGGGACTGAAACGACACGCGCCAAGGCGCGACCAAGGAGACGGGCAGATGAGCGCACAAGATCGGGTCACGGGCCTCTACGATATCAGCGAAGACAAGAGCAGCTGTGGCGTCGGCTTCATTACCCGCAAGGATGGCGTTCAGACCCATGACGTGCTGAAGCGGGGCCACGAGGCGCTCTGTGCCGTCCCGCATCGCGGCGGCATGTCGGCGGAAGGCGTCGGTGATGGCGCCGGCATCTCGGTCGATCTCTCCCTCTCCTTCTTCCGCGGCCTCACCGGTAAACCTGATCTCGCCGCCGGTCGTTTCGGCGTCGGCAATTTCTTCCTGCCGAACAACCCAAATGAGCACCAGCGCGCGGCCGATATCATCGAGGCGGCGCTCGCCGATGAGGGCTTGCCCGTGCTTCTCGTGCGAGACGTGCCTGTCGACAATGACGCGATCCGCCCGATCTCCGTGCGCTACCAGCTGCCGATCCGCCAATGGGTGTTTGCCGCTCCCGAGGCCGCGAAGACGCCTGCCGAATTCGACTGGCGCATCCACAAGGCGCTGCTTGCGATCGAAGCCGTTGCCTATACCGATCCGGCCTTGGCCGGCTTCTATCCGCTGTCGCTCAGCGCCCGCACGCAGGTCTTCAAGGGCCGGTTGAACTCCAACGAGGTGCTGCCCTACTTCCGCGATCTCGTGGACCCCGCGCACGAAATCCATACCATGTATTTCCACACGCGGTTTTCCACCAACACCGACCCGCACCCCTCCATGGCCCAGCCCTTCCGGCTGATGGCGCACAATGGCGAATTGAACACCGACAAGAAGAACCGCCTCTCCGAGGCTGCGATCGCGCTTGCCCGTAATTCCGCGATCATCCGCCCGAAAGGCCAATCCGACAGCTGCCGTCTCGACCAGACCCTGCAGAGCCGGGTGATGGAAGATGGCCTCGACCTCGTGACCGCCGTCGTCTCGATGATGCCGCCGGCGTGGGAGAATGACGAGACGCTGTCCGAAGACGTCAGGGCAATGTTCGAATATTTCTCGCTCTACGAGGAGAAGAACGACGGCCCGGCCGCGCTGATCTTCGGCAACGGCACCATCGTCGGCGCCAGGCTCGACCGGCTCGGCCTGCGGCCCCTGCGCACCGTCGAGACCTCCGATTATCTCTGCGTCATGTCGGAAGCCGGCCAGATCGCCTTTCCGCCCGAGACCGTTCTCCGGCGCGGCCGGATCGAGGCCGGCGGCATGCTCTACTTCGATCACGCGGCCGGCCGATCCTACTCGACATCGGAAGCGCTCGATATGCTCGCGGAGCAGCGCGACTACAAGACGCTGCTCGCTGACGCCCGCGTCCACCTCGAGGACCTGCCCGAAGTGCCGGCCGACCAGCAGGGATCCCCACTCCGCTACAATGGCGACCTCGAGCGTCATCAGCGCTACGTCGCCTATTCCCACAATCAGGAAAGCTTCAAGTTCCTGATGGATCCGATGCTGGCGACGGGTGCCGAGAAGATTTCGGCAATGGGTTACGGCAATGCCATCAACGCCCTTTCCGACCAGGAGGGCGGCGTTGCCAAATATTTCTCGCAGCGCTTTGCCCAGGTGACAAACCCGCCGCTCGACAGCATTCGCGAAGCCGACGGCATGACCCTGCGCGTGGCGCTCGGCGCCAAGCCGAACATCGGCGCCAAGGCCGCCCGCCAGATCGTCGTGCGCTCACCGATCCTCACTCATCTCGACATGCTGAAGATCCGTGAGCAGTCCGAGACGCCGTTGCGCCGCTTCGAGATGCTATACACGCCCGTCGCCGGCGATCCCAAGGCCAACGAGCAGGCGCTGGAGGCCGCGATCTCAAGGCTTTGCGACGCGGTGGAAGCCTTCGCCGCCGAAGAAGGCGGCATCGCTGTCGTCACCGATCGCCATGTAGCGCGCGACCGCGCGGCCCTGCCGATGATCATCGTCATCTCCGCCCTCAACCAGCGCCTGATCGAAACCGGCCTGCGCCTGCGCGTCTCCATCATCGCAGAGAGCGGCCAGATTTCCTCGTCTCACCATATCGCCGCGGCACTCGGCTTCGGCGCCTCGGCCGTCTATCCGCTCGGCGTCCAGTTCCGGGCCGAGGAGAAGTTCGGCGCCGATGCCGACAAGGCGTTCAAGCGCTTCGCCAAGGCGGCAGAAAAGTCGTTGATGAAGACGATGGGCAAGGTTGGCCTGTGCACGGCCGAAAGCTACATCGCCGGTGAATTCTTCGAGCCCAACTTCCTCGACACCAACGATCCCGTGCTGCGCCGCTATTTCCCGAATGTGAAGACCCCTGTTGGCGGCGTGAACTTCGCCGTCATCGCTCAAGCGGTGTGCGACTGGCACATGCGGGCGCTGACCGTTACCGGTGAAAACGAGATCCCGCTGCTCGGCCTTTTCAAGGAGCGCGCCGAGGGCGCCGGTCACTCATATGGCACGACCGCTGTCCGTGGCTTCGTTGACATGACCGAGGAGAAGATCGATTTCGAGCGGATGGCCGGCGACACCGACCAGTCGGAATTCTTCCGGCTTCTGCCACTCAACCGTCTGGAAGATGCCTTCGGCCTCAACGATGCCGCCTATTACAGCACCAGCTTCGAAAAGCTGACGCCCGAGGCGATCGACCGCTTCGAGATCACGCCCGGCTACCGCGCCTTCGCACGCATGATGATGGAAGAGCGCATGAGGCGCCCAGCGGCTTTGCGTGATGTGCTGGACCTGCCCGCCGATGTCAGCTTCTGCGGCAATGCCGAGGATTTCAGGCGCGAGATGGGACGTTTTTCCCGCAAGGGAAACAACGCCTTCATGGTGCGCGGCCTTTCCTGCGAGCGCGTTGGCGACGACGAGTTCCGGCTGCGCCTGACGACCTCGAATGGCAGCCAGCTGACGCTGCTTTCGGCACTTGCGCAGTCGCTCGTCATGCGCTTCGGAACCGACATCGTCGGCCACTGGCTGGAAGCAGGCGCTCTTGCCGTGCAGGCGAAGGGCGAGGCCCGCGACTATCTCTCGCTGCTGCGCACCGCGCCCGCAAGCATTCCGCTTTCCGAAATCCAGAACGCGAGCGAAATCACGTCGCTGCTCGCCTCGGGCGCCATGAGCCACGGCGCGCTCGTGGCCGCCGCCCATGAAGCGGTCGCCCACGGCACCAACATGGCCGGCGGCATGTCGAACTCCGGCGAGGGCGGCGAGCATCTGTCGCGCTACGGCACGATCCGCGCTTCCAAGATCAAGCAGTTCGCCTCAGGGCGCTTCGGCATCTGGGCGGGCTATCTCGCCGATCCGATGCTTGAGGAGATCGAGATCAAGATCGGCCAGGGCGCCAAGCCCGGCGAAGGCGGTCAGCTCCCCTCGCCCAAGGTGACCGTCGAGATCGCGGCCGCCCGTGGCGGCACGCCCGGCGTCGAGCTCGTCTCGCCTCCCCCTCATCACGACACCTATTCGATCGAGGATCTGGCGCAGCTCATCCATGACGCCAAGGCGGCGCGCGTGCGTGTTGTCGTCAAGCTCGTCTCGTCGGAAGGGATCGGCACGATCGCCGTTGGCGTCGCCAAGGCAGGCGCCGATGTCATCAATGTCGCCGGCAACACCGGCGGCACGGGTGCGGCCGCCGTCACCAGCCTGAAATACACCGGGCGCGCCGCCGAAATCGGCATCGCCGAGGTCCATCAGGCGCTTTGCGCCAACGGCTTGCGCGATAAGGTCACGTTGCGTTGCTCGGGCGCGCACCAGACGGCGAGCGACGTCATCAAGTCGGCTCTGCTCGGTGGCGACAGTTTCGAATTCGGCACCACCGCGTTGATGATGCTGAAATGCGTCATGGCGAAGAACTGCAACATCAAGTGCCCGGCCGGGCTGACCACCAACCAGGAGGTCTTCAACGGCGACCCCCGGGCGCTTGCGCAATATCTGCTCAACATCGCCCACGAGACCCGCGAGCTTCTGGCATCGCTCGGCCTGCCGTCGCTGCGCCAGGCGCGCGGGCGTTCCGATCTTCTTCATCTCCTCGATCACCCCTCAAGCGTCGGGCAGCTTGACCTCCGCGCGATGCTTGCGGTGGTCGAGGAGGTGAAGATTACCGACCCCGTCTATATGGAGAAGGATTACGCCGTCGATGACGGCTTCCGCGACCTCGTGCAGTCGGCGCTGATCGAAAACGGCAAGGAAACCGTCGAGCTCGGCGGCAATCGCTTCCTCAACAATTGCAACAAGAGCGTCGGCGGGCAGCTGGCAGTCGATATCGAGCGTATGCTGAACTACGAGATCGACGCCGCGACGGCAGCCACCCTGCCGGCGGTTCGCCAGGACGAGCGCGGCCGGCGCTTCCTCGAGCCCGGATCGGTCAATATCGCGACCTCGGGTTCGGCCGGGCAATCCTACGGCGCGTTCTGCAATGACGGTATGATGCTCACCCATACCGGCACCTGCAATGACGGTGTCGGCAAGAGCGCCTGCGGTGGCACCATCGTCGTCAAGTCGCCGGGCGGCGGCTCCGACGAGGCGGGCGGCAACGTGCTGATCGGCAACTTCGCGCTCTTCGGCGCCACCGGCGGTCGCACCTTCGTGGAAGGCCAGGCCGGGGACCGTTTTGCCGTCCGCAATTCCGGCGCGACATCAGTTGTCGAGGGCGTTGGCGACTTCTGCTGCGAATACATGACCAATGGCGCGGTTCTCAATCTCGGAAGCTTCGGCAAGGGCTTCGGCAACGGCATGAGCGGCGGTTTCGTCTATCAGTACGACCCGTACGGCGATCTGCCGAAGAAGGTCAGCCACGACTCGATCCTGCTCGGCTCAATCTCCGACGAAGGGGATGAAGCGGCCATCCATGGCCAAGCCGTGCACATGCTGCTCACCTGGCATCTGGCCGCGACCGGCTCGTCCAAGGCGCGCTGGCTCCTGGAGAACTGGGAGAGCGAACGGCACAATTTCGTCTACGGCATGCCGCGGGCGCTGCTGCTCTATCAGGATAGCGATCAGATCCTGAAGGCCAAGCCGCGCAAAGAGCTGATCGAGGAGCTGGCCTCGGCGCTCGCAGCCCATCAGGTCCGCAAGTTCAAGCTGGCCTATCGCGACCGCAAGCCAGTGCTCAACGGCCGCGTACCCGGCTACGGCGAGACAGACACGGACGAAATGTTCGCGCTGCTCAACAATTCCACCGTGCTTTCCATGGCGCAGGGCCTGGCGATGGCGCGTGTGCCCAACGCGCTCGGCCCGTCCGAGCCGGCCGTAGAGAAGGCTGTGCGCAACCTCATCCTGACGGAGGATTTCGCGCTTATGAGCAAGCTGATGCGGCACGCGCGTGACGCTATCGACGGCCACAGCGACGAACAGCTGGCGGTGATGATCGCCGCCAAGCGACTTGCCGACTACAAGGAAGCGCTGGCGCGCCGCAACATCCTGTCGATGGATAGCCCCGGCACCTACGGCTGGATCATCCACCAGTACGCCCGCAACATCGAAAGGATCGGTCGCCTGCCGAGCTTCGAGGAGCTGTTCGCCAAGCGCGCGGTCTCCGACCTGACGACATCTGCCCGAACCAGCCGAGTGTGACGATGAAAGTGCCCTATATCCCCGCCGACGCCCCCTTCAATGGCGACCAGCGCGCCTGGCTTTCCGGCTTCCTTGCCGGCCTCCACTCACGGCTGGCGATCGATGGTGACGGCAGCGCCGCCGCCGCGGTAGCGCCGCAGCAGCCGGCATCAAGCCCACTGCATATCCTCTATGGCACGCAAACCGGAAATGCCGAGGGCGTGGCCATGGATGCGGCGGCGGCTGCCCGCGCTGCCGGGATGCAGCCGGTGGTCGAGGCGCTCGACGATATCGACATGGCTCGCTTCTCGACCATGAAGCGGGTGATCGTGGTGGTCTCCACCTATGGCGAAGGAGAGATGCCGGATAATGCGCAACTCTTCTGGGAGGCGCTTTCGGCGGACAGCGCGCCCAGACTGGAGACCATGAATTTCGGCGTGCTAGCGCTCGGCGACACCGGCTATGATGGCTTCTGCCAGGCGGGCAAGCTGATCGACACCCGGCTGGAGCAACTCGGCGCCCAGCGGATGGCGAACCGCCTGGATTGCGACGTGGATTACGAGGATGCCGCATCGGCCTGGGTGAACGAGACCCTGCCGGTCGCAGCAGCGATCGAAGGTGGAGCCACAGAGCCGGCCGAAGCGACGGCCCTGCCTGTCCGCGAGAAATCGCAATGGAACCGCAAGTCGCCTTATCCCTCGACCCTTGCCGTCAACCGGCTGCTCTCGGGTACACGATCCGCCAAGGAAATCCGGCATTTCGAGTTCGATCTCGGCGATAGCGGATTGGTTTACGAAGCCGGCGATGCCCTGGGTGTCATGCCTATGAACAATCCGTCCCTTGTTTCGGCCATTCTGGAGCGTCTGGGCGCCGACGCGGAAGCGGCCGTTTCCGGCCTCGCCCGGCCGCTGGGCCAGGAATTGACGGCCAGCTTCGAGATTTCCACGCCGTCGCGCGAATTCATCGCGGAGATCGAACGGCGCGCCAGCCATGAAGAGCTCAGCCATATCCTGCGCCATGGCGACAAGGAAGCACTGGAGAATTGGCTGTGGGGCAAGGACAGCCTCGACCTCCTGCAATTGCTGCCGGAGCGCGCGATGAGCGCCGCCGATTTCGTCGGCCTGCTGAAGCCGCTGCAGCACCGCGCCTACTCGATCTCCTCGAGCCCGCTTGCTGCCGAGGGGCGCGTGCACCTGACCGTTGCCAGCGTGCGCTACACGCCCAACGGGCGCGAGCACGGCGGCGTGTGCTCGACCTATCTGGCGGATCGTGCGGAGGGTGACATGGCCGGCATTTTCGTGTCGCAGAACAAGGCGTTCCGCGTGCCCTCGGATGATGCGACCCCTGTCATCATGGTCGGTCCCGGCACCGGCATCGCGCCGTTCCGGGCCTTCCTGCAGGAGCGGCAGGCGCGCGGCGCTGCGGGTCGGAACTGGCTGTTCTTCGGCGACCAGCACCGTGCCGACGATTTCATCTACGAAGAGGAGTTGGCTGCGATGAGCAGCGCAGGCCTGCTGACGCGGCTCGATCTGGCCTTTTCCCGTGACCAGCAGGAAAAGATCTACGTGCAGACCCGCATGCGTGAGAACGGCAAGGCGCTCTACGCCTGGCTGGAAGAAGGCGGGCATTTCTATGTTTGCGGCGATGCGACACGAATGGCACGCGACGTGGATCAGGCCCTGCACGACATCATCGCTGTCCACGGCGGCCATTCCGCTGATGCCGCGAGCGCCTATGTCAACGAATTGAAGCGCCAGAAGCGCTACGTTCGCGACGTCTACTAGGGCCAGGACTGGCTGGCTCCGTCACAATCCGAAAATGCTATCGAGCGGTCGAAAACATCGGCCGCTCGAACGCGTTTATCAACCCGGACCATGTGCCGGGTAGGAAAGCGTGCGCGTTCGTGCTCTCCTGGCACTATCAGGTGTCATTTCGGGACGCTGATGGCTATAGTTTATTGGATATTAATAACGTTGAACGAGACTCGCCTAGCCGTGACAGCGAAGCATGTAAATCGATGCAAGCAAGAATCGCTTGCATGAATGGCATGGCGGAAAACATGGAACATGAAGGTTTCGATTTACCGTTCCTCCTCAAGGAGATTGATATCCTTGCGGATGAACTCAGCAAGCTGCCCCCGTCGATGGACAGGACAGCGCTGGAACTTAGACTGGCACAGATGCGCCAGATCGTTGAACTGCGGCATACGCGCCGCGGCATGAAAAACCTCGATCCAAACTAACGGCTCGACTGTTATCATGTGGCACACTCGCCTGCCGCGGCTGCGGCAAGCGCAGACCCAGCCACCCACTCATGCATTGAGCGAGTTGTGGCCGCGTCGAGGATTGTGCTTCGATATTCCCGGTAAAGAGGCTAATAAGCGCGCAAGCGAATGAGAGGAATTGGCCATGGAACCGGAAACCGTAACGATCGACAACCGCAACGACTTCTCGCTTTGGGCGATCGAACGCGCCAAGCTGATCGTCAGCGAGCAGGGCACGGCGCTTGCGCTTGCGGCGCGTGACATGGACAACGCGGAGATCGGTCAGGCCGGCAATGCGCTCGGCCAGGCGATCGCCGACGCCATGCTCGAAGTATTCGACGGGCTGATGAACGGCGTTGCCGAGGAATAACGGGTTCACCGTTGCTCCGTTGACCGAACGATCGGCAAAAATTGCGCCCGATCTTCTTTGGGAACCTTTTCGCAGCTGAAGGGTTTTATCTGCGCAACGTATTGAAATCCGCGTTGCTGGATCAGCAAGCCCAATGCAGTCCAACCAAAAGCCCGGTGCAGCCCCTCGCACCGGGTTTTTTCATGCGCGGTACCGGAGCGCCCACGCTTGATGCATAAAGAACATACTATATGTTAAGGGCGCGGTGGCAGCTTTGCACGGCTGCCGCCAATCAAATGCGCTTCGAGGGGGTATAAAGCGTTGGACACGAGACCATGGATGATCCCTGTTCTGATCGCCTGCCGGCGCAGTGGCGCCGTTTATACGGTCACGAGTACCCGTGAAGCGCTCAAACTGCTTTTTACTGCTTGGCCGGTCGCTGAAGGCAAGGCCTACTTTTCCGCCCTGGAAGTGTGCGACGGCGTGGCAATCGGCAAGGCTTCACCGGAAGATGCGCGCCTCGCCTTTATCGCCGCGGCAGATGAAGCCAAGGTGCCATATGACGTGGTGCCCGCCGCACCGGTTCCGCTTTAGGCAGCGTCGCCGCGCTCACTCCTCGACGCCTTCCTCAAACGTGTAGGACGCGCACATTTCGTCGGAGCTTTTCGGCGCATGCCGACCGGTGAACACCGCAATCGCCGACAAGCCATCGCCGGCGGACCAATTTGCGACATAGGTGACCGGACCGGAGCCGCAGAGACGATTGCCGTTCAGCAACTCGAGATCCGAAGGATCGGCGACGCGATAGACGGAAGCCGGTACACGTTCGCCGTCGACGATGAAGTGATCGCCGACCAGATTGGAAAACGAAAGCTCTTCACCCGTTTCGAAGGTAATGCTGAAGTCGTCCATCGAGATATCGCCGGTAACGGACATGGCGGTGTTGCTGACAGCCTTGTACGCGTCAGCCCATGACGGGCTCGCTGCCGACAACGCAGAGAGCGATAGAATAAGACATGATTTGAAGAAGCGCACGGTGACCTCGGGTGAAAAGGCAGGCACGGCAGAGCCGTGCCTGCGCGATATTATTCGGCTGCAGGTTTCAGGGAGCTGATGATCGCCTGGAGTTCAGGCCCATGCGCCTCCTGCGTTCCCTGCGATCCCCAATAGGTGATGACGAGGAGCTTGCCTGGTTTGGGCGAGAGCAGCGAGAGGCCGATATTGACTGCGCCGTCATTGTCGGTGCCGGTCCAGTCGAAGTTGGTCATGTCCATGCCGTTGATCGGCTCATCGGACTTCTTCTGCGTCGAGCCGTCGACCTTCACGCCGTTCTTTTGAAGAAAGGCGATAGCGTCGTCGATGACCTTGTCGGTGCTCTTTTCGTCGGCGACGTCGATCGAAAGGTAAATAGCCGAGTCATCGGACGTCGCCTGGATCCCGGTTTCCGTTTCCTCGGGCTCCCAGCTATCTGGAATGGCGATCTGAGCGATGGGGGCGTCGCTCGGGAATGCAAGCGTCTTGGCCTGGCTGATGCCGGGTATGAGGGCGGCGAGAAGCGCCCCGACGAGAATCGTCTTCATGTAAGGTCCCTGGGGGTTAGAGAACATGTGTGCGGGCGCATATTAGCGCTGCGGCGTTAAAAAGATCCGCACATCGCCATCGCACGTTCGCTCCGCCCCAGAAATGGTTCAGGACCTGAAACAGTTCGGGCCGGCGTGGACATCATGTCCGCGCCGGCCCGTTGTTCGAAAGACCGTTGTTACTCGCCGGGAACGATCGCCGGGTTGTTGCCGGGAGCCGCTTGCGGACTATCGGCCTGCTTCGGCGCCTTCCAGGCGATCAGGCGGTAGAACATCGGGATGAAGAAGGTCGCGATGAACGTCGCCGCGAGCATGCCCCCGATAACGCCGGTTCCGATGGCGTGACGACTGGCCGAGCCCGCACCCGTGCTGATCGCCAACGGCACGACACCCAGAATGAATGCCAGCGACGTCATGACGATCGGGCGGAAACGCAGGCGGGCGGCTTCGATCGCAGCCTCGCCGGCCGACAGTCCTTCCTGGCGCTTCAGAACGGCAAACTCGACGATGAGGATGGCGTTCTTGGCGGCCAGACCGATCAGCGTGACCATGCCGATCTGGAAGTAGACGTCGTTGGTCAGCCCGCGGAGCATCGTTGCGAGCAGTGCACCGAACAGCGCGAACGGGATGGCCGTGATAACCGCCAGCGGCAGCGTCCACTTCTCGTACTGCGCGGCAAGGATGAGGAACACCATGATGATGCCGAAGAGCATCGCCTGCGTTCCCGCGCCGCCCGTTGCCAGTTCCTGGTAGGCCGAACCTGTCCAGGCGATCTGGTAGCTTGCCGGAAGGGTCTCACTCGCGACCTCCTGCAATGCGCGGATGGCGTCACCCGAGGTATAGCCAGGAGCCGGGTTGCCGGTGACCTTGGCCGAGTTGAACGCGTTGAAGCGTTCGACCTGGTCGGGGCCGATGATGCGCGTGACCTTCACCAACGCATCCAGCGGGATCATGCTGCCATTGTTCGAGCGAACGAAGACCTGACGGAGATCGTCTGGCGACTGCCGGAAAGCCGATTCCGACTGCAGATTGACCTGGTAATTGCGGCCATAGAGCGTGAAGTCGTTGACATAGAGGCTACCGAACGTGGCCTGCATGGCATCGAACACCGTGTTGATCGGCACGTCGAGCGCCTTTGCCTTCTCGCGATCGAGATCCGCGTGGTACTGCGGAACGCTGGCATCGAAGGTGGTGCGCACGGCGGTCAGCTCAGGGCGCTTCGAAGCCGCGGCAACGAGAGCATTCGCCTGTTCGGCAAGGTTCGCGATGCCGTTGCCGCCACGGTCCTGAACATAGGCTTCGAAACCACCCGTGGTGCTCAAGCCCTGGATCGGCGGCGGATTGAAGGCCAGAACCATCCCATCCTTGATATCGCTATTGGCGCCGATGATCGGCCCCGCCATGTTGCGGGCGTCCAGTGCCGCAGTGGTGCGCTCCTTCCAGTCATCGAGAATGATGAAGGACACACCGGCGCTGCTCTTGATGCCGCCGGCGAGGATATCGTAGCCGGAGACCGCGAAGACGTCGTGAACGCCTTCAAGCTTCGAGGTGTTGTCGACCACCTGGTTCATGACCGCTTCGGTGCGCGGAAGCGCTGCTGCCGGCGGAAGTACGGCAACCTGCAGTACCCAGCCCTGGTCTTCGTTGGGAACGAGCGATCCCGGGAGGGTGTAGAAGAGGTAGCCAGTCGCGCCAAGCAGGGCGCCAACGAGGACGAGACCGATGGCGAAACGCTTGACGAAGAAGCGAACGCCCGCCGTATAGCCCGACGTCAGACGGTCAAAGGCGCGGTTGAACACGCGGAACGGCAGCGCCGGTTCATGATGACCGGGCTTCAGGATCAGCCCGCAGAGCGCCGGCGTCAACGTCAATGCCACGATGCCCGACAGGATCACCGAGATGGCGATCGTGACGGCGAACTGCTTGTACATCTGGCCCGCAAGCCCGCCCATGAAGGAGACCGGGATGAAGACCGAGCACAGCACGAGCACGATTGCGACAACCGGTCCCGTGACTTCGCCCATGGCCTTGATAGCCGCGTCCTTGGGCGGCAGCTTGTCTACCGTCATCAGGCGTTCGACGTTTTCAAGAACCACGATGGCGTCGTCCACGACGATACCGATCGCCAGCACCAGGCCGAATAGCGTCAGCAGGTTGATCGAAAAACCGAGCAGATACATGCCGGCGAAGGTGCCAATGATCGAGATCGGAACCGCGATCACAGGGATAAGCGTTGCTCTCCAGTTCTGCAGGAACAGGAACACCACAATGACCACGAGGGCGATCGCTTCGAAGAAGGTGTGAATGACCTCTTCGATCGAGACCTGGATGAACTTTGTCGTATCGTAAGGAATACGATAGTCGATACCGTCAGGGAACGACTTCTTCAGTTCAGCCAGGCGCGTCGAAAGCGCTTCCATCGTGTTCAAAGCATTGGCGCCCGGCTGCAGATAAACTGCGATCGGAACGGCCGGCGTGCCATTGAGGCTGCTCTGTACCGAATAGCTCTTGGTACCAAGCTCGATGCGAGCGACATCCTTCAGCCGCAGCGTCGCTGCGTTGCTGGTCGAGCGCAGGATGATGTCACCAAAGGCTTCCGGGTCAGCCAGACGACCCTGCGTGGAAACGCTGTAGGTAAAGGGCTGTCCGGTGGCGCTCGGCTGATCGCCGAAACGGCCGGCCGCGAACTGCGAGTTCTGCTCCTGGATGGCCGCCGACACGTCGCTCGGCGTCAGGCCGTACTGCGCCATCTTGTCCGGTCGAAGCCAGACGCGCATGGAATAGTCGATATCACCGAGCACGTTGACATCGCCGATGCCGGGAAGACGCTTGAGATCGTCGATGACGTTCAAGAGCGCGTAGTTGCCGACATAGGCGCGGTCATACTGCGTGTTGTTGGAGAACATCGCCACGAAAGCGAGAATGGAGTTCGAGCGCTTGGCGACAACGACACCCTGACGGGTAACTTCCTGCGGCAAGGTCGAAGTCGCACGCTGGACACGGTTATTCACGTTGATCGCGGCCTGGTCGGGATCCGTGCCAAGCGCGAACGTCACCGTGATCTGCATGGTGCCGCTGTTGGAGTTCGTCGATTGCATGTAGAGCATGTTCTCGACGCCGTTGATCTGCTGCTCCAGCGGAGCGGCAACGGTCTGCGCGACAGTTTCAGCGCTGGCTCCGGGATAGTTCGCCGTAACGACGACCTGCGGCGGCACCAGTTCAGGATATTGCGCGATAGGCAGCGCCCGCAGGGCCAGAAGGCCCGCCAGAACGATGACAATGGAAATGACCGCCGCGAAGACCGGCCGGTCGATAAAGAACCTGTTACCCATCAGTTGGCCGCCGTCTCTTTCGTATCCTTGCCGGCATCGGCAGCCGCCGCTTCAGCCGTCGCGTTGACGGCCGAGCCCGGACGCACCTTGATGATGCCTTCTGTGATCAGCTGGTCACCGGCATCGAGGCCCGAATTGATGATCCAGTTGCTGCCGACCTTCTGGCCGAGCGTTACCGCGTTGATCTTGGCCTTACCGTCCTTGCCGACGGTATAGACGAACTGACCCTGCGGGCCCTGCATCAACGCTATCTCCGGAATGACGATCGCGTCATCGGCAGTCACGCCACTCACTGTCGCGCGTACAAACTGGCCCGGAATGAGCTGGCGATCGGGATTGTCGATGATCGCACGTGCCTGAATGGTGCCCGTATTGACGTCGACGGTGGCCGACGTGAAGTCGACAAGTCCCTCGTGACCGTAGGTCGAGCCGTCACCAAAGGTGAGCTTGACCCGCAGCTTCTGCTCCTGGCCCTTGCTCTTCATCAGATCGATGAGATGGCGGATTTCTCGTGCCTCGGAATCCGAGAAGGAGAAATTGACGTAAACGGGGTCCAGTTGGGTGATGTTGGTCAGCAGGCTGGAATCAGTGCTGATCAGGCTGCCTTCAGAGACCTGTTCGAGGCTCGTGATGCCGCCAATCGGCGCAGTCACCTTGGTGTAGCCGAGGTTGAGTTCGGCGGTCTTGACCTGGGCTTCGGCGGAAGCGACAGCCGCTTCGGCGAGTTCGCGCGCGGAAATCGCGTCGTCGCGGCTCTTCTGGCTGCCGACATTCTGATCGAAGAGGCTGATGTTGCGCTTTTCCTCGCGAATGCCCTGGCCGAGCTGGGCCTGAGCCTGCTTCAATCCGGCCTGCGCCTGCATCAGTGCCGCTTCATAGGGCGCAGGATCGATGAGAAACAGCACATCGCCGGCCTTGACCTGAGCGCCTTCGACGAAATTACGCTTCAGCAGGATACCGCTCACGCGAGCGCGTACTTCCGTCTGACGAAATGCCGAGATGCGAGCAGCATATTCATAGCTGAGCGGGACCGAGCTTGCGGCAACATTCACGGTTGTGACGGATGGAGGCGGTGGGGCCTCGGCCTGCTGGGCCATTGCCGCGGAAGACATGAATATCGATACAGCCGCTACAAGCACGCCGCTGCGAACGGTGGAAAAATGCCGCTGATTTTTATTTTGCACTTTTATTCGCCTTTACTTGGGCTCGATTCAACCGAGCAACCTTGGTTCCCTCCTCCCCTTGGCTCCTCCGCCAAGCTTTACTCCGTTGTGAAATTGGCGTGCGAGACCCCATCCACAAGCAACCAAACGAATTCCGCTAGTCGCTCGCCTGCCTCGAAGAACCTGCGCACGTCGATGAGGAAACAGCTGCCACTTCGCATCTGCTTCCGATTTTTCGTTTTTATATCCCGTATTTAACAGCCGACCGGAGCCGGAGCTCGGCCTTAGCATTTACGTAACAGCTCGGTCCGAACATGTTAAGATGCCGAAATCCGCATAAGGCCATGAAGCATGTTCATGAATGGCCTTCGATTGACCACAAGCGCGGACAGCCCTGCGTGCTTCGCAGTCTAGAAAATAGAATTTTGGGCGGCAAAAAATCGCTCTAAAGTATCTTTTTGTCTTTGTTATTATCCGAGCCTAATTTAGTCGTCTCAGCGCGCGGGAAGGCTGTGCCTTGCGACCTGGATGGCGGCGTATCGACGCAAGCAACTTTTTGTGTTCGCGAACCCAATCGCCACTACCTCAATGATCCGTAAATTAACGATTGGTTAACCATATCCGTCGTTTAGAATGATTAACGGCCGTCTGGTCGTTGATTCGAAGTCCGGTTGCCAAAATTGCGCCGGATACGGGGAAATACGATTGCGGCGATCGGAAACATGGGTTTGCTAAGATTGATGGCCCTTGCGGGGTTGGCTGGTCTTGCTGCCGGCTGCACATCGACTGGAAATATCAGACAACCGAGCGCCGCTGAAACAATCGCGAGCGAGAAAGCGCTTGTCCTGCCGCCACCCGGTGGGCCCTCTATCGTGAGCGTCGTCGAGCAGAAGCGCGGCAATGGCGTCGATCAGTCGATTTCGCTGTTCACCTCGTCCTCGGTCCCCGGCCAGAACTTTCTCAAGGTGCAGTTTCTCGGCGGGCGCGGCGAGAACCCAGGCGCCGGGAACTCCACCTACAAGATGGTCAATGAGAGCGCTATTGCGCGCGAGATGGCGACTGCCATCCCCGGTGTGCGGATGGCGCGCTCCGCGACGTTCCTGCAAAACAGCTACGGCCCCTTCGGCTATGCCTTCGGCACCAGCCACAACGGCGACACCTGTGTCTACGGATGGCAGCAGATCCGCTCCAGCCGCTCGGACCAGACACAGGCCCGCAATTTCGGCATGATCCAGGTTCGCCTGCGCCTGTGTGATGCGCGCGCAACCGAGCGCCAATTGCTGGGCGTGATGTACGGCTACACCGTGATCGGCACCTTCAACGGCGAAATCTGGAACCCTTACGGCATGACGCAAGGGGGCGACCCTACCATCGGACGCCCCGGAAACCCGATCTATCCCGACGAAGGCGGCTATCGCTCGACGCCGATGCCGATCGGCTACGAACCGGCCCCGACGCAGACCTACTCAAGGCCCGCGCCGGTGCGCCGCGCAGCAGTTCGCCCTGCCGCCACGGCACCGGTAGCGCCAACCTTGCCGCCGGCGATCGGCCCACGCGTGCCGGGACCTGACCTTTCCGAAAACGCGCCACAGGCGCCGCTGGAAGCGCCTGCGCTGGCCAACGCGTCGGTACGCCAGCCAGCCTCACAACAGACGATGACAGCGAGCGGCGTGAACGTGCCGTCGCCGGAATGCATCGGCAACACGGCGGCAAATGCCGCCTGCCAGAGATGACGATCAGCTAGGCCGGCATCGGAGAAGATGCCCGGCGCAATGCCTTTGAAGGAACGCCGATGCATAAGGCCCGCAGCATCTTGATCTGGGCAGTGGTTGCGATCTGTGTGGTCGCGCTGGTGACCCTGCCGGTGAATTTGCAGGCGCAGCTGATCGCCAGCATCACCGTGGTTGCCGTCATGGCGATCATCAAGGGCTTGAAGGGTGAAGGCACATGGCGCCTGATCGCGCTTGCCTTCGGCACCGCGATCGTCATGCGCTATGTCTATTGGCGAACGACAAGCACCTTGCCGCCGGTCAACCAGCCGGAAAACTTCATTCCCGGCCTGCTGCTCTATCTCGCCGAAATGTACAGCGTCGCCATGCTGGCGCTCAGCCTCTTCATCGTCGCGACACCCTTGCCGCCACGTCCTTCGCGCGTGGGAAAGCTCCAGCGCTTTCCGCACGTCGATGTGTTCGTGCCGACCTATAACGAGGATTCCCACCTCCTCGCCAACACGCTCTCGGCCGCCAAAGCAATGGACTATCCGGCGGACAAGCTGACCGTATGGCTGCTCGACGACGGCGGGACCGTGCAGAAACGCAATTCGAACAAGCTGCTGGAGGCGCAGGCAGCCGTTGCGCGCCACAATGAACTGAAGCAGCTCTGCGAGGAAATTGGCGTCCGCTATCTCACCCGTGAGCGCAACGAGCATGCCAAGGCCGGCAATCTCAACAATGGCATGCAGCATTCGACCGGCGAGCTGATCGCGGTTTTCGATGCCGACCACGCACCTGCGCGCGACTTCCTGCTCGAGACCGTCGGCTATTTCGACGACGATCCGAAGCTTTTCCTGGTGCAGACGCCGCACTTCTTCATCAATCCCGATCCGCTGGAGCGCAATCTGCGCACCTTCGACAACATGCCGAGCGAGAACGAGATGTTCTACGGCATCATACAGCGTGGGCTCGACAAGTGGAACGCGGCCTTCTTCTGCGGCTCTGCGGCGGTTCTGAGCCGCAAGGCGCTGGAATCGCAAAACGGCTTCAGCGGCATCAGCATCACCGAGGACTGCGAGACGGCGCTTGCGCTGCACGGAAGCGGCTGGAACAGCATCTATGTCGACAAGCCGCTGATCGCCGGCCTGCAGCCGGCGACGTTTGCGAGCTTCATCGGCCAGCGCAGCCGCTGGGCGCAGGGCATGATGCAGATCCTCAGGTTCCGCTTCCCGCTGCTTAAGCGCGGACTGACGATCCCGCAGCGCTTCTGCTACATGTCGTCGACGCTGTTCTGGCTGTTCCCCTTCCCGCGCACGGTCTTCCTGTTCGCACCGCTGTGCTACCTCTTCTTCGACCTCGAAATCTTCACCGCGTCCGGCGGTGAATTCCTGGCCTATACGCTCGCCTACATGCTCGTGAACCTCATCATGCAGAACTACCTCTACGGTTCGTTCCGCTGGCCCTGGATCTCGGAACTCTACGAGTATGTGCAGACGGTCCATCTGCTGCCGGCAGTGATCTCCGTGATGCTCAATCCAAGAAAGCCGACATTCAAGGTAACCGCCAAGGACGAGTCGATTGCCGTCAGCCGCCTGTCGGAAATCAGCCGTCCTTTCTTCGTCATCTTCGCGGTGCAGATCATCGCGCTGATCGTCACCATCTACCGCATCTATACCGAGCCTTATAAGGCCGATGTCACGCTCGTCGTCGGCGGCTGGAACCTGATCAATCTGATCATGGCGGGCTGCGCGCTCGGCGTCGTGTCGGAACGCGGCGAGCGCGCCTCTTCCCGCCGCGTGCGCGTCAACCGCCGGGCGGAATTCGGCATCAATGGCAAGTGGTACACGGCGTCGATCGAGGACGTGTCGGTGCATGGCGCTCGCCTGCACGTGTTCGACAAGCAGCTGGAGCAGTCGCTGGTCGGCGTCGAAGGCGAAGTGCGCTTCCGTCCGTTCAGTGGCGCCGATCTCGAAACGCTGCCGCTCGTGGTGCGCAACATTCAGCCGACGGACGGGCTGCTTGCCGTGGGCTGCCAGTATGTTCCGAAGAGCGCGCTGGATCACCGGCTGATCGCCGACCTGATGTTTGCGAACTCGGCGCAGTGGACGCAATTCCAGGAAGGCCGCCGCCGCAACCCCGGTCTGATCCGCGGAACGATCTGGTTCGTCGGCCTTGCGTTTTACCAAACGAGCCGCGGCCTGGTCTATTTCTTCCGCAGCATGCGGCCGGAGCGCGAAGAGCAGCGGCAAGTCTCGAAGGTGAATGGCTGATGCGGAAGATCGCCACCTCCCTCGGCTTCCTGCTTGCCGCTACCGCGCTCGCCTATGCGCAGACGTCGCCATTCGACATGTCGGGTGAACGTCCGCCGGAGGCAATTCCCGCCGTGCCGCGCATGACGCTTCCGGCGACACCCCCTGCTTCCGCTCCGACAACAACGCCGGCGCCGACGATCGCAATACAGCCGCCCGCGACACCCGCACCAGCCGCCCCGCCGGCAGCCGTAACACCTCTGCAGCCTTTCGCCGTCACTCCCGCGACACCGACCGTGCAACAACCGGCATCTCCGCCAGCGCAGGCGGATGCACCCGCCACGCAGCCAGGGCCAGTATCGTCGCCGACGCCAGCCGCGCAGACTGCAACGCCAGCAGCACAGCCGCCGCAGAAATCAGCGGCCGCAACAGCGTCCGCTCCGCTGCCTCCCGGCACATCGCGCCGCTATGTCGTGCCCTTCGCCAAGCTTGGACTGGACGGCGAATATGATCGCAAGTCGTGGTCTGTCTACCTGACGCCAGAGCAGGCAGCGGCACAGGCAACCTTCAACTTCACCTACCAGAACGCCATCGTCGTCGCGCCGGAGAGCTCGCAATTCACGATCCTGATCAACAACAGGGTCATTGGAGAGCAGCCCGTCGGCTCGTCTGATGGAGCGTCCACCGTCTCCCTGAGCATCCCGCCACGTCTGCTGCAGCCGGGGGCTAACCTGCTCACGATCGAAGCAAAGCAACGCCATCGCACCGATTGCACCGTGCAATCGACCTACGAGCTCTGGTCGGATATCGACCCCTCGCAGACCTATTTGACCTTCGTCGGCGAAGAGGCCGCGAAGTTCTCCAGCACCGACGCCATCCGCGCGATCGGCGTGGACGGCGCCGGCCAGACCGCGTTCAATTTCGTGGTTCCCGCGCTTGAGCAGCCGGGAACCACGAAGCCGCTCCTGAGGCTGGTGCAGGGGCTTTCGATCCTGAGCGGCATGCCGAACCAGACCATGTCGTTTACGAGTGGTTCCCTGCCCGCCTCGTCTCCTGGCCGGATGACGGTCGTGGTTGGCACGCCCAGCGAATTGCAGCCGCTGTTTGCCGTGCCGGTCGCCGCGCAGACGGCACCGCTCGCGACCTTCGCAACCGATCCACGCTCCGGCCAGACTGTTCTTTTGATTACGGGACCATCCTGGCCGGCGATCGCCACAGCAATCGAGACCATCGTCTCGACAACCGATCGCGCTGTCACAGTGCGCCGAGACGCGCTGGCCACGCAGCGGTGGACCGCGCCTGACGCGCCGCTTATCTTTTCAGACAGGACGATCGCCTTCTCACAGTTGGGTGTCAAATCGACCGAGTTCTCTGGCCGCCGCTTCCGTACGACCTTCAACATCGCTGTCCCGGCCGACTTTTACGCCAACGCCTATGGCGAGGCGACAGTGCTGCTCGACGCCGCCTATACGCAGAACGTGCTGCCGGGCAGCCATATCGATGTCTACGTCAACGGCAACATCGCCTCGACGCTACCAATCACCACGAAAGGCGGCGGCATCTATCGCCACCTGCCGATCCGCGTGACGATGCGACATTTCAAGCCCGGTCTGAACTCGGTATCGATCGAAACGATCCTGCAGACGGACGAGGACAATGTGTGCGTGCCGGGAACGGCGGCCGGCGCCGGACCGCGCTTCGCGCTGTTCGACACCAGCGAGTTTCACATGCCCGACTTCGCACGGGTCGGCCAACGCCCCAATCTGGCAGCACTCGCCGGAACGGGTTACCCCTACAGCCGTGCCGCCTCTCCGACACCGCTCTTCATCGACCGCGTAGACCCCGACACGCTCTCCGCCACGGCAACCGTGCTCGGCCAGATGGCCTTGATGGCCGGTCGGCCGATCGACGTCGAACCCGCCGCCTCGCCAGGCGCGATCGGCGACCGCGACGCCATGTTTGTTGGCTCCATCTCGCAGATGCCGCAGGCGGTTCTCTCGCAGCTCAACATCGCGACGACCAGCCAGGCAACATGGCGGCCGCTAGCCGCGACGCAGACGACGCCCAGCGAGACCAACGTTATGTTCGACGAATGGCGCTCCAAAGTGAGCGGCGGCGTCTGGCAGGGGCAGATCACCTCCTTCCAGGAATGGCTGCGTCGCAACTTCGATATTTCGCTGAGCACGCTGCAATTCATACCCGGCGCCGAGCAGGTGTTTACGCCCTCCAACACGAACAGCTTCCTGATCGCGCAAGGTGCGAATACGGCCGGTAACGGGACCTGGACGATCGTGACCGCGCCATCCGCCAAAGATCTCAGGGAAGGTGCTGATGCCATGACGTCGCAGCTGAACTGGCCGGAGATCGAGGGGCACGTAACGACCTATTCGGCCGCGACCGGCAAGATCGATACGGTGCCGGTCAGCCGTTTCGATTTCATCGCGACGGAGAGCTGGACCTTCGCCAACTATCGACTGATCGCCGCAAACTGGCTCTCGACCAACGTCCTGTCCTACGCGGTGCTGCTCGTCGTGTTGTCGCTGCTGATCGGCGTTGCGACGGCCGGCATGCTTGGAAGACTGGGCCGCCGCCAATGAGGGGCTGGCTGACGATAATGGTGGCGGTGGCACTAGCATCGCTGCTTTGCTTGCAGCAGCCCGCATCCGCGCAGACGGCAAAGATCGATGCTGCGTCGTGGAGTGCCTACAAGGCGAAGTTCCTCGACCCCACCGGTCGCATCATCGACAATGCCAACGGCAATATCAGCCATAGCGAGGGCCAGGGCTACGGCATGTGGCTCGCCTATCTGGCCAACGACCAGGCCGATTTCGAGCAGATCTGGTATTTTACCCGGACTGAATTGCTGCTGCGCGACGACGGACTTGCCGTCTGGAAATGGGATCCATCGGCCAAGCCGCATGTGACCGACGCCAACAATGCATCCGATGGCGACATGCTGATCGCCTATGCGCTGGCGCTGGCAGGCTCTGCCTGGAAGAACAACGATTACCTCGAAGCCGCCGCCAAGATCGCAAACGCGCTTCTGGCCAACGCCGTCGTCAAATCGGGCGGGCGCACGATCCTTCTCCCCGGTGTCGAGGGCTTCAACGCTCCCGGCCGCAAGGATGGCCCGGTCATCAACCCCTCCTACTGGATCTACGAGGCCATTCCCGTCATGGCGATGCTCGCCCCTTCCGACGCGTGGGGTGCGCTAACCGAGGACGGATTGACGTTGCTGCGCACAATGCAGTTCGGACCACGCAAGCTGCCGGCCGATTGGGTGAGCCTTCACCGTCAGCCGCAACCGGCCGAGGGTTTCGATGCGGAGTTCGGCTACAACGCCATCCGTATCCCGCTTTACCTCGCCCGGGCGGGAGTTTCGGACAAGGAACTGCTCTTACGATTATCGTCAGGAATGACCGCCGGCAATGGTGCGCCGGCAACGATCAACTTGAAAGACGGCCAGCCGAAACAATCACTTGATGACGCTGGTTATCGAATTGTTAACGATGTTGTGGCCTGTGTAGCACAAGGAACGAAGCTGCCCGCGTCGTCCCGGCAGTTCGCGCCATCGCTCTACTATCCATCGACCCTTCAACTCCTGGGGTTGGCCTTCGTCGCGGAGAAACATCCAGAGTGCCTTTGAAATCCTCGCTTGTCGCAGTGTCGGTCGCAGTGGTGGTGGCAGGTCTTGTCACCGCTCTGAAGGATCGCGCCGCCATTCAGGATATGCTCGGCCTCAACCAGCCCGCCGCAGCGCCTCAGCTGATGCTGATGGGCCGGATCAGTGGACCTGACGGTCCACCCAAGCAGCCGGCGGACATGCAGTCGATCGCCGAGCAGATACAGGCAACAGCAGGCGCACAGGCCCCGATCAACGCACAGCCGCAAGGCGAACCCGCCGCCCCGCAGCCAGACGCCGTCGCCCAAGCACAGCCGCAGCCACAACCGCAACAGCCGGCAGCGCAGAGACCGGCAGCCGCATCGACAAACCCGCAGCCTGCGGCGCCAAAGGTCGACGAAAGCGCGCTCCGCTATTTCGCGAGCCGTGGTGACAAGGCGAGGCTGCAGGCCGAGATATCGCGCCTTCAGGCGCTCTATCCGAACTGGGTGCCCCCGGCGGATCCGCTCGCCGTTCCCCAGAGCGGCGACAAGCAGCTCGAGGCGATGTGGCAGCTCTATTCCGAGGGCCGCTACGCCGAACTTCGCAAATCGATCGCCGACCGGCAGGCCGCCGAAGCCGGCTGGCAACCGCCGGCCGACTTGCTTGATCGCCTGGACGTCGCGGAAGCGCGCGCACGCCTGGTCAACGCCTCCGACCTGAAACAATACGCGACCGTCGTGCAGATCGGCGCGGCGACGCCGAGCCTGCTCACCTGCGCCGATATCGACGTGCTGTGGCGTGTGGCGGAAGCCTTCGCCCGCACCGACCGCACGCAGCGGGCGCAGGATGCCTATACCTACATTCTGAAGGCCTGCACCAACCCACAGGAGCGTCTGGCGACCATGCAAAAGGCGTCCGGCCTGTTGCCATATGCGCCGATGCAGGTCCTCCTCGGCCTTGAGCGTCCTGATGGAAACGGTGGTCGAGAATTCGACAGCATCCGCAACGACCTCGCGCGCAATTTCGTCGCCGCCAGCAACGCCAATCCCGACCTCGCCGTGTCGCCCGATTACCTGACGCTGGTGCAGCGACTGGCCGAAACACAAGGGCTCGCCTCCGACAATCTCTTGCTCGGCTGGTATCACCTGCGCCGCGAGAATTACACCGACGCGGAAAAGTGGTTCCGTGCCGCGCGCGCAAAGGAAGATTCCGCCAGCGCGTCGCAAGGTCTCGCACTGGCGCTGATTGCGGAGAAGAAGGAACAGGAAGCCGAAGACGTCATGTACAAGTGGCGCGGCGATTCCAAGGACGCCACCGCAACCTATCTCGCCGCCACCGCCAACCTCATGGCGCTGCAGCCGCCGGCGAATATTCCCGAGGAGGTGCTGAGCCGTATCGCGACCGAGATCATCGCGCAGAAATACGTGCCGACAGCGCAGCAATTCGGCTGGTACGCGCGCTCGCTCAATCAGCCGCAGACGGCTGCGCGCTGGTTTGAAACGGCGCTGCGCTGGAAACCGGATGACGAACCGTCTGCCTATGGCCTGGTGATCACGCGCGAGCAACTGAACGACCACCGAGGCGTCGCGGAAGTGCAGCGCCTGTGGGCGGGACGCTCGGCGCGCATTGCGCAACTCGGCGAGACCTCGGCCCTGACGCCGCAGGTGCGCGCGCCCCTTCCCGGACCCGGTCAGGCTCCGCAGTTTCAGCAAGTCCAGCCGCAACAGCAACAGGCGCCGCAGACGCAGACCTACCAGCCGCAAGTGATCGCCGAGCCCGCTCCCGTCGTGGCTGCAGCCGCTCCGGCCCAGCGCCCCGTGCCGCGGCAGGCAGAGCCAATTCAGCAGGCGTCGCGACCCGCCCCCGCCACGCGTGGCGCTCGCCAGATCCGCGGATGCTCAACGACGGTCGATGCCCGCCTGCTCGATCCCCAAAACGCACTGACCCGCGGCTGGTGCCTGATGGACCTGAACCGCCCGATGGAAGCCGTCGAAGCCTTCGAGGCCGCACTCGCCAGCCCAACCCGCAAGGTCCGCGAGGACGCTGCCTATGGCCAGAGCCTCGCCTATCTGCGCGCCGGGCTCTCCAACAATGCCGCTGTGGCGGCAACCAAAGCGCCGCAGACCCGCCAGCGGGCCGCAGAACTCCAGGTTTCCATCCTCGCCGATCGAGCGCTCGCCGCCTTCACCGCGAAGCGCTACCGCGAAGCGCTTGTCTATCTCGACCAGCGCGCGCAACTGCAGCAGGAACGCATCGATCTGATGGTCCTCAGGGGCTACAGCTACATGAACCTGCAGATGTACGGAGATGCCGAGCGCATCTTCAATGCCGCCGCATCCGTCGGCAGCAAGGATGGATACCGTGGCCTCGCGGATCTGAAGGATGCGACGCATCCCGAAGGCAAACAATAAGCCCTGTCAATCCGGATGATACGCATGGCGTGTCTCCGCAGCCAATCCCTCGCAAAGCGTGCTCTAGCTTGCCGCTCTTGACGTTCTTCTAAAAATGGAACATAATAAGAACAAATAGCGAGGTAAGCGTATGACCAGAACTGAGGAAGTCATAGCAAACGCATTGGCGGTCGTGGCCGCGTCGCGGGCGGAGCGAGAGCGTGATGCCGAACGACGACGCCGCGTCTTCGGCAAGATCGAAATCGGCCTGCCGCTCCCCAAGATCAAGGGGCAGCAACTGAGCCTGGATCTACACTGATCCTGGCTTAGAGGTCGGGTTTTCTCTTTCTGGACGGTTTCAATGTCAGGGCGGATCAGGTATCCCCGCTGGCTAGAAAACGAAGACGGGCGAGCACGTTTGTCCGTCACAGATGAGAAAGCTCGTCCATTGCCGGGTACCACGCCTTCCTGCTTCGACCGCCCCTACTCCGCCTTCCTTTTCGACATGGACGGCACGATCCTGAGCTCCCTTCTGGCCGCCGAGCGCGTCTGGGGCGCGTGGGCCGCACGGCAGGGGCTTGATGTCGAAGCATTCCTTCCGACCATGCACGGCGCACGCGGCGTCGATACGATCGCCAAGCTGAACCTGCCGGGTGTTGATCCGGTTGCGGAAGCAGCCGCCATCACCGAAGCCGAGATCAATGACGTCGAAGGCGTTTTCGCGCTGCCGGGTGCCGCGGCATTCCTGGCCTCGCTCCCGACAGACCGCTGGGCGATCGTCACCTCGTCGCCGCTTCGGCTTGCGCACAAGCGCCTGGAAGCAGCCGGCCTGCCGATCCCGAAATTCATCGTGACCGCCGAGGATGTCGAGATCGGCAAGCCCAATCCGCAGTGCTACATCCTGGGTGCCGAGCGTCTTGGCTTCAGCCCGAGCGAATGCCTTGTGTTCGAAGATGTGCAGGCGGGTATTCTGGCAGGCGAAGCCGCCGGATCCGATGTCCTGGTCATCACGGCGACCCAGCACCACGATCTCGAAACTTCGCACCCGACGCTTCACTCCTACGAGGACGTCAAGGTTCGGATTTACGAGGACGGCAAGGTTGGCCTCGGTAAATAACAGCAGAAATGAAAATGCCCGCCGCGAGACCTGCGGCGGGCATCTGCTCTTCGGCTCGGGAGAGAGTGAGCCTTAGATGTTGGCGAGCAACTCGTTGATGCGCGACTCCATGTCGGCAAGGGCGGCGTCGACGTCCTTCTGACCGGTGATAGCCGCGCTCATTTCCTGGCCGATAATGTCCTGGATCGCGAACTGGCGCTGGACGGTCGAGGGCAATGCGGTGCCGAGCGTTGCGATCGAGGCGATCGTGTCGCGGTGCGGCAGCGCCTTGAACTCCTTGGAGTCGAGAACGGCCTTGACCGCCGGCAGGTGTCCGGTGCGCGACCAGTCGAAGTCATTGTCGTGGAAGAACTTCAGGAACTTGCCGATCGCGGCATTTTCCTCATCGGAACGATCCTTGGTCGACACGGCCCAGCTGTGGCCATCCGCATACTGCGCCTTCTTGCCGGCGAAGAGCTGCGGATAGGGATAGACGGCGTAGCCGCCCTTGTTCAGTGCGGTGCCTGCCGTCTCGGACGAGGCATTATAGTCGCCGATCACCCAAGTGCCGTTCAGGTGCACGCCGCCTTCGCCGGCGAGGAAGGCATTGATGCTGGCGGCGTAGTCGAGATCCTTGACCGTATCGCCGTTGTCATAGATCGCCTTGTACATCTCGAGGACCTTCTTGGCCTCGGGCGTATTGATCTTCACCTGCTTCGGATCGGCGAAGAAGGCGGAATCCTGCTGGAAGAGATAGGTGTAGAGGTTGCGTGTATAGAGCGCGACTTCGTTGGCAAGATTCTGCACGAAGTAGGGCTTGCCGGTCTTTTCCTTGAACTGCTTGGCCTGAGCGAGAAGCTCTTCCGGGCTCGTCGGCAGCTTCGGCGTGCCGTCGGCGTTGACCAGTTCAGCCTTTTTGAAGAGGTCCATGTTGATGTGGTAGAGCATGGTCCAGTTGTCGATCGGCAGACCGTAGATCTTGCCGTCCTTTGTCACGCCGCCGAGGCTGGCGTCGGTAAAATCGGTCGGCGCGACGCCGACGGACTTCAGCACGTCATCGAGCGGCATGATCAGGCCCTTGCTCTGATAGTCCGCGAGAACCGACTGGTGGATGGTAACGATATCGGGCGGATCGCCGGCGGCAAACTGAGCGGTCAGCTGGTCATAGCCCGGCCATTCGACCGTGGTGACGGTCACATGCACATCGGGATTGTCGGCGTTGAACTTGTTGATCAGCGAGGTGATGATGCCGCACTCGCCGACCGCCTTGCTGACATCGGTGTTCTTGCCCCAATCGGCATCGCAGGCGCCGAAGAAGCGCTGCACCGTGAGCTCGGTGGCGGCGAATGCCGGCGATGCACCGATGAGCGCTATCACGGACGCCGCCGCCAGCATGTATTTCCTCAAATGATGTGTCATGCCCTTCTCCTCCTCTTCGGGGCTTTGCCCCTTTGGCTGGCCTCCTCCCCGGAAGCCGGTTGCGACGTCATCGCGTAAAGCCTCAGCGCACGGCGGCGCCAGAGACTGCCGTCACGATGTATTTCTGGAAAAACAGGTAGAGAACGAGAATCGGCGCGCTGGCAAAGACCGCCTGCGACATCAGGAAGCCGAGGCCTTCCGATTGCGCGAAATTGGTCTGTGTCGAGGCGATGCCGACCGTCAGCGTATACATTTCCTTCTTGGTGCCCGAGATCAGCGGCCAGAAGTAATCGTTCCAGGCGCCGAGGAAGGTGAAGATGCCGAGCGTCGCCTGTGCGGGAACCGTCAGCGGCAAAAGCACCTTCCAGAAGATCTTGAAGCGGCTGGCATTGTCGAGCAGTGCCGCCTCGTCGAGTTCCTTCGGGATGGCGCGGAAGTACTGCGTCATCAGGAACACGCCGAAGGGTGCCGACAGGCCGGGTAGGATCAGCCCGTGATAGGTGTTGTGGAACTTCAGCCAGCTGAACAGCTGGTGGCGGGCAATCAGTACCGCCTGCTCCGGAACCGCCAACCCCAGCAGCACGATGATAAAAAGCGTGTTGCGATAGGGAAAGTTCAGCCGCGCGAAACCGTAGCCTGCCAGCGACGAGAGCACCAGCGTGCCGATGGTAAGCCCGCCGGCGACGATCACGCTGTTCAGCACCCAGCGGAACACCGATGAGGTCGCCAAGATGTTGATATAGTTGTTGATCGTATAGGGCGCGTTGAAGACGGAATTCATGTCCGCCATCAGCTCCTTGTTGTCCTTCAGCGACAGGCCGATCACCCACAGCACCGGTGCAAGCATCACCAGCGCGCAGAGGATGGCGAGGAAAAGGATCACGCGGTCGCCCAGCGAACGGCCGACCATGTTGCCACCTGTTGCGACACTCATCCTTCTTCTCCCTTCCGGCGCGAAATGACGTACTGCGCCATGGCAGCGATGAGGATCAGGATGAAGAGGATTTCGGAGGCCGCAGCGCCCAGCCCGAGATCCCATTTGGTGAACGCCGCTTCGTAGATATAGAAAACGATCGGCTTGGAGACGTTATTCGGGCCGCCCATGGTCATCAGCTTGGCCTGGCCGAACAGCTGGAACTGCAGGACGATCTGAATGATCACGACGAGCGCGAAGGTGCGGCGGATCGACGGCAGCGTGATGTACCAGAGCGTTCGCCAACGGCTGGCATTGTCGAGCGCCGCCGCCTCGTAGATATCGCCTGGGATCTGCTGCAAAGCGGAGAGAAAGAGCATCATCGGCAGGCCGATGCACCACCAGATGGTCGCGATCGCGATGCCGATCATCGCCAGCTTCGGATCCGACAAAAACGCCGGCGGCGTGGCGCCGAACCAGCCGTAGATGGTGGCGAGCAGACCGAAATTGCCGATAAAGACGATGCGCCAGATCAACGTGACGATGGTGACCGACAGGACCGACGAGGAGAAATAGATCGTGCGCAGCGCCGCGGCTGTGCGCGTCTTGCGGTTCAAGGCGAGCGCCAGCATCAGGCCGATGATGGCGAGCGCAGGCACGGTCAGCAGCACGAAGTAGAATGTGTTGCCGATCGCCTGGATGAAGATCTTGTCGCGAAACAGCCTGAAGTAATTGTCGATGCCCACGAAGCGGCCGACACCAAAGGCATCCGCCTTGTGCAGGCTGAGCCAGATGCCCCAGAACAGCGGAACGACCAACAATGTCACGAAGAAGAAGAGATAGGGCAGAACGAAGATCGCGTTACGCCAGAGCGGCGCATTGATGTTCTGCACCTTCAGCCGCGCGGAAGCCTTGGCGAGCGTGGCGGCGCCGGACAGTGTAGTCTCAGCCATGGCCCGGCTCCTCGTTATGCCAGGCGCGACCCTCGGCGTCGAAGAGATGCGTTCTGCTGCCGTCGAGCGTCAGCCCCACCTCGTCGCCGATCGCGACGCGGCTGTTGCCGATATCCTCGGCGACGATGACGCTTCCATCGGTGAGCCTGGTGTAGAGCAGCGTACGGTCGCCCAGGCGCTCGAGCACATCGACCTTGCCCGTCGTGGTGGCCGGAACGCCGTTTGCGAGCTTCACGGCCTCGGCGCGGATGCCGAGCGCGTGGCTGCCGCCGTTGAGGCCGGCGGCGCGGATGGCGGTCTTGAGCTGCGTGCCGTCAGGCAGCTTGGCGCTGATGAAGCCGTCTTGTTGGGAGATCCCAACATCGAGGAAGTTCATCGTCGGTGAGCCGACGAAAGTGGCGACGAAGCGGCTGGCCGGGCGGGAGTAGATCTCCATCGGTGAGCCGATCTGCTCGATCTTGCGGTTGTTCATGACCACGATGCGATCGGCCAGCGTCATCGCCTCGATCTGGTCGTGGGTGACGAAAATCATCGTCGACTTCACGCGGTTGCGGAGCTGCGCGAGTTCGACGCGGGTGCGCACGCGCAGCGCCGCGTCAAGGTTCGACAACGGTTCGTCGAACAGGAATGCCTTGGGTTCCTTGACAATGGCGCGGCCGATGGCGACGCGCTGGCGCTGGCCGCCGGAGAGCTGGCCGGGCTTGCGCTCCAGAAGATGGCCGATCTCCAGCATGCGGGCGGCCTCCGCCACCCGGGCCGAAATCACGTCCGAGGGGACCGCGATGTTGCGCAGCCCGAAGGCCATGTTGTCGGCAACAGTCATGTGCGGATAGAGCGCGTAACTCTGGAACACCATGGCGATGTCGCGCTGGCCGGGCGGCAGCGTATCGATACGCTCGCCATTGATCGAGATCGTGCCTTCATCGACGCTTTCGAGCCCGGCGATCATTCTCAGAAGCGTGGACTTTCCGCAGCCGGACGGGCCGAGAAAGACCATGAACTCATTGGCCTTGATCGACAGCGACAGGCCGTCAAGCACGGTCATCGAGCCGTAGCGCTTGCTGACATTGCTGATTTCGATATTCGCCGTCATCCGGCTGCTCCCAAGCTGCAGTCAGAATCCGAAAATCCGATATGAACACATGGCTGGCACGAAACGGCGCGAATGGCGCCTGCTATGACAAGCAGGCCGCCTTCCGTCCATGATGGTGCCAAAACAGAAGCGGTTGCTCCCATCTTCTCCTCCCAGTGGCACGTCAAATCTGGTACGCTGACGTTAAATCATACAATTACGATGTCAACATATCTTCGATATGTATCAGTTATCGTGATTTATTTGATCAGGCCTGCAGCCGGATCACGCGATAGGACAATGGCGCGATCTTCGCCGTCAGCTTTCCATCGGCGAAGACAGAGCCGCTCGCCTTCACCGGCACCACATTGTCGGGCTTTTCGGCCGTGTTGGTGATGGTGAGATCCGAATGGGCGACGACCTGGTCGTCGATGACCTTGAGGTTGCCGAATTCAAGCAGGCTGGCGTCGAGATCGAGCGCTTCCGTGCCGTGGCGGTTGACGATGAAGAAGGTAACGGTCTTGGCATCCTTGTCGTGGACCGCTGAGACGTCGAGATAAGGAACGCTGCCGACATCCTCGACCTCGTAGGCCGGGCTGTCGACCATCAGCTTCAGTGCCGTGCCGCGGCCATAGACCGAGGCAAAATAGTAGGGGTAGAAGATCGTCTGGCGCCATGCGGCACCGCCAGGCGTCGTCATGATCGGGGCGATGACGTTGACCAGTTGTGCCAGGCAGGCGATTTTCACGACATCGGCGCGGTTGATGAAGGTGTTCAGGATACAGCCGACCTGCAGCACGTCCTCGAAGTTGTAGTCGTCCTCGAGCAGCGCGGGAGCGTGCGGCCAGCCGTTGGCGCCGGCGAGCGTCGCCTTGTCGCGTTCCTTGGAGTGGTACCAGACGTTCCACTCGTCGAAGGAGATGTAGACGTCCTTGGTCGAGCGCTTCTTCGCCTTGATATAGTCGATGACGCCGGCAACGGTGCCGATGTAGTTGTCGAGTTCGATGCTGCGGGCCAGATAATTGGCCGTGTTCTTAGCGCGGTTCTCGAAGTACATGTGCAGCGAGATGTAATCGACCTCGTTATATGTGTGGTCGAGAACGGTCGCTTCCCATTCGGGATAGGTCGGCATGTGGGCATTGGACGAGCCGCAGACGACCAGCTCCAGCGAGCTGTCGAAGGCGCGCATGGCCTTGGCGGTCTCATGCGCCAGTCGGCCATATTCGTCGGCCGTCTTGTGGCCGATCTGCCAGGGGCCGTCCATCTCATTGCCGAGGCACCAGAGCTTCACGTCCCAGGGTTCGGCGCGGCCGTTGGCGATACGCTTGTCGCTCCACTCGCTGCCGCCGGGATGATTGACATATTCGAGGAAATTGCGGGCTTCATCCAGGCCGCGCGAGCCGAGGTTGACGGCCAGCATCATCTCGGTCTTGGCGGATACGCACCATTCTGCGAATTCGTGCATGCCGACCTGGTTGCTCTCGGAGGTGTGCCAGGCGAGATCAAGACGCGTCGGGCGGCTTTCCTTCGGGCCGATGCCGTCTTCCCAGTTATAGGCCGAAACGAAGTTGCCGCCGGGGTAGCGCACGATCGGAACGTTGAGTTCCTTGACCAGATCGATCACGTCCTTGCGCATGCCGTTTTCGTCGGCGGTCGCATGGTCGGGTTCGTAGATGCCGGTGTAAACGGCGCGGCCCAAGTGCTCGATGAACGAGCCATACAGGCGCGGGTCGATGTCCGAGATCGTGTATTTGCTGTGCGCGGTGACCGCAGCCTTCATGATATCCTCCACCATATCACTCTTTGTGATCTATATCACAATTTGAGGTGAATAAAGCGGAAGCCTCGGCCGGGGTCAAGGGCAAAATTCAGAAAATCGGGTACAGTCTAGCGTGTTCTGATACGCAGCAGGATGTCCTGGTCGTAATTGCCGAAGCCGCGACCGAAAATATTGATGCCGCCAGGATGCTTGGCGTCGTCGCGAACGCCGATGCGCAGGCGAATCGAATGATGCTCGTCGAGTTTAAGATCCGGAAGCGCCACATCTGAAATGCGCAATCCATCGACGAAAGCGCCCTCGTCATTGATGCGGAAGCTCTTCAGCTTGCCATATTGCGAACCCTTCAATTTCCACCAATCCGGCGTGAAAACCCCACGTTTGTCGCCGAAATCGCCTGGAGACGTCCAGGTCCCGATGTCGATGCCATTGACCGTGAGCGTGATATCGGACGGCCAGTCGGCGCTGGTGCCGGGCACTTCCGAGCTCAGCTCCATGACGAACTCGATCTCGCGGATGCGGGTGTTGGTCAGCCTGGCATTGTTGGGAAACTGGTATTCGACATGCCCGCGCGTAAACCAGATCAGCGCCGTCTTCATGCGATCCGGATCAAGGAAGGTGTTGGGCACGTCGAGCAGGCCGATTATGCCATCCACCGAACAGAGACCGCAGGGCGCGGTCACATCGTAGCTGGTGTAGAGACCAAGCGGCATCGCCACCTCGATCGCATCCGATTCGGTTTCCTTGATTTCATTCTTGAAGACGACGAGGATCTCGTCGTACACGCTGTGACAGACCTTCTGGTTGCCCTTGCGCGCCTTCTGCGTCTCGGTGCGGATCAGCCCCGCCTCCTCCAGCATCTGCACGTTGGTCGAGACGCTGGACTGCGGTAGCTCAAGGATATCAGCGATTTCGTTGACGTTGAGCGGCCCCTTTTCATGCAGGAGCTTCAACACCGAAACCCTTGCCAGCGATGCCAGCCCTTTCAGAATGGGCATGCCCTCCTCGGGATCGACGACAAGAAAGTTGCGGCTCATTTTGATCCCGTTCGCGGAAGATGAAATGCATATTGCTGTTGTATATCGAATATTTTGATTTATTCAATTGCCCGAATTGAAATCGCCTGCGTGTTCATGCATTTCCATTCCCGGCTAATTTTACCGGCTGCGTTTCCGTCGTGGTCATGATCCCATGCTAAAAGTGGGTCATCGCAACATGGGGTCGCCGATCTTGAGAGCCACGTTCCGCACGACATTCCTGCTTCTGACCGCGCTGGCGCCAACGCTCGTCGTAGCCCAAGGCTGGCAGAACGACGGCCGGGGAACCTCCATCTGGAGCGTGGCGCCGTCCGAGGGGCAGTGCAATGTCAGCCAGGCGAAGAACCTCGCGCGGCGCGCAGGCATCATTCGCACCAATGTCGTCTATCAGGACAACGACACGCTAACGCTCCGGGGACTGACGGAATGGGGCGAACGCCGAGACATCATTTTCGCCAATGTTCGCGGCTGCCCCGAGATCGGTTTCCAGGATGTGTTGCCCTTGAATCAACGCCAGCCCCAGCCACAACCGCCGCCAGTTCAGCGACGCTAAAAAAGCCCCGCGGCTGAGCCGCGGGACTTCTTGAGGCCGTGACCGGGAGAGAGTTGGTCAGGCGGCCTGAACCTTGCGCGCGGTGCGCGCCCATGCCGGCAGCCAGTCGCCATGCGCGGCCAGCAGTTCGTCCGTCATCGCCCAGATCTGGTCGAGGTCGAGTTCGGCCGCCGTGTGCGGGTCCATCATCGCGGCGTGGTAGATGTGCTCGCGATTTTCAGTCATCAGCGCCTGAACGGTCAGCTCCTGCACGTTGATGTTGGTGCGCATCAGCGCGGTCAGCTGCGGCGGCAGGTCGCCGACGAAGGTCGGCTGGATACCGGATGCATCGACAAGGCACGGCACTTCGGCGGCGCAATTATAAGGCAGCGAGGTGATGCAGCCGTTGTTGCGGACGTTGCCGTAGATCACGGAGGGTTCGCCGGTCCAGACCGAATTGATGATCGACGAGGCATATTCCTTCGACTGCTTGACCTCGATCTTGTCGGCCGAGCGATAGGCTTCTGCCTGGCCCTTCCAGCGCTCGATCTGCTCGATGCAGCGCTTCGGATATTCGTCGAGCGGAATGCCGAACTTCTCGATCAGGTCCTCGCGGCCTTCCTTGATGAAGTAGGGCGTGTATTCGGCGAAGTGCTCGGAGCTTTCGGTGACGAAATAGCCGAGGCGGGTCAGCATCTCGTAGCGCACCTTGTTCGGGCAACGTGGGTTCCAGCCCGGCTTCGGCGCACGTCCCTCGCGGTAGGCGCGCACGAGATCCGGATAGAGGTCCTTGTAGGAACCGTCGGGCTGGCGATGCTCGAACTTCAGGTAGAAGGCCATGTGGTTGATGCCGGCCGAGCGGTAGCGGATATCCTCGTAGGGGATATCCAGATCGTGGGCGAGCTCCATTGCCGTGCCCTGCACCGAGTGGCAGAGGCCAACCTGCTTGATCGTGGGATACTTCTCGGCGATCGCCCAGGTGTTGATCGCCATCGGGTTGACGTACTGCAGCATGATCGCCTCGGGGCAGACCGCGAGCATGTCTTCGCAAATCTTCCAGAGGTGCGGCACGGTGCGCAGGCCGCGCATGATACCGCCGACACCGAGCGTATCGGCAATCGTCTGGCGCAGGCCGAACTTCTTCGGGATGTCGAAGTCGGTCACCGTGCAGGGCTCATAGCCACCAATCTGGAAGGCGACGACCACGAAGTCGGCACCTGTCAGCGCCTTGCGCTGGTCCGAATAGGTCTCGGCCTTGGCCTTTGCGCCCAGCGTCGAGATCAGCTTGTTGACGACGATCGCGCTTTCTTCCAGGCGCTGCGGATTGATGTCCATCAGGGCGATGGTTGCGCCCGACAGCGCGGGCCGCTGCAGAACGTCGCCGATGATGTTCTTCATGAAGACGGTGGAACCAGCTCCGATGAAGGTGATCTTGGGGTTTCTTGCCATAATATCCTCCGGCATTGGCAATCAGGCTACCTCGAAAGCGGCTTTGACGAGCCGTTCGGTGTAGGCGGTCTTGGGATTGGTGAGAACTTCGTTGACGGGCCCCTCTTCCATGATCTTGCCATGCTGCATGACAATCACCCGGTGGCAGAGGGCACGCACGACCTTGAGATCGTGCGAAATGAAGAGATAGCTGAGGCCGCGCTCGTCCTGCAGCTTGCGTAGCAGTTCGATGATCTGCGCCTGGACCGAGAGGTCGAGCGCTGACGTCGGCTCATCAAGCAGGATGAATTCCGGCTCCAGCGCGATGGCGCGGGCAATTGCGATACGCTGGCGCTGTCCGCCCGAAAATTCATGCGGAAAGCGCGACAGGATATTGCCCGGCATGCCTGCCGCGATCAGCGCCTCGCGCACACGGTCCAGCCGCTCGGCCTTGGTCGCGCCGAGCTTGTTGACCACAAGCCCTTCCTCGATGATCTGGCCGATCGTCATGCGCGGGTTGAGCGATGAGAACGGGTCCTGGAACACGATCTGCATGCGTGAGCGCAGCGGCCGCATCTCGGTGCGCGACTTGCCGTGGATCGGCTGGCGATCGAAATAGATCTCGCCATTGTCGGCGTCGTTCAACCTGAGCAGCGCCTGCCCGAAGGTGGTCTTGCCGGAGCCGGATTCGCCAACGAGGCCAAGCGTTTCGTGCTTGCGCAGCGTCAGCCCCAGGCTGTCGACAGCCACGAGCTCCTTGAGCTCCGGCTTGAAGAAGCTGCCGTGGCGCATCATGAAGGACACGCGCACGCCCTTGGCGTCGAGGATGACCTCGGAGCCCTCCGGCAGCGGGTTGGCCTGGCCGCGCGGCTCGGAGCTCAGGAGATGCTTGGTGTAGCTGTGCTGCGGATTGGCGAAGAGCTTTTCCGTCGTGTTGTGCTCGCGCATTTCGCCGTGTTGCATCACGTAAACGTAGTCGGAGAACTGCCGGACGACGGTGAGGTCGTGGGTGATCAGGATCACCGCCATCCGCATTTCCTTCTGCAGGTTGCGGATGAGGTTGAGGATCTGCGCCTGGACGGTCACGTCGAGTGCGGTGGTCGGCTCGTCGGCGATGAGCACATCCGGCTCGTTGGAGAGCGCCATGGCGATCATCACGCGCTGGCGCTGGCCGCCGGACAGCTGGTGCGGATACTGCTTCAGGCGCGCTTCGGGATCGGGGATCTGCACCTGCTTCAGCAGTTCGAGCGCGCGCGCTTCCGCCTGCTTCTTGCTCACCTTGCGGTGCACGCGGATCGCTTCGACAATCTGGCTGCCGATCGTGTAGATCGGGTTCAGCGAGCTCATCGGCTCCTGGAAGATCATCGAAATCCGGTCGCCGCGCAGCTTGCGGCGCTCGCGCTCGGGATATTTCAGGATGTTGGCGCCGTCATAGTCGACGGTCGATTTCGGCGCGACGACGGCGCGCTTCGACAGAAGCCCCATGACGGTGCGGGCCGTCACGGACTTTCCGGAGCCGGATTCGCCGACGATGGCTATGGTTTCCCCGCGATAGAGCTGGAAGGAGATATCCTTCACTGCCTCCACGGTGCCATGCTCGACCTTGAAGTTGACGCCGATGTTGCGGGCGTCGATGACCGGGCTTTCCGTGTGCGCATCGTGATCGAAGCGGACGGGCGGGGCAAACGAGTTGACGAGTGCGAGAGCCATGTTCTTCACCTCAATCAATAGGGATCGACCGCATCGCGCAGACCGTCGCCGAGCGCGTTGAACGCGAAGACAGTGACGAGCACGAAGCCGACGGGGGCGAGGATCCAGGGATAGGTGCCGATCACCGAATAGTTGGCGGTGTCCTGCAGCATCAGTCCCCAGGAAATCAGCGGCGGCTTCACGGCGAAGCCGAGGAAACCGAGGAAAGATTCGAGCAGCACGACGCTCGGGATGTGCAGCGTGACGGCAACGATGACGTGGCTCATCACATTCGGGAAGATGTGCTGGAAGATGATGCGCCGGTCGGTGGCGCCGACTGCCATGGCCGCACGGACGTAATCGATGCGGGCGAGCGCCAGCGTCTTGCCGCGCACCTCGCGCGACATCTGCGCCCAGCCGAGCGCCGACATGACGACGATGACGAAGGCGAGGAAGACATTGGTCGGCGCCGTCACCGGGATCAGCGAGGTCAGCGCCAGATAGAGCGGCAGCTGCGGAAAGGCGAGCACGATCTCCACGAAGCGCTGTACCCAGGCATCGAACGAGCCGCCGAAGTAGCCGGAGACCATGCCGACGGTCGTGCCGATGACGGTGACGATGAAGACGACAGTCAGCGCGATGGTGAGCGAGATGCGCGAGCCGATGATGGCGCGCGAGAGAACGTCACGGCCGAATTTGTCGGTGCCGAGGAAGTGCACCGGCTGGCCATCGACGGAGCCGAAGAAGTGGCGGTCGGTTGGGATCAGGCCGAGAAGGTTGTATTCCGAGCCCTTGACGAAGAAGCCGAGTACGCGCGGATTGTCGTAATCGGGGCCGACGATCGGCTGGAACGTGACCGGATCGAGCTCCTCGGATTCGCCGAGTGCATAGACGCGCGGCGGATAAGTGAGATTGCCGTCCTTGTCGTGGAAGCTCACCATTTGTGGCGGCGCGAAGCCGGTATCGGTGGCCTTGGGATCCATCGGCGCGAAGAAATCGGCGAACACGGCCATCAGGAGTAGCAGGCCGACGAGCACAAGGCCCATCATGCCGGTCCAGGAACGGCGCAGGCGCCGCCAGACCAGCGACAGATAGCTTTCATTGCCGTTATGCAGACCCTTGACGGTCTCTTCGTGCGGCGGCGGGGGAGCGGAATCGAAGGCGAGCATATCAGGCTCCTCCGTACTGGCGGACGCGCGGGTCCAGCATGGCAAGCAGCATGTCGGCGATGATGTTGCCGACGATCAGCGTCGCCGAAAGAACCATCATGAAGGTGGCGGTGACATAGACGTCGCCGATCGCCATGGAACCGACGATCGCAGGGCCGACTGTCGGTAGCGAGAAGATGATCGCCGTCTCGATTTCGCCGGTGAGCATGTAGGGAAGCACGACGCCCTGGTACATGACGAGCGGGTGGAGCGCATTGGGCACGGCATGGCGCATCACGACCGCGCTGCCTGACAGGCCCTTGGCGCGGGCCGTCTCGACATATTGCGCGTTCAGCGTGTCGAGCAGATTGCCGCGCATGACGCGCATGTTGTAGGCGAGGCCGCCGAAGGTGGCGATGGCCACGACCGGCCAGACGTGGCTGACGAGGTCGACGAATTTCGCCCAGGACCACGGCGCTCCGCCATATTGCGGCGAGAAGAAGCTGCCGATTTCAGAGACGTTGAACTGGAAGACGAGGAGGTAGACGATAATCAGCGCCATCAGGAAGCGCGGCACCGTCATGCCGAGGAAGGAGACGCCCGAGAGCAGGCTGTCGATCCAGCTGTACTGACGGGTGGCCGCCCAGATGCCGAAGCCGATGCCGAGAACCGACGCGAAGATGTGACAGACAAGCGCAAGCAGCAGCGTGCGCGGCAGGCGCTCGGCCACGACGTCGGCGACCGGCTTGTTGTAGAACATGCTGTAGCCGAAATCGCCTTGGGTGACGATGCCCTTGATCCAGGCGAAATACTGGATGACCATCGGCTGGTCGAGGCCATGGGCGACACGGTAGGCCTGGGCCTGCGCGTCGGCGGCTTCGAAGGACGCGCCGCTCTGGTTGATCAGCTGCGACCGGATATAGTCGGCATAGTCGCCCGGCGGAGCCTGGATGATCGCGAAGGTCACGATGCTCAGGATGATCAGGACGGGGATGGCGGACGCTATGCGCACGAGCAGGAAGCGTAACATCGGGCTCGTTTCTCCTTGCTGCCAGTCGCGCCTTTCGGTGCGGCCGGCTTGTTGATCTTGCCCGGCCGCGCATCACGCGCGGCCGGTCCGTTTCTTCGGGAGGAGAACTTAGTTGATCGGACCCTTTTCGCCGGGCTTGCCGGGCAGCTGCTCGGGGAACAGCTCGTACTTGCCCTGCTTGTCGGCGGCCACCCACAGGCGTTCGCGGATGACGGAGTCTTCAGCCCAGTTGAACATGAAGATCGGAGTACCAGCCGGCACGTTCGAGAAGCGCTTGTTGATGATCAGCGCACCCGGATATTCCGTGAGCCCGACGGTATCGACGTTTTCGGTCGCGACCTTCTGGTACTGCTTCATCAGCTCGACGCGCTCGTTGTTGTCCTGGCTCGTCTGGAACTTGGTGACGATATCCACGAGCTTTTCCTCGTAGGGCATCAGGTCGACCTTGCCGTCCTTGCCGGCACGGTGCTGCCAGCTGGTGCGCGGACCGACAGGAGCAAGCTGCTCCGTGTTCTGCACCACGGAAGCCAATTCCGGCGAGCTGCGCTGGATCAACCAATCGAAGCGGCCGCCGTAATGCGCGTCGTCACGCTTCGGACCGTCGAGGGCGTTCAGGATAACCTTGATGCCCAGCTTCTCCATCTGGCCGACGACGCCTTCGGCAAGGCTCTTGTCGGTAGCGTAGCCGTTGTTGACCAGAAGCACGATCTCGACGTTCTTGCCGCCTTCGGTCGATGCCGGGAAGTTCACGAAGCCGTCGCCGTCGGTATCCTTCAGGCCGACCTTTTCAAGCAGCGCCTTGGCACCCTTGAGGTCGAACGGATAATAGACCACCGAATTGCGATCATAGAAGCTCGTGCCCGAGGAAAGTCCACCCGGATAGATCGCCGTGAACGGACCCTTGACGAGCGAGTCGCCGATCGCCTTGCGATCGAGAGCCATGGTGACCGCCTTGCGGAAGTCCTCGTTGCGGTTCAGCTCGCGGATCGCCTGGCTGCGCCCATCCGGTTCGCCCCAGCCATTGGCCGAGAAGTTCATGCGCAGATTGTAGCCGATCAGGCGCGGGCCGAAGGCGAGACGAGCGGGTGCCGTCTTTTCGGCGGCGCGCTTGAGAGACGCCACGAAGTTTTCCGGCTGCTCGAGGTTCGAGATGTCGCCAGAGCCGGCAACGGCCTGCACGTCGCGGTCCGCCCAGGTGGAGAGCTTGTAGTGCAACTCATTGAGGTAAGGCAGCTGGTTGCCCTTCTCGTCGACCTTCCAATAGTAGGGGTTGCGGCGCATCACGATAATA
This sequence comes from Rhizobium sp. O111, assembly GCF_055616315.1. Lineage (NCBI taxonomy): Bacteria > Pseudomonadati > Pseudomonadota > Alphaproteobacteria > Hyphomicrobiales > Rhizobiaceae > Rhizobium > Rhizobium sp. O111. The sequence continues at coordinate 269,462 of NZ_JBSHXL010000002.1, read as the reverse complement.
TCGTCGGGACGATACTCGACCGGCACCCAGCCACCCATGACAGGCATGTTCATGTACTCAGGCGGAAAAGCGTTCTTGAACTGGTCGTAGGTGTTCTTCGAATATTTCGGATGCTGGGGCTTCAGGATATGCGACGGGCCCGGGCAGAAATTCGGGTAGGCCATCGTGTAGAGATACTGCTTCGGGAACGCTTCCTTGAAGGTCCATTCGACGGTGTAGTCGTCGATCTTCTTCAGTGTGGTACCCTCGCCAAAGGCCTCGGGCGAAGCGCCGCCGCCAAGCGGCGAGACGTTTGGATCGACGACTTCGTCTTCCCAGTAGAACATGATGTCGTCGGCGTTGAAGGCAACGCCGTCAGACCACTTGGCGCCTTCGATCAGATGCATGGTCAGCTTGTGACCATCAGCCGACCATTCCCAGCCCTTGGCGAGGTTCGGAAGGGGCTCGGTGTCCTTGGCTTCGACCTGGAAGAGCGGTGCGGTGCGCGTCAGGCATTCGGAAAGGCCGATGTCGATGCCGCCCCAGCCTTGCGTCTGGCCGGCGCCGTAGTTCCAGCCCTCAGGCCGGCCGCCGATGACGTGGCGCAGCGTGTCGCCATAGACGCCGATGCCATCGACCATGTTGTCAGTCTTGAAGACCAGCGGCTCCTTGGGGAGACGGTCCTTGACGGGGGGAAGCTTGCCGGTATCGACAAAGTTCTTCTTCACCCAATCCGGCTCGTTATACGAGGGAAGCGCCTTGAACTCCTCAATGGAGTCTCTCGATACGTAATTGATCTTGCCTTCCGCCGGAAACTGCGGCGGAACGGGCGGTGTCGTCGGCTCGGAGGCGTAGGCGCTCAAAGCCTGGACCGAGACGCTCAGCGCCAGTCCGGCCAGAATACCAAGGTTGCGGTAATGTCTCATCGTCTCTCCCTTTTGTATCGGGACGCTTGTCGGCTGCCCCGGTTCTCCTCAACGATCCGGAAACGGGCTTGCAGCGATGGCGTCCCCTCCTTGGAACCCCATCGCCACCCGTCCTCCGGGGAAACTTACACGGCCTGCTTGAGCGCCGCCTTCTCGGCGCGGAGCTCGTCGATCGAGCGGACGTTGCGGCGTGCCGCACCCGCCCATTCGCGGGTCTTTACCGTCGACTTCGCCAGACGTTCCTTGGCCGCCGGGACCGCATCCGCATATTGCGGCAACCAGCGTGCCTGGGCGACGACCATCTCATCTACCATCTGCCATACCTCTTCCGGCGTCGCCACCGCGCCGACCAGCGGGTCGTGGAGGACGGCGAGCTTCAGGAGATCGATGTCGCCGCTGATGGCGGCATGAACCGACATGCGCTGGACGTTGATCGAGGCCATGCAGGTCGCGGCACAGGCTTCCGGAATGGTGATGCCGGAGACCATGTTGATGCCGAAGCGATCGACGAAGCCGGGCGACTCGATGATCGCATCCGAAGGCAGGTTGGTGATCACGCCGTTGTTCTTGAGGTTGAAGTGACCGCGATAGACGCGGCCCGTTTCCAGCGCCTCAAGAATGTGGCTGGCGTGCTCGTTGGAGCGCTTGGCCGGATCGATCGGTTTTTCGGCCGAAGCGAGGAACTGCGGGAACTCCGTCTCGAACCAGTTACGGGTTTCCGTGGAGTGGCGCAGATAGCCGCCGGTTTCGCCGTGGATCCAGTCGGACATGTCGATCCACTTGGTGATTTCATCCGGCCGCTTGCGGTACCAGGGCAGGTATTCCGAGAGGTGGCCGTTGCTCTCCGTCGAATAGACGCCGAAGCGCTTCAGGACGTCGATGCGCAGCTTTTCCTGCTGCGAGAACACCGGATGCGCCTCGAAGGCGGCAACCAGCTCATCCTTGCCGATCTTGCGACCGTTGAGCTTCAGGTCGACGAACCAGGTCTGGTGGTTGATGCCAGAGCAGATGTAGTCGAGCTCGGAGACAGACTTCGCGCCGAGCACCTCGGCGATCTGTTCGGCGCCGTGCTGGACGCCGTGGCAGAGCCCGACGGTATCCACCTTGCCGTATTCGATCGCGGCCCAGGTGTTCATAGCCATCGGGTTCGCGTAGTTCAGGAACTTGGCGCCCGGCTCGGCGACTTCGCGGATATCCTTGCAGAAGTCGAGGATGACGGGGATGTTACGCTGGCCGTAGAGAATGCCGCCGGCACAGATCGTGTCACCAACACACTGGTCGATGCCGTATTTCAGCGGAATTCTGATATCGTCGGCATAGGCTTCGAGACCGCCGACGCGCACGCAGCTGATGATGTAGCGTGCGCCGGTCAACGCTTCGCGACGGTTGGTCGTCGCCGTCACCTTGGTCGGCAGCTTGTTCGATGCAACAATCGTGTCGAGGATCTGCTTGATCATCTGCAGATTGTGCTCGCTCATATCCGTGAGCGCGAACTCGATGTCCCGGAACTCCGGAACGCACAGAATGTCGGTGAACAGCTTTTTCGTGAAGCCGACGCTGCCTGCGCCGATGATAGCGATTTTGAAACTCATGATCCTAGCCTCGATGCGATTAGAATGCCGGGATTGGATAACAGGAAGAAGAATAGGCCGCGGACTTGCGTCCGACGCCGAAAAAGGCCAGAAATCCGGCTAATTCTCCTCCCCGCCGCTCCTCAAGCCCGGCGGTGTTCTCTCTCTTGGGGCGGATTATGCGTAAAAAATTCTGGGCCGCCAGAGAAGGATTATGCTTTCATGGGTAATTCTGTGCTGCAGGATTTGATCGATCGCGGACCGTCCATGCGCACGGTTTCGCTGCCGCGCGGCCGACAATCCCTGCACACCATGCCGACAAGCACCGGTTACGAGGTGCGCGAGAATGCCACCTATGACTGGGACGGCCGCAAGCGCGGACAGACACCTTTTACGGTATTGCAGCATACGATCAGCGGCGCTGGCAATCTGCGCTACGAGAATCGCGAGTTGCGAGTCAAGGAGGGCGAGACGCTGCTGGTGCTGGTACCCCACAATCACCGCTACTGGCTGGAGGATGGCGATCGCTGGGAATTCTTCTGGATCTCGATGAACGGCGAGGAAGCGCTGCGCATCCATCGCTCTATCCTCGCTGTCACCGGCCCGATCTTGAAGCTACAGCCGCAGACGATCGAGCATCTTGCCGATTGCAGCCTGCGGCTTATCACCGGCGGCGAAACGCCGGGGCTGGCATCCTCCATCGCCTATGAGGCGGCGATGGCGCTTTATGACGACGTGTTCGGTTCGCATCCGGTGTTCAGCGAGGAATACCGGACGATGCAGCACGTGATCGACTACATCACCGACAATCTGGAAAAGCCGCTACCGGTGGAAGACCTTGCAAGGGTGGCAGGCCTCAGCCGCGCGCATTTTTCGCGCATGTTCGCCGCCAACGAAGGCCTGCCGCCGGCCGAATATGTGCTGCAGAAGCGGCTGAAACGGGCCGTCAAGCTTTTGACGAAGACCGCCCACATGCCGGTCAAGGAAGTGGCGATCCGCTCCGGCTTCGAGGATGCAAACTACTTCTCCAAGGTGTTCCGTCGCGTCTACGGCACCAACCCGACCGAGTTTCGCACGACGGGCATGTATGCCAGCGTGGGCAAGACACGCTGATAGCCGTAGATACCGCGAGGAAGATCAGTCCGCGGGCTTTTCCGGCGCGGCGCCATGATCGGCGTCCGAGGGCGCCGACGGGGATGGCAGCGGCCGCGACCCGACATAATAAGCACAGCCGCCAATCACCAAGGCGACGAACAACGCGAGCCATATGCCCGGGCTTGCCGCGAGATAGAACACCACATAACCGCCGGCCATGCCGGTGAGCGCCATGGCCTTGGCGCGCATCGATATGGCGCCCTGGTCACGCCAGGCCCGCAGCGTCGGGCCGAACGTCCGGTGGTTCAGCACCCAGGCTTCGAGGCGCGGCGACGAGCGGGTGAAGCACCAGACGGCAAGGATCAGGAAGATCGTCGTCGGCATCAGCGGCAGCAGCGCACCGATAAAGGCGAGGACCAGCATCAATATGCCAAGGACGAAATATCCTGCACGCAGAGTATAGGCGGTGACGCGGCCGGGTTTCACAGACATCTTCCGGTTTATAGAGGGCTGGATATCCCTTTCACGACACTGTCGCGGAATGCAAGGGCATAGCCGTCTTTCTGGTGCCCGGCACTATTCCGCCGCCTCTCGCAACGTCAACGGTTCGATATGGTGAAGCTGGTCGGCATTGGGGAACAGATTGTGCCGCAGACCGACCAACGCCATCAGGACCTTGCGCACCGCCGCCGATGACCTGACAGGGGCGCGAACGGTATCGATCGCCGCATCCACCGCCTGCAAAAGCGAAGAGGCTGGCTTCGTCTCGGCCCTGCGACGTCTTTCCATATAGAAGGATGCAACCGCATCGAGGACCTCGTCCACGGCTGCGCGTTGATCGGCGAGAAGCAGACCCTTGTACCCCTGCAGATCGACGACGCTGGTGCCGACCCGCATGTCCTTCAGCATATCCGCCTGGATGACGGCGGAACCCTCCGCGATAGAGGCGAGACGGGGCGCCATCAGCGAGAGCCGGTCGAGCATGGTATAAAGGAGGGCCTGGGGATCGCGCTTCTGCGACTTGCGCGCCACCGAAGCGATATCCGTCCACGCCGCCTTCAAGAGCCTGCGCGCACTCCACTCGGCACCGACCGAGCGAACCACGGCGGCAATGCCGATCGCCATCAGCGTTCCGAGGATGGTCGAGAGATTGGCGTTCAGGAAGGAGGCGAGATCGAAGCTCGGCCGCGATTGCAGGGTCAGCATGGTCGGGATGTTGGCGGACAGGGCCATGCCGAGCAGAAAGGTGGATGGCCGGGCGATCAGCACGCCGAGCGGCAGGAAGAGGAAGCTCAGCGCCAGCACCAGTGAGGAAAATCCGCTGAGAACGGGCATGACCGCGAAGACGAAGACAAAACTCAAAACGACCGCCACCATGCTGAAGATAGTGAACTTTCGGATCATCGGCGTCGGGTTGTCCATCGCGGCGAAGAAGCAGATGAGAATGCCCGCGATGACGGGCGCGCCGGCGCCGCTGCTCCAGCCTGTCATGATCCAGAAGACCGTTCCAAGCACGATGGCCAGCGCCGCCGCGAAGCCGGAGAAGAGCGCCATGCCATAGTCTTTATGAGTTGGGCGCGCGGTTGCCTGCGCGAGACCTGACGAATGCATCTTCCGGGCGGATCGTGATCCCGAGGCAATATCCTTTCGCAAGCCTGCGCACTCGTTCCAAATCTGCAAGAGGTCCCGCAGGCGAGCGACGAAGTCCAACAGGAGGAGATCCTGCCATCGGCTTGAGGACTTCGCTTCGGTCTCAAGCTCCTGAAGTGGCGCCACGAACTCGCTGAAGCGGTCCGCCGACATCGGCTCTTTCGTCCGCATCCACTCATCCGCACCGGCAATGAGCTTCGTTACCGCGGATGTGTGCTCATAGCCCGTCCTAGCGAGCTCGGCATCCACATCAACAAGACCGGAAACCACGGGAAGCAGTGTGATCATCAGCCCCTGAAGTTCACGCGAAGCACCGACGAGATCGCTGTGGCTCGAGGTGTCGTAAGACACATGGGTCGTGAACATTCTGATATCGGCGGCCTCGGCCGCAAGACGGCGGGAAGTGCGGACAAGCGTCGCGTCCTCGGGGCGTCTGTCGAGTGCTGCCGTTATCAGGACGGACGCATCCCTCAGCCAGGCATCAATACGCGCTGTCAGTACCGGCCCGGCATGGCGCGGGAAAACCACTCTGTTGATGATTGCCGCGCAGATGATGGCCACGAAAATCTCGATGACGCGCGAAGTGGTATAGGTGAAGACCGTCGCCGGATTGTCGACCAGCGGAAAGCTGGTCAGCGCAGTCGTATAGCCGGCCAGCATGAAGCCGTAGCTGCGCGGCGTGCGGTCGAGCAGGCTGATCGCAAGGCAGAAGGCGACCCATAGCGCGATCGCTAGGGTCAGCAATTCCGGCGCATTGACGAGATTGGGCACGAGCACGATGCTCATCGCCCCGCCCGCCGCCGTGCCGACCAGACGGTAGACCGCCTTGGACGTGCTTGCGCCCGATAGCGGATGCGCGACGATATAGACAGTGGTGACAGCCCAATAGGGGTTGGGCAGGTCAAAGCACAAGGCGATGAACAGCGCCAGCATGGCTGCGATGAACGTCTTTATCGAGAAAACCATGTCCCACGTATCGGGGAGCCAGGTGAGCTTCTTGCTTGCCATGAAAAACCGGAGGGGAGCGCAGCCGCTCGTCATGAATTAGATCGCCTACGTACTATTTGCATACGAATTAAAATAAAACAATATGCTTTACTGCGCGACCGCGCGCCTTTAGCGCTCTTTCAACGAAGGCCGGCGCGGGGAGGACGAACAGCATGACAAAGCAGACGAAACCCTTGAGCCGCAGGGCGGCGGTCACGTCCAGTATGCTGCAGGCGGGAAGCATCTGGAAGCGGATGGCGGAAAAGGCGCTGGCCGAAGATGGAATTTCGGCGTCACGCGCCAACCTCCTGCTCCTTGTCAGCCGCTCAGGCGGCGGTGTTCGCCAAGTGCAGCTTGCCGACAGCCTGGGGCTCGCCAGCCAATCGCTGGTCCGCCTGCTGGACGAACTGACGGCCAGCGGCCATATCGAGCGCAGGGACGATCCCGATGACAGGCGCGCCAAGACCATATGGCTGACGCGAGACGGACAGGAACTGGCCGATCGCGTCGAACGCGTCATCGCGTCATTGCGCGATCGAGTGCTTCGCAACGTCGAGGACGCGGACATCGAGGCCGCCTACCGTGTTCTCGATGCCATCGTACGGGCAAGTGGCGAAAATTCTACTAATGATTGAGCGCAAGAAGAATTGATACAAAACCGTCACAAATAAAGAGCAGGAAACCACCAATAACGAATACTCTCCTCAACTATTGCTGTCATTATTGCAACAGCAAGCGAATCAAATGAAAATTTCTAGTCAATACATCATTTTGAATACGCACATTTTATTTGCCTGAATATTTGGACTGCTATAAAAGACATTACAAATAAAAAATACTACCCCGGAAACGCCCTTCAAGTTACCTGCAGCATGATGATGTCAGGATTGAAGAAGATGAAGGCCGCAACCACGAGTATCGATCCGAGGGACCGTAAGATACTATCTGTATCGCGTATCCTAGGTTATGCGTTCGCATTTATGCTGATCTTCATCATCGCGATGGCGATGATCCCCAACCAGTTCTTCATCGTCTCGACACGGGCGGTGATCAACGCACCGGTGCAGATGATCGCCTCGCCCATCTACGGCAGAGTGGACAAGATTTCTCTGCAGGTCGGCCAGGTCGTCAATCTCGGCGACGTCATGGCGACGGTTTCGAATCCGAACCAGGATCAGACATCGCTGACCGGGCTCAGGCTTGAGAAGCTGGATCTGACCGAAAAGCTCAACAACACGACGAGCGTGGCAGCCGAGCGCACCGAGCAGCTGAACAAGGTCAAGTCGCAGATCGACAGCGTCAAGGCCGGCGTGCTGAGCGAGTTATCGGCGGTGATCGTCAATTCCGAATTCAATGTGCAAAACTATCAGGCCCGCCTCGCCGAACAGGACGCGCTGCTGCAGCGCCAGCAGACGCTGCTGAAAAAAGGCCTGATCTCGGATACGAGCCTTGAGCCGCAGCGCCAGAAGCGCAATGCGGCCCAGGCCGAACTTGATTCCGCCAAGGGCGAGCTGCGCCGCAACGAGATCGTCCAGTCGCTTGTCGGCCGCGACATCTATACCGGCGGTACCGTTGCCGCGAACCTGCTGACGCTTGAGATGCAGCGCACGAAGCTCGCCGGCGACATCGCCGAGGATAATATCGAAATCAACCAGATGACCGAGCGCAAGCAGCAGGTCGAAAACCTGATCTCGCGCGAAGAAGGACGCCTCGGCAAGACCGGCGCGGCCGAAGTCACCGCCGAGCGCCACGGCCAGATCGTCAGCGTCGATGCATCCTTCGGCGATTTCGTCATGCAGGGCCAGCCTGTCGCCAAGTCACTCGACTGCACCGAGGCTTTTGCGGCCGCCGTCTATCGAAGCCGCGATGTGACCGCGCTCGAGATCGGCACGCCGGCGATGGTCAACTTCCGCAGCCTGGGCGTCAAGCGCAGCGGCCACATCTACAAGATCGTCCGGTACTTCAACTCCGGCCCGGAAAACCGCTATTTCGCGAAATTCCCCGAGGCCGAGGGGCATGAGGTCTATGTTCTCGTCAAGATCGACGAGCCGACCGCCCAGGACGGCAGCGTGGCCCAGCAGAACAACGACAAGTTCTTCGGATGCCATGTCGGCGAGGATGTCATTGTCTCACTCGGCGAGACGATCACCTCGCGTATCGCGCGGTACTCGATGGCTGTCGTTGCCGGGCTGACATCGCCGGCAAGCATTCTCTCGGCTTCCACATCGCTGGACAAGGGCACCGGCCCGCGGCTGCCGGCCAACAAGACTGCGACACCCTGAAAAACCAAGCTGAACGTTTGTCTGCGTATCGCGAGGGGCGAAAATGAAGGGCATGAACTCGTCAATGCGTGAGGTTTGGCGCGCGGTGGTCGCATCACTCCTTGCCACCGTACTGTTTGCAGCAATAGTCGACGCCGCGCGTGCCGATGATGCAGGCAACAAGCAGCTCGCCTGCTCGATGTGCGACGCGCTGGCCGCGAAGATGACGGGCGAGCCGGAGCAGCCCTTCGTCTTTCGCAGTTTCGAGCCGGCCAATGGCGGCTCGGCGCTGCATCCGTCGCTGGAAAACACCGGCTTCACCTACGACAATGCGCTTGCGATGATGGCGCTTTACGGCTGCCAGCGCACCGCCGAAGCCCGCCGTGTTGCCGATGCGCTGGTGGTCGCGCTCGAGACCGACCGCCACTACCACGACGGACGCCTGCGCAACGCCTATCGCTCGGGCGCGGTCATTCCTGGCAAGGAAGGCATGCTGCTTCCCGGCTATTGGAGCACGGCCAGCAATTCCTGGATCGAGGACGGCTACCAGGTCGGCACGGCCACCGGCAGCACGGCCTGGGGCGCGCTTGCCCTGCTGATGGCCTATGAGGAGACCAACCAGCAGGCCTATCTCGACTCCGCCCGCAAGATCATGGATTGGATCCACCGCAGCACGGCCGACCCGAAGAATGTCGGCTATCTCGGCGGCTTCTTCGGCCACGAGCCGACACCCGAGCGGATGACCTGGAAGTCGACGGAGCATAATCTCGACGTCTACGCCGCCGATAGCTGGCTCGCCCGGCTGGACGCGGGTGGCGACTGGACGCATCAGGGCGACAGCGCACTGCAGTTTCTCAAGGCTATGTGGAACGAGCCGGAAGGCCGCTTCTATATCGGCAGCGTGCCCGACGGCAATGCACCGAATGTGGGCATGTCGGGCCTTGATGCCGAACTCTGGCCATTGATCGCTGTTCCGGACTTCAAGTCCAAGGCCGATCGCGTGATGGAATGGACGGATCTCAACCACGGAGTGGAAGGCGGCTACGACTTCAACAACGACCGCGATGGTGTCTGGCTGGAAGGCACGGCGCAGGCGGCGCTCGTGCTTCGCGAGACCGGCCACCCCGAGAAGGCCGAGCCGCTTTTTGCCACCATCGCCAAGCAGCGCGAGCCCGGCGGCCTCGTCTACGCCACGGAAAACGAACAGCTGACGACGGGCCTGCAGGTCGGGCCGAACTCCGCGCCCGGCGACTTCAAATACTACCGACTGCCGCATATCGGCGCGACCGGCTGGGCCGTTCTCGCCGCTCTCGACATCAACCCCTTCGTCGGCCGCAAGGGCCAAGCGACGGCCAGTAGCAAGGATGGTCCATGTCCCCCGAAGTAGTCACCTTGTCGGACTCGATTCTCTTCTCACTGCTGGCGATCGCGCTGATCGTGGGCTGTGCCTGGCTGCTGGACGCCAATCGCGGCAAGGACCGCGTCATCTTCGGCACGATCCTGGTGGTCATGCTCCTGAACTATCTGTATTTCCGCATCACAAAGACCTTGCCGGATTTCGAGTGGAGCGCCTACGCGGTCTGGCCCCGCTTTTATCTCGGCTTCGAAGTGGTCGTTATTTTCTACACGGTGCTTTCGATCGTCTTTTTCTTCAAGCGGACCGACCACAGCGGCGCGGCCGACGCCAGCGAAGCGCTAATCGCGCAGCATTCCCGCCACCCGGCCGTCGATGTCTTCATCTGCACCTACAACGAAGAGCTTTCCATTCTGGAGCGCACCATCCTGGCCGCCAAGGCGATCGACTACAGCAATTTCACAGTCTGGGTGCTGGATGACGGGCGCCGCGACTGGCTTCAGGATTACTGCAACGAGGTCGGCGTGCGCTATCTGCGCCGAAACGACAATGTCGGCGCCAAGGGTGGCAACATCAACAATGCGGTCAGGCGCTCGGCCGAGGACACCAACGCGCCCTTCATCCTCATTCTCGATGCCGACTTCGCACCGCAGCGCGGCATCTTGAAACGAACAGTGGGCCAGTTCATCGACACCGAAATCGGCCTGATCCAGACGCCGCAGTTCTATTACAACGCCGATCCCGTGCAGCATAACCTGCTGGCCTCGAAGGCATGGGTCGACGACCAGCGCATCTTCTTCGACGTCATGCAGCCCTCCAAGGATGGATGGGGTGCAGCCTTCTGCGTCGGCACATCCTGTATCGTCCGCCGTGATGCGCTCGATCTCATCGGTGGCATGCCGCAGGAAACGGTGACTGAGGATATCCACCTCACCTATCGCCTGATGCAGAAGGGCCTGAAGACGCGCTGGCTCAATGAACGCCTCAGCGTCGGTCTTTCGGCCGAAAGCCTCTCCGGTTACATTACACAACGCTGCCGCTGGTGTCTGGGCACGATCCAGGTCGCGCTCTTGAAGGATGGCCCGTTTCTCGGCCGTGGCTACACGCTGATGCAGCGACTGCACTATTTCCACGGCCTGCTCTTCTGGTTCTGCCGACCCTTCATCCTGCTGCTGATGGCCGCCCCCCTGCTCTTCTACTTCCTTGGCCTGCCCGCTATTCTGATGGAGCCGGAGGCGTTCTTCCTCTATGCGCTGCCGATGGTTGCCGGCATGTGGACGTTCCATTCCTGGGTTTCCGGACGGCGCAGCCTGCCGCTTTTCACCGAGGTGTCGCAGATGGTTTCGGCCATTCCGATCACCATCGCCCTTATTCACGCCCTTTTCCACCCCTTCGGCCGCCCATTCAAGGTCACAGCCAAGGGCGAGGATCGCGGGCGTGTGGAAGTGCTCTACCCGATCGCCGCGACGTTCTTCGCCATCATCGTGCTGACCTTTATCGGCATGCTCAACGGGCCGTTGCTCGGCACCTATAACGATCTCGACGGCTTCAGCGTCGCCTGGGGCATGGTTGTCATGGTCTACGCCTTCGTGTCCATGCTCGTCTGTATCGAACTCCCTCGCCCGCCCCTTGAGAAACTCGAGCTTGCGCTTGCCCGCGAGGGCCAGGTCGCCGGCGGCGGGAAGGCCGCTCCCTGCATGATCGATACGATCTCGGTCGATACGGCCAAGATCACGATGCGCGAGGAAAACGCGCTCAGCCAGATGCGCCTTGGCGACATCCTGATCTTCGCACCCTTCGACAATTTCGACGTCGCCGGGCAGATCACCAGCATGGATCGGGCGAATTCGGGCCTGTCACTCGCGATTGTCGCCATCAGGGACCGGCGCGACGATTATGAGATCAAGAAGGGCGCCGAGGACATCCGGCGCAAGATGGTGCAGCGCATGTTCAGCGAAATGCCGGAGGTGATGCCTGCACGCGCCTATCCTGTGCTCGCCGTCCAGGGGCTGATGCAGCGCATGTTCGCACGGCCCGCGGTTCTGGTCGGCGACATCGAGCCCTATACGCTGAATGGACGCGAAGCGCCGCGCAAGTTCCACAAGCCGCGCTTCTTCTCGCCGAAGGTTCCGCTGCTGCAACTTGGCGGTGGCGCCACTCCGCCGGCGGCGGCCGAGTGATGCGGCCCTATTGACGCAAAGAAAAATGCCGGGCCTCCTGGAGGTCCGGCATCTTTGTCAGCGGGTAGCTGTTGGGCCGAAGCGGTTCAGCGCCAGCCCAGGGCGGGCGCGACGTGCTTCAATATCTGCTCGACCACATGAGCGTTGTAGTCAACGCCCAGCTGATTGGGGACGGTCAGCAGCAAGGTGTCGGCCTCGGCGATTGCCTCATCCTTGGCCAGCTGCTTCACGAGCGCATCGGGCTCGGCGGCATAGCTGCGGCCGAAGATCGCCCGCGTCTTCTCGTCGATAAAGCCGATCTTGTCGTCGCCTTCCCCGCTGCGGCCGAAATAGGCCCGGTCGCGATCGTCCACCAGCGCGAAGATGCTGCGGCTCACCGATACGCGCGGCGTGCGCGTGTGGCCGGCTTCCTTCCAGGCTTCGCGGTAAGCGCGGATCTGAGCGGCCTGCTGCACATGGAAAGGCTCGCCGGTCTCATCGTCCTTCAGCGTCGAGCTCTGCAGGTTCATCCCAAGCTTGGCCGCCCAGACGGCGGTCGCATTCGAGCCGGAGCCCCACCAGATACGCTCGCGCAGCCCCTCGGAGTGCGGCTCCAGACGCAGCATGCCGGGCGGATTGGGGAACATCGGACGCGGGTTCGGCTGAGCGAAACCTTCGCCGCGCAGAACATCGAGCAGAACTTCCGCATGGCGACGGCCGATATCTGCATCAGACCCGCCCTCGGGCGGCTGATAGCCGAAGTAGCGCCAGCCGTCGATCACCTGCTCCGGCGAGCCGCGACTGATGCCAAGCTGCAAACGCCCGCCTGAGATCAGGTCGGCGGCGCCCGCATCCTCGGCCATGTAGAGTGGGTTTTCGTAGCGCATATCGATGACGCCGGTGCCGATCTCGATACGGCTGGTCTTGGCGCCGACTGCGGCAAGCAAGGGGAACGGCGAGGCGAGCTGGCGGGCGAAGTGGTGAGCGCGGAAATAAGCGCCGTCGGCCCCAAGCTCCTCAACAGCAACCGCAAGATCGATGGACTGGAGAAGCGCGTCGCCCGCCGAGCGTGTCCCGGATTGCGGCGACGGTGTCCAATGTCCGAACGAGAGGAAACCGATTTTCTTCATAATGTACACCGTGGAAGCGTGATTGACGAATTCATGCTTCATCGCACAGTTCCGGCCGTGGATACAGCGGTCCAGGTGTGACCACAGTGTCAACGCATCATCGCATCGAGCGGCAGTTTCACGTCGATGAATATGGCCCAGAATCGAAAAAGCCTGCCGCGGGAGGAGGTGCGGCAGGCTTTCGAAAAGAACCGAACAACAGCTGGGAGGAGGAGTGCTGTTGTTCCTCAGACGACCCTGGGAGGAGGAGTGGGGCGCCTGAACCACGAAGCTCTGCGGGAGGAGGTGCATCGCTTCGTTGAAATTGACTATATCCAATTCCTGTTCATTTTCTAGGCATCATTGTGCAGTGCAGCTATGCGTCCGGCGCATGGAATAAAATTTGACCTCCATGTGAGGTAATTTGCGGGCCAAAACGCGGAAACGCCCGCTACGATCGAGCGGGCGTTTCCGGACTTCAATGGGTTTTCGAAAGACTTAGAGCGCTACCGAAGCGCGCGCCACAGCGCGGATGTCGCCGCGGTCGATGCCGAGGTCGTTCAGTTCGCGGTTGCTCATGCGGCCAAGTTCAGTGACGGTCTGACGGTACTTGCGCCAGTTGTTCAGGCTGCGTGCTACGTTCATGATGATCCCCTTTCCTGAGGTTCGTTTGACGTCAGCAACCTTGATTGGCTCCGGCGTCGTTTGATGTCGCTAATATAGGTGCTTCTTTCTGAGCAAAACAGCGACAATGCATCACGCCACCCATGCATGAAATGCAGAGGTCAACCTATCGGCGATAAAAGAGAGCTACGCCCTGAAGCGATCGAAGGCCGTCAGGCGCCGGATTGGCGGATCGGCGTCCGGCCAGCGGTAGATATCCGACCGGAGAAAAGCGAGCTCATCCTCGAGCGCTTCCTCATCCACCTCGACCCACCAGGACTTCGGACGACCGTCGCTGCCGTCGGACCAGCGATAGCCGCGCGCCTTCAGGTGATCCTTCATGTCGAAGGGGCTGTTTTCGGCATAGATGCGGATGCGCGCGTGTTGGCTGGCCGCATAGAGTTCCGAAAACGCGGTGCCGGCGCCCGCATTCTGGCAAAGCACTTCGAGCAATGCGAAACAATCGTCGACGGCGCGATGGCCGTCGTGGAAATAACCCGCCTGGCCTACAAGGTAGCCAAGCTTCGTCCCCTCGAAGCCACGGGCCGACCAGTCGATCTCCGCGTTGGAGCAGGCCCAGGCCTTGCCGGCGAAAATCTGCGAGAAGGCCTCGCAGAACGGCCGGTCGAAGCCGGCATTGTGGGCGATGATCAGGTCGGCGGGCTCGATCAGGGCTTTCAAAGCCCCGAGATCGATCTCCTGGCCCGCGACCATCGCATCGGTGATGCCGGTCAGCTTGGTGATCTCTGAAGGTATCATCACCGTCGGCTGCTGCATGCCACCATAAACACCGGTCACGTCGCCGATATTGCCATCGTGGTCGAAGCTGAAAGCGATGACGCCGATCTCGATGATCTCATCCTTGCGATGGCTGAGACCGGTGGTTTCGGTATCGAGGATGACGCCACGGAGCGGAAAGCCGGGGCGCGGCGTTGCTGCGACGGCGCGTGGCTCGAGCTTCTTCAAGATTCGGTAGCGACCTGTTTCAAGCAGGCAATCGACCATGCCCTGTTCGCTGACATCGCTTGGAGGCTGCCTCTTCAGCGATACTTTGCGCGCTGCTTGTCCGGAGGCCTGGCTTGCGCCGCCCGAGAACATGTCGAACTGTTCTGCCATTATCTCTGATCTCTGCCGTCGTCCCCGTTCCGCCGCCGCAGCGAGCGAATCGAGTGGGTATACCCATAAAAACAATGGGGAAATCGAGCCGGTCGGCAAGGATAATCGGCAACCGGAGAGGGCCAGCGCCGGCAAGGCCCATATACGCTGTGGACAAAACGAGGGGCTTGGCCGCTCCCTGAGGGTCAGCAACGAAGCAGGAAACTACTCCGCGACGAGCCCGCTTCGTCTCAGAAGCGACAGCAGTAGCAGCGGGATCAGCGTCGTCAGGACGACAGTAACGAAGGCCATCGCCATGCCGAGACCGATCGATCCCTGCTCGAATTGCCGCCAGATGAAGACCGAGATCGTCTGCATGCCGACGGGCGCGACAAGGATCGACGCAACCAGTTCGCGGGTGGCAACCGCGAAGACGAGCAGCATCGCCGTAACGAGGCTCGGCGCGATCAGCGGCAACAGGATGCGGCGAAACGCGGTGAAGGCACCGGCGCCGCAGACGCGCGCAGCGGCTTCGAGATTGTCGCCGATCTGGTGCAGCGCCGCGGTGGTGTAGCGCATCGGCTGCGGCAGCAGGATACAGCAGTAGGCGAGAAGCAGGATAAGCGGCGTGTTGTAGGGCGTGATCGGCAGCACCGGCTGGTTCCACGCCAGGATGAGCCCGACCGCGACCACCACGCCGGGCAAAGCGTTCGGCAGGGCCGTCAAAAGATCGAGCATCATGCGGCCGCGGAACCGGGTTTTTGCCACCGCGTAGGCCGAGACGGCACCGAGGATGCCGGTCAGCAAAGCCGTGCCCAGTCCGAGCGCGAAGCTGTTGCCGAGCGCCCGCAACGCGCCGGCGCTGTTATCGGCGATCGCGGCGAAATTGGAGAGGCCGAGGTTGCTGACCGCTAGGCCGCCGGAGATCGTGTTCGACAGCGCGGTGGCCAGGATCGCCAGAAGCGGAATCACGGTGGCAAGCGTCGTCACGAGGCCGAAAAGCAGGAGAACCGGAATGGTGAGGATTCCAAGCGGACGTTTGTCCTTGGCCTGCGGCTTGCCGCCCGTCGTCACATAGGAGCGGCGCGCGAGGATCCAGCGCTGCGCCATAAAGGCGGCAAGCGACAGGATTACCAGCATCAGCGAGAAGACAGCGGCGCCGGCAAGGTCGATGGGCCAGTCGGAAATGCGCAGATCTATCTCGGTCACCAGCACATCGAAACCCGACCGCCGCCCAAGTGCCGCCGGCGTACCATATTCCTCGATCGCCGCAGCGAAGACCAGAAGCAGGCTGGCGGCCAGCCCCGGCGTCGAAAGCGGCAGCGTGATGCGCCAGAAGGCGCGCCAGGAAGAAGCGCCGAACACACGGCCTACATCGGCATAACGCGCTCCGACAGCTTCGATGGTGCGCGAGACCGCGAAATAGACCAATGGAAACGTGTTGAGCGCCATCACCGTCGTCATTCCCGCCAGGGAAAACAGGAAGGGCGCGAGGTGAACGCCGGTCAGCTGTTGCAGATAGCCACGCGGCTGCAGCGTCATGATCCAGCCCAGCGTCGCGATATAGGGCGGGATCATGAAGGGAACGAGCAGCGCCACGTCCCAGAAGATAGCAAAGGGCACCTTGAACAAGGCGCGAAAGACGGCAAGCGGCACGGCCAACAAGGCGGCCGCGAGCATGACGCAGATGCCGAGAATGACCGAATTGCCACCCATCCGCAGAAGCTTGGGATCGGACAGCATCTCGGGAAGGTGCAGGAACTGGGCGGCGAGAGAACTCCGCCCCAGTTCAGGGAAAATCGCCTGGAGGACGATGAAGACGAACGGCACGGCCACGACGACAATCAAACCCGATGTCGCCACCCATGCTATCGGCCCGGTGCCGGCTGCGCCGTTCGCTTTCATGCTCTTCAGTCTCGATTATTCTTCAGTTCAGTTGCCGGCAGCGAAGATCTTGGCGAATTCCTTCAGCGTCTCGTCACGCTTGCCGTAAACGGCAGTGGCGTCGATCTGCAAAACCTTGAGATCGGCAACCAGCGGGCGGTTAGCCGGGATGTCGCTGCGGGCAGGCATCAGGTAGGTGGCGGCGACCAGCTTCTGGCCTTCGTCGGACAGCATGTAGTCGATGAACTGCTTGGCTTCATCCTGATGCTTCGACCAGTTGAGGATCATCGCCGGGCGCGGCGCGACAACGGTGCCGGAAGCCGGGAAGATGACGTCGATCGACTCGCCCTTTGCCTTGCCGGCGAGCGAGATGTAATCGACCGCGCCGAAGACGGCGGCCTTTGCACCCTGCAGAACCGGGTTCAGGGCTTCGGCATTGGCGCCAGCGACAACGGCGCCGTTGGCGTCGAGCTTGGTGAAGAGGTCCCAGCCCTGGCTACCGGCAAGTGCCGCCACCAGTTCGAAGCTTGCGCCCGACTGCGCGGGATCCGGCAGGTTGACCAGGTCCTTGTATTCAGGCTTTGCGAGGTCGGCCCATTCGGTCGGCTTCGGCGTGTTGCTTGCCGGGTTCCAGGCGATGCCGAGCGCGGAAACACCCTGGGCAACAGCCGTTTCGGACTTGAGGAAATCAGGAACCTTGGCAGCGTTCGGGCTCGTGTAGGAAACCAGCCAGCCGCGCTTGGTAAAATCGGTCGCCGTATCCCAGGATGCAGAGATCAGCACGTCGACGACAGGATTGGCGGCTTCGGCTTCGATGCGCGCCATGATCTTGCCGGTCGTTGCCTGGAACACCTCGACCTTGTGGCCGGTCTGCTTGGTGTAACCGGCGGCAAGCTTCTCGATCAGGCTGCCGGGGCCTGCGGAGTAGACGGTGATATCAGCGTGGGCGACGCCTGCCGCAAGTACGCCGGCGATGAGGGCGAAGCCCGCACCAAGAAATGATCTGCTCATATGTGCCTCCATAAGTGTTTGATATGCTTCAGTTACGCGTGAACCAGCGCATGTCCCCGCTATCGATGACGAGGTTGACCACCTCACCCGCGACAGCGCGCTGACGCGCCAGGAATGTGAGTTCGCTTGCAGCCGGCCGGGCGCCCAGCGCGACCGTGGTCAGATAGCCATCGCCACGAAACTGCGAGTGGACGACCTCGGCCGGAAAGCCCTCCCCCGATGTCAGGCGCACGGCCTGTGACGGCAGCAGCACATGGGTCGCGCCGGCGGGAGCATTGTCGTCCTTCAGCACGATACCGGTTTGGTTGAGACGAAGACCGCCCTCATCGCGGGCGACAGGAACGACGCAGCCGAGGCGCAGGAACTCCGCGACTTCGGGCGTCGCCGGCGCGCTCACCAGCGTCTCGGGTGCCGCCATCTGTTCGATGACGCCGCCACGCATAACGGCAACCTGATCGGCCAGCGAAAACGCCTCGCTCTGATCATGGGTGACATAGATGGCGGTGAGGCCGAGATCCGATATCAAGGCGCCGATCTCACGCACCATGGTCTCGCGAAGCTCGCGGTCTAGGTTCGACATCGGCTCATCGAAAAGGACGATTGCCGGCTCGGCGACGATGGCGCGGGCGATTGCAACGCGCTGCTGCTGCCCGCCCGACATGTCGCTGATGCGCCGGGCCCCGAAACCGCCGAGACCGACCCGTTCAAGCGCCGCCGCAACACGTCGCTCGCAATCCTTGCGGCCGACGCCGCGCATCTCCAGCGGAAAGGCGATATTGTCCGCCACACTCAAATGCGGCCAGAGAGCGTAGTCCTGAAACACCATGCCGAGGCCGCGCTTTTCCGGCGGCACGAACAGGCCACCGGCAGCATCGGCCACCACGCTTCCGTTAATCTTTACGCTGCCCTTGGTCGGCGCCAGCAGGCCGGCCACAAGGCGCAGAAGCGTGGTCTTGCCGCAACCGGACGGGCCGAGCAGTGCAAGAACCTTGCCCTTTTCAAGCGCGAGATCGACGTTATCAAGAACCGTGTTTGAGCCAAAATGCAGGCTGAGACCCGACACCGACACGGCGGCTGGTTGTGCAGAAAAATTGGTTATCATGACTATCAACGGAAAGAAATTTAGCCGCTTATAGTCAGACGGAATGACACTTTCGTGACACAATTGTTAACGTGGGATGTATGACATCACAGAGTTGTGGGGCAAGGAATGGCCCCACAGCGCTGGAGGACAACCCTCTATCGACCGCGGTAAACGAAATCGCCAGGGACAGCCGCCGCATCCTTGTCGGCCTGTAGCGTCAGCGCATCGCGCAACGGCGAGCGAATGCAGACGGGATCGGTTGCGCTGGCATCGCCGGCAAGCGCCATTGCCTGGCAGCGGCAGCCGCCGAAATCGATCGCCTTGCGGTCGCAGCTTCGGCAAAGCTCCGGCATCCAGTCTTCGCCGCGATAGGCGTTGAAGGCGGAGCCGTGATACCAGATGTCGGACAGCGACTTCTCGCGAACATTGTCGAAGGTCAGCGACGGGATCGTCTCCGCTGCGTGACAAGGCAAGACCCGGCCCGACGGCGTGACGTTCAGGCCGATCCGTCCCCAACCGCCCATGCATGCCTTGGGATAGGACGAGTGGTGGTCGGCCGGCACGTAGTCGATGACCAGAATGCCTTCCAGGCGCTTGCGGGCCTCGACGACGGTCTTGTTTGCCCGCTCGACCTGCTCTCGCGTTGGCATCAAGGCGGCGCGGTTTCTTTCGGCCCAGCCGTGAAACTGCACGGTGGCGATCTCGATACGCCGGGCACCGAGCTTCACAGCGAGATCGAGCATATCGTCCAGCTGGTCCATGTTCTGCTTGTGGCAGACGGCATTGACCGTGAGCGGTATGCCGCTTGCCTTGACCCAGGCGGCGACGGCCATCTTGCGGTCGTATCCGCCCTTGTAACCGCCGACGCGATCGGCGCTTGCGGGGTTCGTTCCCTGCAGCGAGAGTTGCACGTGGTCGAGGCCGGCATCGGCAAGCTCAAGCAGGCGCTTCTCGGTGAGACCGACACCCGAAGTAATGAGATTGGTATAAAGGCCGGCCGCCGCACCCGCTGCTGTCAGCTCGACAAGATCGCGCCGCGAGGCCGGTTCCCCGCCAGACAGATGAAGGTGGAGCACGCCCATTTCGGCGGCCTGCTGGAAGACGCGGACCCATTCCTCGGTCGACAGCTCTTCCTTGATGCCCGTGAGCTCCAGCGGATTGGAGCAATAGGGGCAGGCAAGCGGACAGCGATGCGTGAGTTCGGCAAGCAGTGCCATTGGCGGCGGCGCTACTGAAGACAGCGGAGCGACCGTTTGCTTAACGACCCTTGCCTCGACGCCCATCACAACACCTGCAGCATGCGACGATTGGCGAGCTCACGGATGAATGCCAGGACATCGGTCGCGATCTGCTCGCGCGGCGCCTGGAATTCGGCGGCGAAGTCGTCGGCGATCGTGTCGAGATCGCGCTTGCCATCGAGCGCTTCGATGATCTTCACGGCGATCTCGTCGACCGCCATCGCGAGTTCGGGTGCGAGCAGAACGGTCTGTCCGCGCACCGGATCGTGGCGCAAACGCACGCCACGGGCCAGCTTGACGACCATGCTGCCGGTTATCGCGACCGTGTCTTCGCTCATCACGCGATCTCCTCGAGCTCGCCGATCACGCCTTCACGACCATCCCAGCCACCCGGCGGGATCAGGCCCGGCGTAACATAGGCGAAATGCAGCGCATCGAGCTGCGCCCACAACACCTCGGTCTTGAACGTCAGTGCGGCGGCTGCCGCATCCTGCTTCTCCAGCGTGTTCGCGTTCTCGAGCACATAGGCAAGGCCGAAGGCGACATCGACGGGTGCCTCGTTCAGACGCTGGCGGAAATAGGAGAGCGCCTGATCGTCGGCAAAGGCATAGTGCTCAAGCAGACCGGCGATACGATCGGCATGGATCTTTGGCGCGAAAAGCTCTGTCAGCGACGAGGCAACGGCCTCAAGCAGCGGCTTCTCGCGGACGAAGTGAACATAGGCTTCGACGGCAAAGCGCGTCGCGGGCAGGATGCCACGACCGGAGGCGACGTAGTCGGGATCGAGGCCGACAGCTTCGGCGAGTTTCAGCCAACGCCGAATACCGCCACCTTCGGTGAGCCCGCCATCGTGATCCTCGATGCGCGAGCGCCAGGCGCGCCGCATGTCGGCATCCGTGAGACGCGACATGAAGGCGGCGTCCTTCATGGGGATATGGCTCTGATAGCAATAGCGGTTGATCACCCAGGCGCGGACCTGCGTCATGGTGCATTGGCCGCCATGCAGCATTTTGTGGAACGGGTGCTTGTCGTGGTAGCGGTCCGCGCCGATCGCCATCAGCCGCGCTTCGAATGCCTGCCGGTCAGGTGCTTCAGTCAAAGTCGATCTCCATGCCGTCATGGCCAATCCGGAAGCCGCTCGCCTCGAGCATGTCGCGCTCGGGCCCGGCCCGCCAGATCGGATTGGTGTTGTTGATGTGGACGTAGATTTTCTTGGCGATATCGAGCTTCGACAGGGCCGCGAAGCTGCCATCGGGGCCGCTGATCGCCATATGGCCCATGCGCTGCCCGGTCTTATGGCCGACGCCGAGCGTGATCATCTCGTCGTCGGTGAACACGGTGCCATCGAAGAACAATGCGTCGGCGCCGTCGATCCGCGCGATGAGGCGATCGTTGATATGGGCACAGCCCGGAATGTAATAGACGCGCTTGCCCTCGCCAATCAGTTCGACACCAACAGTCTGCTCGCCTTCCAGCTGAAGCTCGGGTTCGCCGTTTTCCATGAACAGCGGCACCTTGCCAGGGACCGCGAAAAGCCGGGCCACGACGCCCGGGAGTAGCGAAAACGGCTGCTCGAGCGTTATCGTGTGGCGCTTTACAAAGGCGGGATCAAGGGCGCGGAAGACGGGGTTGTCGTCGATGATCTCGGCAATCGCCGCCGTAACGAAGATTTGCAGCGGCTGCTTTTCGCGCAGGATCAACAGGCCAGCCAGATGGTCGATGTCGCCATTGGTGATCAGCACGCTCTTAATCGGACTGTCACGCAGCGCCTTGGGATGCAGCGCGCTATTGTCGATGATCTGCTGCCTGATATCGGGAGAAGCGTTTAAAACCGCCCAGCTGTGGCCATCGAGACTGACGGCGAGCGATGATTGCGATTGTGGCCTGACACCGGATGCCGGATCGCGCGCAAGGCGGCAATTCTGGCAACCGCAATTCCATTGCGGAAGGCCGCCGCCCGCGGCGGCCCCAAGAACCAGACCGCGAAAGCCAGATGAATCTGTCACGCGCGGACCTCAAAAATTACAATACAGATTGGATTTAGCCGACCTTAGAAAAGGATCGGTTCGTTGCCGTCGGCAGGAGCGTAACGGTTGATTTCCATACCGCAGCTGACTTCAATGAACTTAGGGGCGTGCCAAGACATGTGTGTCTCCATTCATGCTGGTTTATCTACAAGAGTTCACCTAGGCCCACTCATGCTGCACTGCAATAGCGTTTTCAGCATGGCTGCCCGCCCAATGTCGCAAAGCCATCACAATCGCGAGATCGGGCGGGCGTACCAGCAAGACTACGCGGCAGAGTCCCATTCAGGCGCCAGGCCATCGGGGCTGACGATGCGGCCGCCGGCCCGCGCAAGCGCGTGGATCCGTGCCATGTCCTCATCGCTCAGGGCGAAATCGAAGATCGCGGCGTTCTCAGCAGCGCGGGTCTCCGAGACTGTCTTCGACAGCGTGACGAAGCCCTGCTGAACGATCCAGCGAAGCACGACCTGCGCGATCGAGCGGCCGTGCGCGGCCGCGATGTCGCTGAGGACAGGATCGCTGAGAACCTTGCCATCGGCCATCGCGTAATATGCGGTGAGTGACATGCCCAGCTCGCGCGCCGCCTCGATGACCGGGCGCTGATCGAGATATGGGTGATACTCGACCTGGTTGTTGGCGAGCGGCCGTTCGCTCAGGCGCGCGGCGTCCCTCATCAGCGTCGTGTTGAAATTGGAGACACCGATGTGGCGTGCCTTGCCCGCCTTGGCCACTTCGTTCAGCGAGGCGATCTGCTCTTCCAGGCTGACGGCGGTGTTCGGCCAGTGCAGCAGTAGCAGATCGACATAGTCGGTCTTGAGCTTCGACAGGCTTTCATCGACGGAGGCCAGGCAGGCGCTTCGCTCATAGTTTGCGACCCAGACCTTGGTGGTGAGAAAGATATCGGCGCGGGCGACGCCCGACGAGACGATCCCTTGGCCTACGGCAGCTTCGTTGCCATAGATCTGCGCGGTATCGATGTGGCGGTAGCCGGTCTTCAGCACATGAGAGACCATCCGCTCGGTATCGGCGGCTTCCATGCGGAACGTGCCGAATCCGAGCGCCGGGATGGAAGCGCCATTGGCGTTGACGAGTTTCATGAGGGGTTTCCTTTCGATCCTATCAGGCCGCGGAAGCGGCGGTTTTGGTTGAAGCAAGCGTCCGGCGGTCGAGCGAGCCGCTCCAGAGCGTCAGAACGAGAGCACCGACGACGAAGATGGCGCCGACCCATGGCGTGGCCCCAAGGCCGAGCGACGAGGCGACCACGAGGCCGCCGACCCAGGCGCCCGCCGCGATGCCGAGATTGAAGGCGGCAATATTCAAGGCCGAGGCGACATCGACGGCAGCCGGGCGAACCACGCCGGCAAGCTGCACGACGTAGATTTGCAGGCCAGGCACATTGGCGAAGGACAGGAAGCCGAGGGCAGCCAAAGTCGGGATCGTCAGCCAAGCCGACACGGCGGTGAAGCTGAAGATGGCGAGAACGATAGCCTGCGCGGAGAAGAGCCAGGCAAGAGCCTTGATAGGATCGCGGTTGGCGAGGCGCCCGCCGGCGATATTGCCGATGGCGATCGCGATGCCGTAGAGCACCAGGATCAGGCTGACAGCCGAGGCCTGGAAGCCGGTGACCTGTTCGAGAATAGACGCCAGGAAGGTAAAGGTGACGAAGGTGCCACCGTAACCGAGAGCGGTCATCGCGAAGACGATCAGCAGACGGCCGCTGCCGAGAACCTTGACCTGCTCGCCGATCGTCGCCGCCGGCGCCTTCTTGAGGTTTGTCGGCAAGAGGATCCAGAGACCCGCGAAGGCAATAACACCGAGGCCGGCGACAGCCGCGAATGTCGCGCGCCAGCCGAAGGTCTGGCCGATAAGCGTGCCGAGCGGAACTCCGGTCACGATCGCGACCGTCAAGCCCATGAACATCATGGCGATCGCCGACGCACGCTTGTTTTCGGGAACGAGGTCGGCCGCGATGGTCGAGCCGACGGAGAAGAAGACACCGTGCGCGAAAGCGGAGAGAACGCGGGCGACGAGCAGGGGCGCATAGCCCGGGCTGAGCGCTGCCATCGTATTGCCGAGAATGAACAGCGCCATAAGGCCGAGAAGCAGCAGCTTGCGATCGAGACGACCGGTGAGCGCGGTCAGAACAGGCGCGCCGAAAGTGACGCCGAGCGCGTAGACGCTGACGATCAGGCCGGCGAGCGGCAGGTCGATGTTGAGATCATTGGCGACGGTGGGCAGGAGCCCGACGATGACGAACTCCGTCGTGCCGATCGCGTAAGCCGCGACCGTTAAGGCAAAAAGGGCAAGGGGCATTGTGAATCCATCCAGTGACGATGCCGGACAAGCGGCGATTTGGGATGGCTGGAATATGGACCACTGACATTACCGCGATAAGCAGCTACATTGCCTCAATAGTTATGAATTGAATTCACAGGGGTGAGCAGTGGATAACACCGTCGGCGAGATGGAAGTCTTCGTGCATACAGCGAAGCTGCAGAGCTTTTCGGCGGCCGGACGCCTGCTGCGCATGTCGCCTTCGGCCGTCAGCAAGCTGGTGAGCCGGCTGGAGGAACGCTTGAAGACGCGCTTGGTGGTTCGAACCACGCGCAGTCTGCAGCTGACGCCGGAGGGTGAGGTCTATCTCGAGCGCGCGCAGCGCATTCTCGAAGACATCAAGGAAGCAGAGCAGATCGTCTCGACAGGCGGCGAGGCCGCGCCGCGCGGACGGCTGCGGGTGAGCGCATCGGTCGCCTTCGGGGTTCGCCATGTCGTCCCGCTGGTGCCGGAGTTCCTGGCCCGCTACCCGAACGTCCAGCTCGATCTTTCGCTGACCGACGGGATCATCGACATCGTCGAGGAGCGTGCCGATGTCGCGATCCGCTCGGGCAATCTCAGGGACACCTCGCTGAAGGCGCGCAAGCTGATGGACAGCCGGCGCGTGGTCGTGGCGGCCCCGAGCTATCTCGAGCGCATGGGAAATCCCGAAAAGCCAGCCGATCTCGACCGGCACAACTGCATGACATTCAACTTCCGGCAAACTTGGGAGGAGTGGCCCTTTCGGGACCCAGCAACCGGACAGACCTTCTCGAAGGCGGTTCACGGCAATGTCGAAGTGAACAACGGGCCGACCATTCGCAGTCTCTGCCTCGCGGGCGTCGGGCTGATCCGGGTGGGGACCTTTCACGTGCAGGAGCACATCGACGAAGGTCGTCTGGTGCCGGTGCTGGAAGCGTTCAATCCTGGTGATATCGAGCATATCCACGCCGTCTATCCCGGCCACCCGCACCTTGCGAGCCGTATCCGGGCCCTGATCGATTTTCTCGCCGAGCGGATCTAGCCGCGAACGTCGGCCAACGAAGCAAGAACGGCGCACCCGAGGCGCGCCGTTTCCAAGTTCGAATTCCGGGCTCGTATCTTAGAGACCGGTCGTCTTCATCAACTGCTCCGGATAACGCTCGCCCTCGACCTGGATGGCGGCGGCAGCCGTCTCGATCTGCGCGAGATCGTCGGCGCTCAGCGCCACATCGGCCGCGCCGAGGTTTTCTTCGAGACGATGCAGCTTCGTCGTGCCGGGGATCGGCACGATCCAGGGCTTCCGGGCCAGCAGCCAGGCCAGTGCAATCTGCGC
Source organism: Rhizobium sp. O111 (assembly GCF_055616315.1). Lineage (NCBI taxonomy): Bacteria > Pseudomonadati > Pseudomonadota > Alphaproteobacteria > Hyphomicrobiales > Rhizobiaceae > Rhizobium > Rhizobium sp. O111. Next base: position 243,744 of record NZ_JBSHXL010000002.1, on the reverse strand, counting down.
CGGCGTCGCCTTCTTGTCTTCGGCAATGCGCTTCAGGAGATCGATCAGCGCCTGGTTCTTCTCCATCGCCTCAGGCGTGAAGCGCGGCAGCATCTTGCGGAAGTCGCCTTCGCCGATCTTCGTGTCCTTGTTCATCGCGCCGGTCAAGAAGCCCTTGCCGAGCGGGCTATAGGCAACCAGCGCGATGCCAAGTTCCTCGCACGCTTCAAGAATGCCGTTGGTTTCCGGCCCGCGCGTCCACAGCGAATACTCGTTCTGCAGCGCGGCGACAGGCTGCACCGCATGGGCGCGGCGGACGGTCTGTGCGCCCGGCTCGGACATGCCGAAGTGCTTCACCTTGCCTTCCGCGATTAGATCCTTGACCGTGCCGGCCACGTCCTCGATCGGCACGTTCGGGTCGACGCGGTGCTGGTAGAGCAGGTCGATGACATCGATGCCGAGGCGCTTCAGCGAACCCTCGGCTGCCTTGCGGATCTGCTCGGGGCGGCTGTTGACGCCGGCCATCTTGCCATCGACGATATTGAAGCCGAACTTCGTGGCGATCACCACCCGGTCACGCATGGGCCGGAGCGCCTCGCCGACGATCTCTTCGTTGGTGTAAGGCCCATAGACCTCGGCGGTGTCGAAGAACGTCACGCCGCGCTCGACTGCCTGGCGCACCAGCGTCACGCTCTCCTGGGTGCTCAGCGCATGGCTATAGCTGAAATTCAGGCCCATGCAGCCGAAGCCAAGCGCAGAGACCTCCAGTCCGCTTTTTCCAAGTATCCGCTTTTGCATTTTACGCTCCTTAAGGACGACCTTGGCCGTCTCACATCGGTATAAACAGGAAGTGCCTATGGCGCCTCGGAGCAGAGGTTGAGATGCATCGCTCATGGCTCAAGGCGCCAAATACTCCCGCGCCGTTAAGGTAGCACCGGTGCTGGGATGGCATTAGATCACCATTTCTGCATGGAGTTATGTCTGCGGCTCATGAGTTGGCGAAATGACCGATGACCAGGCAAACAACGCCGCCGTTGCCGTCCGGTCTTCGCCGACGCGCTCAGGGAGAAAAGAGGGTGCATTGATGAACCGGCGATTGCGCCTACATCAAGCATTATTGGCTGCTATCAGCGCGCGCCTTTCAGGGAAGGGGGTCGTCCATCATGAAGGGATCCAAGACCATTGTGCAAATGAGTGTCCGCGAACGGCAGGACATACTGGCGGCCGTTGCCGATGCGCTTGAGACCAGTGCCAAGGAGGCATTGATAGAAGGCAACGCCAGCTTCGCCGCGAGCTCGGGTAACCTGGCGCTGACCATTCGCGGCAGCGTGCATGGTCTCGCCAACACCGATCTCAAGGCCGCCGAATTCCTGCTGCAGCAAGCCATGACGCTGATCGAGCAATTCCGATTCCGCGACCCGCATCGTCCAGAGACGCTGACGCTTCATTAAACCCAATATCCGCGCCGAAGAGATGACGGCGGCTTTCAGCGGCCATCGTCAAACGTCCGCACATACTGCCTCAGGTGCGCCAGCAGCATCCTTGCATAGCCCGGAAGCTGCATCTCGTTTCTGACGCAAACGTAGAGTTCGCGGTCCGCCCAGGGCTCCGCGATCGGCACGACCTTGAAATCCATGAAATGCGCATAACGTCGCGCGGCGCTTTCGGGAATGATCGATACGCCAGCCCCCTGTTCGACAACGCGGCACGTTGCCTCAAATCCGGCAATCAGCATCCGGAAATGCGGCGTGCGCCCGAGCTCATTCGCGTGACGCTCGAGAAACTGCATCAAGGCCGGATTGCCTTGCTGGCCAATCAGCTTGAAATCCAGGACGCGCGGAAACGCAACGGCATCGGATGGCACATCCAGGTCGCGCGGTGCGATCAGCACCAGCCGATCCGGAACGAAGCGAAAGCGCTCCAGCCCGGTCATATCCGCCGAGGAGGCAACGATGGCGATATCGGCCTGCCCCTGTTTCAACAGCTTCACGGCCTCAAGGCTCGGCTTGTCCTCAACGCTGACACTGATATCCGGGCTTGCGGCAAGGAAGGCGCCAAGCGCCTGCGGCAAATGTTCGGCCAGCATATTGGTATTCGACAGCAACCGGACATGGCCGCTGCGACCATCCGCAAAGGCGTCGAGATCGGCCTCGATCCTGCGGGCATCGTCCAGGATCTGGCGGGCATGGCTCGCCAGCATCTCACCCGCCAAAGTCGGCTTGATTCCCCGCCCCGTGCGCTCGAAGAGCTCGAGATCGAAAGCCTCTTCCAGCCTCCTGAGACGCGCGCTCACAGCCGCCACGACGACATTGTTTCGCCTGGCGGCAGCGGTCAGACTGCCGCCATCAACGGCAGCCAGGAACATACGCAAATCGATTAGGTCGAATTTCACTGCTGAGCTTTCATTTTCTGTGAAAACTGTTTGTATGACAAATTGATTTTCAAACGCAGCATAGCGCGGTTATGACGATTGCCAAGTCGCGAACGTGACAGATCGACGCATAAAGTCATATCCTCATTTAGAGTGAATTTGTAGAGCAACTTCAGTAGTTTGCTTTACTAACATTGGCTTTGAGCGGCGCTTGTCGCATTCAGCCTCGCGGCGACGTGGATTGGCTACGCTCGTGGGAGGTGATGCAAAGCCTGTTGTCGTTTATTCATGCTTGATGAAAGCACGTCGATAATGCATTTGCACACCGCTATCTCTCGACCCCAATTCAAACGCCTGCGATCAATCGCACTCTGTCTGTCCGCGCTGGTGTCGATCGCCGGCGCAGCCTCGGCGCAAGATCAGACCGCGACGCAAAACGACCTGATTACGAGGGGACGTTACCTGGCGACCGCGGCAGACTGTGCCGCTTGCCACACCGCCCCGAACTCGGGACAGCCCTTTGCCGGCGGCTATGCGATTGAATCTCCGCTCGGCAAGATTTTCTCGACCAACATCACGCCATCCAAAACCGACGGCATCGGCACCTACAGCGAAGAAGACTTCGCGCGCGCTGTTCGCGACGGCGTTGCAAAGGATGGCAGCCATCTTTATCCGGCGATGCCTTACACGGCCTACGCCAAGATCTCCGACGAGGACATCTCGGCGCTCTACGCCTATTTCATGCAGGACGTGAAGCCGATCGATCACGCGCCGGAGAAGACCGCGTTGCCGTTCCCATTCAGCATCCGCGCCTCCATGTCCGTGTGGAACCTGCTCTTCCTCGATAAGGACCGCTTCCAGCCGGATGCATCCAAGTCCGCCGAGTGGAACCGCGGCGCCTATCTGGCCGAGGCTCTTGAGCACTGCAGCACCTGCCACACGCCGCGCAATCTCTTCATGGCAGAGAGCGGAAGCCAGGCGCTTTCGGGCGCTTCTATCGGCTCCTGGTTTGCACCGAACATCACCTCCGACAAGGTTGACGGTATCGGCGGCTGGTCCGACGAGGAACTCGTGCAGTATCTGCGCACCGGCCATGTCGCCGGCAAGGCGCAGGCGGCCGGCCCGATGGCCGAAGCCATCGAGCACAGCATGCAGCACCTGACCGAGGCGGACCTCAAGTCGCTCGTCGTCTATCTGAAGGATACGAAGCCAATCACGACGGGCGAAGCCAAGCCGCGCTACGATGTCGGTGAGCCCTCCACGGCGGAACTCGATCTGCGCGGCCTGCCTGGCCAAGCCGTGACCGAGAAGGGCTTCCATATCTTCAGCGGTTCGTGTGCCGCCTGCCATCAGGTTGATGGCGAGGGTAACGATCACTATCCTTCGCTCTTCCACAACACCGCGACCGGCGGCAACAACCCGGACAACCTGATCGCAACGATCCTGTTCGGCCTGTCGCGCACGATCGACGGCGTACCAACATTCATGCCGGCCTTTGGCGAGAACGCCGCTTACACGGATCGTCTTTCCGACAAGGACGTCGCCGATGTCAGCAACTACGTGCTTGGTCATTTCGGCAACGGCAAGGTGACCGTCACTGCCGCGGATGTCCTGCGTGTTCGCGAGGGTGGAGAGAAGCCGGTGTTGGCCGCGGTCGCGCCGTTCATCGTGCCAGCAGTCGTCGTGGCGCTGATCCTTGTCGCGCTCGTCATCGCGCTGCTCGTTGCCCGCCGCAGGCGGCAGCCGGCCCACGCCTGATCGTTTCACCCTTTCTCCCAGTTCTGACTGCCTCATCGAGGATATCAGCGATGCCAATCGACCCGAACAATGCGGGCTCCATCGTGAGCCGTCCCCTCCACCGCCGAGACCTCCTGCGCGCCACCGTGGCCGTTGGAGGACTGGCAGTCCTCTCCTCTTTCGCGGCACCCGTATCGGCGTTCGCAGCCGACGACGACGTGCAGGGCTTTACCAAGCTCTCTGAATTCCTGACCGGCTATGAGCTCGATCCGGTGCTCGGCGGACGCTTCTTCGCAGCACTCTCCAAGCGCAGCGCGACGCTGAAGGCCGACATCGCAGCCTTGCAGCAGGCTGTGAGCCAGTCGGGCGCCAAGGACATGGATGGCTTTCTCGCGACGAAGCCCGCCGATCCCGAGATGAAGACTTCCGCGAAGATCGTCTCCGCCTGGTATCTCGGCGTGGTCGGGGAACCGCAGGACGCGGAACTCATCACCTACGAGAAATCGCTCATGTACCGCCCGACCAAGGGCCTCCTTCCCACTCCGACCTACGGTCCCGGCCCGAACGCCTGGGGACCGAAGCCCGGCAGCAAGATCTGACAGGATAAAGACAATGGCAAACGACGCATATGATGCGGACCTGATCGTTATCGGATCGGGTGTCATGGGCGGCATCGTCGCCGCGCAGCTCGCCAAGGCCGGCAAGAAGGTGATCATTCTCGAAGCCGGCCCGCGTGTCGATCGCCGCGAGATCGTCGAGACCTTCCGCAACGCTCCGGTCAAGCTCTCGCTGGCAAACGCCAAGCTGCAGGGCGCGGGTTCCCCCTTCCCAAGCATGCCCTGGGCGCCATCCACCTATGGCGACTATCTGCAGTACGAAGGCCCGGTCAAGTACAACACCTCCTACCTGCGCGTCGTCGGCGGCACGACCTGGCACTTTGGCTCGGCGCTCTGGCGCATGATCCCCAACGACTTCAAGATCCAGTCGCTCTACGGTCGCGGTCGCGACTGGCCGATCGGCTATGACGATCTCGAAGACTACTACAACAAGGCGGAGCTGGAGCTCGGCGTCACCGGCACGGACGGCCAGGACGAAAGCGGCCAGGGCGGTGGCCCGATGCCGCCGCGTTCCATGCCATTCCCGATGAAGCAGTTGAATTCCAGCTACATGTTCACGACGCTGGCGGAAAAGCTATCGGTCGGCGGCTTCAACCCGGTGCTCGAACCGCATGGCCGCGCCTCGCGTCCCTACGGCAACCGCCCGGTCTGCGCCGGCAACAACAACTGCAACCCGGTCTGTCCGATCGGCGCCAAGTACGACGGCTCGATGCATATCGACGAAGCCGAACGCCATGGCGCCAAGCTGCTGGACAACTCGCCTGTTTACAAGGTGGAAGCCGGCGATGACGGCAAGATCACTGCAGTCTGGTACAAGAAGCCAGACAATTCCGAGCATCGTCTGACGGCGCGCTACTTCGTGCTTGCCGCTTATGGCATCGAGTCCGCCAAGCTGCTGCTGATCTCGACCTCGGACAAATATCCGAACGGTATCGCCAACTCCTCGGATCAGGTCGGCCGCAACCTCATGGACCACACCGGCATCAGCATGAACATGCTGACCAAGGAGGACATGTGGCCGGGCGAAGGCCCGACCGAACTGCTGGTCTATCTCAACCAGCGCGATGGCGCCTTCCGCAAGGATTACCCGAGCTACAAGATCAAGGTGCGAAACACGGTACCGACAGCCCAGATGACCGAAGGCTTCATCAAGAAGGGCATCATGGGCTCCAAGCTCGACGAGCAAATCCGCAAATACTCGGCCCGCTCCCTCAACTGGGCGATCGATTTCGAGCCGCTGCCGCTCGCCGAAAACCGCGTCACGCCGTCGAAGACCAAGTTCGACGCGCTCGGCATCCCGGTTCCGGTGCTCTACTATTCGGTCACCGATTACTGGAACGCCGGCCGCGACAGGGGCCTGGAAGATCTGAACAAGATCGCCCAGCTGCTCGACGCCGAGGTTCTGTCGACCGACGTGAAGTGGCAGAACCGCCAGCACGTCATGGGCACGACCCGGATGGGCGACGATCCGAAGGACAGCGTCGTCGACCGCGATTGCCGTACGCATGACCACCCGAACATGTTCATCGCCGGCACCAGCGTCATGCCGTCGGCATCGTGCATGAACCCGACATTGACGGGCGCGGCGCTCAGCGTGCGTATTGCCGAGCAGCTGATCAAGGAGATCTGATTTCAGCGCTCAAGAAGGTCTTGGCCGTACCGGTCGAGACCTTCCCAATCCTAAAATAGAAACAGCGACCGCCTCGCAGGCCGGTCGCTGTTTTCGTATCCACCGATGAAAGCGACGTCAGTCGCGATTGGTATAGAGCGCACTGGAGCGCTCGAGGTGCTTCAAGATCGCGGCTTCCGCGCCATTCGCATCGTTAGCCGCCAGACAGTCGAGGATCTGCTCATGCTCCACCAGCGTGAATTTCTCCTTGCCGGTCCAGATGAGCATGTCCGTGTGATAGGCCTTCAGCCATGCCAGCATTGCCTCGCTGACGGCGACGAAGATCGGGTTGCCGGAGATCTGCGCGATACGCGTATGGAACTGCATATCGGCGGCGATGAAGTCTTCCGCGTTGCCAAGCGACCGGCGCTGCTCTTCGATGATGTCGCGGAGATCGGTGATGTCGGCGGGAGTGGCCTTCACCGCCGCCTCGCGCGCCATGCCGCGCTCGAAGAAGATGCGTGAGCTCTTCAGATGATCGAGCGAGTCGGCGGATTGCGCGAGCATGATCTTTGCCGTCAGATCCACCTGGCGGAAAATCGATCTTGCGGTCAGTTGCAGAACCTTGGCGCGCTCTCCGTGCGATATGTTGACCAAGCCCATGTTGGCCAGCGACTGCATCGCCTCGCGGATCGCCGGCCTTCCCACCCCGAAGCGCTCCATCAGCACTCGCTCCGAAGGCATTTCGTCGCCAGGGCGAAGCTCGCCGGACGTGATCATTCGCTCCAGTCGATCAAAAACCTCATCGGATAGTTTGCGACGCACGATCTGTTCGATTGGCTGATTCATGGTGTCTCGCTGGCTCACAATATCCCTCCTTTATGCATGCTAGCGTCCCGGCACGAAAGGCCGTCGTCTGAAATCGGTCAGTGCTCTTTCAAAAAATTTTCATTGCAGAAATTGGAATACTCATTATACCAGTTCATGAGTTGACGCCATGGCAAACTTTCGGCCTAGGCAGGAGGAGCAACGAAACCTCATGATGATCACAGTTACCTACCGCATCGAAACGACCGGCAGCGTCGAGGCAATGGCCGCCAAGATCGCCAGCGATCAGTCGACCGGCACGTTCGTCCCCGTTCCCGGCGAGACGGAAGAGCTGAAGGCGCGCGTCGCGGCACGCGTTATCGCCATCCGCCACCTGCCCGATGCGGAATACCCGACCTGGCCTGAAGTCGCGCCCGGCAGCGGCCCCATCCACCGCGCCGACGCCGATATCGCCTTCCCGATGGACGCGATCGGCACCGATCTCTCCGCCCTGATGACCATCGCCATCGGCGGCGTATTCTCGATCAAGGGCATGAGTGGCATCCGCATCGTCGACATGAAGCTGCCGGAAGCATTCGCCACCGCCCATCCCGGCCCGCAGTTCGGCCTGCCCGGCAGCCGCCGGCTGACCGGCGTCGAAGGCCGGCCGATCATCGGCACGATCGTCAAGCCGGCGCTCGGCCTGCGTCCGCATGAGACGGCGGAGCTCGTCGGCGAACTGATCGAGTCCGGCGTCGACTTCATCAAGGACGACGAAAAGCTGATGAGCCCCGCCTATTCGCCGCTCAAGGAGCGCGTCGAAGCCATCATGCCGAAGATCCTCGATCACGAGCAGAAGACCGGCAAGAAGGTTATGTATGCCTTCGGCATCTCGCATGCCGATCCGGATGAGATGATGCGCAATCACGATCTCGTCCTGAAGGCCGGCGGCAACTGCGCCGTCGTCAATATCAATTCGATCGGCTTCGGCGGCATGAGCTTCCTGCGCAAGCGCTCGGGCCTTGTTCTGCATGCGCACCGCAACGGCTGGGACATCCTGACCCGCGATCCGGGCGCCGGCCTCGATTTCAAGGTCTATCAGCAGTTCTGGCGCCTGCTCGGCGTCGACCAGTTCCAGATCAACGGCATCCGCATCAAATATTGGGAACCGGACGACAGCTTCGTCGAATCCTTCAAGGCCGTCAGCACGCCGCTGTTCAGCAAGGCCGACTGCCCGCTGCCGGTCGCAGGTTCCGGCCAATGGGGTGGCCAGGCGCCGGACACCTATAACCGCACCGGCCGCACCACCGACCTGCTCTACCTATGCGGCGGCGGCATCGTCAGCCATCCGGGCGGTCCGGCGGCCGGCGTACGTGCCGTGCAGCAGGCCTGGCAGGCGGCAGTCGCCGATATCCCGCTCGACGAATACGCCAAGGATCACCCGGAACTCGCGGCCTCGATCGCGAAGTTCGGCGACGGCAAGGCAGCTTGAGACCATGACCAAACCTCTGCTTACCTATTACGGTGACGATTTCACCGGTTCGGCCGACGTCATGGAAGCGCTCGCTTCCAACGGCGTACCGACCGTGCTGTTTCTCGGCATCCCCAGCGCCGAGACCGCCAAGCGTTTCGCCGATTACCGCGCCTTCGGCATTGCCGGCACCAGCCGCAGCGAAACGCCGGAGTGGATGGAGAAGCATCTGCCGGCGATCTTTGAATGGCTGAAGGTGCTTGACGCCGACATCTGCCACTACAAGGTCTGCTCGACCTTCGATTCCAGCCCAGCGATTGGCAACATCGGCAAGGCGATCGAAATCGGCAAGGCACTCTATGGCCAGCCGGTCGTGCCTGTCATCGTCGGCGCCCCGCAGCTGAAGCGCTTCACAGCATTCGGCAATCTCTTCGCCGCCTACCAGGATCGCTACTACCGTATCGACCGCCATCCCGTCATGAGCCGCCATCCAGTAACGCCGATGGCCGAAGCCGACCTGACGCTGCATCTGGCAAAGCAGACGGCGCTGCCCGTAGCGCTCGCCGATCTCGTTACCACAGCAGCCGCCGATGCCGACCAGCGCATCGACAAGACGATCGCGGACCTCGATGGCATCCTGCTGATCGACGTGGATAGCGCCCAGTCGCAGGCTCTCGCCGGCCGCCAGGTCTGGCGGGCCAAGCGCGACGGCGGCCTCTTCACCGCCGGCTCGTCGGGCGTTGAATACGCGCTGTTGCAGGCATGGAAGGCTGAAGGCCTGCTTGGCGAACCGACGACCTTCACCGAGCCGGGCAAGGTCGATCGCCTCGCCGTCGTCTCCGGAAGCGTCTCGCCCACCACCGAACGGCAGATCCGCAACGCGACGGAAAACGGCTTTGACGGTATCGCCGTCGATCCGCTGGATCTCGTCGGCGAAAGCGGTGACCGCGCCATCGACGCGGCTGTCGCCGAGGGCGTCCAGCGCCTGAAGGAAGGCCGCAGCGTCATCCTGCACACGGCGCTCGGCTCATCGTCGGACAAGGGCACCGATATCGATCGTATTCCCGGATCCCGCCATCGCCTCGGCTCCGCTCTCGGCACCATCCTGCGCCGATTGATCGAGACCGAAAACTTGCCCCGCGCTGTCATCGCCGGCGGTGACACGTCGAGCCACGCGCTGCAGCAGTTGCGTGTGGACGCTCTGACGACCTTGCTGCCACTGCCGCAGACCCCCGGCTCGCCACTCTGCATCGCGCACGGCAACTACGCGCCGACCAACGGACTGCAGATCGCGCTCAAGGGCGGCCAGGTCGGAACCGACGGCTATTTCGCACAAATCCGCGACGGACGGAGGGCTTGAACATGCGCTACTGGGTTGGCACCAGCTTCAAGATGAACAAGACGCTGGGCGAGGCTCTGTCCTTTGCCGAAAAGCTTGCGGCTGCCGATGGCGATCGCCACGCCGATATCCAGCGCTTCGTCATCCCGCCCTTCACGGCGGTGCGTGAAGTCAAGAACACTCTCGCCGATAGCTCGGTGAAGGTCGGTGCGCAGAACATGCACTGGGACGCGGCCGGCGCCTGGACCGGCGAGATCTCGGCACCGATGCTGAAGGATTGCAACCTCGACATCGTCGAGCTCGGCCACTCCGAGCGTCGCGAGCACTTCGGTGAGACCGACGAAACTGTCGGCCTGAAGGTAGAAAGCGCCGTCAACCACGGCCTGATCCCGCTGATCTGCATCGGAGAGACCCTTGCCGAGCGCAATGCCGGTGATGCCGACGCGGTGCTGAAGCGGCAGGTTGAGGGCGCGCTGGCGCGCGTCACCACATCAGGCAAGGACGCGGAAATTCTGCTTGCCTACGAACCGGTCTGGGCGATCGGCGTCAATGGCATTCCGGCGACCGCCGACTACGCCGACGAGCGCCACGCGCGCATCGCCGATGTGGCCGCCAAGGCGCTCGGTCGCGCGGTTCCGGTTCTCTACGGCGGCAGCGTCAATCCAGGCAATTGCGAGGAACTGATCTCACAGCCGCACATCGACGGGCTGTTCATCGGCCGCTCTGCCTGGGCCGTCGAAGGCTATCTCGACATTCTGAAGCGCGTTGCCGCGGTCATCTGATCGCAGCCACCAATTCCACTCATCCAGCCCCCGAATGATTGAAAGGACACGGACCATGAAAATCGCCATCGGAGCGGATAGCGCCGGCAAGCCCTTGCTTGACGTGATCGCCGCCCACCTCGCCACCAAGGCGGGCCTCGAAGTGCACGATCTCAGCCAGGCCGGCTTTTACGCCGACCTTTCGCAGAACCTCGCGCAGACCATCGTCGACGGCCAGCACGAGCGCGGCATCCTGATCTGCGGCACCGGCATCGGCGTTTCGATCTCGGCCAACAAGGTTCCCGGCATTCGCGCCGCGCTGACGCACGACACCTACTCGGCCGAGCGCGCCGCGAAATCCAACAATGCGCAGATCATCACCATGGGCGCACGCGTGATCGGTCCGGAACTTGCCAAGTCGATCGTCGACACCTGGCTCGCCTCCGAATTCGATCCGAAGGGCGCTTCCGCAGGCAACGTCGACGCCATCAACAGGCTCGACGCGGTTAAGTAATACTTATTCTGGGGTGGTGATTGACTCATCATACCAGCAACGTTAACAATTCCAGCAAAACACGAAGTGAGGAAACATGACTTCCATTGCTCTGTTCGGCGCCGGCGGCAAAATGGGCTACCGGCTTGCAAAGAACCTCAAGGGTTCGCGCTACGACGTTCGCCACGTCGAAATCAGCGATATCGGCAAGGCACGCCTGAAGGACGATCTCGGCCTTTCGACCGTGGACGTAGACGTTGCGCTTGATGGCGTCGACGTCGTCATCCTGGCCGTTCCAGACACGCACATCGGCAAGGTTGCCGCCGGCATCAACGACAAGCTCAAGGCCGGCACCATGGTTGTCGCGCTCGACGCTGCCGCGCCGTTCGCTGGCCACTTCCCTGAGCGCCCTGACCTGACGTATTTCGTCACGCATCCGTGCCATCCGCCGATCTTCAACGACGAAACCGACATGCAGGCCAAGAAGGACCACTTCGGCGGCCTCTTCGCCAAGCAACATATCGTTTCGGCTCTGATGCAGGGTCCGGAAGAAGCCTACGCCGTTGGCGAAGAAATCGCCAAGACGATCTGGGCACCGGTCATGCGCTCGCACCGCGTCACCGTCGAGCAGATGGCGATGCTGGAGCCGGGTCTCTCCGAGACCGTTGCCGCTTCGCTGCTCGTCGTCATGAAGCAGGCCATGGATGAGTGCGTCGCCCGTGGCGTTCCGGAAGAAGCTGCGCGCGACTTCCTGCTCGGCCACCTGAACGTACTCGGCGCCGTCATCTTCGGCGAAGTCCAGGGTGTGTTCTCGGACGCTTGCAACAAGGCTATCGAATTCGGCATTCCCGCCCTGATGAAGGACGATTGGAAGCGCGTTTTCGAACCTCAGGAGATCGCTGACAGCATCAAGCGTATCACCTGATACCGATCCCGGGAGGGGGCAACCCCTCCCCTTTCACCGCCCTGCTGGGAACAGGGCTTCTTTTGGGAGGAAACCAATGAGACTGACACGTAGACTGACCGTCGCTGCCTTTGCCAGCGCGCTCGCATTCGGCGTTGCCATGCCCGCTTTTTCGGCGGACCTGATCGCCATCATCACCCCCGCACACGACAACCCGTTCTTCAAGGCTGAAGCCGTTGGTGCGGAAGCCAAGGCGAAGGAACTGGGCTATGAAGCGCTCGTCATGACCCATGACGACGACGCCAACAAGCAATCCCAGATGATCGACACCGCCATCGGTCGTGGTGCGAAGGCCATCATTCTCGACAACGCCGGCGCCGATGCAACCGTTGCCGCCGTCAAGAAGGCCAAGGACGCGGGCATTCCGTCCTTCCTCATCGACCGCGAAATCAACGCCACGGGTGTTGCCGCAGCGCAGATCGTCTCGAACAACTACCAGGGTGCCCAGCTGGGTGCGCAGGAGTTCGTCAAGCTGATGGGCGAGAAGGGCAATTATGTCGAGCTCGTCGGCAAGGAATCCGACACCAATGCCGGCATCCGTTCGCAGGGCTATCATGACGTCATCGACGACTATCCGGATCTGAAGTCGGTCGCCAAGCAGTCGGCCAACTGGAGCCAGACGGAAGCCTACGCCAAGATGGAAACCATCCTGCAGGCCAACCCGGATATCCAGGGCGTCATCTCCGGCAACGACACGATGGCCATGGGCGCCATCGCCGCTCTGCAGGCCGCCGGCCGCAAGGACGTGATCGTCGTCGGCTTCGACGGCTCCAACGACGTCCGCGACTCCATCAAGTCCGGCGGTATCAAGGCCACCGTTCTGCAGCCCGCCTACGCGCAGGCGCAGATGGCTGTCGAGCAGGCCGATGCCTACATCAAGAACAAGACTCTTCCCAAGGAAGAGAAGCAGCTGATGGATTGCATTCTCATCAACGCCGACAACGCCTCCAAGCTCGAAACCTTCGCGATCGCCAAGTAACGACAGCTTGAGACCAATGGCGAAGAGCGCACTCATTTGCGCTCTTCGTTCTTTATCCTATTCCATAAGATTGGAGTTTCGTGGATGGCGAGGGTCAGAAGCGCGGTTGTGATCGCATTGCTTGCGATGGCACTGCCGGGCTGCAAAATCATCAAAACGCCGACGGCGGAAGAAAAGGCTGCGGAAACGGCCAAGAGCGCTTTCGATCCTGCGGCAAAGGTCGAGGCCATCTGGCAGTCGCAGGCAATTCCCTATCTGCAAAAGCGGGCTGGTGAGCTGAAGGACGTCGTGGCACTTGCCGCGTCGAGCCCGGATCAGGCCGGCGAGAAATACGGCAACACACGCAAGCAGGCGAGTGCGCCCTGGACCTATGCGGTCAAGCTGAGCGGCAAGGTTGTCGCCGCCGATACTGCGTCGCGCGCGGCCACGATCGATCTGGACGCCGATGGCGATGGCAAGGCCGACGCCAAGGTGCAGATCGGTCCCGCCGTGCGCGGAACGGCGCTGCGCGATACGCTTGAATTCGTCAATTTCAACGAGTTCAAGAACCAGATCGAGTGGGCGCAATTCGGCAAGGCGTTCAACGAGAAGATCAACACCGCGCTCCTGGCGCCGCTACCGCGCGACGGTCTGACCGGCAAGACCGTGACGGTCACCGGCGCCTTCCCGCTGCCGGCATCCGGCCAGTTGCCGCTGGTGACCCCGGCCGAACTGACGGTGGGGCCGTAGCGATGAGCGAGACGATCGAACACGACGTTATCCTTCGCCTCGAAGAGGTCTCCAAGGTCTATTCCGGCATCGTCGCCGTCAAGCGCGCCGATCTTGAGCTCAGGCGCGGCGCGGTCAACGTGCTGGTCGGCGAGAACGGCGCTGGAAAATCGACGCTGATGAAGATCATCGCCGGCGTCGAGCGGCCCACGCTTGGACGTATCGTCCTCGATGGCGAGACGGTCTCCTTCGACAGTCCGGCCGACGCGCAGGCGCACGGGATCGGCATGATCTTCCAGGAGCTCAACCTCTTCGCCAACATGACGGTGGCCGAAAACATCTTCGCCACCCGCGAGATCACCCGCGGCATTCGCGGCATCGATCACAAGGCGCAAATCGAAAAGGCAAACGCCTTTCTGAAGCGTCTGGATGCCGGCATCAACGCCGAAACCATGGTCGAGGACCTGCCGATCGGCCAGCAGCAGCTTGTCGAGATCGCCAAGGCGATGTCGCTCAACGCCCGCATCCTGATCATGGACGAACCGACATCGGCGCTGTCTGCGGCCGAGGTCGAGATCCTGTTCAAGGTCATCGCCGAACTGAAGGCACAGGGTGTCGCCATCGTCTATATCTCCCACCGGCTGGAAGAGCTGATGCGGATCGGCGATTACATCACCGTGCTGCGCGACGGCCAGATCACCGGCCATGCGATGGTCCGCGACATCGACACGAAGTGGATCGTCCGCTCGATGATCGGCTCCGACGCCAAGGACTTCGCCAAGGCGGCCGACCATGAGCTCGGACCGGAAGCCTTCCGCGCCGAGGAGATCAGCCTCCCGCGCAGAACCGGCGGCCTGGCCGTCGACCACGTCTCGCTCTCGGTGCGCGCGGGCGAGATCCTCGGTATCTACGGCCTGATGGGGGCTGGACGCAGCGAGTTCTTCGAATGCGTGATCGGCCGTCACAAGCACTCGACCGGCAAGATCTTCATCGATGGCCAGGAGGTGCGCGCGCAGGATACGACGGGGCGGATCAGGAAGGGGCTTGCCCTCATCCCCGAGGACCGGCAGCGCGAAGGACTGGTGCAGGTGCTCTCCATCGCCAGCAATCTGACGCTCGCCAGCCTCGATCATTTCACCCGGATCTTTCACATCAAGGCCGGCGCCGAAAGGCAGGGCATCAACGACATGATCCGTGACCTCTCCATCAAGGCGCCGAACCCGGAGTTCGAGGTCACCTCGATGTCCGGCGGCAACCAGCAGAAGGTGGTCATCGGTAAGGCACTGATGACCAATCCGAAGGTTCTCCTGATGGACGAACCCAGCCGCGGCATCGACGTCGGCGCCAAGGCGGACGTGTTCCGCACAATGCGCAGACTGGCCGCCAAGGGCCTCGCAATATTGTTTTCAACCTCAGACCTTGAAGAGGTCATGGCCCTTTCCGACCGCATCGCCGTTCTCAGCAACGGCAAGCTGGTCGCCGTCTTCGACAGAAGCGAAGCAACGGAAGAGGCTATCATCGCGGCATCTGCCAAAGGTCACGGACACCAGGGAAAGCTCGCGTCATGACGGCGGACACCTCATCCACATTCGGGGCAAAGCGTTCGAGCGGCTCCATTCTTCTCACGCTGATGAAGCTCAGAACCTTCATCGCCCTTTTTGCCGTGATCATCTTCTTCGCGATCTTCGCGCCGAATTTCACATCCACGGCCAACATGATCCTGATGTCGAAGCACGTCGCGCTCAATGCCTTCCTGGCGATGGGCATGACCTTCGTGATCATCACCGGCGGCATCGACCTTTCGGTCGGCTCGATCGTGGGTCTGTGTGGCATGGTCGCCGGCGCCTTGATCCTCAACGGCGTGGAACTGCCGATCGGCTACACGATCTTCTTCAACATCTATGAGATCGTGCTGATCACGCTGGCCGTCGGCCTGGCGATCGGCCTGATCAACGGCTTGTTGATCACCAAGCTCAACGTCGCACCGTTCATCGCGACGCTCGGCACGCTTTATATCGCACGCGGCCTCGCGTTGCTCTCCTCCGACGGCCAGACCTTCCCCAATCTCGTCGGCAAGCCGGAATACATGACGACGGGCTTCGACGTCTTCGGCGCCGGCCGCATGCTGGGCCTGCCGGTTTCGATCTGGATTCTGATCGTGCTCGCCCTAATTGCCGCCTACGTGGCGCGCTCGACGCCGATCGGCCGGCATATCTTCGCCGTCGGCGGCAACGAGCGTGCGGCGCGCATGTCGGGCATTCGGGTCGATGTGGTGAAGATCTTCGTCTACATGTTCTCGGGCCTATGCGCGGCGATCGTCGGTCTCATCATCTCGTCCGAACTGATGGCCTCGCATCCGGCCACCGGCGAAAGCTTCGAGCTCAACGCGATCGCCGCGGCGGTTCTCGGCGGGACCTCGATGTCGGGCGGGCGTGGCACGATCGGCGGCACGATCATCGGCGCCTTCGTCATCGGCATCCTGTCGGACGGACTGGTCATGATGGGCGTCTCGTCCTTCTGGCAGATGGTCATCAAGGGGTTGGTGATTATCATCGCGGTTGTGGTGGATCAGGCCCAGCGCCGTCTGCAACAGCGCGTGACTCTCATGCAAATGGCAAAGGCAGGGTAAGCAATGACGGAATTGAATGGCGCACTCATCGGCTGCGGCTTTTTCGCGGTCAACCAGATGCATGCGTGGCAGGACGTGGCCGGGGCTTCGATCGTGGCGATCTGCGATCGCGACCCCGAGCGGCTGAAGATCGTCGGCGACCAGTTCGGCATCGACAGGCGCTATAGTGATGCTGCCCAGATGTTCGCCGATGGCGGCTTCGATTTCGTCGATATCGCCACCACCGTCCAGAGCCACCGCGCTTTGGTCGAGATGGCAGCCGCACACAATGTGCCGGCAATCTGCCAGAAGCCATTCGCAAAAACGCTCGACGACGCCAAGGCCATGGTCAAGGTTTGCGCTGATGCCGGGCTACCCCTGATGGTGCACGAAAACTTCCGTTGGCAGACGCCGATCCAGGCCGTGAAGAAGGTTCTGGAATCCGGCGCGATCGGCCAGCCTTTCTGGGGCCGCTTCTCGTTCCGTTCGGGCTATGACGTTTTCTCGGGCCAGCCCTATCTGGCGGAGGGCGAGCGCTTCATCATCGAAGACCTCGGCATCCACACGCTCGATATCGCCCGCTATATCCTGGGCGATGTGACGGCGCTCAGCGCCCGCACAAAGCGGGTCAACCCGAAGATCAAGGGCGAAGACGTCGCCACCGTCCTGCTCGACCATGAAAACGGCGCGACCTCGGTCGTCGATGTCAGCTATGCCTCCAAGCTCTCCACCGAGCCCTTCCCCGAGACGCTGATCGAACTCGACGGCACCGAAGGCAGCATCCGCCTGTCGCAGGGCTACAAGCTCGAAGTGACCGGCAAGAACGGCACCGAGATCTCGGACGTGTCGCCGACGCTGCTCTCTTGGGCATCGCGCCCCTGGCACAATATCCAGGAAAGCGTCTACGCCATCCAGCAGCACTGGGCCGAGCGCCTAGCCTCCGGCGGCGAAACCTCGACCTCGGGCGCCGACAATCTCAAGACCTTCGCGCTCGTCGAGGCCGCCTATGACAGCGCCGCCAGCGGCCAGACGGTTGATGTCAAGGCGATGCTGCGATGAGCACGCCGTCGGACAGCTTCCGGATTTACGGAACGCATGCGCTCGAGCAGAAGCCGGTCCGCCTCACTGCGGGCAGGCTGACTGCTGCTCTCAGTGACGGCAATCTGCGCACGATCGCCTATGACGGCGTGGAAGTCCTGCGCGCCGTCTCCTATCTCGTGCGCGATCGCGACTGGGGCACCTATTCGCCCGAGATCGCCGACCTGACAATCGAGCAGGGAGACGATGCCTTTTCGGTCCGCTACACCGCCCGTTGCAAGGGGCCGGATGCGACCGAGTTGTCGATCGGCGTACGGATCTCGGCGCAAGCCGGCTCGCCCCTCGTTTTCGAGGCCGATGCGATCTCGGGCACGGGCTTTGAGACGAACCGCTGCGGCTTTTGCATTCTCCACCCGATCGTCGGCGTCGCCGGCACGCCTGTCACGGTCGAGCATGCCGACGGACAGCGCGTCGAAACGCGGTTCCCTGATCTGATCGAGCCGTGGCAGCCGTTCATGAACATGAGCGCGATTACCCATACCGTCATGACCAACGTGACAGCGCGGTGCGGCATGGAAGGTGACGTGTTCGAGATGGAAGACCAGCGCAACTGGTCGGATGCCTCCTACAAGACCTATGTGCGCCCGCTCGCTTTGCCCTGGCCCTACGTGATACCGGCCGGTGAAACGGTCACGCAGCGCATCGTCCTCGATATTGCCGACAAGCGCCCGAAGCCATTGGCCGCGACGACGAATGGGCATTCGTCGCTGACGACACTGACGCTCGGCGAGCGGCGTGGGCGCATGCCCGCGATCGGCGTGATCGTCACGCCGGAAGAAGCAGGCGCCGTGGTCAAGGCAAGCGCCGTGCTCGCCGAGATCAAGCCGCAGGAACTGCTCTTCCACTTCGACCCGGCAGCGGGGCATGGGGCGGAAGCCTTCAAGCGCTTCGCCGAGGTGACCAGGCTTCATCCGGGCACGTCGACGCTCGAGATCGCCCTGCCGTGCAAGCAGCCGCTCCTCGACGAGACCACGCTGATCGCGACGCAGATGCGCGATGCGGGCTTCAAGCCGGACGCGATCATAATCTCGCCATCGGTCGATCGCCAATCGACACCGCCGGGCAGCAAGTGGCCGGAATGCCCGCCGCTCGAAGATGTCTACGACGCCGCGCATGCGGTATTCCCCGATATTCGCATCGGCGGCGGCATGCTCAGCTATTTCACCGAGCTCAACCGCAAGCGCGTTCCTTCCGAACCGCTTTCCTTCATCAGCCACTGCACCAACCCGATCGTCCATGCCGCCGACGACCTCAGCGTCATGCAGACATTGGAGGCCCTGCCCTTCATCACCCGATCGGTCCGCGCCATCTATGGCGACAAGCCCTACCGTATCGGCCCATCGACCATTCCCATGCGGCAGAATCCTTACGGAAGCCGAACGATGGACAATCCGAATGGCGGCCGGATACCGATGGCAAACACCGATCCGCGTCACAACGGGCTCTTCGCGCAAGCCTTCGCCATGGGCTATGTGTCGAAGGTACTGGACGCCGAGCTGGAATGCCTGACGCTCTCGGCTTTGACGGGGAGTTTCGGGCTCCTTGCCGGACAGAATGAGCCCTTCACCGCTGATGGACGCCGCCCGCTCTTCAACGCGATCAAGACACTCGCCGGTCTCGCCGGCACCGAGTGGCGGGAGTGCCTCTCTTCCAACCCATCGCGCGTTCTGGCGTTCGCGACAAAGACGGCGACGGCGTCGGCACTCTGGATCGTCAACATCACCGGCCAGGACCAGGAGGTTGATCTCGGATCGCTCCGGCTTTCCGACGCGCTGATGGGCGGCGTGCTCACTCTTTCCCCATATCAGGCGACCTCCATCGCGCTTTCGGATTGATCTTGCGTCTGGAAGGCGTAGCTATAGCCTTCCAGGCGCGGCAATCGGGAGGACCAGCGTGAAGACCAAAAAGCTTATCAATGACGGCGGCGCGGCGGTCGACGAAATGCTCGAGGGCATCCTCGCGGCGCATCCCGATCATCTCTACGCCATCGACGGATCGCCGCGATCGATCGTTGCGAAAAACGGGCCTCGCGATGGCAAGGTGGGGCTGGTGATCGGCGGCGGCTCCGGCCATGAACCGAGTTTCCTCGGCTTCGTCGGCAAGGGGCTCGCGGACGCGGCCGCTGTCGGCAATGTCTTTGCCTCGCCTCCGCCCGATCCGATCATCGAATGCGCAAAGGCGGTCGATCACGGCGCCGGCGTTCTCTTCATGTACGGCAACTATGCCGGCGACGTGATGAACTTCGACATGGCGGCGGAAATGCTTGCCATGGACGATATCGATGTGCGCACCGTGGTGACCACCGACGACGTCGCCTCCGCACCGCGCGACCAGAGAGAAAAGCGCCGTGGCGTGGCGGGTAACGTCTTCGTCTTCAAGGCGGCCGGTGCTGCCTGTGATCTGATGTACTCGTTCGACGAAGTCGAGCGTGTCGCGCGCAAGGCCAACGACCACACCTTCACCATGGGCGTCGCCCTATCCCCCTGCTCTCTGCCACAGACGTTGCGGCCGAATTTCGAGATCGGCGACCACGAAATGGAAGTCGGCATGGGCATCCATGGTGAGCCCGGCGTCTCGCGCGAAACGCTGAGACCGGCCGATGCTGTTACCGACGAACTGCTCGATGCGATCCTCAAGGATGCCAACATCGCGCCGGGAACCCGCGTGGCCGTCCTGATCAACTCGCTCGGCTCCACACCGCTGATGGAGCTCTACATCATCATGCGCCGGGTGAAGGCGCGGCTGGACGAGGCTGGCCTTATCATTCACACCTCGCTCGTCGGCAATTACTGCACTTCTCTCGAGATGGCCGGCGCATCGGTCACGCTCATGGCGCTCGATGACGAATTGCAGACGCTGATCGATCATCCGTGCGACTGCGCGATGTTTCGCAGCGGAAAGGCGATCTGATGGGTGACGTGACGACAAAGGACCTTCAGCGCCTCTTCCAGGACATCGCCAACGTGATGACCGCCGAGCGGGACAATCTGTGCCAACTGGACGGCATCATAGGCGACGCTGACCATGGGATCGCGATGGAGCTCGGCTTTTCGGCGGCAGGAAAGGCAACCGAGGCACTCGAGCCTGCCGCTACAGACCCGACGACAGTGTTCAACACGGCTGCCAAGGCGTTCCTGAATGCTGTCGGCGCCTCATCAGGCCCGCTTTACGCGACTGCCTTCATGCGCGCCGGCGCAGCGGTGAAGGGCAAGGCTACTCTTAGCGATGACGATCTGCTCGACGTCTTCGCCGCGCTGGCAAAAGGTATTCAGGACCGCGGCAAGGCCGAGATCGGCGAGAAGACGATGGTGGATGCCTGGGCACCGGCCGCCGCGGCTTGCGAAGAGGCCAGGGCACGCGGCGACAGCTTGCGGCAATGCCTTTCACAAGCGCTGCAAGCGGCCGAAAAGGGACGCGATGCGACCAAGGACATGGTTGCGAGCAAAGGGCGCTCTGCGCGGCTGGGCGAGCGGTCCCTTGGCCATATCGATCCAGGAGCGGCGTCCGCCACCATGGTCATATCGAGCATCCGAAGCGCCCTATCGGCGGAATAAGGCATGCGCTGAACTGCCGTCTCCGTAATCAGGACACAGCCGACGCTTCGTTGGTGATGCGTCCGTGTTGCCGCAACACGAGCGCGACCGCGCCCATGACCGTGTCGTCATTGCCGCGGAAGGTGCCGACGACGAAGCGCGGCCTGCGCTTTTCCGGTGAGTGGGCGGGCGGGGCGACGGAGTGGCGGGCGAAACTTCGCTCGAGGCCATCGATGAAACTCTCCCCCACCTCGGCCAATTTGCCGGCGATGATGAACAAGGGTGGATTGAGGATGGTGAAGGCAATCCCCATTCCCCAGCCCGCCATCTCGGCCGCGTCATCGACAAGCCGCGCATATCCTGGATCGCCATTGCGGGCGCGCTCGACAAACTGTTCGATGCTGACGGGCTCACCGAAGGACTGCTCGGCGTATCTCAGCAGCTGGAACCCGCCGGCGAAGGTCTCGAGACAGCCACGATTACCGCAGCGACACAGCGGTCCGCGCGGATCGAGCGACATGTGGCCGAACTCGGCGGCATATCCATGGGCGCCGCGCTGCACCGTGCTGTCGATGACGATCGCGCCGCCGATGCCGAGGTCGAACTTGAAGAGGACGAAGTTCGTCTCGCCCACGGCGGCTCCCCAGGTCATTTCCGCAAGCGCGCCGCAATGGCTCTCGTTCTCGATGTGGATCGGGCAACCGAGCTGCTCGGAAAACACATTGGCGATATTGGTGCCGCACCATGTCGGCAGGATGGAGCCGTTGAGGATTTCGCCGTCATAGGAGACAGGCGCGGAAATCGCCAAACCCACACCCAGCAGCTCGGACATATCAATGCCGAGCAAGGCACATTGCTCCTCAAGGCTGGCGCGCACGCATCTGGCGGCGTCATCAGGCGTATAGTCCGTATCCATCGCGAACCAGATGTCAGACAGCACGGTGTGCGCGAGGTCGCAGATCGCGATCCGAATTTCGCCGAGCCCGAGGAGCACGCCGGCGCAGCGACCCGCCGCAGGGTTCAGCGACAAGAGCTGCGACGGTCGTCCGAAACCGTTGCTCTTCGTGTCGACGTCGAGCACGACGCCGCTGTCTTTCAGCTCGGTGAGAAGCGTGGACACGGTCGACCGCGCCAACCCCGTCGATTTCACCAATTGCGTCGCGGTCGCCGACCCGATTGCCGCGATGGCGCGCACGATACGTCCCGCCGGCGCGGTCTGATCCTCGAAAAGTTCCCTGATGCCAACCATTCATAGCTCCTCTCCATGAAATAGGCCTGACTCGCCACTCGGCGGCAAGATATTTCTGATTAGAAAATAATCGCGCCTATTTCATAAGCGTTATCCGCCGTTTCGAAATATTAAGCCCGACTATGGCCACTTATGCAATCGACTTTGTTCATTTACGAAATAAGTCTTGACTCCGATCGGAATTTTCGAGAGTGTGCACATTAGCGGAGAGGACCGCACAAGGGAGGGTTTAATGACGATCAAGACTACACTCATGGCCACGCTATCCGTGCTCGCGATCACTGCGACGAGCCTGAAGGCGGAAGACCTGACGCTCTGGACACTGAACTTCGACAACAACGCCGCCAACGTCGCGCTCAAGAAGGTCGCAACCGACTTCGAAGCTGCAAATCCCGGCACCAAGGTTGAAATCGTTCAGCGCGCCATCGATGAGCACAAGACCGCGCTGCGTGTCGCGGCCGGCTCGAACAAGGGCCCCGACATCTACTTCAGCTGGGCAGGCCTTGGCCTGGGCGGCGAATATGTGAAGGCCGGCCTTTCGGCGCCGCTCGACAAATATTACACCGAATACAAGTGGAACGATGAGCTGCTGCCGGCAGCCGCCGCATTCGCCGATCTCTATCCGGGTGGCAAGCATGGCGTTCCCTTCACCTTCAAGGGCGAAGCCGTCTATTACAATAAGAAGCTGTTCCAGCAGGCCGGCATCACCGAAGAGCCGAAGACCTATGAAGAGTTTCTGGCTGACGCTGAGAAGCTGAAAGCCGCCGGCATTCCCGCCTTCACCTTCGGCGGATCGGTCAACTGGCACGTCATGCGCCTGATGGACGTCATCCTGGAAACGAAGTGCGGCGCCGAAAAGCACGACGCGCTGAAGGCCATGAAGGCGGACTGGTCCACGGAGCCTTGCGCCACCGACGCCTTCACCGAATTCGCCAAGTGGACGAAGGATTATACGCTGCAGCCTTTCATGGGCATCGACAACAAGCAGTCTTACAGCCTGTTCACGGCCGGACGCGCGGCGATGATGCTCGAAGGCGACTGGCTGGTCAGCCAGCTGGAAACCAGCGGCACCAACCTCGACGACTACGGCATGTTCCCGTTCCCGACCAATACGCAGCGCCTCTACGGTTTTGCCGAGTATAACTACATCAGCACCAAGAGCCCGCATCCCGATCTCGCCGCGAAGTTCCTCGACTACTTCCTATCGGCCAAGGTGCAGCAGGATCTCGTCGGCCAGATCAGCTCGACATCGGTCAACAAGAACGTCCAGTACGCGAACCAGAAGCCGCTCGAAGCCGAATGGCTCGATGTGTTCAAGACCTACGGCAAGGTCTACATGAACGGCGACCAGGCCTTCCCGCTTGACGTCACGACCGAGTATTTCCGCGTGATCAACGACGTCGCCGCCGGCAACACGGCACCTGCCGATGCAGCAAAGCAGCTGCAGACGTTCATCGCCGGTCGCACCTAAGTCCTCCCAGGACATTGGTCGGTCCCGCACGTCGCCGGGACCGACCACCGCTCAATCCAATGCCACTCGCCAGACACACGTCGCGCGGAGCAGATACCCATGTCATTGAAAAATCGAACACACGACCCGCGCTTCCAGGCGTTCCTGTTGCTCGCGCCTGCCATGGCGATCTACGCGGTCTTCGCGCTTTACCCGATGCTGAACGTCGTGGTCCTCAGCTTCCAGAAGTGGAACGGGCTGGATCCGCAACGCCCATTCGTCGGCCTGGCGAACTACCAGTACATCTTCACGCGCGATCCGGTGTTCTGGGTCGCCTTCAAGAACACGGTCATCTGGACCATCATGTCGGTGGTCTTCCCGCCGATGGTCGGCCTTCTTCTCGCGCTGACGCTCAATCAGAAGATCTTCGGGCGCAACACGTTTCGCGCCATCTTCTACCTCCCCGTCATCATCGCGCCGATCGCGGTCGCGACGATGTGGAAATGGATGTACGACCCCTTCTTCGGCCTGTTCAGCCAGCTCATGACCAATATGGGCCTGCAGATGTGGATCAAGGACTGGCTCGGCGACAAGAACATCGCGCTCTACTCGGTCTTCGTCGCCTATCTCTGGCAGTCCGTCGGCTTCTCGATGGTGCTGTTCCTGGCCGGCCTTCAGAACGTGTCGCAGACGCTGGTCGAAGCCGCCCGCATCGATGGCGCCGGCCGTTGGGCGATATTCAAGCATGTGACCTTCCCAGCGCTGCGCACCACGATGACCATCGTGCTCGTTCTCTCGATCATCTCGTCGCTGAAGGCATTCGATATCGTCTACGGCCTCACCGGCGGCGGACCGGCGCAATCCACGCAGATGCTGGCGCTCTGGGCCTTCACGCAGGCGATGCAGATCTTCGACTTCGGTCGCGGCGCCGCCATCTCGGTCGTCCTGCTGCTGATCACCATCGCGATCGTCGTGCCGTACCTGCGCTGGACGCAGAAGCATGAGGACACCGAATAATGACGATGACATCATCAGGACCGATATCCGTGTCTGAAACCATCACCACCACGAACAAGCCCGGTCGCGACCCCGTCCTGATCGGCCTGTGGATCGCGCTGATCATCGTCGCGCTTATCTGGTTCGCGCCTTTCGTCTTCATCGTCTTCACATCGCTGAAGACGAAGGCTGCGGTGACAAGCACCGGCGCGTTCATGCCGCCGGTCGAGTTCGCCTTCGAGAACTATGCCAGTGCATGGAGCCGCGGCAACTTCGCCGAGTCGTTCATGAACAGCGTGATCATCACCGTCTTCAAGGTGCCGCTCGGCCTCGCGATGTCGGCGATGGCGGCCTACGCACTGGCGAAGATCAAGATGAAAGTGAGCAAGCTCCTGCTGCTCATCGTCGTCTTCGGAACGATGATCCCCTTCCAGGTGATGCTGGCGCCGCTCTTCACGCTGGTTAACTCGTTCGGCCTGATCGACACCTATCCCGGCGTCATCCTGCCTTACATCGCCTTCGGCGTTCCCTACCAGGTCTTCATCCTGCACGGCTTCTTCAAGGGCCTGCCGAAGGAGCTGTCCGAGGCAGCGCTGATCGACGGCGCCACCCATTTCACCATCTTCCGGCGCATCTTCCTGCCGGTCTGCCTGCCGGTTCTGGCTGCGCTCCTCATCCTCGATTTCGTCTCAACCTGGAACGAATTCGCAATGGCGCTCGTCCTTCTGCAGGATCAGCACATGTGGACGCTGCCGCTCGGGCTGATGTCCTTCCAGGGCCAGTTCTCCAGCGATTACGGCCAGTTGAACGCCGCCATCGTGATGACGGTCCTGCCCGCGACGCTCGTCTATCTCATTTTCCAACGGTACTTCGTCTCCGGCCTCACCTCTGGTGCGGTCAAAGGCTGAGCGACCGAAATTTAAAGTCTTTCGAGGAGATCTTTCATGTCCACAGCAACAGTCGAAAAATGGGGTGTGTTCGAAGCGGCCTTCAACGGCCCGTCCGGCGGCAATCCCTATATCGACGTGAGCCTCGACGCCGTCTTCACCCACAAGAGCCGTGAAGTCCGCGTGCCGGGCTTCTATGATGGCGACGGCGTCTATCGCGTGCGCTTCATGCCCGATGTCGAAGGCGAGTGGTCTTTTCAGACGCGTTCGCAGACCGTTGAGCTCAACGGCAAGACCGGCGCATTCGTCGCGACCGCACCGTCTGCGGGCAACCATGGCCCGGTTCGCGTGCGCAACAAGTTCCATTTCGCCTATGCCGACGGCAAGCCGTTCCTCTCCTTCGGCACGACCTGCTATGCTTGGACGCACCAGCCGCTGGAGATGCAGGCGCAGACGCTCGAAACGCTGAAGACCGCCGGTTTCAACAAGATCCGCATGGGCGTCTTCCCCAAGGATTACCCCTATAACACCAACGAGCCGCTCTACCCCTCTTTTGAGAACGGCGCCGACGGCAAGGAAGATTTCGATCGTCCGAACCCGGTCATGTTCCGCCATTTCGAACAGCAGGTTGCGGCTCTTTGCAAACTCGGCATCGAAGCCGACATCATCATGTTCCACCCCTACGATCGCTGGGGCTATGCCGACATGTCGGCCGAGCAGGACTTCCGCTATGTCGCCTATCTCGCGGCACGCCTCGCCGCCTATCGTAACGTCTGGTGGGCGCTCGCCAACGAATACGACTTCCTGCTGGACACCAAGCCGGTGGAGCAGTGGGACCGCTACTTCCACATCCTGGAAGAGAACGATCCCTACCAGCACCTGAAGTCGATCCACAACGGCGAAGTGTCGATGAACTTCGATCACCGTAAGCCATGGGTTACACACACCTGCATTCAGAACCCCGATGTCAAGCTGACGCAGACCTGGCGCGACGCCTATGGCAAGCCCGTCGTCAACGACGAGCCGGAGTATGAAGGCAACATCGTGCAGTGCTGGGGCAACCTGACGGCGCAGGAACTGGTGCACCGCTTCTGGATCACCGTGACGCGCGGCGGCTATGCCGGCCACGGCGAGACCTATTCGCACCCTGATGATCTGATCTGGTGGGCCAAGGGCGGCGAGCTGCGCGGCGAAGCGTGGAAGCGCATCAGCTTCTTCCGCGACATCCTGGAGCAGGACGTGACGCACGGCCTCGATCCCATGGGTGCCGTCGGCGAATGGCCGTGGACCCGCGTTTCCGGCGTGCGCGATGGCAGCACCGACCTGCGCTACATCTATCTCGGCGAGCATCAGCCCGTCGTATGGTCTTCGGGCTTCCCGAAGGATGGCGACAACTACGAAGTCGACATCATCGACACGTGGAACATGACGATCACGCCCGCCAAGAAGGTGGAAGCGCCGATCCCGCATCCGACACGCCACGGCGCGATCGTGCGCGGCGGCAAGGCCGATGCTGCATTCGGCGTCGAGCTGCCGGGCAAGCCATATCTGGCACTTCGCGTGCGCAGCAAGCGTTGAGCAGGTCTCACAGGGAGGAATTCTATGTCCGGATTGGCCATTAGAAACGTCAAGAAATCCTACGGTGCCGTCGACATCATTCACGGCGTGGACGTCGATATCGCCGATGGCGAGTTCGTCATTCTCGTTGGCCCGTCCGGATGTGGAAAATCGACCCTGCTTAGGATGATCGCTGGGCTGGAGGAGATCACCGGCGGCGAGATTTCGATCGGCGGCCGCGTCGTCAACAATCTGCAGCCCAAGGATCGCGACATCGCGATGGTGTTCCAGAACTACGCGCTCTATCCGCAGATGACGGTGGCCCAGAACATGGGCTTCGCACTGGAACTGGCCGGCGTGAAGAAGGCGGAGATCGACAAGAAGGTCGGCGAGGCCGCCGGCATCCTCGGCCTCCAGCCGCTGCTTGGCCGCAAGCCGGCGCAGCTGTCCGGCGGCCAGCGCCAGCGCGTCGCCATGGGCCGCGCCATCGTGCGCGATCCAAAGGTGTTTCTCTTCGACGAGCCTCTCTCCAACCTCGACGCCAAACTGCGCGTCAAGATGCGCGCGGAAATCAAGGCCCTGCACCAGCGCCTGAAAACCACGATCGTCTACGTCACGCACGACCAGATCGAAGCCATGACCATGGCCGACAAGATCGTCGTGCTGCAGGGCGGTAAGGTCGAGCAGATCGGCACGCCGCTCGAGCTCTACGACCGGCCGCAGAATGTTTTCGTCGCGGGCTTCATGGGCTCACCGGCAATGAACTTCCTCGAAGGCAAGTTGACGGGCGACGACACACCGCGGCTGACACTGCCGTCAGGCCAACAGGTCGAGCTCTCGCAGGGTGCTGCGAACGCCGATGGCCGCGACGTCATCGTCGGCATTCGCCCTGAGGATCTCGCCTTCGCGCAAGACGGCGGCGTGCCGGCAACCGTCAGCGTGGTAGAGCCGACTGGATCGGAGACGCATGTCGCGCTAGAGGTCGAAGGCAAGGAGATCACCTGGGTCATGCGCGAACGCGCCGACCTGACACCGGGCCAGGTCGTCAAGCTGTCGCTGAAATCACCGAACGTGCATTTCTTCGACAAGGCCACGCAGCGCCGCATCTAGACTACGATGCAACGAACAATATCTCGCATCCTCCGTATCAGTGCGGTGGATGCAAGGTTTTGGCAGGCAGTATTGCCTTCAAGGCGTGTATTGTCCCCATCGCGTGGCTGGTAACCTTACCAGCTAACCAAGCAACGTACTTTCAGTTGCATGGCAACATGAAGCAATGCCATCAAACGGAAAGCGGTCCCAAACACCGTGGTCCGTGGGGTTACGGATCGGTAAACCCGTCCTCGCGGGGCGAGGACGGGTTCTAAATTTTCGATTATGCGATGAGATAGCTTTCAACGCCCGAAACCGGGCGTTGGCAGACAGTGGCTCAAGACGCCGTCTTGCCCTGTGTTTCAGCCTGTTCGGCACGCATGCCGGCACAAAACGCGGCCGTTCCGTTTGCGGAAAAGGCATGCGCACGCTTTTTGGCCGCCGTTTCGAGCAATTCGGCGAAAACGCCGAGGCTGATCCGATCGGCCCGCAGCATCTGGCGGATCATCGGATCCCTCAAGACTTCCGACATGGTCATGTCCTGCATGGCACGCTCCTTTGTTGCAAGGAGGAATACTACGCGCATGTAACACCCAAATGTCGCCAGCGTGGCAGGATCAAGGCAAACGACACGTTGCAGTTGCCGTATGCTGCCGGCAGATGACCCGCCACGCAGAGCAGCGGGGCATCCTCTTGGTTGGCCGAACGTATCCGTCAGTTGACCGGGGCCGAAGCCTTGAGCGAGGCGATGTAGGCACGCCAGCCGCCATGCGATGTCACCTCGACGGCATTGGCGACGGCATGCGCTTCGCAAAGGAAGCCCGAAATGCTGGCGCCATCATCGAGCGCGACCTTGCCGATCCCGAGCGGCGCCGGGATTTTCTGGACGAAGCGGCCAAAGCCGTCAGCGGGCAGCGTCCAGACCTCGACCTCCAGTCCATTTCCCGCGAACCCCGGCTCGCGGATGAGGCCGGGCTTTGCCGGCACCGTACCGCTCAGCGCAAACAGCCTGTAATCGCCAGCCGTTCGGCAGGTCTTCACCAGCCGCCCGCCCAGCGTGGTGAGCTCGTGGTTGAGTGGCATACCGGTCAGATGCGCGCCGACCACGACGATCGGAATGCCCGCAGGCGCGGTCTCGATAGGCGCCGATTGCGGCAGCGCGGCCGACTTGTCTTTGCCCATACCGCAGGGCGCTGCACGATGCAGCGCGTCGGCGACGAGCGCCAGGGCATCGTCGGTGAACGCCCGGCCGACGAGGGTGACGCCGGCAGGCAGATGATCCGCGCTGTCGAAGCCAGCAGGGATGGCGATCGCGGCGCAATCGAGGAGATTGACAAAGTTGGTGTACCGGCCAAACCGCCCATTAAGCTCCACCGGATTGGCGAGCATCTCCTCGACCTTGTAGGTCGTCGGCGAAGTGGGAAGCAGCAGGATATCGACCTTCGCCCACTCCTCTTCCGTCACCTGTTTCAATTCCGCGAGACGATACTGACCGTTGAAAGCATTGACGGCCGTCTTGCCTCGGGCGCCTTCGATGATCGACCGCACGGTTGGATCGAAATCATCAGCGTTGGTGGCCAGGAACCCTTCGACGGCAGCGAGCCTCTCAGCAACCCACGGGCCATTGTAGAGCAATTCCGCCGCCTGGCGGAACGGCGCGTAGTCGAAGGTCACGATGTCGGCGCCAAGCGCCTTCGCCCGCTCGATCGCCAGATCGTAGAGCCGCTCGACCTCGCGATCGCCGAAGAACTCGCGTTCCGTTTCGCCGAGCACGCCGATCCGCAAACGATCGGTCGGGAGCGACACCTCGCGTGGGTGCCGCGAGAAGGCGTCGCTGCGATCGAAGCCCTGCAGGACCTTGCGAACGGCAACGCCATCGCCGACCGTTGCCGCGAACACCGTGACACAATCCACGCTCTTGCAGGCGGGGACGACCCCCGTGTTCGGCACCAGCCCCGGCGTCGGCTTGATGCCGACAAGATTGTTGAAGGCTGCCGGCACACGGCCGGAACCGGCGGTGTCCGTCCCAAGACTGAAGGCCGCGAGCCCTGACGCTACTGCCACGGCCGACCCAGAGCTGGAGCCGCCTGACACATAGTCCGCGTCGAAGACAGAGCGCGGCGCGCCATAGGGCGAGCGCGTGCCGTTGAGACCGGTCGCGAACTGATCGAGATTGGTCTTGCCAATGAGGATCGCACCGGCTCCGAGCAACCGGGCGATAACGGTGGCGTCTTCATCAGGATCGTAGGCAAAGGCCGGGCATGCCGCCGTTGTCGGCAGGCCCTTCGCGTCGATATTGTCCTTGGCGGCAAAGGGGATGCCCCAAAGCGGCAGGCTGTTGGCTTCAGGCGCCCGCGCCATCAGCGCCTTCGCCGCTTCGCGCAGCGCATCGTCTGTGACCTTGGTGATGAAGATCGCCGGATCAGTTGATGCGGCGCGCCGTGCGATCACCTCTTCGACCACATCGAGCGGCGTCAATCCAGACGCATAGGCGGCGCGCAACGTCGCGATATCGAGAATGGTTGGCAACATGTCAGATCTCCTCGAGCACAACGATAATATCACCCGCCTTTACGTTTCTTCCCGTTCCCGCGCGCAATTCGCGCACGCGGCCGGGGGCGTGGGCCGTGACGTTGATTTCCATTTTCATCGATTCAATGATGGCAAGCGTGTCGCCAGCGGCGACTGGCGTGCCGGGTTCGACCAGCAATTTCCAGATATTGCCGGGTACGGCGCTGGCAACGCCGAAGCAATCGGCGGGGATATCGCCATCCATGCTTTCGGCGGCACCTTCATCGGTCACGAACGTGTCGAGCCCGGCTTCTTTCCAGCGATGGCGCTCGGCGTTGAACGCATCCTGCTGGCCGGCCTTGAAGTTGCCGATCGACAGCGCGTTGGCCTGCAGCTCCTGTTCATAGGCCGCGTAGGAGAATTCCGTCTCCTCGATCCTGATCGGGTACCCGCCATGCGGAAAGGCGCTACGCGCTTCCGTCAGCTCCTTGTGGTCGACAGGGAAGAACTTGATCTGATCGAAGAAGTTCAAGAGCCACGGCTTGTCCTTGGCAAAGACCGGTGTCCGGCGCCAGGTGTTCCACATCTGGATCGTGCGGCCGAACAGCTGATAGCCGCCCGGCCCCTCCATGCCGTAGATGCACATGTATGCGCCACCGATGCCGACCGCGTTCTCCGGCGTCCATGTCCGGGCCGGGTTGTACTTGGTTGTGACCAGCCTGTGGCGTGGATCGACCGGTGTGGCAACCGGTGCTCCGAGATAGACGTCCCCAAGGCCAAGCACGAGATAGTTGGCGTCGAAAACGACGTCGCGCACAGCCTGCTCATCGGCCAAGCCATTGATCCGCCGGATGAACTCGATGTTATCGGGGCACCATGGCGCATTCGGCCTGACGAGCTCCTGGTATTTCCGCATGGCAAGTTCGGCATCCGGATCGTTCCAGGAGAGCGGCAAATGAACGATGCGGCTCGGCACCTTCACATCCTGGGCGGCGGGCAATGTCTTCTCGATCTCGCCAAGCAATCCCAACAGGCGCTTGCGGGTGATCGTCGTGCCATCATAGTGGATCTGGAGCGACCGGATGCCGGGCGTCAGATCGATGATCCCCGGCAACCGGGACTGCGCGAGGGCCTCCATTAGCAGATGCACGCGAAGGCGAAGCGCGATATCCAGCGTCATCGGTCCGTATTCGACCAGCAGGTTGTCGTCCCCCTGGCGCCGGTAGACCACGGAAACCGGCCCCTCGTCGCTTGTGCCGACAATCGGCGAGCCGGCATCGGGGCGGGACCGGTGAACGGCCGGTGTCGCGATCGGATCGTCTGGCCGCGCGACGGGAACGAAGCGGACGCGGTCGCCCGGCTTCAGCTGGCCCATCTTCCATTGTTCGTCGCGCGCGATGACGGCAGGGCAGACGAAGCCGCCGAGGCTCGGGCCATCAGGCCCGAGAATGATCGGCATGTCGCCGGTGAAATCGATCGCGCCGATCGCATAGGCGTTGTCATGCAGGTTCGACGGATGAAGCCCCGCCTCGCCGCCATCGGTGCGCGCCCATTTCGGCGTCGGCCCGATCAGTCGAACGCCCGTGCGGGCGCTGTTGAAATGCACCTCGTAGGACGCCTGGAAAAGCTCGTCGATGTCTCCATCCTGGAAGAAGTCGGGGGCACCATGCGGACCATAGACGACGCCGATCTCCCAATCGCCGGTCAAAATCGGCGCCTCGACCGCGACCGTCGATGAGGTCGTCTGCGCCGCACGCGCCAGGCGCAGCACATGGCCCGTCTTCAACGTTCCTGTAGCATTGCCACCGAACTGGCCAAGGCCGAAGGTCGCGCGCGAGCCGAGGACGACGGGCGCGTCAAACCCGCCGGAGACGGCGAGATAAGAGCGCTGCCCCGCCCCCGATATGCTGCCGATGGACAGCACAGCGCCGACCGGAATCGCAATTGCCTGGCCATGCGGCACCTCGGCGCCATCAAGCGTCATCGGCATTCTGGCGCCGGACAGGGCGACGGTGACATCGCGAAAGAACTTCAGCGTCGGGCCGGATACGGTGAGCTCCAGCGCCGTCGTCGTTTCGTCGTTGCCAACAAGGCGGTTGGCATGGCGGAACGAACGCTCGTCCATCGGCCCGCTCGGCGGCACGCCGACATGCCAAAGCCCCAGCCGTCCCGGAAGCTCCTGCATGCTCGATTGCGCGCCGGGCGCGAGCACCTCGACAACATCGGGCACGAACTCGAGCCTGCGCAGCGCGGTTGTCGATACGTTGCCGCTTTCCAGCAACTCGGATTGCGCGATGACACGGAGATAATCGACATTGGTCTCGATGCCATAGATAGAGGTCTCGCCGAGCGCCGCTTTCAGCTTTTCGATGGCAGCCGACCGATCCTCGGCGGCAACGATGATCTTCGCCAGCATCGGATCATAAAAGGGGCTGACTTCGGTGCCCGTCTCGATCCAGCTATCGACGCGCGCCGTCTGAGGGAACTGCACCTGCGTCAGCAGGCCGGCGCTGGGGCGGAATCCGGCATGCGGCATCTCGGCGTAGACGCGCACCTCGATAGAAGCGCCCTGCGGCTTCAGATCGTTCGCGCGCGCCAGAATATCTTCCCCGGCCGCCTGGCGGATCATCCATTCGACGAGATCGATGCCATAGACCGCCTCGGTGACCGGATGCTCGACCTGCAGGCGGGTGTTGACCTCAAGGAAGTAGAACTCCTCGCGGGTCGGGTCATAGATGAACTCGACCGTGCCGGCGGACGCGTAGGATACCGAAGCGCCAAGCTCGGTAGCCGCGCGATGCAGGCGCTGACGCACGCCATCGCTCAATCCCGGCGCCGGCGTTTCCTCGAGCACCTTCTGATTGCGCCGCTGCAGCGAGCAATCCCGCTCGCCCAGCGCAACCACCCTGCCGTTGCCATCGCCGAAGATCTGCACCTCGACATGGCGGGCATCGGCGACGAAGCGCTCGATATAGACGCGTGCATCGCCGAAGCTTGCGGCCGCGGTGCGCTGCACACTCTCGAACGATGCCTTGAGGCTCTCAGGATCGACGCACAACTGCATGCCGATGCCGCCGCCGCCGGCGGTGCTCTTCAGCATGACCGGGTAACCGATCCGCTCGGCGGCTGCCAAGGCCTCGTCAGCGGACTTGAGCAACCCGCTGCCGGGGAGTAGCGGAACGCCGCTTTTCTCGGCGAGCTCGCGTGCCGTATGCTTGAGGCCGAAGACTGAGAGATGTT
Organism: Rhizobium sp. O111; assembly: GCF_055616315.1. NCBI lineage: Bacteria > Pseudomonadati > Pseudomonadota > Alphaproteobacteria > Hyphomicrobiales > Rhizobiaceae > Rhizobium > Rhizobium sp. O111. Next base: position 209,688 of record NZ_JBSHXL010000002.1, on the reverse strand, counting down.
CCGGCCGTGGTCCGATGAAGGCGATGCCTTCATCAGCAAGCCGCTCGGCGAAGCCGATGTTTTCGGAGAGAAAGCCGTAGCCCGGATGCACCGCATCCGCGCCCGTCTCTTTACACGCGGCGATCACCGCGTCGACGTTGAGATAACTCTCGGTGGCCGGCGCCGGACCGAGGCGCACCGCCTCATCCGCCATCAGCGCCGGCATGGCGAAGCGGTCGGCATCGGAATAGACCGCTACCGAGGCAATGCCCATTTTTTGCAATGTGCGGATCACCCGGACGGCGATTTCGCCCCGGTTCGCAATTAGAACTTTCTTGAACATGGATCAGCCCTCTGCGTCCCAGATCAAGACCCGGATCGGCGTCGGGTCGAAGCCGTTGCATGGGTTGTTGATCTGCGGGCAATTGGAGATGACGCAGAGCACGTCCATCTCGGCGACGAGTTCGACGTAGTCGCCGGGCGAAGAAATGCCGTCGACGATGGTCATCTCACCATTCGGCTTGATCGGCACGTTCATGAAGAAATTGATGTTCGGCACGATGTCGCGCTTGCTCATGCCGTGCTTGGTCACTTCGAGCACGAAATTGTCGCGGCAGGCGTGGAGATACTTGGTCGCGTGGCCGAAGCGCACGGTATTGCTCTCGCACGAGCAGGCGCCGGCGGAGGTGTCGTGGCGGCCGCAGCTATCGGCGGTCATGCGCAGCATGACATTGCCCTCGCTCGACATCACCTTCGTGCCGACGCCGACATAGGCGGCACCCTGCGCGCGCATCGTGTCCTGATTGGAATAGCGTTCCGAGAAATCGTCGGCACGATAAAACAGCGTGTCGATCGCCTGCTGGCCGTAGCTGTCCTCGATGCGGATCGTCTGTCCTTTCCTGACGATGCCCGACCACGGCGCCTCGGCCGGTATGAAATGATCCTGCACGGCGTTATCGAGCGTGCGGGTATTGGATGTCTGAATAAAAATGCTCATGATCGCCCCTCCTTACGCCGATGCCATCGCGTTGTTTTCGAAACCCCTCACGGCTTCGGCCGTCGCCGTGCGCGCCAGATCGTCGGGCGCAGGTGCGGCCGCGCGGAAGCGGGTGATCGTGACCGGCTGCGGGGCGTAGACCGGGCTCGGGTCCAGCGGATGCGGGCAATTGGAGAAGCCGACGAGCATATCCATCTCGGCGCGCAGCTCGGTATAGTCACCGCTGTTGGAACGCTTGGCGCGCCAATGGAAACCGCCATCCTCATCCAGGCTGACGGGTGCGAAGAGATTGATCATGCCGGGAATATCACGACGGTGGAGCCCGAGCTTGGCCGCCAGGAGAACCAGGTTGTCGCGGGTATTGCGGGTCTTTTCACCCGGATATTTCGTAGCGTTGGTTGCGGCCGTGGAGCCGCCCATCAGGCAATCGTGAGCACCGGAGCTGTCTTCGGTGAGCGAAAACATCACGCGCCCCATATCGGAAAACAGCACGCGGCCTTTGCCAAGCGCCGTCGTCCATTGGACCTTCGCGGTATCGACCAGATTGAGCCGCTCGCTCGTATCATCGGCGTTCCAGGCAACGACGGCCACCGTTGAGCCACCCTCGCCCTGATCGACGCGAATGGCCTCGCCGCGCTTCAGCACGGTCGACCAGTACCAGCCACCCGGAATGACCTCCTGATGAATAACGGCGCTGCTCTCAAGCGTTGGTGCCGGCAGCGGGCTGGGCGTCGGAAGCGCCTTCGGCGCGAATTGCAGTCCTTTTCTCTGATGCTCTTCATAGCGGGCGCGGTTTGCCGCGATTTCTTCCGCAGAGCGGCTTACATGGATCATGCCTTATCTCCAGATGATGCCAGGTCGTCCTGGCGTTGCCCCGGAAATGCGATCGGGTCGTCCCGGTCAGGGCTGAAAATGGATGGCGTGCCCGCAAGGCGCGGGGGCCAGATCGAAATGTCGTTGGTGATCGACGCGCCGTAGCGCAGTTTCTCTTCCGGACGGTCGCGCCGCCGCTCGAAGGCAATGACGCGGCTCGCCAGCGTGAAAGCTTCGCGCATGTCGTGCGTGACCATGATGACGGTCATCTGCGTCTCGTTCCACAGCCGCTTCATCAGCGTATGGATTTCGGCGCGGATGCCGGGGTCGAGCGCGCCGAAGGGCTCGTCGAGCAACAGCACCTTGGGCTTCATGATCAATGCCTGCGCAAGTGCCAGGCGCTGCTGCATGCCGCCGGAGAGCTGCGACGGATACTTGCCCTCGGAGCCCGCCAGACCGACCTGCGCGATCAGATGCCGCGCCTCCTGCATCGCCTGCCTGCGCGCGGCGCCGAAGAGCTTGGCGCGATATCGGGCAGCGGTGAATTCCTTGCCCAGCATCACATTGCCGAGCACCGTCAGATGCGGAAACACGGAATAGCGCTGGAACACGACGCCGCGATCAGGCCCCGGTTCAGCCGGCAGCGGCTCGCCATCGAGCAGGATTGTTCCGCGCGTCGGCTGCTCCTGGCCAAGAAGCATGCGCAGGAAGGTCGTCTTGCCGCAGCCCGACGGGCCGACCAGCGCGACGAAGGCGCGCGACTGTACCGTCAGCGACACATCCTCGAGCACGATCTGGTCGCCATATTCCTTCCAGACCTTTTCAATCCTGAGCTCGCTCATGCCGGCTTCTCCAGCACGGACCAGGGGAAGACGGCGGCCGAGATGCGGTCGAGCACATAGTTCATCGCGACCGCAAGCAACGTGATCCAGATCACATAGGGGAAGATGATATCCATCGAGAGGTAGCGACGAACGAGGAAGATCCGGTAGCCGAGGCCGGAATCCGACGAGATCGCTTCGGCGGCGATGAGAAACAGCCAGGCCGGACCGAGCTGCAGCCTGAGACAGGTGATCAGCCGTGGAAGCACCTGCGGCAGCACCACCCGCAGGGCGATCTGCCAGGATGAGCCGCCCAAGGTCTCCGCCTTGACGATCTGCTCGCGCGGCAGTTCGAGCGCCTTCAGCGCCAAGTCGCGGATCATCGTCGGCGCGACGCCGATGGCGATCAGCGTGATCTTCGATGTCTCGCCGAGCCCCATGACGATGAAGAGGATCGGCAGCAGCGCCAGTGGCGGCACCATCGATATCACCGCCACAAAGGGCGCCAGCACTGCCCTGAGATAGGGCAGCATGCCGATCAGCATGCCGACAACCAGCGCGATCACGGTCGAGATGCCAAGGCCTGACAGCAGTCGGACGAGGCTCGCCGATGTGTCCGACCACAGCAGATACGCTCCCGTCCTCGGATCGGCGATGAAGGCCATGCGGTTGATCGCATCTCCAAGCACGGAGAGCGTGGGCAGAAGTTTGTCGTTGGCGTTTTCCGCCAGCCGCGCCGCCGAGCCGAAGGCATAGGCGATCACCAGCAGCACGAACGGCAACAGCATCAGGGCGAGTTGCGCCCCTTTGCTCGGCCTCGTGTTTATCCAGCGCATGAAGATGCTCCGTTCACGTTAGACAACGAACCGGCGCGAGTTCCCGCGCCGGCATCGGCGTCGCTTAAAGCGCGCCGTCGGCGGCGGCCTTCATGTAGGTTTCCGTGAAGCGGAGCTTGACGTTGCCGGCGTCGCCGAGAACCTTGCCATCGGGCATCTCGATGCCGATGACATCGGCGGACGGCGCGCCATTGCCGAGCAGCCCCTTCTCGAACAGGAAGTTGCGTACGAGATCCATGGTCTTCGGCAGGTTCGGCGAAGCGGTGAAGGCGACGGCATCCGCCGCCTTGTCGAACAGGCGGGTGACGGCCAGTTGCGCCTCGTATCCCTTGAGATCGGTTCCGGAGGCGGAGCCCATCGCCTCACGCGCCGCCTTGCCTTCGGCGCTATCGGCGGTCATCAGGGCGGTCGTCTCGTACCAGATGCCGGCGAGTGCCTTGCCGAAATTCGGATTGTCCTTGAGCACACCTGTATTGGCGACCATGAGGTCGATGATTTCGCCCGGGATTTGCGAGCTGTCGAACACCTTCTTGGCCGTCGGGTCTTCGAGAATGGTGGAGACGAGCGGGTTCCAGGTGACGACAGCCGTCACTTCGGGCGTCTTGTAGGCGGCGACCATGTCGGCATCCGACGTATTGACCACCTTCACGTCGCGCTCCGTCAGCTTGATGCTCTCAAGCGCGCGCGCCATCAGGTAGTGCGAGACGGAGAACTCGACGAGATTGACGTTCTGTCCCTTGACGTCGGCGAGGCTTGCCTTGTCCTTGAGGATGACGGCGTCATTGCCGTTCGAGAAGTCACCGACGATGACGGCAGTGGTATCAACGCCACCGGCCGCCGGAATGGAAAGGCCGTCCATATTGGTGAGCGTAACCGCATCGAAGGCACCGGCGGTATATTGGTTCATCGACTCGACGTAATCGTTGAACTGCGTGACCTCGATCTTGATGCCGTATTTATCGGCCCATTTCTTGACGATGCCGTGGTCAGCGGCGTAGCCCCAGGGCATCCAGCCGACATAGATGGACCAGGCGACCTTGAAATCGGTCTTCTGCTCGGCCCGGGCGCCAGCTCCGAAGCCGAGTGCCAGCGCTGTCGACAGCGCTGCGACTGAAATGATCTTCGAAAAAGTCTGCATTGAAATTCCCCTTTTGCGTATAGAAAAAGGGATTGGCACAGACCATCGCACCGCCAATCCCTTGGCTTACGAGGTCTCCCGGGCTTTTGTCCCGCCGTGCACCCGGTGGGATTTCTCCCCCAACCGGTGGCAGCTCTCGGACCAGTCACACATTTACGTGCCGGAACCCTAGCCACCAACTCTGCCCTTTCAAATGCAACATGCGTGCCAACTCGAAAATCGCGGTATTTCCGCATGGCTTGCTCGCGCATGCCAAAAAAAGCGGCGGCAGGGGCGGCGATTTTAGGCAGCTGCATCGGGGCCTGGATTTAATAGGTGCGGCAGCTTGGCGGTTGAAAAGCTGAAAGCGATTGATAGTTCTGGCGCATGAGCAACGCGCATACCGACTCAGGCGATGCAAACGGCATCGTCAAGAAACTCCGAAAACAACTGAACTGGCTGCAACGCGGGAGGGATATCCGTTCGCTTCAGCTGCAGGGTCTACTTGCCTTCGTGGATCTCGCCATCCTGGCCTTCTTCCTGTTCGGGCCATATCTGCGGACCGGGCCCTCCTATCTCATCATCGACTATATGATTGCCGTGTGGGTCACGATCGAACTGATCGCCCAGGCGATCGTCGCCGGCAGCCTGAAGGCTTTCGTGAAGCGGCCGATGAGCTGGATCGATCTCTTCATCCTGGCGACGCTGCTGCTTCCAGACTTGCTCTTCAACTTCACCTTTCTTCGGGCCATGCGGATCTGGGCGATCGGCAACAGCCCCTTCCTGAAGGAAGGCTTGAGGCGTCTCGGCTGCGCGCATCTGCTTGATGTGGTACGCGCCTGCGTCAACCTCGTGGTCTTCCTCTTCATCGTCACCGGCTTCGTCTATACGACGTTCTTCTACGGTCAGGGCGGATGGGAAGGCTTCGTGGATGCCCTCTATTTCACCGTGGCGACCGTCACGACGACAGGCTTCGGCGATATCACACTTCCAGGCGTCATGGGAAAGCTGACATCAATCGTCACGATGATCGTCGGCATTTCGCTCTTCGTCCGCCTCGCGCAGGCGGTCGTTCGGCCCTACAAGGTGAACTTCCCCTGCCCGCAATGCGGCCTGCAGCGCCACGATGCCGACGCCGTGCATTGCAAGGCCTGCGGACATCTGCTGAACATCCCCGACGAAGGCCAGTGACGGCGGCACCATCAGCCACGACCGTTATATGTATAGATATGATCGCGGAAAGATGCTTTCCTCGGCGCAACATCGGAGGGATCACATGTCCGGACATTCATTCAATCTGAAGGGGCGGGTCGCCGTCGTAACCGGCGCCAGCCGCGGCCTTGGCCAGGCGATCGCCCTTGCGCTGGCGGATGCTGGCGCGGACCTCTGCATCACGGCGAGAGAGCTGGCGTCGCTGCAGGACACGAAGGCAAAGGTTGAAGGCCGTGGTGTCCGCTGCATCGCCGTCGCGCAGGATGTCAGCGACCTTACCTCGATCGACGCCGCGCTGGAACAGGCCTGCGCTTTGACGGGCGGGATCGACATCCTCGTCAACAATGCCGGCATCGAGCAGGTCGCGCCTTCGCTCGACGTAAACGAAGCGCTGTGGGACCGCATTGTCGGAACCAATCTCAAGGGCGCGTTTTTCTGGTCGCAGGCGGCGGGCAAGCGCATGTCCAAGCAGGAGACCGGCGGGAGCATCATCAATCTCTGCTCGCTGACGTCGTTTGTCGGCGTACCCACTGCCGTTCCCTACGGCTCATCCAAATCCGGCTTGCTCGGAATGACCCGCGCGCTCGCCGCCGAATGGGCCGAGGCCGGCATCCGTGTGAACGCAATCGCGCCCGGCTATTTCAGGACAGCGATGACCGACGGCTTCTATGAGGACGAGGACTGGCAGGCGCGCATGCTGGCAAGGATCCCCCAGCGCCGCTTTGGCGAAGCAGCCGATCTCGGGGGCGCCGTCGTGTTTCTCGCCAGCGATGCGGCGGGCTATATCACCGGCCATTGTCTACCTGTCGATGGTGGCTTCCTCGCTTCCATCTGACGCATGACCACGCTTAAGTTGCAGCGCACAATTCTCGTCGCAAAGTGCGTTGACATGGCATGTATATACATGTTTCACTCGGCCAAAATAATAAAGCGGAACATCAATCCTCGACCTGAGCCACTGGTTTGAGTAGACAGCCGATCGAACGGACATCGGCGGCGAAGCTGTGCCCACTGCTGGGTTTTCGCCGGCGCTTGCCCAAGACGCCAACAAGGTTACGTGCACAATGACTGAAGTCTCCTTTTACGAATATTCGAAGCTTTCTTCAGACGAGAAATCGGCTCTGCTTCGCCGGTCGGAGACCGACATCTCCGGCTTTATCGAGAAGGTGGGCCCGATCCTTGAGGCCGTTCGCACGGAAGGTGACCGGGCCGTTGCACGCTTCGGCCGCGAACTTGACAAGGCCGACGTGTCGGAAAGCTCGATCCAGGTGACCGAGGCCGAGTTCGACGCTGCCTTCAAGCTCGTCGAGGACGACGTCATCGAGGCGATCAAGTTCGGTATATCCAATATCCGTACCTTCCACGAAGAGCAGAAGCCCGAGGCCATGTGGCTGAAGGAAATTCGCCCGGGTGCATTCGCCGGCGACCGCTTCACGCCGATCCAGTCGGTCGCGCTTTATGTGCCACGCGGAAAGGGTTCCTTCCCCTCGGTCACGATGATGACCTCAGTTCCGGCCGTGGTTGCCGGCGTGCCGAACCTTGCGATCGTCACCCCGCCGGCGCCGGATGGAAGCGTCGATGCCGCAACACTGGTCGCGGCCCGTCTCGCTGGCGTCAACACCGTCTACAAGGTCGGCGGCGCGCAGGCAGTCGCCGCCGTCGCCTACGGCACGGAAACGATCAAGCCGGCGCTGAAGATCGTCGGGCCGGGCAGCCCGTGGGTCGTCGCAGCAAAACGTCTTCTATCAGGCGTTATCGACACAGGCCTTCCGGCCGGCCCTTCCGAGGCGATGATCTTCGCCGACGACACCGTGCATGGCGGCCTTGCAGCACTCGACCTCTTGATCGAAGCCGAGCACGGCCCGGATTCGTCCGCCTATCTCGTCACCCACAGCCGCCGTGTCGCCGAAGAAGCGATCGCGGCCCTTCCGGAGCATTGGGGTCGGATGACGGAACAGCGCGTCGGCTTCTCCAAGACGGTGCTCACAGGCAAGTGCGGCGGCGTCGTGTTGACCTCTTCGATCGAGGAGAGCTATGCCTTCGTCAACGCCTACGCGCCCGAACACCTCGAGATTCTCTCGACAGACGCCTTCGCGCATCTCGGCCATATCACCGAGGCCGCCGAGATCCTGCTTGGACCACACACGCCCGTCAGCATCGGCAATTTCTGCCTAGGCCCGAACGCCGTTCTGCCGACCAGCCGGTGGGCGCGCACCTATGGCCCGCTTTCGGTGACCGACTTCGTCAAGCGGAGCTCGATCGGCTACGTCACGGCGCCTGCTTATCCCGAGTTTGCCGCGCATGCGCACAAGCTGGCGCTCTACGAAGGCTTCTCTTCGCACGCCAACGCCGTATCCGACGTGCGCGACGCCTATCTGAAGACGAAAGGCTGAGCCCTTGAAAGCGGTGCGCCTCCACGATGCGATGGATTTGCGGGTCGAAACGATCGACCCGCCGTCGGCCCCACCCAGTGGCTTCGTCAATGTGGAGGTCCGCGCAGCCGGCATCTGCGGCTCTGACCTGCACAACTTCCGCACCGGCCAGTGGATTAGCCGACGCCCCTCGACGGCAGGTCACGAGTTCTGCGGCCGGGTGACCGATGTCGGCGAAGGTGTCGAGCATCTAAAGGTCGGCGACTACGTGGCGGCTGACTCACGCGTCTACTGCGGCACCTGCCCGGCCTGCATGTCCGGCCGCAGCAACATATGCGAGGCGCTGGGCTTCGTCGGAGAAGCATGCGACGGCGGTTTTGCCGAGCATGTTCAGCTGCCAGCAAAACTGCTCTTCAAGCACGAGCCATCGCTGGCACCCAAGGTCGCGGCGATGGCGGAGCCGTTGGCGGTGGCGCTGCATGCCGTGCGACGGCTCAACCCAAGACAAAATGAACCGGTTCTCGTCATCGGTTGCGGCACGATCGGCGGCCTGAGCGGTCTGCTGCTATCGAGACTTCATAGGGGCAAACTTCTGTTTGCCGATACCAACGCCGAGCGCGCGGCGCTGGTCGCGCGCATCTGTGGCGGGACGGCTGTCGCCCTGGACAAGGCCGCGATCGATACGGCGCTGAATGGCGAACGGCTGCGCTATGCCATCGACGCGACGGGCAATGTTCATGCGATTGCCGCCGGACTCGATCTGCTTGCCGGTGGCGGCGCCTTGGCGCTTGTCGGCATCAGCCATGGCAAGCTGGATCTCGATCCGAATATCCTGGTCGAACGGGAAATATCGCTGGTTGGCTGCCACGCTTTCGCATCCGAGCTGCCGGAAGCGATCGCCGTGCTGCCTGAGTTGGAGCCGGCCCTTATCGAGTTCAGCGAGGTCCTGGCGTCGCTCGACGATGTCCCGGATGCCTATCAGCGGCTGCTCGAAGGCCGGAGCCAGAAATTGAAGACCATCGTCGAGATCGCGGATTGAGGTTCGCCACGCGATAGCCGGTCACGAGAACGAACTGGAGAGCTTGTCATTGAGTGCACTTTCGGATTCGGCATCGCCGCTCTACGAGAAGGTCAAGGACTTCGTGCTCGCGAACATCGGCAGCGGCAAGTGGGCGCAGAATGCCCGGCTGCCCTCCGAAAACGATCTCGTGAATTCGCTGGGCGTCTCCCGAATGACCGTCCATCGTGCGCTGCGCGAGCTCACCTCGGAAGGCCATCTTCGCAGGGTCCAGGGCGTCGGCACCTTCGTCGCGCCGCCCAAGGCGCAGTCGACGCTGATCGAAGTCAGCAACATCATCAACGAGATCCGTGATCGCGGCGGCAAGCATCGCGCCGGCGTCATCCTGCTTGAACGCGTCGAACATCCCGCGGCCGCGATTATCGACGCATTCGAGTTCGATCGGATCAAACCCGTCGACCACTCACTCGTCGTGCATTTCGAAAACGACATTCCGGTGCAACTGGAAGAGCGGTACGTCAACCCAGCGCTCGTCCCGCATTATCTCGATCAGGACTTCACCTCGATCGCGACACTGGAATATCTGCAGCGCTGCACGCCGCTGACCGAGGTCGAACATTTGATCAGCGCGGTGCCGGCCGGCCCGGAGCAGGCGCGCCTGCTGCAGATGCCCGAGCGCGACAGCTGCCTCGTTCTGCACCGCAAGACCTGGACCGGCGCCACGGTCGCGACCGTCAACACCTTCACCCATGTCGGCAGCCGTTACTCCCTCGGCAGCCGGTATCGCCCAACCCACAAGCCTGCCTGACAACACGCGTCAACACCAAGTATATTCGAGAAGCGCATTCCATGAGCCAGACCAACAGCCGAACCGCCATTATCCGCGATCACGCCAAGAAGCGTGATGGCGTGGCTGAGACACTTCTCGCCAACTTGCTTTTCGATCTGTTCGAGCTCGAGGCACAGAACCTCGCGATCAATTTCGACCAGTACAGCCTGAACTCGTTGAACGGCTTCTTCGAAAGTGGCGAGGAGAAATACTTCTTCAAGTTCCACCAGGAGGAAGGCGAGGAGAAGATGGGCGGCGAGTATTACCGCGCGGATATCCTGACGCGCGCGGGCCTTCCCGTCGATCAGCCGGTGATGATGTCGACCCTGCCAGGCGAACAGATCCTCGTCTACAAGCGCCGCTTCGACCCCCGGTTCTCCGACGTGCTGCGCGCGATCGATCTCGAGCCGGATGCGGCGGCAGCCGCTGACGCGGTGGATGCCGAGCGCAAGCTCAGCGAGGCCGTGCTGAAGGTCTATCTGGAGACGCTGCACCCGGTGACGCCGGGACAGGTGGCTGAAGAGCCCGTACACCGCCTGTTTTCCGCCCGCCTCGTCAGCGAACCCGGCGCGACATTCCCGGGTGGGCGCTACGAGAGCTTCTACATCGGCAAGCACTTCGCCTTCCCCGGCGTTTCGCTTGATTGGAGCGAATTCGCGGCGGCGCGCTTCGTCATCAACGGCATTGCCTATGAAAAGACGGTCGGCGAATTGTTTGACGACGCGCACGAGCGGCTGGCGCCGCTTCGCCTTGCCGATGCCGGCGGCGTCACCGCTCATGGCGACGCGCACAACGCGAACGTCTGGTATCGCAAAAGCGAGGACGGTGCGTCGCTGGCCTTCTTCGACCCGGCTTTTGCCGGCGAGCACATTCCAACCTTGCTTGCCGAAGTCAAAACCACCTTCCATAACATCTTTGCACACCCGCTCTGGCTCTACGAGCCGGCGTTGGCCGAGCAGAAATTCGACGCCCGAGCGCGCTACGCAGATGGCACCCTGCATGCCGATTTTGACTGGCAGCCAAGCCCGGTCCGTCAGGCCCTTCTCGACGCCAAGGCAACGGCGCTATGGAAGCCGTTGCTTACGGAGCTGAAAAACCGTGCGCTGCTTCCACAGGATTGGCGAACGGTGATCCGGCTCGGGCTCTTCCTTTGCCCAACGCTGGTCATGAACCTTCGCGCCGGCGCGGCCACGCATAATCCGACTTCCTCGCTGATCGGCTTTTCAACCGCCGTCATGGTGGGCAGCGAGCCGACAGAGGGGACGGATATCGTGACCCGGTTCCTCGACGCGATCGATCCGGAGCATGTGTAAGATGAGCGCTTCCAGCCATCACGAATTCGCCAAAACGCGACATCAGCGATTGCCGAAATCGACAGGCACATTCATAGAGGGGTAGAGGTTTTCTGACTTTTCGCGGCGTCAATTGGCGTTGTCGCGCAGATTCAGATTTACAAGTTCGGGCAAAGAAATGACTATACATAATGCTGTTCAGCCGACCGCCCAAAATATAGGCTGAACATACAAAACACACGAATGACGTCTCGGCTTCGAGCCTAGCGAACACATCATCGTAGAAAAGAGGGGTTACCATGACATACGCATCGATCAAGTCTCACATGTCGCGCCTGGCCATCGTCGCCGGCGTTATCGGCGCTCTCACGCAGGCCGTCCCGGCTGCAGCAGCCGACATTCCCGCCAAGCCGGAAGCAGGCACCTTCAAGCTCGGCATCGAGCCGTGGCTCGGCTACGGCCAGTGGCACGTCGCCGCCAGCAAGGATCTGTTCAAGAAGTCCGGTCTGGAAGAGGTTGAACTGGTCAACTTCACTGAAGACAAGGACCTGAACGCGGCGCTCGCCAGCGGCCAGCTGGACGCGGCCAACATCGCGACCCACACCGCGATGGGCATGGTCGCCGCCGGCCTGCCGGTGAAGATCGTCTCCCTCCTCGACTTCAGCCTCACGGCCGACGCCATTCTCGCCGGCAGCGACATCAACAGCGTCGCCGACCTGAAGGGCAAGAGCGTCGCCTATGAAGAAGGCACGACCAGCGACATCCTGCTCAACTACGCGCTCGCTGCCAACGGCATGACCATCGACGATATCACCCGCGTTCCGATGCCGGCCGCCGATGCGGGCTCCGCTCTGATCGCCGGCCGGGTTCCCGTTGCCGTGACCTACGAGCCCTACATCTCGACCGCACGCGCGCAGGACAAGGCCATCAAGCTTCTCTTCGAAGCCGGCAAGGATCCGGGCCTCGTTTCGGACGTGCTGGTTGTTCGCGAAGACGTTCTGAAGTCCAAGCCGGGCCAGGTTCTGGCCATGCTGAAGGCGTGGGACGCAGCGCTTGCCGACTATAAGGCCAACACCGCCGAGGACCGCGCGATCATCGCCAAGGCTGTGGGCGCATCGCCTGAGGACCTCGCAACCGCATTCGATGGCGTTCAGTATTACACGACCGCTGAAGCGTCCAAGGCCTTGGCCGGTGAGTTCAAGACCAAGACCTTCGTCGATGTCTTGAAGGCTGCAAAGCTTGCCAAGATCCTCGCCCAGGACGTGACCGCCGAACAGATGATCGACTCGTCCTTCGTCGACGCGGCCAACAAGTAACGCGCTACCCGAGACGGATCATCCATGTCGGCATCACAATCCTCGTCTGCCAGCACCGACACTCGCGCGCCTTCGCGCGCGGGTGTCGGGCGACCGCCCAGTGCATTCCGCATCGGTGATCCGCTCGGCGCAAAAACGTTCCTCCTGATCGCGATATGCGTCTTCGCGCTGCTGTTTGCCTTTTGGTGGGCGGCGACCGCGACCGGATGGGTCAAGCCCATCTTCCTTCCGAGCCCGGGCGCTGTCTGGACCAAGATGGTGGAACTGACGCTTGACGGGACGTTGCTGAACGATGCCGGCATCAGCATCTATAGAATGCTCGTCGGCTTCGCGCTGGCGTCCTTGATGGCGATCCCGATCGGCATCATGATCGGCTGCTACCGCACCTGGGAAGCGGCGATCGAACCGTTCATAGACTTCGTCCGCTACATGCCTGTCGTCGCCTTCGTGCCGCTGACGATCCTGTGGGCCGGAACGAGCGACATCCAGAAATTCGTCATCATCTGGATCGGCACGTTCTTCCAGCAGGTGCTGATGGTGATGGACAGCGTCAAGCGCGTGCCGCCCGACTTCGTTGGGCTTGGCCGAACGCTCGGCCTGTCGGAACCGAAGATCCTCTGGCGCATCGTTCTGCCGTCGTCGCTGCCGGGCATCTGGGATACGCTCCGCATCAGCATGGGTTGGGCCTGGACGTGGTTGGTTCTGGCGGAACTTGTCGCGGCCACCTCGGGGCTCGGCTACCGCATCGTGGTGTCACAGCGCTATTTCCAGACGCAGACGATCATAGGCTACATCCTGCTTCTTGGCATACTTGGTCTGATCACCGATCAGAGCATGAAGGCTCTCGAGCGTGTTTTCTTCCGTTATACGTCGAGACATTGATATGACTGAACCGAAACTGAAGATCCAATCGCTCAACAAGTGGTACGGATCGGGCAAGCGAAGCGTTCACGCCCTCAGCAACATCGATCTGGAACTGGCCGACAACGAGTTCGTGTCGCTGGTCGGCGCCTCCGGGTGCGGCAAGAGCACGCTTCTGTCGATCGTCGCCGGCCTCCAGAAGTTCAACGACGGCGTGCTCCTGACCGATGGCGCGCCGATCGTCGGCCCCGGCCTCGATCGCGGCGTCGTCTTCCAGTCCTATACGCTGCTGCCATGGCTGACCGCGCAGCAGAACGTCGAGTTCGCCCTTCAGGCGGCAGGCCTTTCGGCTGCAGAACGCAGGGAAGTCGCGCGGCACCATATCAACCTAGTGAAGCTCGACCGTTTCGCCGATGCCTTCCCCTCGCAGCTATCAGGCGGCATGAAGCAGCGCGTCGCCATCGCACGCGCGCTGTCCTATCGGCCGAAGATGCTCCTGATGGACGAGCCCTTTGGGGCGCTGGATGCGCTGACGCGCCACCAGATGCAGGAACTGTTGACGCAGATCTGGGAGGAGCATCGCCTGACGGTGCTGTTCGTCACCCACGACGTCGAAGAGGCCGTCTACCTCTCCGACCGCATCATTTCGATGAGCATCAATCCCGGCCGCATCAACGCCACCTTCCATGTCGGCCTGGCGCGCCCGAGACATCAGGACATGATCTCGACCGCGGACTTCATCTCCATTCAGAAGGAAGTGCTGGCGGCGATCCGCGCGGGTTCGCAGCAAGACGATGCGCTTTAACCCGTAAACCGGCCGACGAGATTGAGCATGATGCGGCCAACGTCGTTGTCTTCTCCCGGCGCCGGCAGCGCGCCGATCCACGCGACAGAGCTGGCGGAAAACACCAATCCGCCGGCCTCGTGCCGGTAGATCGTCATATCCGATCGCCGCATCGCGGCCCGCTCCGCTTCACCATCGGCAAGCCAGAGATCGGGGCGCACCTGAAAACTGTCGTCGAAGCCATCCGCGACCGCCAGCCGAACCAGGTTGGCGGGCGTTTCCTCCGAGCGCAGCACCGCATCCACCTCATATCCCGCCGCACCACCGAGCACCGCGCCGCTGTCGCCAAAGACGTCGCCGACGCCATCGAACAGCCATGCATATTCGGCGCCGTAGCTCCCCTCCAAGCGGCGGTAAGGTCTTGATGGGCCAAAGCTCATGATCACATAGGTGACACCAACCAGCGCCTGGGGATGGCGGTTGCCGCGATCTTCCCAGTTTCCGCCCGGCTCGCCCGTCATCGAGAGATGCATCTCGCCCGGGCGACCGCTCCAGATGTCGTTCTTGCCGCGCCGCAATTCCATCTTGTCGCCGTCGAAGGCGACGACCCAATAGAAGCCGTTGCCACCGAGATAGCCGAGGCTGCCGCCGGAGCCTAGATAGCGATCCAGCCCGATCATCATCGCCGACGACCAGTATTCCGGATGACTGCCCGTGAGCACCAGGCGATAGGGCGAGAGGCTGTCGACGCCTTCGTCGTGAAGATCGCGATCGGTCAGCACATCGACCGCGATGCCATGCCGCGCGTAGAATTTCAGCAGCTGCAGATCGACAGAGAGCAGATGCGGCGAGTTCGACAGAGGGTAGTGATAGTCATCCCTTAGCGTCGCGCGCGGGCGCCGGCTCGAGGTCAGGTTGACACCGCTAAGGTCGCTGTGCGTGTCGTAGAGGCCCAAGAAATTGTTGTCGATCGCGAACAGATGCGCGCGGTCGCTGCCATGCCAAGGGTAGCGATGCGGTGGCAGCTGTTCGTCGGCGTAGGCGAGATAGGTCGCGGTCGGCATCAGCACCGCCACGTTCGATTGAGGCTCGCGTGGGCGAACGAAGAAAGGTAGCGTCTCCACGCCGCGATCCGTCCTTATCTCAAGCGCATAGACGCCAGATCGGGCGTCCTCGGGAATGTTAACACTCAGATCAGCCGCCCAGTCGAAGCCGCCGAAGTCATCGTCGTGCAGGTGGATGGCATCGAAATGATCGGGGGCCAGACGAGGATCATGCATCTCGCCGGAAAAGCGCGGCGAGGCGACCGCAAATGTCGGCGTATTGTGGAGGATGATCGGCGGGTTACCTTGCTGCACGGGCGGAATGTCGCTTACCGGGCCACGGGTGGGAAAGCGCCATTCCGTCTCGTGGTCAGCGCTGGTTAGCCGGATGCGGCCGAGCCTGGCATTCAAGGTCTGGCGCGATCGATCCGAGACGCCGCCGATGCAGATCGGCCCGGTGATATCCACCGCGACGCGCGGGATCGTGCATTCCGCTATGGCCGACAGGTCGGCACGCCTGACCCTGTAACCTACCGCGCTCGGCGAGACCGAGACATCGAGCTGATACCATCGCTCGTTACGAACGCCGGCGACGGCATGGCTTTCGCCCTCGATCACGGCAACCAAGCGGCCATCCGGCTCCAGGTTCAAGAGCAGCGGACCGATCGCGACAACCGGCTTCGTTGTCTCGTTCCGGGTGAAGAGGATTTCGAGGGATAGTCCATAGATGACAGACCGAAGAGCCGTAGCCGGAATCTCGGCCCAGGAGCCAAGGTCATACTCGCGGATCGAAAACGCATCCGAATGCCGTGCAATCTCCCATTCGACTGCAACCGGCTCGTCGCGATCAAGCGTGACGATCCTCACGCTTGCGTTCGGATCGACGCTGGAGAGAAAGGCGCCCGTAGCGGAGCCTGCCTTCACGCTCCACGGCTCGATGAAACCAACCGCAGCCATTGCATCGTGGTTCAATCGCTTTCGCATGCGGCACCCCGTATTCTCAAAGTCGGGCGGCAATCCGATGGCGACCCGGTTATCAGCAGGAATTTTGTCTATACATCTTGGCGCCGTCAAGCACGGCGCCGGCCGAGATATTTCTGCGATGCGTACCAAACCGACAGATTCTGGCCTGTTAACGACGCCATCAATGCGCTAAGAGCGCGTTGGTCGCATTCGTTTTCCCCGATGCGGCCGAAACTTCAGCCTCGCCCTTCGCGAGGCTTTTTCTTTGTCCGCCACCCCTTCTCCAAAAGGTGGACAACCCTTTCCAAGCGTTGAACTTTTTATCTCCCTAATGCACGATATGTGCAATGCGAGGGAGGCTCACATAATGCGTTCAGGATTGGGGACGATCACTATTGCCGATGACGGGCATAACGGCCATGTCGCCTACGAAATGACCGAGAAAGACGGGCTATTGTTTGCCGGCGAAGAATTGCTGCGGCGCGCGAAGGCCGCCAAGCGGGTTATTTTCCGGCCGCTGTCCGCCGCGACCGAACACCGAATCCGCATCGGAAGCGTCGATGCGAGTTGCGCCAACTTCTTGATCCTGACCTGAGCCGGCTGGAGCGCCGGCACAGGCTGGGCCGATAAGGCTCGGCGACTTCAGCGTCGCGCGAAGGCGAGCTCCGCGAAATCGTAGACGCGCGCGAAGGCGGCGTCCGCCCCGGCGATGGCCGCCCGTTCCTCATCATCAGTCAACTCGACGCTATCGAGCGCTGCCGTGAAGGTGCGCCAATGCAGGCCACGTCCTTCCGGCGCACCGGCGAGGTGGCGCGCGCCCATGTTCTCGTCGAGGCCGAGCTTGGCCGCGTATTTCAACAGGAAGGCGGCGCCGAGATTGGAGCCTTCGATCACATAGAGCCATCCGAGGGCTTCGCCGAGGGCGACCTTCTCTCCCCTGGGGAATATCGGTGCGCTATCCGCTTTCGGCATCGCAACACCGAGATCGGCAAAATCCTGCTCGATCAGCGCCAGCCTGCGGCGACCGGCGAGATCCGGCAGCAAGGCGTCGAGCTCTTCATTGAAGAACAAGGCATCGAGATCCCGGTGAAACAGATACTGCATGGTGACGAGGCGAGCGTAGCTCCCCCGATCCGCGAAGGGATTGAGCTGCATGATGCGCTTGTCCAGGCGCTCATGCGCTGCATGCGTCGCAGCTTTCAGTCGCTTGGTGCGCGTGTCCTCGATTACCGGCGAGATCTCAGTCGCAATCGACATACATTCAATCCTTCAATCAGTTTCGGCCTTCAAACGGGCCATAGCGGATAAATCTATAACGGCATTATCGTCCATCCAGCCCACAAGACCAAAGATCTCATGGAGGCGGGCCGAGCCATATCACGACGCCAACATGGCCGCTTGATTCATGACAATAGTCCTCAGCTTTTTATGAGTGATGCATGGGCCAGTGTCGACATGGAATATATTATTTGATGCTTCGTCGCGTTCGCTGATATGCAGCAAAAGACAAGAATTTGCGGCAGCCTATGGAGGACGACAGTTGTTGGATGACACGGAGAAGCAGCCGGTACACAAGCGAGGCTACGGCGTCTCGACGGTCTATGAAACCCTGCGCAACGAGATCATCGAGCTCAAGCTGGCGCCCGGCAGCCCCGTGGACGAGCAGCAGCTTTCGGACCGTTTTTCGCTGTCGCGCACCCCTATCCGCGAGGCGCTGGTGCGGCTGGCGGCCGAGGGCCTGATCACCACACTCACCAATCGCACAACAATTGTCTCCAACATCGACTTTCTCGGGTTGGGCGAATTCTTCGATGCGCTGACGCTGATGTACCGCGTGACGACGCGGCTCGCGGCAGCCAATCATCAGCCATCCGACATCGACGGCATCCGGGCGCTGCAGCTGCAATTCCAGACCGCCGTCGAGGCGCGCGACGTGCTGGGGATGATCGCCACCAACCGCGATTTCCACGTCGCCATCGCCGAGGCCGGCCGCAACCGCTATTACACGGACCTCTTCACGCGATTGCTCGACCAGGGCCGCAGGATCCTCAGGCTCTACTATTCGTCCTTCAACGACGTGCTACCACGCCAATATGTTGGCGAGCACGAGGACATGATCCAAGCGATCATCAATCGTGACATCGACGGTGCCGATAAGCTTGCCGCCGCCCATGCCGACCAGATCGTCAGCCAGATCCGCTCCTACATCACCGCCGACAACCGGCAGACCGCACGGTTGCCGCTCTAACTCTCACAGCGATCCTCTCTTGTATTTTTATTGTCGACACGAAGTCGGCATGATGATAGATACGGCTTCAGCAAATGGGCGGAGCTTTCTTCTGGCCTCGTTCGGCGATCAAAAGAGGAAAAACAGATGGCAGATTCAGTTTTCAAAGGTTGCATCCCGGCGCTGATGACGCCGTGCAATCCCGACCGCAGCCCGAACTTCGACGCGCTGGTGGAAAAAGGTAAGGAACTCGTAGCGGCTGGTATGTCCGGCGTCGTCTATTGCGGCTCGATGGGAGATTGGCCGCTTTTGACCGACGAACAGCGGCAGGAAGGCGTCAAGCGGCTTGCGGAAGCGGGCGTCCCTGTCGTCGTCGGCACCGGTGCGATCAACACGCGGTCGGCCGTCAGCCATGCCGCGCACGCCGCCAAGGTCGGTGCCAAGGGCCTGATGGTTATCCCGCGCGTCCTGTCGCGTGGCTCTTCCGTCGCAGCACAACGTGATCATTTCTCGGCCGTGCTCGCCGCCGGCAAGGACCTGCCCGCCGTCATCTACAACAGCCCGTACTACGGCTTCGCGACGCGCGCGGACCTGTTCTTCGACCTGCGCTCGCGCTTCTCCAACCTTGTCGGCTTCAAGGAATTCGGCGGCAAGGCTGATATGACCTATGCGGCCGAAAACATCACCGCCGGCGATGACGCGCTGACCCTGATGGTCGGCGTCGACACGGGCGTCTACCACGGCTTCGTCAATTGCGGCGCCGGCGGCGCGATCACCGGCATCGGCAACGCGCTTCCCAAGGAAGTGCTGCACCTCGTCTCGCTCTGCGAGAAGGCCGCCAAGGGCGATGCCCAGGCACGCCGCGATGCGCGCGAACTGGAAGAAGCGCTGATGGTGCTCTCGACCTATGACGAAGGCCCGGATCTCGTGCTGCACTACAAGTATCTCTTGGTGCTGAACGGCGACGACCGCTATTCGCTGCATTTCAACGAGAGCGACAAGCTTAGCGCCTCGCAGCGTCGCCATCTCGAGAAGCAGTACGAACTCTTCCGCAACTGGTACGCCTCGCGCTACCCGACGGCTGCCTGAGTTTCACGACAACAGCATAAGCGCCGGCCAATCGCGTGGCCGGCGTAATTGTTATCTGGATCGGGCTACGTTTGACGCTTGGTTGCCCAGGCCCGCTCGACAGCCGATTTCAGTTCCGTCTCGGAATAGGGCTTGCGCAGCAGGAAGGCCTTGGCGGGAGCGCCAGCCGGCAGACTGTGTTCGCCCGTCGCGAACACGACGGCGACGTCTGGATGCAGACGAAGCACGGCAACGGCAAGGTCGATGCCGCTTATATCGGGCAAGCCGATATCCGCGACCAGCACGTCGATCTCGTTCGCCTGCAGGAATTCCAGCGCCTCCGCGCCATCCGCCGCTTCCGTCACCTGATGCCCCAGATCGAGCAGCATTTCGGCCGTGTTGGAGCGGATCAGGAAATCGTCCTCGACAAGCAGGATTCGCGGCCCTACCACCGCAACGGGCTGATCGATCGGCGCCGTGTTTCGCGGCGACGACGCCTGGCTGATCTGCTTCTGGTTGGCGATCACATGCCGAAGCCGGCGCGCCAGCGCCTCTCTCGTATAGGGCTTCGATAGCAACTCGACGCCGGGGTCGAGCCTTCCACCGTGCACGATCGAGTTTTCCGTGTAGCCTGACGTGAAGAGCACCGCCACGCCGGGTAGCCGCTCCTTCGCGCGGCGCGCCATCTCACTGCTCTTCAGCGGTCCGGGCATGACCACGTCGGTGAAGATCACGTCGATCTGCATGCCACTTTCGATGACATTCAGCCCGGCCTGCGCGTCCTTGGCGGTCAATACGCTGTAGCCGAGATCGGACAGCGTCTCGACAACGATCGAGCGGACTTCCTCGTCATCCTCGACCACAAGCACCGTTTCAGTGCCGCCGACCACCGGCCCGCCATGGACGGTCACCTCACGGTCCTCGTCGGCCACCGAACGCGGCAGATAGATGCGCACCGTCGTTCCCTGATCCACCTCGCTGTAGATCTTCACATGTCCGCCCGACTGCTTGACGAAGCCGTAGACCATGGACAGCCCAAGCCCCGTTCCCTTGCCCTCGGGCTTGGTAGAGAAGAACGGCTCGAACACCTTGTTCAAGATATCAGGCGACATGCCCGTGCCGGTATCGGTGACCGCGAGCATCACATACTGGCCCGGCATCACCTCCTGGTGGCTGCGCGCATATTCCTGGTCGAGTGCAGCGTTGCCCATCTCGATCGTCAGCTTGCCGGAACCGCTCATCGCGTCGCGCGCGTTGATCGCCAGGTTGAGCAGCGCGTTTTCCACCTGCGTGGGGTCGGCATAGGTGTTCCACAGCCCGCCGCTGGTGATGACCTCGATCTCGACCGCTTCGCCGAGCGAACGCCTCAACAGATCGTCCATGCCGCTAATGAAGCGGGCGATGTTGATCACCCGAGGCTCCAGAGCCTGCCGGCGGCCGAAGGCGAGCAGCTGGCTTGCGAGCTTCGCGCCGCGATTGACGCCGGCCAGCGCATTGGCCAAGCGCCGCTCCGCCCGCTCATTGCCCATCAGGTCCTTGGACAGGAGTTGCAGGTTGCCGGAGACCACCTGCAGCAGATTGTTGAAGTCATGCGCCACACCGCCCGTCAGCTGGCCGATCGCTTCCATCTTCTGCGCCTGCTGCAGCGCGCGCTCGGTCTGGTGGCGCTCGGCGATCTCGGCTTCGACCCGTGCCTCAAGGCTTTCGTTGAGCTGCCGCAGCTGCTCCTCGGCCCGCACGCGATGGCGAACCTGCCGTTCGAGGCTGGTGGCGTGCTCCTGAAGGCTGGCCTCGGCCTCGCGCTGCTCGGTGATATCGGTGTGAACGCCGACCCATTCCTCGATTTCGCCCGAAGCGTCGAAGATCGGAACGCCGCGAATGGCGAACGTCCTGTAGACGCCATCGGCGCGCCGCACCCTATGCTCGTGGACATAGGTCGATTTCGCCGCGACCGCAGCCTTCCAGCTCTCGACCGAGCCTTCCTGGTCATCCGGGTGAACGGCGTCCGCCCAGCCGTAACCCTGATAGCTCTCGAAAGGTTGCCCCGTCAGCGCCGACCATGCCGGCTGCTCGCCGAGCATGCGTCCGTCAGCGGCGTTCGTCCAGATCACCCCGTGAACGGCGTTCACCGCCGCGCGGAAGCGGCCATTGCTCCGCTGCAGGGCGACTTCGGAGCGCTTGCGATCCTCGATGTCGATCATCACCACGTAGATGCCTTCGACATCGCCGCTGGATGTTCGCCGCGGTACGTAGCGTATCTCGACGTTGCGGTCGGTTCCATCAGGCCGGACGATCGATGTGTCGGTGATGATGCGGTCGCCGGCCATCGCCTGCTCGACCAGCGGGAGGCGTGTCTGGTAGCTCGCCTGGCCGATCACCTCGGACACATGCTTGCCGACGACATCGGCAGCATCCAGGCCGAACCATTCCATGTAGCCCTGATTGGCGAAGCGGTAGATATGGCCGCGATCGATGAAACCGACGAGGATGGGGAGCGCATCCGTCAGCCGTTTCAGCTCCTCGCGGCTTTCCGCGAGCTCAGCCACCGCTTTCACCTTGTCGGTGTTTTCAAGCACGGTGCAGAGAACACCGTTCACCTTGCCGTCGTCATCATAGATCGGCGTGTAGAACAGGTCGAAAACGACTTCCTCAGGGACGCCGTGGCGATGCAGGACCATCTTCTGGTCGCGGTAGGACTGGACTTCGCCGCGGAAGCCGGCCTCGAGAATCTTGCTGTTCCAATCCCAGATCTCCGGCCAGATGCCGGGAACCGTCGCGCCAAGCGCGCGCGGATGATAATTGCCGGCAATTTCCACATAGCCGTCGTTATAGATCATCACATGATCATCGCCCCACATCAGCACCTGCGGGATGGGCGAATTGACGATCGAATTGACCTTGATTCTCAGGTTCTGCGGCCACGCGCTGATCGGGCCAAGCGAGGTTGCCGCCCAATCGAAACGGCGAACGAGTTCTCCGGTTTCGCCGCCACCGATGGGCCAATGGCCGGACGTGAACTGATAAGTCATAAAGCCACCAAATGAACCAGAAATTCTCTTGTTTCATAGGGGACGGGAATGGCCCTGTCCATGGCGCTGGGGCGAGAACAAGCGCCCCGGCAGACATAATATGCTGGCGCTGACACGCGCCGGAAAACCGCAAAATGTAGAAGCTGATATGACGGCCGCTGGAGTTGCACTTCGGTTGCCATAAGCAGAAAAAAGACAGGCGGCGCGATCACCGGCTTTTTCATTTAAGTTGACGCTGCTATGGGAGCATGATGTCGTCCGTTAGAACGAGGAAACAGGCGAGATGAGCGATAACGTCATCCAGTTCCGCAAGCCCGCGCCGCAGAAGACGCCGAAGCCGCCACGCCCATGGCTGCGCAAGCTGATCTCGATCGTCGTGGTGATCGCTGCCTTTGTCGCGGCCTGGATCTATTTCACGCTGGCTGGCTGATCCGGCCGCCCCGCACGACGCATTTAAGATTCGACCGCATTAAAACGACAACGGCTGGAGAGCGAAACAAATCGCCCTCCAGCCGTTGTCGCAAATACGGTCAGCTTACCACTTCTTAGCAAGCTTGAAGGTGAAGGTCCGGGCATCGCCGTAGCCGCAGGCGCCGTTGGTGCGGCAAGCCTCGACATATTCCTTGTCGAACAGGTTGGCGACGTTGAGCGATGCCGTCCAGTTTTCCTTTTCGTAACGGATCGCCGCATCGAACACGGTCGATTCCGGAACGCGAAGCGTGTTGGCTTCATCCGCCCAGGAACGGCCCTTGTGGCGAACGCCGGCGCCGAGGCTAAGGCCTTCAAGCGGACCGTTCGTCACCGTGTAATCGACCCACATGGACGCCGTGTAGTCAGGCACGACGTAAGGCGTCTTGCCGATCAGGCCGGGGTTCGGATCATTCTGGATGACGGTGACATCGGTCGCAGCGAAGGCGCCGAGCAGCTTCCAGTTATCGTCGATATTGACCTTGGCCTCGAGCTCGAAGCCCTTCGATTCCACTTCGCCGAGCTGGTCCGTCCACGGCGCGACCGGGATCGAAACAGAGTTGTTGCGCTTGTTGATGTGGAAGACGGAGGCGGTGAAGGACGCATCCATGAAGGTCGGCTCATACTTGATACCGGCCTCATACTGTTCGCCCTCTTCCGGCTTCAGCGGTCCGTGTCCGCCACGGCCGACCAGCGGGTTGAAGAAGGTCGCGGCACTGACATAGGGCGTCAGGCCATTGTCGAACTCGTAAGCGAGACCCGCGCGACCACTCCAGGCGCCGTCGGATTTGTCGAAGCTCTTGGACGCATCCAGGCGGTCGGTGAAGTCGGTGTTGACGTAATCGTAGCGGCCGTTGAGCGTTGCCAGCCAGCCATCGCCGAAATGGACTTGGTCCTGAGCATAGACGCCCAGCTGATTCATCGTGACGTCTTCGCTGTAAAGCGCTCCGGGCGTCGGCTGGGGCTGGCCATAGATCGGGTTCAGCACGTCAAGATTGCCGTTGTAGGGCTGGGCCGGGTAGCCTGCGCCGAAGACGGAATTCTGCACGTTGTCGATGCGGTACAGCCGGTAATCAACACCAACCATCACCTTGTGCTCAGTGGCACCGAGGTCGAACGTGTTTTCGATGCGATTATCCCAGGCCAATGTATTGACCCCGGTGTCGCCCTCGAAGTTGAGGCGCTGGAGTTCCGTCTGGCTGGCATAGAGCGAGGGATAGACAAGGTACTCATATTTATCGAGATGGCCGTAGCGGGCATTCGATGAGTATTTCCAGCCGCCTTCGAACTCGTGCTCGAATTCGTAGCCGATCATCTGCTGATCATAACGCCCCGTATCCAAATCCGGCTCGCCTGGGAAGAAGCGGCGCGAAATCTTGCCGATACCCGGCCTGTCAACGACCGTGCCTTCGTAAGGCAGGAAGCCGTTGCCTGTGTGAACCTGATCGAGACCACCGGCATAGGCCCAGACGGTCAGTCTCGTGGTGTCATCCGGCGAGATGGTGAGCTGCGGCATGACGAAGCCGCGCAGGTCATGCGTGTAATCGGTATAGCCGTCGCCGCCGGCGATCTTGCCGGTCAGGCGATAGGTCATCGTATCACTCGACCCGACCTTGTCGGAAACGTCGAAGCCGGTGAAAGCGTTGCCGTTCGAGTTGATGCCGATCTCGGTATAATAGAGCGGATCGTCGGTCGGACGCTTCCTGATCATGTCGATGATGCCGCCGGCATTAGCGCCGCCGTAGAGAACCGAAGCCGGCCCCTTCAGGACGTCGACGCGCTCCAACATGAAGGGGTCGATCTGGAAATTGCCGAAGCCATAGGAAAACAGGTTGAGGCCATCGAGATAGATGCCGCTCTGCCCGGCATCGAAACCACGGATGTAGAACCAGTCGGTATCCGGATCGGTGCCGAAGGTCTGCGTGGCGACGCCCGCCGTGTAACGCAGGGCCTCATCTACCTTGTTGACGACAGCGCGATCATCGAGCTCCTGGCGACCGACGACGGAGACGGACTGCGGTATTTCGTTGATTGGGGTATCCGTCTTCGAGCCCGCCGTGCTCTTCTTGGCCACATAGCCCTTCACGGGGCCGGTTGCCTCGCTGGCTCCGTCAGCCGCCGCAGTTCCGGCGCCCTGGATGACGACGGGCTTCAGCTCGGTCGCATCCTGCGCGACCGCGAATGTGGCGCTCGCGCCGAAGATGGCGACACCCGCCAGAAGCTTTGCCTTGAAGATCACGCGGTCTGCTCTCGCACCCATATTTATTGTCACCCTACTCACGCCACCGTCGTCCCAACGGCCCGGCCAACATCACGAATAAGGTGAGTGATTAACTCAATTTTAACGGCCCAGCTTGTCGCGATCCCGGACGAATTGAATGTTTTTGGGCAATTTTTCAACGCGCGGCCAAACGCTCACATTGTGTGTCGTTCAGGCAACGCGGGCCTTCTTCCAGGTGGCGGGCGTCGTGCCGATGTTCTTGCGGAAGACGCGCGTGAAATGCGCCTGATCCGAGAAACCGGTCTCGGCGGCGATGACCATAAGCGGCTGGTCGCCGTGCAGCAGGAGCTCTTTCGCACGCTCCAGCCGGGCGTTCATCTGCCACTGATGCGGCGCCATGCCGGTGGAGGCCTTGAAGGCGTGGCTGAAGTGAGATTGCGAGAGCCCGGCCAGCGTTGCAAGCTCTTCCAGCCGGATATTGCGCATGCAATTCTCGGTGATGAAATCCGTTGCCTTGCGCAACTGCCATGAAGCGAGCTTGCTGCGCTTGCGCACCTCGCTCTTGCCAAGCTTCATCACGTCTATGATCAGCGCCAGTGCTAGACCATCGCCATAGAGATCGTGCAGCGGCGCCGGGTTCATGCATTCGGCCGCGATCATGCGCGACAGCGTCAGCACGCGCTCGTCGGAAAACAGCAAGCGTGGGCTCGTCAGCCGATCGGGATCGAGCTCCTCCATCAACCGGCGCGCCACGATCTCGGCGTCGAAATGCAGATCGAGATGCCGAAGAAACTGCACGTTCTTCAGATTGGCCCAGAGCTCCATTCCCGCAGGCACATAGGAAATCGGCTGGTTCTCGTCCTCTTCCGCGGCGCCCGCGCCCTTCGAGCTCAGCTTCATCGTCGAACGGCCGGCGCCATTCATATCGAGCAGGATGAAAAGCCTGGGGTCATTGGACACATAATAGCCACCGGCATAGGGCGCGCATTCCACATCCCAAACATCCGCAACGATGCCGTTCCATGATCGCCTGTGAAGGCCGCCGACGACGGAGAAACCTTCGATCTTGTTCTGCATGCGGGGTTGAAATGTCATGGATGGGGCGCACTATACCTTCTTGATAAACTCAAGTTTATGGCAAGCGCTGATATAACGCAATCCCGCGCTAAAAAAGCCCCCACATTTTAAGGGCCGCAGTGTCTGTATCGGCTCGTTCAACCCTTGCGGATGGACCCGCGCCAGATGAGTTCGGCTTTCAAGCGAACCGAATGAGCCTCCTCCGGCTCGTCCTCATGGCCACCCGAGGCGAGCCATTTCACCGCTTGCGTGGCGATCGCCATGACCGGCTGCGCGAAGGTCGTGAGATTGAAGGACGACCACGAAGCCTGCTCGATATCGTCGAAGCCGGCAACGCACAGCTGATCCGGGATCGACAGTCCGAACTGGTGGCGAGCGGCATCCATGAAACCGCAGGCGAGCAGATCGGTCGCGCAGAACACGCCATCCGGCCGCTCAGCGCGCGTCAGCATGCGCTGCGCGAGCACACGGCCCGCCTCGTATCCCGTCGATCCATAGCGCTCGACGATAACCTCGAGACCGAGCTTCGTGGCGGCGGCGATAAAGCCGCGCTCGCGACCCATCAGGCTTGGCGTCCCCGCTTCGGAATTCGCGAAGGCGAGCGTTTTGCACCCCGCGCGCACGAATGCGGTCGCGATCTTGCCGCCGGACTCATAGTCGTCGAGGTTGATCTTCAACGGACCCGGCTGATCGTCGTCGCGGTTGATCAGCACTAGGCGCTGACCGCTGCGGAGGCAGAGCTGGGTGATGGATTTGTCCGGCAGGCCGGAGAGAATGATCGACGCATCGGCCCGGTAGCGGATCGCCTGCTGCAAAGCGCGGTCGACGCTGCCATCCGAGCGATCGGTATTGACGAACATCGCAACCTTGCCTGCGTTCTGCAGCTGGATGGTCAGTTCCCGCAAAAGCGCCGAGCGATAGGGCGTCGCGACATCGGACACGATCAGGCACACGATGCCGCTCTCGTTGCGCATCAGGCCACGTGCCAGATGATTGACGTGATAGCCAAGCGCTTCGGCCGCTTCCAGAACGCGCCTGCGGGTATCGGCGGAAACGCTCGCTCCCGGCGTGAAGGTTCGCGATACGGCGGAACGCGACACCCCTGCCCTCTCGGCAACTTCCTGCGCGCTGACGAATAATTTAGACGGCATGGCGATCCTTTTGCTGCACGCACCTTTGCATCGAGTTGCACTTGCGTGCAATCCGTAACGACCTCAGCCAATATGAAGTTTTCATGACGAATATTGACATCGAGCGCGGCGAAGTGTTCGCTTTGCACGCGCTTGCAACAGTACCCCAAGCGGCTTGCAAGCGCGACTTTCAGCGGCTGTATCCAGCCATCGTTTCCGATAAAGGACATGTTGCGATGACATTGCGCGTTATTCCAGGGCTCGAAGCTCGTCTGGCCCTAGCCGAGGCCGTTGCCCGCGAGGCAGGCGCCGTGGCGCTCGACTACTTCAAGCGTCGCGACACGCTGGTGATTGAGACGAAGCGCGACCCGCAGGACGTGGTGTCGATCGCCGACCGGGAGGTCGAGAATTTGATCCGTGCACGGTTCGCGGAAGCCTATCCCGGAGATGGCGTTCTCGGCGAGGAGTATGGTCTCACACTAGGTACGTCGGGCTTCACCTGGGTGATCGATCCTATCGACGGCACCAGTCCCTTCGTCAACGGCATGCCGAACTGGTGCGTCTCGATCGGCCTGCTGCACGACGATGTGCCTGTCGTCGGCGTCATCGCCTCGCCTTGCCATGATGAGGTCTACGCCGCTGCCCTCGGCATGGGCGCGACCTTGAACGGCAAAAAGCTCGAGCTCAGCCCCGAACGCAATATCCGCAACGCGGTGACCGGTATCGGCGCGAACAGCCATGTTTCGCCCGCCACGGTCGCCAAGATGGTCGAGGAACTGCTGGACGCAGGCGGCAATTTCATTCGAAACGGCTCCGGCGCGCTCATGCTCGCCTATGTCGCCGCTGGCCGCCTCGTCGGATATTACGAGCCCTACATGCACGCCTGGGACTGCCTGGCCGGATATTGCCTGGTCAAGGAAGCCGGCGGCTGGTTCCATCCCTTCCCGGCCAACGGCGAGGGATTGACCAAGGGTGCCAAGGTGCTCGCGGCGGGACCCGGCGCTATCGACGATCTCCGCAAGATCGCTGACGTCTAAGTACGCTCGCCGCGGCGATCGGTTTGAGAACAGGAGCGACATCGCGCCTCTCGTCCCGCGCGATTTTGCAACCTATATATATGTCAAAGATTGCCGGCGATCCGCGCCGGCTGAACGGAGACATGTATGAGCCGAGATCCGTACGAGCTTCTGGGCGTCAAGAAGGACGCTACGCAAAAAGAAATCCAGAGCGCGTTCCGCAAGCTCGCGAAGAAACTGCATCCCGACCTGAACCCCGGCGACAAGCAGGCCGAGGACCGGTTCAAGGAAATCTCCGCCGCTTACGAGATCGTCGGCGACGAGGACAAGCGCAAGCGCTTCGACAGAGGCGAGATCGACATGACAGGCGCCGAGCAGGCGCAGCGCAACTATTATCGCGACTACGCCTCGCAGGCCGGCGCCGGCGGTCGCTATCAGAACAATGCCGGCTTCGCCGACTTCGGCGACAGCGACGACATATTCTCAAGCTTCTTCTCCGGACGCGGACGCGGCGGTGGGCAATTCCGCTCGCAGGGGCAGAACCGGCAATATTCAATGGAAGTCGATTTTCTCGACGCCATCAACGGCACCAAGACGCAGATACGCCTGCCGGATGGCCCTGCACTCGACTTGCAGATCCCGGCCGGAACCCGCGACGGCCAGACGCTGCGCCTGAAGGGAAAGGGCGAGCCGGGGATCGGCGGCGGTCCGCCGGGAGACGCGCTGGTGGAGATCCGCGTTCGCCCGCACAAGTTCTATGTTCGCGATGGCGATGACATCCGCATCGATCTACCGATATCGCTGTCCGAGGCGGTGCTCGGCGGCAAGGTGCGTGTGCCGACGCCATCGGGCGCGGTCAATCTGACGCTGCCCGCGAATTCCAGCACCGGCAAGGTCTTGCGCCTGAAGGGCAAGGGCGCGCCAAAGCGCGGTGGCGGCGCCGGCGATATCTATGTGTCTCTGAAAGTCGTCTTGCCGGATGAGCCAGACCCGAAGCTTGCCGAATTCATGAGCGAGTGGACGCCGGCCAATCCGCAGAATCCGAGAAAAGGCATGGAGGAGTAGCCATGAATGATCTTGAATTCCGCCGAACCCTGAAGATCGACGTGACCGTGGTGGACGTGTGGATCGAGCAGGGCTGGCTGATCCCCGAAGCCCATGACGGCGATCGCGAGTTCCGCGACGACGACGTGGCGCGGGCGCGGCTGATCCTCGACCTCACCCGCGACATGGGCGTCAACGAAGCCGGCGTCGATCTCATCATGGATCTCGTCGACCAGATACACGGGCTGCGCGGCACCGTCCGTGACATGCTTGGCGCCATGGAGCAGCAAGACGACGACGTCCGCCGCCGACTGCGCCGCAAGCTCGACGCGCTTTCCACGCGAGCAGGCTGAGCGGCGCCGGCTTGCGGGCGATGCTGCCCGAGAACGAAGGAGACCCGACTTGAGCAACGATCCCGGCTCCCACGACGCCGATCATTCCCATGGCCCCATCGACTGGCGCGAACACGGCGTGAAGGTCATCCCGGGCAATGCGCTCGATCCGAACACTGCGCAGACCCCGGGCATGAACCGCGCGACGGCGATCAACAATGCCCGCGCCGGCGCTGAGAAGATCTGGGCCGGTACGGTGACAATCCACGCCAACGCGAAGACCGGCGCGCACCATCATGGCGATGTCGAAAGCATCATTTATGTCGTGAAGGGCAAGGCGCGCATGCGCTGGGGCGAAAACCTCGAGTATACCGCCGAGGCTGGGCCCGGCGACTTCATTTTCGTGCCGCCTTACGTGCCGCATCAGGAGATCAATGCGAGCCAAAACGAGACGCTGGAATGCGTCCTCGTCCGGTCCGGGCAGGAGCCTGTGGTGGTCAATCTCGATATTGAACCGGTTGAAAAGCCGGAAGACGTTCGGTGGATCGATCCGATACACAAATAATCCACTCTCGGTAGTGTGCTAATGAAGAATTGATCGACGGCCGCTCCCGCAAATTTCTTCAGATAAATCTCTCGTCCAGGCGAAGCGATGCATCGATCCCCGCGCTCGAAATTTGCGAGAAAACGACAGCCGGATTCATGTTTTCATCCAGCACCTTACGTCAAAAGCACTGCTCAGCAGGGACTCTCACCAACCGGCGCGAACAAATGCAGACCACAACAATAAGTTCAGCGACCACTAATCCAATCGTCAATTCGCCGCGTACACCGTTTTGTTACCGCGCGGAAAAGCCCTGAAAGGAACGTTCCCAGCGGATATAACGGCCTTCGATGCTAATCTCAAATTCCGGCGATTTATCTACCGGAGGATGTATATAAGCCCCGTTTGGTCAGATTGAACTGGAATACTTACTTATGATTGCATTCGACGTCACATAAATTTGCTGGTCCAAGCGCTGTTTTCAGTTGAAAGTCAGGGTCTTCAGGCACATGAGTTGGCGGGAATAAAAATGGGCGGCACAATTGATCCGTTCAAATATCTTGGTAAGGTTGCCGCAGGGAATAATAAGCACGCCGCACTGGCGTTAGAAGGATAAGGCCATGAAAGAAGCTCCGCATACCGTCGACGTCCACGTAGGCAAGACGATCCGCATCAAGCGCCTGATGCGCAAGGTTTCGCAGACCGAACTGGGTGATCGCGTCGGCGTCACCTTCCAGCAGATTCAGAAATACGAGAAGGGCTCGAACCGCGTTTCGGCAAGCATGCTCGTTGAAATCGCCGGTGCGCTCGATGTCGACGTCCGCTCATTCTTCGAAGACATTTCGGCCAACGCCAACGACAATCCTACCCCGAGCGACGAATTCGTCGTATCGCGCGACGGCGTGCTCCTGAACGCTGCCTTCCTGTCGATCAAGAACGAGCAGGTTCGCAAGAAGATCGTCAAGCTGGTGCAGGCGATTGCCGGCATGGAGCAGATCGAAAGCGAAGCCGCCGAGTAAGCGGCTTCGCGGATACCATAGCGATTAGTGGCGTTCCAGGACGACGAGGTTTTCTCGTGCGTCTTTCATTGCCACTTTCGTCTTGGTACCGATCAGCTTTTCCAGATTCACGTCCAGCTCACGCTCCGGGTCGATTCCATCCCAATCGATGACGACCTGCAGCAGAGCCATGTTTGTCAGATGCGTCAGGTTGTTCAACTTGAGCTTCTGCGCTTCGTCCTTCGCGGCCGACAGCAAGCGGAAAATCCTCGCGTATTCGCTTCCGCTTCCCTCGTCCATCGTCTGAATGTTCATCTCGTCCGCTCCGCCTCTCTGAGATGCCCCAAACACCACTTTGGGGCTCCAGTGCTTCCATCATTCAGGCGTGGCGTTATTAGAGCGTTACAGGCGTTACCGGGGTGCTGATTTCCGCATGCAGCAACTCCCAGTGTGACGTTGCCGCGAAGCCCCAGCTGCGCTTTCCAGCGGTGAATTTCACGCTTTCGAGGTAATCCAGAACCATATCGGCATCGGCGCGTTTGCGCTCGATCTTGTTCGCGCGAATCAATTTCACGATTTCCTTGGCGCGCGCGGCGTTTTCGAAAGCGCAGCGTTCCACCGCCTTCGGATAGGTCCGCTCGGAGAAATGCAGCGCGCGGCCCGACAGAAGAAGCTTCTTGTATTCCCCCGACAAGAACAGGCCTTGCCTGTTCAGCGCGTCGATGGTCGGCTGATAATCGACCCACGGAACGGAGAGCGGCAGCCAGCCCAGCTCTGCCGGTGCGTGAACCAGCGCAACGGCCTCATCGTCGATGAGCCGGCCGTCAGCGTAATCGTCATAGATCGAGCCGATGCCCACCATGCCGAACGCCGAGCACTCGGCGGCTCTGAGCGCGCCCATGCTGGCGCCGCCGGCGACGACAACGTTTTGCTCAAGCGCGAAGAGGATTTCCTTGTGCCAGACGGACGGCATCTCGCCGAAATAGCCATCAACGATGCCAATGGCGCGGGCGCCATCGCGCACCGCCTGCAGGATATCGCCTCGCGCGGCTGGCCCGCGAAACTCGATCGACGGATGCTCCGCCTGAAGCCTGTCGAGATCCCGGCCGAAGCTTGGTCCTGCGAAAATTACTCTCATGCCTGGGCTCCCTGCATGGCGCCGATCGCGCGCAAGCCAAGTTGAATGAATTCGCCGCTGACATCGACCTCGAGACCGGGCACGATGACGCGAACGACGGAGACCGGAAGGCGCGGATGCGGGATCGGCACGGCCACGACCTGTTCGATACCCCGCGCACGCAGCCGATCCAGAATGTGACGGATGGTCTGCTGGATGCTGCGCTTGGCAGGCTCGGCAAAGCGCGGCGCCACCGGCGTCTCGTCGCAGAGCTCGATCAGCTGTTGCATCGGTCCGTCGCCATCAAGGCGCTGGTAGACGCGCGGCGTGAAGTCGTCACGGCTGCCGGCAATCGCCGTCAACCGGCTCTGCGCTGCCTCGGTGATGGCGCGCAGCGCCGCGCGGACAGGATCCGGATGGCAACCGCAGCCGCCACAGACATTCGTCCAGCGCGCATCCACGCGGTCGCCGAGGTCGCCGGGAACGATGACGGCAAGGAAGCTCGGCACGCCGATATCGGTCGTCATGTCGAGAAGCAAAAGCCGCATGCCGGCGCGGGCGATGCGGTCGGTAATGATGTCGATGACGGAATCGCCGAACCCGGCCGGATCGATGCGCGAACCGCGCAGTTCATCGAAGGGGCGAAGCTGCGTCAGCGCCCATGCGTCGCGCTCGACCAGTTCGCACAGGCCGTGTAGCACGGCTTCGGCAGGACGATTGCCCGATGCCAGGCCGTCGCTGGACTGCTCGAAGCCAGAAGGGCGCGTGCCACGATGGTCGAGGCCGACAAGCGACCACGGCACGAAAACCGGCCTGTCGTTCATGATGTCGAGGCCTTCGCTCCAGGCGAGCGGGCCAGTATCAATGTCCGACGGCACGCAGCGCGCGACGGAATCGAGATCGATCAGCGGCGCCCGCTCGGCCTTCATGCCGGCGAGCGTGGCGATGACCAGATCATCCGGCTGCATTTCGGCAACCCGGGTTTCGACCGCTTCCATGGCAGCCGAGGTCATCGCGGCTTCCTCGTCGATGCCTTTCCCCTGGAAGACTGACAGCGTGTAGCTGTTCGGGCGAGTCGCGAAGGCGACCGGGATTTCAAGAAGATCGAGCGCCGTCAACAAGCCGACGCGCGTTATTCCAAGCTCGGCAAAGTGCGGCTTGATCGCCGCGAATGTCTGTCCAGGCGTCAGGGAGCGGTCGTGGTAGGCACTGACGCCCGCCGCGGAAAGACTTAGATCCCCAGCCAGATCCGTGAGTGCTGCCTGAACAGACATTCGCAAAAACCTCAACGGAACTTCAGAGCGTGAACGATGTTCGCGGTCGCGTTGGTGTCGAGCTGAACGGCGTTCTGCTTCAGGACGGCCTGGGCAGCAGCGGAAAGGCGAACGGTGGACTTGATTGCGTTGGTCATTGTTTTCTCCTTTTGGTGGCAGCATTTGCTGCGAACAGGAGAGACTGTGAACGGCCGGCGTTATTCCGGTGTGACTGGAAATTTCGCTAATTAACGGCCAAAATCGCCATGTGTAGCACTTCAGGACAGGCCAGCCATCCTGAGTCCGTCTATCAGCTGGCGAGTATCGTCAGGGTTGCGATCCGGCACGAAACGCCAGACATCTTCCGTGCGAAAATCCGGAAAATTCTCGAGGACAACCGAGGCATAATGCGCTGCGGTGGCCTTGTCGCCGTTTTTGGCATGGGCTGCAGCGAGCAGACGCGAGGTCGCCGGCCGGTCCTTGGCGCGGTCGAGCACCTCGATCGCCTTGGCGTAATTCTCCTGGACGAAATGAATGCCGCCCAGGTTCCAGTAGTAATAATCCGGCGGCAGCGGATTGAGCTTCAACGCGGCGTGGCTGAGTTCCAGCGCCCTGTCGCTTTGCCCGTCATGCAGAAGCGCATCCGCATGATCGGCCAGAATATCCGCGTCGTTCGGATTGAGCATCTGCGCTTCGGCGAAGAAATCGAGGCTATCGGCAAAGCGGCGGCGATAGAGCGCGACGAAGCCAAGCTCGCGCATGGCTCTTCCGCTGTTCGGATCGCTGTCGCGCGCCTGCCATGCCGACCGATCGGCCTCTTCCAGAAGTGCCGTGTCCTTCATGCCGCGAACGAGCCATTCCATGCCCAACACGCGAGCCATTCCGGCATGGGCGGAGGAGAAGCGGTCATGTCTCGATAGCGCCGACTTGAACCATTTGCGCGCCTGCCGGAGGTGCTGCAGATCGGTCTTCGATACGAGCCGCTTGCCCTCGAGATAGAGCCGATAGGCCGAGGGCGAGACATCGTGCATCATATCCGTCAGCTCGCGCCGCTCGATCGTATCGGCAAGCGTCATGACGATGCGCCGCGCCAATTGGCCGAAGGACTGGTTGACCTTCTGCATGGCAAGCGGCAGGTCGATCGCCCACAGCACTTCGGCGGTCGATGTCTTGGTCAGCCTGCAGGTCGCGTAGATCTCGTCCTCGCGGCCGTGGATCGTCACATAGACGGTGTAATCGAAACGCAATTCCGGCGGCATGGGCTGCAGTTCGCCGCTGGCGAGGCTGCGGTTTAGAATCTCGACGCTCGTATGCGCCGCAATGACCTTGAAGCCACGCTGCTGGCTGAGGCCGATCGTGACATCCTCGAGCAAAGCTCTGCCGACACGCTGCAGCAGCGGCTCTGATAGCATCGTTTCCGGTGGAAGAATGAGCACGCGCGGCTGGCCAACCGGGTCGGCGGTCGCGGGCCTAACGGCGGCGGCTTCCGACACGGCAGGTGCCGCCGGTGCAATGATGCCGAGCTCCAGCGCGAGCGCCTGGGTTGCCGCATCCGGCTCGGCGCCATACTCAGCCTTCAATTCGTTGCGGCAGCGGAAATAGGCTTGCCGCGCCGAGCCAAGATCGCCCGCCGTCGCATGCGCCTTCATCAGCGCGCGGCAGGCCGCCTCGTTCGCCGGATCCGTGGCCACAAGCAGCCCGGCCAGCAATACGGTATCGGCGAGTGTCAGCTTTTCGGGCGAATCAAGCAGCGTCATCAGATGCGCGTCGCGGCATTCGGCGACGCGGCGGCGCTCGATCGTGACCCACTCGTCCGCTTCCATCGTTGGCGCGCGGAAACCCTCAAGCAGCTCGCCCTGAAGTAAGGCCCAATCGGTTCGCGCCAGCGGATGCGTGGCGTCTCGCAGGAGCAGGACATCGGTCGCCCAGTGCTCGGCGTTTAGCATGATATGAGTGTTGGTGGCGGTGATCAGGCGGGGAAGCCCTTCCGGCACGCTGCGATCGATGCGGGCAAGGAGCTGCCGAAGGCTGCCGGCGCGCTGTTTCGACACATCGGACTGCCAGAGCATGCCCCGCAACGTCTCGCGCTCCATCGAGAACTGCGACGACGCAGCCACGAAGGCCAGGAGCGGATAGGCTTTTTCCGGAAGCACGATTTCGCCGTCATTGGCGAAAAGCGCGGGCTTTCCGAGCAAGCGAAGCAGGAGGCTGTGCTTAGCCACTGACACCAAGGGTAACTCGCGTTTGGATGATCCAACACAAGTATAGTGAAAAGAGACTATAACGCAAAAGGAATGCGGCCGTTCGGTTGAGTTTTTCAACCGTTAGACGATGGCGATCTCAAACAGGGTTTAGAAAAATCGGGATCGGCGGGAAGAAATCGCGACCATCGTCGCTCACCGTGCCAATGCGAGGCACATCAGCCGTGATCCAAAAGAAATGGCGCCGGTCTTTCGACCAGCGCCATCACAATCAATCAGGATTTGGCTTAAGCAGCAGCCGAAGCGAAACCAGCCGTCGGAACTTCCGAGATCGTCTTCAGAACCTGGGAAGCGATCTGGTAAGGGCAACCCTGCGAGTTCGGGCGGCGGTCTTCCAGGTAACCCTTGTAGTCGTTCTTTACGAAGGAGTGCGGAACGCGGATCGAAGCGCCACGGTCGGCAACGCCGTAGGAGAACTTGTTCCACGGAGCAGTTTCGTGCTTGCCGGTCAGACGCTTGTCGTTGTCAGGACCGTAGACAGCGATATGAGCTTCCAGGTTCTTGTCGAACTGGGCCATCAGAGCTTCGAAGTAGGCCTTGCCGCCAACTTCGCGCATGAACTTGGTCGAGAAGTTGCAATGCATGCCCGAACCGTTCCAGTCGGTGTCGCCGAGCGGCTTGCAATGATATTCGATGTCGATGCCGTACTTTTCAGTCAGGCGCTGCAGCAGGTAGCGTGCCATCCAGATCTGGTCGGCGGCGCGCTTCGAGCCCTTGCCGAAAATCTGGAATTCCCACTGGCCCTTGGCCACTTCGGCGTTGATGCCTTCGTGGTTGATGCCGGCAGCGAGGCAAAGGTCGAGATGCTCTTCGACGATTTCGCGTGCGATCGAGCCAACATTCGAGTAGCCAACGCCGGTGTAATAAGGACCCTGCGGAGCCGGGTAGCCCTGCTCCGGGAAGCCGAGCGGACGGCCGTTTTCGTAGAAGAAGTATTCCTGCTCGAAGCCGAACCATGCATCTTCGTCGTCGAGGATGGTTGCGCGGGCGTTGGAAGCATGCGGGGTAACGCCATCAGGCATCATGACTTCGCACATGACGAGTACGCCGTTGGTACGAGCCGGGTCCGGATATACGGCGACGGGCTTCAGCACGCAATCGGAACTGCGGCCTTCGGCCTGCATCGTGGAGGAGCCATCGAAGCCCCAGAGCGGCAGCTGCTCGAGCGTCGGGAATTCTGCAAATTCCTTGACCTGCGTCTTGCCACGAAGGTTCGGTACCGGGGTGTATCCATCGAGCCAGATGTACTCGAGCTTATACTTGGTCATTTGCGAGTCTCTCAAAACAAAGGTGTCAGCAGGTCCCAAGGACGCGGAAGCCGAGGCTGCCTTGCCCGTGGAGGGATGCCAAAGAGTATGCATGTAGCGTGCCAGTTCGCGACGAGGGGTGAAATGACCACGCGGAAGGGCGCCTTTAAAGTGCTGTTCAGGCAGGCACTCATCAATCGCAGCAGGCACTGAAGTGCCAGTGGACTCAAGCGGTTACGCTGCCTATTGATCGAACACTCCGCTGGAAAAAGATGAATAAGACGGCGGTCGATTTTTTCCGCACAGCGGCCAAAATGATCATTTATTGTGCAATTGCATATTTTATGTATTCTGTAAATTTCTGATATAAAGCTGTTCAAATCGCGATTGCCCACGATTCAAACATTTGTTGCACTTTTTTCAATCAAATAGCGCATTCTCTGTGCAACTGTGTTATTGTCCCTCTTAACGCTTTAGGGCGGACTCAATTTGGAGGCATGACATGGTTACTGGTGTGCATCACGAGTCGGCAACGATTTACGCTTTCCCGACGAAGCGCTTCGCTTCA
The DNA here is from genome assembly GCF_055616315.1 of Rhizobium sp. O111. Taxonomy (NCBI): domain Bacteria; kingdom Pseudomonadati; phylum Pseudomonadota; class Alphaproteobacteria; order Hyphomicrobiales; family Rhizobiaceae; genus Rhizobium; species Rhizobium sp. O111. The sequence goes on along the minus strand of NZ_JBSHXL010000002.1, from coordinate 171,835 downwards.
TCGGCGCTTCGTCAGAAGGTTGACCTGGAAAAAGATCTGGAACCCTGCGTCTACGACAGCTGCTGGTACCACGAAGACGCCATAAAAGAGGAAGAAGCCTCAGCCCAGCCGCGCTTTATCCCGCGTTTTGTGGACTGACGCCTTTTTTTGTCGACGAGGCTTGGTGCGCGCTGTTTGCATCGGCATCTAACGTGATTGCACGCGGCTCCGCCTTGGCGGGGTTGCGTATATTGAGCGTACGCGTCATGACGGGCCTGCGAATTTAATTGCGGGCGTATGTATGTCGAACAAAGAGGTAGCCATCATCGGCGGCGGGCCGGCGGGGCTTATGGCGGCAGAGATTTTGTCTTCAGCCGGGCATAGGGTCACGGTCTACGAGGCTATGCCGACGGTCGCGCGCAAGTTTCTGCTTGCCGGAAAATCCGGTCTCAACATCACTCATTCGGAAGACTATCAACGCTTTGCGACGCGCTTCGGCACCGCCAACGGGCGCCTGCGCGACGCGCTCGACGCCTTTTGCCCTGACGATATCAGGCAATGGGCCGCCGATCTGGAGACCGAGACCTTCGTCGGGACCTCCGGACGCGTCTTTCCCGTGGCGATGAAGGCATCGCCTTTGTTGCGCGCGTGGATCAGGCGGCTGGACGCGCAGGGGGTTACAATCCGGACCCGGCACCGCTGGCAGGGCTTTTCCGACGGTGGCTATCTGTTCCAGACGCCCGAAGGCGACCTCGTCGTGCAGCCCGATGCCACCCTGCTCGCACTCGGCGGCCAGAGCTGGCCGCGGCTTGGCTCGGACGGTCGCTGGGTCAATTGGTTGCGAAATGAGGCCGTTCCGGTTCACGATTTCCAACCGGCCAATTGCGGCTTCGATGTCGACTGGAGCGCGGTGTTTCGCGAGCGCTTCGCCGGCGCTGCGGTCAAGTCCGTGGTGGCGACCTCGCCGGCGGGATCGACACAGGGCGAGTTTGTCGTTACCCAGCACGGCATAGAGGGAAGCCTGATTTACGCCCATGCAGCCGCATTGCGAGACGCGCTGGCATCTGGACAGCCTGCCGAGCTCATCGTCGACCTTATGCCCGGGCGTGCGCTGGAGCGGCTCGAACGCGATCTTGCGAAGCAGGACGCCAAGACGAGCTTCGCCAACCGGCTGCGCAAAGGCGCCGGCCTTGATGGCGTCAAGGCAAACCTCGTTCGCGAGTGCGGTGATGACGCCGATCTGCGTGACCCCGCTCGGCTGGCGCGGCTGATCAAGGCGTTGCCGATCCACGTCGTCGCCCCGCGCCCGATCACTGAAGCCATTTCATCGGCGGGCGGCGTCGCATGGGACGAGATCGACGAGCACTACATGCTGAAGCAGCGCCCCGGCCTGTTCGTCGCCGGTGAGATGATCGATTGGGAAGCCCCAACGGGTGGCTATCTGCTCACCGCGTGCTTCGCCACCGGTCGCGCCGCCGCGCGCGGCATTGCAGACTGGCTGCGGGCCTGATCAACCCGCGCTTCCAGTCACTTCTTTTTCCGCAACATGCTCATCCCCGTCCGGCCGCTTGATCCGGAACCAGGCGAGATAAAGCGCGGGCAGAAAGAGCAGCGTCAGCACCGTGCCGACGATGATGCCGCCCATCATGGCGTAGGCCATCGGCCCCCAGAACACCTCGCGTGAAATCGGGATGAGCGCAAGGCTCGCCGCCGCCGCCGTCAGCAGGATCGGACGCATTCGATGCTGCGTCGCCTCCCGCACCGCATCCCAGGGATGATGCCCCTCTCGCCTGAGTTCCTCCACCTGCACGACAAGGATCACCGAGTTGCGGATCAGGATGCCGATCAGGGCGAGGATGCCGAGGATCGCCACGAAGCCCATCGGCGCGCCGCTCGACAATAGCGCGATCACGACGCCGATCAGCGCCAGAGGCGCGACCGCGAAGACTAGAAACAGCCGAGAGAAGCTCTGAAGCTGGATCATCAGGATCGTCGCCATCGTAAACAGCATCATCGGCACCACGGCGGCGATCGGCGCCTGGCTCTTGGCGCTCTGTTCCACGCTGCCGCCCACCTCGACCGTAAAGCCCGTTGGCAGCTGCGCGGTGTAGGCATCGATATCCTTGGCCAGCTGATCGACAACCGTCGCCGGCTGCTTGTTGTCGATGACGGCGGCCTTGAGGGTGACGGTCGGCAGGCGGTCGCGGCGCCAGATTCGTGGCGGCTCGGTCTCGTAGCGGAAATTCGCGATCGCCGCCAAGGGAACGGAGTTGCCATTGCTGGTGCGCAGCTGCAGGTCGCGCAGGGTCTCGATCGACCGCCGCTCGGATGCCTGGGCGCGCGCCAGGACGGTGATCAGGTAGATGTCGTCGCGCACCTGCGTCACCGACGCACCACCAACGATGCCGTTCAACGCCGACGCGATATCCTCCGAGGTGACGCCGAGCTGGCGTGCCTTGTCCTGGAGAACATCGACCTTCACGACACGCTGCGGCTCGTTCCAGTCGTAAACCACATCGCCAAGCGACCGGTTCTGACTCATGACCGCGCCGAGTTCCAGCGCGCGCTGGCGGACCTGTTCGATGTCAGGACCGCTGAGACGATAGGCAACCGGGCGGCCGACGGGCGGGCCGATGTCGAGCAGCTTCACATAGGCATCGGTGCCGACGAAGGTCTTGGTAAGATATTCTTGAAGATCCACGCGAAGCTTGTCGCGCACTTCAAGGCTCTTGGTGATGATCACCACCTGGCCGAAAGACGGGCTCGCCGGCTGCACGTCGAAAGACAGAACGAAGCGTTGCGCGCCCTGCCCGACATAGGTGGACCAGCGCTCGATATCGGGATTGCCCTGCAGCTTCTCCTTCTCGAACTGCGCCATCTGCTTGTCGGTTTCGCTGATCGAGGCGTTGTTGGGCAGCGCGAAATCGACGATCAACTCCAGTCGGTCGGACGACGGAAAGAACTGTTCCTGGACGAAGCGCATGCCGTAAACCGCGCAGGCAAAGGCGATCACCGTCAGCGCGATGGTGATCCAGCGGAACCGCATGCAGACATCGAGGATTTTCGCGAAGCCGTTTGCGAACCAGCCGCTCTTCTCCTCATGCCGCTTCATCGTCTTGGGCAGGATCGTCACCCCGAGCAAGGGCGCGAACACCACCGCCACGATCCACGACACGACCAGCGACACCGCGATGACCACAAAGAGCGAGAAGGTGAACTCGCCGGCCGCGCTGTTGTTGAGGCCGACAGGCATGAAGCTCGAGACGGTCACCAGGGTTCCCGTCAACATTGGGAAGGCCGTATGCGAATAGACGTAGGTCGCAGCCTTGGTGATCGGATCGCCGGCCTCCAGCCGCGCGACCATCATTTCCACGGCGATCATGGCGTCATCGACAAGCAAGCCGAGCGCGATGATCAGCGCGCCAAGCGAGATGCGCTGTAGTGAGATGCCGTCATATTCCATGAAGACAAAGGTGATCGCCAAGGTCAGCGGGATCGCAAAGGCGACGACCAGCCCCGCACGCCAGCCGAGACTGACGAAACTCACCAGGAGCACGATGATGATCGCTTCCGCCAGCGCCCGCGTGAACCCCGACACTGCCTCCTCGACGATGACGGGCTGGTCGGCCACGAGATGCGGTTCGATGCCGATCGGCAGCGTGGCATGCACCTTGCGCAATTCGGTCTGCAGCGCCTTGCCGAACTCGAGCAGATTGGCGCCCTGCTTCATGCCGATGGCGAGTGCGATTGCCGGCATGCCGTTGACCCGAAAGAGCGCGGTGGGTGGATCGGTGTAGCCGCGCGTGATGGTCGCGATATCACTCAGCCGGAAGAAGCGGTTGTTCACCTGCAGATTGACGCTGCGCAGGCTGTCTTCCGAGGTGAACTGGCCGCTGACACGCAGGCTGACGCGTTCGCCCTGCGCCTGCAGCACGCCCGATGGCGTGATCGCGTTCTGCGATTGCAGCGTGTTGAGCACATCCGCCTGGCTGATGCCAAGCGCGGCGAGCTGGCGCGTCGAGAATTCGAGGAAAATCACCTCGTCCTGGGCGCCGACCAGATCGACCTTCCCGACATTCGGAACGGTCAGGATGCTGCGGCGCACGCTCTCGACATAATCCCGCAGCTGGCGCTGCGTGAACCCATCGGCAGTGAAGGCGTAGATGTTGCCAAAGACGTCGCCAAAGCGATCGTTGAAGGTCGGCGCTTGCACGCCCGAGGGAAATTGCCCCTCGATATCGCTGATCATGTTGCGAACGTCGACCCAGATGCCCGGCACATCGCGCGCCTTGGTGGAGTCCTTGAGATAGACGAAAACCGTCGTCTGGCCCGCGATCGTCAGCGAGTTGGTGTAGTCGAGCGAATCCAGCTCCTCGAGCTTGCGCTCGATCCGTTCGGTGACCTGCCGCGTGGTCTCCTCGGCGGACGCGCCGGGCCACTGCGTGGAGATCGTCATCGTCTTGATGGTGAAGTTCGGGTCTTCCTCGCGCCCGAGGTTCATGTAGGAGAAAATCCCCAGCAGCGCGAAGACGATCATGAAGTACCAGATCATCGACCGGTGTTCGAGCGCCCAGTCGGAGAGGTTGAACTTGTTCATGAGCGCGCCCCACCCTCGACCTTGATCTTCTGCCCCTCTTTCAGGCTATGGACGCCGGCGATGACGACGCGCGTCCCCGGCTCCAGACCCGAGACGACCTCGGGATGCGCCGACGTCTTGTCGCGCAGCTTCACCTCCTGCGATCGAACGGTTTCGGCCTTCTCATCCACGATCCACACCAGCGTCTTGCCGTCCTGATTGAGGACGGCCGAAGCCGGCAGGAACAGCTTTTTGATATCGCGGGCCTGCCGGATCGCCGTGATCGTTGTTCCTATCCTGAAGGCGTCGGGCGGGTTATGCAGCGCGATCTTGACGCGGCGCGTGCGGGTCGCGGCATCGGCGGCCGGCGCCACCTCGCGCACGACACCCGCCGATGTGATCGACGGATTGATCTGCAGCAGGATGGAATAGGCATCCCCTATCGCGGGGATCAGTTCGCCCTCGGGAATGTCGATGACCGCATCACGCTCACCTGGCATGGCGACCGTCAGCACGGATTCGCCGGCCGATACCACCTGCCCCACCTCGACGGAGGTGGCGGTTACGACCCCGTCGAAGGTCGCGAGAAGCTGCGCGTAGGAAAGATCCTCGTTCGACTTGTCGAGCGCGGTCTGTGCCTGCACCACGGCCGATTGCGCGGTCTGGGTTGCCTGCACGCTGCTCTCAAGGCTGGACTTGGTGGCCGTTCCGCCTTGGAAAATCGCGCGGGCGCGCTCCTCGGAGGACCTTGCATTGGCGAGCTGCGCCTGCGCATTGGCAAGCTCAGCCTGCGCCGATCTGACTGCAAGCTCCAGCGAGGTCGGTTCAAGCGACGCCAGGAGCTCGCCCTTGGTCACGACATCGCCCGCATTCACATCGCGCGCCACCATCAGGCCGCCGACGCGAAAGCCGAGCGGCGTCTCCGTCTTCGGCGCAACCGTTCCGGCGAAGCTCGGGGTCGGCAAGTTCGAGAGCTCGATGATGCTCGACAGGACTGGCCGTATCGGGGAAGCGGTCTCCTTTTCTTCGCTGCACGCGCTGAGCGCGATGATCATCGGGATAACAAGAAGCTTGGGGATAGAAGACCGCCGCATCAGCTCTGCCCTCCTTCGACCGTCACCTTCTGGCCCGGTCGCAGCATCTTGCCACCATCGGTGACGACCATTTCGCCGACATCAAGCCCGCCCGATATGATCACACGGCCGGTCTCGTAGGTCGCGACTTTGACCGGCTTCAGGCTGACGGTTTCATCCTTCGGGTCTATCACCCACACCGCCGGTTTGCCGTCGATGGCAAACAATGCCGTCCAGGGCAGGATGATCATCTTCGTCGGCGCCGATTGAGCAAAGCCCGTCACCGGCGCGCCCAGCGTCATCCTCGCAGGCGTCTCCTCAAGCGTGATCTTGACGCGCACGGTGCCGGTGGACGTATCGATCGTCGGCGAGATCTCGGTGACCTTGCCGAACGCCGTGACGCTGGGATCGCTGACGAGTGCTACCTCGATCCTCGGCGTATCGGGCCTCGACTGCAGCAGCGTCTCGTAGATGTAAAACACCGCGTCGCGCGGCCCGTCCTGCGCCAGGGTGAATGCGGTCTGCGCCGCCTGCATCACCTGCCCTACTTCGACGTTACGAGCAGTGATGATGCCATCGGCATCCGTTCTCAGCTCTGTATAGCCGAGCGCATCCTTGGTGGTGCCGAGTTGCGCCTTGGCGTTATCGAGCGAACCCTTCGATGTATCAAGCGCCGTTGCCGCCTGATCGTAGGATTCCTTGGAGATCGACCCGCTGGCGAGCAGCGTCTTGCGCCGCTCGAACTCCGAGGTCGCCTGCTCGACGTCGGCCTGCGCGGCGACGAGCGCGGCCTGCGCGGCCTCGACATCGGCCTTCTGCTGCTGTGGATCGACCCGCGCGATCACCTGTCCGGCGGTCACATGCGCGCCGACATCGGCGGTCCACTCGGTCACCTTGCCGCTTACGCGGAACGAGAGATTGGATTCGATATGGGCGGCGATCGCACCGGTGAGCTTGATGCTGTAGCGGAAATCCTGAAGCGCGACTGGTTCGGCACGAACAGGAATGGTCAGTTCGGCGGGCTCGCCGCCCTCTCTTTGGCAGGATACGAACGAAAGGCATAAAAGAAGCAGGCTGAACGTCTTGATGTGCATCTTAGGAGTTCCCCCGAATTCCAAAACTGACACAAGCTGAGTAGGCCTTAAAGGCGCTGCAGACCCGTCGGCGGATGGCCTAAGGCTACAGCATGAAATCACTCCTAAAAATCTTATCTCCGCCGCGAACGCGCGAGTATAGACATCATGCCGTCACTGCTTCACGAAAAGGCGGTATGCGATCGGTATTAGCTGAACGCAACTCGGCCTTGAAGCAAATCGAGTGTAGCGCACTTCCGCAAAGATGCAATTAAGCGCAGGTTTTCGCTACCAAAGCGCGACCAAACATCGCGGGGACACGCCCATGGCATAAACCTCGACTACTTGCGCGGCTGGAAGGTGTGCTCGGCGCCCGGAAACCGGCCGGCGCGGACGTCCTCCGCATAGGTCTCCACCGCTTGCGACACCAGCGGACCCAGCTCGGCGAAGCGCTTGACGAAGCGCGGCTTGAAATCGCTGAACAGGCCCAGCATGTCGTCCGACACCAGCACCTGGCCATCGCAGGCGACCGACGCACCGATGCCGATAGTGGGGATAGACAGAGATGCCGTGATCTCGCGCGCCAGTGGCTCGACAGTTCCCTCGATGACGACGGCAAAGGCGCCGGCATCGGCGACCGCCGCCGCATCGCGGCGGATCTTCGTCGCCTCCTGCTCGGAATGCCCCAGCGAGCGGAAACCGCCCGCCGTGTTGACCAACTGCGGCATCAGGCCAACATGAGCGAAGACTGGCACGCCGCGCGATGTCAGGAAAGCGATTGTCTCGGCCATCTCCTCTCCACCCTCGAGCTTGACCCCGTCGCAGCCCGTTTCCTGCAGGATGCGGACAGCGTTTCGGTAGGCCTGCTCCTTGGATTCCTGGTAGCTGCCGAATGGCAGATCGACGATCACGCAGGCATGCGACACGCCGCGCATGACGGCGCGGCCATGGGCGATCATCATGTCGAGCGTGACGCCGACCGTCGTCTCCATGCCGTAAAGCACCATGCCCAGGGAATCGCCAACCAAAAGCAGATCGCAATGCGGGTCCAGCAGGCGAGCGATGGGTGTCGTATAAGCGGTGAGGCAGACGACGCGATCACCGCCCTTCATCGAGCGGATCGAGGCCGTGGTCAGTCGCTTCTGCTTGCCCTGCGCGCTCATCAAGCAGCCCTCGACTGTGCCGCCAGGCCGATGACGCGGTTATCGAGCAGGCGCGTGCTTCCGATCCGCACGAAAAGCGCCACGAGCGCCGGCGCCGATTGCAGCGAGGTCAGCGGTTCCAGCGTTTCGGGATGCCTGACGGCGACAACCTCGGCACTCGCGAGCGGTTCGGATGCGACAAATCGGGTCAATGCGGCTTCCAGTTCCACGGGATCATCGCAGCCCTCGGCATAGAGCCGGGCCGCTTCGTCGAGCGTCCGCGGCACGATGACGGCAGCGGCGCGCTCCGTCTCGCTCAAGTAGACATTTCTGGAAGAGCAGGCCAGCCCATCGGCTTCGCGCACCGTAGGCACCGCGACCACGTCGACCGGCTGCGCGAGATCCTCGACCATCCGCTTGATCAGCACCACCTGCTGATAATCCTTCTCGCCGAAATAGGCGGCATGCGGCTGGACGATATTGAAGAGCTTGGTGACGACAGTGGCGACACCGGCAAAATGTCCCGGACGGACCTCGCCCTCAAGCTGCCGGCCAATCTCCGGCACATCGACAACTGTCAGCATCGGGCGCGGACACATGTCCGTCACCTCCGGCGCGAACAGAAAGTCGACGCCGGCATTCTTGAGAAGCGCAGAATCCCGCTCGAGATCGCGCGGATAGCGGGCCAGATCCTCGTTGGCGCCGAACTGCAGCGGATTGACGAAAATCGACACCACGGTCACGTCGTTTGCAGCCTTGGAGCGAGAGACGAGCTCCATGTGACCGACATGCAGAAAGCCCATGGTCGGCACCAGGCCTATCTTCTTGCCCTCACGCCGATAGATCTCCAGGCACGCCCTAAGATCCGCTATCGATTTGATAATACGCACGAAACCGTCCTCCGAAGCTCTCCGCCAGCGGGGCTGGCGCAAGAAGGTGGCGGATAGAACTCGATTTGACTGACAGCGTCAACGCAAGCGGCGCCATTATATCGATTAAGCTTCATTGCGACATGCGATTTTCCTATTGCTTTGATTTCCGCGCGGAAAAGGACGTGGCAAGCACGTGCGCCCAATCAAACTGTGGACAGACGGTGGATGCCTTCAGGCAATCCGGGCCTTCACGCAAACTTATGCATTCTTTTGTCCAAACTCTGCCCCAGTGATGGTAGAAGAACGGCATTGATAGACGAATGCCCTTCACGGGTGTCACGACGATGTCCGACAGCAGCGGAGGGACAGTGACCAATCCATACGAGATTCTCGGTGTCCGCAGGGACGCGAGCGATGACCAGATCAAGTCGGCCTACCGCAGGCGCGCGAAGACGACGCATCCGGATTCCGGTGGCGATCCCAGTGCCTTCGGGCGGGTGCAGAAGGCCTATGAACTGCTGCTCGATCCCGTTCGCCGCAAGGTGTTCGACGATACCGGCTATGACGTCGAACTCGCCGATCCCGTCGATCTGCAGGCGCTGATTGTGATCGAGAAGCTCGTCAATGAATTGACGCTGGATGAGCGTGAGCCCGGCACCTTCGATCCGCTCGCGCGCATGCGCGACGATCTCTCCGAGGACATGCGCAAGGCGCGCTTTTCCAAGCGCGAACTCGAGCGCCACGCCGCGCGTATCGAGCATCACCTGGAACGCCTGGAAAAGCGCCCTTCGACCGATATTCTCGGCTCGATGCTGCGCGCCCGCGTTAAGGCGATCGCCTCGGCGATCAGCGAGACCGAGGCCAAGATCAAGGCCAGCGAACGCGCCTGCGAGATGCTTTACGACTATGCCTATGAAGTGGACGTCAGCGAAAACGAAGACGGCCTCCTCACAGAAGAGGAAGCCGCTCCAACCATTGCCGCGCCACGGCGCGAAGATCGGCCGCTCTGGGTCGTGCCTGCCGCAGCCCAGGAGGGCTGAAGCAGGGTTTCAACTCGATAGATATCAGGCTGCGCGCTGTTCGGTGCCCTGGATAGCTGCAAGCTTCCAGTCGGTGCCGGATTTGCGCACGAAGGTCCAGACCTCGGTGCTCTCGGTCGGCGAGCGCGTGTCGCCGCTGACCACCCGGCCGCCATCGCGCTCGATGACAGCGTCGATGGACTGATAGCGCATGGCGAGCGTCGCGTAGTCAGAACCATCTTCACGCCAGGCTTCGGCGACATCGCCCTGCAGCAGCTTGACGTCGCTGACCTGATTGCGAACGCCGTTGGTGGCGTTTTCGCCCAGTTCCTCGGCGAGATAGGACATGGCTTCCGGCGTCGTCAGCTTGCGAAGCGTGCCGTAATCCTCGGCGCCATAGGCGGTCTGAACTTCGGTGAGAAGCTGCTCGAACCGGTCGAGGTCATCAGGCTTGATGCCGATTTCATCGCTCGGCTGATCGTTGCGCGGCGGCTGCGGAGCGGCATTCGAGCCGCCAAGGCCAAAGCCGGCCGCGCCCGAACCGATGCTCGGGATACGGAAGGACGAGTTGCCGTTCGATGCCATCGGGCTGACGCCGCTCGGACGCGCCGAGCCATAGGCCGGCTGCTGGCTGCGATTGGCGAAGAAACGCACGGCGAGCATGATGGCGCCGGCGATCAGAGCGAACTGCAGGAGCATGCCGAGGAAGCCGAAGCCGCCGCCGAACCCGTGACCGAGCAGCATGCCGAGGAGGCCGCCGGCGACGAGACCGCCGATCATCGACCGGCCAAAGCCGCCAAACAGGCCACCACGCTGCTGAGCACCACCCATGGCCGGCTGCGTCGCGGCGCCAGGCGCGTTGGTTTCCGGGCGCTGGCTCATCGAACGATCCATAGGGGCGGCAGGGGCCGGCGCGGTGCGGGTGACCGGCGGCGCCTGGAACGTACGCGTGCCGCGGCTGCCGAAACCGGAGCTTCCTGCCCGCCGCGCATCCGCATCCCCGATGGACGCAAATACGGTAACGCCTGTCAGGGCGGCAATCGCCGCAACCTTGGCAAAACGTGAAACGGCACGAGGCATCTAAAGTCTCCCATATGGCAACAGTTGAGTTTCGACCCCTTATATAGGTTTCTTTTTCTGCGTTTTAAGCTTTGCGTTGAATCTGGTTCAATTGTTCGTGTGTCGGCCTACTGGCAGACGTCAACCCACGTCGCCTTGGTCAGCTCCGCCAGGCGATCCGTCGCGATCCGGACAGCCGAATTGGTCGATCCCGCAGCGGGCACCACCACGTCGAATTGCTTGAGGGAAACGTCACAATAAATGCGCAAAGGCGAAGGAAGCCCGAACGGGCAGACGCCGCCAACAGGGTGGCTGGTCGCCTCGACGACCTCCTCGGCATTCAGCAGCCGCGCCTTGGTGCCGAACGTGTCCTTGAACTTGCGATTGTCGAGCCGCGCCAGACCGCCGGCAACCACGAGGATCGGCGCGTCATCTAGCCGCAGGCAGATCGTCTTGGCGATCTGCGCCGGATCGACCCCATGCGCTTCGGCTGCCTGCGCGACGGTCGCGGAGCTCATTTCGGTTTCGATGATGTCGATATCGGGAGCGGATGCGCTGAGGAATGCGCGGACGGTCTCTAGGCTCATGGGCAACAATCATCCTTGATGGGAGTATTGGAAAGCGTGTCACGCCAGCTCGGTCTGGGGTTGCCTTTGCGTGCTGGTCTCGATCAGCCGCACATCGTTCTCAAGACAGAACTGCCGCACGGATGGAACCGGGCAACGATCAGTAATGAAGGTGTGCACCTGGGAAAGCTGGGCAATCCTGACCGGCGCGGTGCGCTCGAACTTGGTGGAATCGGCGACAAGGATGACATGGCGGGCATTGGCGATGATCGCCTGCGCCACCTTCACCTCGCGGAAATCATAATCGAGAAGCGCGCCGTCCTCATCGAGCGCGGAGGCGCCGATCACGGCATAATCAACCTTGAACTGCCGGATGAAATCGACCGCCGCCTCGCCGACGATGCCGCCATCGGCGCTGCGCACGACACCGCCGGCAATCACCACCTCGATGGCCGGCAGAAGCCTCAGCCGGTTGGCGACGTTGATGTTGTTGGTGATTACCATCAGCTCGTGATGATTGACGAGGGCCTCGCCGACCGCCTCGGTTGTCGTGCCGATATTGATGAACAGCGACGCATTGTTGGGAATGAGGCTGGCAGCGGCCAGGCCGATTGCCTGCTTTTCGCTCGACGCGATCTGACGTCGCGCCTCGTATTTGACGTTCTCGGTTCCACTCGGGAAGACCGCGCCACCATGCACCCGGGTCAGGATCTGAGCGTCGCAGATGTCGTTGAGATCCTTGCGAATGGTCTGCGGCGTCACGGAAAAATGCGCTGCCAGGTCCTCGACGAATATCCGGCCTTTCGACTTGGCCATATCGACGATTTCGGTTTGACGGTCGCTCAGGAACATTGTGCGAGTGCTTTCGCTTCAGTTTCGTTTTCTGCCCGAATACCCATAACAGAGCCGAAGCCGGCACGCAAAATGCGGTGATGACTTTCATTTATGACAAAAATTCGCGGCTCGGGTCACTTTACTGTGTATCGACGCGCCGGTGGTGCCGGGCTAGTGAAGCGCCGCGTCCCAGCCCTGCGGCGGACCACGCAATGCCTCCCAAGGCTCTTCCGCGATCGGCAGCTTGTCCGAGGACAAAGCACGGCCGATCGCGGTCGAAATTTCCCCTCAAAACCACCCAGATATCGGCCCGGAAAACAGCATCCGGCCTGCGATAGTTGTCGCATTCGCGAGCGCGAAATATACTTCGCCACGCATCATTAAAGTCCTGTAATAAATGACGAAAACGTAACAATTACCTAATCTATATTTAATTTGAAAATACAGTTCGGCCGGCAGATATGTATCTCACGCGTCTATTACTGGTGAAAGCCATCACGCGATCGAGCAACACATCCAAAGGACAGACATCATGTCGAACATCCTCAATCGCCGCCGGTCAGCAGCCCTTCTCGGTGCGGCAATCATCGTTGGCGCGGCCTCGCTTCCTTATGCGTTCGAAACGTCATCGGCCGTAGCGTCGCCGGCGTCAGTCGCCACCTCCCCCAACGGCAGTGGTTCGTTTGCCGATGTCGTCGATGCCGACAAGCCGGCGGTCGTGACCATCGTCACGACGATGAAGGCATCGGGCGCCTACGACGGCACCGACAATTCCGAGATGCAGCAGCAGTTCAAGCAGTTCTTCGAACAGCAGGGCATTCCGGTCCCGCATCAGGCACCGCAAGCGGGTGAGCATGCGCAGGCCCTCGGCTCCGGCTTCATCGTCAGCCCGGACGGCTACATCGTAACCAACAACCACGTCATCGCCAACGCCACCGATATCAAGGTAACGCTCGACGACGGGACAGAACTGCCAGGCAAGCTGATCGGCGCCGACGCCAAGGCCGATCTCGCCGTGGTGAAGATCGAGGCGCCGAAAGCGTTGCCGACCATCGCCTGGGGCGATTCCGGCAAGCTCAAGCTCGGCGACCAGATTCTGGCGATCGGCAACCCCTTCGGCATCGGTACGACGGTGACGGCGGGCATCGTCTCGGCGCGCGGCCGGGATCTGCACAGCGGCCCTTATGACGACTTCATCCAGATCGATGCGCCGATCAACCACGGCAATTCGGGTGGCCCGCTCGTCGATCGCGACGGTCATGTCGTCGGCATCAACACCGCGATCTATTCTCCGAACGGCGGCAGCGTCGGCGTCGGCTTCGCGATCCCGTCCGATGAAGCCAAGACGATCGTCGCCAAGCTGCAGAAGAACGGCTCCATCGAGCACGGCTATCTCGGCGTTCAGATTCAGGGCGTCACCCAGGATGTCGCCGATGCGATCGGCCTTGCCAAGCCGCAAGGCGCGCTGGTCGCCGATGTCTCGGAAGGCTCGCCCGCGGCCAAGGCCGGCCTCAAGGCCGGCGACGTTGTCACCAACGTCGGAAGCGACAGCGTGACATCGCCGAAGGATCTCTCGCGCCTCGTGGCCGACCTCTCGCCCGGCGACAAGCAGACCGTAACAGTCTGGCGCGGCGGCAAGAGCGTCGAGCTCAAGGTTGCGATCGGCGGAGGCGATGACGGACAGCAGCTTGCAAGCGCCGGCGGCGCTGAAAAGCATGCGCAGAGCGGACCGAGGATCGGCGTCGCACTTGCCGATCTCACCCCCGATATCCGCGCCCAGCTTGGCCTGTCGCAGAAGGTCGAAGGCGCTGTCATCGCCAACGTGGCGCCGGACAAGCCCGCCGCAAAGGCCGGCCTGCAGACCGGAGACATCATCCTGTCGGTGAACGACAAGACCGTTCACGACGCGAGCGAAGCTAAGAACGCGGTGGCGGATGCAGCAAAGACCGAGAAGAAGTCCGTGCTGCTCCTCGTACAGCGAGGCGGCAACAAGACCTTCGTGGCTGTTCCCTTCGCTGCGGCCTAGCGTTCGGAAGGACCGGCGTCACCACACGCCGGTCCTTTTATTCATTGATACGACCACCATAAGCGGGGCGGCCTTCCGCCCGGCTTATTGCACGCCGAAGACACCCACGAAGTTCTTCATGCGCTCAGTCGCCAGCTCCGGCCGATCGAGCACATTTGCCTTATCGGCCAGGCGGAAGATATCCGCGTAATGATTGATGCCGCGTGCCGATTGCATGCCGGCGGGCAGGCTGAAATGGCTCTGATGGCCGTTCAGCCAGGCCAGGAAGACCACGCCCGCCTTGTAATATTGCGTCGGCGCCTCGAAGATCTTGCGCGACAGCGGCACCGTCGGCTCGATCACGGAGCGGAACGTCGTGGTATCGCCCGCAGCCAGCGACGCAAGCGCCTTGGAGGCCGACGGCGCCACGGCGTCGAAAATGCCGAGAAGCGCGTGGCTGTAGCGCTTGCCATCACCCTCGATCAGTTCCGCGTAATTGAAGTCGTCGCCGGTGAAGCACATCACGCCCTCGGGAAGCCGGTCGCGAAGCTGCACTTCCTTGGCGTTGTCGAGCAACGAGATCTTGATGCCTTCGACCTTGCTCCGGTTTTCCTTGATGATATCAAGCGCGCACGCAAGCGCCGGCTCGAAATCAGCACTTCCCCAATAGCCGGCAAGGTTGGGATCGAACATGTCGCCCAGCCAGTGAAGGACGACCTTGTCCTTCGCCTGCGATAGAATACGGCTATAGACCTTGATGTAATCGTCGGGCGATTTGGCGACGCGGGCAAGCGCGCGGCTCGCCATCATGATGGCGCGGCCACCGTTCTTTTCCACGAATTCGATCTGCGTCTCGTAGGCCTTGATCACGTCGTCCAGCGAGCGTGCATCGGCGGCCGCCAGATGGTCCGTACCGGCACCGCAGGCAAGATCGGCGCCCTCGACATGGCGCGCTTCTTCCAGCGAACGGCGAATGAGTTCCTGCGCGCCTGCCCAATCAAGCCCCATCCCGCGCTGCGAGGTGTCCATGGCTTCGGCGATCTTGAAACCCAGGCTCCAGAGATGGCGCCTGAAGGCGATCGTCGTATCCCAGTCGATCGCCGGCTTGCCCCAGGGGTCCAAATCTCGGCGCGGATCGGAGACGACGTGGGCCGCGGCGTAGGCAATCCGATTGAATACCGGTGGCTTGGACGGCCGCTCGATCGGGGTTCCGACAAGGCGATATTCGCGAACGGCACCATCGGCGTCAGGCAGATTCAAGGTCAAGCTCATGGGGTCCTCCTCAAGACGTGGACAATGCAATAATTTGGATCGTTCCAAATTGCAAGCCTGTTTTCGGCATCAAAAGCAAGGCGTCGCTTATCGCTTTAGAGACGTTAGCTAGCGGCAAAACTGAATGTTTTGTGCCATTTTGCACCGCAACAGATGCTTTCCGGTGAATTCGCCCGCAGACATCGACGCGGCTCGATTAACTCCGCTTGACAAAGTTGGAACGTTCCAATTATTAACAGTGAAAATTGGCGCAGACCAAGGGAGGACATTCATGGGCAAGGGACGGGTCACCGTCATCGACATCGCGAAGGCTGCCGGCGTTTCCAAGTCGACAGTTTCGCTGGTGCTGCAAGCCTCGCCCCTGGTGAATGAGAGCACCCGCACGAAGGTCAACGCCGTGATGCGGGAACTTGGCTATGTGTATAATCGCGGCGCGGCGAACCTTCGCCAGGCGAATGCGCGATCGAAGATCATCGGCATCGTCGTCAACGACCTGACCAACAGCTTCTTCGCCGAACTTGCCGTGGGCGTGGACACGGTGGTGCAGTCGGCCGGCTTCGTGCAGTTCCTGTCCAACACCAGCGAAAGCATCGATCGCCAGCGCGAGGTCATCGCCTCGATGCGCGAGCACGGTGTCTCGGGCCTGATCATCTCGCCGGCGCGCGGCACCGAAGCGGTTGATCTGAAGCCGCTTGTCATGGCCGGCATTCCGGTCGTGCTCGTCGTGCGCAACATCCCCGGCGCCAAGGTGTCGTCGCTTGTCTCCGACAATCATGCCGGCACCTTTGCCGCCGTCGAACATCTGGCGGCACTCGGCCACAGCCGTATCGCATTCGTCGGGGGCTTCCCGGACACCGCCGTATTCGACGAGCGCCTGGGCGGCTATCGCGACGCCATGTCCAAAACCGGCACCGGTTTCCAAGAGCAGCTGGTCGTCTCGTCCGCGCCATCGCGCGCCGGCGGCGTCGATGCGCTTGCCCGCGCCATGGCCATGCCCGAGCCGCCGACGGCGGCCGTCTGTTTCAACGATGCGGTGGCCTTCGGGGTCTGTGACGGGCTGAGAGCGCGCCGCATCGAACCCGGCAAGGACTTCGCCGTCGTCGGTTTCGACGACGTGATCGAGGCGAAGACGACGGTGCCGGCACTGACCACGATCTCGGTCGATCCGCAGGGAATCGGCCAACGCGCAGCACAGATGCTGCTGAAGCAGATCAACGCTGGAAAGCCGGAAGCGGAATCGGCCGTGAGCTCGGTGCGCCTGATCGTGCGTGAAAGCTGCGGCGCGGCGATGAACAAGCCTGGGAGGAAAATGGCATGACGGTTCGTTGGGGTCTCATCGGCGCGAGTACGATCGCGCGCGAATGGGTGATCGGAGCAATTCGCGCCACTGGCGGCGAGGTCGTCTCCGTCATGAGCACCAGCCCGGAGCGCGCCCGCTCTTATGCCGCCGAGAACAATATCGGCAAGCATGTCTCCGATCTCGACGCTCTGCTCTCCAACCCCGAGATCGATGCCGTCTATATCTCGACCACAAACGAGTTGCACTGCGCCCAGGCAATCGCCGCCGCGCGCGCGGGCAAGCACATTCTCTGCGAAAAGCCGCTGGCTCTGTCTCTCGAAGATGCCCGCGCGATGGCCAAGGCCGCCGATGAGGCGGGCGTCGTTCTCGCCACCAACCACCATCTGCGCAATGCTTCGACCCACAGGGCGATGCGTGACGCAATCGCGGCCGGCAAGATCGGAAAGCCGCTCTCGGCGCGCGTATTTCACGCCGTCTACCTGCCGCCGCATCTGCAGGGCTGGCGGCTCGACAAGCCGCAGGCCGGCGGCGGCGTCATTCTCGACATCACCGTGCATGACACGGACACGCTGCGCTACGTGCTCGGACGTAACCCGGTCGAGGTAATCGCGTTCTCGCAGGCCGGCGGCATGGGCAAGGAAGGCCTGGAGGACGCCGTGATGGGCGTCATGCGCTTCGAAGACGAGATCATCGCGCAGTTCCACGATGGCTTCACCACGAAATACGCCGAGACCGGTCTGGAGGTTCACGGCACCGAGGGCTCGCTGATCGGCCGCAATGTCATGACCCAGCGGCCGGATGGCACGGTGACCTTGCGGACCGCAGACGGCGAGCAGTCGCTGCCGGTCACCGGCGGCAATCTCTACGAAACCGCGCTCACCGCGTTTCACGCCGCCGTCGCCGGCAACGGCAGGCCGTCGGCAACGGCCAAGGATGGCATCTGGTCGCTGGCGACGGGTCTCGCGGTCGCCCAAGCGGCGCGCACGGGCGCTGCGGTGCCGGTCAAGACAGGACTTTGAGAGAGATGAGCAAGCACATCACCCCATCGCAAGCCGCTGACCTGATCCCCGATGGCGCCGTCGTTTCGGTCTCCTCGTCCAGTGGCCTCGGCTGCCCCGACCTGATGCTGAAAGCCATCGGCGAGCGCTTCGAGGCCACCGGCCATCCGCGCGACATCACCACGCTGCACCCGATCGCGGCTGGCGACATGAGCGGGATCAAGGGCATCGATCACATCGCGCGCAAGGGTCTCCTGAAGCGGATCATCGGTGGCTCCTACCCTTCCGGCCCGTCGACCGCCGAACCGCCGCTGATCTGGCAGATGATATCAGGCAACGAGATTCCGGCCTACAACATTCCCTCCGGCGTGATGTTCGACATGCACCGCGAGGCAGCCGCAAAGCGGCCTGGCGTTCTGACGAAAGTGGGGATGGACACGTTCGTGGACCCGAAGCGTCAGGGCTGCGCGATGAACGCCGCCGCCCAGGAAACGCCCGTGGTCAAGCGTGTCTCCTTCGAGGGAGACGACTGGCTGTTTTTCCCGGCGATCAGGCCCGATGTCACGATCGTCAGGGCGACGACGGCCGACGAGCACGGCAACCTGACCTATGAGCACGAGGGCGCCTATCTCGGCGGGCTCGACCAGGCTCTCGCGGCCCGCAACAATGGCGGCATCGTCATCGCGCAGGTCAAGCGCCTCACCAAGCAGGGCTCGCTGAAGCCGCATGATGTGCGCGTACCGGGCATGCTGGTGGACTACGTCATCGTCGATCCAGAGCAGAAGCAGACGACACAGACGCTCTACGATCCCGCGATTTCAGGCGAAATCTTCCGCCCGCTCGATACGTTCCGTGTGCCCGAATTCAACATTCAGAAGGTGATCGCGCGTCGCGTCGCGCAGGAACTGCAGGCCAATAGCTGCGTCAATCTCGGCTTCGGCATCTCGGCGAATGTGCCGCGTATCCTGATGGAAGAAGGGCAGCACGGGGCCGTCACCTGGGTGATCGAGCAAGGTGCGGTCGGTGGCGTCCCGCTGCTCGACTTCGCCTTCGGCTGCGCCTCAAACGCCGATGCCTACATGCCATCGCCCTACCAGTTCACCTATTTCCAGGGTGGCGGTTTCGACGCGTCGCTCCTGTCCTTCCTCGAGATCGGCCGAGATGGCTCGGTCAATGTCTCCAAGCTCTCCTTCCGTCCGCATGTGACGGCTGGAGCCGGCGGCTTCGTCGATATCACCGCTCGCGCGCGCAAGATCGTCTTCTCCGGCATGTTCAATGCCGGCGCCAAGCTCGGCATCGCCGATGGCAAGCTTGTGATCGAGAAGGAAGGCAAGCTGAAGAAGCTGGTCAACGAGGTCGAGCATGTGACCTTCTCCGGCCGCCGGGCGATCGAACAAGGGCAGGACATCACCTATGTGACCGAGCGCTGCGTAATGAAGCTCACCGCCGACGGGATCGTCCTGACCGAAATCGCACCCGGCATCGACCTGCAGGCACATGTTCTGGATCAGTCGGAGTTCCCGCTCTTGGTCGCCAAGGACCTCAAGGTGATGGACGCCAGGCTGTTTGCAGAAGAGCCGATCGGATTGTCGCTTCCAGTGAAAAGTGCCCGCGTTCTGGAGGGCACCTTCCATGACTAGCGGAACCGTGCGCATCGATATCGACGGCTCTCTCGCCATCATGACCGTATCGCGGCCCGAGAAGCTGAATGCGCTCGACCTCGACATGCTGAAGGCTCTGTCGGAAGCCGCCGACGCGGTGGAAGCCAATCCGGATGTGCATGTCGCCATCCTTACCGGCGAAGGCAAGGCCTTTTCGGCCGGCGGAGACATCAAGGCTTGGGGGCACATGGCGCCGCAGGAGTTCGGGCACGCCTGGGTGCGCTACGGCCATCGCGTCTTCGAGCGTCTCGCCACGCTTCGCGTTCCCCTGATCGCCGCGCTGAACGGACACGCGCTCGGCGGCGGGCTGGAGCTTGCCGGCCTTGCCGACATCAGGATCGCCGAAGAGCAGATCAAGATCGGCCTTCCGGAAACCGGCCTCGGAATGATCCCCGGCTGGTCGGGCACACAGCGTCTCGTCAAGCGGTTCGGCGCGCAGATCGTCCGCCGCATGGCATTGGGCGGCGAGATCTTCACCGCTGAGGAAGCGCGCCAGTGCGGCATGGTCGACATGGTCGTCGCCACGGGCACAGCCCTCGATGCGGCACGAGACTACGCACGCCGCGTCGCGACGCGTGGACCGGCGGCACTCGAGATCACCAAGCTGATGATCGCATCGGCCAATGGCGAGGACAACGGCACGGCGGTCGAGGCGCTCGGCTCGATCCTGGTCGCCAAAACCGGCGACCTCAAGGAAGGCGTTACCGCATTCAGCGAGAAACGCCCGGCACAGTTCAAGGGAGAATGGTAATGACGGTTCTGGTCACCCCGAAGGCGCTCGCCAATCAGACGGTCCGCGACTTCAAGATGCTGATCGACGGCAAATGGATCTCCGGCAATGCCGCGCCGATCGAGCGCGTCGCACCAAGCCACGGCGTCGTTGTCAGCCGCTTTCAGGCCGGTTCCAACGCCGACGCCGAGCGCGCGATTGCAGCCGCGCGCAAGGCGTTCGACACCGGCCCTTGGCCGCGCATGACGGCATCGGAGCGCTCCGCGATCCTGCTCAAGGCCGCCGATCTCATCGCCGCCAGGGCCGATGAGCTTGCCTATCTCGATGCGATCGAGGCCGGCAAGCCGATCAGCCAGGTCAAGGGCGAGATCGCAGGATCGGTCGATATCTGGCGCTATGCCGCGGCGCTCGCGCGCGATCTGCATGGCGAAAGCTACAACACGCTGGGCGACGGCACGCTGGGTGTCGTGCTGCGCGAAGCTATCGGCGTCGTCTCGATCATCACGCCGTGGAACTTCCCATTCCTGATCGTCGGCCAAAAACTGCCCTTCGCGCTCGCGGCAGGCTGCACCTGCGTGGTCAAGCCGTCGGAGCTCACCTCGGGCTCGACCGTCGTGCTCGGTGAAATCCTGCAGGAAGCCGGCGTTCCCGATGGCGTCGTCAACATCGTGACCGGCACGGGCGCCGAGGTCGGCGCGATCATGACGTCGCATCCCGACGTCGATATGGTTTCGTTCACGGGCTCGACCGGCGTTGGTAAGCTGACGATGACCAATGCGGCGCAGACACTGAAGAAGGTCTCGCTGGAGCTCGGCGGCAAGAACCCGCAGATCGTGTTCCCGGATGCGGACCTCGACGCCTTCATCGACGCGGCGGTGTTCGGCGCCTATTTCAACGCCGGCGAATGCTGCAATGCAGGCTCGCGGCTGATCCTGCACAAGTCCATCGCCAGCGATGTCGTGGCGCGCGTGGCGGCGCTCGCCAAGCATGTGAAGGTCGGCGATCCCCTCGACCCGACCACGCAGGTCGGCGCGATCATCACGCCGCAGCATTTCGACAAGATCGCTGGCTACGTCGCGGCCGCAAAGAGCGCCGGCGCCGAAATCGCCCACGGCGGTGAAGCGCTTGATCTGGGCATGGGCCAGTTCATGGCGCCGACCATTCTCTCTCAGGTCACACCGGGGATGACGGTCGCGCGCGAGGAGGTGTTCGGCCCCGTTCTCTCGGTCCTCACCTTCGAGACCACCGAGGAGGCGATCGAGATCGCCAACTCCATCGATTACGGCCTCTCGGCCGGCGTCTGGAGCAAGGATTTCGATACATGCCTGACGATCGGGCGTAGAGTACGCGCGGGAACCGTTTGGATGAACACATTCATGGACGGCGCATCGGAGCTGCCGTTCGGGGGATACAAGCAGTCCGGCCTCGGACGCGAACTCGGCCGCCATGCGGTAGAGGATTACACCGAGACGAAGACGCTCAACATGCATATCGGCAGCCGCACCAACTGGTGGATGCCCAGGAGCTGAGGACCGGCGGGGAGCCGGTCTGCAGAAACCACGCTCGAGGAGGGCGGGGGATACGGAACGAGAATGGGTCTCGTTTCGCGAACTTGAAAACGGGAGGTTTTCAAATGCGCAGATTTCTAACGGCGACCGCCGTGGTCGCATTGGCAGTTGGTGCTGTGGGCGGTTTGGCCCGCGCTGCCGATGTCAAGGAAGTGCAGATGCTGCATTGGTGGACGTCGGGTGGCGAAGCCGCCGCGCTCAACGTGCTGAAGGGCGACCTGGCGAAGGAAGGCTACGCGTGGAAAGACGTGCCCGTCGCCGGCGGCGGTGGCGACGCCGCGATGACCGCGCTGAAGGCGATGGTTGCGGCAGGCACCTACCCGACCGCTTCGCAGATGCTCGGCTACACCGTTCTCGACTACGCGCAAGCCGGTGTGATGGGCGATCTCACCGAAACCGCGAAGAAGGAAGGCTGGGATAAGTCTGTTCCGGCAGCGCTGCAGAAGTTCTCCGTCTATGACGGCAAGTGGGTCGCAGCTCCAGTCAACGTTCACTCCGTCAACTGGCTCTGGATCAACAAGGCCGTGATGGACAAGATCGGCGGCACGCAGCCGAAGACTTTCGAAGACCTCGTTGCCCTGCTCGACAAGGCGAAGGCAGCCGGCGTCACGCCGCTCGCTCTCGGCGGTCAGAACTGGCAGGAAGCCACCATGTTCGACAGCGTCGTGCTCTCGACCGGCGGACCGGAGTTCTACAAGAAGGCCTTCAACGAACTCGATGAGGAGTCGCTGAAGTCCGACACGATGAAGAAGTCCTTCGACAACCTGGCCACGCTGATCAAGTATGTCGATCCGAACTTCTCCGGCCGCGACTGGAACCTTGCGACCGCCATGGTCATCAAGGGTGATGCGCTGGTGCAGGTCATGGGTGACTGGGCGAAGGGCGAATTCGTCGCCGCCAAGAAGACCCCCGACACCGACTTCCTTTGCTACCGCTTCCCGGGCACCGATGGCAGCGTGATCTACAACTCCGACATGTTCGGCATGTTCAATGTTCCCGACGATCGCAAGGCCGCCCAGGTGGCGCTTGCGACGGCAACGCTGTCGAAGAGCTTCCAGTCGGCGTTCAACGTCGTCAAGGGCTCGGTTCCCGCTCGTACCGACGTGCCGGATACCGATTTCGACGCCTGCGGCAAGAAGGGTATCGCCGACCTGAAGGCAGCCAACGAAGGCGGCACGCTGTTCGGCTCGCTGGCACAGGGCTATGGCGCGCCTCCGGCCGTTGCCAACGCCTATAAGGACGTCGTCTCGAAGTTCGTTCACGGCCAGATCAAGACCTCCGACCAGGCCGTCGAGGAACTCGTGAAGGCAATCGACGACGCCAAGTAATCGGCTCCGAGCATGGTCTTCCCCGCCTCGGATGGCGGGGAAGATATCGACTGCCAACGTCACCCTTGGGAGGGGGATGAATGTTATGAGCACTATCGCTACCACCAAACCAGAAGTCAAAGCGCAGCGCGGAACCTCGTTTTCCTTGCGCGGCTGGCTACAGGATGCGCTGCCGAAAATCGTGCTCGCGCCGAGCTTCGCCATCACGCTGGTCTTCGTCTACGGCTTCATCCTCTGGACGGTCTATCTGTCCTTCACCAATTCAAAGACCTTTCCGTCCTACGCGCTGACCGGGCCTCGCGCCTATCAACGGCTCTGGCGCTGGACCTTCGAAAGCGATCCGCCGTCGTCCTGGTACACGTCGATCACCAATATGGGGATCTTCGGCTTTCTTTATATCGCGATCTGCCTGGGCCTCGGGCTGCTGCTTGCCATCCTGCTCGACCAGAAGATCCGCGGCGAAGGCATTCTGCGGCCGATCTTCCTCTATCCGATGGCCCTCTCCTTCATCGTGACAGGCGTTGCCTGGAAATGGTTCCTCGATCCGGGCCTCGGGCTGGAACAGACGCTGCATCATTTCGGCTGGACGAGCTTCCACTTCGACTGGATCAAGAACAAGGACTTCGTGATCTACACCGTCGTCATCGCCGGCGTCTGGCAGGCCTCGGGCTTCGTCATGGCGATGTTCCTCGCGGGCCTTCGCGGCATCGACAGCGAGATCATGAAGGCGGCGCAGATCGATGGTGCCTCGACGGTGCAGCTCTACCGCCGCATCATCATTCCGCTTCTGAGACCCGTCTTCCTCTCCGCCTTCATCGTGCTCGCGCACATGGCGATCAAGTCCTACGACCTTGTGGTCGCGCTGACCTCCGGCGGTCCCGGCGGCTCGGCCTGGCTGCCGTCCAACTTCATGTACGAATACACCTTCAAGCGCAACGAAATGGCCGTCGGCTCGGCCAGCGCCGTGATCATGCTGATGACCATCTCGGCGATCATCATTCCCTATCTCTATTCGGAACTGCGGGAGAAATCGCGATGAGCACGGTCACATCGGATGCCTCCAGCATGGCACGCATGCGGATGCTCAACCGCATCGTCATCTACGGCGTACTGGCGATCTTCGCGATCATCTACCTGATGCCGCTTTTCGTCATGCTGGTCACCTCGTTCAAGACCATGGACGAGATCCAGGGCGGCAACATGCTGTCGCTGCCCAGCGCGCCAACGCTGGAGCCCTGGTTCAAGGCCTGGGGCGAGACCTGCGTCGGCCTCACCTGCGCCGGCATCAAGGGCTACTTCTGGAACTCGATCAAGATGGTCGTCCCCGCCGTCGCCATCTCGACCATCCTCGGCGCGTTGAACGGCTACGTGCTCACCAAATGGCGCTTCCCCGGCCATACGCTGGTCTTCGGGCTGATGCTGTTTGCCTGCTTCATTCCGTTCCAGTCGGTGCTGCTGCCGATGGCGACCATTCTCGGTAGCCTCGGCCGCTTCGGCAACATGCTCACCAATGATATCGGCATGTCGCTCGGCTTCGGTAACCCGACCGTCAACCTCGTTATCGTCCACGTCGTCTACGGTCTCGGCTTCACGACGCTGTTCTTCCGCAACTACTACGAGGCGTTTCCGACGGAACTGGTGCGCGCGGCGCAGGTGGATGGTGCAAGCTTCTTCCAGATCTTCCGCCGCATCATGCTGCCGAACTCGCTGCCGATCATCGTCGTGACCGTGATCTACCAGTTCACCAACATCTGGAACGACTTCCTGTTCGCATCCGCCTATGCGGGAACCGGCGAGTCCATGCCGATGACGGTGGCGCTGAACAACGTCGTCAACACCTCGACAGGTGTGGTCGAATACAATGTCAACATGGCCGCCGCGATGATCGCCGCCATGCCCACGCTTCTCGTTTACATCCTCGCCGGCCGCTACTTCGTTCGCGGTCTTATGGCGGGTGCGGTCAAAGGATAATCCCATGGCTTTTCTCGAAATCTCAGGCCTCAGAAAGCGCTTCGGCGCACTGGAAATCCTCAAGGGCATCGATCTTGAGCTGGAAAAGGGCGGCTTCCTGGTGCTGGTCGGTCCGTCCGGCTGCGGCAAGTCCACGCTGCTCAACACCATCGCCGGGCTGGAAGCCATCACCGAGGGCGACATCAGCGTCGATGGCCGCAGCATCTCGGATCTGCATCCATCCAAACGCGACATCGCCATGGTGTTCCAGAGCTACGCGCTCTATCCGAACATGACGGTCGCGGGAAACATCTCCTTCGGCATGGAGATGCGCGGCGTGCCAGCCGACGAGCGCAAGGCCGCGATCGACAAGGTGGCCAAGGTGCTGCAGATCGGCCATCTGCTGGACCGCAAGCCGAGCCAGCTTTCGGGCGGTCAGCGGCAGCGCGTCGCAATGGGCCGCGCGCTGGTGCGCGATCCCAAGCTCTTCCTGTTCGACGAGCCGCTCTCCAACCTCGATGCCAAGCTGCGCGTCGACATGCGCATCGAGATCAAGCGGCTGCACCAGGCGACGGGCAAGACGATCGTCTACGTCACGCACGACCAGATCGAGGCGATGACGCTTGCGACCAAGATCGCCGTGATGAAGGACGGCGAGGTGCAGCAGTTCGGCACGCCAGCCGAGATCTACAACAACCCCGCCAACATGTTCGTCGCCGACTTCATGGGCTCTCCGGCCATGAACCTGCTCTCCGGCACCATCGAACAGGGCGCGACGGGCCTCTCTGTCTCGCTCGCCCGCCCCAGCGGCGAGCCCATCCGCCTGCCGATCGCGCCGGGCCGCGAAGCGCTGCAGGCGCATGCCGGCCGACAGATCGTCTTCGGCATCCGGCCGGAAGCGCTAACCGACCCCGACGGCGCCGACCGCAACGCGCGTACACTTGCGGAAGGCGATTGCCTGATCGACGTCGTCGAGCCGGCCGGGTCCGACACCTTCGCGGTCACGAAACTGGGCGGCAAGGAAGTCGTCGCCCGCCTGCGCGCCGATGCCCGGATTCAGCCCGGCCAGAACGCGCGGCTGGCATTCAACCTCGACAAGGTGGTCTTCTTCGACCCGCAGAGCCAGGCGCGGATCGCGTGATCTGACGGCGGGACAACAATATGAACAGAACACCTGATATCGTCATCATCGGCTCGGGCATCGGTGGCGCGACCGTCGCTGCCGGGTTGGCTGCCACCGGAGCCGAAATCCTTATTCTCGAAGCCGGCGAACGGATCGCCGACCACCCCGTCAACCGCGACCAGCGGGCGATCTTCCAGCGCGGCCATTTCCGCCCGAAGGAAACCTGGTACGAGGCAGACGGTACCGGCTTCAATCCCGGCAACTACTACAATGTCGGCGGTAATTCGAAATTCTTCGGCGCCGTGCTCTCGCGCTACCGCCGCGAGGATTTCGAGGAAATCCATCACCGCGAAGGCGTGTCGCCGGCTTGGCCGTTTCCCTATGAGGAACTGGAGCCGTGGTATGGCCGCGCCGAGAAGCTGTACCGGGTGCGCGGCGCGCTCGGCGATGACCCGACGGAGCCGGCGCATTCGACAGCTTATGATTATCCGCCGGTGCGCGAAGAACCCGCCATCGCCGATGTCAGGGCACGGCTGAAGGCGAAGGGGCTGCACCCCTTCTCGCTCCCCTTGGGTGTCGATATCGACAAATGGCTGGCGAAGGCGCCAACCCCCTGGGATGCGCATCCGAACTCCGACGACGGCAAGATGGACGCGGAAACGGCGGCGCTGGCGCAGGCGCTGCAACACGACAATGTCCGCCTTCAGACCAATTCTCCCGTCATCAAGCTGGAAGCGGATGCGGACGGCCGCATCTCTGGCGTCACCTACCGCAAAGGCGGCGAAACCCGCACGCTTCATCCAAAGCTCGTGATCCTGAGCGCAGGCGCGGTGCAATCAGCGGTGCTGTTATTGCGCTCTGCAAATGACCGGTTTCCCGATGGCCTCGCCAATTCGTCAGGTCAGGTCGGGCGCAACTTCATGAACCACAACTCGTCGGCCGTGATCGGTGTCTCGCCGCGATATCGAAACACCTCGATCTACCAGAAGACCTTCGCCTTCAACGACTTCTATCTGTCCGACGGCAATGGCGGACCGCCGCTTGGCAACGTCCAGCTTCTTGGCCGCATCTCCGGCAAGGTCCTTAAAGGATCGCTGCCGAATGTCCCGGAATGGCTGCTAAATCGGATCACCGGCCATGCGATCGATTTCTACGCGATGAGCGAAGACGTTCCCAATCCGGAAAGCCGGGTCATGGTCGACGGCGACCGCATCGTGTTGAAATGGCAGCGCACCAACTGGGATGCCCACCTTTCGCTCGTCTCCAAGCTCAAGGACATCCTGAAGTCGATCGGCTTTCCGCTGGTGCTCAGCCGGCCCTTCGACAAGCGCACGCCCTCGCACCAGTGCGGAACCATCAGGATCGGCCGCGACCCGGCGTCGGCTCCCCTCGACATCTATTGCCGCGCCTTCGATCACCAGAACCTCTTCGTCGTCGATGCAAGCTTCCTGCCGACCTCGGCGGCCGTCAATCCGGCCTTGACGGTGGCGAGCCAGGCGCTGCGCGTCGCCGACCACATTGCATCAAAGGATTTGAGAGCATGACGACGCATTCGGACAAGCCCGTCGCCGTGGTCACCGGCGGCCGTCGTGGCATCGGGCTCGGCATCGCCGGCGCTCTGGCGAAATCAGGTTTCAATGTCGTGATAACAGGCGTCGGTGCCGTGGAGACCGCGGACGAGACCGTCGCGCAGCTGAAGCAGCACGGTGGCGATGCGATCTACCTGCAGGCAGATATCTCGGCTGTCGAAAAGCACGAGGAAACCATTCACGCGATCTTACAGGCGTTCGGGCGCATCGATTGCCTGGTCAACAATGCTGGCATGGCCGCCGTGGTCCGGGGCGACTTCCTCGGCCTGACGCCTGACAATTTCGACGCGATCATGGCCACGAACCTGCGCGGCACCGTGTTCTTCACCCAGGCGGTGGTGAAAGCGATGCTCGTATCCGGCAACAAGCCGCACCCGCGTTCGATCATCAATATCACCTCGGTATCGGCCGAGGCGAGTTCGCCGGAGCGGCTGGACTATTGCATCAGCAAGGCGGGTCTTGCCGCCTTCTCGCAAGGGCTCGCGCTGCGTCTGGCGGAATCGGGCATTTCCGTCTTCGAACTCCGGCCGGGCATCATCCGCACCGACATGACGGCAGGCGTGACCTCGAAATACGACGCTTTGATCGAAGGCGGGCTCGTGCCGATGAAGCGCTGGGGCGAAGCCGACGATATCGGCCGGATTTGCTTGGCACTCGCCTCGGGCGCCTTCGCCTTTGCAACCGGCACCGTCATCGATGCCGATGGCGGCCTTTCCATTCCCCGCTTGTGACAGGATAGAACCAATGGGCTTTGACTATATCATAACGGGCGCGGGTCCCGCCGGCTGCGTGCTCGCCAGCAGGCTGAGCGAAGATCCAGAGGTCAGCGTGCTGCTTCTGGAAGCTGGTGGCGGCGACTGGAATCCGCTGTTTCATATGCCGGCCGGCTTTGCCAAGATGACCAAGGGTGTGGCCAGCTGGGGATGGGAAACCGTTCCGCAGAAACACATGAAAGGCCGGGTACTGCGCTATACGCAGGCAAAGGTGATCGGCGGCGGCTCGTCGATCAATGCCCAGCTCTACACAAGGGGCAATGCCGCCGACTATGATCTCTGGGCCAGCGAGGATGGCTGCGAGGGCTGGGACTACCGCTCGATCCTGCCTTACTTCAAGCGCGCCGAGGACAACCAGCGCTTCGCCGACGATTACCACGCCTATGGCGGGCCGCTCGGCGTCTCGATGCCCGTCTCTGCGCTGCCGATCTGCGACGCCTATATCCGCGCCGGCCAGGAGCTCGGCATTCCCTACAATCACGACTTCAACGGCAAGCAGCAGGCGGGCGTCGGCTTCTACCAGCTGACCCAGCGCAACCGCCGGCGTTCGTCCGCGTCACTCGCCTATCTCTCGCCCATCAAGGGCCGAAAGAACCTGACCATCCGCACCGGCGCCCGCGTGAGCAGGATCGTGATCGAGGGAACGCGGGCCGTCGGCGTCGAAGTGGTGACGGACAAGGGCTCCGAGGTGATCCGCGCCGAGCGCGAAGTGCTGGTGTCATCAGGCGCGATCGGCTCGCCGAAACTCCTGCTGCAATCCGGCATCGGCCCGGCCGATCATCTGACATCGGTCGGCGTCAAGGTTCAGCACGATCTACCCGGCGTCGGCGGCAACCTGCAGGACCACCTCGACCTCTTCGTCATTTGCGAATGCACCGGCGACCACACCTATGACGGCGTCGCCAAATTGCACCGGACCGTCTGGGCGGGGCTGGAGTACATCCTCTTCCGCACCGGCCCGGTTGCTTCCTCGCTCTTCGAGACGGGCGGCTTCTGGTACGCGGACCCGAATGCGCGTTCTCCCGATATCCAGTTCCACCTCGGCCTCGGCTCCGGCATCGAGGCGGGCGTCGAGCGGCTGAAGAACGCCGGCGTGACGCTGAACTCGGCCTATCTCCACCCACGCTCACGCGGCACCGTCAGGCTCAAATCATCCGATCCGGCGGCAGCGCCGCTGATCGATCCGAATTACTGGTCCGATCCACATGATCGGACGATGTCGCTCGAAGGCCTGAAGATCGCGCGCGAAATCATGCAGCAGGCGGCGCTGAAGTCCTTCGTGCTGGCCGAGCGGCTTCCCGGGCCCAAGGTGATGACCGACGACGAACTCTTCGACTATGGCTGCGCCAACGCCAAGACCGATCACCACCCCGTCGGAACTTGCAAGATGGGCACGGGCGCCGACGCGGTCGTCGGCCTCGATCTCAAGGTGCACGGGCTGGAAGGGCTGCGTGTCTGCGATTCCTCCGTCATGCCGCGCGTTCCCTCTTGCAACACCAACGCGCCGACGATCATGGTGGGAGAGAAGGGCTCGGACATCATTCGCGGCAAGCTGCCGCTCCCCGGCGCCATCTTCGAGCACGAGCGCAATGACACACGGCCGCGCGCAAGGGCGGGCATCCGGTGAAACCGATTACGAAGCGCTGGGCAACCTGACCAGCGCTTCCTTCAGGCCGACGCCGCTGACACCTGTCTTCGTCATGTCGGCGATCAAACCGGCGATGGTCTTCGCCGCCTGCTCCATCGACAGGCCACCCTCGCGCATGTTCGACACGCAGTTGCGCCGGGAATCCGGCGTGCCGACGGATGGCTCGTAGGTGATGTAGGCGCCGAGACTGTCGGCAGCGGAGAGACCCGGCCTCTCGCCGATCAACACAATCGTCATCCGAGCACCGAGAATTTCGCCGACCTCATCGGCAAGCGCCACCCGCGCCTGGCGGGCGACTGTAACCGGGCCGATCGACAAGCCAGCTAAGCGCAACAGGCCCGAGAGTTCGCGCACGAGCGCGACCGCATTGATATCGACCGCACTCGACGAGAGGCCGTCGGCAATGGTGATGACGACGTCGCATCCTTTGGCCTCAGCCGGCAGAGCATCCAGCCGCTCGACCGAGGCGCGCGACAACTTGCGGCCAAGATCCGGCCGGCGCAGGTAGCTGCCGCGATCTTCGGCCATGCTCTCCACCGACACGACATCCAGCCCGAGCGCGTTGAGATCGCTCTCCAGCCTGTTTTCGTCGACGGTCGACCATACCGCTTCGCGGGCCCGTGCGTGATCGAGCAAGAAGGCCAGTTGCGCTTTGGTCGGGGCGCCGGATCCAAAGCGCCCGAGCGCGACGCGCGCATCGGTCATCTCAGTGAGATCGACGGTGGCCGGCTGGTAATCGGCTCTGAGTTCGGTGGCGGTGGATTTAGACAAGAGCGGCCCTCGACAGGTAATCGGTCAGCATCGCCGGCGCACCGGATAGTGCCCCGGCTTCATTGGTCAGTCCGACATCGCGAAGCCACGTCTCGAACTCCGGCGCCGGCGGGCGGCCAAGGGTCTCGCGGCAGAACACGGCGTCGTGGTGAGAGAGTGACTGATAGTTCAGCATGATGTCGTCGGCACCCGGGACGGTGATGACGAAATTGACGTTTGCCGCGCAGAGCAGCGTCAACAGCGTATCCATGTCTTCTTGGTCGGCATCGGCATGGTTGGTGTAGCAGACGTCGACACCCATCGGCAGGCCGAGCAGCTTGCCGCAGAAATGATCCTCGATACCGGCGCGGATGATCTGCTTGCCGTTGAAGAGATATTCCGGACCGATGAAGCCGACCACGGTGTTGACCAAGAGCGGATCGAACTCGCGCGCGACCGCGTAAGCTCTGGTTTCCATCGTCTGCTGATCGACGCCGAAATGGGCGTCGGCCGAGAGCGCTGCCCCTTGCCCGGTTTCGAAATACATCAGATTGGCGCCCGGCATGCCGCGCTTCAGTGATCGCCCGGCATCCTGCGCCTCCTTCAGCAGCGCGAGATCGATGCCGAAGCCTTCATTGGCCTTCTGCGATCCCGCAACCGACTGGAACATCAGATCAACCGGCGCCCGCGCCTCGACCGCACGGATGGCGGTGGTGACGTGGCCGAGACAGCATGTCTGGGTGGGTATGGCGAGCCGCTCGCGGATTTCGTCGAGCAGCGAGACGATCCGCACATAGTCCTCAACACTATCAGTCGCCGGATTGACGCCGATGACGGCGTCGCCGGAGCCCATCAACAGACCATCGATCGCCGAGGCGGCAATGCCGCGGCTGTCGTCGGTCGGATGGTTCGGCTGGTTGCGGGTCGACAAGCGGCCGGTGAGGCCAAGCGTGTTGCGAAAGCGCGTGACGACCTGCCGCTTGGCGGCGACGGCGATCAGATCCTGCAGCCGCATGATTTTTGAAACGGCCGCCAGCATCTCCGGCGTGATGCCATAGGTGATCGCTTCGAGCGTCCGCTGGTCTGTTTCCGGCTTCAGCAACCACTCGCGAAACTCGCCCACCGTGAACGAACTGATCGGCGCGAAGGCTTGCCCGTCGAACTGTCTCGCGATCAGCGCGGAGACCTCGTCACTTTCCGATGGGATAACCTCTTCGGCGAGAAACGCCTTCAGTGGCAGATCGGCAAGCGCCATCTGCGCGGCCAAGCGCTCGACCGGTCCGCTGGCCGCGATGCCGGCGAGCTGATCGCCGGAGCGTTCCGGCGTCGCTTTTGCGAGGAGGTCCTTGAGATCGCGAAAGCTGAAGCGCGTTCGCTCGATCGTCGTGCTGTATGCCATTCCGGGAGTCCTAGCGTTCAAGGGTCTCAGCCCATCCCGATCCGATCGGGCTGGCTGACAGGCGTATTCCTCCCTTGAGCCAGCCGGCGCTCTGCCTTTCGAGGCGATGATCCGGCCTCCCGTGCCGATCACCGCAAGCATGAGCACCATGCCGTGATGCACAGATGACCCCGTCTAGCCGATCACGTCAACATGCTGCGATGGCAGCAGGCTGCAAAATTCGCAATTCAGCTATTCCTAGTCTTGCGAAACGCCAGCGGATTTGGCGATGAGAATGAAGCGCCGATAGACCAGCGTCCTGAGCTTGTTGCGCAGGTTGGCGCCACGCCGCTGCGCCTTCGCGATCGGTCCATGCGACGAGATCTCGAAGCTCACGAAACCGGCCTGCTTCAATTGTGGAATGAGATCATCCGTCCGCAGCCCGGCGCCGAAGGGGAGTTCAGCCATGATCGTCGAATGACGCTCGCTCATCGCGCCGTCATAATGCCGGTCCGCGCCGCAGAAGCGATCGATCTGCCGGATAATCCATGCCGCCGCGCGTCCAAGGCGCGTTGGCTTTGCCCAATCGCCGTCGAAGACCAGAAGCGTGCCACCCGGCTTCAAGACCCGATGCCACTCGCCGAATGCCTTTGCGGGATCTGTCAGCGTCCAGACCAGATGCCGGCAGATGATCGCGTCGTAGCAGCCATCCGGCTCCATCGGATTTTCGGCATCGGCGAGCACGAAGCGCAGCCGTTCCTTGCCGGCGTGCTTGGCTTTCGCGATGGACAGCATGGCCTCGGAGAAATCCAGCGCGGTCACATCGTGGCCGAGATCGTGGATCACCGCCGTGACCTCGCCGGTGCCGCAGGCAAGTTCGAGGACACGCAACGGCTTGGTCCCCAGATGGTCGCGCATCGGCTGCTGCCAGGCGTCGAACTCCGGGCCACGCGGTATCCTGTGGCCGAAGGCAAGATCGAAAGTCTGCGAGCGCTTGGACCAATAGTCCCTGATCTCTTCCTTCAAATCGAAATTGGTTTGTCTGATGGACATCGGACCTCAAGAAATACAGCCAAGAAAATGGATATGCTGCCGACCATGATGCGGCGAGCGCTCGATATGGGCGCGCACCCCGAACACGTCGGCGATCAAGTCTTCGGTCAATACCTCGTCCGCCGGTCCGACCGCAACAAGCCGACCCTGGCTAAGCACAGCAATCCTGTCGCAAAACATGGCGGCGAGGTTCAGATCATGCAGCGCGACGATGCTTGTGACCGGCAGCTTGGCAACCAGCGACAGGATTTCGAGCTGATGCTGGATGTCGAGATGATTGGTCGGTTCGTCGAGCAGAAGCTCGGTCGGCGTCTGCGCCAGTGCGCGCGCGATATGCACACGTTGGCGCTCGCCGCCAGACAGCGTATGCCAGAGCTGCCGCGCCTTCTCGACCATGCCCACCTGCCGCAGAGCATTCTCGACCGCCTCCTCGTCATTGGCGCTCCACGGCGCCAGCGGACCACGATGCGGCGTGCGCCCGAGACGGACGACCTCGGTCACCGTCACCTGTGTCTCCGTCGTGGCCTGCTGCTCGACAAAGGCAACGCGCCTCGCGATATCGCGGCGCGCCAGCGTATCGATACCGGTATCGCCGAGGGCGATGACGCCGCTCTTGACCTTGCGCAACCCGCCGATCAACCGCAGCAGGCTGGATTTTCCCGAACCGTTCGGCCCGATGAGACCGAGCGTCTGGCCGGTAGGGACCTCAAGGCTCACGCCCTTGACGACAAGCACGCCTGATGTTGCCCAATGCACGTCGCTGATGGAAATGCTCATGCTGGCCGCCTCGCCTTGTAGAGAATGAGCGCGAATGCCGGCGCGCCGAAGAGCGCGGTGACGACGCCGATCGGCAACACCTGCTGCGGAATGATGACGCGTGAGACGATATCGGCGATCACCATGAAGATCGCTCCGGATATCGCCGTTGCCGGCAACAGGCGCCCATGCCCCGGCCCGACCACGAAACGCGCCGCATGCGGAATGACCAGCCCGACGAAGCCGATCGAGCCAACGATGCAGACCATCGTCGCCGTAAGCAGCGCCGTGAGTGCGAGCAGCACGATCCGGATGCCAGCGACAGGAATGCCGAGCGCTGCCGCAGCGTCGGTGCCGAAGGTGAAGGCGTCGAGCGCACGGGCATAGAGCATGCAGACGAGAAAGCCGGCGATCGCAACAGGAGCGGCGAGATAGACATCCGGCCAGCGCACACCGGACAGGCTGCCGAGAAGCCAGAACATGACGCCGCGCGCCTGCTCGGCATTGGCCGATGTGGTGACGATATAGGATGTCAGCGCGTTGAAGAGCTGCGAGCCAGCGACACCGGCGAGAATGATACGGTCCGTCCCGCCGCCGGAGCCTGCCGCCAGCAACGACACCAGCAGGAACGCCGCGACTGCGCCGACGAAAGCGCCGGCCGAAAGCGTCAACACGCCATAGCCGAAGCCGAGGATCATGACCGCGACGGCCCCAGTTGACGCGCCGGCCGAGATGCCGAGCACATAGGGCTCGGCCAGCGGATTGCGCAGCAGCGCCTGCAGCACCGCGCCGCATAGCGCAAGAGCGGCTCCGGCGCTGGCTGCCACAAGCGCGCGGCTCAGGCGATAATCCCAGATGATGCCTTCATGGATGCGGCTGAGTTCAAAGCCGGTGCCGAAGACACGGTTCGCCACGGCCTTGGCGGTCGTGCCGACAGGAATGGAGATCTCGCCGATGGACACGGCGAGACTGATGACAAAGCCCAATGCCACGATGGCAAGGACGAAGAGCGCGACCAGCGTTCTCCATCCCCGGTGGGCAATCGACGCGTGCCTCACTTGGAAAGACCGAAGGACTTGATGCCGACGGCGAGGCGTTCCAGGCCATCGATGGTGCGGATCGTCGGGTTCATCGACTGCGCATCCATCTCGACGAAGTGCCTGTTCTTGACGGCATCGAGCTGGCTGGTGACAGGGTCCTTTTCAAGGAAATCGATCTTCACCTTCGGATCGTCGGCTGCATAGCGGCGGCGGTCCATGGTGGCGATGACGATGACCGCAGGATTGGCCTGCGCGATGGTTTCCCATCCGACCAGCGGCCACTCTTCCTCGGTGCTGACGACGTTGCGGGCGCCGAGCGTTTTCAAAATATAGGCCGGAGCGCTGTTCTTGCCGGCGATAAAGGCATCGCCCTGCACTTCCTTGCTGGAAAACCAGAAGGCGACAGGCAGATCCTTAGCCGACCCGCCAAGCGATGCCACGGCATCCGCTTCGCGCTTCTTCAAGTCGGCGATCAGGGCCGCGCCGCGATCCTGGATGTCGTAGATTTCCGCCAGTTCGGCGATCTCCTGGTAGATCAGCTCCATGGTGAAGAGCTCGCTACGCACCCCGTCGCCACCATCGGTATTGACCTTCGCGACGCAATCGGCCGGCGAAACATAGGTCTTGATGCCGAGCCCGGCGAACTGCTCGCGCTTGCCGACCGACCCTTGCGTGCCGACATGCCACTCGAACTCGGCCGCAACCAGATCCGGCTCCTGACCGACGACGGATTCAAAGCTCGGATCATTGTCGGCCAGCCGCTTGATCTTCTGGTTGACCTCGGCATAGGCGGGCAGCACCGGCCCGACCCAGACCGCCGTGCCGACGATCTTGTCGGCGAGGCCGAGCGAATAGAGAATTTCGGTCATGCCCTGACCGATCGACACCGTCTTCTTCGGCGCGCTGTCGAATGTCACCTGCTGGCCGCAATTGGTGATCGTCAGCGGATAGGTCGTTGCCGCGGCGTGGGCAGAGGGTAGAAAGGTGGTGAAAGCGCAAGCCGTCGCGATCGAAAGCAGCGCGGTTCGCAGGATGATGCGGTTCATATTGGTCCTCATGTATGGCTGAAGCCCGCAGCCGACTGGCCGTGGCTGTGAAACTCGAAGCGGGACCGCCACGGATGATGCAGGACGAAACAGCAAAGCGCTCGCCTGACATCATGCGGCGGCGAAAGCTATCGCGGAATCACGGCCATGAGATTGCGGAGGGGAATAAAGCGGGACCGCGCCAGCGGCTGACGTCAAAAACCATCATATGATGCTCCTCTCCGGACAACCCCGTCCGGGATGGTGGACACTGTTTTGACGGCAGGTCTCCTGGCTTGCGAATATGCGCCTAACATCTGCCTTCCCACGAAGAGCTTCGCAGTGGCATGGCGTTCGAGACGAACACCACAAGGACATCAGGCAATCCGCTTACAGTTGCGGGGGCAGCCACGGTCTTGGCCCCATTCGGGTCATCCGCACCGTGTTCCCTATTAATCCCGTCGGAAGTCATCCCTTCGGGAACCATCGAGGCTGACTTAGGCGATCCGGCGTCAAGACGTCAAGACGTCAAGACGTGACGAGCCGACATTTGGCGCGTCTAGGGATTGGCTCGGAGATAGCCGATCAGGTCGCTGATCTCCGACGTCGTCCAGAGGCCGCCGAAGCTCATCTTCGTTCCCGGCACTTTCTTCTTGGGGCTGGACAGAAACTCCGAGAGCGCCGCCTCATCCCAGACAAGCCCACCCGCGCCGGCTGTCTTCATCGCGTCGGAATATCTGTAGTCGGGCAAGCTTCCGGCTGGGCGACCAACGACGCTCTTCAGATGCGGGCCGAAGCCGTTGCGTTCGGAATCGACCGTGTGACAGGCGACGCACAGCCTGAACACCCGCCTCCCGTGCTCGATGTCCTCGGCGGATGCCGCGGATGTCATGACGAGCAGGCTGGCGATCGAACAGATCGACGAAAGGATTGAGCGCTTTTTCATATGTCGATGGCCTGTCGTGTTGGTTGCCAAATGCATGGTGCCGTTTTTACGTCGCGCGATCCGCGAACGACACTGCTTACCCAACAAAGCACATATGCGCCCAGACCGGACTGGTGCGACATGGGAGCACAGCTCCCATGTCGCCTGGTACCTTTACTGCGCGGTCTTGATCTTGGTGACCTCTTCGGCGCTCAATTCGCCGACCGTCGTCACCTCGCCATTGCTGATCTTCCACAGGCGGAAGGGACCGGTGATGTCGCCATACGTGTCGAAGCTGACAGGGCCGATGACACCTTCATACTTCACCGGCTTGCCTTCCTTGATGAGCTGCAGCGCCTTGGCGAACTCTTCCTTGCCGGCATGGATAGGCGTGCCACCCGCGGCGACAACTTCCGGCATGGCTGCCTTGATGGCTGCCGCATCGGCCTTGCCGGCCTTGGCGATCGCCAGCGCCACGATTGCACCGGCGTCATAAGAGCGGTCGGCGGCCGGGGCCGAAGGCGAGATGCCGCCGGAGAAGGCCTCGTAATTGCCGTTGAAATACTCAGTCGACGCCGTCGGGCTGGTGCCCGAGGAGGTGCCGTAGGCGTTTTCCAGATACTGCGCGCCGACGCTCTCGATGAAGTCCTTGGAGTTCATACCGTCGTTCAACAGGAAGGTCTGCTTGCCACCGCCGGAAACCCAGGCGCGGGCGATGGTCGCGCCATCGACGGGGGTGCTGACGAGATAGAGCGCATCGGGATCGCCAGCCATGGCGGCGCTGGCCTCGGACGCGTAGCTCGACTGCTTCTCGTTATAGGGCGTCGTCGAGGTGATCGTGCCGCCGAGCTTCTGGTAGGCGGTCGCGAACTCCTTGACCATGTTGACGCCGAAGTCGTTGTTGACGTTGATGATCGCGATCTTCTTCAGGCCCTGATCCATCGCGAACTTCGCGGCCGCCGTGCCCTGCAGCGCATCGGACGTGATGGTGCGGAAGAAGACGCCGTTGGTCTTGCCGCTGCGGCCAAGCTCGGTCAGTGTTGGCGAAGAGGATGCTGGCGAGACCTGCACGACGCCGGCCGGTGCCGTCACCGAAGTCAGAATCGGGATCGATACCGACGAGATGATGCCGCCGATGATGACCGGCACCTTCTTGATGTTGACGAGCTGCGTCGCCTGATCGACGGCGACGTTGCCCTGGCTCTGGCTGTCGCGCGTATCGGCAACGATCTTGCAACCATTGACGCCACCGGCGTCGTTGATATCGCGGAAGGCCATCTCGACGGACTTCGCGCCCGCCTGGCCATATTCACCGGCAGGGCCGGTCAGTTCCATGACGAGGCCGACGGTGATGTCGCAATCGGCAGCAAACGTCGGCGCCGTCGATGCAGCAAGCGCAGCAACCATGGCGGAAAGCAGGAATGTCGTTCTCATTTTTGTTCCCCTTTGTTGAGATTGTACTTCATGATGCTGCCGTGGCGGCCTTCCCTGTCCCGCTCCAGCGTATAGACGTCGCCGTCGAGCGGCTTTGATTGCGCAAGGATCGCATCGATCTCGGCTCTATCCGTTTCGCTGAGCGCGATATCGGCGATGGCGAGATTGGACTTCAGATGCTCCCTGTTGCGGGCGCCGACGATGACGGCCGCGACGCCTGGCTTGGTCAGCATGGCGGCGCTGGCGATGGTGGCGATATCGGTGTCGTGCCGATCGGCGATCCCGCGCAGCGTCGATAGCAGCGCCTGGAACAGGTCCCAGCCGCCGAAATCATCGATGATCAGCTTGTATTTCGTCAGCGAGCGGTTTTCGAGCGGATGCTCCGGCTCCTTCTGGCCAAGCCAGCGGTCGCCGAGGAAGCCGCCGGCCACGGTGCCGTAGCAGAACAGCGCGAAGTTCTTCTCCTGAGCAAGCGCCACCATGCGCTTTTCCGGGCGCCGGTCGAGAAGCGAATATTGCTGCTGCAGCGAGGTGAAAGGCACGCCGGAGCCGATGATCGCCTCGATATGATCCGTGTCGAAATTGGTGCCGCTGATCTTGCCGATCTTGCCGGCCTCATGCAGTTCTTTCAACCAGCCCGCCGTCTCCAGCCAGCCCTCGATATCATAGGCCCACCAGTGGAACTGCACGAGATCGAGGCAATCGAGGTTGAGCCGCTTGCGTGAAGTATCGATGACGCTTTCGACATAAGCCTTGCTGATGTTTGGCAGCACCGTCAGATCGGGCACGAACTTGGTGTGGACGCGGATGCGCGACAGCGCCTCGGCGCCGCGCAGGTTCCTATAGGCGACGCGGAAACGGCCGATCAGCTCTTCGACACCGGTATAGATGTCGGCGCAGTCGAAGGTGGTGATACCGGCATCCGCGAATGCGATCATGTCCTCGACGGCGCTGTCGCCATCGATCGCGCCGTGCCCACCGGCCAACTGCCAGCCGCCGCGGATGACGCGGGAGATTTCGTAACCGGGGGCGATGGTGATGCGCTGCATATCTTTCGGCCTATTCGTCATTCAAAGGAACCGCCGTGGTGGCGGCATGGCTGAAACGGCGGATACCCGTGCGGGTGATCCTCAGCCGTGTCGAGCAATTCGGGTCCGGGCAAGCGATGTCGGCATCCGTCGTCATCCAGTCGTTGCGATCCGTCGGGCGCTGCTTGGCCGCGAGCAGCGGCAGCACGGAGGAGAGCGAGTAGATCGAGATCCCCTGCCCCTCCGGCAAATGCAGCATCTCGCCCTTGAGTTCGAAATGATCGCCCGGCCTGGCGCCGCAATAGACGGCACCGCCCTCTGGAATGATCACGTCGACCCTCAGATCGAACAGGTCGAAGCCGTCGTCGATGGGTTCAGCCATGGTGGTCTCCCGATGCATTGCCGTCAGGTTCGACATCCAGCCGCCCGCGGATGAGATCGAAGGAGCGGCTGATGTCGTTGGACAGCGATTGCATCGCGGCCTCGACATCGCGCTTTTCCAACGCATCGATCAGCGCCCAATGATGATTGGTGGCGGCAAGTCCGCCCTGTTCGTCGTGAATATGCGCGGCCTTGCGAATGATCGCGCCTGATTGGAGCCACAGGCTCTCGACGATCGGGATCAGCACCTGCGAGCGCGCCGCATGATAGATGTGGAAATGGAATTGCTGGTTCAGCGCCGAGGTGACATGGCCGATATCCTTGCCATGCTGCTCGAAAGCGAGATCGCAATCGACATTGATCTGCTTCAGCACGGCAAAGTCGTCATCCGTCAGATTGGGCAGCGCCAGCGCAACCATCTGGCCCTCGATCAGGATGCGGGCGCGGGCCAGATCGTCGAGACGGTCGCGGGTGATCAGCGGCACGCGCACCGAGCGATTGGGCAGCGATTCCAGCGCCTGTTCGGACACGAGACGGCCAAGCGCCTCGCGCACCGGCATGGTGCTGGTCTGAAGCCGCTCGGCCAGATCGACGATGCGCAGCACGTCGCCGGCATCGAACATGCCGTTGATCAGGGAATTGCGCAGCTGCGCGTAGACGCGGTCCTGCAGCGTCTCGCGCCCGACCGGCGACAGCGCGTCGTCGCGATCGGCCGGCTTGCTCGCATAGGCGCCAG
Source organism: Rhizobium sp. O111 (assembly GCF_055616315.1). Lineage (NCBI taxonomy): Bacteria > Pseudomonadati > Pseudomonadota > Alphaproteobacteria > Hyphomicrobiales > Rhizobiaceae > Rhizobium > Rhizobium sp. O111. The sequence goes on along the minus strand of NZ_JBSHXL010000002.1, from coordinate 131,191 downwards.
CAGAGGGGACTACCATCGAGCCTGCTCCGTGGAACGCTGCTTTTTTCGGTTGCTTTTCACCATGGGGTGAAGTTTGATCAAACATCACCAATCAAATCAAGAGACTTCTTTCCTCCATGCCTTTGCCAGTGCCAGACGCCCCACCGAAAGCGGCAGAACCCGCCAGAGCCGTGATCGACGCGCGCGAGCTGGTGAAGTCGTTTCAGGGCAACATGGCCGTCGGCGGCATCTCGCTCCGGCTCAGCGAAGGCGAGATGGTTGGCCTCATCGGCCCGAACGGCGCCGGCAAGACGACGCTGTTCAACCTGATCGCCGGCAGTCTCAAGCCGACATCTGGCGAGATCTGGATCGGTGGACGAGAGGTATCGCAAGAGAGCCCGGAACAGAGAATTGGCCGCGGCGTCGGACGCACCTTCCAGATCCCGAAGCCCTTTCTCGAGATGACCGTGCTCGAAAATGTGCTCGTCGGCGCTCAGGCGCAGGACGGCGAGCGGCTGTTTGCCAACTTCCTGCGCTTCGGCCATGTCAGACAGCAGGAACGATTGGCGATCGAGAAGGCGCGCGCGCTGCTGGAATTCGTCACCTTGTCGGGCCTCGAAGGGCAGCCGGCCAAGGTTCTCTCAGGCGGACAGCGCAAGCTGCTCGAACTCGCACGCATCCTGATGGCCGATCCCCAAGCAATCCTGCTCGACGAGCCGGCGGCGGGCGTCAACCCGGCGCTCTTGGAAACGATCATGGAACGCGTGCTTGATCTCAATGCACAGGGCAAGTCGATCCTGCTAATCGAACACAATATGGATATGGTGTCGCGGCTGTGCACCCGCGTCGTCGCCATGGCCCTCGGCAAGCCGCTGGCCGAGGGCACGCCTGCCGACGTCGCCTCCAATCCCGATGTCATCGAAGCCTATCTCGGAGCGGCCGCATGACCGCGTCGGCCCTTCAAGCCCGTGCGCTCGTCGCCGGATACGAACCTGACCTGCCGATCGTGCGCGGCGTCGATCTCTCGGTGGAGCCCGGAGAGCTGCTGGTCCTGCTCGGGCCGAACGGGGCCGGAAAATCGACCTTCGTCAAGGCGATCGCAGGCGTCGTGCCGATCCACTCGGGAAGCGTCATGCTCGGCGAGCGGGAAATCACCCGCGTCGCGTCTCACCGCAAGATCGCCGAAGGCCTAGCCTTCGTGCCGCAGACAGAAAACATCTTCGCGACGCTGACCATCCACGAAAACCTGCAGCTTGCCGCAGCCGTCCTGCCGAAGGCGCAGCGGTCAGACAGGATCGCCGCGCTCTATCGTCGTTTCCCCGATCTCGCCAGTAAGCCCTCGCGCCTGGCCGGCGCGTTATCGGGTGGACAGCGGCAAATGCTGGCGGTCGCCCGCGCGCTGATCGTCGATCCCTCCGTGCTCATCCTTGACGAACCCTCGGCCGGTCTTTCGCCGAAGATCGTCGGCGAAGTGTTTTCGATGCTGAAGGAGATCAACGCCGGCGGCGTCACCGTCATTCTCGTCGAGCAGAACGTCAAGGCGGCGCTGGCGATCGCCAGCCGCGCCGTCATTCTTGTCGAAGGCAGGATCAGGCACGAGGGCGAGGCCTCTTCGCTGCTCGGCGACCCACTGATCGCCAAGCTCTATCTCGGCACCACCAAGCAGGCGTCGGAGGCACCATGAACCCGCAATTTCTCATGGACGGGCTGGTCGCCGGCGCAATGATCGGCCTTGGCGCCATCGGCGTGACGCTCACCTATTCGATCCTGCGCTTCGCCAATTTCGCGCATGGCGAGATGCTTTCCTGGGGTGCCTATCTGGCACTCGCCGTCAGCGGCGGCCTCGGCCTCCTCTCGACGTCGCTGACCAAGCCGATTGGCCCCTTCTCCTTCGGCTGGTCTTTGCCGCTTGCGGCCGTTGTCGCGATCCTGCTCACGGGTCTGCTGGCGCTCGCCGTCGATGCGGTTCTGTTCGGGCGCCTGCGGGCGCGCGGCGGCGCGATCATCATCCTCGTCATGGCGAGCTTCGGCGCCTCGCTTGCGCTTCGCAGCCTGCTCGAATTCATCTTCACCTCCAAGCCCGCCTATTACACCAAGGCGCTGCAGATCGCCGTGAAGATCGGCGGCGGACTGCGCGCCACGCCCGACCAGCTCCTGTCGCTTGGCCTGTCATTGGTCGCGGTCTTCGCCATCCACCTGCTGATGACCCGCACCGATATCGGCCGCTCGATGCGCGCCGTCAGCGAAAATCCGGCTCTCGCGGGTATTGCCGGCGTGGATGTGCGCCGCGTGATCCGCGTCGTCTGGTTCGTCGGCGCCGCCCTTGCCTGCATCGCCGGCATCATGACCGGCCTTCTCGTGCAGATCCGCCCCTATCTCGGCCATGACCTGCTGCTGCCGCTGTTTGCAGCCGCGATCCTCGGCGGGATCGGCAGCGTTCCCGGCGCGATGATCGCGGGGTTGATCGTCGGCCTATCGGAGGCGGCGGCCGTGCAGATCGTCGGCGCCGAGTGGCGGGCGGCTGTTTCCTTCGTGATCCTGGTGGCAGTCTTGCTTCTTCGCCCGCGCGGCCTGTTCGGGAGAGCAGCATGAGCCTTGATCTGATCGCCTACGCCGCCTTCTTCCTCACCATGGCGCTGACCTATGCCATCATGTGCCTCGGGCTCAACGTGCAATGGGGCCAGACCGGCCTGTTCAACGTCGGCATCGCCGCTTTCGTCGCGATCGGCGCTTACGTATCGGCGCTTTTGACGACGCCGGATGCGCCCGGCCGCTTCGGCGGCTTCGACATGCCGATCGCCGTCGGCTGGGTCGGCGGCGCCCTGCTCGCGGGGCTCGCCGCCTGGCTGGTCGGCGCGCTGACCATTCGGCTGCGCTCCGATTACCTCGCCATCGCCACCTTCGGCGTTGCGGTCACGGTGCAACTCTGCGTGCTCAACCTGCAGCCGCTGACGGGTGGCGCCTTCGGCATCGGCTTCATTCCGCGCCCGTTCGGGAACCTTGCCGCCGATCCGCTGGCGTTTTCCCTTTCCAATCTCGCGCTGATGGCCGCTGTCGTGCTGGCGCTCTATCTGGCGCTCCAACATCTCGCCAAGAGCCCTTGGGGCCGTGTGCTGCGCGCGATCCGCGAGGATGAGAGCGCCGCGCAGGCGCTCGGCAAGCGGCCAATCCGCTTTCGCCTCCAGGCCTTCACCATAGGCGGCGCCATCATGGGGCTGGCCGGCGCCGCGCAAGGACATTTCATCGGCTTCATCGCGCCCGACAACTATCTGCCGATCCTGACCTTCCAGGTCTGGGCGATGCTGATCGTCGGCGGCTCCGGCAACAATCGCGGCGCCATTCTCGGCGCAGTGCTGGTCTGGGGTCTGTGGGCGCTGTCGGCCGCGGCCGTCTCCGCCTTCGTACCACCGGAACAGCAGGCGCGCGCGGCATCGCTGCAGATCGTCATGATCGGCGTCGGGCTCTGCCTCATCCTGCTCCTGCGCCCCCGGGGCATTCTCGGCGCTTCCAACGCGCTGGCCTCGCTCACCGGCAAGCGCAAACAGACATCCAGGGAATAGAAACATGTCGACCACGCCACCACGCACAGCACTCACCAAGAATCTCTCCATCAGCCGCATCGTCTGCGGTCTCTGGCAGGTTGCCGACATCGAGAAGAACGGCACAGTGATCGATCCCGACAAGGGCGCCGATGTGCTGCAGGCCTATGCGCGTGATGGCTTCGACACGTTCGACATGGCCGATCACTACGGCTCGGCGGAACTGATCACGGGCCGACTGCTCTCGCGCTATCAGAATGGCCAGCGACCTGTCGCCTTCACCAAATGGTGCCCGGAGCCGGGACCGATGACGACTGATGTCGTGCGCCGCGGTGTCGAGGAGCGGCTTACGCGGCTTGGTGTCGACAAGGTGGATCTCCTGCAATTCCACTGGTGGAGTTTCGAGCATCCGGCATGGCTCGATGCCCTACACGAAATGCAGCGCCTGCGCGAGGAAGGCCTGATCGGCGCGCTCGGCCTCACCAATTTCGATGCCGGACATCTGGCACTGGCGCTTGCCGACGGCATCGAGATCGCCAGCAATCAGGTCTCGTTCTCGCTGATCGACCGCCGCGCGGCAGGTGCGCTCTCGAAGCTCTGCGCCCAAAGCGGCGTCAAGCTTCTCGCCTATGGGACGCTCTGCGGCGGATTTCTCTCCGAGAAGTGGCTGGGCCAGCCCGAGCCGACATCGATCGCGGACTGGAGCCGCTCGAAATACAAGCGCTTCATCGACACCGCCGGCAGCTGGGAAGCCTTTCAGGGCATTCTCAGCGCCGCCCAAACCATCGCGACCAAGCATGGCGTGTCGATCTCAAACGTCGCGAGCCGCTGGGTTCTGGAACACGACGCGGTCGCTGCCACGATCGTCGGCGCACGCATCGGCGAAAACGAGCATCGCGGCGACAATCTGAACGTCTTCTCCTTCGCCCTCGACGAAGAGGATCACGCCGCGCTGAACGCCGCATTCGCCAGGACGCGAGCCATTCCCGGCGACTGCGGCGACGAGTACCGCAAGCCGCCTTTCCTTACCGCATCCGGCGATCTCAGCCACCATCTGGATGCCATTCCGTCGGTCTACACAGCTCAACTCGTGCCCGGCCGTCCGGGCCGTTCGCGCGTCTCATCCGGCAGCATCTGGGAGCCGATCGCCGGCTATAGCCGCGCCGTCAGGGTAGGGGATCGCATTCTCGTTTCCGGCACGACCGCGACGCACGGCACGAACCGCTGCGTAGCACCAGGCGACGCCGGCGCGCAGGCGACCTACATCCTCGACAAGATCGCCGCCTCCATATCGGCGCTCGGCGGCAAGATGGACGACGTCGTCAGGACGCGCATCTATCTGCGCGATGCCAATCAGTGGGAACCGGTGTCGCGCGCGCACGGACGCGTCTTCGCCGAGGTTCTGCCCGCCAACACGCTGATCGAGGCCGGCAATCTGGTTGGCGATTACGAAGTCGAGATCGAGGCGGAAGCGATCTGCGATTGATGGGCTAAAAGCACAGAGGCCCGTCGCAGATGTCCGCGATAGGCCGCTCGTTGTCAGAATTTATGCCGCCGAACCGAGCGCGGGACGGACCAGGCGATCGCCCTCATCCGGCGCCGGCGGCTCGGCCGCGTTCAAGTAGAACCGTGCAGGCGCCGTCAGCGAGAACCAGAGGCACGCGCCAAGCATGAAATAGGCGCTCGCCACATCGTCGACGGGCTTGGCGAGAGGCAGAACCAACGCGCCGACGAGAACCGCAAGCCTGAGTGCCCATTCGTTTTCCCGTTTCTGCAAGGCGACCGCGCGCAGGGCCTTGTAGTCTTTCAAGTCATAGTCGGCCGACGCCGCGCTCGCCTTGTATAGCTTCAGCACTGATGGCAGCGCGAGCATGACGAGGGCAGCCTCGCTCAGCCACAGCGCTTCGCCTCCCAAGCATTGCATGGCTGCGATCAACAGAAACGCGATGGAGAGAAGGTTCCAGACCGGCTCGAGGAGATCAGGTCGCTGGCCGGTATGGCCGTGCCAGAGTTTCATGACCGTTGCGGCGCCCTGCAGCAGCGGTTCATCAATATAACGATTTATCCAGTTCATGCGCTCGCCCAAGACGCGTTGCCGACGATTTCTCATCAGCAAAAGATTTGGTCGGCATCATGGCGCGAGCGGAATGTTTGCGCCGATTGCACAAAATTCGACGCACGCGATGTCGGCAGGCATCACGCACGTCGAGAATTCAAATCTATCCGGCTCAGCCGGTTATCGGCAACGCGCCTCATAGGTGCGGCCATAGCGGTCGCGATAGACGCAGTAGCCGCGACGTTCCTGCGACTGGCCGATCAAGGCACCAACAGCACCACCGGCGACAGCGCCTACGGCCGCGCCGCCCCAGCTATTGGTGGCCACGCCGCCAATGACAGCGCCGGTCCCCGCACCGATCGCCGTGCCTTGTTCGGTCGCGGTGCACGATGCAAGACTGCCCGCCACCGCGGTTACCAACAGAATAGCTCTGATCATGATTTTACTCCTCGGCTCATCCTTTACCGTGAAGTAAACAATTGAAATGGCTTTTCGTTCCGCAATTGTTTTCGCGCGACGCCCGATGGGCCGGCATCCCCCGGAAAATGCGGTGCACCTCGACGGAACAAGTCACGCCTTCGAGCGTTACGGCCACGTCAAATACCAAGCGGGGCGCCGGACAGCAGAATGACAGAATTTCAACCCATCGCCGATCGACTGAAGGCGTCCAAGGCAACCGAGTTCCTGAAACGCGCAACCCGCAAGACAGAAGCTTCTCTTCCCGTTTTGCCCGACGGCATCATTCGCCAGAGACGAAACGCCTGGCAGGTCGGCCAGGTCGAGAAGGCCGCCTTCCTGATCGATGGCGCCGCCTATTTTCTGGCGCTCGACCAGGCGCTTCGCAAGGCGGTGCATACGATCTGGATCGTCGGCTGGGACTTCAACCCGGATATCAGGCTCAGACCGCATCAAAGCTCCGAGACGCTGGGTGAGCTTCTCCTGTCGCTCGCCGATGAGAAACCGGACCTTTGTATCCGCATACTGGTATGGGGCATGGGGCCGATCTATTCCGGCAAATCGCTGCGCCTCTTCCGCGAGAGCGAATTTTCCGCTCACCCGCAGATCAGCATGCGCTTCGATCTCCGCCACCCGATCCGCGGCTGTCATCACCAGAAGCTCGTCTCGATCGACGACAGCCTTGCCTTCCTCGGCGGCATCGATCTGACCGCCAGACGGTGGGACGAGCCGGACCACAAGATGAGCAATACGCTGCGGAAATCGCCGGATGGCATACCATATGACCCGGTACATGACATGCAGTCCATGGTATCGGGCGACGCGGCCCGGTTGATCGGCGATGTTGCCCGCAGACGATGGAAGCGCGCCACGGGCGAACGCCCGGCGCCGGCGCCGGCGGGCGGGGCATCGTGGCCTGCAGGCGTAGCCCCCGACCTTGCGGACGCGACCGCCGCGATCGCGCTGACGGAGCCCGGGTTGATCGGCAAGCGCGGCCACTACGAAGCCTTTCGGCTGACACGCGATGCGATCAAGGCGGCGCGCAGGCTGATTTACATCGAGACGCAGTATCTCGCCTCTTTCGGCGTAGCGCGCACCATCGCCAAGCGGCTGAAGGAGAGCGACGGGCCGGAAATCACCGTGCTCGTCACCAAGAGCTCCCACGGCTTTCTCGAGAAGCTGACGATGGGCAACAACCGGGACAGGCTGATCCGCCGGCTGAAGCGCATCGACCAATATGACCGGTTGCGGGTCATGTATGCCGTGGTGCCCGACAGGCAGGGCGGCGAGAAGGAGCTGGTCATTCACTCCAAGCTGCTGATCGTCGACGACCATTTCATTCGCGTTGGCTCGTCCAACCTGAACAACCGCTCCGAGGGGCTGGATACGGAATGCGATCTGGCGATCGAAGCCTCGACCGCCGCACATCGTGAGGCAATTTCAACGCTGCGTTACCGGCTGCTGGCGGAGCATCTGGAGACGACGCCGGAGACGGTGCGCGAGACCGAGCGCAGCATGCAGTCGCTGAATGCCGCAGTGGACGCGCTGAATGTCGGCAAGCGTGGGCTGAGGCACTTCGCGATCGATGTCTCGAAAGGCGAGACGTCGCCGCTGACGGGCACCACGCTCGTCGACCCGCGACGTCCCTATTGGCCGCTACAGAAGCTGCGCCTGCGCGTCGGACGGCTGGCCGCCGCGATCTTCTGACGCGGCTTTGCCGCGCTTGCGCAGCACCAGCTCGCTGATCGCGAAGACCGGAATGCCGATCAACAGCGGCACAATGAAATAGATCACGCGGAACGCCACAAGCGCGCCGATCGACGTGGCACCCGGCAGGACATGGCTGACGGTTGCCTCAAGCACGCCGAGGCCACCGGGCACATGGGTGACGAGGATGGCAATGTTGGCAAGCACGAAGGCCGTCGCCGTCTGCACGAAGCTGACATCACCCTGGGCCGCCAGCATCTGGTGAAGGCAAGCGGCGACAAAGATAAAGTTCAGCGTACCGATGACGACCTGACCGATCGCAAGCCCGAGACGCGGCATCTCGAAGCGCCACTTCCACAGGCGCAGCGGCGCACGCACGGTAGCGGCGAGAAGGACATAGGCGGCCGGGATGGCGAGGCAGGCCAGGCCCAGCATGAACAGGCCATCGGCGTTCATGGCGAGCAGGTTGGCCGCATCGCTTGGATTGACCAAGAGCGCCAAGCCGGCCAGCACCGATAGCCCGATGCCCACAGTGACGCCGCAAAACAGGATGACCTTCGCCACTTCCTCGGCGCTCAGGCCCCACCGCGCATAGTAGCGATAGCGAACGGCACCACTGCTCAAGGCGGCGACGCCGAGATTATGCCCGATGGAAAGGCCGGTGAAGGAGGCAATCGCCGCTTTCGGATAGCTCAGCGGTTTGCCGGCATAGCGCAACCCCATCCAATCGAAGCCAGTGAGGCATAGATAGGAGAGTGCGGCGAACCCTAGCCCGGAGAGCAAACGTGACATGGGGATTGCGGCGATCGACCGTGTGATCTCGTCGATCGAGTAGCGACTGAAGACCTTGTAAAGGAGATAGGCCGCGAGCAGCAGTCCGAGAACCAGGGTTGCATTGATGAGGACGCGCTTCGCCGACATGAACATTCCATTCCGATTGATCTTTCAGCAATGGAACGAAACAGGATGAAATCGGGTTCCCTCTCGATGAGCGTATCGACAGAGACTTCGCACCGAACTGCAGACCAGGAACTGAAAATCCTTACATACAATGTGCACAGCTGCATCGGCACCGACCGGCAGCTCGACCCCAACAGGGTCGCCGACGTGATCGCGCAATCGGGCGCCGACATCATCGCGCTTCAGGAGCTCGATGTCGGCCGCAAGCGCACCGGTGGTATCGATCAGGCGCAGATGATCGCAACGCTTCTGAAGATGGAGGCCCATTTTCACCCGGCGCTGCATGTACAGGAAGAGAAATACGGCGATGCCATCCTGACCGCCCTTCCGGCACGACTTATGAAGGCCGGTCCCCTGCCCTCGGTCGGCGAGACACGGGGGGCGATCTGGACGCAGGTGGATGCCGGTGGACGGAACCTCAATGTGCTCAACACCCATCTCGGCCTGCGCAACATCGACCGCATAAAGCAGGTGCGGACGCTGCTCTCGGATGAGTGGATCGGGAACCCGGATTTTCACGCGACACCATCCGTCATCTGTGGCGACCTCAATGCGCGACCGTCATCGCCGGCCTATAGGATGTTGGCCGGGCAGTTTCGTGACGCTCAGCTCAGCGCGGCGGAACGGTCGAGGCCGACTTTTCCGTCCCGCTTCCCGCTGCTGCGGATCGATCACGTGTTTCTATCGCAGGAGTTGAAGGTCAGTACCGCCAGCGTCATCTCCACCCCCTTGGCAAAGCGCGCCTCCGATCATCTGCCGTTGCTGATCACGCTGAAATTCTGACGGCCTCTAAGCCTCATGCAGGGGAACAAAAGACGCGTTGGCGCTGTTGCTGTGTCGCGATCCCACCAGAGGCGACAGATGCACATACCGACATCGACCTACAGGCTGCAATTTCGAGATGGCATGACCTTCGACACTGCCATCGAGTTCATCCCCTATCTGAAATCGCTCGGCATCAGCCATCTCTACGCCTCGCCGATCTTCACGGCCACCTCAGGATCGACGCATGGCTATGACGTCAGCGATTGCAACGAGATCGAGCCGGCGATAGGCGGACGCGAGGGTTTCAAGCGCCTCAGCGCCACCTTGAAAGCCGCCGGCCTCGGCCTGATCCTCGACATCGTGCCGAACCATATGGCGGCCTCGACCGAGAATGCCTGGTGGGCCGATGTTCTCAAATTCGGCGCGGACAGCAAATATGCCGGCCACTTTGATATAGACTGGAGCCAGCGTCTGACGCTGCCGATCCTTGGCAAGAGCTTCGATGAGGCGCTTGCCGATGGAGAGTTCGATTTGCAACGCGATCCGCAAACCGGCGATTGGTCGCTCGCCTATTTCGAGACCCGATTGCCGCTCAACCCGGATAGCACCGCGCGGATATCCGGAGACCTCAAGGATCGGTCGCTGATATCGAGCGTCCACGATCAGCAATCCTGGCGGCTGACCTTCTGGCAGGATGCGGCGCGGACGCTCAGCTATCGGCGCTTCTTCGAAGTCACCGGGCTGGTCGGGCTGCGTGTCGAGGACGAGCAGGTCTTTGCCGACAGCCATGAGCTGGTGCTCGACTTGGTGCGCGCCGGCCATGTGCAGGGGCTGCGGCTCGATCATATAGATGGGCTCGCCGATCCCTCGGCCTATCTCGACCGCCTGCGTGCGGCCGTTGGCCCCGATATCTATATCGTCGCCGAGAAGATCGTCGGACACGGCGAGACACTGCCCGCCGACTGGCCGATCGAGGGCACGACCGGATACGAGTTCATCTCGGCGCTCAGCAATCTCTTCATCGATCCCGATGGCATGCGCGAACTTGGCCATGCCTATGCCAATCTCTCGCCGGATGCGGCCGATTTCGCCGCCGGCCTGCGACAGGCCAAGCTACTGATGATCGAGCGCAACTTCGAAGGCGAGACAAGCCGACTGGTGGCGATCGCGCATTCGCTTCTGGCCGATACGGATGAGCAGCGGCTTGCATCCGCGATCAAGGAGCTGCTCATCGCGTTTCCCTTTTATCGCACCTATGGCCGTGCCGGAAAATTGTCGGACAGCGATCGAAGGCTGATCGAGCAGGCCGTTGACAAAGCCGCTATGCAAACCGGAGACCGCGATGCGCTGGACGCTGTAGCCGGGCTCCTCGATGGCGGCCCTCGTGCAGAAGAATTCCAGCGACGCTTTCAGCAACTGAGCGGACCCATCATGGCGAAGGCCATGGAAGACACGCTGTTTTATCGCCACAACCTGCTGCTCGCCGCCAACGAAGTTGGCGGCGAGCCCGACAGGCCGGCAAGTGGCGTCGATGCATTTCACGCGCTGATGCAGCAAAGAGCAAAACTGCAGCCGCACGGGCTGTCGGCCACTTCTACCCATGACACCAAGCGCGGCGAGGACGCCCGCGCCCGTCTTTACGCGCTCAGCGAAGAGCCGGACGTGTGGAGGCTCGGGGTAGAGTGCTGGCGTGACATGAACCGCAGCCATCTGACAGAGCTGCCGGCGGGTCTGACACCTGACGCCAATGTCGAATGGATGCTCTATCAGGCATTGGCCGGCATATGGCCGGAGGAGTTTCGCGATGGCGCGGCTGCAAACCTGACGGATCGTTTCGTCGCCTATGCCGAAAAGGCGGTGCGAGAGGCGAAGCTTGTGACGGACTGGAACGCGCCGCACGAACAATACGAGGCAGCGATCAAGAGTTACGTGGCGGCGCTCACGGCATCGTCCAACCTGACCTTTCACGAAGACTTCGCCGAAACGCTCCGGCGGGTGATGGCCGCGGGGTATCTGAACAGCCTGTCGCAGACGCTGATCAAGCTCACGGCTCCCGGTGTACCCGACATCTATCAGGGGTCGGAAGCCTGCGACTTCAGCCTCGTCGATCCCGACAACCGGCGGCCGATCGACACCAAGGAGTTGGCGCGCATGCTGGCAACGCGCGAGCCGATTTCGGAGCTCACCGTTCCAGCCCTCAAACAGCGCATTATCAGCATTGGCCTCAACCTGCGCAAACGCCTGCCTGCCCTGTTTGCCGAGGGAGATTATGTGCCTTTGTCGGTGACAGGAATTCGGCGCGACCATGTCATTGCATACGCTCGGTGGCTGGGCGATGCTTTCACCATCACGGTGACACCGCGCATGATGCTGGGGCAGATGGAGCAAGGAAAACTCTATGCCGGTCCCGAATTCTGGGGCGACACCGCCATCATCTTGCCTGCGGAATTACAGGGCCCGAAACATGATCTTCTGACGGAGCGATCGATCGCCGGTGCGGCATCTGTTCCCGTGGCGCAGCTGCTGGGAAGGCAACCAGTTGCTTTGCTGCAGGGCGAGTGACCCGTTCAGCGGCGTGGATAACGCCACCGCGACAAACTGCCTTCCAGCCGCCGCGAACTTTTCGGCCTCGGCTGCGTTGAGTGCTGCCAATCATATTTGTCGAAAGGCTTCACGTGACTGACTTGCAATTCGGACCCGTCATTTCCGACAGGGGTGTCACCTTCCGGCTTTGGGCGCCTCTTCTCGACAACATCCGTCTGAAGCTGGAAGACCACGAGCCGCAACCCATGCATCGCCTTGCGGACGGGTGGCACGAGCTGGAGAGGGCAGGCGTCGGTGCCGGCGCGCTTTACCGGTTTGTTCTGCCCGACGGCTTACAGGTGCCCGATCCGGCCTCACGCTTTCAGCCGCACGACGTGCATGGCTTCAGCGAGGTCGAGGACCTCGCGACCTATGATTGGAAGGAAGAAGCCTGGCGCGGACGCCCATGGGAAGAGACCGTACTCTACGAATTGCATATCGGCACCTTCACCGAGGAGGGCACCTTTCTCGCGGCGATCGGGCGCCTCGATCACCTCGCACCGCTGGGCGTGACGGCGATTCAAATCATGCCGGTTTCCGATTTTCCGGGACGTTACGGCTGGGGCTATGACGGTGTGCTGCCCTATGCGCCCGATAGCAGCTATGGCAGGCCCGAGCATCTGATGGCGCTGGTGGATGCGGCCCACGCGCGCGGGATCTCGGTCTTCCTGGATGTCGTCTACAATCACTTCGGCCCCGATGGCAATTATCTACCGCTCTATGCGCCTGTCTTCACCGACCGGCATAAGACACCCTGGGGAAAGGGTATCGATTACGATGGCGCGATGTCGCGGCCGATGCGCGAATTCGTCATCCAGAATGCCATTTACTGGATCACCGTCTTCAGACTGGACGGGCTGCGGCTGGATGCCGTTCATGCCATCAATGACGGCAGCGAGGAGCATTTGCTGCTGGAACTCGCACGCCGCGTGCGCGCAGCCGCTGCCGCTGCCGATCGCCATGTTCACCTGATCGTCGAGAACGAGGAAAACGACAGCGATCTCCTGAAGCGCACGAGCGATGGCGCAACAACCCTGTTCACCGCCCAATGGAACGACGACATCCACCACACGCTGCATGTCGCCGCCACCGGCGAGCGCTTCGGCTACTACGCCGACTACGCTGAGGATAGCGAAGCGATTGCGCGTTCGCTCGCGGAGGGCTTTGTGTTTCAGGGCCAGCACATGCCCTATCGCGGCGAAAGCAGGGGCAAGAGCACACGCGACTTGCCACCAACGGCTTTCGTCTCCTTCATCCAGAACCATGACCAGATCGGCAACCGCGCGATGGGCGACCGGATCATCGCCGCGCAACCGGTTCATGTCTCGAAAGCAATGGCCGCCGTCTATCTACTCGCACCGCAAATACCGATGTTGTTCATGGGCGAGGAATGGGGTGCGCGGGATGCGTTCCCCTATTTCTGCGACCTCAATGAAGAGCTGAACGAGATGGTGCGAAACGGACGCCGCGAGGAGCTCTCGCGTCTGCCGGGCTTCGACACGGATGACCTGCTGGACCCGACCGCGCCATCGACATTCGAGATGGCCAAACTCGATTGGTCCAATCTCACCGAGCCTGAAAGCGTCGATATGCACGACTTCTACACCTCGCTGCTTGCGATCCGCCACCAGAAGATCGTTCCGCTTCTGGCCGGGATGCGCCGTGGCGAAATCGTCGCCGAATCCGGCTTCACGGCAGTCGCGGTCGATTGGCCATTGGCGAGCGGCGGCCGGTTGTGCCTGCGGGCAAACCTTGGAGACGAGGCGATTGCAATGGACCCGGCCACGGATAAGGCCGAGGCCATCTTCGGCCTTGTCGCGTCATCTGGCAGCAACCTGTCGCCGTGGTCAGTCTACTGGAGCGTTTGCCGCGAGTGATGAAGTTTTGCTGGGCAGTCCATCAACCCGAAAGCGCGTCGGTTCAAGACACCGACTTCAGCCACCCCAGCACACGGGCCTCTTCCGCATCCATCCACTTCAAGAGCCGCTTGCTTCGCGTTGGTCTCGTGCGCAGCAACTGGCCCAATCTGCCGGCCTTGAATTCATCGAACACGGCGGGATGGATATAGGACGAGCGACAGACCGCGCGCGTATTGACGAGCATGGCCGCAATGGCGTCGATCACTTCGTTCATCTGTCGCGCGATTGCGGCCTCGGTGGCGGCGACTTCCAAAGGCGTGAAGGCAGTGACGGCCGCACAGGTCGCGCCCCATGTCCGAAACTGGCGGGAGCTGAACTCGGCGCCCGATACCTCCCGGATGTACTCGTTGACGTCCTGCGACGATATTTGCCGGCGGGTCCCGTCCTCGCAGACATACTGAAACAATTGCTGCCCCGGCAATTCCTGCAGGCTGCGGACAACACGCGCAATGCGCCGGTCCGTATGCACCAGATTCCACTCCTTCCCGGACTTTCCCTTGAAGCGGAATTTGACCTTGGAGCCGTCGATCTTGACGTGCCGCCGCCGCAGGGTCGTCAGGCCGAAAGAACCGTTATCCTCTGCATATGCGGCATTTCCGATGCGGATATAGAGGTTGTCGAGCATCCAGACGATGGTGGCCAAGGCCTTTTCCATCGTCGGCGCGCGGCCCCGCAGATCGGCATCGACACGCTGGCGTATATCCGGCAGGCGTTCTCCGAACTCCAATAATTGGTCGAACTTGGCGCGTGCGCGCTCTAAATGCCATTCCGGATGATAGCGATACTGCCTGCGTCCGCGCGCATCGATGCCGATCGCCTGCAGGTGCGAGAGAGGATTGGGCGATATGCGGACGTCGACATAAGCGGGCGGGATCGCCAGTGCGTTCAGCCGCGCAATTTCCGCGCTATCCGTGATCCTACGCCCATCGGGAGCATAATAGAGAAAGCCATTTTTTCCCGCCTTGCGCGTGATGCCGCTCTCGATATCCGTGGTGTAAACCAGTCGAGACGACGCCAAGGCTGCGACAGTGATTTCCGGTTGATTGATCGCTTGGTCCATGTCGCAGAAACACCGTGACAGAGGATTCAGTTCCCGCCGCAAGTTCAAAGGGTTGGGTGGATTGTCGCCGCTCCTTTCGGGTGATGCATCTGGCCACTATTCGCATTGTTCGATGGCGGCTGAATGCCCGCGGCGGCGATTTTCAAATCGTTATATGCGAAGCAACGCAAACACATCGGCACAGATATTCAAATAAAATCCAGATATAACACTTCCCACTAAGTAATCAAAACGAAGTACAAACCGCTTTTCTGCGTACCACTGATTGCCGTCGTTTCCTGCAACGCGAAAAATGGCACCATGGCCACTCATTTGGGGATGGGTGGCAGATGATTAAAATACGCGGTCGTAATAACAGCTATCTCAGTGCGTTCGGTGGCGCCACGGCAGTGTATACCGCAGCCCAGAACTGGAGCATTGGCGCCGCGCCAACCGCTTCCGATGACACCAGCGGCCAGCCGAGCACAGCGGCCGCGGCTTTCCAAGTGTCAGCAGGTGTTGCCGCGACCAGCACGGCAGCCGTATTCAGTTCTGCCAGCGATGCCGCGTCAACCTCGGTTTCGCAAACCGCAGCGCTGATCGACACCCCCACGACCACGGCCTCGACGACGGAGCCGCGGACGGTCTTGCCGGTCGACGCGGCGCCGATCACCCCTCGCCCGGTAACAGCAAGCACCAGCATCGTTCTTCCGGACAGTAGCACCAGTGCGTCATCGGTCGACGCACCCTCGTCCATTGACGCTGCAACCGCCGCCGTTTCAGCGACCCTGCGGGTCGCTTCGGCGGCAGCGGCATCGACGGCCGTGGCGTCGGCGGAGAGCGCGAGCGAGCCCAGCGCGACGGCAACCGCGCTGGTAGCGCCGGCGGCCGCAGCGGTTGCCGCCACTCCGAACAAGATCGCCCTCGAGAACATGCAGCAGGGCACAGCGCGCAGCGAGTGGACGCTCGATGGAGACGGCAACGGCACCATTCAGGGCTTTGCGACAGAAATCAGCACCAACATCGGCCAGACCGTCGACTTCAAGATCGCAACGGATTCGACGCATTACCGCATCGATATCTATCGCATGGGCTATTATGGAGGCGATGGCGCCCGCAAGGTCGCTTCTATCGACAAATCGCTGACGACGGCGCAGATTCAACCGCACCCGATCGTCGATATGTCGCTGGGGCTGATCGACTGTGGCAACTGGTCGGTATCGGCCAGCTGGGAGATCCCAGCGGACGCCGTCTCGGGCGTCTACTTCGCCAAGCTTGTGCGCGAGGATGGCGTCGAGGACGCGGGCATCATTCCGTTTATCGTGCGGGACGACGCATCGACCAGCGACATCGTCTTCCAGACATCGGACACGACGTGGCAGGCCTATAACGCATGGGGCGGCGCCAGCCTTTATTACGGCGAAGTCCCGGTCGATCCGGCCGACATGATCGGTTATCTGCCGCCGAACTGCAGCTGTGGCCTGACCGCGATCGGCCGTGCCTCCGCCGTCAGCTACAACCGTCCGATCATCACCAATACCAGCCCAATCGGCGGCACTCACGATTACATCTTTGGCGTCGAAGCCTCGGCCATCTCCTGGCTGGAGCAGAACGGCTACGACGTCTCCTACATCTCAGGCGTCGATTCCGCACGAAGCGGCAGCCTGCTCCTGAACCACGATGCCTTCCTCTCCGTCGGCCACGACGAATATTGGTCGGCCGAGCAGCGCGCCAACGTGGAAGCGGCGCGCGACAACGGCGTCAACCTGGCCTTCTGGAGCGGCAACGAGGTCTATTGGAAGATCCGTTGGGAAACCAGCATCGACGGCAACGGCACGCCTTATCGCACGATGGTCTGCTACAAGGAGACCTGGGGAACCAGCAGCGATCCGAGCAATATCGGCACCGGCACCTGGCGCGATCCGCGCTATGCCGATCCGGGCCAGGAACCGGAAAATTCGCTGACGGGCACGATGTTCACCGTGGACAGCTACCGGCAGGACACGATCACCATCCCTTACGACTATTCGAACCTGCGTTTCTGGCGAAACACCGATGTCGCCAACCTGCAGCCGGGTGAAACCTACAGCCTGGTGCAGAACCTTCTCGGCTACGAGTGGGACTCCGATGTAGAGAACGGCTTCCGGCCGGCCGGCCTGATCAACCTGTCTCTCTCCAGCGTGTCCGTGGACACGTATCTGCGGGACTACGGAACGACCGTCGGCAGCGCCATCGCGACGCACAGCCTGACCATGTATCGCGCCGAAAGCGGCGCGCTGGTCTTCGGCGCCGGAACGGTCTTCTGGTCATGGGGCCTCAATGCCGACCATGAGGGTCCGGCCACGCCGACCGATCCGAATGTCCAACAGGCCATGGTCAACATGTTCGCCGACATGGGCATCCAGCCGACGACGCTGGACGCCAGCCTGGTTCTCGCCACGCAATCGACCGACACCCTCAAACCGACGTCGACGATCACGTCGCCGACGCTCGGCGGCAGCTTCCTCGAAGGTCAGCATGTCACCGTGACCGGAACCGCGATCGATTTCGGCGGCGGCATCATCGCCGGGGTCGAGGTCTCGACCGACGGCGGGCAGCACTGGTTCAAGGCGACCGGCCGCGAAAACTGGAGCTACAACTGGGTTGTCCAGGCAAGCGGCAGTTACACGATCATGTCGCGCGCGGTCGATGACAGCGTCAATCTGGAGACGCCATCGGCCGGCACCCAGGTAACCGTGTCGCTGCCGCAGACGCAAGGTCTCTGGACGCTTGTATCGAAGCCGACGACCGAAACGGCTATCGACCGTGATCCTGTCGAGCTGGGCGTCCGCTTTCAGTCGACCACAGGCGGTTTCGTTCAGGGCATCCGCTTCTACAAGGGCTTCTACAATGTCGGCGAACATGTCGTCAGCCTCTGGAACGCTGACGGAACGCTGCTCGCAACAGGCATTTCCACGAATGAATCGCTCTCGGGCTGGCAGACCGTCATGTTCTCGAGCCCCGTGCAGATCACGGCGGGAACGACATATACCGCCTCTTACCACAGCAACGGCTACTTCTCAGTCACCGAGAACTATTTCGGATCGACGTACAGCAGCGGACTGTTGAAGACCGTCGACGGCGGCGGCGTCTTTGCCTACAGCCCCAGTTCCGTCTTCCCGAACCTCAGCCCCGGCGGCTCGAACTACTGGGTAGACGTCGTATTTGACGCTGGTGCCAACACCGCCCCAGTCGCGCATGACGACGGCGGCTTCACGATCGGGCGCAACGATGCGCTTACCGTCTCCATCGCGGCACTCGTCGCGAACGACACGGATGCGAATGGCGATGCTCTGACGATAACCGCTGTCGGGAATGCCGTGAACGGGACGGTGTCCTTGAACACCCAGGCCGGTACGGTGACTTTCACACCGACCGCTGGATACAGCGGCCCCGCGACATTTAGCTACACGCTATCGGACGGACGCAATGGCACCAGCCAAGGCAATGTCAGCCTGACGGTTCAGGAGGCTCCGGCAGGGGTCGGGCTGTTTACCGCTGGCGAAGGACCGACCGGTTCGGCAATTCACGACGCGATGCCGGTGGAACTCGGGATGAAGTTCGTCTCGTCGGCCAGTGGCACTATAACAGGTATCAGCTTCTACAAGGCCGACGGTGACACGGGCGCCCATACAGGATCCATCTGGACCGCGGACGGGCAGCTGGTGGGAACCGTAACCTTCACCAATGAATCGCTGAGCGGCTGGCAAACCGCGACGTTCGGCAGCGCGATCCAGATTACCGCCGGCGTCACCTATATCGCATCCTATCATACGACCGGCTCCTACGTCGCAACCACCAATTACCTCGCGACCGACCACACAAACGGTGTGCTGACGGGGCTTTCGAGTGCCGCAAGCGGCGGCAATGGCCTCTATGCCTACGGTGCGAACCCGCTTTTCCCGACCTCAAGCTACCAAGCGTCGAACTACTGGGTCGATATCGTCTTCAACCAGTCGACGGTCAGCAATACGGCACCGGTCGCGGCAAACGACAACGGGCTCCAAGCCTATTCAAACACGGCTCTATCGATTGCCGCGGCGACGCTTCTTGCAAACGATACGGACGCGGATGGGGATGCGCTTTCGATAACGGGCGTGAGCGGGGCGACGAACGGTACCGCTACCTTCAATAGTCAGACGAATTCCGTCATCTTTACCGCGGCGAGCGGCTATGTCGGCGCCGCAAGCTTCACCTACACGATCTCGGACGGGCGTGGCGGCACGGCGTCGGCGCAGGTCAACCTGACGGTCAGCCAGCCAACCACTCCACCAACGACATCAAGCCTGTTCTCCTCGTCTCAAACGCCGACCATCGCGGCCGATAGCGACCCAAGTTCGGTCGAACTCGGCGTCAGGTTCGTTGCGTCCGCCGGCGGACAAATCACGGCTATTCGCTATTACAAGAGCGCTCAAGACACCGGCACCCATGTCGGCGCGCTCTGGAGCAGCACGGGCGCCCTCCTCGCCTCCGCAGTCTTCACCAACGAGACGGCAAGCGGATGGCAGACGGTCACGCTCAATGCACCGATCACCATCACCGCAGGCACTACCTACGTCGCCAGCTACCATTCGAACGGCTACTACGCCGCCACGCCGAACTATTTCACCGCCGACTATTCGAATGGCGGGCTGACGGCGCCAAGCGGCAGCAACGGCGTTTATGCCTATGGCTCCACAAGCCTCTTCCCAACTGCTAGCTACAACGCGACCAACTATTGGGTCGACGTGGTCTACCAGAGCAGTGCACAGGCCGTGGCGAACACAGCGCCGGTCGCGGTGAACGACACAGGCTTCCAAACGACGACAGGCGCCGCTTTGACGATCCAGGCATCGGCGCTGCTTGCCAACGACACGGATGCCGATGGCAACACGCTGTCTGTTACCACCGTCAGCAACGCCGTGAACGGCACCGTCACCTTCAACAGCCAGACGAACGCCATCACGTTCACCCCGACGGCAGGCTATTCGGGTTCGGCGAGCTTCTCTTACGCGATTTCAGACGGAGCAGGCGGAACGGCGTCGGCGCAGGTGTCGTTGACCGTCAATCCGCAATCGACGACACCCACACAAAGCGTCTTTGCCGCAAACGCGACGCCGACGGTTGTGTCTGTGAACGACAATTCGCCCGTCAATCTCGGGATGAAGTTCCAGGCAGACGCTGCAGGCTGGATCACCGGCATCAGCTTCTACAAGGGCGCCACGAACACCGGCACGCACACCGGTTATCTCTGGACCGCGACCGGCGATCTGCTTGCCAGCGCGACCTTCACCAATGAAAGCGCCAGCGGCTGGCAATCCGTCACGCTATTGAACCAGGTGGCGGTCTCCGCGAACACGACTTACGTTGTTTCCTACAGCACCAACGGAAACTATTCGGCGACCGCCAACTACTTCGACAACAGCGTATCCAACGGCAATCTCGAGGCAATGTCATCTGCTCTGAGCGGCGGCAACGGCGTCTATGCCTACGGCGCGGCCGGGCTGTTCCCGACCAGCACCTACAACAACACCAACTACTATGTCGACGTGGCCTTCCGGCCCCAACTGGCGGCTTAGGGATCAACATGGAACGGGGCGCGAACGAAAACAGGCTTCCGGTCACGGTTTTGGCGGGCTTCCTCGGCGCCGGCAAAACCACCCTGCTCAATCATGTCCTGCGCAATCGCGAGGGACGCCGCGTGGCGGTCATCGTCAACGACATGAGCGAGGTCAACATCGACGCCGATCTCGTTCGTGGCGGCGACGCCAACCTCTCGCGCACCAACGAGACACTGGTGGAGCTCAGCAATGGCTGCATCTGCTGCACGCTGCGCGACGACTTGTTGACGGAGGTCCGCCGGCTCGCCGCCGAGGGACGCTTCGACTACCTGCTGATCGAGGGAACCGGCATTGCCGAGCCGCTGCCGATCGCCGCCACCTTCTCGTTTCGCGACGAGAACGGCGCAGCACTCTGCGATATCGCCCGGCTGGACACGATGGTATCGGTTGTCGATGCGGCCAATCTCCTGGCTGATTTTTCGAGCACCGATTTTCTCAGCGATCGTGGCGAAGTGCGCGACGACGAAGACAACCGCTCGCTGATTGACCTTCTGGTCGACCAGATCGAATTCGCAGACGTGATCGTGATCAACAAGATCTCGGAGGTCGATGCGGCAACGCGCCTGATGATCCGGCAGATCGTGGCGTCGCTGAACCCGGATGCCCGCGTGGTCGAGACGGATTTCGGTGACCTGCCCCTCGGCTCGATCCTCGATACGCGCCTCTTCAGCGAAGCCAAGTCCGCCCGCCATCCGCTGTGGCACAAGGAGCTCTACGGTTGGGGCGACCATGTTCCGGAGACGGAGGAATATGGCATTTCAAGTTTCGTCTATCGCGCGCGCCGGCCGTTCGATCCGGTGAAGCTGGAGCGTTTTCTGGCCATGGAATGGCCCGGCCTGATCCGCGCGAAGGGCCATTTCTGGCTCGCGACACGGCCGTCGGAGATCGGCCAGCTGTCGATCGCCGGCGTTCAGCGCCAGATCACCGCCAGGGGCTACTGGTGGGCGACGGTGCCGAAGGCGCAATGGCCACGCTACCCGCAATTCCGGCAGCTGCTGGACAAGCACTGGAACGAGACCTGGGGCGACCGCCGGCAGGAGCTCGTCTTCATCGGCGCGGGGCTTGATCAGGAGGCCGTCTGCGCGGCGCTCGACGACTGCCTTGTCGGCAACGAGACCAACTTCGACCAGCACTTGGCACAGGGCATGCACGATCCCTTTCCAGCATGGCAGCACGGCCATGCGTGACACTTTCTGAAACAACCAAACCAGAGGGAACACAATGAGCAGCGAACTTTATTCCGATGGCATCGGCGAAATCACGGTAACCGGATCGATCGTCAGGATCGACCTGATGTCGCTTTCGGCGACCGAACGCGATGCCAGCAACAACCCGAAGCCTGAATTCCGCCAGCGCATCATCATGCCGGTCGAGGCATTCGCGAACGCGGTGGATCTGATGCAGAAGGCGCTCGGCGGCCTCGTCGAGGCGGGTGCCGTTCGCCGCATCAGCGACATGCAGGCTCCAGCGGCGGATGCGGCTCAGTCGCAGAACGCTTCTCCGAATTTCAACTAAACGCTATCGGTATCCGGGTGGGCCACGCGTATGTTTTTGCACACCAATCTCCACTGTCTCGCTCTCGTCGCGCGTCACCACGGCGTCGATCTCTCGCCTGAGCGCCTGCAGCATGACTATGCCGTGGGCGAGGAACCTGTCGCCGTGCGCCAGCTTCTGCGCATGGCAAAAGACTCCGGGCTGAAGGCCAAGCATTTGACGCTGACCTGGCCATCGCTCTTCCAGCTGGGCAACGCCTATCCCATTCTTGCCGAGCTTGAGAACGGCAACTGGGTGGTGGTGGCCGGCGCGGTCGATGGCGAGGAAAAGCAGGTTCGCGTGCTGGACCCCTTGGCGACCCGACCCGAATTCATACTGCTCAACGAAGAGCAGTTCACCAAGTCCTGGCGTGGCTCGGTCTTGCTGATGAAGCGCAGCCACCGCATGAGCGACGACGACCAGCCGTTCGGCTTCCGCTGGTTCATTCCAGAGGTCATCAAGCAGCGCAGCTTCTTCCGCGATGTCGCGCTCGCCGCCTTCGTACTCTACGGCCTCGGGCTGACGACGCCGATGTTCTTCCAGCTGGTCATCGACAAGGTGCTGGTGCACCAAAGCTATGCCACGCTGACGGTGCTGACGATCGGCATCGCCGTCGCCCTGATCTTCGACGCGACCTTCAGCTTCCTCAGGCGCTATCTGCTGCTTTACGCGACGAACCGGATCGATATCCGCATCGCCACCCGCACCTTCGGCCACCTGCTCAATCTTCCGATCGCGCTCTTCGAGCAGGCCTCCGCCGGCGTCATCGTCAAGCACATGCAGCAGACAGGGCGCATTCGCGAATTCCTGACCGGTCGCCTGTTTCTGACGCTTCTCGACGGGCTGTCGCTGCTGGTCTTTATCCCGATCCTGCTTCTCTATAGCGTCAAGCTCACCTTCGTTGTCCTCGGCTTCGCCGCTCTCGTCGGTCTCGTGGTGATGCTGCTGGTCGGCCCGTTCCAGCGGCGCCTGCAGGCGCTCTACAAGGCTGAAGGAGATCGACAGGCACTTCTAGTCGAGACCGTGCACGGCATGCGCACCGTCAAGTCGCTCGCGCTCGAGCCGCGCCAGCGCAAGGTTTGGGACGACCATTCCGCGCAGGCGATCTCGGTGCGCTTCCGCGTCGACAAGATCTCGACCGTTGCCCAGTCGCTTACCGGTCTTCTGGAAAAGCTGATGGGCGTGGCAATCATCGGGCTCGGCGCGCTCGACGTCTTCAACGGCTCGATGACGGTCGGTGCGCTCGTCGCCTTCAACATGCTGGCCGGCCGCGTCTCCGGACCGCTGGTGCAGATCGTCACCATGGTGCATGAGTACCAGGAAGTCGCGCTCTCCGTTCGCATGCTCGGCGAGATCATGAACCAGCGTCCGGAACAGTTCGGCCGCGGCCGCGGCATTCGTCCGCAGCTTCGCGGACGCATCGATTTCGACAAGGTGACCTTCCGCTATGCGCCTGATGGCGCGCCGGCGCTCGACGACGTCACCTTCAGCATTCCGGAGGGGTCCGTTTTCGGCGTCGTCGGCAAGAGCGGTTCCGGCAAGACGACGATCACCCGGCTGATCCAGGGTCTGTACCAGAGCCAGCAAGGCCTGGTGCGCGTCGACGGCTATGACAGCCGCGAGATCGACCTCGTGCATCTCAGAACCAGCATCGGCGTCGTGCTGCAGGACAACTTCCTGTTCAAGGGCACCGTTCGCGAGAACATCGCGGCCGCAAAGCCCGATGCCAGCATCGAGGAGATCGTCGAAGTCGCGCGCATCGCCGGCGCCGAGGAGTTCATCGAGCGCCTGCCGCGCGGCTTCGAGACGATACTTGAGGAGAACGCCTCCAACCTTTCCGGTGGACAGAAACAGCGGCTGGCGATCGCCCGCGCGCTGATCACCGATCCCAAGTTGCTGATCTTCGACGAGGCGACCAGCGCGCTCGACCCTGATAGCGAGGCGATCATCCGACAAAACTTGAGCCAGATCGCGGCCGGACGGACGGTGATCATCGTGTCGCACCGTCTCTCCACGCTTGTCGACGCTGACGCCATTCTCGTGGTCGAACGCGGCAAGATCGCTGATATCGGCCGCCACGATCAGCTGGTCACGCGCTGCATGACCTATCGTCACCTTTGGTCGCAGCAGATGAGGCAGGTAGCATGAACGCGCACGCTGGAAAGCCAAACCTTCCCGTTCCCGTCGGACCACACGACAATCAGCTGGCCTCGCGCGGCGGGTTCTCGCCCGTCATCTCCGAGTTCCAATCGGATGCCGTCGAGCTCGAGGAGCGAGCTCCGCCACGTGTCGCCCGCATGACGCTCTACTGCGTCACCGCGCTGATCGTCTCGGCGATCATATGGGCCTCGGTCTCTTCGATCGATGAGGTGGTGATTGCACCCGGCAAGCTCGTGACCACGCAGCCGACGATCGTCGTCCAGCCGCTCGAAACCTCGATCGTTAGAACGATCAACGTGAAGGCCGGCGATCTCGTGCATACCGGCCAGACGCTGGCAACGCTGGACGCGACCTTCAGCCAGGCGGACGTGGATCAACTGACCGCGAAGTTCGCCGCGCTCGACGCTCAGGTGAAGCGCATCGAAGCGGAACTCTCCGGCGTCGATTACTCGTCGATCGCCGGCGCCACGCAAAACGAGATCTTGCAGGCACAGCTCTTCGGGCAGCGCCGCGCGTTCTACACGGCGCAGCTCCAGAACTTCCAGCAACAGCTCGCCGGCCAGGCCTCGACGATTGCCGCCAGCAAGGCGCAACAGGCCGTTCTGGTCGATCGCCGCGAAAACCTTTCGCGGATCGAAGCCACCCGCGAACGTCTCTATGACCGCGAAAGCGGATCGCTGATCACGCTGCTCGCCTCCCGCGACGCCCGGCTTGATGTCGAGGCAAGCCTGTCAATGGTCAAGGGTCGCGCCGATGAAGCCGAGCACGCCTATGCGAAGCTCGAAGCCGACCGCCAAGCCTTCATCGAGGACTTCCGTCGCGCGTCGATGGAGCAGCTCGTCGATCTCAGAAGCCAGCGCGACACCGCTGGCGAAGAGCTGAAGAAGATGGAACTGCGCCGCAACATGGTCGTCTTGACCGCGCCGGCGGATGCCGTGGTGCTCGATCTCGCCCAGCGCTCCGTTGGCTCCGTCGTCAAGGAGGCCGAGCCGATCGTGACGCTGGTTCCCCTGAATGTCCCGCTCGAAGCCGAGGTCTCCGTCAATTCGCGCGACATCGGCAGGATCGAAACGGACACAAAGGCACGCATCAAGTTCGACGCCTATCCGTTCCAGAAGTACGGCACGGCATCAGGCACCGTCCGAACGATCAGCCGCGACACCTTCACCCCCACCCAACAAGACGCCGCCGCCACACAATCCAACCAGCCCTTCTTCAAGGCCCGCGTTCTGCTCGCCGACAAGAGCCTTGGAACAGACAAGGACCCTGTGCGGCTTCTTCCGGGCATGGCGGTCTCGGCCGAGATCATGGTCGGACAGCGGACGGTAATCTCGTATTTCCTGTATCCGCTGCTGAAGGGCTTGGACACAGCGATCCGGGAGCCTTGAGGCGGCGGCATCGGGTGAACCGCGCGTCAGCCTTACGGCTAAATTGTACTTTTGTTTAACTACCTTCCAGCGGCTCGTGATGACTAAATAAAAGAACGGGCGCCGCATATCACGACGGGATCGCCGGATGGTTGGGGATACGAGCGGACGTCGACACAAGACAATAGATGGGTGAGGAAGAAACGCATGTCAGGCAAAACACAGCGAGATCGGCAAGACGGCCAGACAAGTTTGGCTGTGGTGATCGTGACGTACAACAGTGCCGACGCTCTGCTTCCGCTTCTCGATTCGATCCCCCCCGGCTTGGAAGGGGTGGACGATTTTGAGATCGTGATCGCGGATAACGCCTCTCATGACGGATCGGCAGAGTTGGCTGAAGCGCATCTCGCCGGCCCGAGAGTGATCCGCATGGGGCGCAATGCGGGTTATGCTGCGGCAATCAACGCCGCCGTCGCGACCGTGGACGGCGATCGCGCCATTCTCGTCCTCAATCCTGATTTGCGTCTCTATCCCGGCGCGGCAATGCCGCTGCTCGAGCGACTTTCCGACCCCTCCGTGGGTGTCGTTGTGCCCACGAACTATAGCGAAGAGGGGCATGTCGATCCAAGCCTAAGGCGGGAACCGTCTATCATGACGGCTTGGGCGGACGCGCTTTTGGGTGGTGGCATCGCGGGGCGACTCGGCCTGGGAGAGACGATAACCAAAGCCAGTTCCTATGATAGGTCCGGTCTGGTCGATTGGGCGACGGGTTCGGCACTCCTCGTATCGGCGAAGGCCCGCAAGGCAGTCGGTCAATGGGATGAGTCTTTCTTCCTGTATAGCGAGGAAGTCGATTTTCTCCGGCGCGTGCGGGAGGCCAGGTTCGGTGTTCTTTACGAGCCGCGCGCCAAGGTCATGCACGCCGGTGGAGGCAGCGGTCGAAATCCCAAGCTTTTTGCGCTTCAGACCGCCAATCGTATCCGTTATTATGCCCTGCACCACGGCACTCTAGCAACATTGGTGTTCCGCGCCGCCGTTGCCACCGGTGAGGCGCTACGCTGCTGGCGTAATCCATCACACCGCGCAGCCTTCTCGAATTCCTTGCGACCGCTGCTCAAGGGTGCGGATTTCATGCTGCTCAGGAGCTGATGGATTAGACGGGCTGATCGCCGACTGTGCATTCCTGCGGTCTCGCGCTGGATGCAGGCGGGCCGCTCCATGTCTCGCGCGCGCGTTGTCCAACGTGCAGGAAATCAGCGGCAAGCTGGAGAAACAGACTGATCGCGACGACAACCGAGAGCGGCGTCCAGGCCCCAAACGCAAAGTGTTGGATTCGCTCCAGTTCGTTCGCCGGCGAGTATTCCGCGCATTATAATGTCAATGGGCGAGCATCCCCGATCTATCGTGAGCGACTTGCAGATACTTGATCGGACTTCGAAGACCGGCAGGCGCCATGGCGCCGGCGCAAAAGGCGCATCCGCAGCCGGCTTGCCAAGGCGCCAGAAGTCCAATGTCATGTCTATAGCGAAGGTTCGATGGGCGAGATCTGATGGTACGAATTCCGCACCCCTGAGGCGACACGTATCGTCCTTGGACAATGAGCCTGGCGGCAGAGCGCCTCTTCCGCAATGGCTGTGCCGTGGTTCGAGCGCTGCGACCTGCCTGGACGGTGTCAGTCTTCATTGCGGGCGCGAACGATCGGTCCTCACCCATTCGTGGCGGCCGGATGAAAGCAGCATCCTGGGATATTTGTATAGTTTCGCGATGGCATAGGCAGGCAGCCTGACGAGCTGCCTCGGCGGCAAAAGCTCGGTCGCGAATGCCGCCCAGCTGAGGCCGATTGCCAGTAGAAACAGCAAAGCGGCGGCCACTGCAATTGTCAGCGGCAGCAGGCCGACGCTCAGGATGGCCGCGCATGCGGCGACCAATGTCATGAAAGCAACGGCCGCAGCAAGCAGTGTCAGCGGCGGCACGAGCACGTCAAGAAGGAGGGCGCAGTAGGCCGCGCTGCGCCATGCGCTCGGACGGGAAAGCGCGCCGACTGCGAAGCGCATCATTGCCAGGTGCCCCCCTTCCCAGCGACGCCGCTGCGTTTCCACGGCTTCCGTGGAGGTTGGGAAAAGGCTTGTCACCAGGGCCCGCTCGCAGAAACGCGGTGGCGCGCCCTTCTGCGCCAACTCGAGCGCGAACTTCATGTCTTCCACGAGGTGCCCTGTTGCAAGGTTCGCCTGTTCCACGAGGTTCCATGGCAGCGCCATGCCGGTCCCCGTCATCAGGCATGGTAGACCAAGCCTGCTCATTCCGAGTGGCCGGACATGGTTCTTGATACGGAAGGCGAACTCGCCGATCGCCAGGCCTATGCTCGCGCCCGGTTGCGCCACCTGCAGGTTGCGCGCTTGCACCGGGCGTTCGAACGCGATGACATCGGCGGCGAGCGCATCCAGCGTACCGTTTGCAATCTGGCAGTCCGCGTCGATGAAGACGACGATCGCCGGCGGCGCCTGCCGCAGATGCGCAACGCCCGCAGCCAGCGCGTGGCCCTTGCCGCGATTGACGGCATCGCGCCGCTCGATCACCTCTGCTCCAAAACTGCGGGCAATCGCCGCCGTCTCGTCATCGCAATTGTCGGCCACAACGACGATCCGGTCGCCACCGTGAATCTGCTCGCCGATGCTCCTCAGCGTCGCGGCAATCCCAAGCGCTTCGTTATGGGCCGGTATCAGAACGGCAATTGCAGGTCGAATGGATAGCGCCCGTTCGGGGCGCCGGCCAGAAGGCCAGACGCCAGCAATGCATTCGATTGCGAAGATGGCCACAAGCACGAGACAGGCAATGCCAGCCACCGTGAGCAACAGAAGCGCTATCATGTATATCAAAAGCATCGCCTCTCCGTTTGTGCGGAATTTAAAATTATTACCACAGCAATGATTATTTATCCCATCGCTAGACTGTAGTCCCTTCTGATGAGACGGATTAAATCGCGCGGAAATAAATACATCCAATTGCTGAACTTCGGTCAATTGCTCGAATTCGCCGATAAATTACCTTGGAGATTGAAGAGAATAGACGTTTTTGCTGCGTCGCGCCGCGCCGACGCTTGCCTGCGCACAAGAGAGGGGCAGATGCCGCTACTGGAAGTTCATTCTCCGGGGACTGCTCCGCCGACAAGCCGGACGCGCCATTATTTTCTCGGCGCACCGTTCGATACGATTGCGCAGGATGCGGCGGTCGATCTCGTGAGGAACAGTGAATCTCTGGATCGCTTTCGCTATATCGTGACGCCGAATGTCGATCATGTCGTCCGCCTCAACGGCGATCGGTTGCTTGCGCCGTATTATGATGATGCCTGGATGTCGCTCTGCGACAGCAAGCCGATCTCGACGCTGTCGCACGCCGTGGCGCTCGACTTGCCGCTCGTCACGGGATCGGATCTGACGGCACGTATCTTCAAGACGGTAATCCGGTCGGGCGATCGCATTACCCTGATCGCGGCCAATTCGATGGTCGCGGAGCAGATGGAAACAATGTTTCCCGGCGTCCGTTTCCGAAGCTTCGTTCCTCCTCCAAATGTCCTGAAAGACCCCGCCGGCTTGCAAGCCTGCGTGGATTTCGTGGCCGCGGAGCCGGCACGCTTTGTCTTCATTGCAATCGGATCGCCCCAGTCCGAAAAGATTGCCTATGCGCTTGCCCAGCGGCCGGAGGCATGCGGTGTGGGCCTGTGCATCGGCGCATCGCTGGAGTTTCTTCTCGGGGCCAAGGAGCGGGCGCCGATCTGGATGCGCCAGCTGGGGCTGGAGTGGGCGCACCGGCTCGCATCGGATCCCAGACGGCTGTGGCGACGATATGTTTTCGCC
This sequence comes from Rhizobium sp. O111, assembly GCF_055616315.1. Classification (NCBI taxonomy): domain Bacteria; kingdom Pseudomonadati; phylum Pseudomonadota; class Alphaproteobacteria; order Hyphomicrobiales; family Rhizobiaceae; genus Rhizobium; species Rhizobium sp. O111. The sequence continues at coordinate 101,635 of NZ_JBSHXL010000002.1, read as the reverse complement.
GTTGGTCCGCTGTTGCAATTGTTCGCCAAGGAACTCTTCACCCGCCGTCATCTGCGCCGGTAGACGGCTCGCTCGGCGAGAGAGCGAAACCGGCGGCGCCTAGCCGCCATCGGTTCATATGCGTCAGCCCAAGACCTTGAAGCAGCGCTGTCGTCGATGAGCGGCTTTGGGCAATTTGGCCGAATTGGTCCCGAATGGCATCTGCGGGCACTGCTTCCAGGTGGTGGGGACCGCGTCTCCGATCAACCTGGATTGCAGCTTTCAATAGGGCGCCAATGGCAATGAGATGTCGGTGACCGGCAAATGCCGCGGTCTGCTTGTCGCCTCCCACGCCGTCGGCTCAGTTGACCGCGACCGACAGCAGATATGCCGGTCGCTATGTCGGCCCGACCGGAAGCTTCTGAGGCCTTCTAGCTCGCCATTCGCTGGTCCAAGCTCGTCAGCGGCGACCGTAGCGCCGACATGACGATCCAACGCATCGGCGCAGACGCAATCCGGATCCGGACCACCGGTCCGACAGGTAGCGACCAGTGAGATCAATCTGAAAAGGCAACAACAAGTCAACTCTTGGTAAGATCCGCTACCGTAAAACCTCGTTTGCATTCGTATGGCTGGAACTTGACCTGATCCAGTCCCCACACTTCATAAGTGAGCTCGGCCGGTTCCGGCGACAGGTTCTGGATAATCCTGTATTCACCAGAGTTAGTCGGTATCGCAGATGCTTCAAATGGGAAGGGCAGGGCGCCGTCCGGCTGTTTTTCCGTCGTCCGGACAGACTTGAGCAGCGTGTAGGGCCGCCTGCCGCCTTTCACCTTGTCGACAAGAATGTCTTCGATATGATCGATCTCCAAGTGAAACGCCAACAGCTCCTTCTGCAGTTCTTCCGGCGTCGCATCGTACGAAAACTCCGGGGAGAACATGAACGGAAAATAGATAATACCGACCGCGCCGTGAATGATGGAGGACCACGCCTGCGCTCGGAATTCCGCCGGCGTTGTTTCCCGCCCCGGCGATGACGCATCGTATTTAGTCAGTCCGATGAACGAAAACTGCGGACGGCCACCGCTCCATCGCGACAGCCGGTCAATCGCGTGGCCCTGCTGTGTTGAAGCATAGTCATCGATATCGATGACGAGATCGTTTCCGCTGGCGATCGGATAAGAGTCGTGTCCCAGCCAATCGATGTATGGACTATCGGCGTAGTCAGACATGATCTTTTCTAGATAGATGTTGTTGACGTGGTTTCCGACATGATTGATCCACAAGGGTTTCCCGCCACTGGACAAGACCCGCGCAATGGTGTCGACTTTAGCGGGCGTCACCGAGACATCCTCATAGGTGATCCCTTGGCCGCCCTCTTTCAAATTGGACGGCTCATCAACCATGGCAACCGCCAGAAAATAGGGGTTAGCAATGTCTTCTTTGAATGCCGCGGCGTCTGTGAGCACGTAGTCGCCATCGAAGCCGGCTGGCTCTCGGACCATGTATAGCCCGTATTTTACCGCCTCTCTCGTCCATTCTGCTTGGTCCGCGCCACCGTTCATCGTGAAGATGGTGTTCACGCCGAGGGCTTTCCAGTGCGCCATCTTTTCAACCGGCTGCTGGTAAACTCCGCGCACAAAGAAGCGCGGTCCGGGAAGCAGAGAGCGCTCTGCTGCTGCATGAACGGCGTTCATGCCGCTCATCCACAAGCCGAGGTTTGCCAGCGGCAACGAAGCTACTGCCTTTAGAACGTTACGTCGTTTTGTCTCATTCATTTAGTACCTCATTTTCTCTCAAGTCGGGCGGGCGACGTCGCAAGTCGCACCGGTCGCGGAAAATGTCTCAGCCGCACTGTATGTCGGACCAAAACAACGGAAAATTCGATGCTACGCAGCAACGGCGAAAGAGCCTTCGTCACGCCAAACCACTTCTCTCAGAGATCCGACCTCATTGGCGCCTTGGGCCGCGAGGGCAGGTGTCTCCGCATCGAAGAAAACGCTGATAAGCGTCGCACCACCCATGCCGCCCCTGCTCAGCGGCGATTCCAGGAAGTTGATACGAGACTGCATTTCCCGCACGAGTTTGTCCGCGGCCAGTTGTGCTCGCTCTCCACCATGGATATCAAGCTTGTCTGCCAGCTCGACGAGGTTCTGGCGGGTGGTTATCTGCTGCTGGACAATCTGCAGCTGCTGCAGCGCGCTGGTCGGCACCGCAGACCTGGCCACCTCCGACGGGCTCTGGGGCGCTTCTACGAGAATCGTTGCCATCGACTGATATTGGTGCGGCATCAGCAGCGCGACGACGATTAATGTCGCCGCGTACAGGCAGATGATAATCAGCACATGTGACCATCTCAGAATGAGAAATGACAGATAAAAATTCAAATCAATGGCGTTCATTATGAGATAACCTAAGCCCCACAAGCCGATGACGCACCCATCCGCTTCTATATTATTCTTCTCTCAAGCAAATGGTATCTCATCGATAGGTTAAGTGCGTGAAACCGTTCTAATACATTTGGGTAATTTTGTTCCAATTTACGAATTTTGCCTTCAGGCATGCGCGTGCACTGGTGGGATACTTGTGATCCTGCGAGCGCGAACAGTTTAAGGGTGCGTGAAGGGATGGCGGAAAGCGCTGGTAAACATGATTTCTATTGCTTGCAGCCACGACTACGAGGGGCACTGGAATGCCGTTTAGGCCGACAAGCGCATGCTGATCACGATTCGCCGACTGGCCGAGGCACGGCTGTTCAGTTGCAGGTCAAGGGGGAAACCGCCCATAAGCTGGTGGTGCACAACCTGTCTGTTGTAGACGGCTTGTCACGTTCGGCTGACAGACCCTGGTCTCATTTGCGATCGTGCGGCAGAAGGCGGGTGCGTGCCGGCCTGCTAGCATGGCGAATGTCGGACTTTTGCTCTATTGTATTTGGGTCCCCGTGGTCTTCCGCCATTCACGGAATAGGCTTTGCCGCGCAGTCCGGCGGCATAATTTCTATGGCGCTGAAATCACCTTAAAGATAGTAGCGAGGAATGTAGACGCCCGTGCGCCTCGCCCAACGATACTCGACCCGGTTCAGTATCTCCTCGTGAGCGAACCTGCGCAATTTCGCCTTGCACTGAGACATCACATTGGACAGCGCACCCTTGTCCTGTCGCTCACTGGCCAGAAGTGACCGATAGCGACCGGTATTGACAATCGGTGGAAAGATAGAAACGGCAAAATCGCGATACTCGCTCGCCGTAACCGTATCTTCGTTGGGAAAATCGCATAGCATGCGGGCGTGCTGAATAGCGGTCAGGGCAAGGGAGCGCTTTGCCAGCAGGTGGAGTTTATCGCGGCCAGGCAACGAGGCGCCCTCCTTTGCGAATGCGGATCGAAATGCCTCACGCCGGCCGACGAGGTCGAACAGGAACCCCGAGTGGATGGTCCGCTGCATGCTTTGGGGATGAACCCGGTAATAGGCCTGATCCGCCCCGGCGACGTGACCGATGTCGGAAATGGAGGCAATCCTCAACCACATCTCCATGTCACCGGAATGTGGAAGCTTCGGATCATAGCCGCCAATGCGCGTCTGGACACTGGCGCGCACCACGGCTTCGGGGCAAACGACAAAATTCTTTCCCGCCCTGCATACCTTCCGGATCCACTCCGTCCCCGACCATACCGACGTTCCCGGCGACACCAGGCGCGCCTGGGGAGGCTCGTTCCCATCGAAGCTCACGACATGGCCGTATGTCATGCCGACGCTGGGATTTGCTTCCATCAGTGCCGTTGCACGCGACAGGGCTCCCGGCGCTAGGAGATCATCGGCCGAAAGCAAGACAAAGTAGTCGCCCCTGATCTGCGCAATACCTTCGTTGTAGGTCGCGATGTGACCCATGTTGGTTTCGTGGCGTATGGTTCTCACGCGCGAATCTTGCGCCGTCAACCGACGGCAAACATCGGGCGTATCGTCGGGCGAACAATCGTCGATCACCAGAACATTGACGTCGACACCCGGTTGACTGAGCGCGCTGTGAACCGATCGCTCGAGATACTTTGCGTAGTTGTAGCAAGGGATGAGTACCTGGACTGAAACCATGATAAATTCGCTCTGGTTTTTGATATATCGGATTTACATTGTAAACTTTGCATTATCCAACACAATATACCCCCCATGCCCATTGGACGTACGGCGGCAATATCCAAGCTAAACAAAAAGATAATCTGTATCTTCTCAGTATCACGCTCTATATTGCGGAAATATTACTATTGAGGTTGTCGCATGCAATTTGGCATTAGGAAGTCCGGCGAGGCGAGTTTGCAGGGCCCAATCGTGCCAGCGTCCGAGGCGCAAGCAAAGGCGTCGATCCAGCGCAAATTGCGCGCACAGGTGCGACCGGCGACGCGGCTGGCAACGGTTAGTGTCGTTATCCCTTGCTACAATTACGCACGGTACTTGCCCGAAGCAGTCAACAGCGCCCTGTCACAAGCAGGCGTCGTAGTCGATGTCATTGTGGTCGACGACCGGTCGAGCGACAACAGCTTGGAAGTTGCAAGAAAGCTTGCGGCCGCAAATCCTCGTATTACCGTTATCGCACACGAGATCAATTACGGGGCCGTAAAGACCTTTAATGACGGCCTCGCCGTGGCGGAAGGCGAGTATCTCGTTCGTCTCGATGCAGATGACCTTCTGACGCCGGGATCGCTTCTGCGTTCGGTAGCAGTCATGCAACGGTTCCCAAGCGTCGGCTTGGTCTATGGCCATCCGATCCATTTTACAGATCCCCTGCGCAAAGCTCATCGCGACCAGCCGACATCTTGGACCGTGTGGCCCGGGCGCGATTGGCTCGAAACCCGCTGCAGGACCGGCACGAACGTTATTACCTCTCCGGAAGTCCTGATGCGCCGCGCGGTGGTCGATATCGTTGGCGGGCAGATGCCTCTGGCGCACACGCACGATATGGAGATGTGGTTGCGGATGGCGGCATTCTGTGATGTCGCCTACATCAAAGGCGCGGATCAGGCTTGGCACCGCGAGCACCCGAAAAGCCTCTCAGCGATGGAGGTGGATCCTCTTCGCGATGTCATGGAGCGAAGGGACGCATTCGAGACATTATTTTCGGGAATTGCAGGCCAGATCCCGCAGGCTGACGCGTTCCGTGGAAAGGCTCGACTTGCCGTTGCGTCGGGTGCCGTGAAGCTTGCGATCAACCGCTACGACTGCGGCTACCTCGACGCCTCGGAAATAGCAAAGTTACGTGAGATAGCAACGGCAATGGTTGCCGACGTCAAAGCCTTGCCCGATTGGCGCAGTCTCGAGCGGCGGATGGTGCTGGGCGCAAAGGGCACACGTAGAGACCTTCGATGCATCATCGAGCGTGTCGCTCGGGGCATCTCAGGACGTTACTCGCGCTGGAAATGGCATCGAACAGGCGAGTGGTAAAGCGCGCTTCTGCTCGGTTAGAAGCGGCGTTGCACAATATTAAACCGGCCCTTCAGGCGAGAGCACGTTCCTTTTGAATACCGAGGAACGACGTGTAGGCCGAGACGACCTCGTCACGCTCGCGCTTCAGGCCATATTCCGCATGTATGAAACGTGACGCACGGCTGCCGCGTAGCTCGCACCAGCCCGGTTCGGCCGCTTCGTGTTCAACAATACGCTCAACGGTCTCCGCAAACCCCAGAACATCACCGGCTGCGACGGATGAGGCAAACTCGTCCTTAAAAAATTCGCTGCCGGCAAAGCCGTCGTTGCCGATCACATAGCATCCGCATGCCATCGCTTCGGCTGCGGGCAGACCAAATCCCTCCTGACGAGTGAACGCGAGGAAAATACGGGTGCGGCTCAGTTCCTCGGCCACTTGCTGATGTGACAGGCCGCTCAGCGCGACTATCTCCCAGCCGTCGAGCGCGCTACGCCTCTCAAGCAATCGCAGGACCTGCTTGGCATCATCCAGCCCGCGCCGCGGCATATAGGCGATGCGCTTAGACCGTGATGAGCTCGCGGGATAAAAGGTCTCGGGATCGATCCCCAAATGAATGCGGGACACCTCGATTTCGGGAAAAGCGTATTGCAGCATGTCGCTATTGTGCTTTGACACAGTCAGCGCCCCGACAAAATCCACGGAGGCCCGGTAGGCACTTCGCACCGCCTCATTGTCGTTCTTCCAAGTCAGATGAGTGTTCTGGTTGAAGACCACATAACGGACACCCGATGGCAGACTACTGGCCACACTGACGTTTATCTCGGGCAGAACCAGGACGTCTCCGCGTAGCACGCGCGTGTCGTCGATATAACAGACCGGCGTCTCGTTCTCGAACCAGGTACACCGAAATCCGCGCCGCTGATGCAGGACGCATGCATTAATACCCGCGCTATTGAGTATATCGACGTGGCGGTAGATGACCTGGATTCCTCCTGCTGGCGCTTGATGGTCTGGCGTTAGAAAGAAGACCGTCGGCTTGGTGGTATGCTCCGCACCGGCATTGACCCGCAACCGATCTCTCTTTTCCCGGTAGGCGGTGACGACGGACTTCAAGGCAACGGAGAGGCGTGTCGAAAAATCGATCGCGTTCTGGTTCCGCATACTCATGGACATACTCCCGAACCAAGACATCAATGCACGTAAGACAATGCCAATTCCGGGCTTGCTCAAACGCTGGCGAGACACCGTACCGACATATAATTTCAACGGATGCCGATATTCAATTCTGTAAAGTAATTACTTTACGACGAAGATAATATTGAGAACATATACGCCTTTAGGCGACACCAATACAACATTTGTTATTCTTTACTGACTGGCGAAAAATCTATTCCTTAGACCTCACGAGTACACAAAGGTGATCGACGACAATTATCGATCAGCGATGTCGGGCGTGGGGTCTCAAGTATGATTGCTTCGAGTGTAAAGCTGGGTGACGACGTCGTCATTCATCACCCGGATCTTGTAAATCTCTATGGCTGTTCGATCGGCTCGGGCTCTCGGGTCGGCACCTTCGTCGAAATCCAGAAGGGCGCGTTGATCGGCGAAAACTGCAAGATCTCCAGCCATTCCTTCGTCTGCGAGGGTGTGACGATCGAAGACGGCGTCTTCATCGGCCATGGCGTGATGTTCACCAACGATCTCCAGCCGCGTGCCGTCAATCTCGATGGCTCGCTTCAGTCGGACGCCGATTGGGCGGTCGTCCCGACGCTCGTCAAGCGCTATGCCTCGATCGGCAGCAACGCGACCATCGTCGCCGGCGTCACGATCGGCGAAGGCGCGCAGATCGGCGCCGGCGCGGTCGTGACCAAGGATGTTCCGGCATACGCAATTGCAGCAGGCGTTCCCGCGCGGGTCATTGGCCGCGCCAAGGACGCTCCAGTCGAAATTCTGTCATCTGGGAGGGCACGATGATCGGTATTGCCGTCGTCGGTTATGGCTATTGGGGACCCAATCTGGTCCGAAACTTCGCGGAAACGCCGGGCGCGCAGCTGCTGTGGGTCTGCGATCTTAAAAAGGACCGGTTGGGCGCCGTGCAGATGCGCTATCCGACCGTCCAGATCACTGATGATTTCGACGAGGTCCTGCGCGATCCACGCGTCGACGCGATCGCGATCGCCACACCCGTGTTCGCCCATTACAAGCTTGCCATGCAGGCTATGATGGCCGGCAAGCACGTGTTCGTCGAGAAGCCGATGGCTTCGACCTCGGAAGAGGCGCGGCGCATGGTGGAAGAAGCCAACCGCCGAGGTCTGATCCTCGCGGTCGATCACACCTTCATCCACACCGGCGCCGTCCGCAAGATGCGGGAGATTATCGAGACCGGTCTCGGCGACGTCTATTATTACGACTCCGTGCGCGTCAATCTCGGCCTCTTCCAGCACGACGTGAGCGTTGTCTGGGATCTGGCGGTTCACGACCTCTCGATCATGGACTATGTGCTGCCGGAAAAGCCGGTCGCGGTTTCGGCTACCGGCATGGGACATGTGGCCGGCGAGCCCGAGAATATCGCCTATCTGACGCTGTTTTTCGAAAGCAAGCTGATCGCGCATATCCACGTGAACTGGCTGGCGCCGGTGAAGGTGCGGCGCACGTTGATCGGCGGCAGCAACAAGATGATCGTCTATGACGATCTCGAGCCCAGCGAAAAGATCAAGGTTTACGACAAGGGCATTACGCTGAACGGCAATGCCGAACAGAACGGCGACAAGGTCTACGAGATGCGCGTCGGTTACCGCACCGGCGACATGTACGCGCCGCAGCTCGACATGACGGAAGCGCTCGGCCGCGAACTGAAGCAGTTCGTCGACTGCGTCGCCAACAACACGCAGCCGCTTGCCGATGGCCACGCCGGCCTGCGCGTAGTGCGCATCCTCGAAGCCGCCACGCAATCGCTTGCCCAGCGCGGCCGTGTCATCGAACTCGAACAGGCAAGGCTGATAGCATGATCCCGTTGCTCGACCTGAAGGCTCAATACGCGTCGATCAAGGACGATGTCGATGCCGCGGTTCTCCGCGTACTTGCCTCCGGCCACTATGTTCTCGGCGAGGAAGTCGCGCGCTTCGAAGAGGAATTCGCCCGCTATTGCGGCACGAAACACGCCATCGCCGTCAACACTGGCACAAGCGCGCTGCACCTGTCGCTGCTCGCAGCCGGCGTCGGGCCTGAGGACGAGGTCGTCACCGTATCGCTGACCTTCGTCGCGACGACGGCGGCCATCTGCTACACGGGCGCCCGGCCGGTTTTCGTCGATGTGGAGCCTGTAACGCTCACCATGGACCCTGCGAAGCTGGAAGCTGCAATCACCCGGAAGACGAAGGCGATCGTTCCGGTTCATCTGTATGGGCAGATGGCCGATATGGACGCCATTCAGGCGATCGCCGACAAATACGGCCTGCCCATCATCGAGGACGCATGCCAGGCGCACGGCGCCGAATACAAGGGCAAGCGCGCCGGCAGCATCGGGCTTTCAGGCAGCTTCAGCTTCTATCCAGGCAAGAACCTCGGCGCCTGCGGCGAAGGCGGCATCATCGTCACCAATGACGACGAGCAGGCCAAGGCGATGCGCATGCTGCGCGATTGGGGCCAGGAGAAGCGCTATCACCACGTGATGAAGGGCTACAACTACCGGATGGATGAGATCCAGGGCGCGATCCTCAGGATCAAGCTTAGGCATCTCGAAGACTGGACCGAAGCCCGCCGCACGCGCGCCGCGCGATATTCGGCGCTGCTCGCCGGATCGAGAAGCGTCCAAGCGCCGGTTGCCGCAAGCGACCGCCGCCATGTCTATCACGTCTACGCGGTGCGCACCCCTGATCGCGATCACCTGCAGCAGGCGTTGCGCGACGAAGGTATCCATACAGGTTTGCACTATCCCGTGCCGGTTCACCTGCAGGAAGCGCATGCCGATCTCGGCTATCAGGTGGGCGATTTCCCGGTTTCGGAAGCAGCGGCGCGCGAAGTGCTCTCGCTGCCGATCTATCCGGAGCTGACGATGCGCCAGGTAGAAGAGGTCGTTGCCGCGGTGGAGCAGGACGCCTATGTCAGCTGACCCAGCCTCCCTCGTCCGGCTTGTCCAATCGGTACATGGCCTGAAGGAAAACGCTACGGATCCGCTCTATCAGAGCGAGCTCGCCAAAGAGCTGCGCCAGACCTATGGGCTGGCGGGGCTGGTGGAGCTCTACGCGCGTTTCGCCAATGGCGACGGCTTCGTCGACGCCTTCATGCGCAAGGTGATCTGGAACAGCTTCACTCGCTCATGCGGCTCGGGCCTGCAGGTCGGCAGCGGCGCCGGGTTCAAGCACCCCGAAACCTTCGAGATCGGCAACGGCGTCTTCATCGGCGCCCAGGCCTATATCCAGGGTCGTTTCGACGGCACCTGCAAGATCGGCGACAATACGTGGATCGGCCCGCAGGCCTATTTCGACGCCCGCAATCTCATCCTTGAGGAATGCGTCGGCTGGGGGCCGGGGGCCAAGGTTCTTGGCTCCAGCCATACCGCCCTTCCGGTCGACGTGCCGATCATCCGCACCGACCTCGAAATCAAGCCGGTACGCATCGGCGCCTGGGCCGATATCGGCACCAACGCCACCATCCTGCCCGGCGTTACCGTCGGCAAGGGCGCGATCGTTGGCGCCGGCGCTGTTGTCGTGGCGGATGTGGAACCGTTCTCGGTCGTTGCCGGCGTACCGGCGAAATTCATCCGGTGGCGCGAAGACTCCGATCCCTCAACTGTAAAAAGCGTGGAGTAGTCATGAAGAACCAGCGAATTCTGATCACCGGCGGCGCGGGCCTCATCGGCTCGCATATCGCGGACCTCGTTGCGCTGGAAGAGCCCCGCGAGATCGTCATCATCGACAACTTCGGGCGTGGTCGCCGGGAAAATCTGGCCGAGGCGATCAAGGCAGCACCCGTCACGATCATCGAGGGCGATATCCGCGACCGCAAGCTGCTCAAGGAAACATTCGCCGGTATCGACACCGTATTCCACCAGGCGGCCATCCGTATCACCCAATGCGCCGAAGAGCCACGTCTGGCCTTCGATGTTCTGGCCGGCGGCACCTTCGATGTGCTCGAGGCCGCCGTGGAAGCAAAGGTTTCCAAGGTTGTCGCGGCATCGTCCGCCTCGGTGCTCGGCCTTGCCGAGAGCTTCCCGACCACCGAGGATCACCATCCCTATAACAACCGCACGATCTACGGCGCCGCAAAGGCCTTCAATGAAGGGCTGCTCAGAAGCTTCGCCGAGATGTACGGCCTGCGCTACGTCGCGCTTCGCTACTTCAACGTTTATGGACCGCGCATGGACGTGCACGGTGTCTATACCGAGGTGCTGATCCGCTGGATGGAGCGCATCGCCAACGGTCTTCCGCCCATCATCCACGGCGACGGCCTGTCCACCATGGATTTCGTGCATGTCCACGATATCGCCCGCGTAAACCTGCTTGCGGCCAAGTCTGACGTCACCGACGAAGTGTTCAACGTGGCGAGCGGCGAAGAAACCAGCCTGCGCGATCTCGCGGAACTGCTGATGAAGGTCATGGGCGCATCGATGGACGTGCAATACGGGCCGGCGCGCAAGGTCAATGCTGTTCCCCGTCGCCTTGCCTCGACGGTCAAGGCCGAGAGCATGCTCGGCTTCAAGTCCGAAATTAGCATGGAAGAAGGCCTGCGCGATCTCGTCGCCTGGTGGCGGCATGAAAAGATGCTGAGCACCGGAGAAGCGGCATGAGCCAAATTCCTGTCGCAAAACCTGTTCTCGACGAGCAGGAAGTCGAGGCGGTCCGCCGCGTCATCCTGTCGGGCTGGGTCACGCAGGGTTCTGAGGTCGCCGCCTTCGAACGCGAATTCGCCGATTTCGTCGGCGCCTCGCATGCCTGCGCTGTCTCGAACTGCACGACGGCGCTGCATCTGGCACTGCTCGCGGTCGGCGTCGAAGCCGGCGACGAGGTCATCACCGTCAGCCATTCCTTCATCGCCACCGCCAACGCGATCCGCTATTGCAACGCGACGCCTGTTTTCGTCGATATCCAGGCCGATGGATTCAACATCGATCCCGAGCTGATCGAGGCGGCGATCACGCCGCGCACGAAGGCGATCATCTGCGTGCACCAACTCGGCATGCCATGCGATTTGAGCCGCATCGTCGCGATCGCCGAGCAGCACGCCATCCCCGTTATCGAGGATGCTGCCTGCGCAACGGGCAGCGAGATCCTATGGAAGGGCCGTTGGGAGAAGATCGGCAAACCGCATGGCGATATCGCCTGCTTCTCCTTCCACCCGCGCAAGGTGGTGACCACGGGCGACGGCGGCATGCTGACCACCGCGAACCCGGAGTATGACCGCAAGTTCCGCCTCTGGCGCCAGCACAGCATGAGCGTCACCGACAGCGTGCGCCATGGTTCGAAGCAGGTGATATACGAAAGCTACCCGGAAGTCGGTTTCAACTACCGGATGACGGACATGCAGGCCGCGGTCGGCCGAGAGCAGCTGAAACGGCTGCCTGACATCGTCGCCAAGCGGCGTGCGTTGGCCGCCGGCTACACGCAGGCGCTCGAAAAGCTGGACGGCATGCGCGCTCCCTTCGAGCCGGATTGGGCACGGAGCAACTGGCAGAGCTATTGCATGACACTGCCTGATCATCTTGACCAGCAGGAGTTCATGCAGGGGCTGCTCGATCAGGGCATTTCGACGCGACGTGGAATCATGAACAGCCATCTCGAGCCGGCCTACGCGGCAGAGACTTCGCACCGGGTCTCGGGCGATCTGCACAACAGCGTCAACGCCCAGAACCGGACGGTCGTTCTGCCGCTATTCGTGCAGATGACAGACGCCGAACTCGGCGAGGTCGCGGACGCCATCGCGGGCAGCCTGGCGCCTTCCACACCCGCGATCGCCAAGGCCGGCTGACCGACACTCTGGACATGGGAACGGCGACGCAGCGGAGCGGCGCCATGCCTTGCGCTCAAGGCGTTCCCGATGTGGCGGGAATCCCGAAACACAATCAATCGAGACAGAAGAGCGCCTGGCAGCAGCAACGGCGGCCAGCAAAATATCTCTTATAGGTTGTCCATATCGGGACATTCGCGCGACTTTCCGCACGCTATGTTACCTACCGCTATTTGAGTAGCTGTGAACCTATTCGGCTGAGTTTATCGCGGATGAAGTTGGTGTACGATGGTTAACAGCAATCAGGAATAGATAGGTGTAACCCAAAAGACGGAGAGCATTATGTCATCGATGGACCCGGAAGAAACACCCTCTAACCGTGCACGCCGACATTTTCTCGGTGTTGCGGCGGCTACCAGCGCAAGAGTTGCCGGAATCGCTGTTGCGACCATGGCAATTGCGTCTTCACCCGCGAAAGCAATGGGACGTAATTGGGGTGGCGGTCGCGGCGGCGGACATGGCGGTGGAGGTTATTCCGGTGGCGGCGGTGGCGGCGGCCATTCCGGTGGCGGACACTCGGGTGGTGGTGACGGCGGGGCGAAGTGCCTGCTGCGCGGCACCTTGATTGCAACACCATCAGGCGAAGTCGCGATCGAGGATCTGCGCCTTGGTGACCTCGTCGAAACGATCTCGGGCGACGCCAAGCCAATCCGCTGGATCGGCCGCCAGACGTTTCGCAAGAGCGTCGCGTCCTGGCACCCGACCGTCATGCCGGTGCGCATCTCGAAGGGCGCGCTTGATGACGGCATGCCGAGCCAGGATCTCTACATCTCTGCCGGCCACGCGCTTTATGTCGATGGCGCTCTCGTCCGCGTCAAGGATCTGATCAACGGCAGCTCGATTGTCTTGGCCCTGCCGGATGGCAGGGAAACGGTCGAATACTATAACGTGCTGCTCGACAGCCATGACGTAGTGATCGCCGATGGCACGCCGGTAGAGACATTCCAGCTTCGCGGCAGCGACTACGAGAGCTTCGATAATTTTGTCGAACTCGAAAAGCTCTATCCCGCCGAGCGCCGGCCCCGCATGGCGCCTTATGCGCCTGTGGTCGGCGAAGAAAGCGGACGGCAGCATCTGAAAGCTCTGCTGTTGCTCAGCGTTTCGCCTATCGTTCCGCTGCGTGATCCGTTCAAGACCGTTTCGCGGCGGATTTCGAGCCGCGTCGGCGAACTGGTCGGCTGATAATAGCCGGCTGACAACTCATGCTCGTCATTGCGGATTGGCGCGGTCCTGCGCCAATCCGTTTCTATGTGACCACACATTATTAGCGGCTTGGCGCTCGCTCGGCTGGGACCAACAGGTACCGGCCGCTTTTGTATGGCATTCTCATGCTCCAGCGATCAGCGTGGAGTATCTTGCGGCGTCGGACACCGCTTATAGCGCTATGGCAACATCCTATGCTTGGGTATAGTGCAGTGCGGCATCGACAGGTGTTATGCTGGCTGGACCGAGTGTGGAGAAGCAGGAATATGGCGAAGAAGCGCCCCGAGGGAATTGAGAAATACGACGCACCGGCCGGCGGATGGGGCGCCTTGCGCGCGGTCGCCAAGACGCTTGCCCACCAACAGGTCGTCGCTCAAGGAACGGCAACGCTCCTGAAGGCCAACAAGCCCGAGGGCTTCGATTGTCCCGGTTGCGCGTGGCCGGATCCCAAGCACACCTCGTCCTTCGAGTTCTGCGAAAATGGCGCCAAGGCCATCACCTGGGAATCCACCGCCAAACGTGTCGACCCGAGCTTCTTTGCAGAGCATACGGTGTCTGCATTGTGGGAGTGGACTGACCACGAGCTCGAGGACGAAGGCCGCCTGACGCATCCGATGATCTACAACGCCGAGACCGATCGCTACGAGGTGATCGAGTGGGACGATGCCTTCGCGCGCATCGGCGCCGAGCTCAACCGGCTGGACGACCCGCATCACGCGGAGTTCTATACATCCGGGCGCGCGTCCAACGAGGCCGCCTTTCTCTATCAGCTACTGGTGCGCGCCTATGGCACCAACAATTTTCCCGACTGCTCGAACATGTGCCATGAGGCGACCAGCGTCGGCCTGCCGAAGTCGATCGGCGTCGGCAAGGGCACGGTCCTCCTTGAGGACTTCGACCACACCGATGCGATCTTCAGCTTCGGCCACAATCCGGGCACCAACCATCCGCGCATGATGGCGACGCTGCACGAGGCCTCGCGACGTGGCGTACCGATCATCGTCTTCAATCCGCTTAAGGAGCGCGCACTCGAGAAATTCGCTTCGCCGCAGGACCCTGTCGAGATGGCGACGCTGTCGTCGACACGGATTGCCTCGGCCTATCATCAGGTGCGCACCGGCGGCGATCTCGCAGCACTCAAGGGCCTGATGAAGTGCGTATTCGAGATCGATGATGCCGATGTTGCAGCCGGCGGTCCTGGCGTGCTTGATCGCGCCTTCATCGCCGAGCACACGACCGGCCTGGAGGCGCTGCGCGAGGATATCGACAACACCAGCTGGGACAGCATCGTCACCGTATCCGGGCTGACAGGGGAAGCGCTGAAAAGTGCTGCCGATGTCTATGTGAAGGCCAAGAGCGTCATCCTGTGCTACGGCATGGGCATCACCCAGCACAGCAACGGCACGGGCAATGTCCAGCAGCTCGCCAATCTCTTGATGCTGCGCGGCAATATCGGCCGCCCCGGCGCCGGCATCTGCCCGCTGCGCGGCCATTCCAATGTCCAGGGCGACCGGACGGTCGGCATCACCGAGATCCCCAACAAGGCGCTGATCGACGGGATGGAGCGGGCCTTCGGCTTCCGCCCGACCGACCTGAAGGGACACAACGCGATCGAATCCGTCGAAGCGATCATGGAGGGCACCTCGAAGGCGCTGATCTGCCTTGGCGGCAATCTGGCGGTCGCCATGTCCGACACCGAGGTCACCTTCGAAGCCATGCGCAAGCTGGACCTCGCGGTACACATCACCACCAAGCTCAACCGCTCGCATCTGCTGATCGCCAAGACCTCGATCATTCTCCCCTGCCTCGGCCGTACCGACCTCGACACCCAGGCGACGGGCCCGCAATCGGTGACCGTCGAGGATTCCATGTCGATGGTGCATGCGTCGCGCGGCTTCCTGAACCCGCCGAGCGAGATGCTGAAATCCGAACCCGCCATCGTTGCCGGCATCGCGAAAGCGACGCTCGGGGATCGCTATGGCATCGATTGGGATGGCATGGTCGCTGATTACGACAGGATTCGCGACAAGATCGAAATCGTCTTTCCCGATTTCTTCGACTTCAACAAGCGCGTGCGCGTGCGCGGCGGTTTCCGACTGGACGTGCCGGCCTCTGAGCGTCGCTGGAAGACGGAAAGCGGCAAGGCGAATTTTCTGATCGGCCGCGGCCTGCATGAGGACCCGCTAGTGAAGAACCCCGACGCACTCGTGCTGACAACGCTGCGCAGCCACGACCAGTACAACACCACGATCTACGGCATGGACGATCGCTATCGCGGCGTATTCGGCCGTCGCGACGTGATCTTCATGAACAAGGACGATCTAGCAAAACGCGGATTGGCGGATGGCGACATCATCAATGTCGTCTCCCTGCCTTCGGCGGACGGAAAGTCGCGCAGCGCGCGCGGGCTGACCGCGATCGAGTACAATATTCCGAAAGGATCGATCGCCGGCTATTACCCTGAGATGAACGCGCTGATCGCGCTTTCGGCCTATGATCGCACTTCGGGCACGCCCGCCTACAAGGGCGTCCCGGTGACGGTCACCGGCGCAACCGCGCAGTAGGCTTGATGTGTGTTTCGGGCCTCGTCTAAACGAGGCCCGAAACAAATTGATCAGGCTGCGCGCTTCAGCGCGTCGCCGATAATCGAGACGATCGTCTCGATCTGATCCTTTTCGATGATCAACGGCGGCGAGAGCGCGATGGTGTCGCCGGTGACGCGGATTAGCAGCCCCTTCTTGAAGCAATCGACGAAGACGTCATAGGCGCGGGCGCCGATCGCACCTTCACGCGACGAGAGCTCGATGGCGCCGACCAGGCCGAGGTTGCGGATATCGACGACGTTCGGCAGGCCCTTCAGCGAGTGAAGCGCTTCCTGCCAGGTTTCCGTGAGACCGGCGCCGCGCGTCAGCAGGCCTTCTTCTTCGTAAACCTCAAGCGTGGCGATGCCGGCGGCGCTGGCAACAGGGTGGCCGGAATAGGTGTAGCCGTGGAAGAGCTCGATGGCGTTCTCAGGGCCGGTCATCATCGCGTCATAGACCTTGCGGCTTGCAAACACAGCACCCATCGGGATCGCGCCGTTGGTCAGGCCCTTGGCCGTGGTGACGAGATCGGGCACGACGCCGAAGTAATCGGTCGCGAACGGCGTTCCAAGGCGTCCAAAGCCGGTGATGACTTCGTCGAAGATCAACAGGATGCCGTATTTGTCGGCGATCGCACGCAGGCGCTCCAGATAGCCCTTCGGTGGCAGGATAACGCCGGCGGAACCGGACATCGGCTCGACGATGACAGCCGCAATGGTTTCCGCGCCGTGCAGGGCGACCAGACGTTCCAGATCTTCGGCAAGCTCGATGCCATGGGCCGGGAGGCCCTTGCTGAAGGCGTTGCGCTCGACGTCGAGCGTGTGGCGCATGTGATCGGCCGGGATCTGCGGGAAGACGCGGCGGTTGTTGACGAGGCCGCCGACGGAGATGCCTCCGAAGCCAACGCCGTGATAGCCTTTTTCGCGGCCGATGATGCGGGTGCGGGTGCCCTGCCCGATGGCGCGCTGATAGGCGATGGCGATCTTCAGCGCCGTGTCGACGGATTCAGAACCGGAACCGGTGAAGAACACGCGATCAAGCTGCGCGCTCGGACCACCAGGGGCGATCTTGGCAAGGCGCTCGGCGAAATCAAATGCGATCTGATGGCCCATCTGGAAGGTGGGGGCGAAATCCATGGTCATCAGCTGACGCTCGACAGCCTCGGCGATCCGCTTGCGGCCGTGGCCTGCATTCACGCACCACAGACCGGCGGTACCATCCAGCACCATATTACCGTCGACATCGGTATAATACATGCCTTCGGCGGAAGCGAGCAGACGGGGGGCCGCCTTGAACTGGCGGTTGGCCGTGAACGGCATCCAGAAGTTATCGAGCGACGGGCTGTTTGCTTTGCTGATCTGGTCCATGAGGTCTCTCCGGAATGGTGATGATGAAGTGATCGGCCAATTCAGATTCTCGAACAAGCCCTTTTCTCGCTGTTTTCAACCCATTGAAAATCATGGCCTTCAAAGTCGAATGTTGTTATATTTCGAACATTCGAAACTTTGGAAACACCATGTCCGTCGATATCGGCCAGCGCTTGCGCCATTTGCGCATGCTTCACAATCTTTCGCAACGCGAACTGGCGAAGCGGGCGGGCGTTACCAACTCCACCATTTCGCTGATCGAATCCAATTCATCCAACCCATCGGTGGGCGCCTTGAAGCGTATTCTCGATGGAATCCCGATCGGCCTGGCCGAGTTCTTCGCCTTCGAGCCGCAGAAATCGCGCAAGGCGTTTTACGCCGCCGAGGAGCTGGTTGAGATCGGCAAGGGGCCGATTTCCTATCGGCAGATCGGCGAGAGCCTGTTCGGTCGACAGCTACAAATCCTCAAGGAATGCTACCAACCGGGCGCCGACACAGGCAAGGTCATGCTCGTGCATGAAGGCGAGGAAGGCGGCATCGTGCTTTCGGGCCGCATGGAAGTGACGGTCGAAGACGAGCGCCGCATCCTGGGCCCCGGCGATGCCTATTATTTCGAGAGCCGGCGCCCACACCGCTTTCGCTGCGTCGGACCGGTCCCATGCGAGGTGATCAGCGCCTGCACGCCGCCGACGTTCTGATGCAACGTCAATTGGCGGACGAACATCAGGACCCCAAACCTAAGTATAGTGTGGCCGGTCTTCATGTCTGGCTATGGTTGCTTCGCTGCAAAGATGCGGGCACAACGTGCAGGGACGAGCACGCCCGCATTCGAAGCGACAGGATGAGGAGCTCCGCGAAATGACCCAGCTCTGGAGAAATGCCGTGAGTGACATGCGACGAGCGACCGTGGTGCAGCCGGCATCCCCCATGGTGCTGATCGTCGATGACGACATTTCCGTGCGCGAGGCGCTTGTCGATCTCTTTCAATCGGTCCGGATCGATGTGTCCGCTTTCGACAGTCCTGCAGCGCTTCTTGCCGGCGCGGACCTGAAGCGGCCGGGGTGCATTCTGCTCGACGTTCGTCTCCCGGGGCTGAGCGGCCTCGATTTCCAGGGGCAGCTGGAGCGCATGGGAAGCAAGCTCCCGATCGTCTTCATGAGCGGTTTCGGCGATATTCCGATGAGTGTGCGGGCGATGAAGGCCGGCGCGGTGGATTTTCTCGTCAAGCCGTTTCGCGATCAGGACCTGCTCGATGCCGTTTCCACGGCGATAGAGCGCGACGCGGTGCAACGCCGCGACAATGCCGAGGGCGATGCTGTCGTTACCCTGGCCGAGACGCTGACCCCGCGCGAGCGTGAGGTGATGATGGCGGTCAGCAAGGGGCTGATGAACAAGCAGATCGCCTATGATCTCGGGATCAGCGAGATCACCGTAAAGCTCCATCGCGGCAACGTCATGCGCAAGATGGAGGTTCGCTCGGTCGCCGATCTCGTGCGCAAGGTCGAGCTGCTGGCCACGCGCCAGCCGTAACAACTGACATCGACAGCCCGCTTCCGGTTGACTTGACGGCTGGAGCAGGACTAGCTGCGCGCGATCAAGCCGCGACTTGATTGCTGATGAGGCGGTGCAGGTGCGCCGACAAAACAGCGGATCGATATCAAGAGGAATAGCCATGTCGGCCACACCCCGCCCCGCCCCGATTTCCGAAACCGAACGCCGCGAGCGGCTTTCGACGCTGCGCAGCCGCATGGGTGCCGCCGGCGTGGACGCCGTGCTCCTCGGCTCGACGGAGAGCTTGCGCTATTTCACCGGCCTTGTCTGGCATCAGAGCGAGCGGTTGGTCGGCGCGCTGATCACCCAGGCGGACCTCTTCTACGTCGTGCCGGGTTTCGAGCGCAGCCGCGTGGACAGCCTGCCGAAACTCGACGGCGCGATCGTGACTTGGGAGGAAGACGAAAACAGCGCCGAGACCGTAGCCGCCCTGCTCACGGCGAAGGCCCGCGTTGCGCTCGACGACGCCTTGCCGCTATTCGTCTATCACGCGCTTGCCAAGGCGCTCGGCGCGGAGCGCCTTGTCGATGGCGCCCGCCTGATCCGCGATATCCGGCTGCGCAAGTCCGCGGCCGAAATCGGCATCATCCAATACGCGATGAACCTGACGCTAGAAGTCCACCGCCGCGCGCATACCTATATCAAGCCCGGCGTCCTCGCATCGGATGTCGTGCGCTATATCGACGAACAGCACCGCGCGCTTGGTGCTGCTGATGGATCGAGCTTCTGCATCGTCTCCTTCGGCGAGGCGACCTCGCTGCCGCATGGCGCCGACGGCGAGCAGACCTATGCGGCCGGCGATGTCATTCTGGTCGATACCGGATGCCGGATCGACGGCTATCATTCCGATCTGACGCGCACCTATGTCCTGGACGAGCCGGATGCGGACTTTGCCCGCGCCTGGGCGATCGAGCGCGAGGCGCAGCAGGCCGTTTTTGACGCCGCCAAGCTCGGCGCCGCCTGCTCCAGCCTGGATGACGCGGCGCGCGCGGTCATGGTTCGCCATGGCCTTGGGCCTGATTACGCGCTGCCCGGCCTGCCGCACAGGGCCGGCCACGGCCTTGGCCTGGAAATCCATGAGGAGCCCTATATCGTACGCGGCAACAAGACGGCGCTTGAACCTGGCATGTGCTTCTCGAACGAACCGATGATCGTTTTCCCCGACCGCTACGGGATCCGCCTCGAAGATCATATCCACATGACCGAGACGGGCGCGGCATGGTTCACGCAGCCAGGCAAGAGCCCGACCGAACCGTTTGCGTGAGATGCACGACATCGCCTGACTGAGCTGTCGCCGGACAGAATGGAAGCGAGAGGCCGCTGCCCGCGCAGCGGCCTCTCATCGTTTTACGGCGACGGTCCCCACTGCCCCCTGTTCCAAGCGGCATTTGCTGATAAGTCTTGCTCTCGGGGAATGGAGGAGGATGTGATGAGCCGCAATATTGTTCTGGTGGACCCTTTGCCACGAACGCTCGATCTGATCATGAAGCCGGATGTTCGCCGCCGGCTGGAAAATCTCGGCGAGCTGGTGATTTCCGAAGATCGGCAGATGCCGGCTGAGCAGGTCGACGCATTGCTTCCCGAGACGGTGCTGATCTTCGGGCAGACGGACATGCCGCGGGAGCGACTGGACCGGGCGCCGAAGCTGAAGGCGATCATCAATGTCGAATCCAACTTCATGCCGAATATCGATTACCAGGCCTGCGTGGAACGTGGCATCTGGGTGATCACGCCGGCATCGGCCTTCGCATCGCCCGTGGCTGAGGCGGCACTCGGCATGGCGCTCGATCTTGCACGCGGCATCACCCGGGCCGACCGCGACTTCCGTGTGGGAACCGAAGAATATGGGCTGGCCGGCAACGACGGCGTCTTCCGCTTTGCCGGCGCGCCGGTCGGGATCATCGGCTTCGGCGATCTCGGTAGGCAGTTGCGTGATCTGATCCGCCCGTTCAAGAACACGGTGCGCGTGTTCGACCCATGGCTGCCCAGCGAGGTCATCGAGCGGCTGGATTGCGTGCCATCCAGTCTGGACGAGACATTGAGCGAGAGCCAGGTGGTTTTCGTCTTCGCCAGCGTGACCAGCGAGAACGAGCACTTCATCGGCCGTCGCGAGTTTCAGCTGATGAAGCCGGGCGCCGCCTTTCTGCTGATGAGCCGCGCGGCAGTGGTCGATTTTCCCGCGTTGCTGGAGGCGGTGAAATCCGGCCACATCATCGCCGCGACCGACGTCTTTCCGGAAGAGCCCGTGGCCGGCGACGACCCCGTGCGCGGTTTGCCGGGTTTGCTGCTCTCGGCTCACCGCACCGGCGGCACGCGCGATGCCTTCTACGAACTCGGCACAATGGCCGTCGCCGATGCCGAACTCATCATGAAAGGCCTGCCGCCGCAGCTTTGCCGGCGTGCGGATCCGGCAACGGCGAGCCGTTTGCGCTCCAAACCGGTGGCGATGTCCTGAGATCGTCTTGGGATAGAGCAGAAAATAAAAAAGCCTGTCGCGGGAGGAGGTGCGACAGGCTTTTTAAAACAAATGAACAGCAGCTGGGAGGAGGAGTGCTACTGTTCGCGCAAGTCCCTCTGGGAGGAGGAGTGAGGCACTTGCAAAGTCGAAGCTCTGCGGAAGGAGGATGCATCGCTTCGATGGATATGTATGTACACACCCACGCGCCTAAACGGTAGGCAAGTTTGCGCAAGGCAGCCATGCGCCATGCGCTTGGCGCGGAGCTCTCGATATGGCCGTCGGAGCACGAAGCCCCTGTACTGATCGACCGATCCAACTATAGAACCAGCAGTCACGCGGAAATGCTGGTGAAAGGCGACACTGAATGCTGCGCTGGGGAATTCTCGGAACGAGTTTCATCTCGAACACGGTGGCCGAGGCCATCAATGGCAGCGACGGATCGGTGATCGGCGCGGTCTTCGGTCGCGATCCCGAGCGCCTCGCAGCCTTTGCCGACCGCTACGGCATCTCCGTCAGGCATCCCAGCATCGATGCGCTTGTCGACGATCCCGATATCGACGTGATCTACGTTGGACTGCCTAACAACGTGCACCACGACGCGGTCATCAAGGCGGCGGCGCGCGGCAAGCCGGTGCTCTCGGAGAAATCGCTGACCACGACGATGGAAGAAGCGCATGCGCTTGCCGCCGCTGTCGAGCAGGCCGACATCTTCTTCCTTGAAGGGCTGATGTATCTCAGCCATCCCGTCATCTTCGAACTCGGCGACATCATCCGGTCCGGCCGTCTCGGCACGATACGCTCGATCTCGGGCGCCTATGCCGCCGATATCTGGCGGGTCGTCAATCCCGCGGGCGGCGGAACGCTCTACAATCTCGGCTGCTATCCGGCCTCGCTGATGCACTACGTCATCCAGACGGCCTTCGGCGCCGACGCCTTCGCGGATCGCGTGATCTCGGGACATGGCAACCGGTCGAGCCACGACGGCAACATCTGCGACGCGGCGCTCACCACCCGCTTCGGCTCGGGCGTTTTGGCGACGCTGCAATCGACGGACAGCTATGGCATGTCGTTCGACTTCACCGTGCGTGGCGACCGCGCCTCGGTCCGATTCCTCACCAATCCGTGGCTGCCCGTTGCCGGCGACAATCTGCTGGAGATCGAGGAATACGGCCTGCCCGCGGAACGCATCGTCGTTCCGTCGGACCATGACGCCTTCGGCCATCAGGTTCGCCTCGTCGAAGACTGCCTACGCAAGGGGCTGAAGCAGGCGCCGCGCCCCTCCCCGCGCCTTTCCGATTCGATCGAGATCATGCAGTTGCTGACCGAATGGGAGCGATGCTGCCGGGCGTAACCGGTCGTCCAGCTTGAGAAAAAGATCGATCCGGTTATATAAAATCATCATGATAACGTCAGCACAGATACGTGGCGCCCGCGCGATGCTCGGTCTCCAGCAAGCCGAACTGGCCGATGCCGCCGGCATCTCCGTAGCGGATCTCGACCGTATCGAGCGCGGAGCCGAAAGCGCCGACGCCACACTTCTCGCCGTCAAGCAGGCGTTCGAAGCCTCGGGCATCATCTTCGAAGCGGACGGAGAATTGATATCAGGCGGGCCGGGCGTGCGGCTGGCGCAATCGGCGGGCAAGTCGTTCGACACGGTCGAGACGGAAGTTGTTCAATATCCGGAATTCATGAAGAACGACGCACCTCCCGGTGCCGGCGGGTGAAGTTGAGGTTGAGGTTGAGGTTTGTGAGATGAGCTACGACTTTCATGTCGGCCAGAAGGTCGTGTGCATCGATGACACGTTCAAGCATGTCAGCATCGATCAGGGTATCCGCAAGGGCGAGATCTACACGCTGCGCTGGGTCGGCGAATACACGCATTATATCGACGGCACCTTCTTCGGCGTGAAGCTGGAGGAACTGCATCGCGGCAACGACGACGGTCCTGAGGGCTACGGCGCCGCCGACATGCCATTTCGCGCCACCCGCTTCCGCCCGCTGGTCAAGGACAAGATTTCATCGCTGCGCAAACTGCTTGCGCCAACACCCGATGCGCCGGTGGAGCCGAAGGTGAAGGTCAAGAAGAAGGAAGAGGTCTGAGCTCGATGCCATATGGCCTCATCGAACCGACCCATTAATTTGAGGACAATTCTTGAATAGCGTTTCCGATCTCGTCGCCTCCGCAAAGACCGTTCACGCACGCTATCTGGCAGGTCGCATGGAGCGTGAAACGGTCAGGGAGTGGGTCATCCGACTTGGCTCCTATCCTCAGCCGCACGGCGACCGGGTGCGCGAGGCAGCAGAGTGGTTTCGCGCCGCCCAGACCGATCCCGTCCCGCTCGAAGTCAAGCTTGTCGATCTCGATCGCCTTTCCGCAATCGTTTCAGGCTGACCGAAATAGGTAGTCTTCGCGCAAAACGAACCCATAAATGGCGCTTGAACTTCCCAGAAGTTGCGTTACACTCAACTTACATAATTCGTCTCTGACGGCTGACCACGGAGGTACTGGCAGTCGTTGTCGAGACGGGTCGAGGAAGGTCGGTGCGGTTTCGCCCCGGCCTTTTTCTTTACCGGATTGGCTGAAAATATGCGCCGGCAGGCTGCAGCGGCGGTGGAAAAAGCTACCGCGCCGCCCTGCTGGTCCTTGGCGGGTTCCACGATACTGCCTGATTGCGGCCATCGCGCTTGGCCTGGTAGAGGCCTTGATCGGCCCCAAGAATAAGCTCGGCGGCGCTTATCTGTTGCTTCCAGTTGGACTTGCCGAAATGCCGATGCTGGCCGTCACCACACCATATTCGCTGCCGGTGTGAGCGATAGCCCGCGCGAGCAAACTGCTGCGGAACTGCTCCGCCAACGCCAGCGCCTTGGTCTCATCGGTATCGGGCAGCAGAACGACAAATTCCTCGCCGCCGAACCGCGCCAGCACGTCCTGCGGCCGGTTCATCGTGTGGCGCAGGCAATCCGCAATCGCCTTCAGACACGCGTCGCCTTCAGGATGGCCGTAGGTGTCGTTATGGGCCTTGAAGCGATCGACGTCGATCATCAACACCGCCATTGGCCGGCGTTCCAGGCGGCTTCGCTCCACTGCAACCGACATCGCGTGGTCAAAGGCCCGGCGGTTGAGCAGCCCGGTCAGCGCGTCGGTCTCTGCGAGGCTCTTCATCTGCTCGGCGACAGTCCTGAGCGCGAATTCGGCCTGCTTCATCGTCGTGATGTCTGAGACCGCAACGAGCGCCATGCCATTGTCGGCGACACGGGTGCGCAGGCTGAGCCAACGTCCGTCATAGAGTTCGATGTATTCTTCCTTGTCGAAGAACAACGCAGCGGCGGCTTCCGACAGCCATTCATCGGTGATCTCCTGACGGAAATCCCGTCGCTCATTCGATTCCACGACCTTCTTCAGTATCTCGCGAATATTCGTTCCGGGCACCCGGACCTCGCCCGACAGCGGAAAGAGCGCCGCATATTGCGTGTTGCTGAAGACGAGCGTGCCTGTCCGATCGAACATGGCGAAACCATCCGACATGCCGGCCATGGCGAGCGACAGCAGATCCTTGCTCTCGCGCAGTTCCTGCTCGATCTTTCGTTCCTCGGTTACATCGCGCGTCGCGCCCGCAAGCCCGATGACGGTGCCGGTCCGGTCGCGTAGCGGCACCTTCGATGTCGAATAGCAACGATCGCGGCCGCCTTCGCTCAGATACTCGATCTTGTCCAACTGCGACTGCCCGCTCTCCATCAGGGCCTGCTCTTCAGCATAGAGCATCTCCGCGCGGCGTTGCGTCGCCAGTTGGAAATCGGACGCGCCGACCATGGCCGCCGGTGACGGGTAGTGGTGGTGCTCGGCAACGTTCTTGTTGACGATGACGAACTTGCCTTCGCGGTTCTTCACGTAGTGAAAGTCGGGCGTCTGCGTCAGCGCCGCCGACAGGATATCGCGGTCATGCGCCATTCTTTCGAACTGGATCAAAACAAAGGCGGCGATCATCATGCTGAGGAAATTGAGAACCGTGATCGGGAACCCGACGAGTTCGACGGCGCGTGCATTGGCCTGCGACGTCAGCACCGACATGACCACCAGCAGCGTGGCCGATACCGCGATACCAAGCACGGCCGCATCGGCCAGCCTGACCTTGCGCCTTCTCACGATCAGATAACCGCAGAGACCGACCATACCGACGACGCATATGCTGGTTACCCCGTCGACCGCACCCGCCCCGCCCTCGGAGAGGCGAAACACCGAGGCGATCACGATCGTCAGGAGCACGGAGAAGGGGCCGCCAAACAAAGCCGAAACCGCCACCAGCGTATAGCGGAGATCGACGAAAACGCCTTGATCCAGCGGCACCGCCAGCATCATGGAGCAGATCGCACCGAGGCCCATGGCGATGCCGAACGCCTGGTTGCGCCGGCGCTCGGACAGGGCACGCGTGTGATAATAGGCGTGCGACCACAGCGATATTGCTAGCGCGGTGATGGCGAGGTTTCCGAGCAGTATCTGCCAAGTTGCGTTCATCGATGGTCTGGTCTGGAACTCAGGACAACAGAGAACCCAACTACATCAATTTTCTTTCCGTCCCTTTAATCCGCAGCGGCAGCTTCTCGCCTCGCGGGCAAGCTCATCCTGCCGCCGCTAGAGCGCCTGAAGACACGGCGCAGCGTCGCCGCAGTCGGTATCATTGCCCGCGCAGGGCGCTCCAGAGCCGGTCGCCTTGCCCACCGCTTATGTTCGCCTCGGCCAACATTTGGCTGGAGAACAGCGCCCCTGGCCCGAGATCGGCGCGCCGGTCCCTGACATGGTCGAGCACCGTTCCCGTCTGCAGGTCGATCCTCAGCGTGTCGCTCACCGTACCGTCGCGCGAGGTGCCCCATACGCGGATATCGATCGAGACGGCGCCGACGGGCGGTCGGCCGATGATCATGCCACCATGCGTCACCGTCATCCAGTCCGGCAGCGCGCGGCCGTCGGACAGCGTCACGCTGAAGGTCGTCTTGTCCGTCTGGCTGCCATAGGCAGGCAGGATGTAGAGGAAGTTCTCGTTGAAGATCGTATCGACCGTGAACCAGGTACTGTCGTCACCCGATCCGGCAATGTGAATATTCGATCCTCCCTTGAAGAAGCCGATGTGGATATCGTCAAGACGGCGCCCGCTTTCGATCCATTCGGAAATCTGGCGCACGGCATGCAGCACCGCGCCGTGGCGCGGCAGCGAACCGATGCCGTTCAGAGGCTGCGCGGCGTTGACGACGGCGTCGATCGGGCCATCCACCGTGATATCATCCGATATCGCACCGAGATCGTCCATGATTTCCTTCGATGCCCCGCCAATCTCCTCCGGGCGGTCGCCGAAGTCAGGCGCGCCGGGATCGTTCGGATCGACCGGGAACACGACCGGCGGATCCCTTTCGAGCGGCGGACGTTCGCCTAGCGGTGTTTCCGGCGGCTCGGTCGGCGGCTCCGTGGGCGGCACTGCAGCGCCAACGGCAATGGTGACCGTGTAGGTCGATGTCGCGTCGCCGTCGGAGACCGTGAAGGTGAAGCTGTCGCCACCTTCATAGCCGGCCGCCGGCGTGTAGCTGTAGCTGCCATCCGGGTTGACGGCGACGACGCCGTGGGCTGCGGCCGATCCGAGCTGGTAGGTGATCGGCGATCCCTCGACATCGAAGGCCGGCGGCAAGGTGCCCGTGACGGTCTGGTCGCGTCCGACCGCGATCGCCGTGCCGGACCCGACCGGCGCGTCGTTGACCGGGGTGACCGTGACGAACACGCGGTAGACGACGGTCGCCCGACCATCGCTCACGGAGTAGCTGAACTGGTCCGTGCCGTTGAAATTGCCGTTCGGCGTGAAGACATAGCGACCGTCCGCGGCAATCGTGACGACGCCGTGGGCGGGCCCGGCGGCAACCGCGTAGCTCAGCGGATCGCCATCGGGATCGGTGGCGACGGGGAGCCTGCCGGTAAACGTCGTATCCTCGGCAATGGTCAGCGTCGTGTCACTGCCGACGGGTGCGCCATTCACCGCGCCGACGGAGACCGTCACGGTATAAACCGACGTCGCCGTGCCATCGGACACCGTATAGGTGAACTGATCGCTGCCGCTGAAGCCAGCGTCGGGCTCGTAGCTGTAGTTGCCGTTCGGGTCGATCGTGACCGTGCCGTGGACGGGATTGGCGCCGAGACCATAGGTGACCGGCGCGCCCTCGACATCAAAGGCCGGCGGCAGGGTGCCGGTCGTGACCGTTCCCTCCTGCACCGAGATCGACGTATCCGACCCGACAGGCGCATCGTTGACGGCGGTGACGGTGACGGTGACGCGATAGACGTTGGTGACCGTGCCGTCGCTCACCGAGTAGCTGAAGCTGTCGGTGCCGTTGAAATTACCGTTGGGTGTGTAGCTGTAGGTCCCATCGGCATTGATGCTGACCGTGCCGTGACCGGCAGCAGTCGCCAGGCCATAGGTGATGGCATCGCCATCGGCATCGGAGGCCGTCGGCAACCGTCCGGTGAAGCTCGTGTCCTCGGCGAGCGAGATGGCGGTATCCGATCCGACCGGTGCGTCGTTGACTGGCGTGACCGTAACGAACACGCGGTAGACCACCGTCGCCCGGCCATCGCTGACCGAGTAGCTGAACTGATCGGTGCCGTTGAAATTGCGATCTGGCGTGAAGGAATATTGCCCGTTCGCCGAAACGGTCACAACACCATGCGCCGGTCCCGCGGCAAGGCCGTAGGTCAGCGCGTCGCCATCCGCGTCGGTCGCGGCCGGCAACTGGCCGGTAAACGGCGTATCCTCGGAAACGGTCAGCGTCGTGTCCTGGCCGGCGGGCGCGCTGTTGACGGCGCCGACGGAGACGGTGACGGTGTAGATCGACACCGCCGTTCCGTCGGAGACGGTGTAGGTGAACTGATCGTTTCCACTGAAGCCGCTGTTGGGCTGGTAGGAGTAGCTGCCGTTTGCTCCGATCACCACGGTGCCGTGCGCGGCCTGCGCGCCCAGTCCATAGGCGACCGGGCTTCCCTCGATATCGTAAGCCGGCGGCAGATTGCCAGTCGCGATCGTGCCCTGCTGCGCCGAGATCGACGTATCGGAGCCGATCGGCGCATCGTTGACGGCGCTGACGGTCACCGAGACGCGGTAGACGTTGGTCGCTGTTCCGTCGCTGACGGAATAGCTGAAGCTGTCGGTGCCGTTGAAGTTGTTGTCGGGGGTGTAGCTGTAGGTCCCGTTGGCATTGATGCTGACGGTCCCGTGGCTTGCCGCGCCGGCGAGAGCGTAGGTGACCGCATCGCCATCGGGATCGACGGCCGGCGGAAGCTGGCCTGAGAAGGCCGTATCCTCGGCAAGCGAGATGGCCGTGTCGGCGCCGACCGGCGCGTCGTTCACACCCTGGACGTCGATTGTCACGGTATAGGTCACCGTCACGGTTCCATCGAACAAGGTGTAGGTGAACTGGTCCGGCCCGGCATAATTCGCCTGCGGCACGTAGCTGAAGGTGCCGTCGGGATTGACCGTGACGGCACCATGGGCGGCCGGCGTGCCAAGGCCGTAGACGATGGTGTCGCCATCCGCGTCGGAGGCTGATGGAAGCGAGCCGGTAAAGCTCGTATCCTCGGAGATGCTGATTGCCAGATCCGAGCCCGTCGGCGCATCGTTTTCGGCACCGACATTCACCGTCACGGTGTAGACGGACAGCACAGTGCCATCGGACACCGCGTAGGTGAAAGTATCAGTCCCAGAGAAATTGGCGGCGGGGACGTAGGTGTAGCGGCCGTCGGACTGCACGGTGGCCACGCCGTGGCTCGGACCGTTCTGCAGCAGATAGGTCAGCGGATCGCCATCGACATCGACGGCGCGCGGCAGCGTTCCCGACGCGGAGCCGTCTTCATCGACAGAGATCGAAACGTTGCTGCCAACCGGCGCGTCGTTGACCGCAGTCACCGTGATCGCGACCGTGTAGGTCGAGACCGCCTGGCCATCGGTCACCTGATAGGTGAAGCTGTCGGCGCCGTTATAATCGGCTGCCGGCACGTATCGGTAGGTTCCGTCGGGATTGACGGTCACCGAGCCATGCATGGGCTGCGTGCCGACGACATAGCGAACCGGATCGCCGTCCACATCGCTGGCGGCCGGCAACACACCGTCGAAGGGCACGTCCTCGGAGACGGTGATCGCGGTGTTCGATCCGACCGGTGCGTCGTTGACCGGCGTCACGGTGATCGAGACCGTGTAGGTCGATTGATCGATGCCGTCGGAGACGGTGTAGGTGAAGCTGTCGGTGCCGTTGTAGTTGGCGTTCGGCCGATAGGTGTAGGTGCCGTCGGTATTGACGGTGACCGTGCCGTGCGCGGCTGGCGCACCCAACCCATAGGTGATCGCGTCACCGTCCGGATCAGTCGCGAGCGGCAGCGTTCCGCTGGCCAGACCGTCTTCGGCAACGGTGATCGCGGCGTTGGAGCCGCTCGGCGGATCGTTGACCGCGCCTACGGTGACATTGACCACGTAGGTCGTGGAATCCCTGCCATCCGAGACGCTGAAGCTGAAGCTATCGGAGCCGTTATAGCCGGGTGTCGGCGTATAGCTGTAGCTGCCGTCGGAGTTGATGACCACGGTGCCATTGGAGGCCTGGGCGGCGAGCCCGTAGGTGATCGGGTCGCCGTCGGCGTCGGTGGCCGGCGGCAGCTGACCGGTGACCGTTTCGTCCTCCTCGGTGGAGATCGAGGTTCCCGAGCTCATAGGCGCATCGTTGACCGCGGTCACGGTGATCGAGATCGTGTAGGTCGACGTCGCCTGGCCGTCGGAGACGGTGTAGGTGAAGCTGTCGGGACCATTATAATTTGCGGCCGGCACGTAGCTGTAGGTGCCGTCGGAGTTGACCGTCACCGTGCCGTGCGCCGCCTGCCCGCCAAGCCCGTAGGTCAGACTGGGGCTGTCCACGTCGGTCGCAACAGGCAGCTGTCCGTTCAGCGTCTGGTCCTCGGCCACCGTCGCCGTCGCATCCGAACCGACGGGCGCGTCGTTAACAGGCGTTACGGTCACCGCGATCGTGACGGTCGTGACACCGCCCTGTCCGTCGCTGACGCTGATGTCGAAACTGTCGGTGCCGTTGAAATCGGTGTTGGGCGAGTAGAGGTAGCGGCCCGCTGCATCGATGACGACGGCGCCGTTGCGCGGGCCAGTTGCCACCGCGTAGGTCAGCGGGTCGCCATCCGGATCGGTGGCGGCCACCACGCCCGACACCGGCACATCTTCGCGCGTCTGGATCATCGAGCCGGTCGCGACAGGCGCATCATTGACTGGCGCGAGAATGATCGTTGCCCGGTCTGTATCGGTCTGGACGCCGCCGGCGCCGCTATTGCCGCCGTCGCTGGTGACCATGGTCAACGTCACCGGCGCATTCGAATTCAGGAGCGGATGATAGACCGGGGCCGATGCACCGGCGAGGTAGGCGTTGATATCGCCGAGCGTGCCGGTGAGCGTGATCGCGCCCGAACCGTTGCCGGTCACGGCCACATTGCCGCCGGCGGTAGCCGTCAGCGTGCCGGCATCGACCGAGAGCGTCACCGTCATGGTGCCCGATCCGGCATCGACATCAGAGATCGACAGGCCGGCAAGCGGCAGCGCCGTATCCTCGGTGCCGTTGAAGGTCGGCGGCAGGCTGTTAACAGGCGCGTCGTTGACGCCTGTCACCGTGCCGCTGACCGTGCCTTGCACGCTCAGGGTTCCGTCGGAGACCGTGTAGGTGAAGCTGGCATTGCCAGCGAAATCGGGCGCCGCCGCGAAAGTCAGCGTACCATCGGAATTCAGGGTTACCGTTCCTGACGCGAGCGCAACGCTGCCACCGACACCGATCGACTGACCGTTGATCTCCGTTATCGTCAGCGTATCGCCATCGGGATCGCTGTCGTTCGCTAGGACCGGAATGACCACCTGGCCGTCCTCGGCGACGGTGAAGTTGTCGTTGACAACAACAGGCGCATCATTGACCGGATTGATGGTGATCGTCACCGTCGCCGTGTCGGTACCGCCATTTCCGTCATCGATGCGATAGACGAAACTGTCGGTGCCGTTGAACCCTGCGGTCGGCGTGTAGGTGAAGGTGCCATCGGCATTGAGTACGAGAGCGCCATGCGCGGCATTCGTCACCAGGGAAACAGTGAGCGGATCATTATCGGGATCGGTGTCGGGGCCATTGCCGTTGGCGACGAGAACCGAACCGCTCAACTGGCCGCCTTCGTTCATCGTGAAGGCATCGTTGACCGCATCCGGCACCGGGTTGGTCACCGTCCAGGCGAAGCTGCGAACGGCTTCGCCGCCGAGGCCGTCTCTCGCCGTGATCGTGACGTTGTAGACCGCGCTGCCGGTCGCGCCGGAGGCGTTCGGGAGGATGTTGCCGGTGATTTCGCCGGTCTGGGTGTTGTAGACGAGACCCGGCGGCAGGCCGGTGATATCGAAGGTCAGCGGATCGCCATCGACATCGGTGAACTGAGCACCAACAGGCAGCACGATCACGGCACCATCGAGGCTTGCCTGTGGTGGCAAGGCCGGCGCATTCGGCGCGTCGTTGAGGCCGGTGACGGTAACCGTCAGCGTCGCGGTGGAGGTGCCGCCATGGCCATCGGAGATCGTGTAGCTCACCGATGTCGTCGCGGTCGCACCGGCGGCAAGGCCGTCGAGGTCCGTGCCTGGGTCGAACGTATAGGAGCCGTCGGCGGCGATCAGGAAGCTCCCGCCGCCCTGGCCGGGGGTTGCGACCCCGACATTGCCGGTGGCCGCACCGACGCCGACAACGGTCAGCGTGTCGCCATCCGGATCGCTGTCTGCACCCGGCCCGCCGACGATCACATTGCCTGAAATCGCGGTGTTCTCGGTGGTCGCGGCGGCATCATCGACGGCAACAGGCGGATCGTTGACCGCGCCGACCGTGATCGTAATCGTTGCCGTGGCGGTGGCGCCGCTCGAGTCCGTGACGACCACGACAAAGCTGTCTGTGCCGTTGAAGTTTGGATTGGGGGTGTAGCTGTAGGTGCCGTCGGGGTTGACGACAGCGGTCCCGCTCGCGGCTGCGGTCTGAAGACCATAGACCAGCGTCGCCGGCGCGTCATCGATATCGGTTGCAACGATCTGGCCCGTCGCCGTGCCGTCTTCATTCATCGACACCGCGACATCCTGCAGAACCGGCGCATCGTTGACCGGGTTGACTGTCACGGTCACCGTATGCGTGACGACGGCGGTGCCATCCGAGATCGTATAGGTGAAGCTGTCGGCGCCGTTGAAGTCCGCGGCCGGCGTGTAGACGTAGGCGCCGGTCGGGTCGATCGTGACGCTGCCATGCGCCGGCTGGCTGCCGACGCCATAGGTCAGCGGATCGCCATCGACATCGGTCGCCGCCGGCAACCGGCCGCTGAGGGCCGTGTCCTCGGGCGTCGTGACCGCGACGTCGGAACCGACGGGGAGATCGTTGGCGCCCGATACCGTCACCGTGAAGGTCGCGGTCGAAGTACCGCCCTGGCCGTCGGAGATGGTGTAAGTGATGCTGGTGGTGCGTTGTTCGCCGGCCTTCAGATTGTCGAAGTCGGTGCCCGGCACGAATGTGTAGCTGCCATCGGTGCCGATCACGAACCGCCCGCCCGCCGAGCCTGCGATCGACGCACCAACATTTCCGGCAACGCCGTTGACGGCGCTGACCACGATCGTGTCGCCATCCGGATCGCTGTCCGCGCCATTGCCATTGTCGGCGAAGACCGAGCCGGCGTTATCAGTGTTCTCGCCGGTGCTGGCGGCGTCGTCGCGGGCGATGGGCGCCGGGTTGGTGACCGCGATGATGAAGGTCTGGTTCGCCGAGCTCGTGCCGTCGCTGGCAAATACCGTGACCAAGTAAGCGCCGCCATTGAGCTGCGACGCGTCGCGGTCGACCGTCCCGGTGATGACGCCCTGCGACGAGATCGAGAGACCTGTCGGCAGGCCCGTCGCGGTGAAGGTCAGGCTGGGCGTATCGATATCACTGAAGTTGCCCGAGACATCGAAGCTGATGGTCTGCGCATCCTGATAGGCCTGGTTGGCGATCGGCGTACCCACGGGTGCGTCATCGACCGGCGTGACGGTGACAGTCATGGTGTAGGTGACCGTCGAGCGACCATCGGAAACGCTATAGATGAAGCTGTCGCTGCCGTTGAAATTGGCTGGCGGCGTGTAACGATAGCTGCCGTCGGCGCTGATCGTGACGACGCCATTGGCGGGCGGCGTGGCGATGGCATAGGTCAGCGCATCGCCATCGGGATCTGTCGCGATGGGCAGGGAGCCGGTCGCAACCGTATCCTCGGCGGTCTGGAAGTTCCCGTCACTTCCGATCGGCGCGTCGTTGACGCCGACGACGGTGACCGACAGCGTGGCGTCCGCCGTGCCGCCATGGCCGTCCGATACCGCGTACGTCACCGAGGTAACCCGTGTTTCGCCGGCCTTGAGGCTCTGGAAATCGGCGCCGGGATCGAAGCGATAGCTGCCGTCGGTGTTGATCACGAAGCTGCCGCCCGTCGAGCCGGCGACCGCCGCGCCGGGCGCGCCGGTACCGACGGCCGAGACGACGAGCGCGTCGCCGTCAGCGTCGGTATCGTTGCCCAGCACACCGGGCACGGCGCCGACAATGGCGGTGTCTTCATCCGTGGTCGCCGTGTCATCGACGGCGACAGGCGCGTCGTTGACGGCACCGATCGAGATCGTCGCGACCGCCGCGGCCGAGGTCGCGCCGCCATCGTCGGTCACCGTGATCGAGACGGTGCGGTCGCCCGTAGTCGGGTTGTCGCTTCTGTTTTCATATTGAATGGCGCGCAGCAGGGCGCTCGTCGCCGCGTTGCCCATCGTGCCGCCGGCCGCATTGGTGATGGAGAGCGCATTAGCGCCGTCATAGCTGAAGCGGAAGGTCGTGCCGCCGAAGATGATCGTGCCGGTGTTGGCCGTACCGTAGACGATATCGACGGAGCCGTTCAGGTGGATGATCTCGGAGCCGGCATTGGCAAAGCCGCCAAGCGCGACGTTCAGCGACGTGATGCCGTTCTCGACATCGAACACGGTTGCATCGCCGCTGGCGATCGCGACCGGTGCATCGCCCTCGTTGAACGAGACGGTGAGATCGACGCCGGCGCCGGCGCCGTTGAGATCGACGACGCCGACATCGTTGACCGCCGCGACGGTAATGACGATCGATGCTTCCGCAAATCCGCCATTGCCGTCACTGATGCGGTAGGTCAGAGGGACCGTGCCGTTGAAATCGGCCGTTGGCGTGAAGGTCAGCGATCCATCGCCGTTGAGACGGATGATGCCGCCCGCAACGGCAACCGTGCCATTGGTGGCAATCGGCTGGCCGTCGATCGCAACGATCGTCAGCGGATCACCGTCGGGATCGACATCCACACCACCGCCGGCCGTGCCGACGCCGGTAATCGGGTTGAAGGTAACGGCTGTATCTTCATTGGTCGCGACCGCGTCATTGGC
Organism: Rhizobium sp. O111; assembly: GCF_055616315.1. Lineage (NCBI taxonomy): Bacteria > Pseudomonadati > Pseudomonadota > Alphaproteobacteria > Hyphomicrobiales > Rhizobiaceae > Rhizobium > Rhizobium sp. O111. The sequence goes on along the minus strand of NZ_JBSHXL010000002.1, from coordinate 66,589 downwards.
GGCGATCGGCGCCGGGTTGCTGACGGAGAAGACGAACTGCGTCGAGACCTGGCCGCCATGGCCATCGTCGGCGGATACCACGACAGTGTATGGGCTGCCGGCCGATGCATTGGCATCCAGCGTGCCGCTGATGAGACCGGTCGCGGGGTCGAAGCCGAGGCCGGGCGGCAGGCCGTTGACAGAGATCGCCAGCGTGTCGCCATCGACATCGCTGAAGAAGCCTCTGACATCGAAGCTGACGGCAGAGCCATCGGCCTGCGCGCGATCGGGGATCGGGGTCGCCACGGGCGCATCGTTGACGGGATCGACCGTGACCGTCACCGTCGCCGTGTCGCTGCCGCCATTGCCATCGTTGATCGTGTAGGTGAAGGAAGCGGTTCCAGCGTAGTTGGCGGCAGGCGTGAAGCGCAGCACCTGCGCGCCGTTAACAAGCACGAGCTGCACCGAGCCGTTGGAGATCGGCACGGCCGCGCCATCGACACTCAGGTTGACGCCGTTGACGAGAACGATGCTCTTGGCATCGCCGTCGGTATCGACATCGTTGGCGAGCACATCGATATCGACAGGCTGGTCCTCCTGCGTCCTTGCCGTGTCGTTCATCGCGTCGGGCGCGATGTTGCGGATGACATAGGTGAAATCGGATTCGGCGGTGAGGCCGCCGTCGTCGGTAGCGATGACCTTGACCACGTAATTGGAGAGGCCCATGGGGCCGGATGCGCCGGCGCTGATCCGGCCGCTGATGATGCCGGTTTCGGGATCGAAGGTAAGGCCTGGTGGCAAGCCTTGAACGTCATATGTCAGCACCCCGCCCTCGGGATCGGCGAAATAGCTCGAAATGTCGAAGCTGATCGTGTCGCCGTCATTGCGCTCCATGTCGGCGATCGGAGTTTCGATCGGCGCGTCATTCTGGGCGCCCACCGTGATCGTCAGCACGCCGGTGCTGAGGCCTCCCTGGCCGTCGGTCACGCGGTAGACCACCGTGTCGATGCCGTTGAAATCTTTTGCGGGCGTATAGTTCAACGTTCCGTCGCTGTTGACGGTCACCGTGCCGTGGCCGGCCTGCGGCGGGAAATCGGGATCGATCGTCAGCACGTCGCCATCAGGGTCGGTATCGTTTCCAAGCACGTTGATGTTGAGAAGGGGCACGTCCTCGGTGGTGGTCGCCGTATCGTTGACGGCGGTCGGAGCCGGATTAGTGACGGTGAGGTTGAAGGTTGTCCTGAACGTGCCGCCCTGGCCATCGTTCGCCACCACTGCCACCGTATAGATCGGGCCGCCCTTTGATGCGTCGGCGGCGATCGTGCCGGTGATAACGCCATTCGCGTCCATCGACAGGCCTGCCGGCAGGCCGGATGCCGTAAAGGTCAGCGTATCGCCATCGACGTCGCTGAAGAAATCGCTGACGTCGATCGGCTTTCCATCGAGCGACTGGCCATCAGCGAGTGTCACCGCGGGAATGGGCGTTGCCGTCGGATTGTCGTTCACGCCGGTGACCGTGACGGTGATCGTCGCCGTATCGCTTTCGCCATCGGCATCCGTCACGCGGTAGGTGACCGACGTCGTGCGGGTCTCGCCGGCGCCAAGATCGGCGAAATCCGTGCCCGGATTGAAGGTATAGACCCCCGTGGCGCTGACAATGAAGGTACCGCCGTTCGAACCGGCGACCGCCTGGCCGACGCTTGCCGCCTGGCCGTTGATCCGGTCGATGGTCAGGGCGTCGCCATCGGGGTCGGTATCATTGGTCAGCGCATTGCCGCCACCGCTGGCGTTTTGCCCGACCGACAGAGAATCGCTGAACGCCTTGGGCGGGAAGTTGCTGATTATCCAGGTGATCGTGCGCGAGATCGTGCCGCCCTGCCCGTCCGCTACGTTGATCGTTGCAACATAGGGCTCGGGGCGCGACGCGTTGTTTGGAAGTGACCCCGAGATCACGCCGGTCGCGGCGTCGATCTGCAGGCCGGGCGGGAGATCGGTCGCGGCATAGCTCAGCGTATCGCCATCGCGATCGGAGAAATAGATGCCGGCATCAAAGGAGACGGTCTGGCCGTCGCTGTCCATCTGAGCCGGAAGCGGGCCGCTGACATCGGGCGCGTCGTTGACGGCATTGATCGTGATAGTAACAGTCGCCGTCGAAACGCCGCCCTGCCCATCGGAGATGGTGTAGATGATCGTGTCGGTGCCGTTGAAATCGGCAGCCGGGACATAGGTGATCGAACCGTTCGCCGCAAAGGTCAGCGTCCCGTGCCCGGCGGAGGCGGCAATCAGGCTCAATGTATCGCCATCCGGATCGGTGTCCGCTCCGGCGGTGCCGCTTGCCGTTCCCGCGCCGGTGATGACGTTGAACGTCGCGGACTGATCCTCGTTGATCGCGAGATTGTCGTTGACAGCAGTCGGGCCCGGATTGGTCACCTGGAGCTCGAAGGTCTGGGACACGGACGCGCCAGTGCCATTTGGCCCGTCATGCGCCGTGACCGTGATCTGGTAGAAGCCCGCGGCGCCGCCCTGGCTGGCGTCATGTTCGATCGTGCCGAAGATGAGACCGGTTGCCGCGTCGAAGCTCAGACCGGCCGGCAGCCCCGTGATCGTGTAGTTCAGCGTATCGCCATCTGGATCGTCGAAGAAATCCGAGACGCGATAGATCAGCTGCTGCCCATCGGCCCGCACGCGATCCGGTATCGGCTTGGTCCCCTCGGGCGCGTCGTTCTGCGGGATGATCGTGATCGTCACCGTCGCGGTATCGACGCCGCCATTGCCGTCGTCGATCGAGTAGCTGAAGCTTTCCTGACCGTTATAGTTCGCGTTCGGCGTGAAGCGCAGCACCGGCCGATCGGTCGGGCCGGCGACCAGTTGAACCGTGCCGTTCGTCGTCGCGACTGCCGGGCCGTTCAGCTGCAGCACCACATTGTTGACGCGGATGACCTCGTCATTGTCGCCATCCGGATCGCCATCATTGGCGAGCACGTCGATATCGACGGGCGTGTCCTCGTTGGTGGTCGCGAAATCGTCGCGCGCGATCGGCGGCAGGTTGAGGATGGTGTAGTGGAAGGTGACCGAGGTCGTGCCGCCCTTGCCGTCCGATGCCGTCACCGTCACCGTATAGACAGCCTCGCCTGTCGGACCCGAAGCTTCCGGCGCGATGCGGCCGGAGACCAGGCCGGTGGCCGGATCGATGGTGAGCCCCGCAGGCAGGCCGCTCGCGGCATACGTCAGCGGATCGCCATCGGCATCCGAGAAGAAGGCGGAGATATTGAGGCTGTCCGTATCGCCGTCGTTCCTCGTGCGGTCGGCGATTGGCTGGCCGACGGGTGCGTCGTTGACCGCGAGCACGGTGACGGTGACCGTCGCGGTCGCCGTTCCGCCGTTTCCGTCGGAGATCGTGTAGGTGATCGTATCGGTGCCGTTGAAGTTGGCGTTCGGCTGATAGGTGATCTGGCCGCCGGAGCCAAGCGTCACCGTGCCGTTGGCGGCGCTGGCCGCCGTGACCGTCAGCGGATCTCCATCGGGATCGCTATCCGGCACGCCGCCGCTCGCCGAGCCGTCGAGCACGTTGAAGGTGAGCGGCGTATCCTCCGTCGCGGTGACCGCATCGTTGACGGCGACCGGCGGCGGGTTGCTGACCGAGAAGGAGAAGCTCTGGCTGGCCGTGCCACCATGGCCGTCATTGACGCTGATGGTCACCGTGTAGACGCCATTGCCCGTTGGTCCGCCGACGCTCGCCTGGCGATCGATCGTTCCGGTCACCACGCCGGCCGCGTTGATGGACAGGCCGACCGGCAGGCCGCTTGCGGAATAGGTCAGCGTGTCGTTGTCGGCATCCGTAAAGAAGCCGGAGACATCGAAGGTGACGGCTGCGCCATCGGCGCCCGAGCGGGCCGGAAGCGGAGTACCGACCGGCACATCGTTGACGCTCGCGACATTGACCGTGACCGTATACTCGTTGCTGCCACCCTTGCCATCGCTGACGACATAGGTGAACCGGTCGGTCCCGTTGAAATTGGCCGATGGCGTATAGCTGTATGTGCCATTTGGATTGACGACAACGGTGCCGTGGGCCGGCGTCGTGCTGCCGGCGGCATAGGTGATCGCATCGCCGTCCACATCGGTCGCGGTGGGCAGGGTGCTCGAGATAACGCCATCTTCATCTACGGAGACGGTGGTATCAGAGGCGACGGGCGCGTCGTTGACCGGCGTGACGGTCCCGCTGACGGTGGCCGTCGCGGTGCCGCCATTGCCGTCTGAAATGGTGTAGGTGAAGGATGGGGTGCCGTTGTAGTTGGCAGCCGGCGTAAAGGTCAGCGTGCCATTCGCATTGAGCCTGACGCTGCCGCCGGTGATCGCCACGGACCCGCCGGACGCAATCGCGGTGCCGTTGATCGCGGTCACATTGAGCGCATCGCCATCCACGTCGCTGTCGTTGCCGCGGACATCGAAGGTCACGGCTGTATCTTCAAGCGTGGTGAAGCTGTCGTTGACGGCAACCGGCGCGTCGTTCACCGGCGTCACGCTGCCGCTGACGGTAGCCGTCGCGGTGCCGCCATTGCCGTCGGAGATGGTGTAGGTGAAGCTCGGGCTGCCGTTGAAATTCGCTGTCGGCGTGAAGGTCAGCGTGCCGTTGGCGTTCAGCCGCACCGTGCCGCCGGTAACGGTTACCACCCCACCGGTCGCGATATTGGCGCCATTGATGGCGGTCACGGTGAGCGTGTCGCCATCGACATCGCTGTCATTGCCAAGCACATCGAAGGTGACGGCCGTATCCTCTGCCGTCGTAAAGCTGTCGGCGACAGCGACGGGTATATCGTTGACCGGCGTTACCGTACCGCTGACGGTTGCCGTCGCGGTGCCGCCATTGCCGTCGGAGACCGTGTAGGTGAAGCTCGGGCTGCCGTTGAAATTCGCCGTCGACGTGAAGGTCAGCGTGCCGTTGGCGTTCAGCGTGACGCTGCCGCCAGTGATCGTCACGGCATTACCGACGGTGATGCCGGTGCCGTTGATCTGCGTGATCGTCAGCGCGTCGCCATCCGGATCGCTGTCATTGGTAAGAACGGCGATGGTGACGGCTTGGTCCTCCGGCGTCGTGAAGCTGTCGTTCTGCGCGACGGGCGGATCCTGGACGGGGTTGACGGTACCGTTGACGGTTGCCGTCGCTGTGCCGCCGTGGCCGTCAGAGATGGTGTAGCTGAAGCTCGGATTGCCGTTGTAGTTGGCCGATGGCGTAAAGGTCAGCGTGCCATCGGCGTTCAGCCGAATGCTGCCGCCGGTGACGGCGACCGAGCCGCCGGACGCGATGTTCGAGCCGTTGATCTGGATCACGGCAAGCGCGTCGCCATCGACGTCGCTGTCGTTGGCGCGCACATCGAAGGTGACCGCCGTATCCTCGTTGGTGGTGAAGCTGTCGTTGGCGGCAACCGGCGGGTCCTGCACCGGATTGACGGTGCCGGTGACGGTCGCGCTCGCCGTGCCGCCCTGGCCGTCGGAAATCGTGTAGGTGAAGGTCGGCCTGCCGTTGTAATCGGCCGTGGGCGTGAAGGTCAGTCGGCCATCCGCATTGAGCGTGACCACGCCGCCGGTGACGGCAACCGAGCCGCCGGTAATGATGGCGGTGCCATTGATCGCCGTGACGCTCAACGTACCGCCGTCGACATCGCTGTCATTAGAGCGCACGTCGAAGGTGACGGAGGTGTCCTCGTTGGTGGTGAAGCTGTCGGCCACCGCGACCGGCGCATCGTTCAGGCCGGTGACCGTGACGGTCACGGTTGCCGTCGAGAAGCCGCCCTGACCGTCGGTGATCGTGTAGGTCACGGTGGTGACACGCGTTGCGCCGGCAGCGAGATCGTCGAAGGCGGTGCCGGGGTTGAAGGCGTAGGTGCCATCGGCGTTGATCGTGAACGTCCCGCCGTTCGAGCCGGCCACGGCCTGGCCGACACCGGCGCCGCTGCCGCCGACCGCGGAGACGGAAATCGGGTCGCCATCGGGATCGGAATCGACACCGTTGCCATTGTTGGCGAAGACTGAGCCTGAGAGCGGAGAGTTCTCGTTCGTCGCCAGATTGTCGGCGGCGGCCACCGGAGGCGGGTTGAGAACGGCCCAGGTGAAGCTGCGGTTCGCTGTCGCCCCGCTGCTGTCGGTTGCCGTCACCGTGACGGCATAGGGACCGTTGACGCTGGCGCTGCGGTTGATGGTGCCGGAGATGACACCGGTGGTGGCGTTGATCGTCAGGCCCGGAGGAAGGCCGGTCGCGGTGAAGGTCAGCGTGTCGCCGGTATCGGGATCGCTGAAATTGCCGCCGACATTGAGCGTCACCGTCTCCGCATCGTTGCCGGTCTGGTTGGCGATCGGCGTCGAGATTGGCGCATCGTTGACGCCAGTGACCGTCACCGTGACAGTCGCCGTCGAGAAGCCGCCATGGCCGTCGGACAGCTGGTAGGTGACGCTGGAGGTGCGGCTCTGGCCGGCCGGAAGATCGGTGAAGGTCGTGCCCGGATTGAACACCGCCGCGCCATTGGCGCCGATCGTGAAAGTGCCGCCGTTCGAACCTGTAATGGCAAGCCCGACATTGCCGGCGACGCCGTTAATGGCCGAGACCTGCAGCACGTCGCCGTCGACGTCGGTGTCGTTGGCGAGCACGTTGAGGCTCGTGCTGACGCCGGCATTGGTCTGGGCGGTATCGTTGACGCCAACAGGCGCGTCATTGACCGAATTGACGGTGACGCTGACCAGATATTGCACCGTAACCGTGCCGTCGCTGACGCTGTAAGTGAAACTGTCGGTGCCGTTGAAATTGGCGGATGGGGTGTAGGTGTAGGTGCCGTTGGGATTGACCACGACGGTGCCGTGCGATGGGGCGATCGATCCGGCGCCATAGGTCAGGCTGTCACCATCGACATCGGTCGCAACAGGCAGCGTGCCGGAGAAGGCCGTGTCCTCGTTGGTCGTGATCGCTGTATCGGAACCGACAGGCGCATCATTGACCGGGGCCACGGTGATTGTCGCCGTATCGGTATCGGATAAGGCGCCGCCGCTGCCGGTATTGCCATTGTCGTTGGTCACCATCGTCAGCGTTACCGCGCCATTGGCGTTGGCGGCGGGGTTGAACACCGGCCGGGTGCCAGCTGCGGCAAGGAAGCCGTTGATGTTGGAAAGTGTGCCGGTCAGCACCAGCGTGCCCGATCCGGAGCCGCTGACCGTGACGCCGGAGCCGCCGGTGGCGGCGAGCGTGCCGGAATTGACGCGGAGCGTCACGGTGATCGAGCCGGAGCCGGCATCGACATCAGCGACCTGCAGGCCGGCGAGCGACAGCGCCGTATCCTCGTTGGTGCCGAAGCTCGCCGGCAGCGTGTTGACCGGCGCGTCGTTGACGGCCGTGACATTGAAGGTGAAGCTGTTCGGGCTCTGGTCGGTATCCTGGCCGCCATTCGCCGTGCCGCCGTTGTCGCGGACCTGGAAGGTGAAGGAGGCGAGCGCGGTCCCGTTGGCATTGGCTGCCGGTGTGAAGGTGAGGTTGCCGAGATTGGCGGCGGAGATCACCTGGCCGGCCGTGACGGCGGTGCCGCCGAGGGAGAGTACGCCGTTGGTCGGCAAGGTGGTGATGACGACGGCGGCAAGGCTGTTGGCCGGGCTGTCGTTGGGATCGGTAAAGCCGAAGCTCGCGGCCGAGAAGGTGTAGACGCTGTCCTCGTTGATCGTGACGGTATTGTCCGTGCCGGCTGGCGCGTCGTTGACTGATGTAATCGCGATCGTTGCCGTGTCGATATCGACGAGCGACGGGCCGCCGGTATTGCCGTTGTCGTTGGTGGTCATCGTCAGCGTGACGCTGGCGGTGGAATTGGCTGATGGTGTAAAGCTCGGGCGCGTTGCTCCAGCGAGATAGGCGTTGATGTCAGTCAGAGTGCCGGACAGCGTCAGTGCCTGGGAACCGGAGCCGCTCACCGAGACACCGCCGGCGCCAAGCGCCGAGAGCACACCGGAATTGACCGACAGCGTCACCGTCATCGTGCCGGAGCCGGCGTCCTGATCGCTGATCTGCAGGCCGGCGAGGCCGAGAGACGTATCCTCGATCGCGGTGAAGGAAGGCGGCAGCGTATTGACGGGTGGCGTGTTCACCGAAGCGACGGCGACACTGACCTGCGCGGTCTCAGTCACTCCGCCCGAGGTGACGGTGTAGGTGAAGGTCGTCACGCCATTGTAGTCGAGCGTCGGCGTGAAGATCAGCTGGCTGGAGGCATTCAACCGCACCGTACCGTTGGCAACGGTGACAGCCGCGCCGCCTGCGGTGATCGCGGTGCCGTTGACGGCGGTGATCGCCCGACCCGGGTTCTCGAAGCTGTCATTGGCGAGCACCGAGATGACGGCAGGCACGTCTTCATCCGTCGACACGGAATCATTGGCGATGTCGGCGACCGGGGTGATGGTCACCGGGATGGTGCTGGTGGCGCTGAGCGAACCGTCGGAGGTCTGGACCGAAATCTGAGCCGAGCCGTTATAATCAGCAACCGGCGCATAGCTTGCGCCCGCGAGCGCCGTATTGATCGCCGCCGTGGTGCCGGTGAAGGTCATCGTCTGATCGGCCGTGCCGTCGCCCGCGCTGAAGGACAGGCCGGATGTGCCTGAAAGCGAGAAGGAGCCGTTGGTGACGGTGACGGTGACCGTCAGCGTTCCATTGTCGACATCGGAGACGACGATCGCATTGCCGGCGGAGGACGAGAAGACGATGGAGGTGTCTTCTGCCGTCGTCTGTGCTGTCGGCACGGTGTTGACGGGCGCGTCGTTGACCGGGTTGACCACGATGGTGACTGTTGCGGTCTCCGTCACGCCGCCTGATGTGACCGTATAGGTGAAGCTCGTCGTGCCGTTGAAATTGGCTGCCGGCGTGTAGGTGATCGTGCCATCGGCGGCGAAGGTGACGGTGCCCTGGCCGGCCGGGGGCTGCGTGACCGATGTGATCGCCCTGCCCGCATTCTCGAAATTGTCGGCCGAGGCGCCGTTCGTGCCGGTGATGGCGTTGAAGGTGATGGCCGTGTCTTCATTGGTCGTCAGGTTGTCGGCGACAATATCGGCGACCGGCGTGATTGTTATCGCCACCGTATCGGTGTCGGTCAAAGAGCCATCCGTCGTGACGACGGTCAACTGCGCCGCGCCGTTATAGTCGGCGGTGGCCGTGTAGGTGAGGCCCGCCAGCGCCGCGTTGATCTGCGCGGCCGTGCCGGACAGCCGGACCGATGACGTGCCGTTGTTGGCGATCGTCGCACCGGTTCCCGTCGTCACGTTGGCGATGCCGTTGGTGACGGTGACCGTCGTCGTCAGCACGTCGCCATCGACATCGGCGACCGATACGCCTGAAACCGCCAGCGGCGTATCCTCGGCAACGGTTTGGGCGCCCGGAACGGTATTCACCGGCGCATCGTTGACCGGCACGATGGTCACGTTGACGGTCGCGGTCTCGGTCACGCCACCCGAGGTGACCGTGTAGGTGAAGCTGGTGCTGCCATTGACGTTGGCGGATGGCGTGAAGGTCAGCGTGCCATCGGCGTTGAGGCGGACCGTGCCGCTGGTGACGTTGACGACGCCGTTGGCAACGATGGCCGAGCCGTTGATCGCGGTGATCGTGTGGCCGGCGTTCTCGAAGCTGTCGTTCGCATCGACGGCGATGACGACCGCCGTGTCCTCGTTGGTCGTGGCTGTATCGTTGGCGATATCCGCGACCGCGGTTATCGCGATTGTCTGCGTGTCGGTGTCGGTCAGCTGGCCGTCGCTGCTGGTCATCGTCAGCGTGACGCTTCCGTTGAAATCGGCGACCGGCGCATAGTTCGGCCGAGCGGTGCTTGCCAGATAGGCGTTGATGCTCGTGAGCGTACCAGACAAGGTGATCGTTGCGGTACCCGAGCCGGTGACGGTCACGCCCGGGCCGTTTGCGGCCGTCAGCACACCGGAGCCGACCGACAGCGTCACGGTCGCCGTGCCCGAGCCGATATCGGGATCAGCCACGGAGAGGCCGGTCAGCGACAGCGTACCGTCCTCGTTCATCGTCCAGCCGCCCGCAGGCAGCGTGTTGACGGGTGGGTCGTTGACGGGCGTGACCGCGACCGTCGCAACAGCCGTGTTGGACGCCGCCGCACCGTCGGATACGGTGACGTTGATCGAGCGGGTGACCGCACCCGGATCGTCGGAAGTAGACGCATAGCGGATCTGGCCGAGCGCCGTTTGGTAGGCGGCCTTTGTTGCCGAGCCGGTCAAGGTTAGCGTGTAGGTCGAGGCGTTGTAGCTGGCGGTGATGCCAGATGGCAGCGTGCCGGTGACCGACAGCACATCGCCCGCCTGCCCGTTGGAGATCACGATCGTCGCCGATGCCATGTTGGTGTTGTCGACGTCGGCGACGAGAACGCCGGTGTTGACGATGGCAACGCCGGCGGCGTTTTCCGTGTAGCTGGTCGCGTAGCCGGTGCCGGCTGCGGATGTGTCGAGATCGAGCGTCGGCGCGTCGTTGACGGCGATGACGGTGATGGTTGCCGTATCCACGTCGGTCAGCGCGCCGCCCGACCCGGTGTTGCCGCCGTCGTTCGTCGTCATCGTCAGCGTCACCGCGCCGTTGAAATCGGCCACGGGCGTGTAGACCGGCCGCGCGGTGCTGGCGAGGTAGGCATTGATGCTGGCGAGCGTGCCTGACAGCGTCAGCGACGCGGTGCCGGAGCCGCTGATCGTGACACCCGATCCGGACACGGCGGTCAGCTGTCCGGAATTGACGCCGAGCACGACGGTCATCGTGCCGCTACCGGCATCGACATCCGAGATCGCAAGCCCGGTCAGCGCGAGCGCCGTATCCTCGTTGACCGACCAGCCGCCCGCCGGCAGCGTGTTGACGGGCGCGTCGTTGACGGGATCGATGGTGATGGTGCGCGTGTCGATATCGGTAAGCGCACCGCCGGAGCCGGTATTGCCGCCATCGTTGGTCGTCATCGTCAGCGTCACCGAACCGCTGGCATTGGCGGCCGGGTTGAATTGCGGAGCGGCGGCCGACGCCAGATAGGCGTTGATCGCCGAAAGCGTGCCCGACAAGGTCAGCGACGCCGATCCCGATCCGGAAATGGTGACACCGGCGCCCGAGATCGCCGAAACCGTGCCGCCGGAGACAGCAAGCGTCACCGTCATCGTGCCGGTGCCGGCATCGACGTCGGAAATCGACAGCCCGGAGAGCGCGATGGACGTGTCCTCGCTGGTGCTCCAGCCGGATGCCGGCAGGCTGTTGACCGGCGCATCGTTGACAGCGCTGACATTGACCGTGACGGTGGCCGTCTCAGTGACCCCGCCCGCGGTGACAGTATAGGTGAAGGTGGTCTGCCCGTTGAAGTTCGCGGATGGCGTATAGACCAGCGTTCCGTCGGCGGCGAAGGTGACGCTGCCCTGCCCGGTGGGCGGCTGCGTGACCGACGTGACGGCGCGGCCGGGATCCTTGAAAGTATCGGGCGTGGCGCCATTGGTGCCGGTGATGACGTTGAAGGTGATTGCCGTGTCTTCGGCCGTCGCCACCGTATCCGGCGTAATGTCGGCAACCGGGGTGACCGTGATCGCGACGTTGTCCGCGTCCGTCAGCGAACCGTCCGACGTGGAGACGACGAGCGTATCCGAGCCATTGTAATCGGCGCGGCCGGTGTAGCGCAGCGAAGCGAGCACGCTGTTGACCTGCGCAAGCGTGCCCGAGACGGTGACCGAGGCCGTGCCGTTGCCGGTGACGGTTCCCGCTATCACCGAAGGCGACAGCGTGCCGTTCGCGACCGACAGCGTGACCGTGACGGAGCCGCTGTCGACGTCACTGACGGAAATGCCGGAGATCGCCGTCTGCACGTCCTCGCTCAGCGTGACTGACGTCGGCACCGTATTCACCGGCGCGTCGTTGACGGCGATGACGTTGACGGTCGCGACCGCGACATTCGAATTGGCGGCGCCGTCGTTGACCGTGACGTTGATGCTGCGCGGCGTGGTGGATGGGTTTTCCGAACTCGACAGGAAGCGGATCTGCTGCAGCGCGGTCTCATAGCTCGCGCGCGGGGCCGAACCCGTAAGCGTCAGGGTGAAGGTCGTGGAATTGTAGCTCGCGGTGATGCCTGAGGGCAGCGTGCCGGCGACAGCCAGAAGGTCGCCCGCCTGACCATTGGTGATGACCGCCGACAGCGAGGCCATGTTGGCGCTGTCGATGTCGGTGATCACGCCATCGGTATCGGCAATCGCAACGCCGGGGTCGTTTTCGGTGTAGGTCGTGGTAAAGCCGGTGCCGGCGCCCGATGCGTCCAGATCGAGGATCGGCGGATCGTTGACGGGGGTTATGTTGATCACGGCGGTATCGGTATCGGTCAGCGGGCCGCCGGTGCCGAAATTGCCGAGGTCGTTCGTCGTCATCGTCACCGTGACGCTGCCATTCGCATCGGCCACCGGCACGTAGACGGGAGCCGCGCTCGATGCCAGGTAGGCGTTGAGATTGGCAAGCGTGCCGGTCAGCACCAGCGTGCCGGTGCCAGAACCTGAGACGGTGACGGAGCCGCCGGCCGTAGCGGTCAAGACGCCTGTCGGCACCTGCAGCCGGACGGTCATCGAGCCTGTGCCGGCATCCGGATCGGTGATCGACAGGCCTGTCAGCGCGACGCTGGTGTCCTCGTTTGTCGTCCAGCTCACGGGCAGCGTATTAACAGGCGCGTCGTTGACGGCGGTGATCGCAACGGCGGTGACGGCCGTGTTGGAATTGGCGGCGCCGTCATTGACGGTGACGCTGATGTTGCGCGATGCGGCGGCGCCGTTCAGCGTCGGGTTGTCGGAGCTCGAGGTGTAGAGCACCTGGCGCAGTGCGGCCTCGTAATTGGCCTTGGTGGCCGAGCCCGTCAGCGTCAGGGTGAAGGTGGTGGCGTTGTAGCTGGCGGCGATGCCCGCCGGCAGGGTGCCGGTGACCGTAAGCAGGTCGCCGGCCTGGCCGTTTGTGATCACGATCGCGGCCGAGGCCATGTTGGTATTGTCGACGTCGATGACGCTGCTGTTGGTATTCGAGATCGCGACGCCGGTGCCGTTTTCCGTGTAACCGACCGAATAGCCGGTTCCAGTCGTCGAGCCATCGAGATCGAGCACGGGCGCGTCGTTGACCGGGTTGATGATGATGTTGCGCGTATCGACATCCGTGAGCGCGCCGCCCGTGCCGGTGTTGCCGTTGTCGTTGGTCGTCATGGTCAGCATGACGGTGCCGTTGGCATCGGCGACGGGGACGTAGATTGGGGCTGAAGCAGACGCGAGATAGGCATTGATATTGGCGAGCGTGCCGGTCAGCACGACGGTGCCGGTTCCGGACCCCGACACGCCGACGCTGCCACCAGCTGTTGCCGTGATCGTGCCTGAAGCGACGCTCAGCGTGACCGTCATCGAGCCGGTGCCGGCGTCGAGATCGGTGACCGAAAGGCCCGACAGCGCCAAGCTGGTGTCTTCGTTGGTCGTCCAGCTGGCGGGCAAATTATTGACCGGCGCATCGTTGACGGCGACGACCGAGATGGTCGAGGTGGCGACGGCCGACGACATGTCGCCGTCATTTACGGTGACGTTGACGACGCGCGGCGTCGTGCTTGGATTGTCGCCGGTGTTGGAGAAGGTGATGGCCTTGATCGCCGTGGCATAGCTCGCCTTGGTGGCCGAGCCCGTCAGCGTGACGGTGACCTGCCCGGCAACGGACGTGTCGACCGATCCAGTGATGCCGCTCGGCAAGGTGCCAACGGTCAGCACATCGCCGGCCTGCGCGTTGGTCAGCACGATGGTGGCGGAGCGCATGTTGGTGCTGTCGAGATCGCGCACATCCGTCGCGGCGCTGCCGATCGACACGCCGGCGCCGTTTTCCGTGTAAGTCGTCGTATAGTTGACGCCGGCAACCGTATCGACATTGCGGAAGGCGCTGACATTGTCGATGAAGATATCATCCGTGCTCGGCGTCAGAAGGCCGCCGGCTGCGGAATAGCTGAAGACGAGGTCGCCCGTGGCGACCACCGTCGAGGGCAGGTTGATGGTGACGGCGGTGCGACCCCAGGCCGTGGTGCCGGCGGCGGATGCGGCGACCGTGGACGGTGATCCGGTCGCACCGTTGAAATAGGTGATCGTTGCAGTGTTCGGCGTACCGTTCAGTGTACCCGTGGTGATGCGTGCATAGAGCACGCCGCCGATGGTGACATCCACGGTCGCCGGCGTGTTGTTGTCGTTTGAGATGCCGAGCAACAGATCGTTGCTCCAGCCCACATCGAACGTCAGCTGCGCTGCACCAGATGGCGCAAGACCGTCAGTCCAGCCTGACACGTTCGCTTGTGTGAGAGTGCCGGTTCCGCCGTTCAGCGTCCAGGCAAAGCCGCCATTGGCCTGGGCGCCCGTGCCGCCGACCGTCCAGCCTGTCGAGCCCGGCGTGCCGCCATTGGTGATGATCTGCGTTGGCGTCGTGCCGGAATTGAGATCGACGATGGGGGCCTGGGCATAATAGCCGAAGTCGGCCGCGAGGTTGGCGGCGCCGATCGTGGCGAGAGCGAGCTGCTGGGTCGTGCTTCCGGTGGTAAGCGTCGCCGTACCAAGTACACCGTTCGCGTCGGTGACGCGCACGATGTACTGGCCGGGGAGAACGCCGGTGAAGAGATAGTTGCCGTTGGCGTCGGTCGTATCCGTCGCCAGAATGCGTTCGCCGGTGCTGACAAGGCCGTCGCCGTTGACATCATCGATCAGCTGCACCGTGACACCGCCGATGCCGCCATCGCCGGTGTTGAAGGTGCCGCTTTTATCGTTGTCGGCGAAGATCTTATCGCCGATCGTTCCCGTCGGCGGCGTCCAGCGCGCGGCGTCGGAAATGCCGGTGAGCGCGGTCGTGCCGTTGGTCGTGATCGTGACAGCCGATCCGATGGCGGCGCCCGTGACCGGATTGATCTGGCGGATATCGGTGCCGATCAGATAGGTGTTGCCGTTGATATCGCCGCCACCTTGCGCACCTGTGCCGCCCGTGGCATTGGTGATGCTGTCGATAATCGCGCCGGTCGTCAGATTGTAGCGGGTAATGCCAAGCGTGGTGATGCTAAGCAGCGTGTTGTTGGTCGCATCTATGGCGAAGTCGCCCCAGTCGTTCGCAGCCGTGATCTGTGCGCCGAATGCCGTCGCGCCGGCCATGGTGCGGCCGTTGTTGGTGAAGGTGATGCGGTAAATCTGGTCGTTGCTGCCGGAAACGTTCTCGACGCCGAGATAGAGGCCGCCGTTGTAGAATGTCGCGGCGCCGCCGCCGACGCCGGTCGTGCCCGTAACAATATTGGTCGCGGCACCCGTGGTCAGATCGGAATCGACCAGGATATGGGTGTTGTTGATGTAGTCATAGGCAAACAGAGCCCTGTTGCCTGAAACGGCGTTGCTATCGGTGTAGTAGATCAGGCCATTTGACTGATCGGCCGCCAGCGAGTTGATGGTGTCCGACATGGTGATGCCGCCGACGCTTCCCGGCACCGTCGTAATCATCGTCGCCTTGCCGGTCAGCACGTCGACGCTGTAGATCGAGCGCCCGGCCGAGACCAGTAGCGCCCCATTGCCGTTCGACGAGGCGATGTTCAGCGTATCGGCGTAATCCGCATGGCTCTTGTCTGTGCCGATCAGGTCGGAGGCGATATCGCCATCGTGATATTCGAGATCCCAATTGCCGCCGAGGGCAGCACTTCCGGTCGGGTCGGTTGAGGCAGCGACGTCGGCGCCGGTGAGGTAGCCGAGCATCTTGACGGCATTCGTGCCCGTTTCGCCCTCAGCGAAATTGCAGCCATAAACGAGAATATCGGCATTGTCGGTCAAGGAGCCGCGTATCGACGTCAGGTCGGCGGCGTAGTCGGTCGCCATCGTCGTTGCCGTCAGCGACGCGGAACCGAGTTGCAGGAAGCCTTCCTTGCCGTGCGAGATGATGTGGATCGCCTCGACATCGTGCATGGACGAAAGCGTCTCGGCGAGTTCGTGAACACCGTTCTCGTTCGGATCGACCACGATGATCTTGAAATTGTCGCCCAGGTCTTTGACCAGCGCCTGGTAATCGGGCACGGAGGAATCGATCACCACCACCTGACGCGGCTGTGCGACGGCTGATGTCTCGGGTGCTGCCGAGGCGGCCTGGTGTTCGGCAAGTGCAGCGACCAGCGCATCATGGCCATCGCTGGCGCCGTCGTGCTGCGAGGTCTCGGCGGAGCCGTGATCCCCTTGATCCTGGTGAGCTTTTTCCTGGGATTTTTCCACGGTCGCCGCGCCGGCAGCGTCGAATGCGATGCGTTGTTCCAACTCCATCAACATCGAGCCGTATTTCGGCTTGGCATTCCTACCCCGCACCTTTTCGATGCGGTCAGGGGCGGGGCGAACGTAGCGTTCGTTCATGGGGTTTCCTCCACGACAGATCGTTTTCGTTTGGCCGGGTGCCCTATTCGCCCGGCATGTCAGCTTTGTCAGTCAGCCTCAAAAACCGACTCCCAATGTCGGCTTTCGCAACCGTAGTGAGCAGAGAATTAACAATTTCCTAATTTCGACCAACAGGAATTAGTCAACTCTAAATCAACCATGACAGGAGCCCGTCACCGTATCCATCCGACACATCATTTAGCACACATCAATAAAGAATGCCCTGAAAGATTGTGTTTTGTTAAGTGTTGATTAACCATGTTAGCAAAGACTGAACGTACTCAGACGACAGTTTCGTATTGCTAAAGCGCGTTCTGATTGCCGAATTTACGCCCCGCAATTGCATATCCGTAGACACGAGCTACCTGCGGCTTAGTCGTATACGGAACAGGTTCGAGGAATGAATGGAATGAAACTCCCAGTCTTTCTAATGGTTTCCGTCAGTCTGATTGCGACAGGATGCACCGTTACCCCCAAACCGCTGCCCCCAGAAGCGCATGCAAACTTCGGCAAGGAGAGACTTGCCCTTGCCACCGCAAATCAGGAGCCCATCTCCGATAGGGTGGATTTGTACGAAGCCATGGCAAGAGCCCTCAAATACAATCTTGACACGAAGGTAGAGGTTATGCAGGCGGCGCTAAAATTGCGGGAGGCGGATTTGGTGAGCTATTCCGCACTGCCTAAGATTGTAGCCGGCGCAGGGTATGCCGGCCGCAGCGAAGCGGACCCCACCGAGGCCTCTACTCGCGATGATAGTATTGTTACGGCCGACCTAACATCCTCCTGGAACATCCTCGATTTCGGCCTCTCCTATGTGCGCGCTAAGCAGGCGACCGACGAAGTGCTGGTTCAGGACGAGATGAAGCGGCGGATGGTCAACAAGGTCATCGAGGATGTGCGCACGGCCTATTGGCGCGCGGTGAGCTACCAGCGTCTCGTCGGCCGCATGCGCGCGCTGGAAGGCCGCGTCGCCCGCGCGCTCAAGGATACCCGCAATCTTTCGTCCAACGGCGAAACGTCGCCGCTGGTGGCGCTGACCTATGAGCGCGAACTGATCGAGGTCAAGCGCGAGGTGGAGCTGCTGGAAGGCGAACTGCTGGTCGCCAAGACGCAGCTTTCCGCTCTGATGAACGTGAAGCCCGGCACGGAATTCACGCTTGAGGTTCCCAAGCGCCGCGATACGCAGCTGAAAATCAGCTACACCTCGCAGGAAATGTTCAATATCGCCGCGACCAACCGCCCGGAGATGCGCGAAATCTCCTACCGGCTGCGGATCAACGAGCGCGAAGTGGATGCGGCGCTGCTCGACCTGCTGCCCGGAATCAACCTTTACGCTGGCCCGAACTACGATTCCAACGACTATATCGCCACCAACGACTGGGTCTCCTGGGGCGCCAAGGTCAGCTTCAATTTGATGAAGCTCGCGACCCTGCCGGCGGTCAACAAGAAGATCGAGGCCGAAAAGCAGATGCTGGATACGCGCTCGCTTTCTGTCGCGATGGCTGTGATGACGCAGGTCCATATCAGCCGCGCCCGCTATGCCCACCTGAAGCACTCCTATTCGACGGCGGCCGCACTTTCTAACGTCTCGCACCGGATCCTGACCCAGGTGCGCACCGAGACGGACGCGCAGAAGACCAGCGAGCAGATGCTAATCCGCGAGGAGATGAACGCGCTGCTCGCGGATGCGAAGCTCGACATGGCCTATGCCGACCTGCAGAACGCCTATGCGAACATTTATGCATCGCTCGGCATCGATCCGTTCCCGCAAACGCTGCGCACCACCCTACCCGTGAAAGAAATGGCTGGCGAGTTGCGTGACATGTGGCTGGAGCGCGGTGAATTGAAGACAGACCTCGTTGCGGCGAAATAACCGCCGGCATGGGAGACCGTGATGAAGCACATAGCGGCATCCGTTCTGATGATACAGCTCTTGGCAGGTGGCGCAGCTTACGCCGCCGGCAATGATGCGGCGGATGCCACGGCATCGCTGGAAGGGCTGCGCGGCATCGTTCGCGCCGCCGATGAAGCCTCGATATCGAGCGATCTCGGCTTTGCCATCGCCACCCTGCCCTTCAAGGAAGGCGAGAGCTTCAACAAGGGCGATATCCTCGCCACCTTCGAATGCGGGGATATCCAGGCCCAGCTCAAATCCGCCGAGGCGGCGCTGGCGGCCGCGCAGATCGCCGTTGCCAATGACGAGCGGCTGGCACGCTCGAATGCTGCCGGCAAATTCGAGGTCGACATATCGCGCGCCAAGGCAAACCAGGCAGCAGGCGAGGCTGATGCCTATCGCAGCAAGCTTGGGCGCTGCACGATAAGAGCGCCCTTCGACGGCCGGATCGGCGCCATGCCCTCCCACGCGCATGAAACCCCGGAACCGAGCCGCCCGATCATGCACATCGTCGCCAGCAACGACTTGCTTGTCGATGTGCTGGTACCCTCCGTCTGGCTGCGCTGGCTGCGCGAAGGCGAAGCGTTTTCGTTGAGCGTCGACGAGACCGCCAAGACATTGCCGGTCGACATTATCAGCATCGGCGCGACCGTCGATCCGGTCAGCCAGACGGTGAAGGTGACCGGGCGTTTTTCCGGCCAGGCCACCGGCGTCCTGCCGGGCATGAGTGGCCCCACAGTGTTCAAAATCCCGAGTGAGTAGGCATACGCAGATGCAAGGTGTCGAAAAGCCAGCCAGCGATCCCATCAAGCTTCAGCCACCGGCAGCGGCCGCCGCCCAGCACGCCTACGAACTGTTGCTCAGGATCGAAGCCGATGCGCGCCGTGTCGAAAGCGTCGGCGAACTGCGCTTCCTCATCGCCAACGAGACAATGAAGCTCACCAAGGCCAGGCAGATCTTCGTGCTGTCGGTATCCAAGGGTGTCTTCAAGGTCGAGACGGTCTCTTCGATCGGCGCGGTGGACAGAAACGCCCCGCGCATCCGCTTCGTCGAGGGCGTCATCAGGCAGCTGTCGCGCGAGGCAGGGCTCGCGAAGATCAAGGCCTTCACCCTTCCCGCCTATTGTCCGCCCGGCGAGATCGAGCAGGACAGCTATCCCTTCCGCTTCATGGCCTGGGTGCCGTTTCAGTTGCGCGACGGCCACATCTTCGCGGGCATGCTTTTGGCGCGCGAAACGCCATGGCCGGAGGCGGATCTGCTGCTGGCCGAAAGGCTGGCCGAGACCTATTCCCACGCCTGGCGGGCGCTGAGCGGACCAAGACGCCTGAAGCGCAATCTGCCGATCAAGCCGCTGATCGGTACCGTCGCAGTGCTGGCGATCGCCGCGATGTTCATACCCGTACACATGACGGTGCTGGCGCCGAGCGAGGTGGTTCCGGTCGCGCCGGAGATCGTCGCGGCACCGCTCGATGGCGCGATCGAGGAGATCCTCGTCAATCCGAACGCAACCGTCGTCAAGGGACAGCCGCTCTTCAGGCTGGCCGACACCGCCCTTCGAAACGAGCTGCGCGTCGCCGAGCAGGATGTGAAAGTGGCGCAGGCGAAGCTGATGCAGATCAGCCAACGCGCCATCGCCGACCCGGAAGCCCGGCGCGATCTGGCGGTCACCCGAAGCGAATTGAGCGTCGCATCGGCCAAGCGCGACTACGCGGCCGACATGCTGGCGCGCACCAGCGTGAAAGCAGAAACCGACGGCGTGGTCATCTTCACCGACAAGCGCGACTGGATCGGCCGGCCTGTGTCGATCGGCGAGCGCGTGATGGAAGTGGCCGACCCTAAGCGCGTTCAGCTACGCATCGACGTGCCGGTGGCTGATGCCATCGCGGTCGAGAACGGCGCTGCTGTCAGCGCGTTTCTGGATGCCGATCCACTGCACCCGGTCGCGGCGAAAACGCTGTCCTCCTCCTTCGATCCGCAGATGATAGAGGGCAACATTCTGGCCTATCGCATCTATGCCGGATTTGACACGGTGCCGGAGCGCGGCCTGCGTCTCGGCATTCGCGGAACATCGCAGATCTTCGGCGAGAAGGTGCCGCTGGCCTATTATCTGTTCCGGCGGCCGATTGCCGCGATCAGGCAGCGGCTGGGTCTATGAGTGTATCACCCTCGCCCGATCTCAGACTGCCGCCCCTGCGCGAGGATCTGCAGATCGTGCGCGGTGGCACTAGCCTGTCTGGCGAGCCGGTCTGGATCGTGCTCGACCCGGTCCGCAACCGCTTCTTCCGCATCACCTTCGAAATGTTTCAGCTGCTGACGCTCTGGAACTTCGCACGCTCGCTGCGCGGCCTCATCCAGGCCGTGCAGGCGCAGTTCGGACGGCTTCCCGAGCAGGAAGAAATCTATGCCGCGATGCGGATGCTGGAGACAAGCTTTTTCGTGACCGAGCCGGCATCCGCGACATGGCGCGCACTTCATGCCAGCGCGACGCGCCGCCATTCGCTCTTCATGCGGCTGATCCACAATTACCTCTTCTTCCGTATTCCGCTGGTCAGGCCGGATCGCTTCATCCGCAAGACAGCCCCTTACATCACCGGGCTCTTCAGCCCTGCCTTCCATGCTTTCACCATATGCGCCGCCATTCTCGGACTCTATCTGGTGTCCCGGCAATGGGATGCCTTCACCGGCACGTTTCCCTACATCTTCACGCTCGAGGGCATCGTGGTCTCGGTAATCTCGGTCGGCTTCATCAAGTCGATGCACGAGTTGGGCCATGCCTATGTCGCGCACCGCCATGGCTGCCGCGTTCCCACCATGGGTATCGCCTTCATGGTGCTGGTGCCGCTGCTCTATACTGACGTCAGCGATGCATGGCGGCTGAAGTCGCGTTTCGATCGGCTGAAGATCGACACGGCAGGCGTGCTGACCGAGATGCATATCGCCGTCTTCGCGCTGCTTCTCTGGGTGTTTCTGCCCGACGGGCCGTTTCGATCCGCGGCTTTCGTTCTTGCGGCGACCGGCTGGGTGCTGAGCCTGATCGTCAATCTCAATCCCTTCATGCGTTTCGACGGCTACTACATCTTCGCCGATCTCCTTGGTGTCGAGAACCTGCAGCCGCGCGCTTTCCGGCATCTGCGTTGGCGGATTCGGAACCTCCTGTTCAACACCGGCGAGGAACGGCCCGATCGCTTCGGTCCGAAGCTCGACGTGATCGTGACGCTCTATGCGATCGCCACGACGATCTACCGGCTGTTTCTCTATTTCGGCATCGCGCTGCTCGTTTATCACTTCACGATCAAGATCGTGGGCGTGATGCTGTTTGCCGTCGAGATCGGCTTTTTCATCCTTCGGCCGATCCTGTCAGAACTCCGGGAGTGGTGGACCATGCGCCATGACATCATCACGAGCAGACGCAGCTATCTGTCGCTGGCGATCTTCCTTGCCATCGTCGCATTGCTCTCGCTGCCGATCTTCAAGAGCGTGTCGGCCCCGGCGGCGCTCTATCCCAACGAGTTCACGCGGCTTTTCCCGATGGAGCCGGGAAAGATCGAGGCGATAGGGATCAAGCGCGGCGATGTCGTGAAGAAGAACGACGTACTGTTTTCCATCGTCCGCCCCGAGTTGCAGCAGGAGCTTCGCACCACCGAGATCGAGGCGGAGCTGACGCGCTACCGCCTGGCACGCGTGCTGGCCGATCCACAAAACCTCGTCGACCGCGGTATCCTTCAATCGCAACTGGCCGCACTCGAGGCCAAGCGTGACGGGCTTGCGCGCCGGCAGGCATCGCTCATCGTTCGCGCGCCGTTCGATGGCACTGTCATCGACATCGATCCGCAGGTTCATCTCGGCCGCTGGATCAGCCGCAAGGATCAGCTCGCGACCATCGCTGGCGCGTCCGGCATGGCGGCGCGCGGCTTCGTGTCCGGCAGCGACCGGGGGCGCCTCGAAGTCGGCGCCACCGGCCACTTCATCCCCGACGACCTCACGCAGTCCTCGCTGCCCGTGCAACTCACCTCCATCGCCTCGGCGGGCGCCTCCGAGATCGATATTCCGCAGCTGACATCCGAATATCACGGCGAGATCGCGGTCCACCCGCAGAACGCCCATGAACGTCTGCGCCTCAGCCCTGTTTCGGCACAGTATGCGATTGCCGCAGAGGTATCCGGCAAGGCTTTGTCGGAGACCGTCAGAGGCGTGGTTGTATTGAACGGCAAAGGCGAAAGTATTGCCGGCCGTGTCTGGCGTCAGGTTGTAAAAGTTCTGGTCCGCGAGGCCGGCGCCTGACGTTTTCGTAACAACTATGAAACCATAGGCGGCACCGTACCCTTGAATAGCTTACCAAGGATAGTATTTGAGATGATGAGGAATCGACTGAAAGGATGCGAAAATGCGCCTCTTCAAGAGAAGAACAAGTCATCATGGTCTGTGGCAACGCGACAACGCGGGCCGCGCCTTTGCGAGCCACGGACGCTTTCGGCTGACGATCAATGGTGCGGACGAACGCTGGTTCTATCGCGTTACGGATATGCGCGGTGAACTGCCCGCCGTCGACAGCAGCCCGTTTGCGAGCGAGCAAGAAACGCTGAGGGCCGCGCAGGCCGAACTTGAGGAAAACGCCGACCAGCTACCGGCACCGGCAGAATACTAGTGTTTCCGGTAGACGCCACGGCGATAGCGCTTGTCAGCCCGTAGCACCGGTGGCGGTTTTCGCCTTCACCAGATGGCTGTCTGTCTTACCCAGCCAGATCATGGCCAGCCGATCACCGGTCTGCTTGGCCAGATACATGTAGTTATCAGCACGCTTCACGAAGGAAGCCGCGTCGTCCTCCGGCTGCAGGAGAGTGACACCCATCGCGGCACCCAGTTCGACAACCACGCCTTCGACGGCGATCGGCTTGAAGATGCGATCGACCGCATCCTTGAGCGTGAGCTCCACGTCGTTCAGATGCGCGGGATCGACCTCCAGAAGAACGACGAACTCGTCGCCGCCGATGCGCGCGATGAAATCATTGGCGCGGAAGCTGTCGCGGAACCGGCTGGCGATGATCCTCAGCACCTCATCGCCGGCGGCGTGCCCCATGGTGTCGTTCACAGCCTTGAAGCCGTTGAAATCGATGAAGGCCAACGCCAGGAGCTTGTCGGTGTCGTCGCGCCGCTCAAGGTGTTCGGCCAGAACTTCGTCGAAGCAGGCGCGATTGGGCAGGCCCGAGAGCGCATCGGTGCGCGCCGAAGCGCGAAGCGCAAGCTCGATCTCGTGTTGATGGCGCACGCGGGCCGATACGTCGAGAATGACTTCTACATCGAAGGACACACCATCGATGACAGTGCGCTGCGCGGAGATCAGCGTCGGCAGGATCGTCCCGTCGGCATGGCGGATATCCACTTCCTCCAGCACGTACCCGCCGTCTTCGGCGAGCATGCGATGGCGCCGATCGCGTGCCGGGCTGCTGATCGCGGCCCCTTCCGCTATCAACGTTCTACCGCTGATATCCTCCCATTTCAGGCCCGTAAGCCGGAGATAGGCGTCGTTTACCTTGAGGTAGCTGGATGTCTCGGTATCGCTGGTCGACACAGCCATGGCGATCGGTGCGAACTCGAACATTCGCATCAATATCGAAGTCAGGATCTCTGGTGGAAGTATCTCTTCGTCGGCCATACACGTGATCGCAACAAGTATGGCTGGTTGTGTAACAGACGAAAGTTAAGCTCTTCTGACTTAAAATGCTAATTTACCAAACACATGGCGACGATGAATTCTCGGGTTCCGTGCGCGATAAAATCGGAGCCGCCGCTTTGCAACCGGTGTGATTGCACCTATCTTGCGTCATCATCGTCAACGAACAAGGGCTCCTGTGTTTCTCGAAATTGGAATTGTGGTCTTGCTCACCATCCTGAATGGTGTGCTCGCCATGTCGGAATTGGCTGTCGTGTCCTCAAGGGCCGCCCGCCTCAAAGTTCTCGCCGATCACGGAAGCAGAGGAGCCGCACAAGCCATAAAACTTGCCGAAAACCCCGGCAGGTTCCTGTCAACCGTGCAGATCGGCATTACGCTCGTCGGCGTTCTCTCCGGCGCGTTCTCGGGCGCCACGCTCGGTAGCCGCCTGACAGCCTGGCTGCAGCTTCAGGGCATGTCGCCGACCGTGGCCGATGCAGTGGGCGTCGGTACCGTGGTCATCGCCATCACCTACCTGTCGCTGATCGTCGGCGAACTCGTGCCGAAGCAGATCGCGCTGCGTGAGCCGGAAGCAGTGGCCGCAAAGGTTGCGCCCGCCATGGCGGTCTTGTCGAAAATGGCACTGCCGCTCGTCTGGCTGCTTGATGCCTCCGGCAAACTCGTGCTGAAGCTCTTGGGGCAATCCGGCAAGGGCGGCGACAATGTCTCCGATGAGGAGATCAAGACGGTTCTCGCAGAAGCGCAATCCGCAGGCGTGATCGAAAGCGAGGAATCCGCCATGATCTCCGGCGTTATGCGCCTTGCCGACCGCACGGCGCGCGCGCTGATGACGCCGCGTCGCGATGTCGAGATCATCGACGTCGACGACAGCCTGGAGGAGATACGCGCCCAGTTGCACAACACCAAGCGCTCGCGCCTGCCGGTCAGAAAGGGCAGCTCGGACGAAGTGTTGGGCGTGCTCGCGGTCAAGGATTTCTACGACGCGATGTCGGTTCAGGGCACCGCCGACCTGAAGGCGATCACGCAGGACGTGCCGATCGTCTCGGATCTTTCCAATGCCATCAGCGTCATCCAGGCGATCCGGACGTCGCCCGTGCACATGGTGCTTGTCTTCGACGAGTACGGACACTTCGAAGGCGTCATTTCCTCCGGTGACATCATGGAAGCGATCATGGGCGCGCTGCAGGATGGTCCGATCGACGAACAGGCGATCGCGCGCCGCGACGACGGCTCCTATCTGGTCTCTGGCTGGACGCCGATCGACGAGTTCGCGGAATTCATGAGCCTGAAGCTTGGCGACGATCTCGAATACCAGACCGTCGCGGGTCTCGTTCTCGAAGAGCTGAAACACCTTCCGGTGCTGGGAGAAAGCTTTACCAAGGACGGCTGGCGCTTCGAAGTCATCGACCTCGACGGGCGACGGATCGACAAGATCCTGGTGAGTTCGCTGGACACGCGCCAGACGGCCGACGTCGAGTAGTCGGGTTGGAAGACATGTCGCGAGCGGTATCCATACAGGATATCCGCTCGCGGCGTAATGCCTATCAGCGTTTCATGTCAGGGCAGATATACGGCACCTTGGCGACGCTGTAGCGGTGCTCGACCGTATCCTTTCCGGCTTTCACGCTCAGTGTCAGCTGGCTCGGCGAAACCGATTTCACCTTCGCGGTGATTTTGGCGCCATCCTCGTCCCAGGTAACGGTATCGTGAGAAGTGCGGCTCCATTTGCGTAGCGCATAGGTTTCCCAGCAGGAATCCATCAGCAGACTGCCATCTGCCATGAACACCATCATCACGCCGGGAAGACCGGATTGCGACTTGGTCTCGATCCACGCGCGACCGACAAGCGGGTCGGCGGGCGGCGTCTCAGCCGCCGCAATCGGCGCGACCATCGTTGCCATGGTTCCCGCCGCAATTGCCAACATCTTGTATAGATTATTCAATTCACGCTCCTCCATTCTGGAATCATATCCCAAGAGATAAGGATCGAAGCGACAGGATTGTGGCCGCCGCACGCTTTTCTTGCAGTCACGTCGCTTTGCAGAAGGCGCGACAAACGGCCACCCGGCTGCGCGCGCCTTCCCCACCTTCCGCGCCGCGCCCGATCCGCCGAACGCCCAAGCAATGAGTCCACGCGTGGCCCAACTGTGCCGATAATTCATTCCTCATAAACGATACGTTAGGGAACTGTTGACCATAATCGACTGCACAGCGACCTCGCCGATCGCAAGAATCCGGCTCTCGCACCCCATCAACAATGACGGAAGTCGTGTTCGTGTACCATGCAGTCTTTTCCGTTCCCGTGACCATGCTGACCCTGGCTGTGTCGCTAGCCGCGCACCGGATGGTGATGATCGCCCTGGTCATATTCGCGGCCATGGCCGGCGCCGCGCAGGCAGCCGCCGACGACCGCGCGCTCAAGCTCTATTTCACCCACACGGGAGAGCGGGCCACCATCGTCTTCAAGCGCAACGGCAAGTTCGATCCGAAGGGCCTGGCGCAGATCAACCGCTTCCTGCGCGACTGGCGCCGCAACGAGCCGACCAAGATGGATCCGCGCCTGCTCGATCTGGTGTGGGAAGTCTATCAGCGCAGCGGTGCCAAGGAGCCCATCCACGTCGTCTCCGCCTATCGCTCGCCCGCCACGAACAACATGCTGCGCACCCGCTCGCGCACCACAGGCGTCGCCAAGAAGAGCCAGCACATGCTGGGTAAGGCGATGGACTTCTACATTCCCGGCGTGAAGCTCGCCACGCTGCGCGCGCTCGCCATGCAGATGCAGGTGGGCGGCGTCGGCTATTATCCGACGTCCGGCTCGCCCTTCGTGCATCTCGATGTCGGCAATGTTCGCGCCTGGCCGCGCATGTCACGTCAGGAGCTGGCACGGATCTTCCCAAGCGGCCGCACGCTGCATCTGCCGGCCGATGGCCGTGCCTTGCCGGGCTATGAGCTGGCGCTTGCCGACCAGAAGAAGCGCAACCGCCCTGTCGCAATCGAGACCATCCGTACGCCTGAAAGCGATGACGACGAAGGCGGTCCGGCACCCTCCCGCGCTCTCGTGACGGCGATGCTGCCGGTGCCGCAGACCCGCGCCGAACGCGGTCTCGAACTTCAACTTGCACGGCCGACGCCGCGCGCCGACAATACCGATAGCAAGGTTCCCGACCTCGCCGCCCTCACCGTGCCACTGCCGACCTTCCGGCCGGCGCTGGATGAAACCGTCACGGCAAGCGTTCCACCGCCAGCTACGCCCGTCCTGCTCGCCACCGCCGTCACCGGCAAGGGATCGGCTGGCCAGCTGCTCTTTGCCCTTCACGCAGGCGGCTCGCTTGCCGGCGGCGCGGCGAAGCGGCCCGACATGACCGCGGTCGCTCCGCGGGAGCCGCAGATCGTATCGGCAGGCGTTGGCGCCATGTCCGGCAAGGCGCTGGTTGCCTGGGCCTTGCAGCCACCGGGAATGAAGATCGAGATGACCGCACCGCGGCCATCAGGCATGCGCCTGACGACGCTCGAAGATGTCGGTCCTGCGATCGACAGCGATGCCGACGAATTCGCAGAAGACGAGTTCGACGAGGACCGGTTCGCCCTCGACGGCTAGGACGAGCCTTCGGCGGTCCCGCCACCAATCATCAGTATTGCGTGAAATCGCCGGTTTCCGATTGCAGCAGCGTCAGCGGATAGCGGGCCGGATGGTGCACGAGCGCCGTCATGTTGACCGGGCGATTGCGGTCGTCGAAAGCGATCTGATCGACCGTCAGGACTGCTGCCGGCGGCGCCAGCTGCAGCAGGCGCGCCTCGTCCTCGCCCGCCAGACGGGCGCTCAGCGTCGTCTGGCCACGTTTCGGAAATATGCCGTAGCGCTGGCGCAGTTCTTCATAGAGCGAGCGGTTGGCGATGCCCCAATCGAGATCGAGCAGCCCCGGCACGCGCCCGGCCGGGATCCAGTCGGTCTGGATCACCGCCGGAATATTGTCGAGCAAACGCAGGCGCGATAGCACCACGACCTCCGCGCCGGGAGCGAGAAAGAGCGGCCTGCTGACTTCGAGCGGCGCGCGGACGAGGCTTGCCTCGATCAGCTGGTGGCCCGGCGCACGACCATTGGCCAGCGCGATGCTGGTGAAACTCTTCAATACCTGCAGCTCGAAGCCGCCACCGCGTTCCGTGACATAGAGCCCCTTGCCGGGCTGGCTATGAACAACGCCCTGCTGGATGAGTTCGCGCACTGCGTGGCGAATGGTGATCCGGCTCACATCATAGAGATCGACGAGCTCGCGCTCGGAGGGCAGCTTGCCGCGCAACGGGAGACGGCCATCGCTGATCGCCGCAAGCAGCGCCTCGTACACCTGCTTGTGCAGCGGCCGGGGGTCGTCGCGATCGATGACGCCGCGTGTTGCGATCAATGTGTCCTCGGTTTCGAGCGTCTTCAAATTCGATTTCCCTGGGCCATAGCCGCCTCTGCCAATGTCATCTTCAACGCAATTCTCTCGAAAGTCCATATTGACATAACTGGTCATAACCAGTCCTATTATCGCAGGGAGCCAGAAGAGCTTCGAAAATGCCGTGCATTATCACAATCAAGGGAACCCACCATGCTTAAGAAGAGCCTTGCCGCACTCGCGTTCTCCGCCGCCCTTTGGAGCGGAACGGCCCACGCTGAGACGATTTCCGTATTTTGCGCGCCGACGGAATTCGAGCTGTGCACCAATGTCGCCAATGCCTGGAAGGAGAAGACGGGCAATGAAGCGAAGATCAACAAGATGCCGGCGCTCTTGGACGACGCCATCCCGATCTATCAGCAGCTGATTGCCGCAAAGTCGACCGATATCGACGTCCTCTTCCTGGATGTCATCTGGCTCGGCATGTTCAAGAACGGCCTTCTCGACCTGAAGACCGTGATCCCACAGGCCGATCAGGACAAGCACTTCGCCTCGACGCTCAACGCCGCCAAGCTCGACGGCAATCTTGTCGCGATGCCCGCCTACATGGACGTCGGACTGATGTTCTACCGCAAGGATCTGCTCGAGAAATACGGCAAGCAGCCGCCGAAGACCTGGGACGAACTGGCCGCGACCGCCAAGGAAATCCAGGACAAGGAGCGCGCTGACGGCAAGGGCGACATGTGGGGTTACGCCTGGCAGGCCAAGAGCTACGAAGGCCTGACCTGCGACGCGATCGAGCTCGTTGCATCGAACGGCGGCGGCACGATCATCTCCGATGACGGCAAGGTCACGATCGACAATCCGAAGGCCGCCGAAGCGATCGAAAAGGCCAAGGGTTGGATCGGCTCGATCAGCCCCGAGGGTACGCTGAACTATGACGAGGAAGCCTCGCGCGCCGTCTTTGAATCCGGCAATGCCGTGTTCCACCGCAACTGGCCTTACGTATGGGGCACGTCGCACAAGGAAGGCAGCGCCGTTGTCGACAAGGTCGGCGTCATGCCGCTGCCCGTCGGCATGGAAGGCCAGAAATCGAGCGGATGCCTCGGCCCGATGTATTACGGCGTCTCGAAATACAGCGCCAAGCCTGACGTCGCGGCCGATTTCGTGAACTTCATCACCGGCCCCGACATGCAGAAGAAGCGCGCGCTGCAGGATGCGGTCAACCCATCGATCCCGGCGCTCTACACCGACCCGGACGTGCTGGCCAAGATCCCCTTCCTCAAGGACAACCAGCAGGCCTTCGCCGATAGCGCGGTCCGTCCTTCGGGCTATACCGGCACCAGCTACAACCGCGTGTCGCAAGCCTTCTATCGCTCCGTCCATGACATGCTGTCCGGCGGTGGCGATATCAAGTCTGGCCTGACCTCGCTCGCCGGGCGACTGGAAAAGCTCAAGGAAAGCCGTTGAGCCTCGACTGAACGCACGAGGGCAGGCGGTCAATCGGTCTGCCCTCGTCTCGCGCATCGCAAATCGCCGCCATCAGGGGGCGAGCCTTTTATCGTGATCAAGTCCGGGTGAAAAATGGCATCGGTTTCGCTTGAATCCGTTTCGAAGAATTTTGGGACGCACACCGTCATTCAAGGCGTCGACCTCAGGATCAACGACGGCGAGTTCGTCGTCTTCGTCGGCCCTTCCGGCTGCGGCAAGTCAACGCTTCTGCGCATCGTCGCGGGCCTTGTCGCCGCATCCAAGGGTGTGGTGACGATCGGCGGCGAGGACGTGACGGATGTCCCGGCCTCGAGACGCGGCGTCGCCTTCGTCTTCCAGTCCTATGCGCTCTATCCGCATATGAGCGTCGCCCGCAACATCGGCTTCGCGCTGGAAACACTGGGCATGGCCAAGGACGCGATCAGCCAGAAGGTTTCGTCGGTGGCGCGCATGCTCAAGGTCGACCACCTGATGGATCGCCGGCCACGCGAACTCTCCGGCGGCCAGCGCCAGCGCGTGGCGATCGGCCGGGCGCTGGTGCGCCAGCCCGAAATCTTCCTGTTCGACGAGCCGCTCTCCAATCTCGATTCCGATCTTCGAATGGAAATGCGCATGGAGATCGCCAAGCTCCATGACGACCTGAAGACGACGATGATCTATGTCACCCACGACCAATCCGAGGCGATGACGCTCGCAGACCGGATCGTCGTCCTGAACCACGGCCGCATCGAGCAGGTGGGAACACCGCAGGAACTCTACCATGCCCCCGATAACCGCTTCGTCGCAAGCTTTATCGGTAGCCCCCGGATGAACTTCCTGGCCGTCTCGCCGAAGACAGGCTCGGACACCGGCACGATCGTCGGTCCCGGCAATCTCTCGATCGCCATGGTCGCCAACAATCCCTCGGGCCCAATCGCCGAGATCGGCATCCGGCCTGAGGGACTGCGGCTTGTTGGCGCGAACGAAGGCCGCATCACCTGCACGCTGGAACGCGTCGAAGATCTGGGCCACGAGCATTTCGCCTATTGCCGGATCACCGACGACACCGTCTGGGTGATCCGCGTCGCGAAGGCGCCTGCGCATGATCTCATCGGTCAGCCTGTCGGCCTGGATTTCGCTGACGCCGCCGTCTTCGCCTTTACGGCGGACGGCAAGCGCGTTCTGCTCAGCCAGCCGGCCAGCGAACAGGCGAGCCAGCCATGAGCGCCAAACTCGCCCGCCGCGATTACCGGGCCGCATGGCTGTTTCTGGTTCCCGTCATCGCCGTCATCCTGTTGGTCGCCGTCTGGCCCTTGAGCCGGACCTTCTTCTTCTCCTTCACCGACGCCTATCTCGACGACCCCTCCGTCTACTCCATGGTCGGTCTCGACAACTTCATGGAGGTCATCAACGACCACAGCTGGTGGGTTGCCGTGAAGAACACGCTCGTGTTCACCATCATCTCGGTCGCGATCGAGACGGCGCTCGGGCTTGCGATCGCCTTGCTGCTCAACGAGATGATTCCGGGCCGTGGCCTCGCGCGCGCCGCCATTCTGGTGCCATGGGCCATTCCTGTGGTGGTCGCCACCAAGATCTGGGAGTGGATGCTCAACGACCAGTTTGGCGTCATCAACAAGATCCTCACCGGGCTAGGCGTCGTCGATCACGGTATTGCCTGGACGGCCAGCAGCTCGCTGATCATGGGCGTCGTCATTTTCATCGACGTGTGGATGACCACGCCTTTCATGGTGCTGCTCATCCTCGCCGGTCTGCAGCTGATATCGCCGGAGATCTTCGAAGCCGCCGAGGTGGACGGCATTCCCGCCTGGAAACGCTTCTGGTCGATCACCCTTCCGATGCTGCGCCCGGCCATCGGCGTCGCCGTTCTTTTCCGCGTTCTCGACGCGCTCAGAATGTTCGACCTTGCTTACGTTCTGGCTGCGAGCAATGAGAACGTCATGACCGTATCGATCTATGCGCGCGACCGGCTGATCAGCTTCCAGGAGCTCGGCGTCGGCTCGGCAGCGTCGACCTGGGTCTTCCTGCTCGTGGCGCTGGTCGCAATCATCATCATCGGGGTTCTTCGCCTCGACAAAGCGGCGGGGACCTGATCGATGGCCAATGCAATCGCACAAAAGGCGCTGCGCAAACCCGCCGGCTACTATCGCATGAGACGGCGCGTGGTGCGCGGCCTGCAGATTTTCGCGCTGCTGCTCGTGCTCGTCTATACGCTGTTCCCATACTACTGGGCCTTCGTCTCCTCGACGAAGCAGGGTGCAGCACTCTATCGCTCAGCCCTGATGCCGGCGCTGGATTTCACTTACTACCGGCAGCTGATCGACAACCCGGTCTTCATGGGATCGCTGCTCAACTCGGCCTATGTCGCGATATCGACGACCTTCCTGTCACTGATCATCGGGCTGTCGGCCGCCTACGCGCTTGGCCGTATCGAGTTTCCGCAGCGGCGCGCAATCCTGATGATCGTCTTGATGATCTCGATCTTCCCGCAGGTGGTGGTGCTCTCGGGCATGTTCGAGCTGATCAACTGGCTGGGGCTCTTCAATCGCCCGAGCGCGCTGATCCTCACCTATCTCCTGTCGACCGTGCCTTTCACGACGTGGATCCTCACCACCTTCATCAGGGAATTTCCACGCGAACTGGAGGAGGCCGCCATCATCGACGGCTGCTCGCACTTCCGCATCCTGATGAAGGTGCTGCTGCCGCTGATGGGGCCGTCGCTCGCAAGCACCGGCATTCTCGCTTTCATCCTCGCCTGGAACGAGTTCCTGTTCGCGCTGACATTCACGCTAACCGACGAGAACCGCACCGTGCCGGTGGCGATCGGCCTGATCGCGGGTACAAGTCGCTATGAGTACCCGTTCGGGCAGATCATGGCGGCCTCGATCACCGTCACGCTCCCCCTCATCGCCGTCGTACTTATCTTCCAGCGGCGGATCGTGGCTGGCCTCACCGCCGGCGCCGTCAAAGGCTGACAGATACAAGGATCAAGACCATGGACATGCTTGTGAAGCTCTACGAGCTGAAGCGCGACCCAGCCCTCGACGAACGCATGACGTCGCAAGGTGTCACCATCCGCCGCGTGCTGGTGCCGGAACTGCCGGCGCTGACATCATGGATCGAACCGCGCTTCGGCGCCGGCTGGGCGGCCGAGGCGACCGCCGCCACCATGCGACAGCCGACCACCTGCTTCATCGCCATTCAGACGGGGGAGCTCATCGGCTTTGCCTGCCACGAGGCGACCGCCAAGGGGTTCTTCGGCCCCACCGGCGTTGATCAGGCAGCCCGCGGAAAGGGTGTCGGCCACGCCCTTCTTCTGGAAACGCTGCTTGACATGCATGCGCAGGGCTATCCCTATGGCGTGATCGGCGGCGCCGGGCCGATGGATTTCTACCGCAAGAGCGTCGGCGCGATCCCGATCGAGGGCTCGGATCCGGGTATTTATCGAGGCATGCTGTCGCTCGCCCACCCCAGCGAAATCTCCTCGTAAAGGACACGATTTCGGACGCATCGGCGCCGGATTTCAGCCTTTGATTTCAAAAATACCTGTCATGCCGGCGCGGCGCTGCTTCGCCGGTACAGCAGGCGTTGTGGCCTGTTTCGACGCTGTCGGCGACCGGTGCATCTGTCACAAAAATTGATTTTAAGATGGACAATTTTTGTATATCGCCCTATATACGCAGATAAGGAGAACAGCGCTCCATCGAAATGATAGTATCAATATTCGAATACATGACCTTTTGTCATATCGGATGGATATTTTCGATAACATATATTTTCCTCGGACGAATTTGATTTATGAAATGTCGATTTGTCTCAGCAACACAATGGATAATACATCCTGATCCAGAAGACATTCTGCAGATCGTGGACGTATGCGAATAAAGGAGAATGCCTGGCCTCTCGAGCTCGGCGCCAAGATTATATGAATGCTGCAACTGAAACAGACGCGCCGACATCATCGGCTTCGACCAAGATCAGTCTCAACAACATCTACAAAGTTTTCGGCGAACATCCGAAAAAAGCCCTGGCGCTACTGCGCGCCGGCAAGTCAAAATCCGAGATCCATGCAGCAACGGGCTGCTCGATCGGCGTAAACGACGCCAGTTTCGATATTCGCGCCGGCGAGATCTTCGTCATCATGGGCCTGTCGGGCTCCGGCAAATCAACGCTGCTGCGTCTCCTCAATCGGTTGATCGAACCCACATCCGGATCGATCAAGATCGATGGCCGCGATATCACCGACATGTCGCGCAGCGAGCTGATCGCGCTTCGCCGCCGCGATATCAGCATGGTCTTCCAGTCCTTTGCGCTGCTCCCCAACCGCACCGTTCTCAGCAACGCCGCCTTCGGTCTCGAGGTCGCAGGCGTCGGCGAAGCCGAGCGTCGCGAGAAGGCATTGGCCGCGCTGAAGGCCGTCGGCCTCGATGGCTACGCCGACAGCCGCCCGGATCAGCTTTCCGGTGGCATGAAGCAGCGCGTCGGCCTTGCCCGCGCGCTCGCCAGCGAACCCACAATTCTCCTCATGGACGAGGCCTTCTCGGCGCTCGACCCGCTGATCCGCACCGAAATGCAGGACGAACTCGTTCGCCTGCAGTCCGAGCACAGCCGCACCATCGTCTTCGTCAGCCACGATCTCGACGAGGCGATGCGGATCGGCGATCGCATCTGCATCATGCAGAACGGCAATGTCGTGCAGATCGGCACCCCCGACGAAATCGTCACCAAGCCGGCCAACGACTACGTCCGCTCCTTCTTCCGCAATGTCGATGTCGCGCATGTCTTCAAGGCGGGCGATGTCGCCCGCAAGTCGCAGGTCACGATCATCGAGCGCGAAGGCGTTTCGGCCGCGGCGGCACTCGAGCGGATGAAAAACTACGACCGCGAATACGCAATCATCCTCGGCCGCGACAAGACCTATCACGGCATGATCAGCCAGACATCGCTGATCGAAAAGATCAGGGCAAAGACGGCGGATCCCTATCGCGGCGCCTTCCTGCCCGAGATCGAGGCCATTCCGGCCGACGAGCCTCTGTCGAACGTTCTTGGCAAGGTGGCGGCCAGCCCCTGGCCGGTCCCGGTCATCGACGGCGGCAAGCGCTATCTCGGCTCCATCAGCAAATCCGCGCTGCTCGAAACGCTCGACCGCGCCGGCTGATCACAAACACATCGGATAAATCATGAACTTCGATATCGGAAACGGCATCGACGCTGCCGTCAATTATGTGCTCGACAACTTCTCACCCGTGCTTGATTTCATCGCGGCCGCGATCGGCTTCGTGACGTCAGGCATTCAGAGCGCCCTGCTTGCGATCCCCATGCCCGTTGGCATCGCGATCTTCGTGATCCTGTCGCTTTGGCGCGTCGGCATCGGCTTTGCGGTCTTCACCGCGCTCGGCCTGCTGCTCGTCAACCACATCGAGCTCTGGGGCCCGATGATGGAGACCCTGTCGCTGGTCATCGCCGCGACGCTGATCGCGATGCTCGTCGGCCTACCGCTTGGCATTGCCATGGCCCGCAAGGATTCCGTCGCCGCCTTCGTGCGCCCGGTCCTCGATCTGATGCAGACCATGCCAGCCTTCGTCTACCTGATCCCGGCCGCCATGTTCTTCGGCCTCGGCGCCGTTCCCGGCGCGATCGCGACGGTCATCTTTTCGATGCCGCCGGTCGTCCGCCTCACCAATCTCGGCATTCGCCAGGTGGATGGCGAATTCATTGAAGCCGGCAATGCCTTCGGCTGCACGGCAACCCAGCTTCTGTTCAAGGTGCAGCTTCCGAACGCCCTGCCCTCGATCATGGCGGGCATCAACCAGACGATCATGCTGTCGCTGTCGATGGTCGTGATCGCCTCGATGATCGGCGCAGGCGGCATCGGCAACACGGTTCTGACCGGCATCCAGCGCCTCGACGTCGGCACCGGTTTCGAGGGCGGCATCGCCGTCGTCATCCTCGCCGTCATTCTCGACCGCATCACCCAGAGCCTGGGCAAGCCGCGCGCCGCATTCTGGCAGGGCTTCTTGCGCAAAAGCGAAAGCGAAGAGCTGAAGCCGGCGACGGCCTGATCTCCAGCAACCCATCATGGCGGGCCACGGCCGCCTGCCAAATGCGAACCTTCACAAAAGGAGCACTCATGTTCAAAACACTCGCAACCCTCGGCCTTGCCGCCGCTCTCGTCAGCGGCGCGGTCACCTCGACCATGGCGCAGGACGCCAAGCCGGTGAAGATCGGCTGGGGCGCATGGTCCGACGCCGAATTCGTAACCAAGCTCGCCGCCAAGCTGATCGAGACCAAGCTGAACCAGAAGGTCGAACTCGTGCAGGCTGACGTCGCGCCGCTCTACCAGGGTGTCGCGCGCGGCGATCTCGACACGATGATGATGGCCTGGCTGCCGCAGACGCATGCCGACTACTATGCGAAGGTCAAGGACAAGGTCGACACCCTTGGCACAATCTACGACGGCGCGAAGCTCGGCTGGGCGGTCCCCGACTACATTCCAGCCGATCAGATCAGCTCGATCGAGGACTTGAAGAAAGCGGACGTGCAGCAAAAGCTGTCCGGCACCATCCAGGGCATCGATCCCGGCGCGGGCCTTACGAGGCTGTCGCAAAAGACGCTGAAGGACTATGGGCTCGATGGCTACAAGCTGCAGATCTCCAGTGAGGCCGGCATGCTGACGACGGTCGACCGCGCGATGCGCGGCGAGAAGTGGTTCGTGGCCACCGCCTGGAGCCCGCACTGGATGTTCGGCAAGCACAAGCTGCGCTATATCGATGATCCGAAGAAGTCGCTCGGCGAAGCCGAACATGTCGATATCCTCGCCCGCAAGGACTTCAAGTCCGACAATCCCAAGGTCGCCGCCTTCCTGTCGCGCATGAACCTGCCGATCCCCGATCTCGAAGCGGCGATGTTTGCCGCGCAGGAAACGTCCTACGACCAGGCAGTGGATAAATATATCCAGGACCATCCAGACCAGGTGAAGAGCTGGATCGGCGACGAAGGCTGACCGCATTATCGCGCCTCGCCCGATTTTCGGCGGGGCGCGACCCTTCGACCGAACAGGAGCGATGAATGTCTATCGACCGCCTGCAACCGACCGACGCCGAAGATGATACGATGGGTGGGCGCATGTCGCTCGCTCGCGACGCGGTGAAGCTCTCCATCGAAGCCGCCGCGAGAAACCTCGGCATTACGCCCGATACCTGGGCATCGTGGGAAAACGATCGCGCGGCGCCGGCCGCCGGCAATCTGGAAACGATCGCCGATACGCTTGAGGTCAGCCTCGCATGGCTGCTGCGCGGCCACGGGGCGGGACCCACATGGCCGGTTGCGAACGATAACGCGCATCGGCCGAGCTGAACGGAAAGCCGCTATGCGGCCGACCGATCACCGCACACAAGAACAAGGAAATGACAATGGATACGAAAGCGATCACCGCCGAACTGGCACAGCATGTCCCTGTTACCTCCACGCTGGAGAACGTCATCGAGGACGTCGCACCTGTCGATCTCGCGGACATGCATACGCTCTATTCCGACATGGGCTGGCTGATTGCCGAGCGGTTCTCGACGCTTGAGGACAAGCAGCGGGTGTTCGAGCTGATCGAGCTCGGCATGCGCAATGGCGACGGAAGACTGAAGGACGCCGTCTCCACCGGGCTGATCGAGGCAATGATTTCGCGCACGGGCGCCCAGCCGGCGCGATGGCGCCAGATATCGGCCGAGCTCGGCCCGCTCTCGTCCGCCTACGTCAGGCAGTAATCAGACAGAAAGGCCGGCTGGCCGCGCGATTTTCAACGCACGGCTCGCGGTTTGGGTTTGCGTGGGGGCGCCGACCTGTCATACGAAGACCCGCAAGAAACAGACGCAGGACTTTCCCCACCATGCCAAACTCCCTCATGCCCGTTTTCGACGGCCACAACGACGTATTGCTCCGGCTCCAGCATTCGGGCATCGCGCAGCCGGCCAAGGCGTTTATCGAGGGAGAAGCGACGGGGCATATCGATCTTCCCAGGGCGCGCGCCGGCGGCCTGGCAGGCGGGCTCTGCGCCATCTACATCCCCTCGCCCAGCATGGGGAAGGACGCCAATGGCGACTTCCTGACACCGGCGCAGCCGGAATCGCTGAACCGCACCCTGGCGATGGCCCGCATTCTCTTCGACATCGAAGCGCAGCGCGCCGGCGGGCTGAAAGTCTGCCGCACCGCTGCCGATATCCGCCAGTCGATCGAAACCGGCGCCTTTGCGGCCGTGATGCATATCGAGGGCGCCGAAGCGATCGCCGCCGATCTCGATGCGCTCTATGTGCTGCATCAGACCGGACTGCGCACGCTTGGACCAGTGTGGAGCCGGCCGAACATTTTTGCCTACGGGGTGCCGTTCCGCTTCCCGTCATCGCCCGATATCGGCCCCGGCCTGACCGACGCCGGCAAGGATCTGATCCGCGCCTGCAACGAGCTCAAGATCATGGTCGACCTCTCGCATATGAACGAGCAAGGCTTCTGGGATATCGCCAAGCTCTCGAACGCACCAATCGTCGCCTCGCACTCCAACGTTCACCAGATCA
The DNA here is from genome assembly GCF_055616315.1 of Rhizobium sp. O111. NCBI lineage: Bacteria > Pseudomonadati > Pseudomonadota > Alphaproteobacteria > Hyphomicrobiales > Rhizobiaceae > Rhizobium > Rhizobium sp. O111. The sequence continues at coordinate 28,192 of NZ_JBSHXL010000002.1, read as the reverse complement.
GCCCGCACAGCCGCAACCTCACCGACCGGCAGCTCGACGCGATCCGCGACACGGGTGGTCTCGTCGGCATCAATTTCGGCGTGCTCTTCCTGCGCGATGACGGCACGCGCAACGCCGACACCAGCCTCGACCTCCTGGTGCGCCACGCCGCCTATATCGCCGATCGCATCGGCATCGACCACGTCGCCCTGGGCTCGGACTTCGACGGGACAACGATCCCGGCAGCGATGAAGGATGCGACCGGTCTTCCTCTGTTGATCGACGCGTTCCGCGCCGGCGGCTTCGATGAGGAGGCGCTGGTCAAGATCACCCACGCCAATTGGATCAACGTGCTCGAGCGCACTTGGGGCGGCTGAGCCGATGCCAACCGCAGCATAAACCGCCGAAAACCACGGACTATTTGGAGACGTGTTCCGGCTTCCCCCTGGTCTTCGTGGAAGCGAAGTCCTCAAGCTGCTTTTCGGTCATCGAATCCACCATCTCGCGGGATGCGCCCTTGAGCTTACTCTTCGGCGTTTCACCGCGTTTGGCGGACAAGGCCGCGCCGGCTGCCTTCTGTTGCGCTTTCGATTTTGCGGGCATGATCGTCTTCTCCCTTTCATTGTGAACTCACGGCGACAGCGAAGGTTCCTGCAAGCTTGCTCAGTCATTCCAACCGCGCGATAGAGTTTCTCGATCGCCGATCCTTTCCTTTTCGAAAGAGAGATTTATCTAACGCTCTGTGACTAAAAGATTTTTCAACGGAGTGGGATCCAAATGGCTGCATCTGTACTGATCGGAATACTGATAACCTTCCTGGTCATCATCCTTGTCTTGTACCTTGTCGCCCGCCTGCCGATCGACGCCAGAGCCAAGCAGATCGTGCAGATCATCGTCATCATCATCGGCATCATTTCGCTTCTGAAATATCTGGCGGTTTTCTAAGGCCGTGGCTCGATCGATGGAGGGATCGCATTGAGCCTGATCCGTGGCAAAAGCGCCGAGAAGACGAAGGCCAGCTTTCCGGAGCTGTTCTTCGATCTCGTCTTCGTTTTCGCGCTCATCCAGCTGTCGCACACGCTGGTCGAGGACTTCAGTTCGACGACGCTGGCGGAATCGATACTGCTGATCCTGGCGATCTGGTGGCTGTGGGTCTACACGACATGGATCACCAACCTGCTCGACACCGACAAGGAAGCGGTGCGGCTGCTGCTCTTCGCCCTTATGTTCGGCGGCATATTGCTGGCGATCGCGTTGCCCGAGGCCTTCAAGCATCAGGGACCGGCATTTGCCGCGCTATACTGCGCCATGCAGCTCGTGCGCTCGGTTTTCATGCTCTACGCCTACAGGGGCGTCGACCGGCCCTCATACCTCACCTTCGTGCGCATCACCGTCTGGGTGGTCGCTTCCAGCGTCTTCTGGATGATCGGCGGCTTCGCCAGTCTTGAAGCGCGCGTCGCCTTTTGGGCCGTCGCGCTTTTGATCGAATACGTCTCGCCTTTGGCCCGCTACTGCGTGCCCGGATTGGGGAGTTCCCCGCGTGAAACGCTTGACATATCGGGCGAGCACATGGCCGAGCGATGCGCGCTCTTCGTCATTCTCTGTCTCGGCGAGACGATTCTAACCACGGGCAGGACCGCGGCGGAGCACATGCAGTCGAACCTCTCCGTCATGGTGTTCTGCAGCGCGTTTTTGACGACTGGCTTCATGTGGTGGATCTATTTCCACCACGGCCAGCAGAAGGCCGCAGACAAGGCGGAGGCGACCTCGGCGCCCGAAACCGTGGCCCACGGTCTTTTCACCTACGGCCATCTGCCGATCGTCGCCGGCATCATCCTGACCGCCGTCGGCGAGGATTTCAGCCTGTCGCATCCCGAAGAGCACAGCAGTCTGAAGACCACGCTCGCGATTCTCGGCGGGCCCGGACTGTTTCTGATTGGAAATATCTGGCTAAAATTGACCGCCGCGCGCAAGCTGCCGCTCTCTCACATCGCCGGGCTGGTGATCCTGCTGGCGACCACCGTTCTGCTGCCGGTGCAGCAGAATTTCACGATACAGATGGTGAGCACCGTCACGCTGCTGCTCGTCGCGCTGTGGGAATATCTGGCATTGCGAAAGGCGAACGCGACCACCGCCTGAGCCGCAATGGCCCACTCATTGACACATAAGCGAAACGCCGCATCCGGATCGCCGAAATGACGACCCGGATGCGACCAATCCGAAGCTTAACCGGCAGCGCCGATCTTATCCTGCGTCTTCGTGTCGAAGTCGCTGGCGTCGTGACGTTCCCACAGTTGGCTCGACGGTTCGCCGGAGAGACGGTTGACCATGCGCCCGCGCTGGACAGGCTTGCGCTCGCCGATCTGATCGGCCCAGCGCTGGATATTCTTGTATTCCTGAACCTGCAGAAACTCCGCCGCTTCGTAGATCCAGCCCTTCACCAGCCCGCCATACCAGGGCCAGACGGCCATGTCGGCGATGGTGTATTCGGCACCGCCGAGATATTCGCTCTCGGCAAGACGGCGATCGAGCACGTCGAGCTGACGCTTGGCTTCCATGGCGAAGCGGTCGATCGCATATTCGATCTTGGTCGGCGCGTAGGCATAGAAGTGGCCGAAGCCGCCGCCGAGATAGGGCGCGCTGCCCATCTGCCAGAACAGCCAGGAGAAGCATTCGGCGCGGGCGGCCGGCTCCGTCGGCAGGAAGGCCTGAAACTTTTCGGCGAGGTAGGTGAGGATCGAGCCGGATTCGAAAACGCGGATCGGCTTGGCGCCGCTGCGGTCGACCAGCGCCGGGATCTTGGAGTTCGGATTTGCCTCGACGAAGCCGCTGCCGAACTGGTCGCCATCGCCGATCCGGATCAGCCAGGCATCATATTCCGCACCGCTGTGGCCGGCGGCGAGAAGCTCCTCGAGCATGATCGTCACCTTGACGCCATTCGGCGTGCCGAGCGAATAGAGCTGCAAAGGATGGCGCCCGACCGGCAGTTCCTTCTCATGCGTCGCGCCGGCAATCGGCCGATTGATATTGGCGAAACGCCCACCGCTGTCCTTGTTCCAGGTCCAGATCTTTGGCGGCGTATACTCAGTCGAATTGGCCATGCTTTGTCTCCAGTGGTGGCGTCTTCATGCGATACGCAACCTGTCTCGATTGCGCTGAATGCGGATAGGTGCGCGTCAGATCTTTCGCCCGACCTCGGCGATCATTTCGAAGGATTGCAGGCGCGCACTGTGATCATAAACGTCGGACACGATCATCAGTTCGTCGGCACCGGTCTCCTCGACCAACCTCTCCAAGCCGGCGCGAACCGTTTCGGGCGAGCCTATGATCGAGCAGGCGAGCATCTGCTGGGCCTGCGCCTTCTCCATCGGCGACCAGTAGGTCTCGATGTCGTCGATCGGCGGCGGGCTCAGGCCGCGCGTGCCGCGAAACATGTTGGTGAAGGACATCTGCTGTGTCGTCGCAAGCCGGCGCGCCTCCGCATCGGTTTCGGCGGCGATGACGTTGACGCCGACCATAGCGTAGGGCTGCGACTGCTGCTCCGATGGCTTGAAACGGGTGCGATAGATTTGCAGCGCCTGGAGAAGAAGTTCCGGCGCGAAATGGGAGGCGAAGGCATAGGGCAGACCGAGTTCGGCCGCGAGCATGGCGCCGAAATTACTGGAGCCCAGAATCCAGAGCGGCACTTCGGTGCCGGCGGCCGGAACCGCCTGTATCCGCTGGTTCGGGCCGGCGGGCGCGAGAAATGCCTGCAGCTCAAGCACATCCTGCGGGAACTGGTCGGCTGACTCCGGCGAGCGACGCAACGCGCGAAGCGTCATCTGATCCGTTCCAGGCGCGCGGCCGAGGCCTAGATCGATGCGATCGGGAAACAGGCGCGCCAGCGTGCCGAACTGTTCGGCAATGACATAGGGAGAGTGGTTCGGCAGCATGATGCCGCCGGCGCCGACGCGGATCGTCTTCGTGCCCGCCGCGAGATGGGCGAGAACGACGGATGTCGCGGCACTCGCGATCCCGATCATGTTGTGGTGTTCGGCAACCCAGATGCGCCGGTAACCCCACTCTTCCGCATGCGCGGCCAGATCGCGCGCGTTGTCGAGGGCGCCACGGGCGTCCGTCTCCTCCGTCACGCGAACAAGTTCGAGGATGGAAAGAGCGGCCATGGCAATACCTTTGTAATCAACAAGTGGAGGCAACCGCTGAAGACGGCTGCCCTAATCAAAAGGTATATGGAGTCCGCGACGCGCCCGAACAATGGTTGAGACGTCTGCTTTTTTGAGATCGGCCGTCGCCCGGCCGATGAGCCCCGCCTACGCGGCTGTCTTGCGGTTCCAGCGCCCGCTCATCTTCTTGGGATTGTCGCCGGCAATCAGGAGTGCGCCGAGGCTCGAACCGCGGCGTCGCCGCCCATCACGCCATTAAGGTTGGCGGCACCCTCGGCCCGCACGCGCGGCAAGCTCGCCGGATACTCCCGCTGCACGAAGTCGATGATCTTCTCGCGCATTTCGCAGCGCAGGTCGAAGGTCTTCGGCGCATTAGAGGCCGAGACGAGGATGCGGATCTCCATGACGTTTTCGCGGAAATCGGTGACCTGCACGGCGACCACCCGCTTGTCCCAGAGCTTGGAGGCGGCGGCGACTTCCTCGACTTTCGTGCGGATGACGGTAACAGGCACAGAATAGTCGAGGTAGATCATGACGGTCCCGATCAGCGCCGAGCTCTCGCGCGTCCAGTTCTGGAACGGGTTTTCGATGAAATAGCTGAGCGGCAGGATCAGCCGTCGCCAATCCCAGAGCTTGACCACGACATAAGTCGAGGTGATCTCCTCCACGTTGCCCCACTCGCCCTCGACGATCAGCGCATCGTCGATGCGGATCGGCTGCGTGATCGCAAGCTGTATGCCGGCGAATACATTCTTCAGCACCGGCTGCAGGGCGAGGCCGAGCACGATGCCGGCAACGCCGGCCGATGCGAGCAGGCTCACGCCATATTGCTGTACGGCCGGAAAGGTCATCAGTCCTGCGGCGATCGTGATCGCGACGATCATGAAGGCGGCGATGCGCTCGCCGATGCGTGATTGGGTGACGTGGGTGCGCGCTAGCAGATTGTCTTCAGCGTCGAGCTTGAAGCGGCGCAGATAGACCGTCATCCAGATGTGCAGCGTGGTCTTGCTGATCCAGCCGACGACGGCGATGAAGCCCAAGAGCAGGATATGGCGGATGAACTCCGCCTGCGGCGTCGTCAACGGCGCGATGGTGGCGCCGAGCGAGAGCGTCAGGGTGAGGATGCTTAGCCTCAGCGGCCGGCGACCGCGCGAAACCAGCGACCGCCAGAACAAATCCCGCGTTTCGACCACGCGGCTTAGAAAGCGAAAAGCGAGGCGATGGATCATCAGGCCCACGGCCAGTGCGGCGGCTAGCACACCGATGCTGACCAGCCACGCAGGCAACCATGCGGTTGCCTCCTGAAAGTCGAGAATGAAGCGTTCCATACGACATGAGCTAGAGTGCAATGCAGCATGGGAAAGGTCGGGCGGAGAAAATCAGGGTTTTCGTGACCGGTCGTGCTTGCGGGAAACATCGCGCTCCAGGCGAACGCGCGCCGGTCTCAACGTGAAGTCAGAGCCAGCGAAACCGTGCCCTGCCGCGTCGATCGATGCGGTGAAGCGCGATCGGCGTTGATCTGCCGCTGATCGTATCGAGCAGGCGGATGCTCTGTTTTCCGGCCACGAGCGCGAGAAATCGCGGGCAACCGCGAATCGTTCCGCCGCTATCGTTCTCGGTAAAAATGCAGGGCACGGAGAGAGCCGTCCCATACACGTTCATTCGTCCACTCTTTGGCATGCGCAAATCCTATCGCTTTGCGTCGCCGTGTAGTGGAGCCGTGATTCCTTCATATGACAATTGCGTGATAATTTTGGACATGTGTGAAATTGTCGGCGCCACGCGATTTCGCGGTCGCTGATAGTGCCCGCGCGAAGGCGCAGGACGACACCAGCTGCGGGCAAGGCCCGCGACTTAACCTTCTTCCCGGCAGCGGGCACGGCCCCTGTTTGGGGAGAGACCACCTGCAATTTCAGGTTCAGACAAGCCACACAACCTACCTTCGGCTCTTAGCTGCGCGGGCTTGGGTGACCGTTTCCTCATTCGGACCTTGGGCCGGAAGCCGCCTGCCGTTCGCTATCGGGGTTTCGACCTGGCTTTTTATTGACGCCATTTGAACATTTGGGATTGATGAGCATGACGACGGTTGCATCCACGCTGACGATAACGCAGATCAGATCCCTTTCGTCCGCGGCAGTCGCAGCATGGACAACCGACGACATCGCGTCGCTGTCCACGGCCCAGGTCAAGGCCCTGTCGTCCTCTCAGATCGCGGCGCTCGATGTCGAGGACGTCGAGGCGATGAACTCGCAGCAGCTCAGCGCGATTGCCAAGACCTCCATCGTCGGCTTCACCTTCGATCAGCTGCACGCGCTCAACAAATATGCCATCGAGAGCCTGACATCCGTCCAGGTCTCGGCGCTTACCACGTCGCAGTTGGGCGCGTTGACGACCGAGCAGTCGGAAGCGCTGACCCCGAACCAGATCAAGGCGCTGTCCACAGCGCAGCTCGCGGCACTCAGCCCCGAGGACATCGCGACCTTCTCGACAGCCGATATCGCCGCCATCACCAAGGCTATCCAGGGTCTCGGTACGGCTTCACTCGCGGCCCTGTCTCCCGATCAGATCGCGGCCTTGAACACAAGCGCCGTCGCGTCGCTTACGAGCAGCCAGGTCAGTGCATTGAGCGCCGATCAGGTCGAAGCGTTTTCGCCGTCGCAGATGGCGGCGATGACATCCTCGCAGCTGGCAGCACTCGGGCCTGATGACATCGCCATGCTGTCGCTCGAAGACATTGCGGCGATCAACACCAAGGCCATGAAGGGCCTGAACTTGTCTGCCCTGTCGCCTGACCAGATCTCGGCGATGACAACGGCTCAGGCAAACACGCTGACGACGGCGCAGCTCGCCTCGCTCGATGTCGGACAGATCGAAGCGCTCTCGCCGGGCCATATCGCCGCGCTCAGCTCCAGCGCGCTGGCGAGCCTCACAGCCGGACAGATCGAAGCGCTCAGCCCCGAGCAAATCGAAGCCTTCACGCCGCAGCAGGTGAAGGCACTCAGCTCCGACCAACTTGCCGTCCTCAACCCCGATGGCATTGCGGCGTTCTCGGTCGCCGATATCGCGGCCATCAGCAGCAGGGCAATCGCCGGCATTAGCCCCGATTCCATCGCGGCGCTGTCGACCGCGCAGATCGCCGCCCTCGGCACCGGTTCGATTGCCAGCCTGACGACCGGGCAGCTCGGGGCTCTGAACGACGAACAATTCCGGGCGCTGTCCTCGGTACAGGTGAAGGCGCTGAGCTCCGGGCAGCTCGCAGCGCTCGATGCCGCCGATATCGAAGCCTTCTCGACCGCCGCCATCGCCGCGATTTCCAGCCGCGCCATGTCGGGCCTGAGCACGGATGCGATCGGCGCGCTGTCGTCGGCCCAGATCGCCGCCATGTCCACCAGCCTGATCGCCAATCTCACCGGCAGCCAGCTCGAAGCATTGAGCGCCGACCAGATTGCGTCGTTCTCGACCAGCCAGATCACCTCGCTGGGCGCACAGATTGCTGGCTTCAGCACCGGGCAGCTGGAAGGTCTCTCGACCGGCAAGATCGCCGCGCTGAGCACGGCCGCGATCGCCAGCCTGACGACCGACCAGATCGACGCGCTGAGCGTGGAGCAGGCCGAGGCCTTGACGCCCGCGCAGGTCAAGGCGCTGAGCGCGGCGCAGATCGCGGCCTTCGGCGCCGACGATATCGCAGCCTTTTCGACAGCCGACATCGCCGCCATCACCAGCAAGGGCTTTACCGGGCTCAGCATGGATTCGCTCTCCACCGCGCAGATCGCGGCGCTGTCCACCGCGCAGATCGCGAACCTCGGAACGGACCAGCTGGCCGCCCTGACCACGGATCAAACCGAAGCGCTGTCGCCGACACAGGTGAAGGCGCTGAGTTCGGTTCAGCTCGCCGTGTTCGACGCCGAACACCTCGCCACCTTTTCGACCGACGATATCGCAGCGATCACCAGCAAGGCCGTTACCGGCCTGACCACCGATATCATCTCGACCTTCTCCACCGCCCAGATCGCGGCGCTAAACTCGACGACGATCCCGCGGCTCACAAGCATGCAGATCGCAGCACTCAGCACCGATCAGGTCGAGGCGCTGACGCCGGCACAGGTCGCGTCGCTGACCTCCGTACAGCTCGCCGCGATCGATGCCGATCATATGGCGACCTTCTCGACGGCCGATATCGCCGCGATCACCAGCAAGGCGATCCCCGGTCTGAGCACCGATATCATCGCAACCTTTTCCACCGGCCAGATAGCCTCGTTGACGACGGCGCAGGTGAGCGCGCTGAAGACGACGCAGCTCGCGGTTTTGAGCACCAGCCAGGTCGAGGCATTCACTCCGGCGCAGGTGGCATGGCTGAGTTCGCTGCAGCTCTCGGCGCTCGGCGAAGACGGCATCGCAACCTTCTCGACAGCCGATATCGCGGCACTCTCGAGCAAGGCAGTCCCCGGCCTAAACGTGTCCAGCCTGTCATCGGGCCAGATCGGAGCCTTCACGACCGCCCAGATCAGTGTGCTGAAGACGCTACAGATCTCCACGCTGGGCACAGACCAGGTCGCGGCCCTCTCCGCCGCCCAGATCGCCGCCTTGAGCACCACGTCGATCGCCAGCCTGACGACCGACCAGATCAACGCCCTTAACTCGGCGCAGGTCGAGGCTCTCTTGCCGCTCCAGGTCTTGTCGCTGACTTCGCTGCAGCTTGGCGCGCTGGACGCTAGCGATATCGCGACCTTCTCGACGGCCGATATCGCAGCTATCACCAACAAGGCACTGCCGGGCCTCAGCACGGATGTGCTGGCGACGCTGTCCACCGCCCAGATCGCGGCCATGAGCACGAGTGCGGTCGCAAGCCTGACGAGCGACCAGATCGGCGCTCTCAGCACCGCGCAGGTCGAAGCGCTATCGCCGGCGCAGGTGAAGGTTATGAGCTCGGCGCAGATGGCGGCGCTCGGCGCCGATGACATCGCGACCTTCTCCACCGCCGATATCGCCGCGATCACCAATAAGGCCATTTCGGGCCTCAGCGGCGACGCTATTGAAGGACTTACGAACGAGCAGATCGCAGCGCTCAACACCAGTGCCATCGCCAGCCTCACCAGCCTGCAGATCGGCGCGATGAGCACATCGCAGATCGAGACGCTGTCGCCCGTGCAGGTGGCGGCGCTGACGTCCCTTCAGTTCTCCGCGCTTTCTGCTGAGGACATCGCGACCTTCTCGACCGCCGATATCGCGGCAATCACCAACAAGGGCCTGCCCGGCCTCAGCGCCGATGCGGTCGCGGGCCTGACCACCGCGCAGATCGCGTTGTTGAGCACGAGTGCTTTGGCCAGTCTCACAAGCACCCAGGTCGCGGCACTCGGCACCGACCAGATCGCCAAGCTCTCCATCGTGCAGGTGAAGGCACTCACATCGGCGCAGGTCGCAGCAGTGGGCGACAATGTCGCCGTTCTCTCCACGGACCAGATCGCCGTCCTGACGCCATCGGGGATTACGGGCCTGACATCCGATCAGGTCGACGCGCTGAGCAGCGCGCAGCTGCATACGCTTAGCACCAGCCAGATCGCAGCGATGACCACCAAGCAGGTGGCGGGGCTCAGCACGGGCGACATGGCCGGACTGACCACACAGCAGCTGGCCGCCATGAGCTCGTCCGGCGTCTCCGGCCTGTCGACCAGCCAGGTCGCGGCCCTCAGCAACACACAAATCCTGGCGCTCTCGACCAAGCAGATGGCCACACTCAGCTCGTCTCAGATCGGCGCGCTGCGCACGGACGACATCGCGGCACTCTCGACAGCGCAGATCGCTGCTCTCTCGGTTGGTGGCATCACCGGACTGACCTCGCAGCAGCTGGCGGCACTTTCGACCGCGCAGGCGGAGGCGCTCACCAGCAACCAGGTCGGAACGCTGAATTCCAGCCAGCTATCGGTCCTCGGACCGGATGATGTCGTGACCTTCTCCACCAAGGATATCGCCGCGATCACATCAAGCGCGCTTGGCGGGATGTCGACGGACACGATCAGGGCGCTGACCACGGCACACATCGCCGCGCTGAGCAAGAATGCGATTGCGGGCCTCACCACCCAGCAGCTTGCGGCACTCAGCACCGCCCAGGCGGAAGCGCTAACCAGCAGCCAGATCAGCGGCCTGAGCTCCTCTCAGCTCGCCGCCCTCACCGCCGATGACATCGCGACCTTCTCGACCAAGGACATGGCCGCCATCGGCTCCGGCGCCATCGCCGGGCTGTCGACCGGCACGATCGCGGCGCTCTCGGCGAGCCAGATCGCGGCGCTGAACACGGCGGCGATCACGGGGATGACGACCGGCCAGATCGCGGCGCTGCGCACCGATCAGGTGGAAGCGCTGACGTCGGCGCAGATCGGAGCGCTGAGCTCGAAGCAGACGGCGGCTCTTAGCACCGACGATATCGCCATCCTGTCGGCGAAGAACATCGCCGCGATCAACTCCGGCGCCATCGCCGGCCTGTCGGCAGCCGCGCTCGCGACGCTGACGACAAGTCAGATCGCGGCGCTCAGCACCGCTGGCATCGCCGGTCTGACGGTCGATCTCATCAGCGCGCTCAGCAGCGACCAGATCGGCGCGCTGACCACGAGCCAGATCGCAGCCTTGAGCTCGCGACAGATCGGAGCGCTTGGCACCGACGACCTCGCATCGCTGACGACCGCCCAGGTCGCCGCATTGAGCACGGCCGGCTTACCCGGTCTCAGCAGCGACCAGATCGCGGCGTTGAGCACCGATCAGACCGAGGCCCTGACCAGCCTGCAGGTCGGCGCCTTGAACTCAAGGCAGATTGCCGCCCTGGGCACGGACGACCTCTCGCACTTCTCCACCGCCGACATCGCCGCCATCGGCTCGGGCGCGATCCTTGGCCTTTCGACCGCCGCGATCAGCGCGCTGTCGACGGCTCAGATCGTCGCCATGAGCTCGGCCGGAATTTCAGGTCTCTCCAGCGGCCAGATGGCCGCGCTCGGCTCCAACCAGGTGGAGGTACTGACAACAGCGCAGATCGGCGCGTTGAGCTCCAGGCAGGTCGGGGCGCTTGCCACCGACCGTATCGCGGCGCTTTCGATCGACCAGATCGCGGCCTTCGGCACCGCGGGGATCGCGGGCCTGACCAGCGATCAGATCGGCGCGCTCAGTGTGCGCCAGGTCGAGGCGTTCACCAGCGTTCAGGTGGGCGCGCTGAACTCGAAGCAGATCGCAGCACTCGGAACGGATGATCTCGACAGTTTCAGCACCGCCGATATGGCCGCGATCACCTCCAGCGCGATCGCGGGGATTTCGACATCGGCGATCGCCTCACTCTCGGGCGACCAGATCTCGGCCCTCAGCCCCACCGGCATTGCTGGCCTTACCAGCGACCAGATCGGCGCGCTGCGCACCAATCAGGTGGAAGCACTGACGACCGCCCAGGTCGGCGCGCTGACCTCCAAGCAGATCGCGGCGCTGAACACAGCCGACATCGGCGCGTTTTCGCCGGAACAGATCGCGGCGCTGAGCACGGCTGGCATAGCGGGCCTCTCGACTAGCCAGCTCGTCGGACTGCACAGCGACCAGATGGAGGCGCTGACCAGCAGCCAGATCGGCGCCCTCTCCTCACGACAGGTCGCGGTTCTGACGCCTGGCAATCTTGACGGCTTCACAACGGCTGAGATCGCGGCGATCAGTTCGTCCGCCATCTCCGGACTGTCGACCGCAGCCCTTGCCTCGCTCTCGCCAAGCCAGATCGCGGCGCTGAGCACCGCAGGCATTGCCGGCCTCAGCACGGACCAGATCGCGGCGCTCAGCGTCGACCAGGCTGAAGCGCTGACCAGCTTGCAAGTCGGCGCGCTGAGCTCCAAGCAGATCGCAGCACTCGGCACGGATGACCTCGACAGCTTCTCGACGGCCGATATCGCGGCGATCAGCTCGGCCGCCATCTCCGGATTGTCGCCGACGACGATCGCCTCGCTATCGGCCGAACAGATCGGCGCGCTGAGCACGGCGGGTATTGCCGGTCTCTCCACCGCCCAGATCGCGGCCCTGAGCACAAGCCAAGTCGAGATGCTGTCCACCGGCCAGATCGGCGCGCTGGGCTCGGCCCAGGTCGCGGCGCTCAGCACCGGCGACATTGCCGTGCTCTCGGTCGAGCAGGTGGCGGCGCTGAGCGCGCAGGGGATCGCCGGTCTCGGCAGCGCCCAGGCCGGTGCGCTGAATATCGACCAGATGGAAAGACTGTCGACAAGCCAGATCGCGGCGCTGAGTTCGGATGCCCTGAAGGGACTGACCTCGTCGAGCCTCGACGCGCTGACGCCCGCCAAGCTCGCGGCGATCAGCTCCGGCGCCATGAAGGGGCTGTCGACGGGCTTCATCGCGTCGCTGTCGACCGAAGAGATCGCGGCTTTTGGCAGTTCCGGGGTTTCCGGCCTGACCAGCGATCAGATCCACGCACTGAGCACGGATCAGTTCAGCACCTTCTCCACCAACCAGATCGCGGCCCTGAGCTCGACCGGGCTTGCCGGCTTGACGACTGACCAGCTGCAGACGCTGTCAACCGAAGAGTTCGCGGCGATTACGCCGACCTCGATCAAGGGACTGACGACAGCGCTGTTTTCGACCCTGCCGTCGAACGACATCGCTGCGCTGACCACGGGCCAGGTGGCGGCGCTCAGCTACAGCCAGGTCGTGGCGATGAGCACGGCGCAGATCGGTATGCTTTCGACGACCCAGATCGGCGCGCTCAACGTTGTTCAGGCCGCGGCTCTCGGTCCGGATGACCTCGCTGGCTTCTCACCCGAGAGCATCATCGCGCTGAGCTCCAGTGCGGTTTCGGGGCTCAGCACGAGAGCGCTCAGCGCGCTGACGGTGAGCCAGGCCGAAGCCTTCACGCCGGCGCAGATCAACGCAATGACCTCGGCCCAGGTGCAGGCGCTGACCAACGGCCCGCTCTCTGGCGCAAGCGCCGCCGCTGCGACCACGACCACGACCACGACCACGACACCATCGGCTACGACGGCCTCTGCCGCAACGCCATCGGACACGAGTGAGCAGGCTCAGGTTGCGTCGGTGATCATGTCCTATCTGGAATAGGGTCGACACGGCTCGAATGCGAATGCGGGCGCGGCGTTACTCGATGCCGCGCCGCCTGATTTCTTGCCGGAGCACCGCCATTGGGTAGGCGGCACCGCTGTGGATCAGCCGCGATACCGCAATGCGTCCACGAGGACAGCGAAGGCGGCGGATGGCTGGCGGCGGCTGGGGTAATAGAGGTGATAGCCGGCAAATGGCGGGCACCAGTCCTCCAGCACGCGCACAAGCCTGCCGTCAGCAAGATGCTCGGCCACCATATCCTCCATCACGAAGCAAAGGCCGAAGCCGGCGACAGCCGCACGAACGATCATGCGGACATTGTTGAAGGTAAGCTGGCCATCGACGCGAACTCTGACCTCGCGCCCGTGCTTTTCCAGCTCCCATGTATAGAGCCCGCCCGCGCTTAACAGGCGCAGGTTTATACAGGTGTGGTCGGCAAGATCCTGTGGCAGAACCGGCTTGGTTTTGCCATCGAAATAGGCCGGTGACGCAACCACGGCCATACGTAAGGCGGGACCAATGCGCGTCGCGATCATGTCCTTCGCCAACGCCTCTCCCAGCCGGACGCCCGCGTCGAACCGTTCGGTGACGATATCGATCAGGCCGGAATCAATGCTGAGCTCGACGTGAATGTCGGGATAGTCGACGAGCATTCGTTCGAGCGTCGGCCAGAGCACGGTGTTGGCCGCATGCTCGGACGTCGTGATGCGGATCGTTCCAGCCGGCCTTTCGCGCAGTTCGCTCAGCGAACCGAGCTCCGTGGCAATGCTATCCAGCGCGGGCCGCAACGTACCAAGCAGGCGCTCGCCTGCTTCCGTCGGCGCAAGGCTCCGTGTCGTGCGCGTGAGAAGCCGGACGCCTAACCTTGTCTCCAAACGCCTGATCGTGTGGCTGAGCGCCGATTGCGAGGTGCCAAGCTTGGCTGCGGCGCGCGTAAAGCTTTGCTCTTCCGCCACCATCAGGAAAGCATTCAGATCGACCAACTCTTCGCGCTGCATTCATGAACCCCGGACATAACTCCACCGACGTATAGCGCCGATCTCGCGGATTGTCTCGCTCGCTGAAAACGCAACCGGATAGCAGGGGAAGAACGAAGCACTGGGTGGTATTTCGCTTGACGAGAAATTCGATGCTCCGCACGATCCGGCACAGAGCCGCCGGCACCGTTGGGACATGACCGGAATTGATCGATGCGTTATTTTAGAGTTCATATTTACCGAGCCGTTTCATGCCCGGCTTGCCGCCAAGAGAACCACCTAGGCAATGTAGATGACCGAAGATCCTGATGTCGTAGTCGTTGGCGCCGGCGCCGCTGGCACAGGCGCTGCCCGCGGTCTCGTCGAAGCCGGGTTGAAGGTCTTGGTTCTGGAAGCCCTCCCCCGGACCGGTGGCCGCGCCTTCACACAACGAGCAGCAGGCAGTGTCGTCGATCTCGGCTGCGGCTGGCTGCACTCCGCCGACAGAAATCCCTGGGTCCGCTTGGCGGGCGAGATCGGCTTTGATGTCGATCGCGGACCGTCCGCCTGGGGCGATCAGTTCCGTGATCTGGGTTTTACCCAATCCGAACGAGATGATGCGTATCTGGCGTTTGAACGGTGGAGCGAGCGTGTTGCGACCAATCCTCCTCGCTCCGACGTCGCCGCCGACGCGATCGATCCGGCGGACGGGTGGACGAGTTATCTGCAGGCGCTGAGCGGCTACATCAGCGGAGACGAACTCCAGCGCATTTCCTGCAAGGACTACGCCGCCTACGACGAGGCCTCGACTGATCTCAACTGGCGTGTGCCCGCGGGCTACGGCACGCTTGTCAGCGCCGCAATGCCTGCCCAGGCGATCGTCAGCCTGTCCACGCCCATTGAGGCGATCGCGCTTGAGGGGCGGCGCATCGAGGTCAAGACAGCTTCAGGGGCGGTGCGCGCCAAAGCGGTGATCGTCACCACATCCACCAACGTATTGGCAGGAGATTCGATCCGCTGGCCATCCGCCTTGGACACCTGGCGGCAGGCGGCGCAGCGTCTGCCTCTCGGCTGGAACGAGAAACTGTTTTTCGAAATCACGGGATCGGCGCCCTTCGAGGATGAGACCCACCTCATCGGCGATCCCCGGGATGCATCGACCGGCAGCTACTATATTCGGCCGTTCGGCCAGCCCGTGATCGAGTGCTACCTGGGCGGTGCGGGCGCGCGCCTTGTGGCAGATGAGGGCTCTGAGGCTGTATTCGCCCGCGCGACGGATCAGCTCGTGCGTCTCTTCGGCGGCGACATCAGGCGCAATCTTCGTCCACTCATAGCGTCCGATTGGGCAAGAACGGCTTCGATCGGAGGCGCGTATAGCCACGCCCTGCCCGGCCAGGCCGACGCCCGTATCGCGCTTGCCAAACCCTTCGACGAGCGCGTTTTTTTCGCCGGCGAGGCCACCGACACGACCGATTTCTCGACCGCACACGGTGCGCTTCAAAGCGGGCAGCGCGCGGCGCGCGAAGTCATCGCAGCGCTTACTGCCATCCACTCGTAGCGCCGCGGGCCTACTCGATACCAACGGGCGGAGACGTGCCGATCGACACCCTGACACACAAGCAGGCAGTCGTGACGAGCGGGAAGCGCGGCGATTCACCGGTTTGAAACCTGTTCGTGCGACAAGGACGGTTCAAGGGCAACGCCCTGAAGGCCAAGCCGTGTTGCACTGAGGTACGGAAAAATGAGACCGTTCGCCGTTCTTTCCGCGAGAGTTGTTCTTGCTGCCGCTCTCTTCAGCGCCGCCGCTCCGCTGGTTGCCAACGGCACCGAGGAATGGATCGGATCGTCCCGCCAATGGTCGATCGGTTATGTCCATAATGGCGGCGAGCCCTATTGCGCGCTGGTTTGGGACAGCATGACGGGAAAGACCGTCGAATTCCGCGAAAGCCTCAAGGATGCCTCCTGGATCATCAAGAACGATGCATGGTCGCTCCCGGAGCACCTTTCCACACAGGTTTCGGTAACAGGCAAGAGCAACAGCATGGAGGTGCCCGCCATCGGCGCCGACAGCAAGAGCCTGCGTGTCTGGAGCCTGCCTGGGAATTCTAACGCGGGCGGTGTTCAGGGCATTATTCGCGCCGCACTCAGCGGAATGGCTGACATCAATGTCTCGTTCCAGGGCAATGAGCCCGATTGGGTCATTCCGACGTCGCGCATTTATCCCATGCATGCCACCTATGCCGGCTGCATCGAACGGCTGTCGAACAAGAAGCCGGTGAAGATCGAAAGCGCCACGACGAACCCGTTCTGAAACGTTGAGTGCCAGGAATCAGGCAGCCTCTTCCAGCGCAGAATCCCAGCCCGCGACACCCTCGCCGCTCGTTATTCATCCGTCTAAAATAGCACTTGCCACCATGCAGCCGCTGGCGATATATCCAGCGCAGGGTTGGAGACGTTAAGGTGCTGTCTCCCTCCGTCGGTGCCTGACGCGTGAATCTTCGAACCACGTAGGACGAGCCTGATGGACTTTTGCAGATTTCCCGGATTGGCGCCGAATGCGCCGCTTTTCGTAGATCATGGTTCGCCTGCCTGCATGCGCTCGAAACTGCCACTTTTCGCCTGCTGTCGTTAAGACAGCTAACCGAACGGCGGACGAGCGCGGCGAGCATTTCGCGTTGCGGGCTTTCCATTCTCGTTTGCCGGATATGCAATGAGGCTATTCAATGGATAAATCACCGAACCCACCGGCGCTGTTAGGTCGCCTGTGGCTGGTCTTGCTCGGCGCGATCGTCACGCTCGCCGGGCTGTTTTTCGCGGTCGGCGGCGGCAAGCTCGTCTCGCTGGGCGGCAGCTGGTACTTCCTGCTTGCCGGCATCGGACTTGTGATCGCTGGCCTGCTCATCATCCGGCGCAAGCCGCTGGGCGCCCTGCTCTTCGGGCTCGTCTTCGTGCTCTCGGCCATCTGGGCCATCTGGGACGCCGGCTTTGAGTTCTGGCCGCTGATCTCGCGACTGCTGGCGATTGCCGTCGGCTCCATCGTCGTTGCGCTCTCCTTCCCGCTGCTGCGTCGCTCGGCTGGCCGCACGCCCGCTTACGGCGCTTCGTTCGGCCTTGCTCTGATCATCGCGATCGGCACCGGCGCAGCCTTCTACGGCATGTTCATCCCGCATCCGCCGGTCGTGGCCAGCGGCGCCGGCCCGGCCCGCACGCCGGTCGATCCCGCTCGCGAACAGAAGAACTGGGAAGCCTATGGCAACACCTCGGGCGGCAGCCGCTTCGCCGCGCTCGACCAGATCAACCTCGACAATGTCGGCGATCTGAAGGTTGCGTGGGAATACCACACCGGCGACACGCCGATCAGCCCCGGCGCCAACGGCGCGGAAGACCAGGAAACCCCGCTGCAGGTCGGCGACCGCGTGTTCGTGTGCACCCCGCACAACAACGTCATCTCGATCGATGCCGATACTGGCAAGGAAATCTGGAAGGCCGAGATCAACGCCAAGTCGTCCGTCTGGATGCGCTGCCGTGGTCTCGCTTACTTCGATTCGACGCGTGCGCTCGAACAGCCTTCGGCACCGAACTCCACGCCGGTCACCGCGGTTAACGTCTCACCCGGCGCGCTTTGCGAACGCCGCATCCTGATGAACACGATCACCGCCGAGCTGATCGCGCTCGACGCCGACACCGGCGCGTTCTGCCCTGACTTCGGCACCAACGGCCGCGTCGACCTGAAGGTCGGCATGGGCCAGGCGGCTGATCCGAGCTACGTTCTGACCTCGGCGCCGACGCTTGCCGGCACCACGGTCGTGGTCGGCGGCCGCGTTGCCGATAACGTCAGCACCGACATGCCTGGTGGCGTCATGCGCGGCTTCGATGTCGTGACCGGCCAGCTGCGTTGGGCATTCGACCCGGGCAACCCCAACATCACGCTCCTGCCGCCTCCGGGCGAAAGCTACACGCGTTCGACCCCGAACGTATGGGCGTCGATGTCCTATGATCCGGCTTCCAACACCGTCTTCATGCCTGTTGGTAGCCCGTCGGTCGACCTTTACGGCGCGACCCGCACCGATCTCGACCACAAGTACGGCGCCTCGATGCTGGCGCTCGATGCCACCACCGGCCGTGAGAAGTGGGTCTACCAGACCGTTCACAACGACCTGTGGGACTTCGACGTTCCGATGCAGCCTTCGTTCATCGACTTCCCGAAGGCCGACGGCACGACGGTTCCTGCTCTGGTGTTCGGCACCAAGGCCGGCCAGCTCTATGTGCTCGATCGCGCAACCGGTCAGCCGCTGACCAAGGTCGACGATGTTCCGGTGAAGCCGGGCAACATCCCGAACGAGCCGTACTCGCCCACGCAGAAGCTCTCCGTCGGCATGCCGCAGATCGGCGCCAAGACGCTGACCGAAAGCGACATGTGGGGTGCGACGCCGTTTGACCAGCTGCTGTGCCGCATCGCCTTCAAGGGCATGCGCTACGATGGCGTCTACACGGTTCCGGGCACCGACCTCGCGCTCAACTTCCCGGGCTCGCTGGGTGGCATGAACTGGGGCGGTCTTTCGACCGACCCGAACTCCAACTACATCTTCGTCAACGACATGCGCCTCGGCCTGTGGATCCAGATGAAGGAAGCCGCACCGACCAAGGCCGTCAACAGCGGTGGCGAATCCGTCAACACCGGCATGGGCCTCGTGCCGATGAAGGGCACGCCTTACGCGGTCGACAAGAACCGCTTCCTGTCGGCGCTCGGCATTCCCTGCCAGGCTCCGCCCTTCGGCAGCCTGACGGCAATCGACATGAAGACGCAGAAAATCGCCTGGCAGGTTCCTGTCGGCACCGTCGAAGATACCGGCCCGCTCGGTATCAAGATGGGTCTGCCGATCCCGATCGGCATGCCGACGCTCGGTGGCACGCTCGCCACCCAGGGCGGCCTGATCTTCATCGCCGGTACGCAGGACTTCTACCTGCGCGCCTTCAGCACGGCGACCGGCAAGGAAGTCTGGAAGGCCCGTCTGCCCGTCGGTAGCCAGGGCGGCCCGATGACCTACAAGTCGCCGAAGACAGGCAAGCAGTACGTCATCATCTCGGCCGGCGGCGCACGCCAGTCGGATATCCGTGGCGACTACGTCATCGCCTACGCTCTGCCGAACTAAACGTCAGCGCAAAGCAACAGAAAGGGGCCCTTCAGCGGCCCCTTTTTTGTGCATGGACGAGATTTGTCACATATCGTGCAAAAAAGAGTGAAAACCTATCTGCGCCCTTGGCGATCTGCCGCGTCGGCTGCATAATGTGAGTCTGACGAGTATCGCGGCTATCGGCTACAGACTGTCCCGAACTTCGTAAGCGCATTGTAATAAAATAGTCTGACGCGTTCTTATATCGCGAGCCGACACGTAGCGATCCCGTCCTCATTCAACCGGCCGCGGGAGAGCAAAGATGCAGAAGAGCGAAAGCGACGTATTCGATCTGTTTTCGGAGATCTATACGAACGCCGCGCAAGAAGAGCTAAGTCTCCAGGAATACCTCCTGGCCTGCCGTGATGACAAACGACTATATGCCACCGCGCAGGAACGCATGGTGGAAGCCATTGGCGAACCTAAACTAATCGACACCAGCGCCGATGAGCGATTAGGCCGCATATTCTCCAACCGCACCGTCAAGATTTATCCCGCCTTTGCCGATTTCTATGGAATGGAAGACACGATCGAGCGGATCGTCGGCTATTTCAGATATGCCGCGCAGGGTCTCGAAGAGCGCAAGCAGATTCTCTATCTCCTCGGCCCGGTAGGCGGCGGCAAGTCGTCTCTCGCCGAACGGCTGAAGAAGCTGATGGAGCGTTTCCCGATCTATACGCTGGCGATCGACGGACAGGTGAGCCCGGTCTTCGAATCACCGCTGGGTCTCTTCCAGCCGGAGCGCATGTCCGATCTCCTGGAAGACAAGTACGGAATTGCCAGACGCCGCCTCACCGGGCTGATTTCCCCCTGGGCCACCAAGCGGCTCGACGAGATCGGCGGCGATATCTCGCGCTTCAGCGTCGTGAAGCTGATGCCATCGAGGCTTCGCCAGATCGCCATCGCCAAGACCGAACCGGGTGACGAGAACAATCAGGACGTCTCGGCGCTGGTCGGCAAGGTCGATATCCGCCAGCTGGAGAACTACAGCCAGGCCGATCCCGACGCTTACTCCTACAGCGGCGGCCTCAACCGCACGACGCAGGGGTTGCTCGAATTCGTCGAAATGTTCAAGGCGCCAATCAAGGTGCTGCACCCGCTGCTGACGGCAACGCAGGAGGGCAGCTATAACGGCACCGAAAACTTCGGCGCCTTCCCCTATCAGGGCATCGTGGTTGCCCACTCCAACGAATCCGAGTGGCAGCAATTCAAGAACAACCGCAACAACGAGGCCTTCCTCGACCGCATTCTGGTGGTCAAGGTGCCCTATTGCCTGCGCGTGACCGAGGAGCGGCAGATCTACGAGAAGCTGCTGCGCGAAAGCGAGCTCGCCAAGAGCGCCTGCGCGCCGGAGGTTCTGGAAAATCTGAGCCGCTTCACGGTGGCCACTCGCCTCATCCGTCACGAAAACTCACCGCTCTACACCAAGATGCGCGTCTATGACGGCGAGAACCTGAAGGACACCGATCCCAAGGCCAAGTCCGTGCAGGAATATCGCGATGTCGCCGGCGTCGACGAGGGCATGAACGGCATCAGCACCCGCTTTGCCTTCAAGGTGCTGTCGGAGACCTTCAACTACGACACCAAGGAGGTCGCCGCCGATCCCGTGCACCTGATGTATATCCTCGAGCAGGCGATCAAGCGCGAGCAGTTTCCGAAGGAAATGGAGGCCAGTTACCTCGACTTCATCAAATCGGAGATCGCCACCCGCTATGCCGAGTTCATCGGTCACGAGATCCAGAAGGCCTATCTGGAATCCTATAGCGAATATGGCCAAAACCTCTTCGACCGCTACATATCCTATGCGGATGCCTGGCTGGAGGACCAGGATTTCAAGGATGCCGATACCGGGCAGATCCTGAACCGCGAAATCCTGGACAGCGAGCTCTCGCAGATCGAAAAGCCTGCCGGCATCGCCAATCCCAAGGATTTCCGCAACGAAGTGGTGAAGTTCACGCTGCGGGCAAGGGCGCGCAATGGCGGCCGCAATCCGGCATGGACAAGCTACGAGAAACTGCGCGAGGTGATCGAAAAGCGGATGTTCGGTCAGGTCGAGGATCTGCTGCCCGTCATCAGCTTCGGCTCCAAGAAGGACAGCTCGACCGAGAAGCAGCATGACGAATTCGTTCAGCGGATGATCGAGCGTGGCTACACCGCGCGCCAGGTCCGCCGCCTGGTCGATTGGTACATGCGGGTGAACAAGGCCGGTTGACGATGCCAAAACCGGAGCCAAAGCGAGGGATTGGCGCATGCCGAATTTCATCGACCGCCGGCTTAACCCGAAGGACAAGAGCCTCGGCAACCGGCAACGATTCCTGAAACGCGCCCGCGATGAGCTGAAGCGGGCGATCAAGGATCAGATCAAATCCGACAAGATAGCGGATGTCGACACCGCCCATGGTGTTCCGATGCCCGCGCGCGGCGCCGGCGAGCCGAGCTTCCGCCCCTCCTCTACATCCGGCAACCGGGAACATGTGCTGCCGGGAAACAAGGAGTTTTCCGCCGGCGATCGTATCTCGAAGCCCGATGGTGGAGCGGGCGGCGGAGGTGGACATGGCGCGGGCGGCGGCGGAAGTGATGACGATTTTCAGTTCATCCTGTCGCGCGAAGAGGTGCTCGATCTTTTCTTCGAAGACCTCGAACTGCCCGATCTGGTCAAGCTGAGCCTCAAGGAAACGGTGACCTTCAAGCCGCAACGCGTCGGCTTCACCACCTCGGGCTCTCCCACCAACATCAATATCGGCCGCACGATGCGCAACAGCTTCGGCCGGCGCATGGCCCTGCAGCGGCCGAGCGAGCGGCAAGTGAAGCTGATCACCGACGAGATCGCCGCTCTCGAAGCCGAGACGCCGCTCTCGGCCGAGACCCGCCGCAAACTGACGGCTCTGCGCGAAGACCTGGCAACGCTTGAGCGCCGGCGCCGGCGGATTTCCTATGTCGATCCCGTCGATGTTCGCTTCAACCGCTTCGAGCGCCAGCCGGTGCCGAACGCCAACGCCGTAATGTTCTGCCTGATGGACGTCTCGGCCTCGATGGGCGAGCGCGAGAAGGATCTCGCCAAGCGCTTCTTCGTGCTGCTGCACCTCTTTCTCAAGCGCCGTTACGGCCGGATCGACATCATCTTCATCCGGCACACCGACGAGGCGCATGAGGTCGACGAAGAGACCTTCTTCTACAGCAAGCAGAGCGGCGGCACGGTGGTCTCGACAGCTCTCGAGGAGATGCAGCGGATCATCGAGGCGCGCTATCCGGCCGACATGTGGAACATCTACGCGGCGCAGGCTTCTGACGGCGACAACAGCAGCGGCGATTCCGAGCGATGTGCGGCGCTCCTGCGCGGCGACCTGATGCGGCTTTGCCAATATTACGCTTACGTTGAAATCATCGACGAACGCGAGACCGAGATATTCGGCGCCACCGACAACGGCACTTCGCTATGGCGCGCCTACCGCACGGTCGATGGCGAGGTCCCCAACTTCCACATGGCCCGCATCGCAAGACCCGGCAACATCTACCCGGTCTTCCGCAAGCTCTTCAGCCGCAAAGCCGGCGCGCGTACGCATAACTGAGGGAAGACCGATATGGCGAAGCGAGCGGAGAGTTCCGAGCTGCTGTTTGAAGGCTCCGACTGGAATTTCGGAACACTATCGATCGTCCACGACGCCATCCAGGATATCGCGATCGGCGAGATGGGGCTGGATATCTATCCGAACCAGCTGGAGATCATCTCGTCGGAACAGATGCTTGATGCCTATTCCTCGGTCGGCATGCCGCTGATGTATCAGCACTGGTCCTTCGGCAAGCGCTTCATTTACGAGGACAGCCTCTATCGCAAGGGCCACCGGGGGCTCGCCTATGAGATCGTCATCAATTCCAACCCCTGCATCGCCTATCTGATGGAAGAAAACACGATGGCCATGCAGACGCTGGTCATCGCCCACGCCTCCTTCGGCCACAACCACTTCTTCAAGAACAACTATCTGTTTCGCCAATGGACGGATGCTGGCGCCATTCTCGGCTACATGGACTTCGCCAAGAAATACATCGCCAAATGCGAGGAGCGGCACGGCACTGAGGCGGTCGAGGCGATCCTCGATTCCGCCCACGCGCTGATGGACAATGGCGTCTTCCGCTATCGCCGCCCTCCCCGCCTCTCCTCCGAGAAGGTGCGCGAGCGGGCGCGTGAACGATTGGAATATGAGGAGCAGACCTATAGCGACCTATGGCGCACCCTGCCCTCTTCCGTCGATAGCCGCGATCCACACGAGGCGGAGCGCAATGCCTCCGAACGCAAGAAGGCGCTCAACCTGCCGGAGGAAAACCTTCTCTATTTCATCGAGAAGCACAGCCTGATCCTGGAGCCATGGCAGCGCGAAATCCTCAGGATCGTGCGCATCATCGCCCAATATTTCTACCCGCAGCGCCAAACCAAGGTGATGAACGAGGGATGCGCGACCTACGTGCACTACACGATCATCAATCGCCTGTTCGACCAGGGCAAGATCAGCGAAGGCAACATGCTGGAGCTCTTGAGCAGCCATTCCAACGTCGTCTTCCAGCCGGGCTTCGACGATCCCCGCTTCTCGGGCATCAACCCCTACGCGCTCGGTTTCGCGATGATGCAGGATATCGAGCGCATCTGCACCAATCCGACCGACGAGGACCGGAACTGGTTTCCCTCCATGGCCGGCAACAACGATCCGATGGGTACGCTGCGCGACGCATGGGCGAACCACCGCGATGAATCCTTTATCCTGCAATATCTGAGCCCAGCCGTGATCCGCAAATTCCGGCTCTTCAGACTGTCCGACATGGCGGCTGACAAGTTCTGCGAGGTTTCCTCGATCCACAACGAGCGCGGCTACGCAGAGATCCGCTCGGCTCTCGCCCGCAGCTACGATGTCAGCGCCAAGCAGCCCGATATCCAGGTCGTCGACGTCGATCTCCTCGGCGACCGCCGGCTTCGGCTGAAGCACACGGTCAATGACGGCCTGCTTCTCGAAGAGACCAGCCGGAACGAAACTCTAACCCATATCCGTCACCTCTGGGGATATGAGGTCAGCCTCTCCGGCGTCGATGGCGCGACCGGCAACGTTCTTTACGATCATTCGACCGGATAATCGCGAAGACGACGGACCAGAGGCCCCTCTCCTGTCAGCTCTGCAGCGCGATAGGCCCTCCATTGCTTCTGACGAGCGACATCAGCATCGGTCCGATCGCGAACTCACCCTTCTCCGTACGCCGCGTCAGGTCTCGCAGGTAGCCGCCCGCTGAGTTGATCTTGGTGGCGCGCTGGAGAATGCAGGCGATGACAGTCGCGGCGTTGTCGTAGCCCATGATGGTGCAGGCGTCGTGATAGGCCGACGGTGTGACCCCCAGCATCGATTTGACGACGGATGCGGCACTGATGAGATCCCGCCAGCTTCGAATGCCGCCACCGGGCCCATAGGCCGCGATATCAGGGCATGCCTGCAGCACGAGGCTCAGCGGTAAGGATTTCAGTTCCGAACCTTGGTTATCCCCAGCCTTTGATTCGACCGTCAAAGCTCTGTCATGGGAGACAATCATCTTAGGCTCAGGCAGGGACGGATTGATGACAACAGCAGGCGTTCGAGGAGACGCATTGTCCGCATCCTCTCGATCTTGCGCGAGGTTATGTCCATCCGCGCTTTGCCCGTTCTCGATTTGAGGAGGCG
Source organism: Rhizobium sp. O111 (assembly GCF_055616315.1). Lineage (NCBI taxonomy): Bacteria > Pseudomonadati > Pseudomonadota > Alphaproteobacteria > Hyphomicrobiales > Rhizobiaceae > Rhizobium > Rhizobium sp. O111. Next base: position 3,140 of record NZ_JBSHXL010000002.1, on the reverse strand, counting down.
CTTCAGAATCAAGAATAGATTCGGAATTGGAATTCTGTATGTGGCGCTCATTTTGATAGGGATTGGCGCTCAAATTTTGCAATTTTAGTTGTAGATCCAGATGGTTAAGCACTTTCAGGCGCAAACGTTCGATCAGATCGCAAACAACCTCCAGCTCGGTGGTCGTTGGAGCGCGCGGAACGCTTTCGACAATGTCGCGAAAGTCGTTGAAGGTCTCGGCCCACTCACCCGGAACCTGGTCGGCGATCGCAGCTTCGATCAGCTTGGCGATATCCCGGCGAAACAGGCTGATCTGCTCGCGCAGATGCTGGACGTACAATTTCTCCGCCACGACCTTTGCCGCGAGATGCTCAATCTCCTCGGCGCGGGCAAGCAGAGGCGCAAGCGAAAAGCCGAACGCATCGCGAATGGAGCCGGAGCGGTCCTTGCGCGCATAACGCTTTCCGTTCGGGCTGTCCTTGCGGGTCAGCAGGCCGGCATCGACAAGCGCTGCAAGATGGCGACGGATGGTTTGTTCGGCCATACCGTGAGAGCGCAGGGACAGCTGGGCATTGGAGGGAAACACCACCAGCCCGCTTTCTTCCGACAGTTCGTTCTGCGGATAGAAGCTCAGAAGCGCGTTCAAGACGGCGAGCGCACGATCGGTCACACCGAGCAAGGGCTTGGCCTCGCACAGCGAACGATAGAGCTTCCACTTATCGATCGAAGATCCCGGCTTGATCTGCTGGGCTCTGACCTGATTTGCGAGCATGCCAAGCGACATCGCTCGCCGCCCAAAGGGCGTCGTTACAAATTGGCCTTCCATCACCTTCACCTTTTCCAAGGCAAAAGAAGTTCGTCCACCAAAACGGTGCCAAAGATGCTTGACAGTGATTCGAGGAAGTGCGATTCTCTAGCTGCTAAACCAATGAGAAGAGCTTCCGCGACGGCAACGTCCGGGGGCTTTTTTCTTTTGCGGCGTTATCCTTTGCTCTTGTTGTCTACGGACTGCAGGAATTCGCCGTGAAGCGTCTCCATGCGATCATTCAGAAAATCGACGAAACTGGTCGGCACCGCCTTGGTGAAGCTGATGCGCGGACCTGATTTCGGGTAACTGACGGTGGCCAGAAGAAAGCCGTTGGCACGGATCTCGGCTGTTTGCGGTGTCTCTGTAACGGCAGGCTTGGCGGCAGCGGTCTTGAGGGCCGCAAGTGCCAGAGCGAAGCGATCGGTCTCCGAGCTGCGTTTGACCTCCGAGAGGGCCTCTTCCACGCATTCGGCGGCATCGGGACGCGCCACGAAGATATCGACGAACTCGATCCAGCGGCGACGACCGATATCCGGCGCCGAGCCGATGACAAGCATGGTGGTGCGCGGAACGGCCGATGCGATGCGCAACATTTCCGAGATATGCGACTTGCCGGTTGCCAGCGACGCCGAAATGATGTCGCGCTTGTATCCTGCCTGTTCCTGAGACAGCGCGAAGGCACATTTCTCGATGAAGGACAGATCGTTGCGGTTGGCGTTTTCTTCGCCCTGGAAGACGATCGCTTCTTCGTCCGTGAGCTCACGAACGATGGCGCGGAACTTCAGGCCGAGTTTCTTGGCGGCTGCCAGGCGGCGGCGACCGAAGACGATCTGGTACGGCTTGGGGCCATTCTTGAACGGACGGATCAGGCCCGGCACGATCTGGCCGCGCTCGCTGATCGATGCGGCGATATCCTCGATGGCGCTATCGTCATAAGCACCGTCGAAGCGATCGGGAATGGTTGAGGGTGCGACGTCATCGGGATCGACGTCGACGATATGGTCGCCATCCTTCAGTAGACGATCGAGAACCTCGCCCTTCTCCTGAATCTGGCGCACGCCGGCAGCGACCTTCAAAAGGTGCGGCGAAGTTGTCTTGGTCTGTGGCGGTGTCGCCGATGGCTGGTCGAGCTGACCGAGCACATTGGCGAACATGCCTCGCGAATCCTTGCGGCTCATTCACGCCCCCATGCATTCCAGAGTAGCTTTTCGATCTCGGCGTTCGAGGCGTTGATCGATTCCATGGCACGGTCGTAGGTCTTCGGTGCGGAGAACCTGGAGCGCTGCACTTCGTAAAGGCTCTGCTTCCAGGTCAGCGCATCGGCAACGGCCGTGGATTTCGTCACCATGTTCAGCAAGAGATCATCGCCGAAGACCTGACGCATCAGTGCGGTCATGTTGGCCTGCGGGTGATCGTTGGCTTCGAACTTGGTGACGAGAAACTTTGCGAAATCCCACTGCGCCGAAGCGCCCATGTCGCTCAGGATCTGCATGTAGGAGGATGCGAGCTCCAGGAACTTGCCGGTGGAATCGACGTCCAGCATATGCGCTGGCACCGGAATGATGACGGCGGTAGCAGCGGTCAGCGACGACAGCGTCAGGAAGTTCAGCGACGGCGCGGAATCCATGAGGATCACGTCATAGTCGTCGGCAACCTGCTCGAGCGCCTGCGAGACACGCAGCAGGAAGCTGGTGCCACCGCTCTTGCGCATCTCGAGAGCAACCGCGGTTTCGAACTCGGTGAGGTCGAGACCTGCGCAGATCACGTCGAAGCCGGTGATGTGGGTCTGGTGAATAAGCGAACGCGTCGGCTTTGGATCCTCGAAGCGGATCGCGGCATAGAGCGTTTCGTCTTCGCGCGGATTGAAATCCGCAAGGTTCCCGTGGAGGCTGGTCAGCGATGCCTGCGGGTCGAGATCGACGGCCAGCACGCGGTAGCCCTTGAGGGCGAGATAGTGGCCGAGGTGGATCGTGGTCGAGGTCTTGCTCGATCCGCCCTTGAAGTTGGTGACGGCGAGAACTTGGCAGGCTTCGCCATTGACGCGCCGCGGGTTCATCCACTTCTTGCGGCCCTTCTCGGCGAGCGTCATGCGCAGTTCGAGTATCTGTTCCAGAGAATACATGCGGCGGCCATTGGCCGTTGTCTCCGGCGCGGGCCCTTTTTCCTTCACGACGATCTGGCGGATATAGGCTTCGGAGACATCAAGAAGCGATGCGACTTCCGACGACGTGAACTTCCGCAGCTCTCTGCGGGCGTCAGGTGGATATTGTGCCATCGATAGGTTTTGCAGAGCCAGTTCCAACTTCGTGGAAAAGCTCTGCATGAAGTCGAGGCTGCTCAAGTGCCGGTTCAC
>NZ_JBSHXL010000001.1:3585000-3969694 GCF_055616315.1 Rhizobium sp. O111 | reverse complement strand
CTTGCCGCCTTATAGTTCCATCGGCCGACCTAATCCTGATCGCCCGATCATTTCCCCGCTTATGACCAGACAGCATCACCCTCATGCTCTGCTGTCGGCCGGTTCACTCAAACGCGTGCCTCTTAACGAGAGGCGACTGTTGGAGGTGAAGCCAACCGCTTCATGCGGTCTTATTGCTTCTTGTCTCCTAGGTGCCCGCTCCTCGTCCAACGAACACCAGCCTGCCTGCGTATGCTTTTTCCATTTCCCGAGATCGCACGCGCTGCGTGCAGCCCTCAAAAATGGCGCACAGATGATCCCGTTCCGCGGCAGCCACAGCCGCAGTCCAATCTGCATCAGTGCGTGAAAATCCGGAGGTCGAAACTTCCGCAACAAAAGACACTAAAGCATCGTCCTGCCGACGTGGCAGTTTCAGACCAAGCCTTAAAACAGGTGATGTCCGAGCCCCTTGTTGGGAGGCATTTAGGCAGGATCGGGGGTGGAGATCAACGGGCATATTTCCGCAAAATTAAGCGTAGCCGGTTGACTCCTGCGGCAGATTTAGGGCGCTGCATTAGCGCAAAAAAAGAATCGCTTTTGAATCAAGGAGATTCCGGAAACCGGCAATTTTGACACGCATAAAAAGAAAAAAAGAAAAAAGCTTCTTGACTCGTTTTAGACGCCGCAAGGGAAGGTCTGAGTCTCTTCGTTCAGGAACAACCTGACACAAGCCTTTGTAATTACTCATTTTTTTGTGTCATTTGCCGGACACGAAATCGTCGCCAAATTAACCATAGTCGAGGCAGTTGGCGGAATCGAAAAAGCCCGACAAAGTTGCCGGGCTAATCATATAGCTGTCTTTATTAACGGAAGCTTAAGCGGTCGCGCCGACCGACAGAGCCTTCACACGAGCTGCGAGGCGCGAGACCTTGCGGGATGCCGTGTTGGCGTGCAGGACGCCCTTGCTTGCTGCGCGGGCCAGTTCCGGCTGCGCGGCCTGGAAAGCTTCCTTGGCCTTGGCAGCATCGCCAGCTGCGAGTGCTTCTTCGACCTGACGAACGAACGTGCGAACGCGCGAGCGACGAGCCTTGTTGACGTCGGTACGGCGGGCGATCTTGCGGGTCGCTTTTTTCGCCGAAGTTGTATTGGCCATGGATGCCTCTCTCAAGAATTCGAACAAATTCCGCTACCGCCGCGGGCCTTGCAGCCACTTCCTACACAGCAATGCGGGAGTATTATCGGAAAACCGGACTGGCTTCCCGAACCTTGGGCGGGCATATAACCCTAAAGCCGACCGGCGTCAACGCGCATTTTCAAGGAACCGTCGCCTTTTCTCTTCAGGGCTCAGCGGTTCTTGAAGGCGGGTTTACGCTTTTCGATGAAGGCTGTCATCCCTTCCTTCTGATCTTCCGTCGCGAAGAGACTGTGGAACAGGCGGCGCTCGAAGCGCAGGCCTTCCTCCAGCGTGGTCTCCAGAGCACGGTTGACCGCCTCCTTAGCCATCAGCACCGAGGGGCGCGACAGCGAGGCGATCTTGGCCGCGGCCTCCAGCGCTTCATCGAGCAGACGATCGGGCGCAACTACACGCGATACGAGTCCTGCCCGTTCTGCTTCCGCCGCATCCATCATGCGGCCTGTGAGCACCATATCCATCGCCTTGGCCTTGCCGACGGCGAGCGTCAGGCGCTGGGATCCGCCCATGCCGGGAATGACGCCAAGGGTGATCTCGGGCTGGCCGAACCTGGCGGTCTCGGACGCAATGATGAAGTCGCAGATCATGGCGAGCTCGCAGCCGCCGCCGAGCGCGAAGCCGCTGACGGCGGCGATGACGGGTTTGCGCACCTTTGCGACATCGTCCCAGCCGCCGAGGAAATTGCGGGCGTAGACATCGGCGAAGTCGAGCGGCTGCATTTCCTTGATATCGGCGCCGGCGGCAAAGGCGCGCTCGGAGCCGGTCAGGACGATGGCGCCGATGGCGTCGTCGTCCTCGAATGCCGCGTAAGCCTGCAGCAATTCCTTCAGCACCGTCGAGTTCAAGGCGTTCAGCGCCTGCGGGCGGTTCAGCGTGATGAGACCCACGGCACCGCGGGTTTCGACGATCAGCGTTTCATAAGACATGCGTTCCTCCCGGTCGGGCCAATGCCCAGGCTTCTGGCAGACAGTTATTTCTGGCAAGTGGGGCAATAGAAGGTCGATCGCCCGGCCTGAACGATGCGGGCGATGGTACCGCCGCAATCGGGCGTCCGGCAAGGCTGCCCTTCGCGATCATAGACGGAGAAGGAGTGCTGGAAATAGCCGAGCGAGCCATCCGTCTGGATATGATCGCGCAGCGACGAGCCGCCCGCCTTGATGGCGTCGGCGATGACGTCGCGGATCGAGGAGACCAGCAGGTCGAGCTGCTTTGTAGGCTTGCCGGTCGGTGTCACCAAGGTAGCGGCGGGCCGCGTCGGCTTCAGGTGCGAGCGCCATAGCGCCTCGCACACATATATATTGCCGAGGCCGGCAATGTTCTTTTGATCGAGCAGTGCGCTCTTCAGCGGCTGCGCCTTGCCCTTGAAGCGCTCGGCCAGATAGGCGGCGCTCAGCGCATTGCCCGTCGGCTCCGGGCCGAGCCCATAGAGAAAGGGATTAATGTCGAGCGCCGTTCGATCGGCCATGTCCATGAAACCGAAGCGGCGCGGGTCATTATAGATGACGCGGCTAACGCCGGACGGCCCTTCGAGATGGAAGATCACGTGATCGTGCTTTTCATCCTTGGAGCGCGGGTGATGGAATTCGCCCGGTGTTTCGGAGATGGGGGCATCGGTGATCGGACCGGCCTCGATGCGGAAGGAGCCGGACATGCCGAGATGGGCGATGATGGTGGCACCGCTATCGAGATCGATCAGCAGATACTTGGCGCGGCGGCCGAGCGAGACGATGGTGCGGCCGGATGCCTTTTCGCCGAAAGCCTCGGGAAACGGGAAGCGCAGGTCCCCTCGCCTAAGCTCCAATTTGACGATGCGCGCGCCCTCCATGGTGGGCGCGAGGCCGCGTTTGACGGTTTCGACTTCTGGCAATTCCGGCATCTTAACCCATCTATATCGAACATGTTTCAACCGCCCGCGATGTGCGCTATAGCGCCATGGTGTCGCGGACCGGACCGTTGCCCACAGATAGCGTCGCCTGCCTGATTTCGCTATGGTCGCCGCGTTGATTTAAGAGATTGGAGTATTCGATGTCAGACAGCCGCACCTCCGCCGACGGCGGCATGGAAACATCATACGGCTTCCGCGAAGTTTCAGGCGGCGAAAAGCAGGGCCTCGTCAACGAAGTCTTCCATAAGGTCGCCAAGCGCTACGACATCATGAACGACGTCATGTCCGTTGGCATGCACCGCGTCTGGAAGGACGCGATGATCGCGGCGCTGAACCCGCGCAAGGAGCCGGGCTACAAGACGCTCGACGTGGCCGGCGGCACGGGCGACATCGCATTCCGCATCATCGAAGCCTCGAACCGGATGGCGCACTCCACAGTGCTCGACATCAACGGCTCGATGCTGGCAGTCGGCGCCGAGCGCGCGGCAAAGAAGAAGCTCTCCGACAACCTGACCTTCGTCGAGGCGAACGCCGAGGAGCTGCCCTTCGAGGCCAACAGCTTCGACGCCTATACGATCGCCTTCGGCATCCGCAACGTGCCGCGCATCGACGTGGCGCTCAGCGAAGCCCACCGCGTGCTGAAGCGTGGCGGCCGGCTCTTGGTGCTCGAGTTCTCCGAAGTCGACATGCCGCTGCTCGACCGCGTCTATGAGAGCTGGTCGTTCAACGCCATTCCGAAGTTCGGCAAGGCGATCACCGGCGATGCCGAGCCCTACCAGTATCTGGTCGAATCCATCCGCAAGTTCCCCAACCAGGAGAACTTCGCGGCGATGATCCGCAATGCCGGCTTCTCGCGTGTCAGCTACACCAATTATACCGGCGGTATCGCCGCCCTTCACTCCGGCTGGAAGCTTTAAGCCGGAATGAGCACTGTTTCGGCATATTTCCAGCTCTGGCGGGTTGGTTGGATTCTCGTGCGCGAGGGCGTCGTCTCGGCGTTGCCTTCGGACGAACTTCCGCCATCGGTCGCGGCTGCCAAATCCTTCGTCGGTATGTTTGCGCGCAAGCGCGCCAAGACCCAGAAGCGCAGCGACCGGCTCTCCAAGGCCGTCGAGCGGCTGGGGCCTTCCTATGTGAAGATCGGCCAGTTCCTGGCGACGCGTCCCGATGTCGTCGGCGTCGAGTTCGCCGACGACCTGTCGCAGCTGCAGGACCGGATGGCTTTCTTCCCCGAGGCCGCCGCCAAGGCCAATATCGAGGGATCACTCGGCCGGCCGGTGGATGAGCTTTACGTCAGCTTCGGCGAGCCGATCGCGGCAGCCTCAATCGCGCAGGTGCATCCGGCCGAGGTGATGACGCCTCAGGGACGCAAGAAGGTTGCCGTCAAGGTGGTGCGCCCCGGCGTGCGCCAGCGCTTCACCCACGATCTCGAGGCGATGTATCTCGTCGCCCACTTACAGGAGCGCTTCATGCCCTCCAGCCGGCGCCTGAAGCCGGTGGAGGTGACGAAGACGCTGGAACAGACGACCAAGGTCGAGATGGACCTGAGGCTCGAGGCAGCGGCCCTTTCGGAGATCGCCGAGAATACGCAGAACGATCCGGGCTTCCGTGTTCCGACCGTCGATTGGGAACGCACCGGACGCGACGTCATCACCATGGAGTGGATCGACGGCGTCAAGATGTCCGACGTCGAGGGCCTGAAGGCCGCCGGCCACGATCTCAATGCGCTGGCCGATACGCTGATCCAGTCCTTCCTGCGCCACACGCTGCGCGACGGCTTCTTCCACGCCGACATGCATCCGGGCAATCTCTTCGTCGACCCCAAGGGCATGATCGTCGCCGTCGACATGGGCATTGTCGGGCGTCTCGGAAAGAAGGAACGCCGCTTCCTCGCCGAAATCCTCTACGGCTTCATCACCCGCGACTATATCCGCGTCGCCGAGGTGCATTTCGAGGCGGGCTACGTGCCCGGCGACCACAATGTCGAGAGCTTCGCGCAGGCGATCCGGGCGATCGGCGAACCGATCCACGGGCAGCCGGCCGAGACGATCTCGATGGGCAAGCTGCTGACGCTGCTGTTCGAAGTGACCGAGCTGTTCGACATGGCCGCACGGCCGGAACTGGTGATGCTGCAGAAGACCATGGTCGTGGTCGAGGGCGTGGCGCGCATCCTCAACCCGCGCTTCAACATGTGGAAGGCATCCGAACCCGTCGTCGGCGAATGGATCCGCAACAATCTCGGACCGAAGCGGATCGCGACCGATATCAAGGACGGGCTGAAGGCCGCCGTGAAGCTCGCCGAGGCGGCACCCGAGATCGCCGCCAAGACCGAGAAGTTCCACCACGAGCTGCTCAGGATGAGCGAGAACGGCCTGCGCTTCGACGCCGAGACGGCAGAGGCGATCGGCAAGTCGGAAGCCCGCCACAGCCGCTCCGGGCGCTTCGCGCTCTGGCTGATCGCGCTGACGCTTGTTTATATCGCCTGGGTGGTTAGCTGAGCGCTCCAAAGAGCCTGCTCCACTCATAAAAAAGCCCGCCTTGCTGCGGGCTTTTTCTATTTTTGCTATCGACGCGACAGCCGTGCCGCAGCAAGTGCGGCGGCCATGCCGATCGCAAGCAGCGTCAGCGTGAAGATGACGACCGCATTCCAGCCATCGGCGCCCCAGAAATAGCCGCCGAGCGAGCCGGCGACGCTGGAGCCGATATAATAGGACAGGAGATAGAGCGACGAGGCGTGGCCCTTGGTGCCTCGGGCAAGCCGTCCGACCAGCGCGCTTGCGACCGAGTGGGCGACGAAGAAGCCGGAGGTCAGGAGCACGATGCCCAGGATGATCAGCGGCAGCGAGGCGGAGAGCGTCAGCGCCACGCCGATCGCCGAGAGCGCTATGCCTGAAGGCAGCACGACGAAGTGGCCGAAGCGGTCTCCGAGCAGGCCGGCGATCCAGGAGGCGGCGATGCCGAAGATGTAGACCGTGAAGATCAGGCCGAGCTCGGTCTGGTTCAGATTGTAGGGCGCCTCGACGAGGCGGAAGCCGATGTAGTTATAGACCGTGACGAATGTGCCCATGGCGAGGAAGCCGATGGCAAACAGGAAGGGCAGCGCCGGGCTTCTGATATGGCCGGCCCAGGCGCCGAGGTGGAAGCGGGCGTTGAAGCCCTTGCGCGGCGTGAAATTGCGCGAGGCGGGCAGGAGCAGGAAGAAGCCGATGGCCGCCGCAAGGCCGATGGCGCCTAGCGTGCCGAGCGCGATGCGCCAGGAGAAGAACTCGGCCAGCGTGCCGGTGACGACGCGGCCGGCCATGCCGCCGAAGGCGTTGCCGGCGATATAGAGGCCCATGGATGCGCCGAGGCCGCGCGGATCGATCTCTTCCGAGAGATAGGCCATGGCGACGGCGGGGACGCCGCCGAGGAGCAGGCCTTCAAGGGCGCGGATGACCAGCAGCGCATGCCAGCTCGGAACCAGCGCGCAGGCGATGGTGCAGAGGGCGGCACCGAGCAGCGATGCGAACATCAGGCTGCGGCGGCGGAAGCTTTCGGAGACGGCGGCGGCGCAGAAGATGGCGAAGGCGAGCAGACCCGTCGATAGCGACAGAGAGAGCGAGCTTGCCGCCGGGCTGATGCCGAAGTCGCTGGCGAAGATCGGCATCAGTGGCTGGACGCAATAGAGCAGCGAGAAGGTGGCGAAGCCCGAGAGGAACAGCGCGATGCTGGCGCGCCTATAGGCCGGGGTGCCGCGCAGCAGGAACTGCTTTTCCTGCGGCTCGCTTCCCTGCTGTTGGGAGGCGGCATTCTCGATGACGGTGAGATGAGGACGGGAGGGAATTTCCGAGGGAACGGACTGCTTGTCTGCGGCGCGTGGCATTGAGGACCAACCTTTCACGCCCTTTGATCTAGCCAACCGACCATCATTTGTCCAATATATGAAACTGGCTTTCTTGATAGGTTTTGGAGATACCGATGGAGCTGCGCCATATCCGCTATTTCCTTGCGGTGGCCGAGGAGCAGAATTTCACCCGCGCCGCCGCCAAGCTCGGCATCGGCCAGCCGCCGCTCAGCCAGCAGATCCGCGATCTCGAAAACGAGATCGGGGCGGCGCTGTTTCACCGCGTGCCGCATGGCGCGGAGCTGACGGAGGCGGGATCGGCCTTTCTGCCGGAGGCGCGCGCCGCGATTGCGTCCGCCGAAAAGGCGAAGCTGGCCGCACAGCGGGCGACGCGCGGCGAGACGGGGCGGCTGGCGCTTGGTTTCACGGCGTCGTCGGCCTTCAACACCGCCGTCAGCGGCACGATCCGCCGGTTTCGCGGGCAATGGCCTGATGTGAGCCTGTCGCTCACCGAGATGAACAGCAACTGGCTGATGGAAAAGCTAATGCGGCAGGAGATCGACGCCGCCTTCATCCGCCCCGGCCTCGAAGACCCGAGAGACGTGCATCTGAAGCGGCTGGCGGACGAGCCGATGCTGATCGCGCTCCCAGCGCACCATCCGCTGGCGAAGCTGAAGACCGTGCCGCTTTCAGCCCTTTCGGGCGAGCCCTTCATTCTCTTTCCGCGCACCGTCGGTCTCAGCCTCTACGACGATATCGTGCGCGGCTGCCGGGATGCCGGTTTCGAACTTGTCGTGACGCAGGAGGCGCCGCAGATCCCTTCCGTCATCAATCTGGTCGCCGCCGATCTCGGCGTGTCGATCGTGCCGGGTTCGCTCGCGCACCTCAAACTCGACGGGGTCGCCTATCGGCCGATCGAGGGACCGCCGCTGGTGGCGCGGCTTGGGCTGGCGATGCTGAAGGCGCGGCGGTCGCGCGTCGTCGGCAATCTGATGAGCCTGATCTGATCAACCTTCTGATCAGCCTGATGGATCCCAGTAAGGCGGATCGCCGAAGGTCTTGCGCAGATGATCGGCGACGGCGCGCAGCTTGGCCGAGGGATTGCGGCCTTCGGGATGCGCCATGTAGATGAACTCGGCTTCCGGCTTGTAACCGACGTCAATTTCCGCGAGCCGCCCCTCGCTTACCGCCGGGCCGGCGATGAAGGCGGGGAGCAGCGCGATGCCGAGACCGGCCACCGCCGCATCGCGGATCATGTCGCCATTGTTCATGCCGAGCACCTGGCTGGCGCGGACGACGATGGCGCCATCGGGTGTCTGGAAGCGCCAGTCGGAGACGCCGCGATTGGTGTAGAAAATGCCCTTGTGGCCATCGAGATCATTGAGCGTCTTCGGCGTGCCGTGGCGCTTGAGATAATCGGGGGACGCGACCAGCAGACGACGGCTGCGGCTGAGTTTCCAGACCACAAGGCGGGAATCGACGATCGGCCCGTTTCGGACGATGGCGTCATAGCCTTCCGATGAAACATCGACGCGGCGATCATCGATATCGAGCACCAGCTGGATCTCCGGGTGCTTGGCCAAAAACGGATAGAGCGCCGGGCCGAGATGCATGCGGCCGAAGGTGACGGGCGCGGCGATCCTGAGCGGCCCGGAGAGCGTGCCGCGCCGCTCGGCCATCTCGGCCGTGGCATCCTCGATCTCGCGGACGATGCGGGCGGCGCGTTCGAGGAAGGCGGTGCCGTCCTCCGTCAGCGTCAGCTTGCGGGTGGTGCGGTGGAGCAGCATGCCGCCCAGCGAGCGCTCCAGTTCGGCCAGCCTTTCGCTGACCACCGATTTCGACAGGCGAAGGCGCCGCGCCGCCTCGCTGACCGAGCCGGATTCCACCACCGACACGAATGCCGTTATTCCCTCAATCCTGATCATCGTTCGGCATTTCCGAATTCGAGTTCCGCTATTTGGAGACTAATCCGAACAAAAGGAAAATGCCATCTTCCACTCATCGAACGGGGCGGCAAACGCCACCCCAACCCAAAAAGGAGATGGAAGAATGAACCGCTTGAATGGAAAAGTCGCCATCATCACTGGCGCCAGCGCCGGCATCGGCCGCGCAACGGCCAAGCTCTTTGCCGCCGAAGGCGCCAAGCTCGTGGTCGGTGCTCGCCGCCAGGCCGAGCTCGACAGCCTGGTCGAGGAGATCAAGGCCGCTGGCGGAGACGCAGTTGCCGTTGCTGGTGACGTGCGCTCGGAAGATTATCACAAGGCGCTGGTCGCCGCCGCTGTCGAACGCTACGGCAAGCTCGACATCGCCTTCAACAATGCCGGTATCCTCGGCGAGGCCGGGCCGAGCACAGGCGTTTCGGAAGCCGGATTCACCGAGGCGGTAACGATCAACCTGACGGCCTCCTTCCTTGCCGCCAAGCACCAGATCGGCCAGATGGAACAGAACGGCGGCGGCTCGGTGATCTTCACTTCCACCTTCGTCGGCTACAGCTTCGCCTTCCCCGGTGTCGCAGCCTATGCCGCCAGCAAGGCCGGCCTGATCGGCCTGACGCAGGCGCTGGCCGCCGAATACGGCCCGAAGAATGTGCGCGTGAACTCGGTGCTCCCAGGTGCCGTCGACACCGACATGTATCGCGAAATGAACGACACGCCGGACAAGCAGGGCTTCGTCACCAACCTGCATGCGCTGAAGCGCGTGGCAACGCCTGACGAACTGGCCCGCTCGGTGCTCTACCTCGCCTCCGACGATTCCAGCTTCGTGACCGGCACTGCCTCGCTGGTCGATGGCGGCGCCTCGATCACTCGTACCTGATACGCATACTCGCTCGGTCACCTTCGCCTTTCGGAGGGGGTGATCGCGACCCAACAGCAAGGCATTCTGCCGACCGCCCCCAACAACACATCATGGGCACGCAGCCCACCCCACAAGGATATCAATCCATGTCACGCCTTCAGAACAAGACTGCCCTTATCACCGGCGGCACCAGCGGTATCGGCCTTGAAACCGCCCGCCAGTTCATCGCCGAGGGCGCCCGCGTCGCCATCACCGGCAGCAGCGCCAACAGCGTCGCAGCCGCCCGCGCCGAACTCGGCGACAAGGCAATCGTCATCCAGGCCGATGCCGGCAATGTCGCCGGGCAGCAGGTCGTCGCCGAAGCCATCAAGAACGCTTTCGGCCATCTCGACATCCTCTTCGTCAATGCCGGCGTGGCCGAGTTCGGCCCTGTCGAGCAATGGAGCGAGGCCGCCTTCGACAAGTCGATCGCGATCAACGTCAAGGGTCCGTTCTTCCTCATCCAAGCGCTGCTGCCAATCTTCTCCAAGCAGGCCGCGATCGTGCTCAACACCTCGATCAACGCGCATATCGGCATGCCGAACTCCAGCGTCTATTCGCTGACCAAGGGCGCGCTGCTGACGCTTGCCAAGACGCTGTCGGGCGAACTGATCAGCCGCGGCATCCGCGTCAACGCCGTCAGCCCCGGCCCGATCGCCACGCCGCTCTACAGCAAGCTCGGCGCATCGGAGGCGGATTCCAAGGCGATGGCCGATCATATCCAGTCGCAGATCCCGGTCGGGCGCTTCGGCGACGCGGCAGAGGTCGCCAAGACCGTGATCTTCCTCGCCTCCGACGAGGCCGCCTATATCGTCGGCAGCGAACTCGTCATCGATGGCGGGATGAGCAATCTCTGAGATCGAGTGTCTGATTGATATGGAAAGGCCGCGGATGTTTCGTCCGCGGCCTTTCGTTTGTGTCAGGCGGCTTCGACCAGCCGGCGGATGGCTGTCTCCAGCGTTGTCGACCCTCTCTCGGGCTGGCCTTCGAAGCGGATCCAGCCCTCGTTGAAACCATCGATCATGCGGATGCGCGGGATCGGGTTGCGCATCCCCTGCCCTTTGAACAGCTCTTCCCAGCCGTCGCGCGCGACGATTTCCGCGCTGACCGGCTTGCCGAGAACCTTGGAGAAGGCGGCGGCGATATCGGCGGGTGTTACCTTCTCCGGCCCCTGCAGCTCAACGATGCGCTTGCCGGCCCAGTTCTCCCGCAACAATGACGCGGCCCTTTCGCCGACATCGGCGACCGAGACCATCGGATAGGCCTGGTCGAGCGGCTGGAGAAAGCTTGCGATGACGCCGGCCTCGCGCGCGGCCGCCACATCCCAGGCGGCGTTCTCCATGAACCAGGCGGCGCGGAGGAAGGCGATCGGCAGCGGCAATGTTGAGAGTTCCTGCTCGACGAGGCCCAGCTGGCTGAGCAGATTCGGCTCCTCGGCCTGCGCGCCGATCGTGGAGAGGCAGACGACCCTCTCTGGCCGCGCCCGCAGCAGCGCCGTCTTCAATGCGTCAATGACGGCGCGGACTTCGGGGAAGCCTGATGTCGGGTCGAAGGTCGGCGGGATCAGCAGGAAGACGCCCTCGGCGCCGGCGAAGGCGGCGGTCAGCGCTTCGGCGTCGGTCATTTCGGCGAGCGCCAGTTCGGCGCCCTTCTCGTGCCAGGCCTTGCCTTTTTCGGCGTTGCGCAGGATGGCACGGACCGGCAAACCGGCCTGCAGCAGCTGCGTGGCGACGATGCCGCCGACCTGTCCGGTTACTCCTGTAATGGCGAACATTGGAAACTCCTTTGGTTCAGTTTTCCGTTCGCCCGCAAAATGATCCTTTCCGATCTTTGATTGAAGTGCGCATATATCATTGTATTGGTGACTGAAAATCACGGATGTATCGATGTTCGACGGACGATTGCTGAACGGGGTGAGCGTACTGGCGGCGGTGATCGAAAGCGGCAGCTTCGCGCGGGCGGCGGACGCGATGGGCTTGTCTCCGTCGGGCGTCAGCCGCGCCATCGCCCGGCTGGAAGGCCGCATCGGTCTGCGCCTGCTCGACCGCACCACCCGCACCATGCGCCTGACTGACGACGGCGCCCGCTTTTACGAGCAGGTGGCGCCGTTGCTGAGCGGTATCGAGGAGGCGGCGATGACAGCCTCGGGCGTGGCGCAGTCGGTGCGCGGGCGGCTCAGGGTCAATGTCGATCCGTATTTCTCGCGACTGGTTCTGGGACCCAGGCTTGGCGCGTTTCTCGATCTCTATCCCGAGCTGCAGATCGAGATCATCACCCGCAACGAGATCGGCGATCTGGTGGCCGACGGCATGGACGTGGCGGTGCGCTTCGGCGATCCCGCGCAGACCACGCTGATCTCGAGGCTGTTGATGCGCACGCGGGTGATCACCATCGCGGCACCTTCCTATCTCGCCAAACACGGGCGGCCGATGGCGCCCGGCGATCTTGCCGACCACACCTGCATCCAGTTCCGGGATTCACTCACAGGGCGTCCCTTCGAATGGGAATTGCGGCGTGGTGCCGAGGTCGTGCCGATCGAGACGCGCGGACGCATTCTCGTCAACGACGCCGGCACGACGCTTGCCACTTGCCTTGCCGGGATCGGCATCGCGCAGGTGTTTTCGCTTGGGATGCAGGACTATCTGGAAAGCGGTCAGCTGATCGACCTGTTTCCTGACTGGCCCGACGAGACCTTCCCGCTTTACGCCTTTTATCCTTCCCGCCAGCATGTGCCGGCGAAGGTCAGGGCGTTCATCGATTTCTGCGTCGGGATCGTTCAGGAATAGGGAGTGAGGAGGCATCGACGATGCCTCCTCACGGCTTTCAGATCGATCGCCGGCGGCGGGTTCTGACGTAAATCCAGTCGAGCGCCAGCATGACGACGAGCGACAGGCCGACCAGCGGGAAGATGATGCCGCCGATGGCGAGGATGGCGATCAGACCGCGAAACACCCGCTTGTCCGATGGCATGGGCGGGACGCCGAGCGAGCCTGCCGGGCGGCGCTTCCACCACATGACGCCGGCGGATACCGCGAGCACCGCGATGCCGATGCAGGCGGCGAGCAGGACGAGCTGGTTCGCCAGCCCGAACTCTTGCCCCATATGGACGTTGATGCTCCACTCCAGCGCCTTGCCGAGCGGGCCGTAATCGGCATAGCTCATGTCGATCAGCGGTTTTCCCGTGAACTGATCGAGATGCACGACGCGCTGCTCGGCAAGATCATCCGGATAGACGGAGCCGGTGTAGACGCCCATCGCATCCGTGGGGATGTTGACGGCGTAGCCGCGATGCAGGCCGAGGCGGTCGAAGGTGGCGACGGCTTCATCCAGGCTGATCGGCATCGCGCCGTGCTGGTGGGCCGGGGATTGCGGGACCTGCGCCTGCTCGAGCGACCATGTGGTCTTGGCGATATGATCGAGATGTTCGTCCGACATCGGCACGGCGACACGCACACCGGCCGGATAGCCGAAGTTGTTTCCGTTCGCCCACTCGTTGACCTTGGCGCCCCAGACGCCGGACCAGGGCATGCCCGTGACGGCGAGAAAGACGATGAAGCCACCAACGAAAAGGCCGAGGACAGCATGGGTATCACGCCAGAAGACACGCTTGCGCGGCGTGCCGCGAATGCTGAGCACGCCTCCCGTCTGCTTTCGCGGCCACCAGAGATAGATGCCGGTGCCGACAAGCAGGATCGTCCAGCCAGCCGCGATCTCGATCAGCGAGCGGGTGACGGAGCCGAAATATTTGAGACTGTGGAGATAGCGGACCGTCCACATGATCGTGCCGCGATCGGGCAACGCGCCGAGCACCTTGCCGCTATAGGGGTCGACATAGACGGCGATATTGCCCTCGGCCGCGGTGTTGATGGTGATTTCCGCCGACGCGCCGGGGTCGACGGGATCGGTGAACTTGATTGCGGTGCCGGGATGGGCGGCAAGGGCGGCATCCACCATCACGGATGGCGGTCGCGTTGCCTGCTGGCTGATTGCGACGCGCTTCAGATCGGCATGAACGACATTGTCGATCTCGTCCCTGAAGAGATAGAGCGCGCCGGTGACGGCGAGCGAAAGCATGAAGGGCAGGACGAGAAGACCCGCGTAGAAATGCCAGCGCCAGACGGCGCGATAAAGATCGGACGGGGAACGCACGGCAGCGCTCGCACCTTCCCGACCGATGGTGAAATCGGACATGATATGTCTCCTGATGATGAAGAAGGAAGCCGGCACTGAGAGCGCCGGCAATCGGACGTCAGGAGGTTTTTGGTGGCGCGCGCGGTTGGCCTATCAGGCCACGCAGGCTGGGCGTGATGGCGTTGCCGGCGATGAAGACAATCGCGGCTGTGCCGACGGCATCGACGTGGAGGATCGCAGTGTCCGCACCGAGGATGGCCGGCATTGCGTGGGCGGCGAGACGACAGAGTGTGCAGCAGGGGCAATCGGCGGCCTTGCCATGCGATCGATCATGCGATGTGCCGTCGTTGGTGTTTTCGGCATGATCGACGTGGTCGATGACGCTTTCGCCGGCCATGGAACAGATCGACTGCAGGGGATCCATGGCGGCGCTCGCCATCGATCCCTGCGCCTGGCCTGAGAGCAGGCCCTGGATCAGCAGCAGGAGGGCGACGAGCAGCGTGATGGCGCTTGCCGATACCCTGTCCCCCAAAACTGTCCTGATCATCCCCATATCCGCTGCATGCCACAGCGCGCGGACAATGTCACGCGGCCGGCCGGCGACGCCAAGGCTGCATTCTTTCTATCTATTCATCAGCTTAGGCGATCGGTGCCGGGGGATGCGACCTTTGGCCACCTCGCTATCGGAGCGCTCTCGAACGATTTGCAATCCCGAGCTGTCCCCTTCCCGCCTGCGCCATGTCGTAGGTGGACACTTGCGCGCGTGCGATATCAGGCATAGTGGCATTTCCAGCTCTTCGCCTATCCCGATTCCTTCCCATTTCCTGCGGCTCTATCCGTTCCGGAGACCTCCATGCTGTTCGGCATTCTCTGCGGCATCGCCACCTGCGCCTTGTGGGGGCTGACCTTTGTCGTGCCGCGCGCCATCGCGCCGTTCACGACGCTCGACCTCACCGTGGCGCGGTATGGCCTGTTCGCGCTGACAAGCGTGGTGCTGATGGTTCACCCCCGCTTCCGGCCGCGCGGCATCAAGCTCAAGCCGATGATCACCGCGCTGCTGCTCGGCGGTATCGGCTATGTCGGCTATTTCATCAGCGTCGCCTATGCCGTCCGGTTCGCAGGCGCTGCCATTCCGCCGCTGGTGATCGGGACGATGCCCGTGATCCTGGCGATGATCGCCAACTTCCGGGACCGTTCCGTTTCCTGGCGTCTGCTTGCGCTGCCGCTGATGCTGATCGCGGCCGGGATCGCCTGGGTCAATGTCGCCGTCTTCGCATCGACGCCAACGGGCGACCGGGTGATGATCGCCTATGGCATCGCGTCCGCGGCGATCGGACTTGTTCTCTGGGTCGTCTACGGGTTGGCCAGTACCGCCACGATGCAATCACCCGATGCGCCCGACATCCTGCAATGGACGGGTCTGCAGGGCATCGGCGCCGGGCTCGGCAGCCTTGTGCTGATCCCGCTGACATCGCTGAACACGCCGATCGTCTACACCGATATCGACCTCATGCGCTTCCTGCTGTGGTCCCTGATCATGGGGCTTGCCGGCGCGTGGCTCGCCACGCTTTTATGGATGATCGCCTCGAAGAGGCTGCCGCTGGCCTTGGCCGCACAGTTGATCGTTGCCGAAACGGTGTTCGGACTGATCTTCGGCTTCGTCTTCGAACAGCGGCTTCCGACGCTTGCCGAGGCCGGTGGCTCGTTGCTGCAGCTTGCGGGCGTCGGCATGGCGATCGCGATCTTCAGCCATGTCAGACAACAGCAGCACGCGTGAGCGGCGGCACGAACTGCTCGCGTCGATTGCTTATTATCCGCCAAAGGCTTAGGGTTCTTCCAGTCAATTCCAGGTTGGATAGAAGGCATGGTTCTCAGCGGCAAACGCATCCTCCTCATCATCTCCGGCGGCATCGCGGCCTATAAGAGCCTCGACCTGATCCGCCGCCTTCGCGAGCGCGGCGCCTCGGTCCGGCCGGTGATGACAGCGGGCGCGCAGCAGTTCGTCACGCCGCTTGCTGTCGGGGCACTCGCCGCCGACCACGTGTTCACCGATCTGTTTTCACGGCAGGACGAGCAGGATGTCGGCCATATCAGGCTGGCGCGCGATTGCGACCTCGTGCTGGTGGCGCCTGTGACCGCCGACCTGATGGCGAAGATGGCGAACGGGCTGGCCGACGATATCGCCTCGACGGTGCTGCTTGCCACCGACCGACCGGTGCTTCTGGCGCCGGCGATGAACCCGCATATGTGGAGCAATGCCGCGACCAAGCGGAACGTCGCGACGCTCAACAACGACGGCGTCCATTTCATCGGGCCGATGGCCGGCGAGATGGCGGAAAGCCGCGAGGCGGGCGTGGGCCGCATGGCCGAACCGCTCGACATCGTCGCCGCGGTGGAGCGATTGCTCGACACCAGCCCTAAGCCGCTTGCCGGGCGCAAGGCGATCGTGACATCGGGGCCGACGCATGAGCCGATCGATCCGGTGCGCTATATCGCCAATCGCTCATCCGGCCGGCAGGGCCACGCGATCGCTTCGGCGCTGGCCCGGCTTGGCGCGGATGTGACGCTGGTCGCGGGCCCGGTGACGATCGCCGACCCCACCGGTGTGAAGACCATTCATGTCGAGCGCGCCGAGGATATGCGCGACGCGGTGCTGACCGCGCTGCCCGCCGATATCGCGGTAATGGTTGCGGCGGTGGCCGACTGGCGCGTGGCATCCGCGTCCGACCAGAAGATCAAGAAGCATCCCGGCGAGTCCATTCCGACGCTGGCGCTGACCGAAAACCCGGACATTCTGAAGACGATCGGGCATCACACGCTGCGGCCGAAGCTCGTGGTCGGCTTTGCCGCCGAGACGCAGGATGTCGACAGCAATGCGAAGGCGAAGCTGGAGCGCAAGGGCGCCGACATGATCGTCGCCAACGACGTCTCGCCGGCAACCGGCATCATGGGTGGCGTGCGCAACCGCGTGAAGATCGTCACGCGCGATGGCATCGATCAATGGCCCGACATGGCTAAGGAGGATGTCGCGATGAAGCTTGCGGAGACGATCGCCGAAAGGCTCAGGCGGGGATAGCGACGGGAGCGGATTTGGCCGGTGCTGCGACCGGCTGGAACGGCGTGACGTCGAGGCCTTTATCGGTCAGCGTGACGGCGCTGCCATCCGGAATTTCCGCCCAGGCGTCGACATCGTCGTTGAGCGGTTCGGAGACAAGGCAATAGCCTTTGCCAACAGGAGAGGCATAGAGCGTCGGCGCCTTGCGATCGGTCGCGTAGCGGATGGCATAGAGCGCATTGCCGTCGGAAAAGGCCGCCGTGTAGCGCACGAGCGCCGAGCCGAGGATATTTTCCGACAGTCCCTCGACGAAGCGGATCATTTCCGACATGGCGGCGATCGGCGTCTGGCGCAGGCCGAACTGGAGCGCGAGCAAAAACATCAGCTCGGAATCGGTGGTGCCGCCGCGTGCGTTGAAAAGGTCATCGTCGAGCATCGCCTCCATCGACCGGCGCAGGCGCTCGAAGCCCGCTATCTGGCCGTTGTGCATGAAGGACCAGTTGGCGAAAACGAAGGGATGGCAGTTGTCGCGCCGCGTGCCGCCGCCGGTCGCGGCGCGGACATGGGCAAGAAACAGCGGTGAGCGGATCTGCCGCGCAATGCTTTTCAGGTTGCAGTCCGACCAGGCAGGAAGCGTATCACGATAGCGACCGGGCTCGGGGTGATCGCCGTACCAGGCGATGCCGAAACCATCGCCATTGGTCGCCGTCTTGGCGCGGGTGGCGCAGTGGGATTGTTCGATCAGGGAGTGCGCAGGAGAAGAGACAAGCTCCTCCAGATAGAGGGGTTCTCCGCGATAGGCTGCCCAGCGACACATGCTATTCACTCCGCAACCCGCCCTGATCGTGGCAGGACAATGCTGAAACGCATCGACGATTGTCGAATCCGATGGTTAATAAGAACTAAACAAGCATGTGGCTTGCAAGCCGAACATGACGTTTTTCTGACATTGACGGCGATCAACTTCGGCAATGCAGCATTTTGTTTTGTGAACGGGGTTGTGGGCGCTCCGCGCGAACCGGACGCGGACCACCAGCACTGCGTGCGGTGTCTTGATGAAAATGAGGGAATGGCTTATATTCAAGGAGTGGGAGGCAGGTTGGCGCCTGCCTCCCACTTGTTTAGGTTATGAAGCTAACCCGGACCTCGAGCGACCAGCTGGTCCGGGTTTTTCTTACCCTAAACGTGACGCTAAGTGGAAACCACATAGCTCACCTCCTTGTGAGAGGGCGAGGCCGATCGCCGCGGTCGAGGTTGCCCATCTTCCCCGATCCCGCCGGCTGGCGCGGCGGACGCTGCTTTGCCACTCACGCCGCAAGCAATATCATCCCTTGGTTGCAATCTCTATTACCACCAAATTAGGCCTTGCATCCCGCTGAAATGCTCTTACCTTTCTTCTATCGGAAACAGAACGAAAGGAAGGTGATCCAATGTCTAATGAGATTTCGGACCTCGTAACGGGCTTGGAAGTGGTGATGAAGGCGAGGCAGCCCTCGCTCTGAAACCCGCCTTCCTGGGATCGCCATAGCGGTCCGGCCGGTTTTACAGGCCAAAACTCATGGAAAGGGTCGCTAGCGCGGCCCTTTTTCCGTTTCAGGTCGCTAATTGACCAAAGGCAATTCCATCGCTATTCATAAAGTCATCGGATGACTTTATGAGGCGCCTATGCAGCCGCTTTCCAAAACCAATCTCGCGGAAACCGCGACAGAGGCGATCCGCGCCGAGATCCTTGCCAAACGCTGGGCCGTCGGTGACAAGTTGCCCAACGAGGCCGCGCTCTCCGCTATGCTCTCCGTCAGCCGGGGCACGGTGCGCGAGGCCGTGCGCGTGCTCGTCTCGCAAGGCCTGCTTGAGACGCGGCAGGGGTCCGGCACCTATGTGCTTTCGACCACCGATACCGCATTGCCGCTGACCATGGCGCGGCGCGCCGGGCTCCGCGATCTTTTCGAGGCGCGATGCGCGCTCGACGTCGAGGCCGCGAGATTGGCGGCGCTGCGCCATACGCCGCAGACGATCACGACGTTGCGCAAGCTGCTGGAAAGCCGCGGCAATTTCGACGACGGCGACAAGATTGCCTTCATCGAGCGCGATCTTGCCTTCCACAAGGCGGTGATCGCCGCTTCGCAAAACCGCGCGATGATCGAGATTTACGACTTCTTCTCCGCCTCGATCGCCGAGACCATCGAGGCGACTTTGGGCGAGGATATTCCCGAGCCCGACATGCAGGCCCACGCCGCCATCATCGACGCGATCGCCACCGGCGACGCCGAAAAAGCGGATGCGGCGGTGCGCGCCTTCATGGCTCCCGTAATTACAGCTCTCGACCGGATGATCCTTTCATGACGACCCCCTCGCAAGACGCCGCCCATCTCTACGACCACGCCGAGGAGCAGCTGATCGATGCGGAAGCAGACAGCGTGCCGCAACCGCAGCCGCCGATCGGAACGAGCGCGACAGGACGGTTCGTGCTCGGTGCTAGCCTCGTGCTGATCGCGTTCAACCTGCGGCCGCTGTTTTCCAGCGCCTCGACGCTGCTGCCCGAAATCCGCAGCGAGCTTGGACTGTCGGCGCTCGGCACCAGCCTGCTCACGACACTGCCGGTCGTCTGCCTCGGCGCCTTTTCGCCGCTGGCGCCGAAGCTCGCGCAACGCATCGGCGCCGAGCGGACGCTGCTTGGCGTGCTGTTGCTACTGGCGCTCGGAACGGCGCTGCGCGGCCTCTCCTCCATCCCGCTGCTGTTTATCGGTTCGGCGCTCGCCGGCGCCTGCATTGCCGTCGGCAATGTTCTGCTGCCCGGTCTGGTGAAGCGCGATTTCGCTGATCGCGCGGCGCTGATGACGGGTTTCTACACCATGGCGCTCTGCGCGGGTGCGGCCGGCGCGGCGGGGTTCACGCTGCCGCTTGAGCGTGCCTTCGGCGGTTCGATGGCGGCGGCACTGGCGATCTGGGCGCTGCCTGCCCTCGTGGTCGGCCTGATCTGGCTGCCGCAGGTGCTGTCGACGAAAGCGCAGGTGAAGCGCAGCGGCTTCTCCGTCGAGGGGCTGTGGCGGGACAGGCTTGCTTGGCAGGTCACGCTGTTCATGGGGCTGCAGTCCGCGCTCGCCTACTGCGTCTTCGGCTGGCTGGTGCCGATCCTGCGCGAGCGCGGCATGGATGGCGTCACGGCCGGCGCGATCGTTTCCGTCTCGGTCATGGTGCAGGCGGCCTCGTGCCTGGTCGCGCCGCAGATCGCGGTGCGCGGCAAGGATCAGCGGGTGATCAACGCGGCGCTTTGCGGCATTGCCGTGGTCGCTTTGCTGGGGCTGCTCTTCGCGCCGCTTTCGACGGTCTGGCTCTGGGCGGTACTTCAGGGCATCGGCCAGGGCGGGCTGATCGCGGCGGCGATGACGACGATCGTGCTGCGCTCGCGCGATCCGCATGTGGCGGCGCATCTTTCCGGCATGGCGCAATGCGTCGGCTATCTGCTCGCCGCCATCGGGCCGCTCGTCGTCGGCCTCATTCGCGGCTGGACGGGGAGCTTTGCCTGGTGCGCGGTGCTGTTCGTGGCGCTCGGAGCGGGGGCCGCCTTCAACGGCTGGAACGCCGGGCGGGCGCTGCATGTGAATGCGCGGACGGTCGAGAAAACCGCCGATTGAGGCCTTCACCATCTGTTGATGCCATTTGCGGCGGCGCCGATGCTAGGCTCCGTGCAAAGATGGCATTCGCGGAGGAACAGTCGTGCGCTTTCGATCCATTGTCCTGGCCACCATCCTGGCCACCGGGCTCACCACTGCACTCGGCCCATCCCTGACCTATGCGCAAGACGCCGCGCGGCCATCAGCCGGATCGCGCGAGGGCGTGCTGACGCTGCTGCCGGCGGATTCCGTCACCGAGCATGAGATCACTCTCGATGGCCGCAAGTTCGCTTATACCGCGACGGCCGGAACGCTCGACATGTTCGGCCAGGATGGCGCGCAGACGGCGGCGATCTTCTACACCGCTTACGTCAAGAAGGACGGCGGGCCCAACCGGCCGCTGACCTTCGCTTTCAACGGTGGCCCGGGCGCTGCCTCGGCCTTCCTGCATCTGGGTCTCGTCGGGCCACGCATGGTCGACTTCGGACCGAAGGGCGATGACGGCGCGGGAGCCAGGCTGGTCGACAACCCCAACAGCTGGCTCGACTTCACCGACCTCGTGCTGATCGACCCTGTTGGTACCGGTTGGAGCCGGACGGTGAAGCCCGATGATGCCTCGAAATACTACAATGTGAATGCCGACGCCGAGAGCGTCGCCAAGGCGATCGCGCTTTATGTCACGCACAACAACCGGGTGTCCTCGCCGAAATATCTGCTCGGCGAGAGCTACGGCGGCTTCCGGGCGGCGAAGGTGGCGAGCGCGCTCAAGGATACGCAGGGCATCATCATCTCGGGTGCGGTGATGCTGTCGCCGCTCCTTGAGGGACAGCTGATGTTCGGCGCCGACGAATTCGCGCTCGGCGCGGCGCTGGAGTTGCCGTCGCTGGCGGCAGCTCAGATGGATCGGAAAAAGGCCTTCGACGAGACGAAACAGCGCGAGGCGGAGCGGTTCGCGCTCGGTGACTATCTGACGACGCTTGCGGGAGCAGCGCCCACGGGCGATGCGGCAAAGGCGTTTTATTCCAAGCTCTCTGCCATGACGGGTATCCCTGAGGATGTGGTCGAGAAGAGCCGTGGTTTCCTCGGCAACGCCTTCGCCAAGGAGATCGGCAAGAGCGACGGACTGGTTGCTAGTCCCTATGACGCGGCCTTTACCACGCCCGATGCGTTTCCCGAGACCGCTGACGCAAGGGGTGACGACGCCATCCTTGACGGCTTCACCCGCGCTTATGGCGGCGCTTTTTCCGACTACGCCCGCAACGAGCTCGGCTTCAAGACGGAGATGACCTACTCGCTGCTCGACAGCGACATAAACCGTCAGTGGGAATGGGGACGCCGGGGTGGCGGGTCGCGCCTTCAGGCAAGTGTGACCGGCGATATCAGGCAGTTTCTCGCAGCCGTCCCAAGCTTCCGGCTTTTGATCGCGCATGGCTATAGCGACCTCGTGACGCCCTATGGCGTCAGCCGCTATGTCGTCGACCATCTACCAGCTTCGCTTGCCGCCAACCGGGTGGGGCTGAAGGTCTATCAGGGCGGGCACATGTTCTACACACGCAGCGATCAGGGCGCTTTGTTTACGCGCGACGCGAAGGCGTTTTATGCGGCCAATGCCCCTGTGACGCCGGGAGATTGAGGGATCGCGAACGTCCGCGCGAGACGCCGCCAAGGGGTCGCGATGACTTTTTAGGGTTGCCATCGGGCTTTGCTGCCACATTTAGACCACATGTCCTATCCAGCGCAGCCATCCCGAACCCTGAAGCCGCAGCAGGTTTCCGGAACCTCGTTTCTGTTCAATCTGCTCCGTTCCTCGGCCGCCGATTGGGCGCTGTTTCTCGATATAGACGGCACCTTGATCGATCTCGCCGACACGCCCGATGGCATTGTCGTGCCCCCTGCCCTGCCGCAGCAACTCGATCAGCTGTCGCGCAAGCTCGGTGGCGCCATGGCGCTGGTGACGGGACGGGCGCTGCCCTATGCCGACAAGCTCTTTACCCCCTACCAGTTTCCGATCGCCGGCCTGCATGGAGCGGAGCTTCGCCGCGCGGACGGACGGATCGAGCAGGCCGAGCCGACCGCGCATTTCGAGAAACTCAAGGCTGATCTGCGCAAGGAAGCTTCAGGCTTCGATGGCGTGCTGATCGAAGACAAGGGGGCCGCGGTCGCCGCCCACTATCGGCTTGCGCCGCAGCGGCAGGCCGAGCTCGAGCCGCTGATGGAGACGTTTCTCGGCAAGGCCGGCGAGAACTGGACGCTGCAGCGCGGCAAGATGGTGCTCGAAATTCGCCCCGCCAGCGCCGACAAGGGGCATGCGGTGGAGACCTTTCTCTCCGAGGCGCCGTTCGCGGGCCGCCGACCGATCGCCATTGGCGACGACATCACCGATGAAGCGATGTTCCATGTCGCCAACCGGTTGGACGGGCATTCGATCCGCGTCGGCGCGCCTCTCTCCGGCACAGCCGCACAGCTGACGCTGCCGACTGCGGTTGCCCTGAGGGAACTCATCGCGCATCTCGCCGTTTGATGATCGCGACCTATCGATTGCCATTTTTGCGTACTGCCGTTTTTGAAAGGAATATTGCGTGAGCCGTCTTGTCATCGTTTCCAACCGTGTGCCCGTTCCCGAAAAGGGCGGAGCGGCAGCGGCTGCCGGCGGGCTTGCCGTGGCCTTGCAGGCCGCGCTCCAGCAGCGCGGCGGCATCTGGATGGGCTGGTCGGGCAAGTCGAGCGGCGAGACCGAGCCAGGTCCGTTGCAGATCAGCGAGGATGGCCGGATCACCTATGCGTTGACGGATCTGACCGAAAAGGATGTCGAGGAATATTACTTCGGCTTCGCCAACCGCGTGCTCTGGCCGATCTGCCATTATAGACTGGATCTCGCGGAATACGGCCGCAAGGAGATGACCGGCTATTTCCGCGTCAACCGCTTCTTCGCCCACCGGCTGGCGCCTATGCTTGAGCCAGACGACACGATCTGGATCCACGACTACCATCTGATCCCGCTTGCCGCCGAGCTCCGGCAGATGGGCGTGAAGAACCGCATCGGCTTCTTCCACCACATCCCCTGGCCGCCGGCCGACGTGCTCTTCACCATGCCTGTGCATGAGGAGATCATGCGCGGGCTTGCCGCCTACGATCTCGTCGGCTTCCAGACCGACCACGACCTTGAGAATTTCGCCGGCTGCCTGCGTCGCGAGGAGATGGGCGACGCGCTGGGCGATGGCCGCTTCAACTCCGGCGACAAGATCTTCAAGGGCGGTGCCTATGGCATCGGGATCGAGACCGAGGCCTTCGCGAAATTCGCCCGCAAGGCGGTGACCCACGCCATGGTGCACAAGGCGAAGGAGAGCATCATCGGCCGCGACCTGATCATCGGCGTCGACCGGCTCGATTACTCCAAGGGCCTGACGCAGCGCATCGACGCCTTCGAGCGCTTCGTGCTCAACAACCCCGCCCACCAGCGCAACGTGACCTATCTGCAGGTGACGCCGAAATCGCGCTCGGAGGTTCCCGAATATGAGCAGATGCAGCGCACCGTGGCCGAACAGGCAGGCCGGGTGAACGGCGCGCTCGGCACCGTGGACTGGGTGCCGATCCGCTATATCAACCGTTCGCTCAGCCGGCCCATCCTTGCCGGGCTCTATCGGCTTGCGAGAGTGGGCCTCGTGACGCCACTGCGCGACGGGATGAACCTCGTGGCGAAGGAATATGTCGCGGCGCAGGATCCCGAGGATCCTGGCGTACTGGTTCTATCACGCTTTGCGGGTGCCGCCCGCGAACTGAAGGGCGCTCTTCTGGTCAACCCCTATGACATCGAGGGGACCGCCAACGCGATCGCGCGGGCGCTGAACATGTCGCTCGAGGAGCGCAAGGAACGCTGGCAGCGGATGATGGATTATCTCACGGTCCATGACGTTTCGCGCTGGTGCGACGACTTCCTGCAGGATTTGGCCGCCTGACCTTCTGCCGCTTAAAAATAGGGATGTCAGAGACCGGCTTCGGCCAGCATCCAGGCGCCGAGTTCGTCGCTCCCGGGCGTGCGGCCTTTCGGCTGCAGCAGAAAATAGCCGCGATCCGGCGCTTCCAGCGTCGGGCCGGCCAGAGAGAGAATGCCGGTCGACAGCAGCGTGTCGACCAGCCCCATCCAGCCGAGCGCCAGCCCCTGTTCGCCCAGCGCTGCCTGCACCACCAGCGAATAGGTGTTGAAGCTGAGATCGCCCTGCCCAGCAAAGGCCTCGCGCCCGATGCCGAGTTCGGCGAAATAGCTGCGCCAATCGAACCAGGGCGATGGCGCCGCCGTGTCGAGGTGAATCAGCCTGTTGCGGGCGAGATCGGCGGGTGTTTCGAAGGGGCCGTTGCGCTCGATGAAGCCGGGGCTGCAAACGGGCGCCACCTTTTCCGGCAGCAGAAGCTTCGCGTCGCGGCCGAATTCGGCGCGGGTGCCGAAGACGACGGAGACGTCGCCTTCTCCCGACCGATGCCGCTCCATGCGCTGCGTGGCGATGATCTGGATATCCGTATCCGGATGGACCAGCCGAAACGCGTGCATGCGCGGGATCAGCCAGAGCGCGGAAAAGGCGTAGTCCGTATGCAGGCGGATCGAGGGTCGCTCCTTTTCGCTGCGAAGCCTGCGCGTCAGCTGATCGATCTCATCGACGCTTCTTGCGACCAGATCGAAAAGCCGCTGCCCCTCCGGCGTCAGCTCGACGCCGCGATGCTGGCGCTTGAGCAACGTGACGCCGATCTGCTCTTCCAGCCGGCGGATCTGGTAACTGACGGCTGGCTGGGTGAGGCCGAGCGCGCCGGCTGCGGCCGACAGGCTGCCGACGCCGCCGATCTCCGCGAAAATGCGCATCCATCCCAGATCGACCGGCCGCTCTGCCATAAAAAATCCTGTTGGGAACCATCGAAAAAAGCTGCCTTCACAGGGACGATGCTAGTGTTGTTCAATAAAACTATCAAATGACAAAAAAGGGGAAATGAGATGACAGCAGTTTCCATGATCCGCCGTCTTGCCGCCGGCGTTGTGCTTTCCGCTCTGGCCGTCGGGTCGGCCGCTGCCGCCGACGACGCGTCGTGCAAGACGATCCGCATGTCCGATCCCGGCTGGACCGATATCACCGCCACCAATGGCGTCACTTCCGTGATCCTGACGGCACTCGGCTACGAGCCCGACGTCAAGACGCTCTCGGTTCCGATCGGCTACCAGTCGATGAAGAACGGAGAGATCGACGTCTTCCTGGGCAACTGGATGCCGGCGCAGAAATCCTTCATCGACGACCTTAACGCCGCAAAGGCTGTCGAGGTGATGAACAAGAACCTCGAGGGCGCGAAGTTCACGCTCGCCGTGCCGACCTATGTGGCCGACAAGGGGATCAAGGATTTTGCCGACCTGCAGAAGCATGGCGACGAGTTCGGCAAGCAGATCTACGGCATCGAGCCGGGCGCGCCTGCCAACGGCAATATCCAGAAGATGATCGACGCCAACGACTTCGGCCTCAAGGACTGGAAGCTGGTCGAATCCGGCGAGCAGGCGATGCTGGCGCAGGTCGAGCGTGCCTCCAAGGACAAGGGCGCTGTCGTGTTCCTCGCCTGGGCGCCGCATCCAATGAACGAGAAATTCCAGATCACCTATCTCTCCGGCGGCGACGCCTATTTCGGCGCGAACTTCGGCGGCGCCGAGATTTATACGCTGGCCCGCACCGGCTGGTCGGCGAAATGCCCGAACGCGGCCACGTTCATGAAGAACCTGAAGTTCGACCTCAGCATGGAAAACGTGCTGATGGGCTCGATTCTCGGCGGCGAGGACCCGAAGGCTGCGGCGACCGCATGGCTGAAGGCCAATCCGACCGCTATCGACCCATGGCTGTCAGGCGTCACGACGCTTGACGGCAAGCCCGCTGCGGACGCAGTCAAGACCTCCCTCGGCCTCTGATACTTTCCAAGGACCCATACCCAGCATGTCGCGCCCGAATTTTCTCATCCTGATGGTCGACCAGTATAACGGGACGCTGTTTCCCGACGGGCCGGCCGAGTTTCTTCACGCGCCGCATCTGAAAGCGCTGGCGAAGCGCTCCGTGCGCTTTGCCAACACCTATACGGCAAGCCCGCTCTGCGCTCCGGCGCGGGCTTCCTTCATGTCCGGGCAGTTGCCGAGCCGCACCCGCGTCTACGACAACGCCGCCGAATTCGCCTCCGATATTCCGACCTTCGCGCATCATCTGCGCGCGGCCGGCTATCACACCGCACTTTCGGGCAAGATGCATTTCGTCGGTCCCGACCAGCTGCACGGCTTCGAGGAGCGGCTGACCACCGATATCTATCCGGCCGATTTCGGCTGGACGCCCGACTACACCAAGCCCGGCGAGCGCATCGACTGGTGGTACCACAATCTCGGCTCGGTCACCGGCGCGGGCGTCGCCGAAATCACCAACCAGATGGAATATGACGACGAGGTCGCCTACAACGCGACCCGCAAGCTCTACGACCTCTCGCGCCGGCAGGACGATCGCCCCTGGTGCCTGACGGTCAGCTTCACGCATCCGCACGACCCCTATGTGGCGCGCCGCAAGTTCTGGGATCTCTACGAGGATTGCCCTCATCTCGACCCTGAAGTCGGCACCATCCCCTTCGAGGAGCAGGACCAGCATTCGCAGCGGCTCTTGAAGGCCTGCGATTACGACGCCTTCGAGATCACCCGCGAGCAGGTGCGCAACGCACGGCGCGGCTATTTCGCCAACATCTCCTATATCGACGAGAAGGTCGGCGAATTGCTCGACGTTCTTGAGCGCGGGCGGATGGCCGAAGATACCGTCATCCTCTTCGTCTCCGACCACGGCGACATGCTGGGCGAGCGCGGGCTGTGGTTCAAGATGTGCTTCTTCGACGGTTCCGCGCGCGTACCGCTGGCAATCGCAGCGCCCGGCTGGGAGCCGAAGCTCATCAGCCAGCCGGTCTCGACGCTCGACGTGACGCCGACGCTGGCGGCGCTCGCCGGCATCGACATCACCAAGCTTAAGCCATGGACCGACGGCGAGGATCTGACGCCGCTCGCCACAGGAACCGGCGGACGCGGGCCGGTACCGATGGAGTATGCAGCCGAGGGCTCGATCGCGCCGCTGGTCGGCCTTCGCGACGGCAAGTTCAAGCTGACGCTTTGTGACGCTGACGCGCCGATACTCTTCGATCTCGACGCCGACCCCAAGGAATTGAAGAATCTCGCCAGCGATCCCGCCTATGCGGACACCCTGGCGCATCTGACCGCGCAGGCGGAAAAGCGCTGGAACCTTGCGAGCTTCGATGCCGCCGTGCGCGAGAGCCAGGCACGGCGCTGGGTGGTCTACGAGGCGCTGCGCAACGGCGCCTACTATCCCTGGGACTACCAGCCGCTGCAGCGCGCCTCGGAGCGCTACATGCGCAATCACATGGACTTGAACGTACTGGAGGAAAACCAGCGCTATCCGCGCGGCGAGTAAGATTGCCGTTTCGGTGGCGAATCGCTAAGTTCCGCCACCGAAACAAGGAGAACTCTCATGAAAATCAGCGCACGCAACCGCCTCAAGGGCAAGGTCGTCGAAATCACGCTTGGCGCCACGACGGCGCATGTGCGTATCGATATCGGCGGCGGCTCTATCGTCACGTCGTCGATCACCAACGAGGCGGTCAAGGAACTCGGGCTGACCGTCGGCTCCGACGCCTATGCCGTGGTCAAGGCTTCCGACGTGATGGTCGCCGTCGACTGAGGTCAACGGCGACATTGTCTCGATACCTCAGGCGTAGACCTTGAGGTTATGCAACTTGAGCGGCTCGGCCAGGATGTCCTTGTGGAGTTCCACGAGGGCTTTCAGGTAGGGCTGCTCGAAATGCGCGGTCAGGGCTGCCTGGTCGCGCCAGCTTTCGCGAATGAAGAATGTGCCGGGCGCATCCGTGTCCTCATGGACGACAAACTGGATGCAGCCTTCCTCGCGACGGGTCGGCTCGACGATGGCGAGCGTCGCTTCACGCAGCTTATCCTCGCTGCCGGGCTTTGCACGGAAGGCGGCAATAACTTCGATCATATTGATTGCTCCTAATCGATAAAACAACGGCTACCCATGCTGGAAGGCTGGGCGGGCCGTAGGACGATAGCTACCGTTCGGATGGCATCGGGACAATGACGGATGGGCGGCAAAGCGTTCACGATGGCGATAGGTCGCAGGGGTGGTGGTAGGACTCGGCTTCTCCGCAGGCGATGGCTGGCGGTGTGCCGTGTGGCCCCCTCATCGCCTCGCTGTCGCTCCGGCACTTCTCCCCGCTGGGGAGAAGAGACTCGTGGTGGGCGGCTTGCCGTCATCCCCTTCTCCCCCGCGGGGAGAAGGTGCCCGAAGGGCGGATGAGGGGGCCGCGGGCGCGACGTCAGCGATCACGCCTTCTGGCAATAATGCGCCGTACCCTCATCGCCCGTCTGAAAATCGCCGGGCTGCGGCGGGGCGATCGGTTTGAAGAGGGTGCGATCCGGTTTCAGGTCGAGCAGCGGCGTGCCGTCGAGGCAATCCATGCCACGCACCAGAAGTGTCGATCCCTCCACCGCCTCCAGCTTGACGATGGAGGTGCCGATCGGGTTGGGGCGGACGGGGGAGCGGAGCGAGAAGGTGCCGTGCACCTTGCCTGAATTGGCCGGGCTCTGGAGCACGAGATCGCGGCGGGAGCGATCCAGCCAGTAGAGGATTTCCAGCCGCTCGAAGGCCTCGACGCCTTGCAGCGCCTGCGTCCAGGGCTCCAATATCTCGATCCGGCAGATCGGCCCGTCATGCCGCCCCTGGCGCGGGGTTTCCATACGGGACGTCCAGGGTGTGCGGATGCGACCGATGAAGACCAGGCCGGCATCGGTCGCAGCCGGCGCATCGACCGCCACTTCGTTTTTCCGGATTTCGTTTTCGCGCACCATCAATCTTCTCCTACATCCAGGCGAGGCGAACAGACGGGCGCATTGCCACCCGGCAGAACGCCCATGACCACATCGACATCATAAAGCTGCTTGATCCGCTGCGGCGTCAACACCGTTTGCGGCGGCCCGAGCCCGGCGAGCTTGCCCTCGTGCAGCAGGGCTACCCGATCGGCGACCATGAAGACATGGTCGGGATTGTGGGTGGAAAGCACGATCGACATGCCCTCCCGCGCCAGACGGCGGATATGCGCGAGCACGCGCATCTGGTTGCCGTAATCAAGGCTCGCTGTCGGCTCGTCCATCACGAGAATGCCCGGCTGCTGCGCCAGCGCGCGGGCGATCAGCACCATCTGCCGCTCACCGCCCGATATCTCCGTATAGGGGCGATCGGCCAGATGCGTCATGCCGAGCCGGGCAAGTGCCTCGTCTGCAATGGCGCGGTCCGTGGCGCCGGGGGCGGCGAAGGGTGAGAGGTGCGCGGCGCGGCCCATCAGGACCACGTCGCGCACGGTGAAAGGAAAGAGTGCTGCATGCGCCTGCGGGACATGGCCGATACGCTTGGCGCGATCGGCCCGACTGAGCGAGGTGAGCGGCACGCCGTCGAGGACGATCTCGCCCACCTGCACCGGCAGCAGGCCGAGCATGGTCTTGAACAGCGTCGTCTTGCCGGCGCCGTTCGGCCCGAGCAGCGCCAGAACCTCGCCCCGTGCAAGCGTCAGCGTGACGCCCTGACCGACCGTGCGGGCGCCATAGCCGAAAGCGAGATCGCGCAGTTCGAGCGTCATGACTTGTCCCTCATGACCAGCCCCTTTTACCTGACGCGAGCAGGAACAGGAAGAACGGAGCGCCCACCACGGCCGTCAGGATGCCGAGCGGGATCTCGATCATCGCGATGCTGCGGGCCAGCGTATCGACGACAAGCAGATAGGCGCCGCCGAGCAGGATCGAGGCGGGCAGCAGCCGACGGAAATCGGGTCCAACAAGCAGCCGCGCGACATGCGGAATTACAAGGCCGATCCAGCCGATGATGCCGGCGATCGAGACGGAAGCGGCGGTGATGAGCGTTGCTCCCGTTATCAGCGCCAGCCTTGTTAGCCGGGTATCGATGCCGAGCGTACGCGCCTCCTCGTCGCCCAGCGTCATGACGTTCATGCGCCAGCGCAACAGGACGAGCGGGACGAGGCCGAGTATGATTGCCGGCAGGATGGAGCCGACATCGGCACGGGTGACGGCCGTCAGGCTGCCGAGCAGCCAGTAGGTGATGGCGGGCAGCTGGTCATAGGGATCGGCGAGGATCTTGATGAGCGATATGCCGGCGCCGACCAGAGCGCCGATCGCCACGCCCGCCAGGACCAGCGTCAGCACCGGATCACGCCCGCGCACCGCTGCACCCACGGCATAAACCGCGCCGACCGCAAGAAGGCCGCCGCAGAAGCTCATGAGCTGGATGATCGCGACCGGCATTTCCATGAAGATCGCCAGCACCGCGCCGAGGCTGGCGCCGACGGAGACACCCAGAATATCCGGCGAGACCAGCGGATTGCGAAACAGGCCCTGATAGGTGGCGCCGGCCGCCGACAGTGCCGCACCGATCAGCAGTGCGGCGGCGACCCTCGGCAGGCGCACGTTCCAGATCACCGTTTGCTGGATCGGATCGATATCGGATGGCGTGCCGGTGATGCCGGCTGCCAGCGCCCGCAGAATGGTCGAGGGCGGCACGGCATATTTGCCGATCGCCATCGAGAGCACTGCCAGCAGCAGCACGAGCGCAGCCCCGAAAACGATCAGTTTCCAGCTTCCGCCGGCGGTTTGCCTATCCTTGCTCATTTCGACGACGGTAGCGCGCCTTTCAGCAGCGTGTCGAGATCAGCATCGCCGACATCCACCTGATAGAACAGCTTGAAGAATGCCCGCACGTCGGCTTTCAGATCGCCATCGAAGCCTTCCGGATAGAGCAGCGTCTCCAGCCAGCGGATGCCGATCAGGCGGTTGATGCCGGGCGGAGAATCGAACCAGCCGAAGGGAAGCGCGGGCGCGGTGAACACCTTGCCGCTCTTCACCGCCTCTACGCTTGCCCAGGATGGATCGCCTTTGACGGCCTGGGCGAACTTGGGCGAGGCGGCGAGGATGATATCGGGGTTCCAGCCGAGCACCTGTTCCAGCGAGACATTGGTGAGCCCGCCCTTGCCGGCGGCGGCTGCAACATTGTCGGCGCCGGCAGCCTGAAGCATCTCCATGTTGATGGAGCCTGACAGACCGGTCTCAAGGCCTTCAGGACCGCGCCCGTAATAAACTCTTGGGCGCTTGTCCGAGGGAAGCTTTGCCAGGCCGTCATGAAGGGTCTTCAGCGTCGTCTCGGCGTAGGTGGCCAGTTCCTGCGCGCGCGGCGCGACGCCGAGCAGGTCGCCGACCTCGCGCAAGGTCTGCGGCGTCTTCTCGAAGCTGCCGTCGATCAGGACATAGGGAATGCCGGTCTGCTGCTGCACCTTGTCGGCCAGCGAAACATAAGTCGGGTTGACCGTGCCGACATCGATAATGAGATCGGGCTTGGCGGCGATCACCGCCTCCATGTTGGCGGTGCCGCCCTGCCCCGTCAGCCGGCCGTAGGTGGGGAGGTTCTGCACCGATGGCGCCAGGAACTGCTTTTCCTGGGCGCTCGGCTCGCGCACCCAGCCCGTGAGCTTGTCCGGCGCCAGCACATAGACCAGCACCGAGGCCGGCGGCCCCGCCGTCAACACGCGAGTGACGTGATCGGGGATTTCCACCGTGCGGCCGCCCGCATCGGTGAACGGGCGGGCGAAGGCTTCGGCGCTGAAGACCATGAAGAGGGCGACGAGGACGGTGCTGGCGAGTTTAAGCATGGTGGCTTCCCGATGAAATCGGAGCCACTATGTCATGACGCTATATCCGATGGAATATGGCGAAGCGCTGCAAGCAGCGCCCCTTTCCCATCATAACGAAAGCGTGACCATAATCACGCCGCCTTGGCGACGTGATATTCCTTGATCGCGACCATCTTGATCGCGGGGAAGCGTTCGGATTCGTAGCGCAGCGAGAAGCTGTCCTGCGCCAGGAAGACCGGGTCGCCGTCGAGGTCGCGCGCGATATCGCCGCGCTTGACGTTGAGGAACTTCTCAAGCTCGGCCGGCTGGTCCGAGGAAATCCATCGGCAGACGGAGAAGCGCGACATTTCGAACGAGACCGGCAGCGTGTATTCGGCCGACAGGCGCTCCTTCAAGACGTCGAGCTGCAGGGCGCCGACGACGCCAACGATAGCCGGCGAACCATCTTCCGGCGAGAAAAGCTGCACGACGCCCTCTTCGGCCATCTGCTGCAGGGCTTCCTTGAGCTTCTTCGCCTTCATCGCGTCTTCCAGGCGCACGCGGCGCAGGATTTCCGGCGAGAAGTTCGGCACGCCCTGGAACACCAGTGCCTCGCCTTCCGTCAGCGTATCGCCGATTCTGAGAGTCCCGTGGTTCGGGATGCCGACGACGTCGCCGGCAAAGGCGGTGTCAGCCAACTGGCGCTGCGAGGCGAAGAAGAACTGCGGCGCCGTGAGGCCGAGCTGCTTGCCCGTGCGGGCAAGACGCGCCTTCATGCCGCGCTCCAGCTTGCCGGAGCAGATGCGGGCGAAGGCGATGCGGTCGCGGTGGTTGGGGTCCATGTTGGCCTGGATCTTGAAGACGAAGGCCGTCATCTTGTCTTCGGCGGCATGCACGGTTCTGATATCGGCGACCTGGTCGCGCGGCGGCGGCGCGAAATCGCCGAGCGCGTTGATGAGATCGCGAACACCGAAATTGCGAAGCGCCGAGCCGAAGAAGACAGGCGTCAGGTGGCCTTCGAGGAAGGCCTTGCGGTCAAAGGGGCGGCAGGCTTCGATAGCCAGTTCCGTCTCATCGACGAAGGCCGAGCGCTCATTTTCCGGCAGACGGTCGGCGACGGCCTGCGGGCCGTTGACCGGCGTTCCCTCGACTTCGGTATCGGAGCCGCGAACAGTGTTGTTCGCGAGGTTGTAAGATCCGCAGAAGGTCTTGGAGCGGCCGATCGGCCAAGTGACCGGGGCGGTATCGAGCGCCAGCTTCTCTTCGACCTCATCCAGGATCTCGAAGGGATCGCGGCTCTCGCGGTCCATCTTGTTGATGAAGGTGATGATCGGGATGTCGCGCATGCGGCAGACTTCGAAGAGCTTCAGCGTTCTGGGCTCGATACCCTTGGCGGCGTCGATGACCATGACGGCCGCATCCACCGCCGTCAGCGTGCGATAGGTGTCGTCGGCGAAGTCTTCGTGGCCTGGCGTGTCGAGAATGTTGAAGACATTGCCTTCGTACTCGAAGGTCATCACCGAGGTGACGACCGAGATGCCGCGCTCGCGCTCGATCTTCATCCAGTCCGACCGGGTCTGGATGCGATCCTTCTTCGCCTTGACTTCACCGGCGAGCTGAATGGCGCCGCCGAACAGCAGCAGCTTTTCGGTCAGCGTCGTCTTGCCCGCGTCCGGGTGGGCGATAATAGCGAATGTGCGGCGGCGGGAAACCGCCTCGGCGAGACTTTCGGCCATGCTATGAATCCTGTGGAGTTGCGGCGTATCTAGCGATTTAGCCGCCGCTTTGCAATTGACCTTGGCCTTGCGGGGGCAAAGTAATGGCGCATGACCATTCACACAGACACCCGCC
The DNA here is from genome assembly GCF_055616315.1 of Rhizobium sp. O111. Lineage (NCBI taxonomy): Bacteria > Pseudomonadati > Pseudomonadota > Alphaproteobacteria > Hyphomicrobiales > Rhizobiaceae > Rhizobium > Rhizobium sp. O111. Next base: position 3,935,584 of record NZ_JBSHXL010000001.1, on the reverse strand, counting down.
CGACCCTCAATCTCCTGCGTCTGCCCCATGGCGAGGGCATCGAGCTGCCCGCCTATGAAACCAAGGGGGCCGCCGGCATGGACCTGCGCGCCGCCGTCGACGACGGTGCGCCGATGGTGCTTGCGCCGGGCAAGCGAGCGCTGGTGCCGACCGGGCTGATCTTCGAGATCCCCGAGGGCTTCGAAGGCCAGATCCGCCCGCGCTCCGGGCTTGCGTTCAAGAACGGCATCACCTGCCTCAACACGCCAGGCACGATCGACAGCGATTATCGCGGCGAAGTGAAAGTCTTGCTGATCAATCTCGGCGAGGAGCCGTTCGAGATCACCCGCAGCATGCGCATCGCCCAGATGGTGATCGCGCCGGTGACGCAGGCGCGCGTCGCCGAAATCACCGAGGCGAGCACCACGGCGCGCGGCGCCGGCGGCTTCGGCTCCACGGGCGTGTGATGGACAAGGCGACCGATAGCTCCGGCCTCACCTTCCGGCAGGACTATTTCGCCGACGACAAGGCTTGGTCGGCGCTGGTGTCGCTTCTCTCTGATACGTTCGGCATCGATCTCGACCCGCTGAAGCGTCTCGGCGGCGCCGATCCCACCAGCATGCCCTTCGGCTGGTTCGACGAAACCGGCCTTCTGGCCGCCAATCTCTCGGCCTTCGCCATGCCTATCGTCATCAACGGCCGCAAAATCAACGCCGCCGGCCTGCAATCGGGCGCCGTGCGGCCGCCATGGCGTGGGCGCGGGCTTTATCGCGACGTGACCAAAAAGGCGCTCGACTGGTGCGCGGCCCAGGGCTTCGAGGCGATCGTGCTCTATACGGACAAGCCTGATCTCTACACGCCCTATGGTTTTCGCTCGCTGCCGATGCATCTCTATGCCGGCACGGCGCCGGAGCCCGCGATGGGCGCCATGCGCGCGCGGACGCTCGACCCGTGGAAACCCGAGGATCTCGCGCTGCTGCAGCGGGCGCTGAAATCCCGCACGCCGGTATCGGATGCTCTGGCGGTCTGCGAGAGCGCGGCGATGTTCCTGATCAACACGCAGTTCGATCCGGATGTGCGGCTGAGCTGGCTGGAAGACCGGCAGGCGGTGATCGCCTGGAAGGTGGGGGATGACAACACATTCGTGCTGTCGGATATCATCGCCGAAACGATCCCGCCGCTTGAGGCCATTCTCGGTGGGCTCGGCATTGCGCCGCTGGCTGTCGAGGTTCTGTTTTCGCCGGACAAACTCGGCTGGCAGGGCGAGGCTCGGGCGATCGACGGCGGCACTGCGTTCATGATCCGCAGCGATCTCGACATCAGTCTCGACCGGCCGGCGATGCTTTCGCCGATGGCGGATTTCTAGGCTTTCAGCTCAGCGGCGGCAGGCGGCGCTTTACCGGCGAGGCCTTTACCATCGACGTGCTGGTCTCGGCCTTCTCCGCGACCTTGTCCAAAATCGTATCCAGCTGTGCCATGGAGCGGACGACGAGGCGGGCGACGAAGCAATCATCGCCGGTGACCTTGTCGCATTCGACGAACTCCGGCGTCTCCCGGATGATCCGCTCCACCACATGCAGCTGCCCCGGCAGCGGCCGGACGCGGACGATCGCCTGCAGCGGATAGCCGAGGGCCGTGGGATCGATATCGACGGTGAAGGCGGAAATGACGCCGCGCTCCTCCAGTCGGCGCAGACGCTCGCCGGTGCTGGGCGAAGACAGACCGGCTGCCTGCGCAAGCTCCTTAAGCGACATGCGCGCATCGGCGGCCAGCGCCTCAAGAATGCGGCGGTCGATGTCGTCGAGGTCATTGTTAGGTAGAACGCTCATTTCGCCTCACGATGAAAGGTGAAAGCCGCCATTCGGAGCCTCAAGATTATTTAAATGAAGTTGCGGCCGCAATATCCTTGCTCTCAACAATGGGAGACTGGAATGCAACAGGATATCCGCAGCGGCAGCATGCAGATGACGGCGGCGATGCTGATTTCGGGGACGATCGGCTGGTTTGTCGTCATGTCCGGCCAACCCGTCAGCGGCGTCGTCTTCTGGCGCTGCCTGTTCGGCGCGATCAGCCTTCTTGTCGTCTGCGCGGCGATGGGATTGCTGAAGCCCGGCGTGATCGGGCTGCGTGCCTTTGCGATTGCCGTCTTTGGCGGCGTCGCGATCGTGCTCAACTGGCTGCTGCTCTTCGGCGCCTATGGGCATACCTCGATCTCGGTCGCGACCACCGTCTACAACACGCAGCCCTTCATGCTGCTCGGGCTCGGCGCCCTGTTTCTCGGCGAAAGGATCACGGCGGCGAAGCTGTTCTGGCTGGCGCTGGCATTCACAGGCATGATCGGGATCGTCGAGGGCAAGCCGCAGGTGGCGGGCTCGGGCGGCGATTATGCCACCGGCATCGCCATGGCGCTGGGCGCGGCCTTCTTCTATGCGCTGGCGGCTCTGGCCGCGAAATGGCTGAAGGGCACGCCGCCGCATCTGATCGCGCTGATCCAGGTCGCCACCGGTGTCGTGATGCTGGCCCCGATCACCGACTTTTCCGCCCTGCCCGGTGATATCAAGACATGGTCGCTGCTGGTGACGCTGGGCGTGGTGCATACGGGGCTGATGTATGTGCTGCTCTACGGCGCGATCCAGAAGCTACCGATCCACCTGACCGGTGCGCTATCCTTTCTCTACCCGATCGCGGCGATCGTGGTCGACCGGGTCGCCTTCGGTCATGCGCTGCAGCCGCTGCAGATCGCCGGCGCCGCCATCATTCTTCTGGCGGCGGCGGGCATGAACCTTGGCTGGACGCCCGCGCGGCTGAAGGGTGCGCTGCGGGGCGTCCGGGCTTAACGATGCTGATTACTTCGCCTGGCGGGTGATCTCGAAGAGGAACCAGTGGCGGCGCTCCGCCTCGTCGATCCAGTTTTCGAGAAGGCTCGTGGTCGCGACGTCGTTGTGTTCGGAGCAGACGTCGTGGGTCTCGCGCATCAGCGAGATCAGCTGGCGGTTATCGTCACGCAGTTCGGCCAGCATGTCCTCCGGCGTCACGTAGTCGGCGTCGTTGTCGGCCAGGCGCTGCAGACGGCCGATATGGCCGATGGAGCGCAACGTCGTGCCGCCGATCTTGCGGGCGCGCTCGGCCATCTCGTCGGTGATCGCGAAGATCTGCTCGGCATGCTCGTCGAGCAGCAGGTGATAATCGCGGAAATGCGGGCCGGACATGTGCCAGTGGAAATTCTTGGTCTTCAGATAGAGCGCGAAAGTATCGGCCAAGAGCGCCGTCAGCGCGCCGGAGATATCCTGGATGGCGTTGCTCTTCAGATCGGTCGGGGTTGCCAGCGCCGCGGTCTTGCGCTTTTCGACGGGTGTCGACATGAAATTTTCTCCTTCGCCAGATCGGCGTGATACGGGTGCCGGAACGGGTTGCGTCCCCCATGTGGCCGACAATTCCGGCTCCGGCTGAGGCCAGACATCCGCCACCAACCGAGAACTAGAACCGCGACCCGAGGCGTCAATAGCAGACGCCCGTGACAGATGGCGCGTGCCGCAGATCTGCTCACCGGGCCGCCCGCCGATCCCCTCTGGAGCAGCAACCGGCGACCTGTTGAAACGGTCCTGCAAGAGGCGTAGAACACAGCCGATTGGGAGGCTCACATGTCGTTCACCGCACTCTTCGCCTATGCCGCGGCGCTGTTCATCGCCGCCGCCATTCCCGGCCCCGGCATTACAGCCATCGTTGCCCGCGCGCTGGGCTCGAACTTCCGCGAGACCTTCTTCATGGGGCTCGGGCTGGTGCTCGGCGACATGACTTATCTGACCGCCGTGATCCTCGGCCTCGCCTTCGTGGCGCAGACCTTCACCGAGGTGTTCATCGTCATCAAGATCCTCGGCGCGCTGTACCTCGGCTATATCGCCTACAAGCTCTGGACCGCCGGCCTGCTGCCGCAGGACATCGCCGCGAAGAAATCCAGCAATATCGGCATGAGCTTTCTGTCGGGGCTGCTGGTCACGCTCGGCAACCCGAAGACGATGCTCTTCTACGTGGCGCTCGTGCCGACGCTGATCAGCATCGACAGCGTCGGGATGCGCGAATACGGCCTGCTGCTATTGACCACCTTCGTGGTGCTCCTGGTGGTGCTGATCCCTTATATGCTGCTGGCATCGCGGGCGCGCACGTTGCTCAAACAGCCGCGCGCGCTGCAGGCGCTGAACAGGGTGGCGGCGAGCATTCTGGCGGGCACCGCCGCCTTCATCGCCACCCGCGCGGCCTGAAAAAATCATCCGTTAAACCGTGGTTCGCAAAGGGTTTTTTCTCTGAACCACAGGGTTGGCGGGTGAAGCTACTCTGGCCGACCACCGGCTTAGACCCTATTCTCAGTCTATATTTCATCAAGGGAGCCTTATCATGTCGAAGAAACCGGGCCGCGGCCGCATCTACTCCTCGATCACGGAAACGATCGGCGATACCCCGATCGTTCGACTGGACAAGCTCGCCAAGGAAAAGGGCGTGAAGGCCAACCTTCTGGCCAAGCTCGAATTCTTCAACCCGATCGCCTCGGTGAAGGACCGCATCGGCGTGGCGATGATCGAATCCTTGGAAGCGCAGGGCAAGATTTCGCCCGGCAAGACGACGCTGGTCGAGCCGACCTCGGGCAACACCGGCATCGCGCTCGCCTTCGCCGCCGCCGCCAAGGGCTACAAGCTGATCCTCACCATGCCCGAGACCATGTCGGTCGAACGCCGCAAGATGCTGGCGCTGCTCGGCGCCGAGCTGGTGCTGACCGAGGGTCCGAAGGGCATGAAGGGCGCGATCGCCAAGGCCGAGGAACTGGCCGCGACGCTGCCCGACGCGATCATTCCGCAGCAGTTCGAAAACCCCGCCAACCCCGAGATCCACCGCAAGACGACGGCCGAGGAAATCTGGAACGACACGGATGGCACGGTCGATATCCTGGTGTCGGGCATCGGCACCGGCGGCACGATTACCGGCGCCGGCCAGGTGCTGAAGTCGAAGAAGCCGGAGATCAAGGTGATCGCCGTCGAGCCGGAAGAGTCGCCGGTTCTTTCCGGTGGCCAGCCGGGACCGCACAAGATCCAGGGCATCGGCGCCGGCTTCGCCCCCGCCATCCTCGACACCCACATCTATGACGAGGTCGTCACCATCAACAGCGCCACGGCACTCGAAACCGCCCGCCACGTCGCCCGCCTCGAAGGCGTGCCGGTCGGCATCTCCTCGGGTGCGGCACTGGCGGCTGCGATCAAGATCGGCTCCCGCGAGGAAAACGCCGGCAAGACCATCGTGGTGATCATCCCGTCGTTTGCCGAACGCTATCTTTCGACGGCGCTGTTCGAAGGCCTCGGCGGCTGAGGAGCAGCTTAGTTCCTCATTAAGGAGGGCGCTTCGGCGCCCTTCATGCGTTTACAATCCCGCACCAACCTACAACCCGAAGCAATCCACCCCATGCTGTTGATCGTCGGAACCATCCGCCTCCCCCATGAGAACCTCGCGCTCGCACGCCCCGTGATGCAGCGCATGGTGGAGATGAGCCGCGCCGAAGACGGCTGCCTGGATTATTCCTACGCCGAGGACGTGCTCGAGCCCGGCCTCATCCACGTTACCGAACGCTGGCGCGACCAAGCCTCGCTCGATCGCCACTTTCAAACCACGCACCTGAGCGACTGGCGCGCCGCATGGCCAGCACTCGGCATTCATGACCGCAAGCTCCGGAGCTACGAGGTCGGCGCGCCGCGCGAGACCTGAGGCGCCTGACTGCTCCCGCCCGTCAAGCTAGCGACGACGCTCCCACTGCGTCTCCGCTTTCGCTCGGCCCTCCCCTTCACGCAACCGCCGTCAGCCGCTCGCCCGCCATGCGGTAGGAGATCGCCTCGGCCAAATGGATGCGGCCGACCATTTCCTGGCCGTCGAGGTCGGCCAGCGTGCGGGCGACCTTGAGGACGCGGTGGTAGCCACGGGCGGAGAACTTCATCTTTTCGGCAGCGTCGCGCAAAAGCTGCAGGCCGGATGCATCGGGCGCCGCGTAGGTCTCGATCATCGCGGTGGAGCAGCGGGCGTTGGTGCCGGTCTCGCCGAGGCCAGCGGCGCGGAAGCGGTCCCGCTGCAGATCACGGGCGCGGGCGACGCGGCGGGCGACGTCGGCGCTCTTTTCGGCGGGCGCCGGGCGGATCAGGTCGAAGGCGGAGACGGCGGGGACGTCGATCCTGATATCGATGCGATCCATCAGGGGGCCGGAGATGCGAGCCTGATAATCGGCCATGCAGCGCGGGCCACGGGCGCAGCTATGGCCGGGCTCACCCGCCATGCCGCAGCGGCAGGGGTTCATGGCCGCCACCAGCTGGATGGTGGCGGGATAGCTGACACGGTGATTGGCGCGGGCGATGATGCACTCGCCGGTTTCCAACGGCTGGCGCAGCGCATCCAGCGCCTGCGGCGAGAACTCGGGAAACTCGTCGAGAAAGAGCACGCCGTGATGGGCAAGCGACGCTTCTCCAGGACGCGCTCGGAAACCGCCACCGACAAGGGCCGCCATGGTGGCGGAGTGATGCGGTGTGCGAAACGGTCGGCGATCGGAGAGCTTTCCGCCCGAGAGCTGGCCGGCGATCGAATGGATCATCGAGACTTCAAGCAGCTCGGCGGCCGAGAGCGGCGGCAGGATCGATGGTAGGCGGGCGGCGAGCATCGACTTGCCGGACCCTGGAGGACCGACCATCAACAGATTGTGCCCGCCGGCGGCGGCCACCTCCAGCGCACGCTTGGCGCTCTCCTGACCCTTGATGTCTGCGAGATCGGGAAGATTGGCGGCGGTGGCGCGGATCGACGGTTCGGGACGCGAGAGCACCTGGGTGCCGCGAAAATGATTGGCGAGCGCAATCAGGCTACGCGGCGCCAGAATATCGAGCTCGGCGCCGGCCCAAGCGGCCTCGGGGCCGCTTTCGGCCGGGCAGATCAGGCCCTTGCCGATGGCATTGGCACCGATTGCGGCCGGCAGGGCGCCGGTGACGGCAGCGATCGTGCCGTCGAGATTGAGTTCGCCGATCACGACATAGCCTGAAAGCGCATCACCAGGAATGGCGCCGAGGGCCGCCATCAGGCCGAGCGCGATCGGAAGATCGAAATGGCTACCCTCCTTGGGAAGGTCGGCGGGGCGAGGTTGACGGTGATGCGCTTGGCGGGGAGCGCCAGGCCGGAGGCGTGGAGTGCGGCATGCACTCGCTCTCGGCTTTCGGCCACCGCCTTGTCGGGCAGGCCGACGATCTGGGTGATCAGCTTGCCGGGCGCGACCATGACCTGGACCTCTACCGGAACGCCTTCTATGCCCTGGAATGCAACCGTGCTGACGCGCGCCACCATGCCGAGATCCCCTGCAGTGCAACCCCTTGCACCCGAAACCGCGACCCATCATGGTCGCGGATTGCAATCTGGCATAGAAATTGGAATGAAACAAGAACAATAAATGAACAATTGCGCGCCATTGATGTGGGGCGGTTGTGTCGGGTTGTATGGGTGGAACAAAGGTGGGGAGGAAGAGGATCGCGACGGCAGTTTCGGCGCTTGGGGCGACGGGGCCAACGCAGTGCGAGTGATCCATGCACGTCGAACTCGTTGCGGCGTGCTTAGATGCTCGGGACAGGCCCGAGCATGATGGTGGAGGGTTGGGCGGACGTCGCCTCCCCAACACTGAAATGGCGCTAAGCGACTGAAGAGGAGGCAAGGCTTTCCTCAGTCGCGGCGTCATCCTCGGGCTCGTCCCGAGGATCTAAGCACGTCTCCACTGATGCAAGGGTGCAGATGGGTCTCGCTTGCAGCAACCATGGTGCAAGCTATCCACTCACGTCAAGCAAGTTGGTCGCTCAGCAGATCCTCGGGACGAGCCCGAGGATGACGGTAGAGCGTGGGGCGGCCGCGCTTACAGCAGGCGCCATTGCTGGCGGCGGATGAAGGGGGACGCCAGACATTGGCGCCCGCCCTCGCCCACGTTACGCGCGCTTGCGCTCGATCGCATCCCACAAGAGGCTGGCGATATCGGCGCCGCCGAATTTCTTGACTTCGCGGATGCCTGTTGGCGACGTGACGTTGATCTCGGTCATGTAGTCGCCGATGACGTCGATGCCGACGAGGAGGAAGCCGCGTTCGCGCAGGGCGGGGCCGATGCGGGCGCAGATTTCCTTTTCGCGCGCGGTGAGCTCGGTCGCCTCGGCGCGGCCGCCGACGTGCATGTTGGAGCGGCTGTCGTGCTCGGCCGGAACGCGGTTGATGGCGCCGACAGGTTCGCCGTCGACGAGGATGATGCGCTTGTCGCCCTTGCGCACGTCAGGCAGGTACTGCTGGGCGATATAGGGTTCGCGGAAGAGCTGGCCGAACATTTCGAGCAGCGAGGAGAGGTTGCGGTCGTCCTTGGTCGAATGGAAGACGCCGGCGCCGCCATTGCCGTAGAGCGGCTTCAGGATGATGTCGCCCATCTCGTCGCGGAAGCGGCGGATTTCGGCGGGATCCTTGGTGATCAGCGTCCGCGGCATCAGATCGGAGAATTCGGTGACGAAGATCTTCTCCGGCGAGTTGCGCACCCAGGCCGGGTCGTTGACGACGAGCGTCTTCGGGTGGATGCGCTCCAAGAGATGCGTCGAGGTGATGTAAGACATGTCGAAGGGCGGGTCCTGGCGGAGCAGGATCACATCCATGGTCGACAGGTCGACACGCTCAGGCGCGCCGAGATCGAAATGGTCGCCCTTGATGTCGCGCAGCGTCATCGGCTCGACAGAGGCGTAGAGCTTGCCATCGAGGAAGCTCAGGCGGTCGGGCGTATAGTGGAAGAGCTCGTAGCCGCGGGTCTGCGCCTCGAGGCTCATGGCGAAGGTGGAGTCGCCCGCGATGTTGATGGAGGCGACATGGTCCATCTGGACCGCTACGTTCTTGATCTTGGCCATTTCTGTCCCTTAGCGATTGCCGGACAGATGTAGGCCGCAGAGGGCGCGAACGCAACGGTCAATGGACGGCTTTTGTGCGGTGCGCCGGCGCAATTGGCCGGCGTTCCCCTCAGGCTTCAATTCAAGCCGTGTTTCAGGCCGCGATGCCCTGCTGGCCGCTGCCGCGCAGCAGGTTGCGCAGGCGATAGGCGAGCGCCACCGGCTTGGGGAAGGGCTTGCGCAGGAAGGCGACCTTGCGGACGTAATTGTCGACGCGCCAGCTGGCCCAGGTGCCGCCGGCGAAGAAGGCGACGTCGCCGGCGCGAAGCACGCGCTCGGTGCCATCGTCGGCGGTGATGTGCACCTCGCCCTCGAGGATCATCACCGTTTCGTCCCATCCGAAGAACCAGCGGAACTCGCCGGCCGTGCAGTCCCAGATCGCCGTCAGCGCCGCGTCGTCGTGCCCGCGCGAGTGTTCGCCGGTGCGGGCCTGCGGATCGCCGGCGACAATCCAGTCAGGATTAATCGGCGTCGACTTCATGGCGATGAGATCGCTCGAATGCGCGACGAACGACTTGCCGCGCGGAAATGCCACGATGTCGGGCATGGAGCGGGCGGCCAAGGCCATCGCGCTCGCGAACATAAGATGCAGTGATGCCACCAGAACCCCCTGAGTACACTATCCCCTAGAGTGGGAATATCAGGGAGTCCTGACGGAGCCGTTCAGACATTCGTTAAAGTTGTAACGAGTGCCGCGATATTGCAACGCCCGCCTAACGCGGGCGCTATCTTCAAGCGGGCTGGGCAGCCATGGCGGGCGCGGATGCGCCATCAGTGTCGGCGGCGACGATGCGCTTGCCTGTGTCGGCCGCGAAGAAGTGCAGCTTTTCGGGCGCGATGGTCAGGCGCAGTTCGGCGGAAATGTCGATATCGGGCGCCAGCACCGCGGTGATCGGCTGATCGCCGAGCAGGCCGTGGACCAGCCGCTGGGCGCCGAGTTCCTCGACATACTCGACGGTAACAGGCATGGCGTGCTGGTCGGGACCGGCAAGGCACAAGTCCTCGGCGCGGATGCCGACGGTGACGGCGCCCGAGGTCGGAGCGCAGCCGGAAAGGTCGATCAGGCTCGGCCCGAGCGCCAGCTTGTCGCCGTGCAGCTCGCCCTTCAGGAGGTTCATGGCCGGAGAGCCGATGAAGGAGGCGACGAAGGTGGAGGCCGGGCGGTGGTAGACATCGAGCGGCGAACCGACCTGCTCGATCTTGCCGCCGTTCAAGACGACGAGGCGGTCGGCGAGCGTCATCGCTTCCAGCTGGTCGTGGGTGACGTAGATGGAGGTGGTACCGAGGCGGCGCTGCAGGCGCTTGATCTCGCCGCGCATGGAAACGCGCAGCTTGGCATCGAGGTTCGACAGCGGCTCGTCGAAGAGGAAGACGGCCGGCTTGCGCACGATGGCGCGGCCCATGGCGACGCGCTGGCGCTGGCCGCCGGAGAGCGCCTTCGGCTTGCGCTCAAGATACTGGTTGATCTCCAGCATGCGGGCGGCCTCGGCCACGCGCGCATCGATCTCGGCCTTCGGCGTCTTGCGGTTCTTCAGGCCGTATTCCAGGTTCTGGCGCACGCTCATATGCGGGTAGAGCGCGTAGTTCTGGAAGACCATGGCGATATCGCGATCGGCGGGCTCGACATTGTTGACGACGCGCGCGCCGATCTTCACCTCGCCTTCGGAGATGGTCTCAAGCCCTGCGATCATGCGCAGCAGGGTGGACTTGCCGCAGCCGGAGGGGCCGACGAGCACGATGAACTCGCCATCGGCAATCTTGAGTTCGATGCCGGAAACGGCGCGTACGCCGCCGTGGTAGATCTTGCCGACATTATCGACGTCGATGGAGGCCATTGTTACTTCTCCGTCTCAACCAGGCCTTTGACGAAAAGGCGCTGCATGAAAATGATGACCAGAACCGGCGGCAGGGCCGCGAGGATGACGCCCGCCATCACAAGGTTCCATTGGGTATCGCCATCCAGCACCGCGGCCAGGCGCTTGATGCCCATGACGACGGTGTAGTAGCCGGGTTCGGTGGTGATCAGCATCGGCCAGAGATACTGGTTCCAGCCGTAGATGAACATGATGATGAAAAGTGCCGCGATATTGGTGCGCGACAGCGGCAGCAGGATATCCCAGAAGAACTTCATCGGGCCGGCGCCATCGACACGCGCCGCTTCCATCATCTCTTCGGGAACCGTCAGGAAGAACTGCCGGAACAGGAAGGTGGCGGTGGCCGACGCGATGACGGGAATGACGAGGCCGGAATAGGAGTTCAGCATGCCGAGATCGGCGACGACCTTGTAGGTCGGCAGGATGCGCACCTCGATGGGGAGCATCAGCGTCATGAAGATGATCCAGAAGGCGACCGTGCGGAAGGGAAAGCGGAAATAGACGATGGCGAAGGCCGAGATGATCGAAATCGCGATCTTGCCGATCGCGACCAGGATAGCCATCGCCAGGCTGTTGCCGAGCATCAGGAGGAACGGCGGTGCGCCGGCGTTGGATGCGCCGGTGCCGAGCAGCACGCCGTAGTTCTCGAGCATCTGGTGGCCCGGCGTCATCGGCACGACGCCGGTCAAGAAGTCCGAGGGACCGCGCGTCGAGGCGATGAAGGCGAGGTATACGGGGAACACCACCATGCCGATCCCGAGGATCAGCACGAGGTGGGTGAGGAAATTGAGGAAGGGACGGTTCTCGACCATGGCTGGCTCTCGCTTCAATACTGCACTTTGCGCTCGATCCAGCGGAACTGGACGACGGTCAGGACGACCACGATCAGCATCAGCACGACCGACTGCGCGGCCGACGGGCCGAGATTGAGACCGACGAAACCATCGGCATAGACCTTGTAGACAAGGATGTTGGTCGATTGCGACGGACCGCCCGAGGTAGCCGCGTCGATGATCGGGAAGGTGTCGAACATCGCATAGGTGATGTTGATGACCGCCAGGAAGAAGGTGGTCGGCGACAGCAGCGGGAAGACCACCGTCCAGAAGCGCTTGATGGGACCGGCGCCATCGATCGCGGCGGCTTCGGTCAGCGAATGCGGCACGGATTGGAGGCCGGCGACGAAGAACAGGAAATTGTAGGAGATCTGCTTCCAGGCGGCGGCGATGATGATCAGGATCATCGCGTTGTTCGGGTTCAGGCGATGGTTCCAGCTGTAGCCGAAATGTTCCAGCACATAGGGAATGATGCCGACGCTGGGGTTGAACATGAACCACCAGAGCAGGCCGGATGCGGCCGGCGCAACGGCATAGGGCCAGACCAGAAGCGTCGTATAGAAGCGCTGCGAGCGGATCACGCGGTTGACGCAGATCGCGAAGAGCAGCGACAGCCCCATCGACAGCACGGTGACACCGATCGAAAAGACGAAGGTGACGGTCAGCGAATTCAGATAATCCGGATCATGCAGCAAGCGCGTGTAGTTCGCCAAACCGACGAAGGTGTCCTTCAGACCGAAGGGATCCTGGCGCAGGAAGGACTGCCATACGGCCTGAACCGCCGGCCACACGAAGAAGACGATCGTGATGAGCAGCTGCGGCGCGATCAGGAGATAAGGCAGGAGACGGCTTTGGAAGACAGTGCGTTTGGTTTGCATGCATGACCCCTCAAGGAAAATGCCCTCCCCGGACGGGCCGGAGAGGGCTGACGGAGGGAGCGACCCTTAGTTGGAATTCGCGGCTTCGAATTCGCGCAGCTTGGCATTGCCCTGCTTTGCGGCTTCGTCGAGCGCTTCCTGACCGGTCTTCTTGCCGTTGAGAACGGCTTCGAACTGCTGGTCGATGACGTCGCGGATCTGCGTCAGGTTGCCGAAGCGAACGCCCTTGGAGTTTTCGGACGGCGTGCCGCGCATGATCTGCTTGATGGCGATGTCAGAACCGGCGTTCTTTTCGTAGTAGCCCTGCTTCTGACCAAGCTCGTAAGCAGCGTTGGTGATCGGCAGGTAGCCAGTGAACTGGTGCCAATCGGCCTGGACTTCAGGCTGCGACAGGTAGGTGAAGAACTTGGCGGCGCCCTTGTAGACAGCCTTGTCCTTCTGACCGTTCAGAACCCACAGCGTTGCGCCGCCGATGATCGAGTTCTTCGGATCCTGCGTGACCGTGTCGTCGTAAGGCATCGGTGCGAAGCCGACCTTGAAGTCCTTGGCGTTGTTGATGACGCCGGCGCGCGAAGCGGACGAGTTCATGTAGGCAGCGCACTGCTGCGAGTAGAAGAGCGGAGCAGCGTCGGCACCGGCGCTCGGGCCGCCGTACTTGTAGACGCCTTCATCCTGCCAGGTCTTCAGGTGATCCCAGAACTTGGCCTGGTTCGGACCATTGAAGGTGAACTCGGCGTTCATGCCGCCGAAGCCGTTCTGCTGGGTGCCGTAAGGCAGGTTCTGGATGGCGGAGTAGTTTTCCAGGCCAACCCAGGTCGCGCCGTAGGACATGGTGAAGCCGCACTTGGCAGCGCCGGAAGAGACGATCTTCTTGCCCATTTCGGCAAGCTCGGCCCAGGTCTTCGGAGCGACTTCAGGATCGAGGCCGGCCTTCTGGAAGACGTCCTTGTTGTAGTAGAGGATCGGGGTCGACGAGTTGAACGGCATCGACAGGATGTTGCCCTCAGCGTCGGAATAGTAGCCGACGACAGGCGCCAGGAACTTCGACGGATCCCAAGGCTCACCCTCGTCCTTCATCAGCTGGTAGACCGGGTAGACGGCGCCCTTGGCGGCCATCATGGTGCCGGTGCCGACTTCGAAAACCTGAACGATGGCGGGCTGCTGGCCGGCGCGGAAAGCGGCGATAGCGGCCGTCAGCGTCTCGGGATAGGTGCCCTTATAGACAGGAACGATCTTGTATTCGCTCTGGCTATCGTTGAACTTCTGGGCAACTTCCTCGAGCTTCTTGCCAAGCTCGCCACCCATGGCGTGCCACCAGGTCACTTCGGTTGCAGCGAAGGACGCGGAAGCGGACAAAGCAACCGCAGCAGCGGCCAATGAAATCGACTTAAACATGAAAAACCCTCTCCACCATTGTTGGCGTGAGGACGCAATAGAGGCCTATTGTGACACCTCCTTAACGCTTTCATGACAGGCCGATTACAAATTCCGAAAATGTTAACCGACTAACGAAAGCAATCAGAACGCATCGCGCAAATGGACGGGCCATCGCCCGGGCAAGATGGCGACGATGTCGTAGCGTTGAGACAGGCGGGCCTGGTCGCGCTGGCGGGAGAGCCAGAGATCGCTAGCGCCACGGATGCGGGTTTGCGCGAGAAGCGACACGGAATCGACGGCCGCGCCCTCGTCGCGACGCGCCTTCACCTCGACGAAGACAGCCAGATCGCCCTTGCGGGCAATGATGTCGATCTCGCCCAGCCGCGTGCGGTAGCGCAGCGCGACGATGCGGTAGCCCTTGAGAATGAGATAGAAAGCGGCGATGTATTCGGAGACATGGCCCCGACGCAGTGCCTCGCGGCGAAGACCCTTTTGATGCGGGTCAGAAGCGTCGTTACCTGACATCGCCCGCCTTTCGGTCGAGCAGGCGCTGGTAGAGCTCCTTGCGGGGGAGACCGGTGATGCGGGCGGCCTCGGCGGCGGCCTTGGCGGTCGGCAGGGTCTGCGAGAGGTCGGCCAGGATGGCGTCGATGTCCGTTTCCTCGATGGCGCGCTCCGGCGCCGGGCCGATGACGAGGACGATCTCGCCTTTGACATTGTCGACATCGGCATAGTGAGCGGCAAGCTCGGCGAGCGTGCCTCGGCGGAACTCCTCGTAGCTCTTGGTGAGCTCGCGGCAGACGGAGGCCGGGCGATCGCCGCCGAGAACGTCGGCGGCGGCAATGAGCGTGGCGCCGATGCGGTGCGGGGATTCGAAGAACATCAGTGTCGCCGGCGTGGCGGCGAATTCAGACAGCCGGTCGCGGCGGGCCTTGTCCTTGGTCGGCAGGAAACCGGCGAAGAGGAAGGCATCGTTCGGAAGGCCGGAGCCGACAAGGGCTGCCAGCGGCGCCGAGGCGCCCGGGATCGGGATCACCCGATAGCCGGCTTCTATCGCCGATTGCGCCAGACGGTAACCGGGGTCGGAGACCAGCGGCGTGCCGGCATCGGAGACCAGCGCCACGGACTTGCCGGCTTCAAGCGCTGCAAGCAGGCGGGGCCCGGCTTCATCGGCATTGTGTTCGTGGTAGGCGTAGGGGCGGTTCTGGATGCCGTAGCGATCGAGCAGCACGCGGGTGACGCGGGTGTCCTCGCAGGCGAGCACATCGGCGCCGGCCAGCGTTTCCAGCGCGCGCAGCGTTATGTCGCCGAGATTGCCGATCGGCGTCGCGACGAGATAGAGGCCGGGCTCCTGCGGGCGGGCGGGAACGGCCATGTTGTGCAGGCGGAAGCTGCGCTGCCTGCCGCCCTCTGTCGTCGTCTCGTCATTGCTCAAGATATGTCTGCCCTTTCTGGCTTCCGGCCTTTATGGGCGACACCTTTCTCTTCGGCAAGGGGCAGGACTTCGCCGGTAACGGTGATTTCTGTGAGCATCCGCAGCGAAAATGGCAATTGCTGAGGCAGCGACCTTTGCGCCTCTTGCATTCGTCCGCAAAATTCTGCCATTTTGCGCGTCCAATCCTCCGATCCCAGCTTTTGGGAAAGGCATTATTCAGGCGTGTTCAAGCGCGCCCGGGCAGTAACGGTCGAAAGCGGTAGCATCCCATGCGTATTACTATTGAGCGGTCCAACCTTTTGAAGTCGCTGAACCACGTTCACCGCGTGGTTGAACGCCGCAACACGATCCCGATCCTGTCGAACATCCTGCTGCGCGCCGATGGCCAGAACCTCGACATGAAGGCGACCGACCTCGACCTGGAAGTGACGGAAGCGACGCCCGCCAACGTCGAGCAGCCCGGCGCCACCACGGTTCCCGCCCATCTTCTCTACGACATCGTGCGCAAGCTTTCCGACGGCTCGGAAGTGCTGCTCGCCACCAGCCAGGATGGCGGCTCGATGACGGTTCAGTCCGGCCGTTCGAAGTTCTCGCTGCAGTGCCTGCCGGAATCCGACTTCCCCGACCTCACAGCCGGCACCTTCACGCACACCTTCAAGCTGAAGGCGACGGATCTGAAGATGTTGATCGATCGCACCCAGTTCGCGATCTCGACGGAAGAGACCCGCTACTATCTGAACGGCATCTTCTTCCATACGATCGAAAGCGAAGGCGACCTGAAGCTGCGCGCCGTCGCCACCGACGGCCACCGTCTGGCGCGCGCCGACGTCAACGCTCCCTCGGGTTCCGAGGGGATGCCCGGCATCATCATTCCGCGCAAGACGGTCGGCGAGTTGCAGAAGCTGGTCGACAATCCGGAAGCGATGGTCACGGTAGAAGTTTCCGACGCCAAGATCCGCCTTTCCATCGGCTCGATCGTCATGACCTCGAAGCTGATCGACGGCACCTTCCCCGATTATCAGCGCGTCATCCCGACCGGCAACGACAAGGAAATGCGCGTCGATTGCACGAGTTTCGCCCAGGCCGTCGACCGCGTCTCGACCATTTCTTCGGAACGCGGCCGCGCCGTGAAGCTGGCGCTTTCGGACGGACAGCTGCTGCTCACCGTCAACAACCCGGATTCGGGCAGCGCCACGGAAGAAGTGGCCGTCGGCTACGACACCGACGCCATGGAAATCGGCTTCAACGCCAAGTACCTGCTCGATATCACCGCGCAGCTCTCCGGCGACCAGGCCATCTTCCTGCTGGCCGATGCCGGTTCTCCGACGCTCATTCGCGACACGGCCGGCGACGATGCCCTTTACGTGCTGATGCCGATGCGCGTGTAGCGCGTCGCATTTGCCGTTCAAACTTTGTCAATTGCGACGCTTGGCCTTGTTTTAGCGCCGTATTGCCTGCACATAAGCATGCAGCATGTGCTGCACGAAGGAGAACGGCATGGGTGGCTTGCGCCTCAAGGAACGGCTGGGCAAGAAATTCGACGAGGAGATCCGGTTTTTCAAGGGGATGATGCAGGGGCCGAAGACCGTCGGCTCGATCGTGCCGACGTCGTCGATCACGGCGCGCAAGATGGCAAGCGTCATCAACCCGAACTCCGGCCTTCCGGTTCTTGAGCTCGGCCCCGGCACGGGCGCCATCACCAAGGCCATCCTGCAGCGTGGCGTAAAGCCTGAAAACCTAGTCGCCATCGAATATTCGACCGACTTCTACGAACATCTGGTGCGGCTCTATCCCGGCGTGAACGTCATCAATGGCGACGCCTTCAATCTCGACAAGACGCTGGCCCACATGGATGGGCAGAAATTCGACAGCGTCGTTTCCGCCGTGCCGCTTTTGAACTTCCCGATGCAGGCGCGCATCGCCATGCTGGAAAGCGTGCTGGACCGCCTGCCGGCAGGTCGCCCCTTCGTGCAGATTTCCTACGGCCCGGTTTCGCCGATCATCGCCCGGCCCGAGCGCTACCACATCCAGCACTTCGACTTCATCGTCCGCAACATTCCGCCGGCGCAGCTCTGGATCTACCGCCGAGGCTGACGTGTTCGGTCTCTATATCACCCACCCGCAAGTGAAGATCGACGCCGCCGTTCCGGTGCCCAAATGGGGCTTGTCGGATGTCGGCGCCGCACGCGCGCGGCTGGCGGCGGACAATCCCTGGGCGTCGCAATTGCGACGTATCGTCAGCAGCGACGAGACCAAGGCGATCGAGACCGCCGCGATCCTGGCCGCGCCCTCGGGCGTTTCCGTCGAGATCGTCGAGGACATGCACGAGAACGACCGCTCCGCGACCGGCTTCCTGCCTCCATCAGAATTCGAGAAGGCGGCGGACTGGTTCTTCGCCAATCCCGAGCAGAGCTTCAACGGATGGGAGCGAGCGATCGATGCGCAGCGGCGGATCGTCGCTAACGTCGAGCGCATTCTCGCCACGCATGATAACAGCCTGCCGATCGCATTCGTCGGCCATGGCGGCGTGGGCACGCTTCTGAAATGTCACCTTGAGGGCCGGCCGATCGGGCGGGACCGCGACCAGCCCGGTGGCGGCGGCAATCTCTATTGTTTCCGTCTTGCGGATCGGCGCCTATCATGCGACTGGACGCCTATCGAAGACTGGCACGGATGGATGTGAGATGGACGCGCGCGAACGGTTGATCGTCGGACTGGATGTTCCAACACTCGGTGAAGCCGAGAAGATGGTCGCGACGCTCGGCGACACCGTCTCCTTCTACAAGATCGGCTACCAGCTGGTGTTTGCCGGCGGCCTGGAATTCGCCCGCGACCTTGCCAAGGACGGCAAGAAAGTCTTCCTCGACATGAAGCTGCTCGACATCGACAACACGGTCGCCTCGGGCGTCGAAAACATCGCCAAGATGGGCATGTCGATGCTGACGCTGCACGCCTATCCGAAGGCGATGCGCGCCGCCGTCGAGGCCGCCAAGGGCTCGGGCCTCTGCCTGCTCGGCGTCACCGTGCTGACCTCGATGGACGAAGCCGACCTCACCGAGGCCGGCTATAGCGGCGATCCGCGTTCGCTGGTGCTGCGCCGCGCCGAACAGGCGCGCGAAGCCGGTATGGGCGGCATCGTCTGCTCGGCCGAGGAATCGTCTGTTGTGCGCGAGGTCGTCGGCCCCGACATGGCGATCGTTACCCCCGGCATTCGCCCGAGCGGCAGCGAGCGCGGCGACCAGAAGCGGGTGATGACGCCCTATGACGCACTGCGTGCCGGCTCGACGCACCTCGTCGTCGGCCGCCCTATCGTCAAGGCGCCGGAACCTGAGCAGGCGGCCAAGGCCATTCTCGACGAGATGGTGCTTGCGCTCTGGCCGGCGAACCGCTGATTTTTACGACATAACCCAGGAGGAGACACCATGGCCAAGGGATACTGGATCGCTCGCGTGGATGTGCGCGATGCCGAGCGCTACAAGGATTATGTCGCCGCCGCCAAGCCGGCCTTCGAGAAATACGGCGCCAATTTCCTCGCCCGCGGTGGTGCACTGACCGAGCTCGAGGGCAAGGCGCGGGCGCGCAATGTCGTCATCGAGTTCCCCTCGATGCAGCACGCGGTGGATTGCTACAACTCGCCGGAATACCAGATCGCCGCCAAGATCCGCCAGGAAGTGGCCGACGCGGAAATGGTTGTCGTCGAAGGCGTTTGAGGCAGATCAAAGTCGTCGCAAGCGTGGTGCGATAGGTCTTTTCGTCGCACCCCGATTGGGCTAAGACGAGATCACCCGCCAATCACATCAGCCTTCCGAGGAACCTGCCATGACCCTTGCCAACCTGCCACCACTCGTCACCGTGTTCGGAGGCTCCGGCTTCGTTGGCAGGCACGTCGTACGCGCGCTGGCCAAGCGCGGCTACCGCATCCGGGTTGCCGTGCGCCGCCCGGATCTCGCCGGCTTCCTGCAGCCGCTCGGCAATGTCGGCCAGATCTCCTTCGTTCAAGCCAACCTGCGTTACCGCCAGTCGGTCGACCGTGCCGTCGAAGGTGCGTCCTACGTCGTCAACTGCGTCGGCATCCTGTTTGAAAGCGGCCGCAACTCGTTTGAGGCCGTCCAGGAATTCGGCGGTCGCGCCGTGGCGGAAGCCGCGCGCGGCGCCGGCGCCAAGCTCGTCCACATCTCGGCGATCGGCGCCAACGCCAACTCCGATTCCTCCTACGCCCGCACCAAGGGCCGCGCCGAAGCCGCGATCCACTCGGTCGCGCCTGATGCCATCATCTACCGTCCGTCGATCGTGTTCGGTCCGGAAGACGGCTTCTTCAACAAGTTCGCCGGCATGGCGCGCTCGGCGCCGTTTCTGCCGCTGATCGGTGGCGGCAAGACGAAGCTGCAGCCGGTCTATGTCATGGATGTCGCCGAGGCTGTGGCCAAGGCTGTCGAAGGCAAGGTTGCCGGCGGCAAGATCTATGAACTCGGCGGCCCCGAAGTGCTGACCTTCCGCCAGTGTCTCGAAGCGGTGCTGAAGTCGACGGCGCGCACCAACCCGCTGGTCTCGCTTCCCTTCGGCGTTGCCTCGCTGATCGGCAGCGTCGCCTCCATGATCCCGCTGATCGCCCCGCCGATCACCGCCGACCAGGTAAAGCTCCTGAAGAAGGACAACGTGGTTTCCAAGGAAGCGGAGACCGAGGGACGGACGCTGCGGGACCTCGGCATTGCGCCGACGATGGTAAGCTCCGTCATCGACAGCTACCTCGTGCAGTTCCGCCCGCAGGGCCAGTATACGAATAGCGGCAAGGCCGCCTGATCCACGCCGATTTTCTTAACGACAACGCCGCTCGCGGACCCCGCGGGCGGCGTTGCGCGTTTTGAGGCAGGGGTTAAAAAACAGGCTGAATGCCCGGCTTTCGCGGGGTTGTGCACCGCCGGGCGTTGCATAAAAGTCGCATGAAAAGTTTAGCGGAATTAACAGGAAATTTAGCAGGAACATTTATTGCTATTTCCCATTCCTCTGACTACACACCCCGCGCGTCTGTGCTTGGACTCAGCGCCTCAAACAGGCGCGCTCAAACGACTTGAAAGGTTACTTCGATGGGTAGGTCAATTGCGCTGCTTTTTGCTTCCGCGGCGCTGGTGATTCTGGCTGGTTCTTTCGTGGCGCCCGGTTCGGTCGCTGCCGTGAAGGGCGAATGCTCGCCGGCCTACGGCGTCGATCCCTGCGAAACCGCAGCTCTCAGGTAAAAGAAAAACCGGCGCCCCAAGACGCCGGTTTCTTTTTTTGGTTGGGGAGTTTGCTTCCCGATCAGGCGATCATACCGACCGATGCCATGCCCAGAAGGATGGCGCCGAGAATGATGCGGTAGATCGCGAAGGCCGTGAACTTGTTGCTCTGGATATAGGAGAGCAGCCACTTGACGGCGACGAAGGCAACGATCGTCGACACGACGAAGGCGATGCCGAGAGCGGTCCAGTCTTCATTGGCCGCGCCACCATCCTTGAACGTCTTCAGCAATTCATAGGCGCTTGCCGCATACATCGTCGGGATACCGACCAGGAACGCGAATTCCGTGGCGGCCGCGCGGTTGCCGGTGCCGGCGAGCATGGCGACGAAGATCGTCGACGCCGACCGCGAGGTGCCCGGAAACACGCCGGCAACGACCTGCGCGATACCGACAAGGATGGCGACCAACCAGGTGATCTCCTTGTGCGGCGGACGGCGGGCGGCCAGCCATTCTGCAACCATCATCCAGATACCGCCGATGATCAGCGCCCAGGCGATCGGGGTGGCGGTGCTCGGGAGCTCGAAGCCGAGCTTCTTGACGATCAGGCCGAGGACGGCGGTGATCAGGAAGGCAAGGATGAGCTTGAAGAGATAGGAGCGGTTCTCGGGATCCTGCCAGCCAAGCAGAAGCGTCATGATACGGCGCCAGTAGATGATGGTGACGGCGAGGATGGCGCCCGCCTGAATGACGATGTTGAAAAGATCAGACCGGTGGCCGAGCCATTGCTCCGCAATGATGAGGTGGCCGGTGCTTGAAATCGGTAGAAACTCGGTAATGCCTTCGACTATGCCTAGGATTATCGCGTTTATGTAATCCATCAATTGTCTCCGTTTCGGGGTTCGGTCAGACGGGAATTGTGCTGTGTCGCTGGGGGAACGACACCAATTTTCACCAGACGAGGATGCGACGAGAACCTCTGATCGGTTGTCGGCGATTTTTGGGCGAGGTCGATTTCCTTCGTCAGGGTTTCGGGCGGCCCGACTCGCTTGTGTTGGAGGGGCCAAACTTCTATAGCTTCAACGAATGAGTCATGACTAGGGCGCTATAATCATCGCGTCCATGCGACGTGCACCCCCAGCCATCCAAAAATCCGAGTCTCGATGCCCACGCTCTATCATCACCCCATGTCATCCGCATCACGCTTCGTCCGGTTGATCCTGACGGAGTACGGCTATCAGGCAGACCTGATCGAAGAGCAGACCTGGGAGAAGCGCCGGGATTTCCTGGCGCTCAACCCGGCCGGCACCCTGCCCGTCTATGTCGACGACAGCATGCGCGCGCTCTGTGGGGCCACCGTGATCTCCGAATATCTCGACGAGACCCACGGCGTGCTGAAGCGCGACCGCCGACTGCTCGCCGAGGACCCCTTCCAGCGCGCCGAGATCCGGCGGCTGACGGAGTGGTTCATGGTCAAGATGGAAACCGACGTCACCCGGCCGCTCGCCCGCGAGCGCGTCTACAAGCTGCAGATGACGGCGGACCAGGGCGGCGGCGCACCGGATTCGAAGATCCTGCGCACGGCGCGCGCCAATATTCGCCAGCACATGAAGTATCTGACCTGGCTCTCCGGCTCGCGCCAGTGGCTGGCCGGCGACCGGATGAGCTATGCCGATCTGGCGGCCGCATCTTCCGTCTCCATTCTCGACTATCTCGGCGAGATCGACTGGACGGAATCGCCGCTCGTCAAGGAATGGTACCAGCGCATCAAGTCGCGCCCGTCCTTCCGCCCGCTGCTCACCGAGCGCGTGCGCGGCCTGACCCCCGTTTCGCACTACGCCGACCTGGATTTCTGACGGGGCCTCTCATGCCCGAACGATCCGCACTGACCAAGGAAGACAAACGCCTGCAGACGCTGACCGCCTTCGTCAAGGCGGAAGCGCAGGCGCTCGGCTTCGACCTCTGTCGGATCACACGGCCGGACAGCATTCCCGAAGCGAAGGAACGCCTCGGCCAGTTCATCGATGCCGGCAGGCACGGGACGATGGAGTGGATGGCCGAGACGCGCGAGCGGCGCGGCGATCCACGCACGCTGTGGAGCGACGTGAAATCGGTCGTCGTCTTCGCGATGAATTACGGGCCCGAGGAAGACCCGCGCGGCATTCTTGAAAAACCGGACAAGGCGGCGATCTCGGTCTATGCGCGCAACCGCGATTATCACGACATCATCAAGGGCCGGTTGAAGGAGATCGCCACGCGGTTCGCCGCGCGCGCCGGCGAAGACGTGAAGGTGTTCGTCGATACCGCCCCCGTCATGGAAAAGCCGCTGGCGGCCGCGGCCGGGCTCGGCTGGCAGGGCAAGCACACCAATCTCGTCAGCCGCGCGCATGGCTCCTGGCTATTTCTCGGCTCGATGTTCACCACGGCCGACCTCTTGATCGACGCGCCCGAGATCGATCATTGCGGCTCGTGCCGGGCCTGTCTCGACGCCTGCCCGACGGCAGCCTTTCCTGATCCCTACCAGATCGACGCGCGGCGCTGCATTTCCTATCTGACGATCGAGCACAAGGGGCCGATCGATCCCGCCATCCGGCCGCTGATCGGCAACCGCATCTATGGCTGCGACGACTGTCTCGCCGCCTGTCCGTGGAACAAGTTCGCAAGTGCTGCTTCCGAAATCAAGCTGAAGGCGCGCGAGGATCTGCAGGAGCCGGATATTTCCGCGCTACTTGCGCTCGACGATCCCAGTTTCCGCAGCTTCTTCAGCGGCTCCCCGGTCAAGCGCATCGGCCGCGACCGTTTCGTGCGCAATGTGCTGATCGCGGCCGGCAACTCCGGCGACCGCCAGTTCCTCGATGCCTGTCTTTCGCTGTCCGCCGATGCCTCGCCTGTCGTGCGGGCCATGGCGATATGGGCGCTCTCGCGGCTGATGGAGGCTGGCGAATTCCAGCGCTTTGCGGCACAAAGGCCTCAGGATGAGTCGGACAGCGATGTGCTGAACGAATGGAGACTGGCGGGAGCGGCGTGATGCATCTTGTGATTTTCGGTTGCGGCTTCTCCGGCACGGCCATTGCCAAGGCGTTCATGGCCGAGGGTTTTCGCGTTTCCGGCACGACGCGCTCGGAAGAGAAGGCAGCCGCGCTGAGAGCCGAGGGTATCGAGGCCTTCGTCTTCGATGGCGAGACGCTCGATGATGCCCTGCTCGGTGCCATCAACTCGGCCACGCATCTGGTGCAATCGATCGCGCCGCGCGAGGCGGGCGATCCGCTGCTGAAGCTTGCGGGCGAGCGCATCGAAACGCTCATGCCCGAACTCTCCTGGATTGGCTATCTCTCGACGGTCGGCGTCTACGGCGACCACAAGGGCAATTGGGTGAGCGAGGAGACGCCGTGCGTTCCGGTTTCGGGACGCTCCAAGGAGCGCTTGGAGGCGGAGGTGGCGTGGATTGCGATCGGCGAGCGGATCGGCATTCCCGCGGCGGTGCTGCGCCTATCGGGCATCTACGGGCCGGGCCGCAATGCCTTCGTCAATCTGGCGCGCGGCACGGCGAGAAGGCTGATCAAGAAGGATCAGGTGTTCAACCGCATCCGCGTCGAGGATATCGGCACCAGCGCGCGGTTCCTCTCGGATCGCAAACTTGGTGGCATCTATAATGTCACTGACGACCGCCCCGGCCCGCCGCAGGATGTCATAGTAGAAGCCGCCCGCCTCATGGGCGTCGAGCCGCCGCCGGAACAGGCCTTCGAGACCGCCGAACTGACGCCGATGGCGCGCTCCTTTTATGGCGAGAACAAGCGCGTTTCGAACGCCAAGCTGAAGGCCGCCGGCTTCACCTTCGCCTTCCCCACCTACCCGCAATCACTCGCGCAGTTGTTGCAAAACGAGCGCTGGCGCGGCTGACTTAAACGCCGCTGATATCGCCATATCGCACCATATGAATTGGTAGGAAATTCCTACTCCAGGCATATTTCGTTAAAATTTGGCGCAAAATTTGGGCGTAAGCCTTGGAAATTGCCCAAATGGGGCGGGAATTATGACGCCCGCGCAAAATTATTTTCGTGATTTTTGTGATCGCGGGAGTCGTGAAGGGCTTTCGGCAAAAAAAGTTCTAATTTTACTTGATTCAATTGCGCTTTTTTCATTCGAAACCGCTTGACGACGGTTCGAATCATTTTGCCGGCTCATCACATATATTTCAATATGTAACATTCCGTGATCACTCGGGGCACTTTTCTGCCACTTTTCGACCGGTTTAAGCCCCCGCCGCCCACAAGGCGTAGGTTTAACAGTTGAGGGACACCCCGTTTTGAAGAAAATTTGTCGTTCTATTATCGCCGTCACAACTATAGCAGCCTGTTCTACGATCCTTCCGATGGAAGGTTTTGCTGCAAATGGTTGCGGTGGCGCGTCGTGGTACGCACTTCACTCCAAAACCGCTTCCGGCGAACGCATGAACCCGACCATCAATACTGCCGCGCACCGCTCGCTCGCCTTCGGCACCAAGGTCAAGGTCACCAACCGCAACAACGGCCGCAGCGTCGTCGTCCGCATCAACGATCGTGGTCCTTTCATCCGCGGCCGCGTTCTCGATCTTTCCCGTGCAGCCGCCAGCAACATCGGCATGGTCAGCACCGGCACCGCCAAGGTCTGCTACGAAGTCATCGGCTAACGCCTGATATAAGGCACCGCTTGCTCTTGCCGCCAATCGCGGATACCACGCGGTTGAGACTTGTGTACCATCCGCTGCGTCTGTCGCGCTTCCTGCGGATCGTTCACAAGCCGCCGGTCCTTGAAGGGTCCGGCATTGATCCAGGCAATAGGAGCGTTGTGAATGCGATTGGGCGGTAGGCTCGAAGGGGCGATTTCGGTTCTTGAAGACATCGATGCCCGCAGACGGCCTGTCGCCGATGCCCTCAAGGATTGGGGGCTCGCGCATCGCTTCGCCGGCTCCGGCGACCGCGCTGCAATCGGCAACATCGTCTACGACGCGCTTCGCATGCGCCTCTCGCACGCCTGGCTGATGGATGACGACAGCGCATCGGCGATTGCCCATGCCGTCATGTTCCGCCAGTGGGGCTTTACGCCCGAGACGCTTGCCGCCGAGCTTGCAGATGACAAGTTCGCGCCGGCAGCCCTTTCCGAGCCAGCGCTTTCGGCCTTTCACTCCCGTGATCTCAAGGATGCTCCTTCCCATATCCAGGGCGATATCCCGGAATGGATACAGCCCACCTTCGAAAAATCCTTCGGCGACACCTGGCTGAGAGAAGCACAGGCGCTCGCCGAGCGGCCGACGCTCGATCTGCGTGCGAACATCCTGAAGGCCACCCGCGAAAAGGCCGTCAAGGCGCTCGAAAGATCAGGCGCGCAGGAGGCCAGCATCGCGCGTTACGGCATCCGGATTGCCGCGGGCGAAGGAGCCTCCCGTCTTCCCAACGTGACAGCGGAGCTTTCGTTCCAAAAAGGCTGGTTCGAGGTTCAGGACGAGGGATCGCAGATCGTCGCCGATCTCGTGCTGCCGCAGGACGGCGAGCAGGTGCTCGACTATTGCGCCGGCGGCGGCGGCAAGACGCTCGCCATGTCGGCCGCGATGCACAACAAGGGCCAGGTTCACGCCTATGACGCCGACCGCAAGCGGCTGGCGCCGATCATCGAGCGGCTGAAGCGCGCAGGCACCCGGAACGTTCAGGTGCACGACAATCCGAAGGCGCTGAAGAACCTTGAGGATCGTTGCGACAAGGTGCTGGTCGACGCGCCCTGCACCGGAACCGGCACATGGCGCCGACGCCCGGATACGAAATGGCGCCTGACGCCCAAGAACCTCGACGAGCGCACCGCGCAGCAGCAGGACGCGCTGAGCCAAGCGAGCGCCTATGTGCGCCCCGGCGGCGAGTTGATCTACGTGACCTGCTCGGTGCTGCCGCAGGAAAACGAGCAGCAGGTGCGCGCGTTTACCGCCGCCAATCCCGCGTTCGAGATTTCGGGCGCGCTTGAGGGCTGGGATCAGCTGTTCGGCAAGGATAGCCCGCATCCGCGCTCGTCGGATGGACAGACCATCACGCTGACGCCCGCGTCGACAGACACGGACGGGTTCTTCTTCTGCCGGATGAAGCGCAAGAGCTGATGGAGGGCTCCAGAGGAGCCTGGATCAGTGCGGGGCCCGCAGCGGATATTGATGCCGCGGCGGGATGAAGTGATGCAGCACGGCGATCGCGATCAGCAGCGCACTGCCGAAACCGACGATCAGAAACAGCATCGGTCCGCCCATATGCGAGCCGAACGCCACCAGCGGCACGGCGCCGGCCGGCGGATGGGTGACGCGCAGCATCAGCATGCCGGCAATCGTCAACCCGACGGCAATCGCGCCGACCCACCAGAGACCCGGAAACAGGAAGACCGCCAGGCCGCCGATCAGCGCCGCCAGAAGGTAGCCGCCGATGACATTGGCCGGCTGCGCGAGCGGGCTCTTCGGCTGGCCGAAGATCAGCACCGCCGTGGCGCCGAAGGGCGCGATCAGCAGCGGAATACCGGTGAAAACGGTGAGCGCACCGACCGAGGCCATGCCGATCATGGCGCCGATGCCGGATTTCAGATGGAGATGAACGGTACCCTTCGGCTCATGGCGATGGGTGAAATGCTTGAGATGTCGGCGCATACGCGATCAATCCGGACAATGTTTATGCAATTGCACAGTGATTACTCATATATCGCCCATTTTCCAAGCAATTCGATTTCGATTTCATGGCCTTTCAGCGGAATTCGTTTCCTTAAAACCATTCCAAACTAGAGTGTTTGACACCAGTTTGCTTTTGCGCGAAGACATTTTCGTCGGGCCTTATAAAGCTCGCCCGTCACAGGAGAGGATCCCATGAAACTCAACAAAAATTTCTGCGCAGCCCTGGCGCTGGCGGTGGCCCCAACCGCTCTGTCCGCCATCCCCGCTTACGCGGCCCCGGATGCTGCTGCCGTTGTGAAATATTACACCGAAGTCGGCCACGCGAAGTATGAAGACGCGCTGACCACGGCGAAGGCGCTGGACGCGGCGATCGACGCCTTCTTGAAGGAGCCGACGGACAAGACGCTGGAAGCTGCGCGCGCCGCCTGGATCAAGGCCCGCGTTCCCTACCAGCAGACGGAAGTCTATCGCTTCGGCAACCCGATCGTCGATGACTGGGAAGGCAAGGTCAACGCCTGGCCGCTCGACGAAGGCCTGATCGACTATGTCGACGCCTCCTACGGCACCGAGAGCGACGAGAACTCGCTTTACGTCGCCAACGTGATCGCCAACAAGACGATCAAGATCGACGGCAAGGATGTCGACGCTTCGAAGCTGACGCCCGAATTCCTCTCCGGTACGCTGGCGGAAGCCGGCGGCGTGGAAGCCAATGTGGCGACCGGCTATCACGCCATCGAATTCCTGCTCTGGGGCCAGGACCTGAACGGCACCGGCCCAGGCGCCGGCAACCGCCCTGCCACCGATTACGACCTGAAGAATTGCACGCACGGCAATTGCGACCGCCGGGCCGAATATCTGAAGTCGGCATCGACGCTTCTGGTCTCCGACCTGCAGGAAATGACCGACAACTGGAAGCCGGATGGCGAAGCGACCAAGCATGTGGAAGCCGATCCGAAGGCCGGCCTCGTCGCCATCCTGACCGGCATGGGCTCGCTCTCCTACGGCGAACTCGCCGGTGAGCGCATGAAGCTCGGCCTCATCCTGCACGATCCGGAAGAAGAGCATGATTGCTTCTCCGACAACACCTACAACTCGCACCTCAACGACGCTGTCGGCATCGCTGCCGCCTATACGGGCAACTACACCCGCGTCGACGGTACGAAGATGAAGGGTCCGTCGCTGCACGATCTCGTCGCCGCCAAGGACAAGAAGCTCGACAAGGAAATGCAGGGCAAGCTCGACGCGACGCTGAAGGCGATGGCGATCATGGCCAAGCGCGGCCAGAACGTCGAGAAGTACGACCAGATGATCGCCGAGGGCAACAAGAAGGGCAACGCCGTTGTCCAGGCTGCCATCGACGGCCTCGTCGACCAGACGAAATCGGTGCAGCGCGTGATCGCAGCCCTCGATCTCGGCACGGTCAAGCTTGAAGGTTCCGACAGCTTGGATAATCCTACTGCCGTCTTCAAATAAGTGAAAAGGCGGGCCGCTTCGCTGTCGAGGCGGCCCGAACTCCGAAATGTCGCCTTTCCCGGCCCGTCGTCTTCTCTTCAGCGCAACCATATGCGCCACGATCGCCGGCCTTTCCGCCGCCCTTGCGGATAATTTCGACCTTCCCACCAAGCGCACCGATCTCACCGAAGCTGACGCCAAGCGCGTCGCCGATGTGACGCGACCGACCACCGACTTCTCCAAGGCCGAGCAATACGAGGCCATGCAGGCGGGTGGCGCGACGTCGATCGATCCGGTGACGCGCAATTCCTTCTCGCATATCTCCGCGACCATTCCTTTCGAGGAGGAGCAGCCGTTCAAGCTCGGCAATGCGCTCTTCAAGAAACTCTGGGTTTCCGCCCCTTCCTCGACGCA
Organism: Rhizobium sp. O111; assembly: GCF_055616315.1. Taxonomy (NCBI): domain Bacteria; kingdom Pseudomonadati; phylum Pseudomonadota; class Alphaproteobacteria; order Hyphomicrobiales; family Rhizobiaceae; genus Rhizobium; species Rhizobium sp. O111. The sequence goes on along the minus strand of NZ_JBSHXL010000001.1, from coordinate 3,906,488 downwards.
GGCCTCCGACGGGCTGGGGCCGCTGTTCAACGCGCGCTCCTGCATGAACTGCCATCTCAATGACGGACGCGGCAAGCCGGAGCCCGACGCCAGCACCAGCTCGATGTTTCTCAGACTGGCGCGGACGGCCAAGACGCCCGACGAGGAGCGCGCCGTCGCCAATGCAGAGACCATCAACTTCCCCGATCCCGTCTACGGCCACCAGCTGCAGGACCGCGCGGTACCCGGCCTTCCCGCCGAGGGGAAGATGGCGGTCAGCTACACCGAAGAGCCGGTGACGCTTGCCGGTGGCGAGACCGTGTCCCTGCGGCGGCCGCTCTACGCAATCGATAATCTCGGATACGGGCCGCTCGACCCGTCAACGACGATCTCGCCGCGCGTGGCGCCGGCGATGATCGGGCTGGGCTTGATCGAGGCCATTCCCGAGGCCGATATCCTCGCGCATGCCGACCCGGACGACAAGGACGGCGATGGCATCCACGGCAAGGCGGCGATCGTGCGCGATCACCGCACCGGAAAACCCGCGCTCGGGCGCTTCGGCTGGAAGGCGCAGAACGCAAGCGTGCGCGACCAGAGCGCCGATGCGTTCCTGAACGACATCGGCATCTCCACCCCTGACCAGCCCGACCCGCATGGCGATTGCACGCAGGCGCAGGCCAAGTGCAAGGCGATGCCAACGGGCGTACAGAAGCGGCTTGGGAACGAGGAAGCACCGGGGCCGATCCTCGACCTCGTGACCTTCTATTCCGCCAATCTGGCCGTGCCGGCGCGGCGCAAGGCGAGCTTTCCGGAGACGCTGAAGGGCAAGCAGGCTTTCTACGAAAGCGGCTGCACGGCCTGCCATGTTCCGAAGTATGTGACGCGGCGCGACAGCCTCGACAAGGCGCAGTCCTTCCAGCTGATCTGGCCCTATTCCGACTTCCTGCTGCACGACATGGGCGACGGGCTGGCGGACGGACAACAGGTTGGACTTGCAAGCGGACGTGAATGGCGCACGCCGCCGCTATGGGGTATAGGTCTCACCAAGACTGTCAGCGGACATAGCTTTTTCCTTCATGACGGCCGGGCCAGAAACCTCACCGAGGCCATTCTCTGGCACGGCGGCGAAGCACAAAAGTCGCGCGACGCATTTGCCTCCCTGCCTGCGGATAACAGGCAGGCACTGATTACGTTTTTGGAGTCTCTTTGATGCGCCTTTGGTACCCTCTGGTTCTCTCGCTTGCCCTTGCCTCCAATGCCGTGGCGCAGACGGCCGCTCCGCAGGCGGGGCAGGCTGCCGCACCGGCCGGATTGAACGAGGATGCCGTGCCTGCCGTGATGCAGCGCGCGGTCGACGAGGTGATCCGCCCGGGATACCGCAATGCCCAGCAGTCCGCGGCGCGGCTGACCACGGCGATGAAGGATCTCTGCGACAAGGGCACGCCCGCCAGCCTCGACAAGGCGAAATCGGCCTTCGACGATATTATCCGCTACTGGTCGGCGATCGAAATGGTGCAGGTCGGCCCCGTCATCCAGGACAATCTCTTCGAGCACATCCTGTTCTATCCGGATCGCAAGGGCGTGGGCCTGAGGCAGGTGCAGACGCTGATCGCCAAGGCCGATCCCAAGGATACGACGGTCGACGCGATCGCCTCCAAGAGCGTTGCCCTGCAGGGTCTGACGGCGCTTGAATACGTGCTCTACGGCACGGGATCGGAAGACCTCACCAACCAGAAGAGCGGTTTCCGCTGCCTCTATGGCGCGGCCGTGGCCGGCAACATCCAGCGCGAGGCGGCCGAAGTGGTCGCCGCCTGGGAAAAGCCTGATGGCATCCAGGCGAGCTGGAAGCATCCGGGTCCGCAGAGTGCCGATTTCATGGACAACAAGGAAGCGGTGACCGCGCTTCTTGGCACTCTCGTGCACGGCGCCGAGAATGTCCGCGACCAGCGCCTCGAGCAATTCTACAAGGGCAAGGACACGACACCGCGCCCGAAGATGGCGATCTACTGGCGCTCCAAAAACACCTGGAAGTCGATGACCTCCAATCTGGAGGGGCTGCGCAACCTCTGGCAGAAGGCCGAAATGGCCGACCTCTTGCCTGCGGACAAGAAGCCGATTGCTGACGCGATCGACGCCAAATTGAAGTCGCTGCTTGAGACAGTGCCGAAGCTCAACCCCGATATCGAAGTCGCCACCAGCGACGCCGAAAAGGCAAAGCTCGATCAGCTGCTGGTCGATACGCGCGACCTCGTGACCATGATCAGCGACAATTACGGCGCCGCGATCGGCCTTTCGGCCGGCTTCTCCTTCTCCGACGGCGATTGAGTCGATGATCAGGAGTGCCGCGATCGACCGGCGCAGCTTCGTCAAGGCGGCCGGGCTGACCTTCCTTGCGGCCTTGCAGCCGCGCGCGCTGATGGCGCTGGAGCGCGCAGACGCCGTCTATGCCTCGGGGCTGCGGCAGGCCAATGGGTCCTTCGCGGTGGCGACCGTTTCCGAGCGCGGCGAGATCATCGACCAGGTGGCGCTGCCGGCGCGCTCGCACGGCATGGCCTTCAGCGCCGCCACGGGCAAGACCGTCGCCTTCGCGCGGCGGCCCGGCACTTATGCGATGATCTTCGACCCACACGGAAAAACCAAGCCGATCGTGATCACCGCCGCCGAGAACCGGCATTTCTACGGCCACGGCGCGTTTTCGCCCGATGGGCGCATCCTTTACGCCAGCGAGAACGATTTCGACGGCAATCGCGGCATGGTCGGGCTCTACGACGCCACCCATCGCTTCGAGCGGATCGGCGAATTCGAGACCTATGGCGTCGGCCCGCACGACATGACCGTCAGCGACGACGGGCACATGCTCATCATTGCCAATGGCGGGATCGAGACGCATCCGGATTTCGGCCGCACCAAACTCAACCTCGGCAACATGCAGCCGTCGTTGACGCTCGTGGACGCCGCAACCGGCGCCCTGATCGAGAAGCATACGCTGCCCGCCGAGTGGGCGCAGGTCTCGACGCGCCATGTCGATGTCGACGACAGCGGCCGCATCTGGTTCGCCTGCCAGTATGAAGGCCGCCGCAACGATCTGCCGCCGCTGGTCGGCTCCTTCGCCAAGGGCGAGGACCTGCGCTTCGTCGATCTGCCTGAGGAGACCACGCGCCGGCTCGCCAACTATGTCGGCGCCATCGCCGTCAACCGCAAGGACGGGCTGGTGGGCGTGACGTCTCCAAAGGGCGGGGCTTCGGTGACGATCGATGCCATAAGCGGCCGGGTACTGCGCGAGGAAATCGTGCCCGAGGCGGCCGGCATCGCGCCCGCGAGCACCGGCTTTGCCGTTTCCTCCTATGACGGCGATTTCCTTGGTAAGCGCAGCAGCGTGGCCTGGGACCAGCACATCGTCAGGATCGCGCCCTCACGACGCGTGTGACCATGTTTTCTGCTCGGCGCCGATCTGTGCTGCCGCAGCCTTCGCGTCTTCCATCAGCCAGCCCGGCTTGCGCGCCTTGAGGTCGCGCAGGATCGCATCGGCTGCCGAGGGATCGTTGGCGTGGCAGTTGCCGATCTCGAAGCCCATCAGATCCAGCATATCCGGCGACAGCAACAGATCGGAATTGCCGTCTATCTCGATCTTGGTGCTGCTCGGCGACAGCCGCCGCACCAGAACCGAGCCGATCAGCCGGTAGTGCGGATCGGGAGAGCGCATGTGACCTGTCGCGATCTCGACGGCGTGGATGGCGCGATCATCGGGTGCGTGGGCGAGAGACCATGCCGATTGCAGCATGGCCTTGGCCTCGCGCAACACCGGCCCGCCCCGCCAATCCGTGTACGCGATGAAGCGCGGACGCCCGAGGCTGCCGGTGCCCGCCGTGCGCGGCTTCGGAACGTAAGCGGCATGGCCCGGCGGCAAGGACGCGTCGAGCGCTCCGGCATAGGCTGACGGCGCCGGCTTTTCGCCCGGCGCCAGGCTCGCGAATTTATCCCAGAAGGCGCGGCGCTCGCTATCGGGAAGGGTCAGCGCCTTGCGCAGCCATTTGTGATCGCGCTCGAGAATGACGGGCGCAGGCGTCTGCAGCGCCCTCAGATAGCCCGTCAGCACCGAGGCCGCGATCGTCTGCGCCGGCGGGCCGCCCTCAGTGACCGCCAGGAGCGTGCTTGCCGTCAGCCGGATGAGATCGAGCGCATAGGGCATGACGGCAGCGTCGTCGAAATCATTGGCGCCCCAGACGAGGCGTCCCTCGACATCGCGCCAGGTGCCAAAGTTTTCCAGATGCGTATCTCCGATCGCCAGAACCTTTGGCGCGGCGGCAGCGTCAGGACAGATATCGAGGATGGTTTCCGAGAAGCGCCAATAGGTGGCGCGCAGGAAGGAGAAGCTGCTTGATCGCATCTTCATGTGCTTGCGCAGGAGGTCGCCTTCGACCAGATCGGCCCCGAGTTGGCCGCGAAGCCAGCTTTCGTAGGCCTGTGTGGACTGCACGATGCCGGCCATTTCGAAGCACTCCAATTTCCTGCTTCGCCAAGCATATCCCGAAGCGCATGGCGGGCAATCGGGATCATTGCACGATCATTTGAATCGTATGCGATATGGCTCTGGCGAGGCGAACGCCGCGCCCTATCTCCGCCCACATGAGCAAAGCCCTGACCTACATCATCTTCGTTGCGATCGTGCTTGGCGGCGGTCTTGTGATCGGCGTCAACAATCTTCCGGGCGAATGGTATCAATCGCTCGCCAAGCCGCCCTTCAATCCGCCGAACTGGGTGTTCGGTCCTGCCTGGACCATTCTCTACGTGCTGATCGGGCTTGCCGGCGCGCGCACCTGGATGCGCGGGCATCTCTCCGTGGGGATGCTGATCTGGGCGGGACAGATGGTGGCGAATTTTCTCTGGTCGCCGTTTTTCTTCGGCCTGCAGGTCCCGACGGTGGCGCTGGTCGTGATTCTCGCCCTCCTGGCGTTGATCATCGCCTTCATCCTCAACCGCTGGAATGCCGACCGGATCGCGGCCCTGCTCTTCCTGCCATACCTCGCCTGGGTTTCCTTCGCGACGCTGCTCAACGCCTCGATCGTCTATCTCAACTGAGATTGCCCTTGATGCCGCTCCCCGCTAACACGGGCCGCATGGAGACACGACCGATCCCCGATCACGGCGCATGGGACGCTTGGCAGCCTGCCGAACTCGCCTTGCGGCTCAGCGGCATTGCGAAGCCATGGTGCGTGGTTGGCGGCTGGGCGCTCGATCTCTGGCACGGCGAGAAGACACGCGATCACGAGGACCTGGAGTTCACCGTGCTGCGCGGCGACGTCGCGATGTTTCGCGCGGCGCTCGGCGACATGGATTTTTACGCCGTCGGGAGCGGCGTGGTCTCTCCCCTGCCGTCTGATGCAACGCCGCCCGCCGGGATCGCCCAGATATGGTGCCATGATCGCGCCGCCGGCTGCTGGCGCGTCGACATGATGATCGAGGAGGGAACGGCCGATCGCTGGGTCTACAAGCGCGATCCTTCGATTGCGTTTCCCCGCGCCGAGATGATCGCGACCACCGCCGACGGCATACCCTATCTCAGGCCGGCGGGCGTGCTGTTGTTCAAGGCCAAATACCTGCGCGACAAGGACGAGATCGACTTTGCCAATGCGCTGCCGAAGCTTGCTCCTTCCGAGCGCGACTGGTTGAGGGCCATGCTGGGACAAGCGCACCCCGGCCATGCCTGGCAGGAGCGGCTCTAGAGAAATTTCTCCATGCGGAAGTTGGTGAGGCGCTGGCCACGTTTCTCGACGCTCTGGCGGGCGATGACGCTGAAGCCGCGACGCTCGAAGAAGGGCCGCGCGGTGAGGCTTGCCTCGGTGAAGATGCGGCCGATGCCCTGTTTTCTCGCCTCCTCCTCGACCGTCTCGAGCAGCAGACTGGCGACGCCGATGCCTTGATTAGCGGGATGGACGAACATCATGTCGAGATGGCCGTCGGGTTCCAGATCGGAAAAACCGATCACGCGTCCCGCGTGTTCGGCGACGAAGGTTGGCCGGCTGGAGCGGCGCTCCGCCCAGGCTGCGCGATCCTCCACTTTCGCCCAGGCTTCGATTTCGGCCGGGCTGTAATCGCGGGACGCCACCTCGCGGATCGCCGCCAGAAAGATCGCGATCGTGTCGTCGCAATCATCCGCCGTGTAACGCCTCACCTGCAGCACGCCGGTCCCTCCTCGTCTCCGCACTCGCCTGCCCGCTCTAGCACGTCCCGCCATCGCCGTTGAGTGCACAATCGTACCGGCTGCGATCCATTGCGCTTGTGTGGCGCGGCGACGCATGGCACTTTCCGGCTCGCACGAGGGCAGACAGATGACCAATACCGATAGCGGCGATTTCCGCGATCGCATCCAGACCAACTTTTCGCGCCAGGCGGCGCTGCACACGATCGGCGCCGAACTCACCCGCGTGGAGCGGGCGATGGTGGAGATCGAGCTGCCGTTCGACGTGAAGCTGACACAGCAGCACGGCATCCTGCATGCCGGCATCATTTCGGCGGTGCTGGATTCGGCCTGCGGCTTTGCCGCCTACAGCGTCATCGACCCCGACGCTTCGGTGCTGACGATCGAGTTCAAGGTGAACCTGCTTTCGCCCGGGCGCGGCGAGCGCTTCCTGTTTCGCGGCGAGATCACCAAGCCCGGCACCAATATCATCGTCGCCGACGGGCGCGGCTACGCGATCAGCGACGGCCCGGCCAAGCTGATCGCCTCGATGACCAGCACCATGATGATCATACGCGGCAGAGAGGGCATTACTGGATGACGTTCGAACTGAAATCGGTCGCGGGAAAATCCATCCTGTTCGTGATGGCAGCCGAGGCCGAGTACGGCCCCTTCCTGCGCTCGCGCTTCGAGCCGCTGATGACGGGCGTCGGCCCGGTCGAGGCCGCCGTGGTGCTGACGCGCACGCTTTCGGCACTCGAGCACCAGGGCGAGCTGCCGCAGCTCGTGGTCTCTCTCGGTTCGGCTGGTTCCGCCAAGCTTGAGCAGACGGCGGTCTATCAGGTGACGTCGGTTTCCTATCGCGACATGGACGCGTCGCCGCTCGGTTTCGAGAAGGGGCGCACGCCGTTTCTCGACCTGCCTGCCGTGATCGACCTGCCGCTCCGCATCCCCGGTGTCGCGGAAGCAACCCTGTCGACCGGTGGCAACGTCGTCTCGGGCGCGGCCTATGCCGGCATCGATGCCGATATGGTGGACATGGAGACCTTCGCCATCCTGCGCGCCTGCCAGGCCTACAATCTGCCGCTGATCGGCCTGCGCGGGATTTCCGACGGCGTCGAGGAGCTGCAGCACATCTCCGGCTGGACCGAATATCTGCATGTGATCGACCGCAAGCTATCGGATGCCACCGACAGCCTGTTCACCGCGCTGGAAGATGGGGTATTCTGGTTCTAGCGCTTTCGACGCCCAAGAAACGCCTCCAGGCCCTGCGAAAGCGGGACAATCGATGCAATAAAATCCCGCGGCGGCGGATTTCCCGCATTGCAAGACCGGGTGCTTTTCATTAAAGGCTCGCCATGACCCAGACAGCACATCCCGACAGCGTTCTCATCGTCGATTTCGGCAGCCAGGTAACCCAGCTGATCGCGCGCCGCGTGCGCGAAGCGGGCGTCTACTGCGAGATCGTTCCCTTCCAGTCCGCCGAAGAAGGCTTCAAGAGCCTGAAGCCGAAGGCCGTGATCCTGTCCGGCAGCCCGGCCTCGACGGTCGATGAGGGATCGCCCCGCGCGCCGCAGATCATCTTCGACAGCGGCCTTCCCGTTTTCGGCATCTGCTACGGCCAGCAGACGATGTGCATGCAGCTCGGCGGCAAGGTCGAGAGTGGCCATCACCGCGAATTCGGCCGCGCCTTCCTCGAAGTCGACGAAGACAGCGCGTTGTTCGAAGGCCTCTGGTCCAGGGGTTCGCGCCACCAGGTCTGGATGAGCCATGGCGACCGCGTCACCGCTCTTCCCGAAGGCTTCAAGGTCGTCGCCACCTCGCCGAACGCACCCTATGCCTTCATCGCCGACGAGAAGCGCAAGTATTACGGCGTGCAGTTCCACCCGGAAGTTGTGCACACGCCCGATGGCGCCAAGCTGATCGGCAACTTCATTCACAACATCGCCGGCATCAAGGGCGACTGGTCGATGTCGGCCTATCGCCAGAAGGCGGTCGAAGAAATCCGCAAGCAGGTCGGCGACAAGCGCGTGCTTTGCGCTCTTTCCGGCGGCGTCGACAGCTCGGTTGCGGCTTTGCTGATCCACGAGGCGATCGGCGACAAGCTCACCTGCGTGCTCGTCGACCACGGCCTGATGCGCAAGGACGAGGCGGCCAATGTCGTCGCCATGTTCCGCGAACACTACAATCTGCACCTGATCCACGTCGATGCAGCCGACAAGTTCATCGGCGAGCTCGAGGGCGTTTCCGACCCGGAGACCAAGCGCAAGATCATCGGCCGCCTGTTCATCGAGACCTTCGAGGAAGAGGCCAAGAAGCTCGGCGGCGCCGATTTCCTCGGCCAGGGTACGCTTTATCCCGACGTGATCGAAAGCGTTTCCTTCACCGGCGGCCCGTCGGTGACGATCAAGTCGCACCACAATGTCGGCGGCCTGCCCGAACGTATGAACATGCAGCTCGTCGAGCCGCTGCGCGAGCTCTTCAAGGACGAAGTGCGCGTGCTCGGCAAGGAGCTCGGCCTGCCTGACTCGTTCATCGGCCGCCACCCCTTCCCGGGCCCAGGCCTCGCGATCCGCTGCCCGGGTGGCATCACCCGCGAGAAGCTGGAGATCCTGCGCGAAGCAGACGCCATCTATCTCGACGAAATCCGCAAGGCCGGTCTCTACGACGCGATCTGGCAGGCTTTCGCCGTGCTGCTCCCAGTCCAGACCGTCGGCGTCATGGGCGACGGCCGCACCTACGAATTCGTCTGCGCCCTGCGCGCCGTGACCTCCGTCGACGGCATGACGGCGGATTTCTACCATTACGACATGGAATTCCTCGGCCGCGCCGCCACCCGCATCATCAACGAAGTGCGCGGGATCAATCGCGTGGTCTATGACGTGACCAGCAAGCCGCCGGGCACGATCGAGTGGGAATGATTCAGAGCCACTCAAACATACTCTACGATACGCCAGAATATCATGTAAGTCAATGATATAAAACGAAATTTCCGTCATAGACTTTCGCGGGCTATCGAGGGGTAAGCGTCGCGAGTGACGGACTTTTCGACGGATCGCCTGCGCTTGATCAATTGACCTTTTGAAAGTACCGTCAGCGGAATGGAAGCCGCTGACGGTCTTTTTTTGAGCTTATGCCATTGAAAATAAATACAAAATTTTCAAGAAAATGGCTCAAAAATCGCTGACGGACTTTTTGGTGGTTTTCCTCCCTATTTTACCGGATTCAGGAGGCCGCAATGCTGACCGACGCAGCGATCAAGTCATTGAAACCAAGAGATAAAAGCTATAAGGTGACGGACCGGGATGGAATGTACCTGCTCGTGCAGCCGTCGGGGGTGCTGACATTCCGTTTCGACTACCGTCTGAATGGTCGCCGCGAAACGGTCGTCATAGGGCGATACGGGCCGACAGGCGTGTCACTGGCGCGAGCTCGAGAAAAACTGCTGGAAGCCAAAAAAGCGGTTCAGGAAGGACGCTCTCCGGCAATCGAGAAGCAGAGCGCAAAACGGAAGCTGAAGGAGGCCAAGAGCTTCGGCGAATTTGGCGAGCGCTGGCTCCAGGAGGGCCGGATGGCCGATAGCACCAAAGCCATGCGGCGCGCCATCTACGAACGCGACATCTTGCCGAAGTTTCGCAAACGCCTTCTGACGGAGATTACCGCCGAGGATTTGCGGGCGCTTTGCACGAAAGTGAAGGAACGCGGCGCCCCCGCTGTAGCAATTCATGTCCGCGACATCATCAAACAGATTTATGCCTTCGCGATCCTTCACGGCGAGAAAGTCCATAATCCCGCCGATGACGTCGGTCCTGCATCGATTGCCCAATTTGTCGCCCGTGATCGTTCGCTGTCGCCATCGGAAATCCGGGTCATGTTCGGCCAGCTCGAGCATGTCCCGACCCTCCCGACCATCCGCCTCGGCATGAAGCTGCTTCTCTTGACGATGGTCCGTAAAAGCGAATTGCAGGACGCTGTCTGGGATGAGGTCGATTTCGAGAATGCCGTTTGGTCTATCCCGAAGGAAAGGATGAAGCGGTCTCGTCCGCACAACATCTATTTGTCACAGCAGGCGTTAGACATTCTGATCGCACTGAAAACCTGCTCGGGCAATTCGCGCTACCTGTTGCCGTCTCGCTACGATGCCGACGCACCGATGTCGCGCGCCACCTTCAACCGGATTACGACTGCCGTCGTGGTTAGGGCCAAGAAGGAAGGCCTGTCGCTTGAGCCGTTCACAGTGCATGATCTACGGCGAACCGGCTCGACACTCTTGAACGAGTTGGGATTCAACAGCGACTGGATCGAAAAGTGCCTGGCCCATGAAGACGGCCGCTCGTCGCGGGGCGTCTACAACAAAGCGGAATACGAGCACCAGCGCCGACACATGATGCAGGAATGGGCCAACATCGTCGATGCCTGGATCGCAGGGCAAAAATACGCGCCGACGATCTTTCCGCCCACGATGGACCTGTTGTCGCCAGGGACGGACGATTGACCGCATAGACGGTCACTTGTTTAGGCGGTTGATGAATTGAGTAATAAGTCATATATGAGGAGTTATAAGGCAAAACTGTTTAAATCTGGATTGTTGACATGGGTTCGCCGAAGTCGCGACAGGCTCTGGAAAGACTGGGGCAGGATATTCGCAAAGCGCGCCTGTTGCGCGGTAGCACCGTGGCGGATCTGGCGGTACGTGCAGGTACGTCGTCAAGCTCTATTGCACGCCTTGAAAAGGGCGACCACGGAGTGGCGATTGGTATGCTTGCCGATGTTCTCGTCGTCCTTGGCCTCATCGACAGGCTGAGCGATTTGATCGACATCCGCAAAGATGAACTGGGATTGGCATTGGCATTAGATCGATTGCCCAAGCGAGGGCGGCGAGTGGCCACCAATTCGCGAGACCAGAAGACCGTGATGGAGCAAGGGCAATATGATGGGAAGACGATTGATCCTGAAGGAGTTGCCTTCTAATGCCCAATCTCTTGATTGAGTTGCGGCTTTCTGACGTATTGGCTGATACTTGAGGTGTTGTCGGCTGTCGAGCAGTTGACTACTGGTGTGGAAAGCTGATCGATATGGTTAAAAGGCGCTGCCGCCATTTTGAGGTCGAAACTCTGTGGTAAGAAATACGAAATAATCTACCGCTGGTGGTGAGGGGTGAAAAGACGGTTACATGTCCAAGTCGGCGAACATCAATCCGGCGATTCTTGTCTGGGCGCGCGAGCACGCCGGCCTGACTGTGGCCGACGCCGCGCACCAGCTTGGGTTCAAGGATTCTGAGAAAAAGACCGCCTCTGACAAACTCGCGGAGTTCGAGTCTGGAGAGAAGCTTCCGACCTATCCGCAGCTTGACAAGCTTGCAAAACTTTATCGTCGGCCGCTGATTACCTTCTATATGACCAAGCCGCCTGCGCCTGCCAAAACTGGTGAGGACTTCCGCCGCCCCACCGCAGAGGTGACGCGGCGCGACAACGCCATTCTTGAGACGCTGGTTCGAGATGTACGCGCCCGCCAAGAGCTGATCCGAGACGTCCTCGAGGATGATCCTGATCGCCTCGCCGTGAGCATCGTCGGTTCCGCATCAATACGGGAAGGCGTGCCGGCGTTTGTTGCCAAGATTTCCCGTGTACTCGATTTTGATCCTTCGGATCGCAGCAAACGTCGGGGCAATGCGGAAGATCTGTTCCGAACGCTCCGAACTGCCGCGGAGATGGCGGGTATATTCGTCATCGTCGCTGGCGATCTGGGTTCGCATCACTCCGCCGTTAGTACAGAGGTCTTTCGAGGGTTTGCGCTCTCTGACGACCTCGCACCATTCGTCGTCATCAATGACCAAGACTCCAAGGCTGGCCAGAGCTTCACACTCGTTCATGAGCTGGCGCACATTCTAATGGGGCAGTCGGGCGTAAGCGGCCCGCCTGATGCAGACGATGTGGTCAGCGAGCATGACCTTATCGAACGGTTCTGCAATGACGTCGCTGGGCAGTTTCTGCTGCCAGATGCGGCGCTAACAAACCGCCCGACATCGGACGCTGACATCGACCTGATACGGAACATGATATCAGGGACGGCAGAGCTGTGGTCGGTCAGTGAATCAATGGTGGCATATCGCTGGCGTCGACTTGGCTGGATCGGGCACCGCGTCTACACGGCCCTTCTGACTGGTTATAGGGCGAGATGGCTGGCCTACCGAGAACAGCGCCGCGCGGATCGTTCGCCTCAATCTGGCGGGCCGAGTTATTATGTCGTTCGACAGTCCAAACTTGGGAATGCGCTGCTAGGAGTGGTTTATCGCAGTCTATATGACAATGCGCTGAGCCATACCAAGGCAGCGAAAGTCCTTGGTGTCAATCTGAGCAATGTCGAACCTCTGCTTCGGCAGTTTGAAAAGACTCGTCTCGCCGGTGTCGCAGCGGGGCGTCCGTGATCTATCTGCTTGATGCCAATGTCCTAATACGCGCCCATGAAGACTACTATCCCCTGGATGGAGTCCCGCAGTTCTGGGACTGGCTTTTGGTCACGGCGGCGGCGGGTCAAATCAAGATGCCGACTGAGATCCATGCGGAAATCGAGATTTCCACCGGGGAACTGGGCAAGTGGGCCTCTGACCAGACTGTCATCGACGCCCTTGTGCTTCAGGAGGACGTTGATCCCGTCTTGCTCAATCAGGTTCTCGAGCAAGGATACGGTCCCGACCTGACGGAAGCCGACATTGAAAAAATCGGTCGCGATGGCTTTCTGGTCGCCTATGCATTGGCTGCGCCCGATAATCGCACGGTGATTACCAAAGAGAACAGTAAGCCGTCAGCGCAAAGGGGCAACCGCAAGGTTCCGGATGTCTGCGATGCGGTCGGCGTTCAATGGAGGCGTGATTTCCCGGTTTTCAAGGAGCTTGGGTTCAAGATTGGCAAATAGTTGCAATCGCCCGAAGTGTAGCTTGTGTTTGGCCCAAACAGCTTTGGTATTTCGCATGCTCGAGCATTGTCCATTTGATCATCAAATAATTTTGCGGAGGCTACCTGATATAGAAGCGTGTACTATCCTGGAGGCTCGCGATGTTCAATTTCCGTGACAGGCTCGCACTAGTTTAGCCGCCAATTTTCTCGGCGCTCTTTTCTCATTTTGATTTTGATGATACAAACTCTCGGATAATATCATCTATTTTATATGATAATGTATCATGTCTGACGCCGGGTCACAGCGCCAAATCGCCCACACCGTATTGACGGAACGCGGGATCGCACGCCTCTCCGAGCTTCGGGCGGCGGGCGTAACTGCGGCCACTATGAGCCGTATGGAGCGAACCGGTGAGGTTATCCGTCTTGCAAGGGGGCTTTATCAACTTCCTGATGCCCCTCTCGAAGTTCACCATAGTCTCGCAGAGGCTGCAAAGCGCCTTCCGAAAGGGGTTGTCTGTCTCGTCTCGGCGCTCGCGTTTCATGAACTCACCGATCAAATGCCGCGGCATGTCTGGATGGCCATCGGTCAAAAGGACTGGGCATCGCAGGCGAAGGGATTGTCGATAAGGTCGGTCCGCTTCACCGAACGCCTGCTTGCCGAGGCTGTCGAGTTCCATAGCATCGAGGGAGTGCCTGTGAAGGTGTTTGGCGTCGCCAAGACAATCGCAGACTGTTTTCGATATCGGAACAAGATCGGGCTGTCGGTGGCCATAGAGGGCCTACACGAAGCTCTGCGTCAACGTAAGGCAACGCCGGACGAGATTGCTAGGCAAGCCGAGCGCGGTGCCGTCGCGACGGTCATACGTCCATATCTCGTTGCACTCACCGCCGTTTGGTAGAGAAAAAATATTACAGCGTTTGCACGTCACTTCTGCCTTACCGGCCTATTTTTCCGCAGTTGCACGTCCGGCATTGGCGCGCGGGTGATCGCCTTTTGTTTGGATGCACGCTTACGCGCCTCAAGCCAGGCTTCGACCTCGGCCAAATCCCATACGACGCAACGGGACGTCAGATAAAAGCGCGATGGGAACTCGCCCCGCCGCTCCATTTCATAGATCGTGGTATCTGCCAGCGGCACGATTTCCTTGAGTTGTTCACGGCGGATCGTTCTGGTTTGCCCTGTTGATGTTGATCGCATTTTCATGGCCCTCGCTTTTCAAACGAAAGCAATAGAAGCCGATAAGCACGGAACTTCGAAGTCAAAAATGTTGTCGGCGTAGATGCGGATAGCATGGCGTGCAAAGCGGATGGTTGTTTGTCGTCAATACAAAAACTCCGGTTGCCAAATTTTCGCCGGGTGCTCGCCGCAATGTGCTGCAACCTTTGATCTGAACTTGACGCCCCTGTCTGCAAGGCGGAATTGTTCTGAAGGAGTACGCGTGCCGGGATCGAGTATCGAACTTCGCCACATCAGTTACGTTGTCGCCGCTTCCGAACACGGTAGTTTTCGTCGGGCGGCGGCAGCGCTTGGAGTGCAGGAATCGGCGATCAGCCGACGGGTGCGCGATCTGGAAATCCGACTTGGAACGGCTTTATTCGTCCGCTCACACTCTGGTGTTACCCTGACCCTCGCGGGTAAGCAGTTCGTAGACCGGGGACGAAAGGCGCTGTCCGAGATTGGTCTTGCGCGAACGGAAGTTGCCGCTATCGGGAGGGTGGGCGATGGAGAGTTGCGGATCGGCATTCTATCGTCATTGGGTTCCAGCTTTCTTGCCGACCTCATCCAGAAATTCTCCGAAAGATACGCGGCCATCCAAATGTCATTTGCGGATGGCGACCAGGCAGAGCATGTCGCTGCGATCCGTCAGCGTCAGCTTGATGTGGCGTTTCTGACGGGAACTCTTGAATGGGAAGGCTGCGAATGCCGCCATCTCTGGTCAGAGCAGGTATTCGTGGCCATGCCGGAACAGCACATGCTCGCTGAAGCGGCGCAATTGGATTGGGTCGACGTCATCGGTGAGCGCTTCATCGTCAGTGACGCAGCCCCAGGACAGGAGATTTACAACTACCTGGTCCAGAGGCTTGCCGGTCTGGGCCGCCAGCCCGAGATCCTTCCGCACAGTGTCGGGCGGCATAACCTTCTTTCGCTTGTGGCGCTCGGCCAGGGACTGACGCTGGCAAGCGAAGGTGTCACGGCGACGCAGGTTCCGGGCGTTGCGTTCCGTCCCATCGGCAACGAGACCTTGCCCTACAGCATGGTCTGGTCGGCCCAGAACGACAATCCGGCTTTGCTGCGGTTTCTGGACATCGCGGCCTCTTTGGAGACCCAAAACGTTTCGCTTGTCACGTCGAGGGCATAGTATGGGACACAGATTTCTTGGCCTTGGCAAAGCCTCGGTCCGTGGCGATGAACCGCTCCAGCATGGGCACGATCAGGCGGACGGGATCGGCGGGCGACTGGCCTGCCTCGCGGGCGAGGATGTCGGCATAGGCGACGAGATCGCGGTGCAGGCAGGCCGGCAGTTCCAGAGTGACCTTGACGGGCTTGTCATCGACGATCACCGAGAGTTTCAACTTCGCCATATTAACCTCCATACGGTTCGAGGACAAGATCGCGCGTGACGATCACACGGACCGGGAGTCCGGACCGGATGGTCAGCGTTGGCGCGATGTTGAGTTGGCGGCTGACGACCTGTTGGCCGGTCTGGTTGATGCTCTGTGACGCGCCTTGACGCAGAGCCTGCACGATATCGCTGTCGTTTCCGGACGAACCGGCCTGTGCGCCGACGCTGAGCAGCGTGGACAAGGCCGCCGCCTTGAACAACTCGCCCCAATGGTAATCGACACCATCCTCAAGACCGGCATAGCCTTCGGCGTCCGCGCCGGGCTGGCGCTCCAGAACGATCGAGCGGCCATTGGGAAAGATCAGCCGGTTCCAGACGAGGAGCACGCGACGCTGACCGAAGCCGACGCCATTATCGTATTGGCCTATGACGCGGGTACCCTGCGGGATGAGCAGGATCTTGCCGGTCGGGCTGTCATAGACATTCTCCGTCACCTGCGCGGTGATCTGACCGGGAAGATCGGAGCGGATGCCGGTGATGAGCGCGGCGGCAATCACCGCCCCAGCCTGAAGGATGTTCGGCGATGCCGGGGCGGCGACGCGATCAGTCGAAACCGTGCGCTTGTCGGGCATCTGGTTGAGGAAGGCAAGCTGGCGGTCCTGTGCAGAGGGCGTTGAGGGCTGCGGTGCGAGGCCGAGACTGGCGAGGTCGGGCTGCGGGGGCATCGCCGCCGCCGTAGTCTGCGCTGGATCGGTCGTGCCCGTATTGGTGGAACGTGCATCGGTCGGCGCAAACAGCCGGGCGGTGCGGGCGGCCTCAATCTCCTGCGCGCGACGCTGCTCTTCCGGGCTTGGGCCGGATGGAGCAGATGCGACAACGCCGGGCGTTGCAACCGGCTGACCGCCGTTCTGAGCGTTCAGGATCGGTCGCCCAAGATCGCCGGGCAGCGGGGGACCGAGTTTCGGCACACCGCTATAGTCCTTGGGCAGTCCTGCCAGGCCATCCGGCGTGGTGCGATTGTCGGTCGAATAGAGTTCCTGCCCCTGATTGCCGCCATTCCTTGTCTGAAGGGCATAGATCAGGGCGCCGCCAACGCCGAGGCCAGCGGCGAGCCCCAGACCGGCCAGGACCTTGCGTGAAAGCCGCGTGACACGTGGCGGATCGGGGCGAAGACGCATGGACGGCACCGGCTCGCCTGTCAGCGACCGGGCCTCGTCCTCGGCCCCATCGGGCTTCCGACCGTCCTCCTTTTCGGGATCGAATTCGGTGTTCACGATGCAGGCCTCCCGTCGGTTCGGGAGATGCGGACACGTTTCTGGTCCTTGCCAGCACCGAAGCGCAATTCGGCGGCGGCAAACAGGCGGTCGACGATCATGTAATTGCCGCGCACGCGGTAGTTTACGAGTTCGGAGGTGTCGCCTTCGGGGCCGACGATGAAGAGTGGCGGCATTTCCCCCTGACTGATGCCGCGCGGAAATTCGATGAACACCTGCCGCCCGTCATCAAAGGCCCGCAGGGGCCGCCAGGGCGCGCGGTCTCCGGTCACGTCGTAGCGGAAATTGACCCTGGCCAGATCGACGCCGCTGGCGACCGGCTGGGCCGCCTCGGCCTGTTGGTTCTGGCGGCGCAGTGCGATGAGCTGGTCCTGAGGATACTGCCAGGAGACCGAGGCCATATAGGTCTTCTCGGTCGAACGCAGCTCCATGTGATAGGTACGCCGGTCGGTGTTGATGACCAGGTTCGTCGTCAGATCGGGTCGCGTCGGCTTGATGAGGATATGGACCTGCTTGGTGGCGCCTGAGCCGCTCTCGGTATCGCCGATGATCCAGCGCACCGTGTCACCGGCGGCGACCGGGCCGGAGCCGACAAGCTGTTCGCCGGGTTGCAGGCCGATATCGGTAATCTGTCCCGGCGAGGTATAGACCTGATAAAGCGCGCCATCGACGAAAGGATAGACCTGCATCGAGTTGATGAAGCCGTTCCTGACCGGCTGCATCCGGGCGGCGGCGTTGGCTTCGCTCACCCGTGCGGCCGGGTCCGCGAGTTCCGGCGCCGGCTTGCCATCCTTGCCGACCGGCTTCAATTGGCCAGGCAGTGGCAGGACCTTCGGCAATTCGACCACTTGAATGGGCTTCGGCGGATCGGCCGCCAGAACGGCGGGTGCGGCATCGTCATAGGAGATTTCCGGGGGCTTCTGCGGTGTTGCGCATCCGGCAAGCGCCGAGGCGTAAAGCAACAGAAGCGGCAAGGCGGACTTACGGAAAGGCGGAAATGCGTGGTTACGCGCCGCCGGATGCCCGGCGGTCAGATGAGACGGCCGGATCATGATCCAAGCTCCTTCGACCAGTTGATGGCGTTGATATAGATCCCGAGGGGATTTTTCCTGAGCGTGTCGGCGTCACGCGGCGGCTGAACGGCAACCGTCAGGATGGCGGACCAGCGCTCGGTCGCGGCCAATGACCCATCCTGATAGCGGCGTTCGATCCAGGCGACGCGGAAACTCGAAGGCGAGGCGCGGATCACGCTGGAAACCTCGACGGCAATCTGCTGCTTGCCGACCTTGGCGAAGGGATCATTGGCGCGCGCATAATCGTTGAGCGCCAGCGCGCCGCCCTGCGTCGTAAAATCATAGGCGCGCAGCCAATTCTGCCGGACGATGATCGGATCGGCGGGAATGCTCCTGACCTGTTCAATGAAACGGGCAAGGTAGAAGGCAATCTGAGCGTCGTTGGGCTGGTAGTCGGCGGTCGCCGGCGCAATGGCTTGCGCCTGTCCGAATTTGTCGACCTGCACCACCCAGGGAACGACCGAACCATTCATCGACTGCCAGACCAGCGCGCCTGACAATCCTGCTGACAAGGCAAGTGAACCGAAGGCCATCAGCCGCCAGTTCTTTGCCTGAACGCGGGCAGAGCCGATGCGGTCATCCCAGACCTGGGCCGCGCGTTGATAGGGCGTCTCGGGTTCGGGAGATTTGCCGTAATGGGTGGAGGGTCGCTTGAACATGATCAATTGCCTTCGGAGAGATTGACCGACGATCCGCCACCATGGGCATCGCCGGATTTGACGGCGTGCGCCGCCGCCTGAACGCCGTGCGTCATGGTCTGGGAGCGCTTCATGCGTTTCGCCCAGGCGGGCGGGCTTTCGGATGCAGAGGAAGAGCCTGACGCGGCTTCCGGGCCACCGCCGCCCACGGTGCCAGCCGTCGATGACCCGCCACTGGCTTCGAAGGCGGCACGAGCGCCGGACTGGTAGCTGGATTTCAGGCTATCGGACGCGCGGCCAGTGGCTTTCTTCAGGGGCGAAACGGCAGCCTTGGCTCCCGTCGAGGCGACATTGCCAAGACCGGAGGCAACAGCGGAAGCGCCGGTCTCTCCGGCGGCACCGAGGCTGTAGGCGGTTGACGCGCCACTGGCCAGAGCTGCGCCACCACGCGCGGCAGCCGCAGCCCCGCCAAGGAGAGATGCACCGCCAGAAGCGACGGCGCCGACCGTTGCCGCACCTGCTGCAACCATGCCACCGGCGGCGAGACCGGTGCCGATCGCGGCGCCTGCGCCAAGCTGCGGCCCGCCCGACACGAGGCCGCTGGCGATACCGGGACCGAAAATACCAAGACCGAGCAGCGACAGCGCCGCAAGAACGATGGCCATGGCTTCGTCGATGGTCGGCGTCGCGCCGCCGAAACCGGCCGTGAACTCGGAAAACAGCGTCGAGCCGATGCCGATGATGACGGCCAGCACCAACACCTTGATGCCGGAAGAAATGACATTGCCGAGGACGCGCTCGGCCATGAAGGCGGATTTTCCGAAGAGGCCGAAGGGGATCAACACGAACCCGGTAAGCGTCGTCAGTTTGAACTCGATCAGGGTGACGAAGAGCTGGATGGCGAGGACGAAGAAGGCGAGCAGCACCAGCGCCCAGGCGAACAACATGCAGGCGATCTGGATGAAATTCTCGAAGAAGGCCCAATAGCCCATCAGGTTCGAGATGGAATCGAGGAGGGGGCGGCCCGCATCGAGGCCGGTCTGCGCCACCTTGCCGGGGCGCAGAAGATCGCTCACGGTAAAGCCGGTGCCGGAGGCCTTCAGGCCGAGACCGGCGAAGCTTTCGAAGACGATACGGGCAAGGTTGTTCCAATTGCCGATAATATAGGCGAAGACGCCGACGAAGAGCGTCTTCTTGACGAGGCGGGCAATGATGTCCTCGTCGGCGCCCCACGACCAGAACAGGGCTGCTAGCGTGACGTCGATCACGATCAAGGTAGTGGCGATGAAGGCCACCTCGGGCCGGAGCAGTCCGAAACCGCCGTCGATATAGCGGGTGAAGACTTCGAGAAAATGATCGATGACGCCGGTATTGCCCATGCTCAGCGCGCTCCATTCTCAGGAGATGATGGCTGCGGGCTTGAGGCTGCCGAGGCGGGCTGGCCGAGGAAGCGGCGTCGGTTCTCCGCCCATGCCTTCAGGCAAGCAGGATCGCGGCTTCCGGCTTCGCCACTCCCGCTGCACCGGGCAAGTTCCGCATCGAGCGGATCCGGCCTTGGGGTGGAGAGTGGAAAGGTCGCGGAGGCATCTTGAGATACGTCACGACGGTTCATCTCGATCGCTGTCGCGACAATGGCGACGGCCACGAAAATCACGGCCGCGAGACGCGCGAGGGTCTTGCCGTCCATGGTGTCACCCTCAATTGCCGTAGAACATCTGGGCGCTGCCAGCCTGATAGCCCGAACCCGGCGTCAGGAAGCGGCGGCGTTGTTCGCGGCCCTGTTCGGCAGCGGCTGCCTGTTCGGCCGATTGCAAAGCCTGAGCCCGCCCATTGGCGGCAACGACCGCCGTGAGATCGCTTAGTTGCTGGGCTTGAAGGGCGAGGAGCTGGTTTCCGGCCTGGGTCGCTTGCAAAGCGCCAGTGGCGGACTGACTGGCGCCGACGAGAGATGACATCTCGGTGCGGTTGGTGTCGATATTGCCGACGACAGTGGCCTGTACGCGCATGGCGTCCTGAAGGCCGCCAACCGTGTTCTGCCAACGGGTCTTGGCATCTGAAACGAGTTGCGCATCAGAGGCCGACATGGAGACATTGGCGTATTGGGTCTGGAAGGCCTGATCGATCGCTTGCACATTGTAAGCGATGTTCTGGGCCTGGCTTAGAAGCTGCTGGGTGCGGCTCACCGATTGCTGGAGCTGTTGCAGCGACGAGTATGGCAGGCTTGCTAGATTGCGTGCCTGATTGATCAGCATCTGAGCCTCGTTCTGGAGCGAGGTAATCTGATTGTTGATCTGCTGGAGCGCGCGCGTCGCGGAAAGCAGGTTCTGCGCATAATTGGTCGGATCGTAGACGATCCATTGCGCGGACGCCGGTGTCGTCAGCAGTGGCGACGCCGAGAGCGGGGCGGCAAGAGCGGCGGCGATCATCACCGCGCGGGTGCGGCCAGAGAAATGACGAAGCGTCATGGCAGTGTCTCCAGGTTGGTGAGGTTGGGGATGAGGTCGGCAGCCCAATCGACGCCGCGATGGCGCAGCCAGGCGTCGAGGAAACCGTCTACGCCATGCTTGGCGATGATCTTCGCGATGGCGGCCTGATCGGTCTTGGAAGATGCCGCGCACAGCGCCAGCGCCACTTCCGACAAACCCAGCTCGAACAGCCGGTTGCCGCGCCGTGACTGGCAGTAATAGTCGCGCTTGGGCATGGCGCGGGCGAGGATCTCAATCTGGCGGTCGTTGAGGCCGAAGCGGCGATAGATCGCGGTGATCTGCGGCTCGATCGCCCGTTCGTTGGGCAGCAGAAGCCGCGTCTGGCAGCTTTCGATGATGGCCGGTGCAATTGAACTACCGTCGATGTCTGACAGGGACTGCGTGGCGAAGATCACGCTGGCGTTCTTCTTCCTGAGCGTCTTCAGCCATTCGCGAAGCTGGCTGGCGAAACCTTCGTCGTCGAGCGCAAGCCAGCCTTCATCGACAATGATGAGCGTCGGCGATCCGTCGAGCCGATCCTCGATGCGGTGAAACAGATAGGCGAGCACGGCGGGTGCGGCGTCCGTGCCGATCAGCCCCTCGGTCTCGAAGGCTTGGACCGTCGCAGTGCCAAGATGTTCGGCTTCGGCGTCGAGCAATCGGCCCCAGGCACCGCCGATGCAATAGGGGCGGAGCGCCTGCTTCAGGTCGTTCGACTGCAAGAGGACACAGAGGCCGGTGATCGTGCGTTCCTCGATTGGCGCGGAGGACAGAGAGGTCAGCGCCGTCCAGAGATGCTCCTTCACCTCCGGGGTAATTGCGACGCTTTCACGCAACAGAATCGCGGCTATCCAGTCGGCAGCCCAGGCGCGTTCGGCGGCATCATCGACACGGGCGAGCGGCTGAAGACTGACAGAGGTAGCCGATCCATCGGTCAGGCCGCCGCCGAGATCATGCCAATCACCGCGCATGGCGAGCGCCGCCGCGCGGATCGAGCCGCCGAAATCGAAGGCAAAGACCTGTGACCGCTGGTAACGCCGAAATTGCAGCGCCATCAGCGCCAACAGGACGGATTTGCCGGCGCCGGTCGGGCCGACGATCAGGGTGTGGCCGACATCGCCGACATGGAGGGAAAACCGGAACGGGGTCGAGCCTTCGGTCTTGCCGAACAGCAATGGGGGCGCTGCAAAGTGCCCATCACTGCTAGGACCTCCCCGTTCCGGCCCCGCCCACACGGCACTAAGGGGGATCATGTGGGCAAGGTTCAAGGTGCTGATCGGAGGCTGGCGCACATTGGCGTAGACATGGCCTGGCAAGGAGCCGAGCCAAGCATCCACCGCATTGATGGTCTCAGGCATAGCCGTGAAGTCGCGGCCCTGGATGACTTTCTCGACCAGCCGCAGCTTTTCGTCGGCGATACGCGGATCGGCATCCCAGACCGTCACGGTGGCGGTGACGTAGGCGATGCCGGCATAGTCAGCGCCGAGTTCCTGAAGCGCGAGATCGGCATCCGCCGCCTTGTTCGACGCGTCGGTATCCACCAGTACCGATTGTTCGTTGGTCATCACCTCCTTCAGGATCGCTGCAATCGACTTGCGCTTGGCGAACCACTGGCGGCGGATTTTGGTCAGAAGTTTCACTGCATCAGTCTTGTCGAGCAGGATGGCGCGTGTGGACCAGCGATAAGGAAAAGCCAACCGGTTTAACTCGTCGAGCAGGCCGGGTGTCGTCGCGGTCGGGAAGCCGGTGATGGTGAGGACGCGCAAATGCAACGATCCCAGGCGCGGCTCCAGCCCGCCGGTGAGCGGCTGATCGGCGAGTAGCGCGTCGAGATAGACCGGCGTCTCGGGGACGCGGACGCGGTGCCGGTTCGTGGAAACGCAGCCATGCAGATAGGTGAGGGTCTCTGCATCATCGAGCCAGCGGCATTCGGGCATGAAGGCTTCAATCAGGCGCAGCAGCCGGTCGGTGCGATCGGCGAAACCGGTCATCGCCTCATGGGGGTCGATGCCGCTCTTCTCGCGGCCCTCATAGAGCCAGGTTTCGGCACGGGCGGCGTCTTCGGCGGACGGCAAATAGGTGAAGGTCAGGAAATAGCTGGACTCGAAATGGCTGCCTGCTTCTTCAAAGTCTGCTTTCCGCTCGGCATCGACCAGTGCCGACGCAGAATCCGGGAACACGCTATCCGGATAATGCTGCGCCGCATGCCGAACGGCATCGACGAAGATCGCCCAGCCGGAGCCGAGACGGCGGAAGGCGTTGTTCAACCGTCCGGCGACGGCGACCATTTCGGCGGGCACAGCCGAATCCAGATCGGGACCGCGAAACCGCGCGGTGCGCTGGAAGCTGCCGTCCTTGTTGAGCACGATGCCGGCGCCGACCAGCGCCACCCAGGGCAGGAAGTCAGCGAGCCGGGCGTTTTTGTTGCGATATTCGGCGAGGTTCATCATGGGCGCGCTTCCCTCAGACCGAAAGGTGTGCGGGGATGCGCAGATGGCGGCGACCGGCCTCGACGAAGAGCGGGTCGCGCTTTGCCGCCCACACCGCAGCGAAATGCCCGATTGCCCAGATGAGGATGCCGACTAGCCAGAGGCGCAGGCCGAGGCCCACCGCGCCGGCGAGCGTGCCGTTCAGAATCGCGATGGCGCGTGGCGCGCCGCCGAGCAGGATCGGCTCGCTGAGCGCACGGTGGACCGGCACGGTGAAGCCCGGAACCTCGTCACCAGCGGTCATCATCAGACCAGCGCTCCACCGCCAAACGAGAAGAAGGACAGGAAGAAACTCGATGCCGCGAAAGCGATCGACAGGCCGAACACAATCTGAATGAGACGACGGAACCCGCCTGAAGTGTCACCGAAGGCCAGCGTCAGGCCCGTGGTGATAATGATGATGACGGCGATGATCTTGGCGACCGGTCCTTCGATCGATTGCAGGATCTGCTGCAGCGGCTGCTCCCATGGCATGGATGAGCCGGATGCGTAAGCGGGCGCGGCCATCACCACAGAGAGTGCGGCGACCGAAACGGTCATGGCGAGGCGCTGGCGCGGCAGGCGCAGGCCCACGGGGCGGGAAGGCTGAACAACAGGCATCATTAGGAGGCTCCTTCTTCTGGCTGGTGGAAAATCGTGGCGGAGACGATGCGGTAGTCGCCATCCGGGCCGAGGCCCTCGACGCGGGCGAGTTCGGTCAGCCGCCGTGCGGCACCACGACCGGAGAGCACGGCGACGAGATCAATCGTCTCGGCGATCAGCGCGCGTGGGACTGTGACGACGGCTTCCTGAATGAGCTGTTCCATCCGTCTCAGTGCGCCGATGGCAGACCCGGCGTGGATCGTGCCGACACCGCCGGGATGGCCAGTGCCCCAGGCCTTCAAGAGGTCGAGGGCTTCGGCACCGCGCACTTCGCCGACCGGAATGCGGTCGGGGCGCAGGCGAAGCGACGAGCGGACGAGATCGGAGAGCGAGGCGACACCATCCTTCGTCCGCATGGCGACGAGGTTGGGCGCAGCGCATTGCAGTTCGCGTGTGTCTTCGATGATGACCACGCGATCAGAGGTCTTGGCGACTTCCGCCAGCAGAGCGTTGGCCAGTGTCGTCTTGCCGGTCGAGGTGCCACCGGCGACGAGGATGTTGGCGCGAGAGGTCACGCCTTCGCGTAGCGTCTCTGCCTGTGCCGCCGACATAATCCCGGCCGCGACGTAGTCTTCGAGCGTGAACACAGCGACGGCGGGCTTGCGGATGGCGAAGGCAGGGGCTGCGACAACGGGCGGCAACAATCCCTCGAACCGTTCGCCTGTCTCGGGCAGTTCGGCCGAAACGCGCGGGGCGCCGGAATGGACCTCGGCGCCGACATGGTGCGCGACCAGGCGCACAATGCGCTCCCCATCGGCGGGCGACAGGCGTTCCCCCGTATCTGATAACCCTTCAGAGAGTCGGTCGATCCAGATGCGTCCATCAGGGTTCAGCATCACCTCGACGACAGAGCCATCTTCCAGAAACCGGGCGATGGCCGAGCCAAGCGCCGTGCGCAGCATCCGTGCGCCGCGCGCGAGGCCTTCCGAATTGTGATGTGAAGCGGCCATTCGATCCCCATTTCTGCCGCGAGCGAACAAACGCTTTGGGCACGGGGATGATTAAGAGAGCCAGATTTTGGGCGGGCTCAACAGATTTTCGTCGTCGTAGGGATGTGGCGTGCAAATACAGGAAAACGGCGGACCTGTGTGCCTCTTGTTTTCGGAAGGCACCTCATCAAGGATGGGCTATGGTCGCCTTCGTCTACCTTGTCATCGCTATCGAGAGCCTTGCGTAGGCCGTACGTACATAAATGTGCCCGATATAAACTTCATAAAGGCGTTTTGTGACGCCCATAGCGGTCATTCATTGAAAATTCGAAGATTATGTGTTATGTGCCTTTTATATCAGGCATGAAGGATATTCATGACCGGCATAAGAGGCAATATTGATGGTTTCCACCATTCGAACCTATTCGCGTGCAACGCAGGAGGCGCTCGTCCTCATGGGCGGGCAGATCAAGCTTGCCCGTAAACAGCGCAAGATGTCGGAAGCCGATCTTGCGGAGCGCATCGGGATTGCCCGCAGCACCTTGCAGATGATTGAGAAGGGAAGCGCCAAGGCGGAAATCGGACTGGTGTTCGAAGCGGCTCATCTGGTTGGAGTGCCGTTGTTTGTCAGTGAGCCATCGGCCCTTGCCACCCAGATTGCCCGCGTCGAGGACAAGCTGGCGCTGCTGCCTCAGTCGATCCGCCGCCCGCGCACGGAGGTGAAGGATGACTTCTGAGCGCAAGACAGGCGATCGGCAGAGTTCAAGAGCGCTGCCGCGTGAGGCCTATGTGTGGATCTGGTTGCCGGGAAGCACGGAACCTGTCGTCGCCGGACGTCTTGCCCGCGATGGCGACCTTCATGTTTTCAACTACGGCCAATCCTATCTGGAACGTCCCGACGCGATCCCGATCTATCTGCCGGAATTGCCGTTGCAGCGCGGCGCGCTCGTCCCGCAGGCGCCGCTCGACATGTCCGGCGCCTTGCGCGATGGATCGCCCGATGCCTGGGGGCGACGGGTCATCATCAATCGACTGACGGGTCTGAAGGGCGTTGACGCACAAGCGGTCGAATTCGATGAACTGACCTACATGCTGAATTCTGGCTCCGACCGCATCGGAGCCCTGGATTTTCAGGCGTCGCCCGATCGTTATGAGCCACGTGAAGCCGAAAATGCAACTCTTGAAGAGTTGCTGGAAGCGGCCGAGCGCGTCGACCGAGGTGAGCCTATTCCGCCACCACTCGACAAGGCTCTATTTCATGGCAGCTCCATCGGCGGTGCCCGGCCAAAGGCGTTGATCACCGATGGCGAGGACAAGTTCATCGCCAAATTCTCGGCGACGAATGACACCTATGCCATTGTCAAGGCGGAATACGTGGCGATGCGGCTGGCCGATGTGGCCGCAGGGCTCGACGTCGCGCCTGTCAGGCTCGTCAAGGCCAATGGCAAGGACGTGCTGCTGGTCAAGCGCTTCGATCGCACACGCACAGACAAGGGCTGGGCGCGGAGAGCGATGGTCTCGGCGCTGACCATGTTCGGCTTGTCCGAAATGCAGGCACGATATGCCAGCTATCGCGATCTTGCCGAGATTATCCGCGCGCGTTTTACCGAGCCGAAGGAAACGCTGAGGGAGTTGTATGGGCGTATGGTGTTCAATGTTCTATCGGGCAACACCGACGATCATGCTCGCAACCACGCAGCCTTCTGGGACGGCGCATCGCTGTCGCTTACGCCCGCCTACGACATCTGCCCCCAGCCGCGCACCGGTCGCGAGGCCAATCAGGCCATGCTGATCGGGGAGGACGATCGGCGCAGCCGCCTGGAAACCTGCCGCGCCGCGGCGTCCGCCTTCTTGTTGGGAGCCGCGGATGCGGATGCAATCATAGACGCACAGGTCGAAGGTATCCGGGCAGCGTGGGGCGACATTTGCGATGAGGCGGAACTCAGCGCTGTCGACCGGGCGTTTCTTTGGGAACGGCAGTTCCTGAACAAATATGCTTTTGATGGATTAATGTAGAAGGCTTTTATTCCGTCGAGAATTTATAGCGCGAAAATAAATCTAAATAATATCAATGTGATCCTTTTCTGTTCTCATGTGCATATGCAAATGGCCTGTGGTGCTGGGTGCGCCTACGAACTCGGCTACCCAGCAAAGCGAGCCAGCCGCCGCCGCACCTCACTTACGGGCAAGCGGCATCTGGGGTGCGCGAAAAGATTGCTCAGGCCAGCATGCAGCCGATCAAAATCGACATGGTCACCGTCCGCAAGTTGGTCGAACAGCCAAAGGACTCCGAGCATATCGACCTGTTCGGTGATGGCGAGCCCGCGTAGCGTACCATCACCTGTCAGTAGCCCCCATCTGCGCGACTCGGCGATGGCGAACGCAAATGTGTCCGGAACCGAAAGCTGGGTGTACTGCCGGTTTACGGCAGTGGCGCGTCGGAGTTCGACGGACGTGAGCTCCTCAATGCGCAGGCCAAGCTGAAGCAGCATGTCGCCGAGTTCACCAGCAAGCTCTCTCTCGAACAAAAGGTCCGGTACGGCAAACTCGAACGGCAAAAGGAACATTTCCTCAAGCAAGTTTGCCCTTTCGAGGTCAATCAGTACCGATGTATCGGAGACGAGGATTGGCACAGGTCAAACTGCCACCTGATCGAGCCGTTTGTCGAGTTCGCGCACGGAAATTCCCAGAAGTTCGGCGGCCCGTGATTCACCGATCACGCCTTCCGCAAGGGCGCGGTAGCAAAGACGCTCGAAGCGATGAGGCTCTTCCACCTCCGGTGCGAGACTCTCGGGCTCCTCATAGGGAGCCGTCCGCCATCCCCGTTCGGCGAATATCTTGAACAGCCGCGCACATGCTGACGAGTTGATGATACCGAGATCCTTGCAGCGATAGGCGAGCGCCTGAATGCTCACGCCAAAGCGTTTCTTCACGGCGACCAGTTCACCGATGCTAATCGACGAGCGATGGGCACCTATTTCCGCACGCAGAACGTCCGCCGGCATCAGGAAAGCACCTGCGAACCGATGCGCGGCCTTCTCCTCATCGACGCCATTCGACGGGGCGATGACCATGTGGCCGAGTTCATGTGCCAGATTGAACCTCTTTCGCTCGGACCATGTACTCCGCTTGACGACAATCACACGCGCAGCATCGCGTTCTTTACGGCGCACCTTGGCGGCAAGACCGTCGACATTGTCGAGATCAAGCGAAAGCACCTTGATACCGCGCTCTTCCAGAAGCTCGGCAAGCTGTGGAATCGGATCATTGCCAAGGCCCCAATCCTCGCGAACCGAGCGGGCCGCGTCTTCCGCATCGCGTATCTCCGCAACCGGGTGAGGCGCGCTGCGCGGCTGCTCCCATTCAACGCTTCGCATATGAAGCATGTCTTCTACTGCGAGGTAGCGCTCCAGCATATGGATGGCACGAGCCTCAAGCGCCGCTTCTTCTCTGGACGACGTTCCGACCTTTTTGCGGAAATCCACGCCTTCGAGCGAAAGCTCGTCCTCGCTCAGAAGATATTCCTCCGAGACGTTGAGCGCCTTTGCCAGCGCGATCAGCACTCGCGAACTCGGCATATCCTCGTTGCGCTCATATTTTCCGATCGCTTGGGCGGACACGAGGCCGTCCATCGCATCCGCGAGCGCGCGCAGCGAGAGGCCCGACGCCGATCGAGCGACCTTGAGCTTGTTTCCGATCATGGCGGCCTCCTTGCGTGATGCGGTTTCCATATCTAGAATATGGGGCCATTTTTGTAAACCAAAACCTCTTGAAACACGGTTAATGATCCCCCATCTGAGTTTCATGGTCGGATATCCGACACTTTTGTAAACCGTTTTGCGTCGATGCGGGGCCGGCCTGTCCCGATCGCTTCGATCAGTGTCAGGCCCACAGGAACAATCATGGCTCTCACGAACACCGAGCTTCGCTATTATGACAGCAATGTGCTCCGCCTTCCGGCGGACAGACGCAAGGAATATCACGCACAGGTCGATCGGCTGATCGAGGAACTACGCAAGAGCGTCAAGGACAAGACCGAGATAAAGATCACCAAGGTCGTGAAGGCCGGCTCCTTTGCCAAGTTCACGATCCTGCGCAAGACGACGTATGATCCCGTCGACGTCGATGTCGTGTTTTACATTTCCGGCCGTGACGCGAGCAAGGAAACCCTCGATAGCCTGAGCACCACGATCTACGACCTGCTGATCAAGATCTACCCGAACAAGTCGGTCGAGGATTTCGAGATCCAGCGCAAGGCGGCGACCGTTACCTTCGTCGGCACAGGATTGAGCGTCGATATCGTGCCGGTAATCGAAGACGAGAGCCGTGCCGGCTATGGCTGGCAGTTCGATATCCACGACGGTTCAAAGATCCAGACCTGCGCGCCGTGCCAAATCCAGTTCGTGCGCGACCGCAAGAACCAGGACGGCGATTTCCGCACACTGGTGCGGATGGCGAAGAAATGGCGCAACTATGCAGAGATCAAACCGCTCAAATCTTTCGCCATCGAACTGATCATGGCGCATGTACTCGCCTCACAAGGCAAAGATGGCAGCATCGAGCAGCGCTTCCGCAATTTTCTGCTCTACATCGCCCAATCCGGCCTCAAGGATCAGATCAGCTTTCCCGAAAACACGCTGCCGCTGGGGACCTTCTCCGATCCGGTGGTGATCTACGATCCAGTTTACAGCTTCAACAACGTCACCAGCCGAATTTCCGAGGCTGAGCGAAAGGAGATCGTTGCAGCGGCTCAGGAGGCTTGGGAGACGGTGAATTTCGCATCGGTCGAGGACGACGATGCAGTCTGGAAAGAGGTCTTCGGGCCGGGCTTCAAGGTGGAGGACTGACATGAGCCAGACGAGAACGGCTTCGGCCACCTACACGACAACCGATATCGAAAACGTCGTCCGGCGCGTGAAGGCAGATCTGGCCATGATCGCCGACAGCACCGGCGGATGGACGCCTCAGAAGGCCGCGGATTACGCCCATGATGTCGAGGTGCTCGCCAAGGCGGGCTATCTCGCCTGGGTGGATGTAACCCTGCTGCAAAACGGCGTCGAGCTGAAGGCCGTTCGCTTCAATGTCGATACCGACGCGGGAACGCTGAGCACCAGCCGTCCCGGCGGTGTGCTGTGGCCGCGTGTCACCGGCGCCGAACTGCGGGTCGTAATCAGTTACACCGATGCCTACACGAGCGCGGCCCGCGAGGCGACGCGGAGCAAGCTCAAGATCGGCTGGACTACCTCCCATGCCGACACCAGCCACTCCAGCCTCAGTTCGTCCGGTGGCCGCAACTATGTCAGCAGCACCTACGGGATGCAGAGGAAGGATTGGGCCGCATGAGCCAGCCAGGTATTTTTGACAGCGAAATTGCGCTTCCGAGCGATACCCTGGCCAAGCGCGAGAAGAGCCTGCTTGGCTTCGATCAGCGCTATGTCCGCGTTCACGACCAGCTTCGTCTCTTGCTGAATGTCGGCGCACTGGGCGAATGGAACAGGAAACACCACGGCGGGAAGCTTTCGCTATGCGATCTGGTCGCCGAGCAATATCCGCTGGTGATCTTCCACGGTGATGTCGGTACCGGCAAGACGGCCATGGCGGAATGCATCGCAAACCGCCTTGTGGCCGAGGCGCGCAGTTCGGATTCGATGCTGTTCAAGCTGTCGAACCGGGTGCGCGGCAACGGCATGGTCGGCGAAATGGGCACCTTGATCGCCGAAGCCTTCCGAAAGGTCACGCAGTCGGCCGGCAAAACCCGGCGCGCGATCCTGATCATCGATGAAGGCGACAGCCTGGCGGCGTCCCGCGCACAGGATCACAGCCATCATGAGGACAAGGTGGCGGTGAACACCCTGATTCAGGGTATTGACGATCTCAGGCAATATGGCGGGCGGATCGTGGTGATCCTCTGCACCAACCGCCTATCGGTACTCGATCCCGCCCTGCGCCGGCGTGCGGCCATTATCGAGACGTTTGCCCGCCCCAGCGATGCCGAGCGCCAGCAGCTTTTCCAGATGGACCTTGCCGGTCTCGGGCTCGCTCAGCCTCAACTCGCTGAGTTGACGCGGCTGACGGGCGCGCGGGATCGCCATCCGGCCTGGACATATTCGGATATTCGGACACGGCTCTATCCTGCGGCCCTCGCCAAGGCCTATCCCGACCGGCCCTTAAGCTTCGCGGACCTGACGGCGGTCGCGTCCACCCTTCATGCGTCTCCGGTCATGGAGGACAAATAATGGCTCGATCTCCCCTGTTCGGACGCCGCATCCACATTTCCGGCAGCGTCGTCAACGATCTGACGCTCGCTCCGACGGCCGACGTTGAGGCAGCGCGCGAACTGGTCGCCCTGCTGGTCAAGGAACTGGTCAAGCGTGGTGCCAACTTCGTCATTCCCGTCGACGCTGAGCCCAAGCGGAACGTTGATGGGCTGCCTGTGTGTTTCGACTGGCTGGTCTGGAAGGCGGTGAAAGACAATCTCATCCACCGCCCCCAGAACGTGCCGGGGCCTTTCATCGTCGCCGTGCAACACCACAAAACCGAGGAGCAGATACCCGACGAGTATCTCGACCTTTGGGACGAGCTTCGTGCGTCCCAACTGATCAAGATCGAGAGCGCCGCCTATTGGAACATGAACAGCAAGCGCATGGAGGCGCAGGCGCGTTTCGGCGATGTGCTGATTGCACTCGGGGGCGATGAAGGGGTTCTGTATCTCGCGAACCTCTATCACGATGCCGGCAAGCCGATCGTCCCCCTGAACCTTCCGATTGGCGCCGAAACGAAGGGTGCGCGCCGGCTTTACGCCTTTGGCCTCGCCAGTGCCCAGACGCGCCGCCTGTTCCAGATTGCCGATGACGGCGATGCGCATGACTGGATCAACCGCATCGGGTTTCCGAAACGGCAGGGGATTCCCGATCGCGTTTCCGCCGTGATCGACCTGCTCGAATCTATCGACCGCCCGAAGGCGTTCGCCGTGCGCCTGCTGAACCCCGACCATGAAGATTACGCGAGCGTGCAGGATTTCTTCGACGTTGTGGCAAAGCCGGTGCTCGAAGATGAACTTGGCTATCGTTTGATCGTTATCGACGGACGGCAGTCCTATGATCATGCGCGGATCGATCAGGAAATCTTTGCCAAGCTCCATCGCAGTAGCGTCGTGCTGGCCGATATCACTGGCGCTCGGCCGAACTGCTTTCTCGAACTGGGCTACGCTCTGGGTCGCGGCCTGCCCACCATGGTCACGGCGCGGGAGGGGGCCTCCCTGCCGTTCGATATCACCACATTCGCTGGTCACCATTGGAAGGCGAGCGGCAGTGCCGACGAACGCCGGCGCGCGTTCAAAGAACACTGGAACGCGATCCGCAACCGCCCAACCCTTGTTCCTACGGAGCCATTGATATCATGACCGAAGCACGGGAAATATTCGTCTCGGTTGATGTCGAGACATCAGGTCCAATCCCAGGCGAGTACAGCCTGTTATCGATTGGTGCCTGCTCCGCCTTTGATCCTGACAACGGCTTCACCTGTGAGGTTAAGCCGATCACAGACAAATTCGATCCAAAGGCTTTGGAAGTGACTGGGCTTTCCATGAAAGAGCTCAAGAACCGGGGCCTTGAACCCAAAATGGCGATGGATTCATTCTCGGTCTGGCTGTCAAGCCTGGCTGGGCCTGACGATACGGTCATATTCGTTGGCTTTAATGCGCCATTCGACTGGTCCTTCATCAACTACTATTTTCATCGCTTCGCCGGAAGAAATCCGTTCGGCTTCACAGCTTTGGACATCAAGGCGCTCTATATGGGGGCAACAGGGTGTTCGTGGCGTGATACTCGATCCAGCGAAATCGCGTTACATCTTAAACCCAAGCTCTCCGGGACGCATGACCCTTTGGAAGATGCTCGATACCAAGCAGAGATTTTTCGCTTGCTAAGGCGTCAGATTATGAGACGTGACTAGGATGCGAGGAAATTACGATTACCCATCGGACTTGACTCGATTTCTCAATTTCTTGGGGTCGACCGCGCATGTCCGGATCGCCTACTGCGCTCCGGTGGCCGCCACGGCGCTTGAGCGTGCCAACCTGCCCGACTTCAACGAGACCTGGCTGAAGTGGTCGGCAAAAGCAGGCGCAACTGACTTCGCCTTCGTTACGCGCAAGGGGTAGGGATGGCCGACGATCTAGACCACCTCGACGACTTGCCGAAGCGTGACGCCAATCATGTCGTGGAAGAGAAGGCGGAAACGGCCTTCCAGGGGCGCCTCACGGCGAGCGGTCGCTTCATCCTCCAGCGCGCAGATCGAAAGGACTATGGTACGGACTGCGAGCTCGAAGTCGTCGACCAGGAGCAAGCGACCAACGTCAGGATTCACGTGCAGCTCAAAGGGACAGAGCGCCCGCTCAACGCTGATGGCTCTCTCAGCATTGAGGTAAGCCGCTCAAACCTGAATTACCTGCTGATGCACCCGCACAGCTTCTACTCCGCTTACCACATCCCGACGTCGTCGCTGCGCATCTGCCCAGCGGAGACAGTTCTCCACCAATACGAGCACGCAGGAAAAAACTGGACCCACCAGCAATCGCTCACCGTAAAATTTACCGACGAACTGACGAACATGCGGCTGGACCGGCTTGCCACTTTAGCTCGATCCGCGGCGCGGACGGCGCGCGATCGTCGGATCGAGCAGACTCGCGCAGCGTCTGGCGATGTCGCTGGCCTCGTTCGGCGCTATGTTCCGGATATCCATGTTCCGGACGATCCGGCCCTAGCCGGCCAACTCCTTGCACATCTCTACAACCAGGACGCTGACGTGGTGATCAGCGCGGCGTTCGATCGGTTCGTGGCGGTGCTCGGGGTGGGCAGCGAAGCCATCGGCCCCGCCTACATGGCTGAGGTCAACCTAGGGATGGCTGGGATAAGTCGGTCGCGCGTCCGGATCGAAGCCGCCGTGACTTTTTTCAGGAATCAGCTCGACCTGGGTCGCTACGAGCGGGGTAGCCTTTACTACACGGTCGGCAATGCCTTCTCTGCGCTCGGCCAGGAGGTCGACGCCAAGGCCGCCTATGAGTCGGCTCTCGCCGACCCCGTGTTCGCCAATTCGCCGGACCTAGCATCCCAAGGCCACAAGAACCTCGGGACGAGCTTTGAGCGGCTCGGAGATGAGGAGCGAGCAGTCGAGAACTATCGCGAAGCCTTGCGGCTGAACCCACACCTTCCTGAAGCGCACAATGCCTTGGCCCTGTCCTACGTGCGTCAGGGCGAGTGGAGGCATGCCCTCACGCATTTGGATCAGGCCGTCTTTACCGATCCTACGCGCGTCAAGGCAGCCGGCGTTGCGGGGTGGCGAGCCAACGTGCTCTTTAACATGGGAGAGGGGAGCGCGGCGTTCCGTGAGATCAATGGCCTCCTTGCGCAAGCTGATTGTGAACCATGGATCTGGCCATTTTTAGCACGGCTGGTGGCGAGCTTCGGTCGGGCGACGACGGAGAATGCGCGCCAAGCGCTTGGCTTCTGGCACCGCTATGTCGGTGCCCACCCCGAGAGCTCCGGAGGCCGTCGCGAGCTGCTGTTGTCGACTTTGTACTTGAGAGCGGAGGGACAGGATGTTGGCCGGAATTACGCGGAATTCCGTGCAGAGTTCATCCGCCAAATCGAGCACATAGACGACAAGGATCAAAGCGCCTTCTTATGGGATCGACTTGGGCACTGGGCGCAAGATGATGCGAACTGGATCGAGGCAGAGTCCTGCTTTCGGAAGGCCTACGATCTGGCAGGCGGTCACTATGGTTACTGTCTCGGAACGGCCCTTAACTTTCTTGGTCGGTTTGAAGAGAGCCTGCCAATCCTGCGCGAACAGGCCGAGGGCATCCAGCCTGATGCCATGAGCTGGTTTCAGCTTGGAGCGGCCTACGGCGACCTTGGGCATTCTGCGCAAGCCATCGACGCTTATGAGAAGGCCCTTGTGCTGGATCCCGACTACGATCTGGCGATGTTTAATCTCGGCGGTGCTTACTGGAACATGGGTGAGAAGATTCAGGCGTTAGCTATTTGGACGATGGCCATTGAGCGCTTTCCGGATCATGAACTTGCTCATAAACTCCGGCGTGAGATACCTGCTGTTTTTTGGCCAGAACGAGACCAATAATTCCGGTCTATGACGGCGCCGGAATTCCGGAATTCGAGGAAAGCTTCTACCCTTGTTCATTTTTAGAAAGATGTCGCTGACTTGAGTCTTCTGCTCGAACCTATTTTGTCATGTTGAATCCACGCCACCCACATCTTCCGAAATCTCCTGCCGGAGCTGCGGCCCCTTGGCGAGCCGCCGTCCGAGTGCGGTGACAAAGGCTTCGTAACGTTCGCCGGTCTTGGCTCTGGCCGCCTGCGCAGCGGGTTCGGGCAGGGCCGGGGTCGTCGACAACCAGAAGCGCACGAACACTGCCAGGGTCTCGACCGAAATCCCGACATCGCGTTCGAGGCGTGCGATGCGACGATCGATCTGATCGAGGCGCTTGGCGAAGGCTGCTTCCTGTCGCTCGGCTGCATCAGGTGAGAGGAAGGATTCGATCGCGGCTTCGGCGATGAGCGACCTCGACTGGTCCCGCCGCGCCGCATGTTCGACGAGACGTTTCATGACGGCGGGTTCGAGATAGACGGAAAGGCGTTGCTTGCGGGGTGATTTCGTCATGTGCGCCTCACAGGTCCATGGCGTCATCGGGATCGAGCGAGACCTGACGCGCCACGCCCTGCATGACACGGGACAGGCGGCTACTGCGGACGGCGTCTTCATCCGTCTCGTCCGGCAGGTCAATTTCGAATTCGTTGCTGATCGGGGCTTTCTTCTCGACCGGCGTGACGCGGTTGAGTTCCGGCTGATGTCGACGCTCGGATTCGGTTGGATCTTCGTCACCTTGATCGCTACCTGTCGGAAGAGGCGCGGAAACGTCCGGATTGGCCGGCACCGGCAAGCCTGTCCAGTCGTCGGGCCGCCCAACCGCTGAAGCGGCCAGCTTGGGCGGGGGCAGAAGGCGTTCTTTGAAACGGGCATCCTCGTAGTACCGGGCCTTTTTCGCGCGGATGGGCGCAAGGCCCGCCGCCATGACGATCTCGTCGGTCGGCGGCAGTTGCATGATTTCGCCGGGGGTAAGGAGGGGACGTGCCGTCTCAGAGCGTGAGACCATCAAATGTCCGAGCCAGGGCGAGAGCCGGTGCCCGGCATAGTTTTTCATGGCCTTCATTTCTGTGGCGGTGCCGAGCGCATCCGACACGCGCTTGGCGGTTCGCTCGTCATTGGTGGCGAAGCTGACACGGACATGGCAGTTGTCGAGGATCGAGTTGTTCGCGCCATAGGCCTTTTCGATTTGGTTCAGCGACTGGGCAATCAGAAAGCTCTTGAGGCCGTAGCCCGCCATGAAGGCCAGTGCGCTCTCGAAGAAATCGAGCCGCCCCAGCGCCGGAAACTCGTCGAGCATCAGGAGTAGGCGGTGCCGTCCGGCCTTGGCCTGCAAATCCTCGGTCAGACGGCGCCCGACCTGGTTTAGGATCAGACGGATGAGCGGCTTGGTCCGGGCGATGTCTGACGGCGGGACGACGAGATAGAGGGTTGCCGGATGTTTCGCGGCGACCAGATCCGTGATCCGCCAGTCGCAGCGGCGAGTGACCTCAGCAACGACCGGATCGCGGTAGAGCCCGAGAAACGACATGGCGGTGGAGAGCACGCCCGAGCGCTCATTGTCGGACTTGTTGAGGAGTTCGCGTGCCGCGCTGGCAATGACGGGGTGCGGACCGGCTTCTCCCAGATGTGCGGTTTTCATCATGGTTGCGAGCGTCGACTCGATCGGACGGCGGGGATCGGACAGGAAGGCGGCGACACCGGCCAGTGTCTTGTCAGGCTCGGCATAGAGGACATGCAGGATGGCCCCGACCAGCAAGGCGTGGCTGGTCTTTTCCCAATGGTTACGCTTTTCAAGGGAGCCTTCGGGGTCAACAAGGATGTCCGCGATATTCTGAACGTCACGCACCTCCCATTCCCCGCGGCGTACCTCGAGCAGCGGATTATAGGCTGAGGATTTGGCGTTGGTCGGATCGAAGAGCAGAACGCGGCCATGCCGGGCGCGGAAGCCGGCTGTGAGCTGCCAGTTTTCGCCCTTGATGTCATGGACGATGGCCGAGCCGGGCCAGGTCAGCAGGGACGGGACGACGAGGCCGACCCCCTTGCCGGATCGGGTCGGGGCAAAACAGAGGATGTGTTCGGGGCCGTCGTGGCGCAGATAGTGCTCGTAATAGCAGCCGAGCACGACGCCATCGTGCCCCAAAAGACCGGCCGCCTTCACCTCTTCGGGTTCGGCCCATCGGGCGGAGCCGTAGGTCTCGACCTTCTTGGCCTCGCGCGCCCGCCAAACCGACATGCCAATGGCGACGGCTGCCGCGATCAGGCCGCCGGACGCGGCGATGTAGGCGCCTTCGACAAAGATCGGCGGCGCGTAGGCGTCATAGGCATACCACCACCAGAAGAAGGCAGGCGGCAGGTAAAAGGGAAAGCCGAAGAGCTTGAACCATGGCTCGCCGAGTTCCGGTTGGAAGGCCAGCCGCCACGCCACCCATTCGGTTGCGCCCCAAACGCAGAAAAGGACAATCGAGAGAACGGTGAGGATCTGGCCCCAGAGAATTTTGGTTGCGGACATCGGTTTTGTCTTTCCTCAGAAGGTCAAAGGCCAATCCCGCGCTTGCGGGCAAAGCTCCAGTCGATACCGCCATCGGCGCGAGTGATGCCCGAGACATGGCGGTCGAGATGTTTTTCGAGTGAGGGCGTCCAGGGCACGAGCTGGAAGCCGAGACCGTCATCGATCATGGCGAAGCGGCCGGAGGCGAGCGTGAGCCGGCGGCGATAATCGCCGGTCACATAGTCGCCGGTCCCCGAAGCTTTGAACGGTCGGCCCGTCTCGATTGCGAGCGCTCGACCTGCCTGTTCGAGTTCCTGGCTTCGCAGGGTTTCGATCAGACCTTGCGTAAACATCACCTGGCTGTCGCGACGCTCCGCAAGGCCTTGTGCGACGAGATGATCGGCGCGGGCCTGCAGGGCCTGACGTACCTCCGCGCCGAAGCCGCTGTCGGAGAGCGCATGCGGATCACGGGCTATGTTCTGACGATCGAGCCAGGTTGCACCGGACGCGGTGATTTGCCGATCAATGTCGTAGTCCGATCGCACCGCGAGTGCCGCACGACGCTGGCCGTTGGCGTCGTCGAATTTGCGCAGCTCGACGATCGAACCGGGTGCGCTATCCCCAGCGGCATCGAGGTTGGAAAGCTTGATGTGATGGGTGCGTCCGTCAACACCATCGACCACGGCATAGGCGGTGCCCTTCAGCTCGTCATTGAGCCCGCGGGCGACGAGCCGCCCGACAATCGTGTCATCAAGACTTTCACCGGCGAGGACGAAACTCGCTGACCCACGTTCAATGCCGTGATCTGTCAGCGCTCGGTGCATGCGCTTGATGATGTCGCCGCGCTCACCAAGCGCCCGCAAGGTGGCTTCTGCCTTGTCATCGATGATCCATTGACCGGCGCCGACCTCTTGGGCGAGGCCGAGTGTTTCGAGTTTGCGCAGCCGGCCGATTTTCTGGGGGTGGAATTCGTCGGGCCGCTCGGCACTGGCGGGCGCCATATCGATGATGCCATGGGCGTCACGATCACGGGACAGCTGGCGATCGAGCTGGGTCCAATGTTCGGCGTCAATCTGGGCGATCAGGTTGCGGCGGATGTCGAGGTCTGTACGCGGCCCCAGCTCCTGAGTGACGAGATCGGCCGCGCGGGCGCGCATGCCATCTTTGATATAGTCGCGGGCGATAACGAGGTCCTGGCCATCGTCAGCGCATCCACGCAGGATGACATGCACATGCGGATTGTCGGTGTTCCAGTGATCGACGGCTGCCCAGTCGAGCTTGGTGCCGAGATCCTTTTCCATCTCGCCCATCAGGTCGCGGGTGAAGGATCGCAGATCGGCCATGTCCGTCGCGTCCTCCGGAGAGACGATGAAGCGGAAATGATGACGGTCGCCATCTGCCCGCTCGGCAAAGGCCTGCCCATCCACCTCTGTCTCGCCCGGACCGAAGAGATGCGCCTTTTCCCCGTCTCGGGTCACACCATCGCGGCGTAGATAATTAAGGTGGGTGGTGAGCGGTGTGGCGCGGGCGCTGTGGCGGACCACACGGGTCTTGATGACAACGACGCGGGAACGGCCGGTCAGAAGGTTATTGGCGCGCACGCTCGCGGTCCGGCCGCGGCCAAAGGTCGAGCGGGTGCCGGCGCTGATGCGGCCAGAGCGGGACACATGGCCGCCAGCCTTCTGGGCCGCTGCCAGGGCCTGAGCGATGAAGGGCCGTGTGGCTTGCGTGCCGGAACTGCGCACGCGGCCAGGACGGATACGGAAGTCCTCGTCTCCACTCATCGCAAAACTCCAGCACATCGCGACAAGGTGTTGATTTTACGAAAGAAATGGAGGTTCTGCGAGGTGCTAAACTTCATCGCACCTCGCAAAAGTGATGCGTAACCCACTGAAAACAAACGACCGACAAAGCCCGCACATCGCGGCCTTTTATCTCGCCATCCTTCGGTCGTGTTGCCAGGCTTCGACCTCAGCGCACGCTTCTCTACGCCGGTGTCCGCTATCGTGCGATCAGGAACCCGTGTGCTCATGGTGTGCTTCCTGCACTAGCGCGGGCGACAAACAGGCCATCAGACTGCGGCTCGATGGCGGAAACATCGTGCACATCCGTTGTCGCCTGAGCCTGCGAAGACGGACGCTTTTCCGGTATGGGAATGGCGGTCTGGTGGGGGGCGTTCTGCGCGATGAACAGCGGCGCCTGTGTCCAGGTGACGGCATTCGAGGGGGCCGCCAAGGTGCTGTCCGATGGTCCGTTGGCATCGAGCGATTGCGCTACGAGTGCGACATAGGCGCGGGTTTCGCTCGGCAGTATTTGGCCCTTGAGCGAGGCTTCATAGCGTCCGGGGCCAGCATTATAGGCGGCGATCCAGCCGGGCGAGCCGTAACGGTCGAACAGTTCCCGGATATAGGCTGTGCCTGCGATGATATTGTCATGCGGATCGTAAGGATCGGCGCCCAATCTGTGCCTTGCACGCAGTTCCTCCCATGTCGCGGGCATGATCTGCATCGGGCCCATCGCGCCCTTGGGCGAGCGCGCTCGGCGGTCGCCAGCGCTTTCCGCCTCCAGTACGGCGCTTATCCAGCTCGCGGGAAGCTCAAACCGGGCAGCGGCCTCGGCAATATGATCGGCATAGGAACCGCCGGGCGATTGAGCGATCGATGGCGGCGGATCGGCAAGCGCAGGGCTTGGCGGTGGGCTCAGAAGAACGATGCCGGAAAGGAGAAGAGGGAGCAGGCGCATGGAGTCAGTCCCGTCCTTCGCGCTTTTGCGGGCGGTTCCAATGCAGCGACCAGGCGTGACCGGCGTCATCGTCGCGGAAGAGATTGGCGCGGATCGGCTGCGGCAGCAGCGGGTCATCGAGAGCCAAGGCGATGAATTCGCCCGCACGTTCGCCGGTACGTTTCCATCCAGCTCCGGCTTCCGGGCCGTCCTCGGTATCGAGGTGGACACGGTAGTCCGGCGCGCCTTCCGTGTCGGACGGGACAATGGCGACGATCACCAGCTCCGCGCTCAGCATGAGCGTGCGGATGTGGCCGGAAAACCCCGAAGGGGTGCGCGTAAACTGTCCGATCTGTGTCATGGAAACCTCCTGTGAATGTTGGAAGAAGACGGCAACGCGGGCGTTCAAGGCGCTGTTGAGCGCCAGATGAAGTCGCCCGTTCCGGTAGGATCGGTGTAGAGAGGCTGCGCCTTGCCGAGCACGTCCGTGACCGGCAGCGGGCCGAAATAGCGGCTATCGAGGCTGTCACGGGCGGCGGGGTTAAGCAGAAAAACCGCGTTCGGAGCGATGTGCTGGCAGCCCTGCCAGACCGGCAATTCACGACCGCGACTGTCGCGGTCGAGTGCCGCGGCGGCGAAACGTCCATCGATCATGATGTCGCGGCCGATCCGGCAGACCTGTTGCCCGGAAAGGGCCGCGATGTGTTTCAGAAGGGGGATGCCACGACCGATATAGCGGCGCTCGACCATGAAATCTTCGAGCGCCTCGTCTGGTCTGACGACCACCAGATCGCCGATCTGGAGCTTGCTGGCCGGGCCAACAGCATAGAGGCCGATGGGCGCACTGGCTGTGGCGTTCCAGAGGAGTTGCATCGGCATAGCGGAAAAGGTGGTGATGCCGAACGTTGCAAGGGCCGTGGCGGCCGCCAGAAGATAAAGGATGCGCTTCATTGGCTGACCTCATGTCGTTTGAGCCATGCCCGATGACGCGCCAGCGTGTAGGGGCGTGGCGGTTCGCCGGTCGCGAGGCGATTGTGGAGATGACGCCAGTGATCGGGCGCAACGGCGCACGGGTCGATCCGCAAGGCCTCAATGGCGTCGATGTGGCTCAAAACCCGTTCGACCTTCGGCCAGCTCGCCACATGCAGCAGGATGTCGCCACCGGGCACCACGGAAGGCACGGTCTGGAATACGTAGCCGGGTCGCACGGTGCGCACGACGTAGAGATGCGAACTCACCGTGCCGAACCTGTTCGCCGCCCAGCGGATGAGCGCGAAGACGCTCTCCGGCGCGAAGCTGACGCAGCGTCGGCGGCGGTCGATCAGGCGTTCGGAGGTCTCATGGCCGAAGCGTATCCAGTGTTCGATCTGCTTCTCGATCCACACCAGCTCGACCTCGGTGAGTTCTGTGGCCTGCGCAGATGCTGGCCCAGCCTGGCGGATCGCTTGGCTTCCGGCTATCACGCTCATGACGGCTCTCTGGCGTCGTCTGGAAACTCCCGCGCGAGGAGATCGCGCAGCATGTCGGCAACGGTCATGCCCCGGCGGAAGGCGGCGATCTTGATGCGCCCGCGCATGTCCGGCGTGACGTCGATGGTCAGACGTGCGGTGTTGAGCGCGCTATCAGCGCCGCGCGCTGGCGCATCAGGCGCCTTGATCCAGCTCTCCGGATCGGCTGGCCGGGCGGCGAAGCCGCGACGGGACGGGCGCTCAGCCATGACACACCCTCCCGGCAGCAAGGCTCGTGATGTCATCGACGAGCTGGGCAACTTCTCGCGCGGCTGGCCCTTCAGGGTCGAGTTCCTGCACCAGCTGTCCAGATTGGGCGGCGGCGGCAAAGACGATGCGCTGGCCGATGGTTGCGCCGAGCACCGGCGGGTCATGATCGGCAAGACCGTCAGCGGTTTCACGCGCCAGTATGGTGCGCGCCGCACAGCGATTGAGGACGAAACGGGCGGCAAGCTCCGGACGATAGATGCGGGCTTCCTTGAGCAGGGCGAGCATTTCAGCGGAAGCCCAGCCGTCGAGCGGTGAAGGCTGTACCGGGATCAGCACCAGGTCTGCCGCCAGAAGCGCCGAGCGCATCAATCCGGCGACACGGGGCGGACCATCGATGACGACGTGGTCGGCGCTGCGGGCAAGTTCCGGTGCTTCACGGTGGAGCGTATCGCGGGCCAGTCCGATCACACCGAAGAGCCGTGGCAGGCGTTCATGCTCGCGTTGCTGCGACCAGTCCAATGCCGAGCCCTGCGGGTCGGCGTCGATGAGGGTGACGCGCTGGCCCTTTCGCGCCCATTCGCCTGCCAGATGCAGCGCCAGCGTCGTCTTGCCGACGCCACCTTTCTGATTGAGGAGAGCCACGATCATCGCGCTTCTCCCGAACGGTCTGGAGACTGGCTCTTGGTGATCGGTTTTCCGGCGCTTTCCTGGGCGTCAAAGGCATCGTCAGATGGGTTTTCCCCATCGCGCGCGCGCATCAAGAAGTTAGATTCTGAGTTAGATTCTAAGTTAAGGGGGCGATTTCCGCTTTTATGTCCGTAGTTTAGACCCTGTTTGGGTTCCTGATAGCACGAGAGGGCGGTTCCTGATGGCACGTGTCCGAGGGTTCCCGATGGCACGAGGCTATCCACAGCCTGTCCACAGGCGGGATGAGGTTCGAAGGCGAGTAGCATTCGTCCGCCAACCTCGACCTCCAGAAACAGCGTGTAGCCCGGCAGGGGCTGACGGCGCACGATGTCACGCAGCTCGAAGGCGAAGCGCTTGAACGGCGATAGAGCGCCGGATTTCTGGTGCAGGTGACGGAAGTCGAACCGCCAGCCGTTGCGCTGCCGGCCGCCATGCTTGCGCACAAGGCGATAGAGCCAGCGGTCAAGCCCGCCAGTCAGATCGAAATAGGCCCGGTCAATGGTGAGGATGAGGGCGTTGTCGAGCACGGCCTGATAGAACCAGTCAGGAACGATCAGCTCGATGCCGTCTGGGCGACCGGTCCGATCCGTGCGCTCCTTCCATTCGTTGATCCAGGAGAAGCGATGGCGGCGGCCTTCCGCTGCCTGACGGATGGAGGTGCTGACCGTCGTCGATTGCAGGCGGTCGAGTGCTGCCTTGAGGCGCTGATAGTCGCGAAGCGATGTGCCGCGACCGATGAAGGTGAGAATCTCATAGGGTGTCGCCGCCATGAGCCGCGAGGTCCGTAAGCCGGAATCGCGGGCTTCAACGATCTGGCTTGCCGCCCAGATCAGGATGTCGGCATCCCAGATGGTCGCCATGCCGTGATCGGGCACGGCCTCGACGCGGATCGAGACCGCGCCCGCGACGAAGTCGATAGGCGTGACGCGATGTGATTTGGACAGGGAGAAGAAGGGATAGGCCATGAGATCCTGCGCATCTCTTGGCGCGAAATCGCCAGGGAGTGCCCGAAAGAGATCGAGCTGCCCACGTTCCGAAAGGGTTCGATGCCGCGCCGACATTGGACAACGACGCCGGGTCAGCGCGCGAGGCGGCTTGGCTGGCCGTCCGACGGGAAGCCATGGCGCTTGGCTGGAAGTACCTTGCCGCGCGGATCGGTTGTCGACGTCACCGCCCCGCGCTCGGCCCAGGCCTGTAGGTCGTCGACGGCGTAGACGACGCGGCCCCCGAGTTTCTTGTAGGCCGGACCGGTGCCATAGGTGCGGTGCTTTTCGAGGGTCCGGGCAGATAGGCTGAGGAATTCGGCGGCTTCCTTGGTGCGCAGAAAGCGCGGCGGCAAAACGGCGAGATCGGGGCGCATGGATCGGCCTTTCGTGGTGTGCGTTGGAACCGTCGGGAACAGACGGCGAATGCAGGCCACGATGGCGAAGGGAAGCGGGTTGGATGGAGGAGGAATTTGCGGGGGTCGAATTTCCCACACCGCGTCAGTACAAGAGTTTCAGGGTTTGCGACGGTGGCGAAGGAGTTTGCGATAGCCGCCGGAAATCATCGAGCGGGCGTCGCGGAGGAGCGACATCACCGAATGGCGGATCGGGGACACTTGCCATTCGCTTCGGCCCAATCGTTTGAGGCGGAAGAGGCTCTGGGCGATCTCTTGCTGGGTGGCGCCGGAGCGTAATCCATCGATGGCCTGTAGCATGCGCCGTGCCCGGGCGCGTTGCTGGCGCGTCAGACGTGCGTCGGGCGGCACGGACCGGCCATGAAGGTGAGCGAGGAGGCGATAGACGGCTGCAAGCCGGTCGAAGCCTTCCAGCGTCAGGGGAATGATCGCGGCAAGGGGTTCGGCGTCCAGGCTG
Organism: Rhizobium sp. O111; assembly: GCF_055616315.1. NCBI lineage: Bacteria > Pseudomonadati > Pseudomonadota > Alphaproteobacteria > Hyphomicrobiales > Rhizobiaceae > Rhizobium > Rhizobium sp. O111. The sequence goes on along the minus strand of NZ_JBSHXL010000001.1, from coordinate 3,861,721 downwards.
AACACTTGCAGCCTTTGATCGTCCAGCAGAGGCAATAGCGCATGGAAACCGTCAATGTTTTGCTGGTCTGCGGGCAAGGCGATCGGCAAGGGACTGTCTTGCGAGCGCGCGTCTTGCAGCACCGGCGGCGGTGACGATAACAGAACCACGCTGGTATCGGCTTGCGGCAGCCAAAAGACAGGGGCGTCAGGCAGGTCGAGGGCTGGATCGACGGCGAAATCGCAACCCCCAGTGCTGGCGGATTTTTTCCGTCAGCTGTTCGCGGTCAGCGCCGGGGTCGCTCAGAGCTTCATAGTCCCTGTCGTAGCCTTCGTTGCGGCGCAACCACTCCCAGGCGAGATCAGAGGCGCTCAGGGTGTCGACGTGTTCGTAATTCGCGGCGGATCGCCAGCGAGACGCATCTGGCAGCATCAAAACCCTCCATCAATGGTGCCGAATTGAGGGAGAGCTAACATTCCCGGATGAGTTGTCGGGTGGAAGACAGAGAGTCGGCATCGCCTGATGCCGCTGAAGCATCACCCCGTTAAGCGGGCGGGTTCTTGCCGATCAGCTCCCGATAGCCGTGTTCGCTCATCCATTGGGCACGAGCGAGATGAGCGGCATGAATTTGACGACATCGTTCCGGATCGGCGTCTGGATCAAGGTCAAACAGAACTTTCATGACATCGCGCCAGTCAGCGCCGTCGCGCTCGGCGTCCAGGAGGCGCAGATAGAGCGTCATATGCTCCTGGTCATAGACTGTGAGCGAAGGCCCCGCCGGTGGCTCGTCCTGAAAATGTTGGGTTGATTGCGCCATTACCTGACACCGTAGCAGATGATTTCCACGCCGTTAACTCTATGCACCCTGTCAATGACCCGGGCATGATGAAGTACGGGGAAGGCAGGCATGGTATTCTCAGCGGTCAATCAACGATTATCTTTGCCGAGACTGTTCATGATGCAGAAGCACACCTTCACCCTTGTCGGTCAGCAGGAGCACAATGCCTGCCGCCTCCAGTGCCCTGCGAACCTGATCGCGCGTGGTTTCATACACCTCGAGGCCGCTTTCGGATTCGAGGCGCTTGAGCGCGGTCAATGATACTCGGGCCTTGTCAGCGAGCGTCTCCTGCGTCCATCCCAGCAACGCGCGTGCGGCCCGTGATTGTCGGGCGGTGATCATGCATGATCACCTCCCACCGGCAGCAACGCATATGCCAGAACTACGACTATAATAGTCGCTCTTGGCGCGCGGTGCGAGTAAAAACCGTTGAAGATCGCGGCGCTAACCGGAATTGACCAGCAACTGATTCGGTTGTCAGGGGAAAGACCCCGGCCGGAGGGCCGGGGTCTTGGCGCCGGGGTCAGTCGCCGCGGCGGCCGTTGGGGCGGGACCAGATCAGCGAGTAGGTCTCGCCGTCCTCATCGTCGAAGAGATTGGCGTAGATGGGGGCGTTGAAGCTCGGATCGTCGAGCTTGAGGCCGAGATAGGGCCGGTCGTCGTTGGAGCGCTTCGACCAGGCGGCTCCGATTTCGGCCCGGCCGACCATGACGCGGTGGCTGGGGGCGTTCTCGCCGTTGGCGCGAAGGTCTGGGACGATGCGAACGCCCTTGGCCTGGACGCTCAGAGTGACGATCTCGCCGGTGAACTCGTTCGAGCCGGTTTTCTTGAAGGTGCCGATGGTAGCCATTTTGAAATCTCCGTTTTTCGTATTCGAGCCCGCTACCGCAGCGGCCTCGATGGCGATCAGGAGGCCGGAGGCGATCGACGCCGCATCGCCAAATCATTCCATGATGGCGACCGGAGCAAAGCGGAGGATGGCGACAGAGCGGTTTTCTTGGCTCGCGAGGAATGGGTGAAACCCAGGGGAAGAAAATTGCGTCACGCCATTGCGGCTTAGACGGTCGAGGCGAAGCCGTCCTTCGGCCAGATCAGCCCATTGGAGAGGCCGTGCAGGTAGCGGTTCTCAACGCGTCCGAACGGAGATAAATGGCAGCCCTGGTTCCTCATGAACCGGCATAGGCAGTGACATCGAAATCAATTGCCAGTGCCTGGGCCCTCGGCTTCCATCATCCTGACCGATGCCACCCGATTACCAGCTGCAGTGCCGTCTGGTCGGCGGCGTCAGTCTGAGGCTTTTCGGTCGAGCGGTTTAAGGTCGTCGTTTTTGAGCGGCTTACTTGACGACCGATCACAACGCCGATCCCCGATGTTATCGAGGCACAAAGCGGCGGAAGGCTTCGCTTGGCTACCACCCGCGTTGGTAACGATGACTACGCCCGCGCCATGGTCCCGCTCGACGCTGGGGACACTGCCATGCCCGCCACCCTCAGAAACGCTGTTATCCCCACGGCGACCGCGCCGATGACGGAGAAGATGACCTGCCAGGTTTCCGATGGCATGGTGTGCTTGACGATGCCGTGTGTGGCGTGAAAGCCTGCGATTGCCGCCGGAAGCACAAAGGCAGCCGCGACCAGCAGCCTGATCCAAAGTGGCCGCACGACGATCAGCAGAAATTGGCCGATACCCAGGGTCAACGCCGCCCCGATAAGGCCGATGAGGATTGCGCCAGGCCATCCAGCGCCCGTGCCATAAGCCCACGTTCCGATTGAAACGCCGGCGAAAAGAGGCAGTGCGAAGACCGCGAGCGTGAACAGCAGCCAGCACAGGAAGCCTATGGCGGCGATGGATGCGAGAATGCCGAGAAAGAGCATGGTGGTATCTCCGGGAGATGAACTCTGACGGTTGCGCCTCCACCACCACCACGGCGCAGCTGCATTATAGCAAATCGACAATGATAAGAGGAGTGGAAACCGGCGGGTTTCCGCCATTTGAGGCGAGGCGTTCGCCCCGTTAAGGGGCGAAGGGATCGATTTCGCGCAGGATCGAGGCCTCGTCGCCGTCGAATTCGGCGGCCGGCGTAACCGAGAGCGTGCCGTCGCCGGCGCGGAAGATGATGATGGCCACCATCAGGGTTGAGGCGAGGCTGAGAGCGAAGGCGTAAGCGTCGGTGGAGGACATTGATCCGGCTCCTGTTTGAAGCGGAGGACCATCCCCCGCTGACAGGCGCCCGAAGCGTCCGGCCAAAGGCCGCAATCACCGATGAAGGCGAAGCCGCAAGCGGCGGCACGCGCATGCGTAGTCCGACCCTTTACGGGTTGATGGCGTCAGGCCGTTGGATGGATCAAGGATAAGCGCAAATGAAGCGGGGTGGCTCCTGCTCGAATATTCGCCGGAATCAGTTGCGTTCGGTGATGCTATTGGCTTGTTAAGTTCGTTGACTGCGCCTTGACGCATGGCCTTGGCTTCGGCATCGTCCTTGCTATGTCCTCAGCGCCTAACGCCGTTCGCCTTCGTGTATCGATTGATGGTATCCAGCCAGCCATCTGGCGGCGTTTGCTCATACCGGCACACTGGAATCTCGAACACCTCCACCTTGGAATTCAGGCCGCGTTCAATTGGTGGAACTACCATCTCCACGAATTCCACATCGGCGGACTGCGCTTTGGCGATGTCGCCCTTCTGGAAGATGGGGCGGGTCCAGATGATCCGCGTGTTTTCGATGAACGGGATGTTCAACTTAAGGATTTTTCTCGATCCGGAAGCACTTTTACCTACACATATGACTTCGGCGACAACTGGCGACATACGGTTGAACTGGAGGAATGGCTTTGGCTTGATGTATTTCCCAAAAAGGCCATCTGCGAGGACGGTGCCTTTGCAAGGCCGCCTGAAGACGTCGGCGGGATCTCGGGATATGAGCATTTCCTCGAGGTGATGGGGGATCCTGGCGACCCTGAACACGCCGACATCAAGCGTTGGTGCGGTGGGCACTTCGATCCCGAGTGGTTTGATCTGGACCTCGTCAACAAGGATGTCGGCAACGCACTGAAACCAAATGTTCGCCGGAGGTTGCATCAGCCCAAGCCAAAGCGGGTGTAGGCGTTCCAGCGGCGCTCACGCACCGCTTCCGCCGAATCGATAAACCGGGATGCCCAGCTTGCGGGCCTTGTCGGCGAGATTGTCCTGAATACCGGTGCCGGGGAAGACGATTACGCCGATTGGCATCACGGAGAGCATTTGGTCATTGCGCTTGAAAGGTGCGGCCTTGGCGTGCTTCACCCAGTCGGGCTTGAAGGCGACCTGTGGCACCTTGCGATGGTCAGCCCAGCGGGCGGCAATCTTTTCGGCGCCTTTGGGCGAGCCGCCGTGCATTAGGACCATGTCGGGATGCTTGGCGTGGACCTGATCGAGTTTGGCCCAGATCAGCTTGTGGTCGGCAGTGTCGCCGCCGGTGAAGGCGATCTTCGGGCCGGCGGGCATCAGCACTTCGGCCTCAGTGCGACGTTTGGCGGCCAGGAAATCTCTGGAGTCGATCATCGCTGCGGTGAGATTGCGATGGTTGACCATCGATCCGGTGCGAGGCCTCCAGCTTGATCCGGTCTGGCGCTCGAAATGGTCGGCGGCCTGGTCGCGCATCAGTTCGAAGGCGTCGCGGCGCTCCAGAAGCGTCTGGCCCTCGGCGGTGAGGCGCTCCAGTTCGACGGATTTCACCTCGCTGCCATCCTGTTCGCGCTGAAGGCGGCGCTGTCCTTGCTCGTTGTCGTCCAATTCGCGTTCAATCCGGTGGCAAGCGCGGTGGAAGAGATTGACGGTTGACCAGAGAAGATCGTCGAGATCGGGTTCGAGACGGGTGTCCATAAGGGTCGCGATCAGGGCGTCGAAGATGTCTGCGATGGCCCCAGTGACGCGGGTTGCTTCCGGCAGGGGGCGGGGGTCTGGTTCGTTTTCAAAAGGGCGATAACCGTAAAGCTGAAGCTCCTGGAGGAGATGGTCTGTGGGAGAGGATGCGTGGTGGGACTCGAAATCGTCGTGCTCGCTCATGGGATGCTCCATCGTTTGGACCGCGACCCTCGCGGCCTTCATGGCGACGAAGCTCATGGGCGGGACGGGCCTGCACCCGCAGCAAAGCGAAGGGCCGAAGCGTGAGCGGAGGATGGCGAAAAGCCGGGCTATTTTGTTTCGCGATGGAAAGGCGGCCCATCTTATCTTTTTTGGGCCGCCGCCGGAAAATAGCCGGGCGCAGCCATTGCTGGCCCGGCACGTTTATGAGCCGATCGCCCTCTCGAAGGCCGAGGCGCGGTCCTGTTTCGATGTAGGGGCATCCGGGCGGTCATATGGCGATGACCTCGCCACCTTCCTCCCTGCTGGTTATGCCGCCAAACTCAAGAAGCGGGCGACGTCCTGTGATGCGAGTTGGCCCCTGAGATTGGCCCGAACTGCATCGTTGCCGAGGTGTCGGAGATCCTCGTTGAAGTCCTGCAATACCGGTGACAGTACGATCGCCTCGATCCCGACCGCGTTCGCCCGTTCGACCAGGCTGTCCCGCGCACTGTCGCCTGCATGGTCGTTGTCGCGGACGACATAAAGGCGACGCAGCGTTTCTGGAAACAGGATGGCTGCCAGATGTGCTGCGGAAAGCGCCGCCGCCATGGCCATGTCCGGTATCGCCTGGCGTACCGAAAGCACGCTTTCGATGCCTTCGCCCGCTGCCATGACCTCGCCGACAATCCCGAAGCGAACGGCATGACCGAGCAGGTCTCCCATCGCCTTGCGCTGCGTTTCGACAGGCGCCTTACCGTAGCCGTCAGGGGCGAGCCAAGTCCGATGGGCGCCGGTAATGGTGCCGCTGAGATCGGTGACGGCGGCGATCATTGCCGGCCAGGTTTCAAGGGGGCCATGGCCATCGGGTCGATAATAGCAGTGTGGATGGAAGCGCAGGTTTCCGGTTCCGAGCAAAGCCGTAATGCCGCGTGTGCGTAAATACGTCTCTACGGGGGTGCCGCCGATCGGCTTCGACATGGCGAACAATCGCCTTGCCGCCTCAGACGACCCTGATGGGGCTGGCGTGCTTGGTCGCTTCTTCTTCTCAGGTGCGGGTTCGGGACGCGGCAGGCTGAGGAAAGTGCGGGCTTCCGCTATGACATCGGCGAAGTCAATGAGGCCGCAACTCTCCCGGATCACGTCGAGCAGGTCGCCATGTTCGCCGGTGGCGGCGTCGCTCCATTTGCCGGCCGGTCCCTTCATCGTCTCCTTGAGCCGCACGAACATCGAGCGGCCGGGCGTGTTGCGGACGTCGCCGACCTGCCAGTAATTGCCCTGGCGACGGCCAGCGTCGAGATAATGGCGGCATACCGCCTCGGCCTCCCGGCCGAGACGGTTCGCCAGATCGGAAGCGTTGAGACGGGTCATCATGCCGCCTCGCGTTCGCCGATACGTTGGAGCGGGTAGCGGCCGAGCACACGTTCCAGCACGGCCGGACCATTGGCGTCGGTCGGCACGAACATCCTGAGCTTCCACGAGATGATCTCGTGAAAGAGGCCATAGGCGGTAAGCCGCTCGCGCATCGTGTTGGTGAACCCCGACAATTCGATGCGATCAGCGCCCATGACGCGGACGCGGCGAAGCTGAAGCCCCTCAGTGAGGTCGAGGATGGTGCGCCCATCCATCAGCGCCATGAAGGCGTCGGCGGGCGCGAGCGTGGCTGCGCCGGTCGTGGTTGCATTGGCCGCCCAGGCCGGCGAGACCTTGCGGCCGACGATCCGCTCGCCGTCGTCGGTCTGGAGCCGATAGACACGGGTGGACTCGTTGGGCAACCGCTTCCAGATCGGTAGCAACAAGCCGGCGACGATATGGATCGTGCTGTCGGAAAACTCCGGCACATCCGCAACCTCGGCGGCCCAGGCCGTTGCGAAGGCACCACGCTCCGCTTCGATCCAATGGGTCTCGCCCATCATCTTCAACGGAATGGTGGGCGATTCCATTGGCCGGACCAGCCGGACGCGGCGTTCGACCTCACCATCGTCGAGCATGATCGAGGTGGAGGGGATCTGCACGGCTGCGCGGCCCGAGCGTTCGTTTATCAGCAGCCTGGCGCCGGGTTCGCCGAGGTGGCCGAGCGCGTCGTCCTGCGTGACCGGGCGGTTGCGCGTGCGCTGCGCGATGGTGAGCAGCAGGGTCTCCGCGCCCGTGCCCGGATGGGTGTAGATCGTCTGGCGGCCGGTGACGGTGAAGCCTTCCGCTGTCAGCGTCTCCAGTCCGACATCGTAGATGCCGGCGGCGATGGCTCCCTCGATCTTGGCGGTGAGAAGCTGCTCGAAGGCGGTGAACAGCACGCCCTGAAGCTCGATGGTCAGCGCCAGCAGCCGGTTGAGGAAGGTGGTGATCGGCGGCAGCTCGTCCTTGATGCCGTTCGCGTCCATCAGCTTCAGGCCGGTGGCGGTTTCGAAGCGGTCGAGCGAGCAGCCTTCGACCTTGCCCCGCACCAGCAACAGATAAAGCTGGCGCAGCGCATCGCGCGCATAGGGGCTTTCGAGATTGTCCTCGGGGCGGAACAGGCCCTGACCGCCAGTCTGACGCTGGCCGCGTGTAATTGCCCCTAGCGTATCGAGCCGCCGGGCGATGGTGGAGAGGAAGCGTTTCTCCGCCTTGACGTCCGTGGCGATGGGCCGGAACAGCGGAGGCTGCGCCTGATTGGTGCGGTGTGTGCGGCCAAGGCCCTGAATGGCGGCGTCTGCTTTCCAGCCGGGTTCGAGCAGATAGTGGACGCGCAGCCGCGTGTTTCGCACTGACAACTCGGCGTGATAGCTACGGCCGGTGCCGCCGGCGTCCGAGAAGATCAGGATGCGCTTGCTGTCATCCATGAAGCCTTGCGTCTCGGCGAGATTGGCGGCGGCGGCGCGGGTCTCGACGACAAGGCGGTCGCCACCCGAAGGCGTGCTCTTGCGGACGATGCGCCGTGAACGGCCCGTTACTTCGGCTACCAGCTCTGTGCCGAAATGCTGGACGATCTGGTCGAGCGCGCCGGGGACCGGCGGTAGGGAGGCAAGCTGCGCGATCAGCTCGTCGCGGCGCGCAACGGCTTCGCGGCTTTCGACGGGCTGACCGTCGCGATAGACTGGCCGCGAGGTCAGATTGCCCTCACTGTCGGTGAACGGCTCGTAGAGCTGCACCGGGAAGGAATGGGCGAGGTAGTCGAGCACGTATTCCCTCGGCGTGATGTCGATGCGAACGTCGTTCCATTCCTCGGTTGGCAGTTCGGCCAGACGGCGTTCCATCAGCGCTTCACCGGTCGAGACGATCTGGATCACGGCGGCATGGCCAGCTTCGAGATCGCTACTGATCGACCGGATCAAGGTCGGAGTTTTCATGCTGGTGAGCAGATGGCCGAAGAAGCGCTGCTTGGCGCTCTCGAAGGCCGAGCGTGCGGCTGACTTGGCCTGCCGGTTCAATGTGCCGGAAGCGCCAGTGATATTGGCCGCTTCCATAGCCGCATCCAGATGGTTGTGAATGATGGCGAAGGCCCCTGCATATGCGTCGTAGATGCGGGTCTGCTCCGGCGACAGCGCATGCTCGACCAGCTCATATTCCACTCCGTCGAAGGAGAGCGAACGGGCGGTGTAAAGGCCGAGCGCACGCAGGTCGCGGGCCAGCACTTCCATCGCTGCAACGCCGCCATCCTCGATCGCTTCAACGAATTCGGCCCTGGTCGAGAACGGAAAATCCTCACCGCCCCAGAGCCCGAGCCGTTGGGCGTAGGCGAGGTTGTGGACCGTGGTGGCGCCGGTCGCCGAGACATAGACAACGCGGGCGTTCGGCAGGGCATGCTGTAGGCGCAGGCCAGCGCGACCCTGCTGTGAGGCGGCCACATCGCCGCGTTCGCCCTTGCCGCCACCGGCATTTGCCATCGCGTGCGCCTCGTCGAAAATGATCGCTCCGTCAAAATCAGAGCCCAACCATTCAACGATCTGCCGGACGCGGGAAACCTTCTCGCCGCGGTCGTCGGAGCGTAGCGTGGCATAGGTCGTAAATAGGACGCCTTCCGGCAATGTGATCGGCCGCCCTTGGGGGAAACGCGACAGCGGCGTGACCAGCAAGCGCTCCATGCCGAGCGCCGACCAGTCACGCTGGGCGTCTTCGATCAGCTTGTCAGATTTACTGATCCATACCGCCTTTCGGCGACCCTGAAGCCAGTTATCGAGAATGATCGCCGCAGACTGGCGGCCTTTGCCGACGCCGGTGCCGTCACCGATCATGAAGCCGCGCCGAAATCGCACGGCGTCTTTCGCATCCTCGCGCGCAGCACTGACCAGGTCGAAGGTGGCGTCCACCGTCCATGATCCGGCGAGATGGTCGGCGTGCGCTTCGCCCGCATAGATGACGGTCTCGAGTTGGGCGTCGGACAGCAGATCATGGATATTGGCGGGAAGGCGTGGCCGATAGCTCGGCTTGGGCGGTGCGACCGATGCCATCGCGGCGGATTGCACGAGCTTGGTCGGGTGCGCCTGAGAGTCGATAATACGGATCGACTGCAATCCGTATTCTTCATAGATGCCATCGGACAGGCGTCCGCCGTCGCCGTTCGGCCTGTCGACGGTCTCGTAGGCAAGCGGCAAGCCCTCGGGTTCGGCCAAAGGCGCGGTCGCTGGCGCGACCTTGGAGGCACGATTGATATAGCCGCGCACGCTGCGCGGGGCAGTGGCCGGAGCCGCTGGGACCATGATGGAGGGGTCGAGGGAAAGCCGTTCCGGCAGGTGCTCGGTGAGCCAACTCAGCAAGGTGGCTGCGTTGGGCGCGATACCGGGCGTGACCGGGAAGACGGTGGGAGCATCGGCAGGGCGCTTATCGATGACGGTCAGCCGCGTCGGAAACGTCGTGCCATGCTTGGCATAGACTGAGCCGTCGATGGCGGCGGAGAAGACGATGCGCCCGCGTTCCTGCAAGCGCATGAAGATGTCCGTCCAGGCCGGATTGTCGGGAGCGAAACTGGCGCCGGTGATCGTGACCAGCCGCCCACCGGGAGCCAGGCGCGCCAAGGCTGAGGCGAGATGGCGGTAAGCGGCGTCTGCCACGCGGCCCTCGACATGGGCCATGGCCGAAAAAGGCGGATTCATCAGGACGACGCTTGGCGTGACGGCGGGGTCCAGATGATCGTCGATCTGCGCCGCGTCGAATTGGGTGACGGGAATGCCGGGGAAGAGAAGCGACAGCAGTCCGGCGCGGGTGTCGGCCAGCTCGTTGAGGACGAGCGTGCCCCCGGCGATCTCGGCGAGGATGGCCAGCAGGCCGGTGCCCGCCGAGGGTTCCAGCACTCTGTCTGCGGGGGTGATGGCTGCGGCGTGCGCGGCGACCAGGCCAAGCGGGATCGGCGTCGAGAATTGCTGGAAGGTCTGGCTCTCCGTCGACCGCCGCGTATGCGTTGGCAGAAGGCCGGCGATTTTCGTCAGCGCGGACAGCCTTGCCGCAGGCGTTCCGGCTTTGCGGAAAAGCGTAGGTCCGTACTTGCGGAGGAACAGGACGGTTGCGGCTTCGCAGGCGTCATAGGCCGTCTTCCAGTCCCAGGCGCCGGCCGCATCCGACGCGCCATAGGCGGTTTCCATCGCCGCACGCAGAACTGCGGCGTCGACCCGCTCGCCACGTTCGAGATGCGGCAGCAGCTGGCCGGCGGCCGCGAAGATGCCGTCGGCGTGCTCGTGGGTGGAGCCAAACGGAAGTGTTGCGGCGACGGTCGCCGTCGTGGATCCGGAGATCATGGTCATCGTGGGGAACCTTACGGAGAGCGGGACGGAACGAGCCCGCGCGGCGCTCTCTCAACCGCTCCGGCTCAAACCCGTCCCGGCAGCCCTCTCACTCTCAAGACATCCGCATGGAAAAAGCGCCCGACCGTGAGGTGGGGCGCTTTTCGAAGGGGTTTAGTTCCAGAGCCCATCCGCGATCTCGGAGACGACGAGTCTGCGGGCTTTGCGGAGCAGGTCGTCGCCGCAGGTATCGACGTGGCCGAAAAAACGGGTACGCGCGCCATTTTCTGTCCAGTCGGCATAGGTGCAATATTCCCGAGTGTCGGATCGAAACGCCCGCATGTCGCTGGCCCAATGCGGCTTGGGCTCGACAACGACGGTGAGGCCGCCTTTGGTTTCAGGCCAGGGCAGAGACCGTTCATGCGGCGGACGCTGGCGATCCGCCGCGAAGATGGCGCCGATGTCGGTCATGGCGCCTCTCCCGGATCGGTCCGTACGAAGCCTTCAGGATCGTCAGGATCGGGCGGCAGGTAGGCGTCATAGGGGTTGCCGTCGGCGAGATGGCCGAAAGGCGTGAAGACGTAATCACCATCGTCTCGCCCCACGGCGCAGATGACGTAGCGCGGATTGCCCGTCGCCGCGTCGAGGCACTCCATGAGGGCGAGATTGCCGTCGCCCGCGGCGCGCAGCAGGGTCTGGAAATTGCTCCGGGCATGGGCGGGGATGCTCATAGCGGACCTCCCACGCTGGAGATGGTCTGGTCGAGCCAGCAATCGGTGTATATCCAGTCCACAGTCTCGCCGGTGGCGAGGTCGAGGACGTGAGCGCCCCCGCCGAAGCCGTCGAGACGCGGCCGCGAGCAGGTATTGGCGTATTGAAAGCCCCATCTGCCGGTGAGGCCGAACGCGGCGGCGCAGCGTTTTACGAACTGGATAACGCGCTCGGGATCGCCGGTCACGTCGTCGCGCATCCAGAGTTGGCTGCCGCCGTGCTCGGGCTGGATCGAGAGAAGAAAGCCTTCGGAGGGTGGTTCCTCCGACGCACCTTCAGCGGACTGCGTGTTGTAGAGGTCGAGCGCGCGAGCGGCGTTTTCGGGCGTGCCGACGTCCAGCAGGCACGAGAAATGGGTGAAATAATCTGCCATGACAGGCTCCTGATATGAGAAAGCGCGAGCCCGCGTGGCATCGCCGCGCAAACTTTGGATTTTGGGGCCGGGCTGAGAGGGTGGAGAAGGAAGGTGCAGGACGGCCGTTGCCGTCCCGCATTGCCCGCTATTCGGCTGCGACGGCGTGCGAAGCCTCGTCCTCTTCGTCGGAGAGCGCCTCGTCGTCATCGAGGAAGGCAGGGAGCGCTTCGTCGCCTTCGCCGTTCATGGCCGGTTCGTCTTGATCAACCAGGCGAAGTGGCTCGGGCAGCCAGCCGGTGTCGGCCAACAGGCGTTCGGCTTCTTTGGCCATATCGCTCTTCTTCAGATGGTCGATGAGCCCTGCTGCCCGCTCGCCCGCGCCCTCCCGAACGGCTTCGAGGATGCGGGGCTTGGTGACGCGGCCGAGATAGTTGCCAACGGTCGGCTTCCAGCCCGCCGTCGCCATGTCGAGGCCAATCGCTCGCGCCAGCCGGTCGGCCTGTGCCATGCGCACATCCAGCCCATGTTGACTGATGCCCGATCCGTAAGGGTTCGGCCGTTCGAACAGGGCGTTCACGCCAAAACTGACGCAATGGGCGAGCAGATCGAGCCGCGTGCCATCGTCGAGGTGGCTCAACCAGTCCCACAGCGCCTGATCGTCGGCGGGAACATGATCGCCCCAGCGCTCGTGCCGTTCGGCGACCTCACGCGCGGGGGCGCTGTCTTTCAACTCCTCGGACTGTGCCGAGAAGAAGATATGATTGACGCGAGCCTCGAGGCAGCCAGCGGGTGCGGTGCGCCGGAAGGTGTCGCTGACCAGCTTGTGCAGCAGCATGGTCATGGCGATATCCGGATGTTCGGCGACCGCGTTGCGCAGAGCCAGGGTACGATGCGCAGTCAATTCGATGACGAGGCGCTCGGGCAACGGCTTGATGCCGTCGTCTTCGTCGTCTTCCGGCTCCGCGGCCTGACCGCCAATGATAACGACGGCGCGTTGAACGGCGGGCGTGGCTGATTGACCGGTGTCGCTGTCCGTCTCCGTCGTATCGTCTCCTTCGGCATCGACCGGGCGCTCGTCCTCGGGGCGGACATAGCCGCGATCCACCGACAGCGAACCGTCGGCATCGAGACTGATGAAGACGCCGGCGATGGCGATCTCGGCCGGATCGTAGATCGCCGGGCGCTGCTCGAAGGCGTTGAGCGCTTGTTCGATCTCGCCGAGTCTCGCGTCGATATCGTCGGGCAACTCGTCGGCTTCAGAATATTCGGCTTCGAGCCGGTCATATTCCTCGCGCAACGCATCACGAGCGGCACGTTCCTCTTCGGTCAGGTCGACCGCGACGCCGACAAGCGCCCGCAGTCCATGCGCGTGGCCGTAGGGAAAGCTCAAGCTGGCTTCGACCCATTTCCAGCCTTCGCCTGCGATCTCGTCGGCGACGGTCTTCAGCTTTTCTGCCACCAGGCGGTCGAGCAAGGCGGCGTCTTGAAGCCAGCCGCCATCGTCCGACTGGAACAGGTCGCGCAGCACGGTGCCCCCAGCCGCTTCATAGGCTTCGATGCCCACAAAGAGAGCTCGCTTGTCGGAGACCCGTACCGTGGTTTCGGTCAGCATCCTGCGGATGTGATAAGGCTCTTTCTGCCAGCCATCCTTGATCGCGTCCCAGACCTGTTCCTGGCGGGCGTGGTCGGCACTGACGGTGAAGGCCATGAGCTGCTCGAGCGTCATACCGTCGGCGGCGTAGATTTCCAGCAAGGTTGGCGAAACGGACGCGAGGCGCAGGCGCTGCTTGACGATATTGACGCCGATAAAGAAGGCGGCCGCGATGGCTTCCTCAGTCATGCCCTTGTCCCGCATGGCCTGGAAGGCGCGGAACTGGTCAAGTGGATGCAGCGGCGCGCGCTCCATGTTCTCGACCAGCGAGACCTCGTCGACCAGAATGTCGCTGTTGGCGTCGCCGACGACGCAGGGCACCGGCGCGGTCTTGGCCAGTCGTTTCTGCTTCGCGAGCAACTCGAGCGCTCGATAGCGACGGCCGCCGGCGGGCACCTCGAACATGCCGGTCTCGGCGCCATCGGCATCGAGGACCGGACGGACATGCAGAGACTGGATGAGCCCGCGCCGGGCGATGGACTCGGCCAACTCCTCGATCGAGACACCGGCCTTGACGCGCCGGACGTTGGACTGGCTCAGCACCAGCTTATTAAACGGGATGTCGCGCGAAGACGACAGGGTGATCTTTTGAACGGCAGTGACCATGTTTATAACTCCGCGACGGGCGGCCGGGAGTCTCTCTCTCGACCTCCATACCCGTCACGAAGCGAAGCGCCACCCTCTCACTCTATGAGGGCAGCGCCAGGCCAGCAGAAAATCGTAAAGCCGGAAACCTGCGTCTGCGCCTTTCCGGTTTTCAGGATCGTCACGCCGCTTCCCGTTCGTCGCCGGCGACGCCCGCAATTGCGTCCGGTAGATAAGCGAGCAGCCAGTCGGCCGCTTTGCTGGCCTGCGACGCTGCGCGGACGATGGCGCGATTGTCTTCGCGCAGCACCTCCAGCCATGAGCCGATATAGTCAGCATGGCGGACGGTGGGCGTGATGCCGAGCGAGGCGCAGCAGAAGGCTGCGTTGATCTCCGCGATCAGTTCCTCGAAGGCGTATTTCTTGGAGCCGAACGAACCGGAGAAATCGCGGTTCAGGCGCGAGGGGTGGCCCGTCGCGTGCCCCATCTCATGCAGGGCCGTCCTGTGCCAGTTGATCGGCTCGAAATACGCGTGGGGCGGCGGCACCTGGACATAATCGTGTGCGGGCACATAGAAGGCGCGGTCGCCGCCGATGCGGAAGTCGATGCCGGTCGCCTGGATCAGGGCCTCGACCTGTGGCTCGATCCGGCCGGGCGGGGGCGGCGGGGCGACGATGGCGACATCTTCCGGCAGGCCGTCACATTGCGCTGCATTGAACACCGTGAAGCGCTTGAGGAACGGTATTGCGGACGCTTCCTCGCCGGTCTCGCGGGCGCGGCGCTTTTCGTCCTCCGGGGTGAAGCGGTCTGCATAGACGATGGTTGTTCCGCGTTCGCCTCTTCGGACGTTGCCGCCAAGCGAAAGGGCCTGGCGGAAGGTCAGCCAGCTCTGGCCGGGGAAACCGTGCTGGATCACTGCGCCCCAGAGGATCAGGACATTGATTCCGGAATATTGCCGTCCGGTCGCGGCGTTCCTCGGCATGGCGAGGGGGGCCTTAGCCGCGACGGTGCCCCAAGGCTGGATCCAAGGGAAGCGGCCCGCCTCCAGTTCGGCGATGATCTTGCCGGTGATGTCGTCATAAAGGCTCGATCGGTCGGAACCGGCGCGCCCGCTGCGGTCATTCCTGAACATCGTTATTCTCCGCGACGGGCGCCGGAGACCTCTTCTCCAGCCCTCAACCCGTCACGGAAACCCTGTCCGCACTCTGACTCTAAAGGGGGCGTTGCGGGGTCTCCCCGCAGAAGGGGTCGGTCAAGACTTGGGCTTGGCCTCAGGGGAAGGCTTTCCCCCGTTAGGTTCATGAAAAATGCATCGCTTGACCGGCGTACCGAGGAGGACCCTTTCTTCGTTGCCACAAGCTGTGGAGCCCGATGCTCATCTATTGATGTGAATGCCTCGACTGTTCAGCATATGTTGTGTCGGAAGGGGAAGTGATTCGACTGGGAGGCGAGCGTGTTCATTTCAGAAATCTATGCGAGCGGTTTCCGATGTTTTGGTCCGACGTCACCGTTGCACCTAACCCTCTCGGCGGGCCTTAACATTCTTGTTGGGCCGAATGATGCTGGGAAAAGTGCGATCATCGATGCTGCGCGTTATGTTCTCTGGACACGCGGCGACGACTACATTCGCCCAGATGAACAAGACTTCCACGTTAATGCCGATGGCGCGCGGGGTAGCGATTTTGTCGTGCGATGCACATTCGACGATCTCAGCGCAGACGAAGAAGCCCGGTTTCTGGAATGGTGCAGCAACGAAAAAGGGAAACTCCGTCTGCACGTCTGCATGCGGGGGGCTCGGCGCGTTTCTCCTGGCGGCGGCAGTATCATTTCCAGTCAACACCGTGCAGGCGTCGAAGGCGAAGGCCTGCCGCTCGACGGGGAACTGCGCGAGTATCTGAAAGCCACCTATCTCAAGCCTCTGCGAGACGCCGAGCGCGAGATGCGAGCAGGGCGTAGGTCGCGCCTATCGCGGATTCTGGGCGCCATGCCCACGATGGGGCCTCAGAGCAAACCGGCGGCGCCAGGTGCCAACGCTACGCTCCATGACACGCTTGCAGCTGCGGATATCGCGGTCCGAGACAACCTCGCTGTGGGCGGAGTCGCCAAAAGTGTGAACACTGACTTTCTTGACAAACTGTCGTTCGAGGGAGACCGCCTGGTCGCGACGCTGGACCTCGGTGCTGGCGGTTCGTTCGATCAGATTCTTGAGCGGTTCGAACTCTATCTGAATGCCAAGGTGGGCACCGAGCGCATCCAGCGCGGTCTGGGCTATAACAACCTGTTGTTCATGGCGGCGGAGCTGTTGTTACTCCAGTCCCATCCCGATCAGGTGCCATTTCTGCTGATCGAGGAGCCGGAGGCGCATCTGCATCCGCAACACCAGACGCTCTTCATGGAAGTGCTCGCGGCTCGTGCTGCCAAGCCCAATCCCGACAAGGGGGAGACCCATCAGCAGGTCCAGGTGCTACTCACCACCCATAGCCCTCAGCTCGCGGCCGGCGCTGAGCTTGAGACGATGACGATGATTGTCGGTCATCGCGCCTTTCCGCTGGGTGCGGCCCATACCAGGCTCGAAGTGGACGATTATGAGTTCCTTCGCCGGTTCCTCGACGCGACCAAGGCCAACCTTTTCTTCGCCCGCGCTCTGATTGTCGTTGAGGGCGACGGCGAGAACCTGTTGCTGCCGGCAATCGCCGAGAAGCTCGCACGACCGCTGAGCCGCCACGGCGTGTCGATCGTCAACGTCGGCCACCGTGGTCTGTTTCGCTACAGCCGAATTCTGCAACGCAAGGTCGGGAATGCGATCCCGGTGCCCGTGGCGTTGATCCCCGACAGGGATATCCCGCCGCTCGAAGCGAAAGAGCTCGTCGGCGACCGCAAGACCGAGAACGAGTTGACCCAGGACAAGATCGCAGCGCGGATGAAGACGCTGCGTCGCGACGTCGGGGCCCCCGTCGACGCTTTCATCGCCGATAGTTGGACACTTGAGTTCGATCTCGCGCTCCGGCCCGAGCTTGCCGAGAGCGTTCACCAGGCGGTCCAGCTCGCCAAGACTGACAGTCGTAAGCCAGAGCGACTCGCGAAGATCGTGGAGACGGCCAGCGAAACCTACGCGGGCTGGAAAGCGGCTGAACTCTCCGCGACCGAGATCGCCGTCAAGATTTACCAGCCTGTCCATGACAAGGAGGCCTCCAAGGCCGAGGTTGCCGAGCAACTCGCCGCCATACTGCGCAAGCGCACCGATACACCGGAACAGATGCGTGATCGGCTCCCGCCCTATCTAGTGCGCGCGATCGATTATGTGACGGGCGGCTATGTCCCCGGGACGCCGGCAATTGAGCCCGATGCCGAAGACGAAGAGATCGAGGCTGCCGGGATGGAAGGCGCAGCGGCGGTAGAGGGGTAACGTCATGTTCGAGATCCTGCCGCTCACGCCAGAACTGCTTACCGAACTTGGCGACGAGCTGGGCGACTGCGATTTCACCGACCCGAGCCAGACCGACTTCCTTGCGAAGGCCACCCCATGTGACGTTCAGGCGGCGCCCGGCAACGGCAAGACGACGCTGCTCGCGGCAAAGCTCGCATTGCTCTCGCGCAATTGGCTGACCCGCAGGCGAGGCATCTGCGTGATCTCGCATACCAATGCCGCACGGACCGAGGTCGAAGATCTTATTGCCCGCCATCCGACCGCTGCTCGTCTAGCTTCCTACCCACATTTTATCGGTACGGTCACTGCCTTCATTAATCAGTATCTCGCCTTACCCTACCTCCGTGGTTTGGGTTGGAGCGTGCGCCAAATTGACGATGATGCCTTCGAGACAGAGGCATTACGACGGTATCCGTCCTTTTGGGCATTAAAGAACCAAGCCAAACGTGCGGAAGCGACGGTAGAAAAATGGGTCAGAAAGTTAAGCCTCGATCCGGCATTTACTTGTAACGAAACTGATCCTGATAGCCTCTCGGTATCGAAACAGAAGGGACAGCACGGAGCAGACACAAACTGCGGAAAGGCTTTGGCGAAGCTGAAGGCTTCGATGGTCAAAGATGGTCTATATCGCTATTCCGATATGACCGCACTCGCATTTCGGGCGCTCGCAGAGACCCCGGCACTGGCCGAGCGGCTTCGTGACCGCTTTCCGCTTGTCATTCTTGATGAGGCGCAGGATACCCATGGAGAACAGCTCCGGCTGTTGGAGCAGGTGTTCAAGGAAGACGGGGCGGCATTTCAACGCCTCGGGGACAGCAATCAAACGCTCTACGAGGACGATGGAGCAGCCCCTACCTATTGGACGCCGGGTCCCGGTTGCATCCCTCTTGATACGAGCCGCAGATTTGGCGGGGAAATCGCCGGTTTTGCAAGTCGGCTGACCGCGCGCCAAGCTCAAACGATTGTGGGCTTGGGCAAACGACCCGCATCGCGTGTGATGTTCCTGTTCGACCAGGATACGATCGGAGGGGTTCTCAGAGCCTTCGCCGAAGAAGCGCGCGCGCTCTGGGGCGAGGATTGCAACACGCGCGACGTCTGGGCGGTCGCATCGCGTCACAATCTGCCACGCAAGAAGGGGGCGTGGCAGCCGAAAAGCCTCGTCGATTATCATCCGGCATATCGCAGCGAGGGTGGTTCTTGGGGGAAGGCCAACCTTCTTTGCCGGCAGCTTCAGAAGGCTGCCGTACACCATGCCGCAGCCCACCCGCCCGCCGAGGTCAGCGAGATGCTCGCGGTCGGTATTTCCGGCTTGGCGCGCGCTTATGGGTGGAGAGCAGCGAATGATCGTCTGATTACCGCGCATAATGTCTGGGCGGCGCTGGCGCATCGTGACCTCGCGTTGCCGCGCGCTGTTCGGCGACTGCTGCGGGACCATGTGCTTGCCGGCGCCGCGGTGTGGGAAGAGGCGGCTTGGCTGGTATTCATGGAAGCAATCTTACCGCTGTTCGGTCCGGCCCCTCAGGGCTCAGAAGGCGATATCGCGGATTTATGCACCTTCGTCGCTGAGCAAAAGGCCGACCTTGCCGACCCGGAGCGTCGCGCAATGAAACAGGTACAGTTCGATAATCTCACATTGCGCTTGGGGTCCATCCACTCGGTCAAGGGCAAGAGTGTAGATGGAATTCTCGTCGTCGAGAGCGAGGTATGGAAAGGCAGCAGCGCAGGTGAACAGTGTATCGACCTGACGACAGTGCTTCCACGCGCGTTCGGCGTTAATAATGCTCCATTCACTGGGGTGAATCTCACCGCCGCGACAAATGTCTTCGTAGGGGTGACGAGACCGAGAGAGTTGCTTGGGCTAGCTCTTCGTAAATCGGAAGCGACCGCTCTTCTCGGGCCTGCCGTCGGTCAAGGCTGGAAGGTCGTTGACCTGGTAGCCGCAAAGGCGGCGGGCGCGAACGAATGAGATCTGCTCGAGAGCAAGCCAATGGTTGGGGAAGTGATTGGCATGATCAGGCTGCATAAAGATCGGCACATTTTGTATAGCGTAGCTTGACGCTATGCGCCGCTCTCCATAACGTTGAAAAAAGTTGATTCATCAAGATTTGAGCGATTCAGCGATGCCACAGATCGTGGAGCGCTGTTTCAGCTGCATAACAAGCGGGGGCCAACCGAATGGTTCGGGCTGACATGCGCATGCAAAACCCGTCGCATCCCGGTGGATTCGTGAGGGCAGAGGTGCTCGACCCGCTTGGTCTGTCGGTTACTGATGCCGCCAGCGCTCTTGGCGTTACCAGAGCTGCCTTGTCGGCTGTGTTGAATGAACGGGCGGATTTATCGCCAGAAATGGCGCTCCGCCTGGAGAAGGCATTTGGCGTGTCTATGGATACCCTGATGCGAATGCAGAATAGTTACGATATCGCCAGGGCGAGAGAGCGAGAGGCCGAAATCAGGGTTGAGCCCTTTCAGGGCCCTGCGGTTTCCGGTGATGAAACGGCAGATGCCGCCGGGAACAAGGCTTTGCAGGGCGGGAAGGCGAAAGAATGAACGCGGTTGAAATCGAAGAAGCCATCTCCGCGCTGGCCGAACAACCTTTTGACGCTGAGGAGTTTCCCTATGCGTTTCTCGAAGCCTTCGGGAACAAGGAAACGACGCTAAAGCGCTTGCGCAAGGGCGAGTCCAACAAATCCGATCTGGGCGGCGTTCTTCAGACGAACAACATCCATATTGCCACATGCAAGCCTGGCGACGTGACGCGCACGCTCGAAGCATTGAAGGCGAGCCCGGCCACGGCGCGGGCGAAGGCGCGTTTCGTCCTGGCGACGGATGGGGACCTTTTCGAGGCCGAAGACCTTACGACGGACGACGCGCCGATCTCCTGCGCGTATGCGGATTTCCCGAACCACTTCGGCTTTTTTCTGCCGTTGGCGGGCATCACCACAGTCAAGCAGGTCCGCGAAAGTTCGTTTGACATCCGCGCGACCAGCCGCCTGAACCGGCTCTATGTTGAACTGCTGAAAGACAACCCCGAATGGGGCACGGCGCAGCGCCGACATGACATGAACCATTTCATGGCGCGGTTGATCTTCTGCTTTTTTGCTGAAGATACCGACATTTTCGATAGCTCCGCTGCGTTTACCTCGGCAATCGAAACGATGAGCGCCAAGGATTCATCGAACACCCATGAGGTTATCGGCGAACTGTTCCGCGCCATGAATACTAAGGCCGAAGCGCATGCCGCCGCCGGGGTTCCGCGCTGGGCCAGCCGCTTTCCTTATGTGAATGGCGGGCTGTTTTCCGGCAGCACGGATGTGCCTCGCTTCAGCCGCATCGCCCGTTCTTACCTGCTGCATATCGGTAGCCTCGACTGGAAGAAGATCAACCCGGACATTTTCGGGTCGATGATCCAGGCCGTGGCGGATGATGACGAGCGGGGTGCGCTCGGCATGCACTACACCAGCGTGCCAAATATCCTCAAGGTGCTGAACCCGCTCTTCCTCGACGATCTGCGCGAGAAGCTGGAAGAGGCTAGCGACAACGGGCGCATGTTGCTCAACCTGCGCAAGCGCATGTCAAAGATCCGCGTGTTCGATCCTGCCTGCGGCTCGGGCAATTTCCTTGTCATTGCCTACAAGGAAATGCGGTCCATTGAGGCGGAGATTAATCGCCGCCGGGACGAACCAGACCGGCGCTCGGAAATCCCGTTGACGAATTTTCGCGGGATCGAGCTGCGGGACTTCCCGGCCGAGATTGCGCGCCTGGCGCTCATCATCGCCGAATATCAGTGCGATGTGCTTTATCGCGGTCAGAAGGAAGCGCTGCGCGACTTCCTGCCGCTTGATGCGCAGAACTGGATCACCTGCGGTAACGCTCTGCGGCTCGATTGGCTCAGCATTTGCCCACCCACAGGAACCGGAGTGAAGTACCACGCCGACGATCTGTTCCACACGCCGCTAAATCAGGCACAGATCGACTTCGAGAACGAGGGCGGAGAGACGTATATTTGTGGCAATCCACCGTATGTTTGGACGAATGATCAAACCAACGAGCAAAAAGCCGATATAAAAGAGCTTTTTTCTGCTCTTACACGATCTTGGAAGTCACTAAATTACGTTTCAGGGTGGTTTCTGAAGCTTTGTGATTATAGCAGGTATTGCCCTTGCGATGGGGCATTCGTTTCAATTAACACAGTGTGTCAAGGCCAGCATGCAATTTTTCTATGGCCGATTATTTTGAAGAACGAGTGCCGCATTCATTTCGCTCACACGGACTTCAAGTGGCAAAATCTTGCTAAAAATAATGCAGGCGTCACTGTCGTAATTGTCGGTCTAAGTCGGAAAAGCAGTGGCGGAGCACGCCTTTTTTACGAAGAAGGGAGCCGAGTACGCGCTATCGACTGTTCAGTCATTGGGCCGTACCTCGTGCCGAACATCGATGTCCTTATTGATAAGCGCAATGAACCCCTTTCCGTTGTCGACGTAATGCCGAGAGGCAACATGCCCTACGAAGGAGGGAAACTGCTCCTGAGCATGTCCGAAAGAGACGCTATCCTTCGGCGTAGCCCTGAGTCTGAAACCTTCATTCGTAGGGCTAGCGGATCAAGCGAGATCATAGATGGAAAGCCAAAATACTGTCTTTGGATCGAAGACGGCCAATTGTCGGACGCAATGGCGATTCCAGAAATCGCCGCGAGAGTCGAGGCAGTAAGGACGCTCAGGTCCCAAAACTCAGACGAGACTGTAAAGGCGATGGCGGCAACGGCTCATCGTTTCCGCGAAAACAATGCCCCTCGCCAATATCTTATTGCAATGCCCGCAGTTTCGTCCGAAAAGAGAGATTATCTTCCCGTCGACTTGCTTGACGATCGTTTCACAATAACAAACCGCGCCTATGGAATATACGATGGGGAGTTTTTTCAATTCGCAATTCTTGCATCGAAGCTACATATAGTTTGGGTTGGAACTGTTTGCGGCCGACTGGAGCGGCGTTACTCATACACAAACACGCTTGCTTGGAACACCTTTCCCGTTCCCACTCTAACCGAGAAGAATAAGGCAGATCTGACTCGCTGCGCCGAAGACATCCTCTTGGCCCGTGAGGCGCATTTCCCCGCGACCATCGCCGACCTGTACGATCCCGAAGTCATGCCCGCCGATTTGCGCGAGGCCCATGAGCGCAACGACGCGGTGCTGGAGCGCATCTACATCGGCCGCCGGTTCAAAAACGACACCGAACGCTTGGAAAAGCTGTTCGAGCTTTACACCAAGATGAGCGCTGGAGCCGCCAACGGTAAGAAGCGGAAAGTGGGTGCGGCATGAGCGCGGCAATCATAGGACTTCTTGGCGTTATCCTCGGCAGCTTGCTCACCGGCTTCAAAGATTGGCTTACGCACTACTACAAGCGCAAAGGCAATGGCCGTTACGCGGCTGTTCGGCTCATCGCCGTTCTTGATGAATATGCGCAGAGCTGCGTTTCTGTCGTCTCCGACGATGGAACATGTATGGGTCGCCCAGCCGGAAGGACCGAACAAGGCGAAGAATATTACGCCCCACAGGCCACCAAACCGGAGCCACCGACCTTTCCAGATGACATAGATTGGCGAAGTGTCAGCTTCAAACTCATGTACCGCATCTTGTCCTTGCCAAACGATGCTCGCGAAACGGATCGATATATTGCGGCTTCTGCAGAAAATTCATATCCGCCTGACTATGACGAATTGTTTTCTGCGCGACAGGAGGGCTACGCGCGCCTTGGCTTGAAATCAGTGAATTTGGTCAAAGATCTGAGGCGCGAATTTAGGTTGCCGGAGACCCCCAAGAAGTTTTGGGATTGGGGTTGGGATATGGAAAAATTCTTCAAAGACAAAATAGCTGAATTTCAAAAACATCGTCAGATTAGCGGCAAGAATGAGGGACTTGAATTATGACAGGTGAAAAACAAGTCCCCTCCGTCTCGGTTCGCTACGCCACCAACGGCAGCTCGACCAAGTCCAACGAGTTCGGCATGCGGCAGATGCAGGAACGTGCGTTCGACAAACGCGGCGAGCAATATCTGCTGATCAAGTCACCGCCAGCCTCGGGCAAAAGCCGTGCGTTGATGTTCATCGCGCTCGACAAGCTCATCAACCAGGGCGTGAAGCAGGCCATTATCGTTGTGCCGGAAAAATCCATCGGCTCCAGCTTTCATGATGAACCGCTGAGCAAGCACGGCTTCTGGGCCGATTGGCATGTCGAGCCGAAGTGGAATCTGTGCGACGCGCCGGGTAACGACAATGGCGGAAAGGTAAATGCCCTCGGCACCTTCCTCGAAAGCGACGACAAGGTGCTGGTCTGCACCCACGCGACCTTTCGTTTCGCTGTCGACAAGTTCGGGATCGACGCTTTCGACGATCGGTTGATCGCAGTGGACGAATTCCACCATGTCTCGGCCAATCCCGACAACAAGCTCGGCCTGCATCTGGGCGAGTTCATCGCGCGCGACCGCGTTCATGTCGTCGCCATGACGGGCTCCTATTTCCGTGGGGACGCCGAGGCCGTGTTGGCACCGCAGGACGAAGGCAAGTTCGAGAGCGTCACCTACACCTATTACGAACAGCTCAACGGCTACCAGTATCTGAAGCAGCTCGACATCGGCTATTTCTTCTATTCGGACTCCTATGCCGATGACATCCTGAAGGTGTTGAACCCGGCTGAGAAGACGATCATCCACATCCCGAACGTCAATTCGCGCGAAAGCACGAAGGACAAGATCAAGGAAGTGGAGCACATTATTGAGGAGCTGGGTGCCTGGCAGGGAACCGATCCTGCCACCGGCTTTCAGTTGGTGAAAACGGCGGACGGCAGGATTCTGCGCATCGCCGATCTGGTCGATGACGATCCTACCAAGCGTGATCGCGTGTCCGCCGCGCTGAAAGACCCGACGCAGAAGAATAACCGCGATCATGTCGACATCATCATAGCGCTCGGTATGGCGAAGGAAGGCTTCGACTGGATTTGGTGCGAGCACGCGCTCACGGTCGGTTATCGCTCCAGCCTGACCGAGATTGTGCAGATCATCGGCCGTGCCACCCGTGATGCGCCGGGCAAGACCCGCGCGCGCTTCTCGAACCTGATCGCGGAACCTGCGGCCGCCGACGACGTCGTAACCGAGGCGGTCAACGACACATTGAAGGCCATCGCCGCCAGCCTTCTGATGGAACAGGTGCTGGCACCACGGTTCGAGTTCAAGCCGAAGAACCCGCAAAGTGGCCCGACGCCGGGATTCGATTACGGTGAAAACGGCTACGATCCGGACAAGTGCAACGTCGGCTTTAATGAAGAGTCCGGCAAGTTCCAGATCGAGATCAAGGGGCTAGCCACGCCGAAGAGCGAGGAAGCGACGCGCATCTGCCAGGAAGACCTCAATGAAGTGATCGCAGCCTTCGTGCAGGACAAGACGACGATCGAGCGTGGCTTGTTCGACGAGGAGCTGGTGCCCGAGGAACTGACCCAGGTGCGCATGGGCAAGATCGTCAAGGACAAGTTCCCGCATCTCGATGCCGAGGATCAGGAAGCCGTGCGCCAGCATGCGGTGGCGGCGCTGAACCTGACACAGAAAGCGAAAGAGGTCGCGGCGGGAAGCTCGCTCGGCGAGGAAAAGGGCAACACCGCCTTCGTCGATGGCGTGCGCAAGTTCGCGATGGACGTGAAGGAGCTGGACATCGACCTGATCGACCGGGTCAATCCGTTCGGTGAAGCCTATGCCATCCTCGCCAAGACGATGAGCGAGGAGAGCCTGAAGCAGGTCGCCGCCGCCATCGCCGCCAAGCGCACCAGCCTTACCCCCGAAGAGGCCAAGGTGATCGCCAAGCGCGCCGTCGAATTTAAGCGTGAGCGCGGACGGCTGCCCTCGATCAGCTCGGCCGACGCCTGGGAAAAGCACCTCGCCGAAGGTGCCGCCGCTTTCGTGCGCTTCAAGGATGAGGGCCGTTATGAGTGACTTTGACCTTGATGAACTGCGCGATGAATTGGCGGACTTTGCGCAGCCGGAAAAGAAGGGGGGGCGCTCGGCGCGCGAGGAACGCATCATCGCTGGGTTCGAAGAGATCCAGCGGTTCGTTGAGAAGAATGGCCACGCCCCCCGGCACGGCGAAAACGGCGACATCTTCGAGCGGCTTTATGCCGTTCGGCTCGACCGGCTGCGCGCGCTGGAAGAATGCAAGACACTTCTCACACCGCTTGACGCCCAAGGGCTTCTGACCAGCGCGCTCAATGTCGATGTCGTCGCGGCGGACACAATGGATGACGATGCCCTTATGGCTGAACTGGAAGGCGCGGCGGGCTCTTCAGATATCACGACACTCCGCCATGTGCGGACCAGCGCCGAAAAGCGCGAAGCCGAGGAAATCGCCAGCCGGGAAAAATGCCTGGATTTTGAGAGGTTCAAACCGCTGTTTCAGCAGGTGCAGGCTGATCTGGAAAGCGGCGCGCGTACAACACGGCGGTTCGTCAAAGATGCGGGATTCCTGAAAGCCGATATTCAGGCCGGTCAGTTTTTCATCCTTGGCGGCCAGACCGCTTACGTGGCCGAGGTCGGCGAGCCGATAAAGGCGCCAAACGGCGAAACAGATGCTCGTCTGAGGGTCATCTATTCCAACGGCACGGAGAGTGATCTCCTGCTGCGGTCGCTTCAACGCGCCCTCTACAAGGATGAGGCTGGTCGGCGAATTACAGAACCGAGTGCTGGCCCATTGTTTGAAGATCAAACCGGCGACGGCGACCAGGCCAGCGGGACGATTTATGTGTTGCGGAGCAAATCGGACAATGCGGTTGTGGCCGCTAACCGGGAAATCCTGCACAAGATCGGGGTGACGGGCGGCAGCGTCGAGCGGCGCGTCGCAAATGCCAGGATGGACCCAACCTATCTGATGGCCGATGTCGAGATCGTCGCCACCTACGAACTTTACAACGTCAACCGCGCCAAGCTGGAAACGCTCATCCATAAGGTCTTTGGCGCGGCTCGGTTGGATGTCGAAATCAAGGATCGCTTTGGCCAGCCAATCGTGCCGAAGGAATGGTTTCTTGTTCCTCTATTCGCCATTGATGAGGCCGTTGGACGCATTAAGGATGGAACGATCACCGGATATGTCTACGATCCTCGGACCGCTTCTCTGACACTGGCGGCAAGTCTGTGAGGTAGGAAGCGATCTAGATGGGGTCGGAGGGGGCTTCGAGATATGAGCCATTTTCCGCGTGACGAAATGAATCATTGATGGTAGTGCTGTAGCGTATTGAATGCGATATGCACGTTGTCAGATGCATAGTTTCAATGTTCCGTCTGTTGATGATAGTCTCCGAAAGTATCATTTTGGACGGCTATTTGAAAAATCCTTGAAAATCAAAAGCGTAGAATTTTGCCGGGTTTGGCGACGGTCATTTTTATGCACAAAAATATTTATCCATTTAATTTCAATGCCTTGATATACTTGTTAATAATAGAGTGGGAATGATGCTCAGGGGCTAATTGCCTCTTGCTGATAAGGATGCCGCCGGCGTGACGCGCCTGGCGGCATTTTCTTGTTGGTGGTGCGGTATCAGACGGTGCCGCGCATCGGGTTGATGTAGTCGATCCCTTCGAAGTCGCGCTCGTTGTCGGTGACGACGATGCAGCCATTGGCCTCGGCGATGGCGGCGACAATCATGTCGAGAGCACTGCGCGGCCGCCCCCTCGCCTTACCCTCGGCCATCAACCGCCCCCAAACCAGGCTTGCCGCCTCATCGAAGGGTAGAATGCGGCCGGAGAAGAGGGACAGAGGCCCTTCCGGCCCCGCGAACCATGCTTCCAATTGGTCGCGTTTCTTGCCTGCAGGTTTTTCCAGGACGCCCTTGCGGATCTCGGCGATCGTCAGCGACGCGATGAAGAGATCGTCATCCATCTGCTCCGACATCCATGCCAGCAGAGCCTGCGATGGCATCGGCTTGGTGATGTCGCTGATGATATTGGTGTCGAGCAGGAAACGGGTCAAATATCGACCTCTCGCCCCTCTTCACGGGGACGATCGAGATCAAGATCGGCACCGACAAGAGGCGAGCGTGTCAGGGCAGCCAATATGCCGCCCGTTGCCGGCGGCTCGCCCGATATGGATCGGCTGACGGTCGCGCGCAGCGCCGTTGCCTCAGGCGTATTGTCAGCAAGACGACGGGCAAGCGAGCGGATCAGATCGCGATCCTCATCGCGCCCGAGCACCTCAAAGCGTGACAGGCCACGCTCGCTGAGGCGCGAGCGGTAATTCTGGATGGCGCGTTTCTGCGAGCTGCTCATGAGCGGCCTCCCGATATTACCAGTAATATAGCCGGAATGACGCGCTTTCTCAAGGATGGTCGCGTATCATCAGCGCGGGAGCGCAGCAGATGCTCGAGACAAGCCCGAGCATCTGAGAAGTCTGGAAAGGCGCCTCAGCCGCCCGCCTTATCCAGCAGCGCCATCGCTTCGTCGCTGAGCGCAAGCGTTGCCGATTTCGTCAGGCTATCGAGCTGCGACAGGCTGGTGGCGCTGGCGATGGGGGCGGTGACGCCTTTCTTGCGTAGAAGCCATGCAAGGGCGATCTCGGCCGGCTTTGCGCCGGTCTCGGTGGCGACCGTATCGAGGGCGGAGAGGATTTTCAGGCCCTTGTCGTCGAGATAGCCGGCCGCCTTGCCGCCGCGTGCCTTGCCTTCGGTATCGGCCTTGCTGCGGTATTTGCCCGACAGGAAGCCGGCCGCGAGGCTGAAATAGGTGATGACGCCGATATCTTCCTTCACGCAAAGATCGGCCAGAGGTCCCTCGAAGGGGGCGCGGTCGTAGAGATTGTATTCCGGCTGGATCACGTCGTAGCGCGGCAGCCCGGCCTTATCGGCGGCGTCGAAGGAGGCTTGCAGCTGCGTGGCGTCGAGGTTGGAGCAACCGATCGCGCGGATCTTGCCCTGCTGCTTCAGCTTGGCGAAG
Organism: Rhizobium sp. O111; assembly: GCF_055616315.1. Lineage (NCBI taxonomy): Bacteria > Pseudomonadati > Pseudomonadota > Alphaproteobacteria > Hyphomicrobiales > Rhizobiaceae > Rhizobium > Rhizobium sp. O111. The sequence goes on along the minus strand of NZ_JBSHXL010000001.1, from coordinate 3,833,416 downwards.
GCGCCGAGCGTTTCCTCGTAAGGTGTCTCGGCATCCGGCCAGTGCGAGAGGTAGAGGTCGATATAATCGGTCTGCAGCCGCTTCAGCGAGGCTTCGACCGCCTCGAGAATATACTGCTCCTTCAGCCCCTTCTTGCCGGGACCCATTTCCGAGCCGACCTTGGTGATGATCACGGCCTTGTCGCGGGCGACCTTGTTCTGCTTCAGCCACTTGCCGATGATCTCTTCGCTATCGCCGCCCTTGTTGCCCGGCACCCAGGCCGAATAGACGTCCGCGGTGTCGATGGTGTTGAAGCCGGCGTCGAAGAAGGCGTCGAGGATGTTGAAAGAGGTCCTCTCGTCGGCCGTCCAGCCAAACACATTGCCGCCGAACACGATCGGCGCGACCGAAAGGCCGGTTTTTCCAAGGCGACGCAATTCCATGAAATACTCCTGAAATCTTCAATCTGTTGAAATTCGGACCGCGACAGGACGCCGCTGTGATGTAACCTAGTGCGCATCCGGGCGGATGAAAACCTGCGCCGCGGCAAGCGCCGCGAATTGTGATCGCGCCATTGCGCCCTCGACCGGCCGTCTCTAATCTCGCGTCAAAATCAATTGAGGAGAGGAAAAGACCATGCTGCGTTTCGGTATCATGTCGACCGCCAAGATCGGCCGCGAGCTCGTGGTTCCGGCCATCCAGGACGCGGAAAACTGCGTCGTCACGGCCATCGCCAGCCGCGATCTCGGCAAGGCAAGGGAAATGGCCGACCGTTTCTCGGTGCCGCACGCCTTCGGCTCCTACGAGGAGATGCTGGCCTCCGACAAGATCGATGCTGTCTATATCCCGCTGCCGACGGCCCAGCATGTCGAGTGGACGATCAAGGCGGCGGATGCCGGCAAGCACGTGCTCTGCGAAAAGCCGATCGCGCTGAAGGCAGACGAGATCGACAGCCTGATCGCCGCGCGCGATCGCAACAAGGTGCTGGTGACGGAAGCCTACATGGTCACCTACGCCCCTGTTTGGCTGAAGGTGCGCCAGCTGATCAAGGACGGCGCCATCGGCACGCTGCTGCATGTGCAGGGCGCCTTCACCTACTTCAACCGCGACCCCGGCAACATGCGCAACATCCCTGAACTCGGTGGCGGCGCGCTACCCGATATCGGCGTCTACCCGACCATCACCACCCGCTTCGTCACCGGCGAGGAGCCGCGCCGCGTTCAGGCCGTCACCCGCCGCGATCCTGATTTCGGCACCGACATCTATTCCAGCGTCAAGGCGGATTTCGGCGGCTTCGAGCTCAGCTTCTACATCTCCACGCAGATGGCGAACCGCCAGATCATGGTGTTCCATGGTTCCGAAGGCTTCATCGAGGTGAAGTCGCCCTTCAATGCCGACCGCTGGGGTGCGGAAGAGATCGAACTCAGCAACCGCAACCACAACGAATCCACCACTTTCCGCTTCCCCGACAGCCGCCAGTACAAGCGCGAGGCCGAAGCTTTCGCGCGCGCCGCCAAGGGTGAGGCGCAGGAGATCGTGTCGCTTGAGAGCTCGAAGCTCAGCCAGGCGTTCATCGACGCCATCTATCGCGCCAGCGAGAAGGATGGCTGGGAGACGGTGTGATTACTTCTCGCGAAAGACGAAGCGCGAGTAGCCGAAGAAGCTGAAGACAGTCGCCGCGGCGGTGGCAAACACCATCGCCGCCAGCGGCTGCAGGTCGGGCATGGAAAGAAGCAGCGCCGAGTAGAGCCCGTAATTGACCAATGCGGCGGTGATCCCGACCGAGCCGTAGCGGAACCCTTCGGCGGCGAGAGAATCTCCCGAGCGTTCGAAGGTAAAGGTTCGGTTGAAGACGAATGTCGTCACCATGGCGAGCGCGATCGCGATCACCCGGGCGATGAAAGGCCCGATCGGCGTTGTGTGCAGCAGAAGCATGAGCACGCCGGCATCGACGATGAAGCCCAGCCCGCCGGCAATGCCGAAGCGCAGCAGTTTCTTCACGCCGCACCCGCTTGAGAGGGCTGCCGGCGAATGTCGATCTCTTCGAGCTCGGAGGCAAGGCCGTTGCCGAGAAGATGCGATGCCTCGAGCCGCATATATTCGATGCGCAGGTGCTCTGCGCGCGAGCGGGCGACCGAATCCAGGATCACGCCGGCGGTAAACATCATGAACGAGATCATCATCAGCGCCATCGACATGACCCAGGTCGGCATGCGGCTGACGAGCCCCGTCTCGAAATATTCGGCCAGGACCGGCGTCATGAAGCCGAGGCTCAGCGCCATGAACAGGCCGGTGATGATGCCGAAGAAGGCGAAGGGCCGCGTTTCCTTCATCAGCATGGCGAACATCCAGAGGATCTTGGCGCCATCCTTGAAAGTCGAGAGCTTGGAATGCGAGCCCTCGGGCCGACGGCCGTAGTCGAGCTCCAGCTCGCTGACAGGCAGCTTCAGCCGTGAGGCGTGGACAGACATCTCCGTCTCGATCTCGAAGCCGGCCGAGACCGCCGGGAAGCTTTTCACGAAGCGGCGCGAAAACACCCGGTAGCCGGAGAAGATATCGGTGAAATCCGGGCCGAAGATCGTGCGGTACAGAATGTTGAAGATGCGGTTGCCGAAGGCATGGCCCTGGCGGCCGGCGTCGTCATGCACGCCGCGGCGTGTGCCGACAACCATGTCGGCGCGTTCCGACAGCAGCGTGCGGATGAGCTCTTCCGCGTCCTCGGGCGCATAGGTGCCGTCGCCATCGGCCATGATGTAGATGTCGGCATCGATATCGGCGAACATGCGACGCACCACATGGCCCTTGCCCTGGCGCCGCTCGCGCACGACATGGGCGCCGGCCAGCATGGCATGGAGCGCCGTGCCGTCGGTGGAGTTGTTGTCGTAGACATGAACAGCCGCATCCGGCAGCGTCGCCTTGAAGCCGCGCACGACCGCGCCGATCGTCGCCGCCTCGTTATAGCAGGGAAGCAAAACGGCGACGCTCAGATTGTCGATACGCGATCCAGTCATGATCACACCCATCAGGAGGAATTTGCGGCAAGTCTAAATGAGGGCCGTTAACAAGTGCCTATGACGAGGGCGAAGGTCACTGATGGGACCGCGAAGATGTGTCCGCGCCGCTACTTTACGCTTTCTTGATACGCGCATCGTAAAGTCGCGCCGCAATCAATGACGAGATCTGCTTCATGGCGACTGTTGCCCCGATGACTGGCGAACCAACATCCATGTCCCTGCGCGAAAGGCTGCAATTGCAGGCGACGCGGCTCTGGCCTTCCGTCCTCTTCTACAGCGTGCTGCTGATAATCGCGATCGTCGCGCTTCGCCTGCCGAATGCGAAGGACTATGTCGGTGCCGACAATGACGATGTCATGCGCCTCGTCGAGGTTCGCGATTTCCTGAACGGACAGGGCTGGTTCGATCTCATGCAGTATCGCATGGGGCTGGGCAACGGCACGCTGATGCACTGGTCGCGGGTGATCGACCTTCCGATCGCCACGCTGATCAAGTTCTTCTCGCTCTTCCTGTCCGAGCAGCGGGCAGAAGCCGCGGCATTGCTCGTCTGGCCGCTCTCGCTCGTCGTTCCGAGCCTCTGGGGCATGGGGCTTGCCGGCCGGCGCGTCGGCGGCGTGTTCGGCATGCATATCGCGCTGGGGTTCACGGTCTTCCTGCTACTTGCCAGCAACCGCTTCCTGCCCGGCTCCATCGATCATCACAATGTCCAGTTCGCCCTCGTGGCGATCATGACGGCGATGCTGCTCGATGAGGATAACCGGCCGCTGAGCTACGCGATCGCTGGCTTTTCAGCCGCACTGGCGATTGCGATTGGCGCCGAGACCACGCCCTTCGTCGCCGGCGTCTGCCTTGTCGTCTCGCTGGCCTGGGCCTGGGAAGGAAAGCCCTTTGCGCCCGCCGCCAAGGCCTTCGGCCTGACGCTCGCGCTGTCGATCAGCCTATTCTTCTTCGGCACGGTGCCGCCGCGGCTTTATCCAGCCGTGACCTGCGACAACCTCTCACTCGGCTATTATAGCCTCGCTGCCATCGGCGGCGGTCTGCTCCTGTTTGCCGCGGCCTTCGCCAGCGGTCTCGGACGCGGCCTGCGCTTCGTGGCCCTTGCGGGCGTGGGGGCCGGCGTTATGGCCTCGGCTCTGATCATCGCCCCGCAATGCCTGCGCAATCCGCTCGCCGATCTTGACCCGATGCTGATCGATCTCTGGCTCAACAATGTCCAGGAAGCGCAGTCGATCTTCGGCGCAATGCGGCAGGATCCCTATACGCTCGGCTTCTTCTACGCGACGGGCCTGTTCGGCATCGCCGTCTGCGTCTTCCGGCTTTTCCATGCCGATCGCGTCCGCATCCATCTCATCCTGCTCTGCCTGCTTGGCATCAGCTTCGGGATCTCGCTCGTCCAGGTTCGCGGCTCGACCTTCGCCAACCAGCTCGCCGTCTTCCCGCTGGCGCTGCTGATCATCGACATACGCCGCGTCTCCAATGCCGATCGGGAAAATGGCGCCGCCGCGCTGAGCTATATCCTGACCGTGCTCCTGAGCGTCGCCTCGGTCTGGGGGCTGGTCGGCGGCTTCATCGGCTCGCGTCTGGACAACACCCAGGCCGAATTGGCCGAGGCCAAGGAAAAGCTCACCTGCGCCTCGCCCGAGGTGGTTGCGCCGCTGGCGTCGATAGCGCCCGGCCTCGTCTCCGCACCCTCGGACATGGGCGTTCATATCCTGCGCTTCACGCAAAACCGCATCCTTTCCGCGCCGTACCACCGCAACCAGGGCGGCATGCTTACCGAGCTGCATATCGGCCTTGCGACGCCTGCCGATGCGGAAGCCTTCATCCGCGGCACCGGCGTGACGACGCTCGCCTTCTGCCCCGATTTCGCGCAGACCCGCGAGATCGCCAAGATGAAGCCGGATGGTCTCTACGCACAGCTGGAAAAGGGCAATGTCCCGTCCTACCTGCAGCCGCTGCCGAAGCAGGAGGGCTCGCCGGTGCAGTTCTTCCGCTACGTGCCTAGCGGATCGTAACTATCGGTGGATCGTGACGGAAGTTAAACGAGGCGCGCTCTCTTGCGGGCGCGCCCGATCAGGTGCAGTCCTGCGAGGCAGGCGAGCAGGCTGATATTGTAGAAGAGGATGGCGACGGCGAGATCGATGATCGAGGTCGGCCCGAAAAGCGCCGCACAGATATAGCTTCCGCAGATGAGCAAGCCCACGAGAACCATGGAAAAGATGTTGCGCATCGGCGCGGTTGCGATGCCAATTGCTGTTGCGGTCAGAGCAATCATCAGGGTCTCCCGAATCACCTCACTATACGTCCGCTGGCTTTGACGAACAATTAACGCACCGGCAATATTCGCGGTTCCATATATTTGGCTTGCACGAAAAACATCTCCGGAAAACTCAAACGAGGCCGATGAGACCGCTCGCCGTGGTGCCGGATGCGCGCACGCGCGACACGCGCAGCGGCAAAAGCACGCCGTCGCCCACGCCCTCGAAGGTCAGCACCGCGCCTGATGCCATCTCCACCGCGAGAGTGCCGCCACCGCCGACATAAAGCGCGCGCGTGGTCTCGGGCAGCGCCAGCGTGTCGTCGGGCGTGATCGGAAAGCCGGTGCTGGCGGGGCCTGTGAGCGAGGGTGTGTGGGATGCAAAGCGATCGGACATTGGAAGCTCCTTGGTTTTCTTCCGCAATCATGGTGCCACCATGCAAAACGGGGAAAATCGCGCGCGGGCTTCAGACGTCGTGCTGTCCTGCCGATCCGTCAAGCTCTTGAAACAGCGAGATTGTTTTCGTTGAGACGCAGCATCGGACAGAGTCCGCGAACGAAAAACCTCCCCGCGCACGGGGCTGCCTTTGCGCTCTTCTTCGGCTAGAACAGCCTTATGAGCAGCTTCTTCGACAATGATTCGCCGAGCAATCTCACCGAATATTCGGTGTCGGAACTGTCGGGTTCGATCAAGCGGACCGTCGAGACAGCCTTCGACCAGGTGCGCGTGCGCGGCGAGATCTCCGGCTATCGCGGCCCGCACTCGTCGGGACACGCCTATTTCTCGCTGAAGGACGACCGCGCCCGCATCGACGCCGTGGTCTGGAAGACGAGCTTTTCGCGCCTGAAAGTCCGCCCCGAAGAGGGGATGGAAGTGATCGCGACCGGCAAGATCACCACCTTCCCGGGCTCCTCCAAATATCAGATCGTCATCGAGACGCTGGAGCCGGCCGGCGCCGGCGCGCTGATGGCGTTGATCGAGGAGCGCAAGCGCAAGCTTGGCGCCGAGGGCTTGTTCGATCCCGCCCGCAAGCGGCCGCTGCCCTTCATGCCCCGCGTCATCGGCGTGGTGACCTCGCCCACAGGCGCCGTCATCCGCGATATCCTGCACCGCATCTCCGATCGCTTCCCCGTGCATGTCGTCGTCTGGCCGGTGAAGGTGCAGGGCGAGGGCTCGGGCGAGGAAGTGGCGAACGCCATTCGCGGCTTCAACAGTTTCGCGCCCGATGGGCCAACGCCGCGTCCAGACGTGCTGATCGTCGCGCGCGGCGGCGGCAGCCTCGAGGATCTCTGGAGCTTCAACGACGAGATCGTGGTGCGCGCCGCCGCCGAAAGCCGGATCCCGCTGATCTCGGCGGTCGGCCACGAAACCGACTGGACGCTGATCGACTACGCAGCCGATGTTCGCGCCCCGACGCCGACGGGGGCCGCCGAAATGGCGGTGCCGGTCAAGGCGGAGCTTGAGGCGCAGCTCTCGGGTCTTGCGGCCCGGCTGCAGGGCAGCACGCTGCGGCAGATGGACCAGCGCCGGCAGCAGGTGCGGGCGCTGATGCGCGCACTGCCCTCGCTCGACCAACTTCTCGCTTTGCCGCGCCGCCGCTTCGACGAGGCCGCGTCAGGCCTTGGCCGTGGCCTCGAACTCAACACCTTGAACAAGCGCCGCAGCTTCGAGCGCACGGCGGCGCATTTGCGTCCCGACATGCTGTCGAACCGGATCGCCGAGCGCCGCCAGATGCTGGCTGAACGCATGACGCGGGCGGAGCGCACCGTGGAACGGCTGATCGATCGCTCGAAATCGCGCATCGGCCGCGCCGACGCGGCACTCGCCTCGCTGCCATCGCGGCTGAAGAGCCAGACATCGCGCATGCGCGACCGCCTCGCCAATCTCTCGCGCAGCGCCGACACGGCGGTGCGCCACCAGCTGGTGCGGGCGCGCGGCGAGCTTTCGGCGCAGGAGCGCATGCTGCAATCGCTCTCCTACAAGAACGTGCTGAAGCGCGGCTATGCCGTCATTCGCGACGAGGACAACCGCCCGGTTTCCGAGGCAGCGATGTTGTCGGCGGGCTCAGGCATCTCGATCGAATTCTCCGATGGCCGCATCGGCGCGATCACCACCGAGGGCGGCGAGCCGCCGGCCGGCGCCAGAAAGCGCGGCAGCAAAACCTCGGAACCAAAGGCAGCCGATCCCGCGGCACCGCCGAAGCAGGGCAGCCTGTTTTGATCTTGCCGACATAGGGCACGTTCTTACGCGTCGATCACCAAATATTGGTCGCGACGCCCTCGGCCGGGCGTTTAAAAAATGCGGCAAAACGCCTATGTGGAAGCAAAGGCGCGGCGATTTCAGCCGCTTCATGATGCGACCTGGAGAAATACCTTGAAAAGAATCTTGCCCGCTCTTCTGATGGTCGGCGCCCTTGCCGGTGCACTCGCTGGCGCATTGCCTGTCGCGCCGGCGCTGGCGGGCCAGTCGAAAGTGTCCGAGTTCATTTTCGGCAAGGCCTATAACGACAGCGTCACCGCCATCCGCATCACCTCCCTGTCGCAGCGCGAGCAATCCCTGCCACTCTCGCTGCGCCACCCCATGCCATCAGGGATCCGCGAGGCGCAGGCAACCGTCAGCGCCGACAGGCACCTGATGCAGGCGATCGCCGATCGCGGCATCGCGCTGAAGAATGTCATCCAGGTGCAGCGCGCGCTGAACGGCGGCCACGTGATCTACTACCGCTGACCCAGAATTCCGGCCGGGTAAACCCGGCCGGTCTATGCGTGAAGTGGCTTGGACCGTTACGCCCACTCGCCCTGCCGCATGACGGGAACCTTCGAGCCATCGGCCCTGATGCCGTCGATATCGACCTTGTCGGAGCCGATCATCCAGTCGATGTGGATCAGGCTGGAATTGCCGCCCTGCGCCTTGATCTGCTCCTGGGTAAGCTTCGCGCCATCGAGGAAGCACTTGGAATAGCACTGGCCGAGCGCGATGTGGCACGAGGCGTTTTCGTCGAACAGCGTGTTGTAGAACAGGATGCCGCTGGCCGAAATCGGCGAGGAATGCGGCACCAGCGCCACTTCGCCGAGCCGGCGTGCGCCTTCATCCGTATCGAGCACCTTGTTCAGCACCTCTTCGCCGCGCGACGCCTTCGCCTCGACGATCCGGCCGCCCTCGAACTTCACGCGGATATTGTCGATCAGCGTGCCCTGGTGCGACAGCGGCTTGGTGCTCGACACGTAACCCTCGACGCGCAGCGCATGCGGCGTCGTGAACACTTCTTCGGTCGGGATGTTCGGGTTGCAGGTAATGCCGTTCTTGGCGGTGGAAGCGCCGCCGTGCCACTCATGGCCATCGGCGAGACCGACCGTCAGATCCGTGCCCGGGCCGGTGAAATGCAGCGCCGAGAACCGCTCGCCGTTCAGCCAGCTCGAGCGCTTCGCAAGATTGGCGTTATGCTCCGCCCAGGCGGTGATCGGGTCTTCGACGTCGACGCGCGAGGCGGCGAAGATCGCCTTGGCAAGCTTGGCGACCGCGATCGGCTCGGGATCATTGGGGAACACCAGCTTGGCCCAGGCCGGGTTCGGATAGGAGACGATGTTCCAGTTGATGTCGAAATTGGAGATCTTCTCGAGCGCCGGCTTGTAAGCCGTCGACATCGCCCGGTTGGCGCGGCCGACCTTGGCGGGGTCCTGCTCGGAGAGCATCATCGGATTGTCGCCGGCAACGGCGAGCCGCGCCGCCCCGTTCGCATAGGCCTTCGCCATGCCCTCATAGAGCCAGGAGGACGCCCGGTCGAAGCTCGCGTCATTGGCATATTGATAGCGCGCCAGCGTCGATTCCTCGTCGGAATAAAAGGCGCTGACCAGGCCGGCGCCGGCCATATAGGCGTGCTTGGTGATCTGCCGCACCAGCGGCAGCGCCACGACAGGCGCGGTGATCACGAGATCCTGGCCGCTCTGAAGCTGCAGCCCGACCTTGACGGCGACTTCGGCGAGCTTGTCGAGCTTGATGGGGTCCACGGCGTTATCGCCCTGCGGCATGTAGTTCATGATCGATCACCTTCTGAAACGAACGGACAGGCCATCAGACTTAGACCCCTTTGCGGCGAAATTGAAGCTCGAAGACAATCAGGCGATGAGCGCAGCCGCCGTCGCGTTCAACACGTCGAGCGCATCCTTCGGCGCGAGCCGCACCTGCAATCCGCGCTGCCCGCCATTCATGTAGACGAGGGCTTCAGTCATTGCCGCTTCCTCGATCGCCGTCGGAACCAGTTTCTTCTGGCCGAAGGGGCTGATGCCGCCGACATGATAGCCGGTCAGGCGCTCGGCATCCGCCGGCTTCATCATGTTGGCCGACTTGCCCCTGAAGGCGGCGGCGAGCTTTTTCATGCTGACCTCGCGGTCGGAGGGCACGACGACGCAGACAGGCTTGCCATCCACCTCGGCCATCAGCGTCTTCAACACGCGGTGCGGCTCCTCGCCCATCGCTTCGGCCGCCTGCAGCCCGATGCGCTCGGCGTTCGGATCGTACTCATAGGTGTGGACGGTGAAGGCCACCTTCGCCTTTTCCAGAACCTGCGTCGCCCGCGTCGTCTTCGACATCCGATCAGCCCTTGAAGAACCCGCCGTAGATATCCGGCTTGAAGCCCACCAGAAGCTTGCCGTCGGCTTCGACCACAGGCCGCTTGATCATCGACGGCTGCTCCAGCATAAGCGCGATCGCCTTCTCGCGATCGAGGTTTTCGCGGGCGTCATCCGGCAGCTTGCGGAAGGTCGTGCCGGCGCGGTTGAGCACCGTTTCCCAGCCCGCTTCCTGCGTCCATTTCTCCAGATGCGCCCGGTCGATACCTGACGCCTTGTAGTCGTGGAAATCATGGGCGACGTCGTGCTCTTCCAGCCAGGTGCGGGCCTTCTTCATCGTGTCGCAGTTCTTGATGCCATAGATGGTGACGGTCATTCGGTTCTTCCCAATCAGTTCGCAGCCCCAATGCTCGGGCGCTCAGTTCTCAAGCGCGCCCGGCTTGCGCACAACCTTGCTGGCCGCCCCGCAGGCAATCTTCATCAGGTCGGCGCGGCGGCGCATCAGGCGTGACGAGGTGCGGGTGACGATCAGCCCCGCCTGCGGCGCGCGCACCTCGATCGCGCCATCGGCCATGCCTGGTCGGGTGAGGATGGTCGCGAGCAGATCGCCTTCCTTGATCTCCTCGCCGATATCGCGATGGAAGAGCACGGTGCCGGCCTCAGGCGCGCGGATCATCTCGATATTGTCGAGCGGCACGGCAGGGCCGGTAAAGGGCGCAAGCGTAACCTGATGAGCAATGGCGCCGCGCGCGGCAAGGAAGTTGAAGAGCCCCTCGGCATCCTTCTTGGCCATCTCGGGGTAGACGTCGCGCATGCCGCGAAGCTCGACGGTGACCGAGAGCTTGCCTGGCAGCCGCGTCTTCTTCTCCTGTGTTTCGTGCTTCCAGGCATAGCCGATCGCCTCTTCGAAGGCCGAGCTTTCACCATCCGACAGGAGCACCGCTTCCATGTCGAGTGCCGAGGCGAGATCGGCCGCTTCCGGCCAGAAGGCCTCGTCGATATAGGCATATTGCAGCGATTCATCGTCGCAATGTAGGTCGATCACCAGCTCTGCTTCGAGCGCCATATGCATCAGCTGCCGCTTCAGCCGGTCGACGGCGTTGTAGCGGTCGAGATCGGCCACCAGCCCGTCGCGATCCCTGACCGAGATCAGCGGAAACTCGCGGTTGAAATTGGTGCGCGTGCCGAGATCGAACCGGCCCTGCAGCTCGCCGAAATGCGATTGCGCCGCACCAACAGGATTGGCGTGCGGCACGATCGTGATGTCGCTGCGGATCTCGCCGGCGCTTTCGGCCGCGCGCAGTTTCTCGCAGAGGAAATGCACCAGCGCCGTGCCCGGCAGCTCGTTGGCATGCAGCGCCGCCTGGATATAGATCTTCGGCGCCTTCGGGTCGCTGCCCTTGAAGCGCAGCACCGGCAGCCGCCACTCCATTCCCGCCGTATCGCCTGAAATGATGATCTCGGACCTATCCATCTTTGTCTCCGCTGCTGCTGTCATTGCTGCAGCAGCTTTAAGCGTGTTCCCATGCGTGAGGCAAGGTGTGAGGCAAGCGGTCAGCCGCGTTCGCTGAGCGGCCAGCTTTCCACATGCTCGTAAGTCGGCTCACCCGGCCGTTTGTGCAGGAGCACGAACTCCCGCGCGGGCATGATGACCGGCGTCGCAAGCGTGGTCTTTGCCACCGTCTCGTCGGCGTAAAACAGCGTCGCATGCGGCTGGAAATCGGCTTTCACATGCGGGTCGCAGCCGATCGCATGCATCTCGATACCGATCTGGATATGCAGCTGTCGCAACAGTTCCCGACCGCCATTGCCCGAGAGCACGATGGCGTTGCGCGATGCCGTTCTGAACGTTGCGATATGGTCGAAGCTGAGATCGAACCGGCAGGCATCGACCGCCGACGCTGCCTGGCAAGCCGCGAAGATCATCTCGTCCTTGATTTTCTCGGCGCTGGCGACGCCGTAGAGCGAGACATGCAGCCGCTCGGGCGCCATGGGCGAGAGCAGGCCGTCGTGCTCGCGCTGCAGGCGCGCCTGTATCTCCAGGCAGGCCTGTCGCGCTTCGGGATCCGGCGGGATCGCGAAAAACAGGGTTTCTTTGCCAAATCTTGACGATTTCGGGTGCATCCTGCGGCTTGCGAAATCGAAGGACGATTGCGTGTTCTGTTCGTGCATGACCAACCACCGGAGCATCCGCCCCGCCTCTGTCTATCCAGGGAACGCAGGGATGGTAGCAGGTGAATTGAGGAAATCAAGAACAAAAGAAGAACACTCAATATCGATGGCGGGAGACTGTACATGCGTATCTTGATGGCCTGTGCGGCCTTTCCGCCCTTCATCGATGGCGGCGGCCCGATTTCGGCGATGATGGTGGCCAAGCTCTTGATCGCGGCTGGTCACGACCTCGAAGTCGTCAACGTCGCGGGCGAGGACAAGCACGAGGTCTATGACGGCGTACCCGTGCACCGCCTGAAGACGCTGAACATCGACTGGAATTACCGGCTTCCCCGGCCGGGCTGGAAGAAGCTGATCTGGCACGCGCTGGAGAATTTCAATCCCCGCGCTTATCTCGTCATGCGCCGCGAAATCCGACGCTTCAAGCCGGATATCGTGCTGACCGACAGCATCGAAAACATTAACGTCGCCACCTGGGCGGCCGCCAAACGATCAGGCGTGCCGGTCTGCCATATCCTGCGCAGCGCCTTTCTCCTCTGCTGGAAGGCGAGCATGCGGCGCGGCGACGACAATTGCGTGCGCGCCTGTTCCTCCTGCCAGGTCTCCTCCTACGGCAAGAAATTCTTTTCGCGCTATGTCGATGCCGTGATCGGCGAGACCGATTTCATCATCGGCCGCCACACCGAGCATGATTATTTCCCCAACGCCAGCACCCACCGCGTGCCCGGCGCCGTCCCGCCGATCGCCCTGAGAGAACCGCGCAAGCCGCCCGAGGGGCCGATGCGCTTCGGCTTCATCGGCGTGCATGATCCGGTGAAGGGCCTCGATACGCTGGCCAGCGCCGCGCACCGGCTGGTGAACGACCAGAACGTCCGCTTCGTCATCGCCGGCAGCGCCAAGAGCGATTACTCGAAATCGCTGCCGCAGAAATTTCCCGGCGAAAATACAAAGTTCCTCGGCTGGACCAAGCCCGAGGATTTCTTCCCTCAGATCGATGTTCTGGTCGTGCCCTCGCTCTTTCGCGAGCCCTTCGGCCGCGTGGTGATCGAGGCCTTCGCGCAGGGCGTCCCCGTCATCGGCGCCCGCTCCGGCGGCATTCCTGAATCGATCGATCCCGGCAAGGACGGCTATCTCTTCGATCCCGGCGACGACAAGGCGCTGGCCGCAGAGATCGCGGCCATGGCGGCGAAACCCGAGGCCATCCCGGCGCTGTCGCGCGCAGCCCTTGAGGCCGCGCGCCGCTACGAGCCACAAAAGATCGCCGCTGGCTTCGACGCCGTCTTCGCCAAATTGCGGCCGGATCTGGCAAAGCAGCCGCAAGACGAGGCCGAGCCCCGCCAGGCGCGCGGCTGACCGCAAATTCGCGGCGCGCAAGAAACGGGTTGAATTCCTGGCCGGCAGGCACGATTTTTGGGTGAGGCTGATCCTTCGGCCGACAGGCTTCGATATCGGGAGGCGAGACCCATGGCCCAACAAGCACAGCATTACGCCATCTTCAAAACCGAGGGCGGCTTCTGCGGCATCGCATGGAACTCCATCGGCATCACGCGCTTCCAGCTGCCGACATCGAGCGCTGATGGCACCGAACGCCTGCTGCTCCGCCGCGTCCCCGATGCCGAGCCGGCAACTCCGACGCCCGACATCGCGGAAGCCATCGCCGCCGTAAAGCGCTACTTCGCGGGCGAGCCGATCGACTTTTCCGATCTCGCGCTGGATCTCGCCGGCCAGGACGATTTTTTCCGCGACATCTACGCCGCCGCCCGCCGCCTGCGCTGGGGCGAAACGACCACCTACGGCGCGCTCGCCAAAGAGCTCGGCCACGGCCCCGAAGCCGCCCGCGACGTCGGCCAGGCCATGGCCAAGAACCCCATCGCGCTGATCATCCCCTGCCACCGCGTTCTCGCCGCCGGCAACAAGATCGGCGGCTTCTCGGCCCCCGGCGGCTCGGTGTCGAAGGCGCGGATGTTGGAGCTGGAAGGCGTGAAGCTCGCGCCGCCGAAGCCGGTGCAGCAGTCGTTGTTTTGAGGTGGGCAGATTAATCCTGCCGCAGGGCTATCGGAAATGCGCCATTATGCATTTCGCACCGATGCGTAACCGGCCGACCTGGCGATCTTCACGAACTTCCGGTCAAACGTTAGGAAAGCCTCGCAATGGTTGGCTTCGCAGAAATGCAGCGCGTCCGCGAGATCGGCTTTTTGACCGGCGAGCTCAAGTGCCGCCGAGATTATCTGCTCGTCATGCAACACAACGGTAGGCAGACCACAGAATGCTGTCAGCGCCGCGATAACTCGTGCCGGCGTATAGGCGTAGCTGTTTCGCAGCACCCACCCGACTTCCAGTATGACTGTCGTCGAAACGAAAATCTGCTCGCCGTTGATAATTTCGCGAGCGCGGGCCGCTTGTTCCGGATGATCTCCGGTCAGGTATCGGACGACGATATTCGTATCAACTGCGATCATAACGACGTCGAACCTCGGCCGCGATCCCCGCGTCCATCTCTTCAAGCGTCTTCGGCTCTCCCTTGTAGGCTAGCATGCCAAAAACATCTTCCGGTCGCGTCGGCGCGAACGCCGGGGCCCGCTTAAGCAGGACGCCATCAGGCGTTTCCTCAACGATCAGACGCGTACCGGCTTCCCAGTCCCGCCGCTGGCGGATTGCCTTGGGAAGAATGACCTGCCCCTTCGTGGAGACAGTCGTGATCAAGGTTTCGCTGTGCGCCATGGCTTGAATTCCAGAGGTAAGACGGATGTAAGATAATCCGTCTTGCTTTTGCCTTCAAGCTTCGCCCTTCACGGCCACATCTGCTAGCGGATCAACTTTCGAGCGGCGGAAACCCCTCATACCACTGCGAATGCTCCCCTTCCCAATTCTCCATCCCCGGCTTGGTCAATATGCCGCGCGGGCTGATGTAGCTCTGGATCACCCGGCGCGGGCGTTCGTGCCACTGGATGTTGAAGGCCCATAGTTTCGGGAAGAAGCAGAGCGAGGCATAGGGCAGATGGTCGTGGATCCACCAGGCGAGCCGCTGCCAGTCCTCAAGCGCGTGGTAGCGATCAACCACCCAGGGGACGACGACGCAGGCCGCGGCACCCATGTAGCCATCGGCATCGCGCATGTCCCAGATGTGGTGGGCGGCAGTTGCGGCGTTGGTGGAGCAGTTGAGCTTGTTGACGTTACCGAAACGGTTGACCTCGGGCGAGCGGTAGCCGGAGCGGATGTGCAGGCGACCGAAGGTTTCCTGCAAGGGTTCCAGCAGCTCCTCGCACAGGCGCTTACCGGTTTCGATCGCCAGATGGGGATCGTCGGGGATGTTCGGGATGCGATAGAAATCGGCGATCTCGGAATGCAGGAAATCGCGCAGGAAGAAATTCTTCGACAGCCGCGCCCGACCCAGATCCTCCAGTGCTTTCATTGATCCAGGCTTCTTCATCGGCGTCCTCCCTCCCCTGCTGACGGCAAGTTTGCAGCATCGGCCGGAAATCGCCACCCGAAATGATCGGAACCATTAGCCTTCGTCCAGCTTCTCCTTGCGAAGCCGCATGGCGCGGCTTCCACGAGCCAGGGACAAAGGACAAGGGACATGGCAAAGGAAAAGAACCTCGACGATCTGTTCTACGATACGCTCAAGGACATCTACTACGCGGAAAAGCAGATCCTCAAGGCGCTGCCGAAAATGGCGCGCGCGGCGCAATCGGAAGAGCTGAAAGCCGGATTCATGACGCACAAGGAGCAGACGGAAGGCCATGTCGACCGGCTGCAGCAGGTGTTCGAACTGATCGGCAAGCGGGCGCAGGGCAAGACCTGCGAGGCGATCCAGGGGATCATCGCGGAAGGCGAAGAGATCATCGAGGAATTCAAGGGTTCGCCGGCTATCGATGCCGGGCTGATCTCCTCGGCGCAGGCCGTCGAGCACTACGAGATGGCCCGCTACGGCACGCTGAAGACCTGGGCGCAGACGCTCGGCAAGAAGGACGTGGTGACGCTGCTCGACCAGACGCTGCAGGAAGAGGCGGCTACCGACAAGACCTTGTCGAAGCTCGCCACCTCGGCGGCCAACCAGAAGGCCGCGGCCTGACGGGCGGCGCATGCGGGAGCGCCATGATCGGCCGCTCCCGCCTCAGCCCGTGTAGCGGAAGAAATCGATGAAGGCGCGCAAGGCCGGGCACATCTGGCGGCGGCTTGGATAGTAGATGAACGGGCCGGGATAGGGCGCGCACCAATCCTCCAGCACCCGCACCAGCTTGCCGCTTGCAAGCTCATCCTCGACGCGCAGGTCGAAGAGATAGGCGAGGCCGACGCCGTTCAGCGCCGCGATCAGCGCCAGCCTGTCCTCGCTGACGATCAGCGGGCCATCGACGGGCACCACCAGTTCGCGGCCATCCTTCTCGAACTCCCAGCGGTAGATCGTACCATTGGTGAAGCGCCGCTTGATGCAGCGGTGGTTGACGAGGTCGGAGGGATGCAGCGGCTTGGCGTGGCGTTTGAAATAATCCGGCGAAGCGGCGATCACGGTCGTGAGGTTCGGCGAGGCGCGGACCGCGATCATGTCAGCCTCGAGGCTCTCTTCCAGCCGGATGCCGGCATCGAAGCCTTCGCGGACGATGTCGATGAAGCCATCCTCGTTGGCGATTTCGAGCGTGATATCGGGATAGCGGTTGAGGAATTCGCCGAGGCGCGGCGCGAGCAGGATATCGGAGGCGAAGCGGGGTGCGGTGACGCGCAGCGTGCCGGCCGGTCTGCCGCCCGCCTCGCTGACGGCTTCGAGCGCGATGCCGATCTCGTCCAGCGCCGGCTTCAGCCGCTGCAGGAGCAGTCTCCCCTCCTCCGTCGGCGCGACGCTACGCGTCGTGCGCGCCAGAAGCCGGATGCCCAGGCTCTCCTCGAGGCTGGAGACGGCATGGCTGACGGCCGAGGGCGCGATCTCCAGCTCCTTGGCGGCGGCGCGGAAGCTGCGGTGCTCGGCGACAGTGGCGAGAACGGCGAGTTGGGCGAGCTGGGTCCTGTTCATTGATCTATTTGTTAGAACAGCCTGTGCCGCATTGCACGTATTTCTTGAAAGCTCCCGGCGCGCTAGGTTTGCCTCGTGCCGCTCGAGCGGCGGCCTCACTATTTGCTCGAAGGGAGCCAGACATGAAAACCCGCACACTCGGACAAGACCTTGAAGTCTCCGCCGTCGGCCTCGGCTGCATGGGCATGAGTTTCGCCTATGGCGCCAGCGACGAGAATGAATCGATCCGCACGCTTCACCGCGCCGTCGATCTCGGCATCACCTTCTTCGACACCGCCGAAATGTACGGCCCCTACACCAACGAGCAGCTGCTCGGCCGCGCCTTGAAGCCGGTGCGCGACCGCGTCGTCATCGCCACCAAGTTCGGCTTCAAGTTCGATCCTTCCAAATCCGGTGCGGCGGCGCTGACGGGCGTCGACAGCCGGCCGGAGAATGTGAAGCGCGTGGCGGAAGCATCGCTGAAGCGGCTCGGCACCGATGTCATCGACCTCTATTACCAGCACCGCGTCGATCCCAGCGTTCCGATCGAGGAGACCGTCGGCGCCATGGCCGAGCTGGTGCGCGAGGGCAAGGTGCGGGCGCTCGGGCTGTCCGAGGCCGGCAGCACCACGATCCGGCGGGCACATGCGGTATATCCGATCGCGGCCGTGCAGAGCGAATATTCGCTCTGGTCGCGCGACCCGGAGCATGACGTGCTTGCCACCTGCCGGGAGCTTTCGATCGGCTTCGTGCCCTACAGCCCGCTCGGTCGCGGCTTCCTGACGGGGGCGATCCGCAAGCCTGATGATCTCGGCGCCGACGACTTCCGCAGCCAGCTGCCGCGCTTCCAGGCCGACAATTTCGATGCCAATGCCGCCCTTGTGGCCAAGCTTGAGGCGCTGGCGAAAGACAAGGGCGTGACCACGGCGCAGCTGGCGCTCGCATGGGTTCTGCATCAGGGCGAGGATATCGTGCCGATCCCCGGCGCCCGCAAGGTCAACCATCTCGAGCAGAACGCGGCCGCCGCCGATATCGCGCTCTCGGCTAGCGAGCTCGCCGAGCTTAGCGCAATCATGCCGCTCGAGGAGATTGCCGGCAAGCGCTACTCCGAGGCATCACTGGCGATGACCAATCTCTGAGAGGACAACCTCTGACCGGTTGGGCCGGCCCTGCGAGATCAGCGGGGAGGCCCAACCACAGATCAGGAAAGAGATTTGGTTTTGTTCAACTTTGGGTCTTCTCCTCGCGCATATTAGCACTAGGTAAACTTTCCGTTGAGAGGAAGGGAACCCCATGCCAGATGCCAAGGACAAAGGGCCGGCCGATCCAGGCCTGTCCGACATAAGAGGACGCATGCTCGTGCTTGAAGTGGTGGCGATGACCTCGCTGGCGCTGGTTCTGGACACATCCGGCGAGGATGGCGGGAAGATGGGGCGGGGTATCCTGCACCTCATCCGCGAGGCCGTCGGCAACAAGTGCGACGAGATGGGTCTGTCCGACAACGCCTCATCGACCGCGCAGGCCTATGCCGAGGAACTGATCGGCACCGCCCTGGCCACGCTCTACCCATCCACGCATTAAAGTAAGTGCTACCCAGCAACGACTTTGCGCGTTGCCCGCTCCGCGCTATACTTCACCATCGACACGATCGAGGTACGGACCATGACGGACCGGCAGGCGATAGAGGCAGTCGTGCATCTCTATGTCGAAGGCATGACCTTCGCCAACGAGGCGGCGCTGCGCAAGGCGTTTCATCCGAAATGCGCTGTCATCGGGCATTACGAGAGCGCGGTCGAATGGTCGACCCGCGACGAGTTCATCGCCGCCATCGTGGCCGAGGGCTCCGCCCCGCCAGGCACGCAGCCGCACATGGACATCCAGACGCTCGACGTGATCGGCGACGCCGCGAGCGTCAAGGTCAGCGACGACTTCGCCGGCATGCGTTTCACCGATTATCTCTCGATGCTGAAGATCGACGGGCGGTGGACGATCGTGAATAAGGTTTATTATCTGCACGATTGATGAGGTGGTGGTGGGCCTCCCCGTAGGCTTGCTATCGCGTTCCGCGATCGCCCATTCTCCTCCCTCATTCCTTTGCCCAGGCTTCGCCCGTGCGATGTGACAAGAATCCAGCCACGGCGCGTCCGCGCCGTGAATGACCGTTTTTATGCATGTCAGAAAAAGAGTCTCTCCGCCGCGCCGACGCGCGTCGGCTGGATCCCCGCCACGAGGGCGAGGATGAGGGAGAGCTCGGGGCGACTGCTGAGGCAGATCGACCCGCCGATTTCATCAACCCCGCAGGACGCCGCCGGTGACCTTGGTGACGCTGGCGACGATCTTCTGGGTCAGGGCCTCGAAATCCTCGTCGGTCAGCGTGCGCTCGACCGGCTGGATCTGCACCTCGATCGCAACCGACTTCTTGCCCTCGCCGACCGAAGCGCCCTCGAAGATATCGAAGACGTTGACACCGGCGACCAGCTTGCGGTCGGCGCCGGTCGCGGCCTTGATGATGGCGCCGGCCTCGACCGCCTTGTCGACGACGAAGGCGAAGTCGCGCTTGACGGCCTGGAACTGCGAAAGCTCCAGCGCCGGCTTTGTGCGGGTCGCCTTCTTCTTCGGCTCAGGCATGGCGTCGAGATAGACTTCGAAGCCAGCAAGCGCGCCGGAGACGTCGAGCGCCTCAAGCGTCGAGGGGTGGAACTCGCCGAAATAGCCGAGCACGACCTTCGGGCCCATCTTGATAGTGCCGGAGCGGCCGGGGTGATACCATTCCGGACCGCCCTGCTCGACCTGGATGTTGGTCATCGGCAGGCCGCAGGCTTCGATCACGGCGAGCGCATCGGCCTTGGCGTCGAAGACGTCGACCGGCTTGCCGCCGCCCTTTGCCGTGTTCGACCACATGCGGCCGGAGCCGGCCATCGAGGCAGTGCCGCGACGGATGCCGCCGGCAACGCGGCGCTGGCCTTCCGGCTTGTCGTTCTCATAGGTGCCGGACACCTCGAAGATCGCGACGTCGCCATAGCCCTTGTCGGCATTGCGCTGGGCAGCCGTGAGCAGACCCGGCAGCAGCGAGGGGCGCATGTCGGACATTTCGGCTGCGATCGGGTTGGCGAGCTTCAGAGCCGGCGAACCACCGCCGAAGAGCTTCGCCTGATCTTCCGAAATGAAGGACCATGTGACCGCTTCCAGCATGCCGCGCGAGGCAAGCGCGCGCTTGGCGGTGCGGGTGCGGATCTGCAGCGTCGTCAGGATGCGGCCGTTGACTTCGGTGTGGCTTTCCAGCGGCGCAGGCTTGATGTTGTCGACGCCGTGGATGCGCATGACCTCTTCAACGAGATCGGCCTTGCCATCGACATCGGGACGCCAGGAGGGAACGGCGACGGAAACGCGCTCGCCGGAACCGGTGACCTTGAAGCCGAGGCGTGTCAGGATCTCAACGCTCTCCTCAGTGGAGACCTCGAGGCCCGTCAGGCGCTTCACTTCCGAAAAGGGGAAGTCGACGACCTTGGGCTCGTAGCCCTTGTAGCCCACGATCTCGGCCTTGGCCGCCGTGCCGCCGCAGAATTCGAGCACCAGCTCGGTGGTGCGCTCAAGGCCGGGAACCATGTATTCGGGATCGACGCCGCGCTCGAAGCGGTAGCGCGCATCGGTGATGATGCCGAGGCCACGGCCGGACTTGGCGATGTTCATCGGGTCCCAGAGCGCCGATTCGATCAGCACGTCGGTGGTGTTTTCATCGCAGCCGGAGTGCTCGCCGCCCATGATGCCGCCGATCGACTCGATGCCGTTTTCATCAGCGATGACGACATTGTTCGGGCCGAGCTTGTATTCGCGCTGGTCGAGCGCCAGCACCGTCTCGCCGTCCCTGGCGCGGCGAACGGTGAGGTTGCCCTTCACCTTGGTGGCGTCGAAGACGTGCATCGGGCGACCCTGGTCGAAGGTCATGTAGTTGGTGATGTCGACGAGCGCGTTGATCGGACGCAGGCCGATCGCCGTCAGGCGCTGCTGCACCCACTTGGGGCTCGGGCCGTTCTTGACGCCGCGCACCAGGCGCAGGCCGAAGCCCGGGCAGAGCTTGTCGTCGTCGAGATCGAGCGTCAGCTTCACCGGCGTTTCGCCTTCGACGGCAAACGACGGCGCGGCGCGCGTCTTCAGCGTGCCAAGGCCGGAAGCGGCCAGATCGCGGGCGATGCCGTAGATCGAGGTGCAGTCCGGACGGTTCGGCGTCAGGTTGATCTCGATCATGGGATCGTCGAGATGGGCGTAGGCGGCGAAAGAGGTGCCGACTGGCGCGTCTTCAGGGAGGTCGATGATGCCGTCGTGGCTGTCGGACATGTTGAGCTCCTTTTCGGAGCACATCATGCCGTGGCTTTCGACGCCACGAATCTTGCCGACGCCGAGCGTGACATCGATACCCGGCACATAATCGCCCGGCCGCGCCAGCGCGCCGACCAGACCGGCGCGCGCATTCGGCGCACCGCAGACGATCTGCAGCGGCTTGCCGCCGTTGACGTCAGGGCCGGCATCGACCGACAGCACCTTCAGGCGATCGGCTTCCGGATGCTTTTCAGCCGAAAGCACGCGCGCGATGACGAAGGGCTTGTAGGCCGCCTTGTCGTCGACATCCTCGACCTCAAGGCCGATCTCGGTCAGGCGCTTGCAGATTTCGTCCAGTGTGGCGTCGGTCTCAAGATGATCCTTGAGCCAGGAAAGCGTGAATTTCATGATCTTTATCCTCCCTTACGCGCTCAACCCGCCGAACAGCGTCGGCATGTCGAGTGGGCGGAAGCCGTAGTGGGTCATCCAGCGGACGTCGGCGTTGAAGAAGTCGCGCAGGTCGGGCATGCCGTATTTCAGCATGGCAATGCGGTCGAGGCCCATGCCCCAGGCAAAGCCCTGGTACTCGTCGGGATCGAGACCGCCGGCGCGCAGCACGTTCGGGTGCACCATGCCGCAGCCCAGGATCTCCATCCAGTCGGTGCCTTCGCCGAACTTGACGATCGGGCCAGAGCGGTCGCACTGGATGTCGACCTCGAAGGACGGTTCCGTGAAGGGGAAGAAGGACGGGCGGAAGCGCATGGTGACGCTGTCGACCTCGAAAAAGGTCTTGCAGAACTCTTCCAGCACCCAGCGGATGTTGGCGACATTGGCCTTCTTGTCGACGACGAGGCCTTCGACCTGGTGGAACATCGGCGAATGCGTGGCGTCCGAGTCCTGGCGATAGGTCTTGCCGGGGATGATGATGCGGATCGGCGGCTTCTGCGCTTCCATGGTGCGCACCTGCACCGGCGAGGTGTGCGTGCGCAGCACCTTACGTTCGCCGTTCTCATCCGGATTGAAGAAGAAGGTGTCGTGCATCTCGCGGGCCGGATGGCCCTCGGGGAAGTTCAGCGCCGTGAAGTTATAATAGTCGGTCTCGACATCGGGACCTTCGGCGATCGAGAAGCCCATATCGGCGAAGATCGCGGTGATCTCGTCGACGATCTGGCTGATCGGGTGGATGCGGCCGCGCTCGGCGGGCGAGGAGCGAACGGGGAGCGAGACGTCGACCGTCTCGGCCTTCAGCCGCGCGTCGATCGCCGCCTTCTTGAGGTCGGCCTTGCGGGCGTTGATCGCGTCGGTCACGACAGTCTTCAGCGCGTTGATCTGCGCGCCGCGGGTCTGGCGCTCTTCAGGGGTCATCGAGCCCAGCGTCTTCAGGAGTTCGGAGACCGACCCCTTCTTGCCGAGGGCCGCGACACGCACGGCTTCGATCGCCGGTTCATCGGCGGCGGCCGCGACATCGGACAGGAGTTGCTTTTCCAGGGTTGCGAGTTCGGTCATCTTTTCCTGCCTTCAGGGCGCCCAGTCTTTGAGGGACACTTCACGAAACATGCTTCAGATAGCTGGTCGCCACGATGAAACGTCGCAGATCACTACCCATGTGTACGCGGCCAATCAACCGGGCAGCCGACAAAAAGCCGCCGAGGAAGCCGGTAAGCTTGCGCAGTTCGGCAACGGCCGCCGGTGGCGCCACCTCGGCCCAGGCCTTGTAGGCCCGGTCGTGGGTTTCGCCGCCGAGCTTGGCGCGGGTCGCGACCTGCAGGAAGAGCAGCCAGATATCGCGCGCCTGGGCGACTTCCAGCGGCATCACCCGGTCGGGCTCTTCCTCGAAATCCATGAAGCCGACGCGGCCGTCCTTCAAAAACATGTCGCGCGGATAAGGCCGGCCGTGGCACAGCCCCTTTGCATGCAGCCGTCCGAGTTCGCCGGCGCAATGGACGAGCATGTTGTCGTGGGCGACGGGATCGTTGTTCAGCACATGATAGAGCTGGCGATCGACGGTCTCGCCCGCATCGCTGAAGACGACGGCGGCACCCGAGGAATAGATGACGCGGGCCGTAGGAACATCGTGGGCGGAAAACTGAGCGATGCGGCGGATTTCGCGCGCCGCCATGCCCTCGTCGGCCAAAAGCGGCGACGGGCGCAGGAAGGGCGCGCGGATGAGATTGGCGAGCATGCGCTGCAGCACCATCCAGCGCGAGGCGCGCTCGGTGCCGTAGCGCTTGATCCAGACGGCGCCACCCGACAGAGCGACACGCTCGACGCGCTTGGAGCCGCGCAGAAGGGCCGCCAGCAGAACGGGAACGTCCTCCTCGCCCAACCCGCTTTCGGCAAGCAGGTCGCGATCCATCGTCGGACGCATCACATCGTTTGCCAAATCTTGATCGTTCGCCACGTCAGGCGTCCCTATCCCGGTAAAACGAAGAAACCCGCGCAAGCCTTGCCAGCGCGGGTTTCAAATCATCGAAGCGAAGGTTCGAATAGCGCCGGCTTAGTTGACGGCTGCTTCAAACTCGTTCTTCGTGCCAGCGTCCTTCAGGTACTCGAGTGCCTTCTTGGAGGCAGCAACGAGCGCACCGAATGCTTCCGGCTCATGGATCGCCATGTCGGAGAGAACCTTACGGTCAACTTCGATGCCAGCCTTGTTCAGGCCGTCGATGAAGCGGCCGTAGGTCAGGCCGAATTCGCGGACAGCAGCGTTGATACGCTGGATCCAGAGTGCGCGGAAGTTACGCTTGTTGATCTTGCGGTCGCGGTAAGCGTACTGCTTCGAACGATCGACAGCAGCCTTGGCGGCGCGGATGGTGTTCTTGCGGCGGCCGTAGAAGCCCTTGGCCTGCTTCAGAACCTTCTTGTGCTTGGCGTGGGCGGTAACGCCTCTCTTTACACGTGCCATTTCATGATCTCCTTAATCTATACGTTCGCGGAATAGTCTTAGAGACCGTTCGGCAGGTAATTCTTCACGACCTTGCGGCCATCCGGTTCTGCCAGAACCATGGTGCCACGTGCATCGCGAATGAACTTGTTGGAACGCTTGATCATGCCATGGCGCTTGCCAGCGGCGGCAGCCTTGACCTTGCCGGTCGCGGTGATCTTGAACCGCTTCTTGGCGGAGGACTTCGTCTTCATCTTGGGCATTTTGCTACTCCGTTTCTGATCCCCCCACTTGGCCAAAGAGGCGCGCTTCAAAAGAAGCCTTCTTACGATGCCCGGTTGCCCGGTCGTCGCAACAAGTGCGGGAGCGTTTGTTGTTGATCTGCGGTCACGGTGACGAACCGTGCCGCAAGCATTCGAAACTGCCACGGCATGCCCTGCCGGTCAGTTCGGACGCGCGCTTATAACCGCAGTGTCATGAAAGTGCAACGGGGCGAGGAAGGAATCTTCCAGGGCCGCTTCGGCCCCTGCTCCTCGGGCGCCGATCGCCCTTTGTGCCAGGGCGGAAATACAAAAGCCGCCCTCGCGGACGGCTTTGATACGAACGGTGGCGACGCGCCTTATTTGGGCGCGAGCACCATCATCATCTGGCGACCTTCGAGCTTGGGCTCGGCTTCGACCTTGGCGAACTCCAGCGTGTCGGCCTTGACCTGCTGCAGGAGCTTCATGCCGAGTTCCTGGTGGGCCATTTCGCGGCCGCGGAACTTCAGGGTCACCTTGACCTTGTCGCCTTCTTCGAAGAAGCGGCCCATCGCCTTCATCTTCACGTCATAGTCATGCGTGTCGATGTTCGGACGCATCTTGATTTCTTTGACTTCGACGATTTTCTGCTTCTTGCGCGCCTCGGCGGCCTTCTTCTGGTTGGCGTATTTCAGCTTACCCAGATCGAGGATCTTGCACACAGGCGGTTCGGCGTTGGGGGAAATCTCAACGAGGTCGAGTCCGGCTTCTTCAGCCATTCTCAGGGCCTGGTCGGTCGCCACGACGCCCAAATTCTGTCCTTCAGCGTCGATCAGCTGAACTTTGGGAATGCGAATTTCCCTGTTCGAGCGCGGCCCATCCTTTACGGGCGCGTCGTTCTTAAACGGTCTGCGAATGGTCGTATTCTCCTCGCGTTGTTTCGGATTGCTGCAGCGGATCGCCTCTATATAAGGAAGACGACCGTGTTTCGCCATCGCTGCAACGAAGTCATTAGCACGCTTTAGCGGAAAAATCACCTGCTGTCAGCCTGTCAAGAATCTGTTTTATAGGCCGAAACAAAGGAGTTTCGCCATGCCCGACGCCAATATCGCCCCTCAGCACCAATTTCTGACCGTCGGCGAGGGGCTGGCGGCGCGAGAGATCGCCTATATCGCCCGCCCGGCTGCCGGCGGCAAAACAGGCCCGACGCTGGTCTGGCTGTCAGGATACCGGTCGGACATGAGCGGCAGCAAGGCCGTCGAGCTCGACCGCATGGCAGACGAGACCGGGCTTGCCTGCATCCGCCTCGATTATTCCGGTCACGGGCTCTCCGGCGGCGAATTCCGCGACGGCACGATTTCGCGCTGGCTCGAGGAGGCGATGGCCGTCCTTCTTCATCTGAAGCCCGAGCGCATCGTGGTCGTGGGATCCTCGATGGGCGGCTGGATCGCGCTTCGGCTGGTGCAGGAACTGGCCGCGAAAACCGGTGCGCCGAAACTCGAAGGCCCAAAGCTGGAAGGAATGGTGCTGATCGCGCCGGCGCCGGATTTCACCGAAGCCTTGATCGAGCCGAACCTCACCGAGAAAGAGAAGACATCGCTCGCCGAGCGCGGCTTCTTCGAGGAGCATTCGGAGTACAGCCCCGAGCCCAATATCTATACCCGCGCGCTGATCGAGGACGGCCGCAGCAATCGGGTCCTGACCGGGATGATCGAGACCGGATGCCCGGTTCACATCCTCCAGGGCATGAAGGATCCCGACGTTCCCTACACGCATGCGATGACGCTGATCGAGCACCTTCCCGCCGACGACGTTGTGCTGACATTTATTCGTGATGGCGACCACCGCCTGTCGCGTCCACAGGACATCGAGCGCATGCTTGCGGCGGTCAAATCGCTCGTTCACTGAGGCGTCGACGGTACGCCGCAGCCGAACGACCTGAAAATATTAATTATTTTCAATGACTTGGCGATGAATCGCTGCGCGCGATGAGCGCGCGCGGCGCACTACCTTGTGCCAAATCCTAACGCATTTTAACCATATTGACCGCTTCTCACCCCCTCCTCAGAAGTAGTGATTGACTCCAAGCAGCCGTCTCCGTTAACTTT
This sequence comes from Rhizobium sp. O111, assembly GCF_055616315.1. NCBI lineage: Bacteria > Pseudomonadati > Pseudomonadota > Alphaproteobacteria > Hyphomicrobiales > Rhizobiaceae > Rhizobium > Rhizobium sp. O111. The sequence goes on along the minus strand of NZ_JBSHXL010000001.1, from coordinate 3,806,893 downwards.
TTGTTAATAAATCAAGGGCGATGCAAGGGACAGTGGGCGTGCGGATCAAGGGTTTCCTGGTGGCCATGATGGCCATGTTTGCAATGTCGACCTCGGCTACGCCGGCATCGACCAACACTCTTTCGATGGTCGTCGGCGCCACCACCTCGCAGCCGATCGGCCACTACGAGTTTTGCCAGTCGCATCGCGAAGAATGCGGCGCTAATCGCAACGTTGCCGCCATGGACATGACCGACGCCAAGTGGGCGCTCGTCCGCTCGGTCAATTCAAGCGTCAACACCACGATCATCCCGATGACCGACATGGAAGTCTACGGCAAGGAAGAAGTCTGGGCTTATCCGACGACCGCCGGCGACTGCGAGGACTATGCGCTTCTGAAGCGTCGCATCCTGATCCAGCGCGGCTTCTCCGCCGCCAATCTGCTGATGACCGTCGTGCGCAAGCCTGACGGCGAGGGTCACGCGATCCTGACGCTGCGCACCACCAAGGGCGATTTCGTCCTCGACAACCTGGCCTCCACCGTGAAGCCGTGGTTCGACACCCCCTATTCCTTCATCAAGCGCCAGTCGAGCGCCAATGCCGGCCGCTGGGTCACCATCGAGAACGGCCGTGACGTTCTGGTCGGCGCGCTGAAGTAGATTTCAGATCTTCCCCAACGAAAAGCCCGACGCTCCTGAGAGACGCCGGGCCTGAATTCGATCGGCTCGTGTTGAGGGGAGACGGCCGATCTGCCGCGAGGCATGCTGCCTCGCTTGGGTAGAAATGGGCGAAAGCGGAAATGGTTCCGCGTCACCAGCCGGAAGCTGTATTTTTGCCGGATGCCATCAGGTCGCGCATCGAAGCATAGGGGCCGTGCAGCATCTTCAGGCGGCTCTCCTCCATCTTCGACAGCCGATGACGGCGCGCGAAATCATGCACGCTCCAGATCTCTCTGGGGCTGAAATCGTCTGCTTTTGCCGAATGGATGGTCATTGTCTGCCTGTTTGATGCGCTGAATGCGCGAATAAGAGGCGCAATCGCCGCGACATATGTCAGATTTATGACAAAGGCAACGAATGACAGCCATGACAAAACAGCGCAGCTCGCCTGCTTTGCCAGCGACCCACGCATATGAAAAAGGCCCGCGATGGGCGGGCCTTTCGAGTGGTCAGTGCGATCGTGCCATCGCTCAGTAGCGATAGCCGTAGCCGTCGCGTGCCCATGGCGGCGGGCGATGGCCGCGTTCATAACGCCAGCCATAGCGTGGCGGCGGGCGGTGGCCCCAGCCGTAGTCGCGTTGGTAGCGGCGTTCGTAGCGCGGTGGCGGCGGGCGGCGCCAGTTCGGGCGGCAATCGCCCCAGGGCGTGACGTGGAAGCCGCGGCCGCAGGCATAGTCGACCTTGACGACATTGTTGTTTACGCCGCTCTGAACGGCGCCCATCGGCATGGCTTCGGCAACCGTGGCAGTGAACCCGGTCAGTGCGATCGCGATCGCGATAATTGTCTTGCGCATCTCTGCACCTCATTCCTTATGCAAGTCCCTTGCACGTGGATTAGAGGGCCGTTCTGGTGAACGGGAGCTGAACCAACAAAGGCATTATTGCGGCAGGCGGTGAGAGCCGGCTGAAACCGAAAAACCTAGTGCTTAAAAGCTTTTGCCTTTGGCTAACGAGGTCTTAACTCCCCCTTAAATCGCCGCATTTAAAGTTCAACCGGGTAAAGATGCGGCCAGCGTGATGCGGCCGCCGCAACCATCGGGCTTGAAGCCGGTGGATTGCGGGTTGGGGCAAACCTCGGTTTGCGATTGAAGCGAGGTTCAGCGGGCGTATATGGCAGGCAGGGGCAGATCAGGCGATAGAATCGAACCATCCTTCAGCGGGCGCGAGCGCCGCGACGATGGCGATGATTTCGCGCTCGGCGCCGATGACCGGGTCGCCGGCGGCGGACGCCCCGTCAAGCGCACGGCGCAGAAGTCCGCCACGCGCCGCGAACCGGCCGCAAGGCGCGAACCCGATTCCGCCCGCTATGAGGATGACTACGACGACGAGCCGCGCTACCGCGAGCCGACGCGCCGCCGCAATAGCGGTGGCGGTAATGGCAGCAAGCGCCGGCGGCCGGAGCGCGAGAGCCTCGGCTTCTTCGGCCTCATCCGCCGCATGGTCTATTGGTGCATCGTGCTCGGCATATGGGCCGGCATCGGGGTCACCGGCCTGGTCGTCTATTACGGCTCGCGCATGCCGAGCGCCAGCAGCTGGGAGATTCCCGCCCGCCCGCCCAACGTCAAGATCACCTCGGTCGATGGCAGCGTGATCGCCAATCGCGGCGCCACCGGCGGCGAAGCCTTGGCGCTGGAAGACATGTCGCCTTATATCCCCGAAGCGATCGTCGCCATCGAGGACCGGCGCTTCTATTCGCATTATGGCGTCGATCCGCTCGGCCTCGCCCGCGCCTTCGTCACCAACCTGACCTCGGGCCACATGGTGCAGGGCGGCTCGACGCTGACGCAGCAGCTCGCCAAGAACCTCTTCCTCTCGCCTGACCGCACTTTAGAGCGTAAAGTCCAGGAAGTGCTGCTCTCCTTCTGGCTCGAGCAGAAATATACCAAGGACCAGATCCTTGCGATGTATCTCAACCGCGTCTTCTTCGGCTCCAACGCCTATGGCGTCGAGGCTGCCTCGCGGCGCTATTTCAACAAGTCGGCGCGCGATGTGAACCTCGGCGAGGCTGCCCTCCTTGCCGGTCTCGTCAAGGCGCCGTCGCGCCTGTCGCCGGCGCGTGATCCGCAGGCCGCCAACGACCGCGCCCAGGTGGTGCTGCAGGCCATGCGCGACCAGGGCATGATCTCCGACGACGAGGTCAAGACCGCGATGTCGCAGACACCCGCCAAGGCCAAGCGCTATTGGGATGGCGCCGGTCATTATGTAGCCGACATGGTCATGGATGAGCTTCCCGCGCTGATCGGCGACGTCAAGGAAGACATCGTCGTCGATACCACCATCGACAAGACGCTGGAAAAGCGCGCAGAACAATCGCTCAACGATGTACTCGGCAAGGACGGTGCCAAGCTCGATGCCTCGCAGGCAGCGCTCGTCTCGATCGACGGCACCGGCGCGATCCGCGCGCTTGTCGGCGGCCGCGATTATGCCGACAGCCAGTTCAACCGCGCGGTCAAGGCCAAGCGCCAGCCGGGCTCCTCCTTCAAGCCTTTCGTCTATGCGGCGGCGCTCGAAAAAGGCCTGACGCCGTTCTCGGTCTTCAACGACGCGCCCATCCGCATCGGCGACTGGACGCCGGAGAATTACGAGAAGAAGTACAATGGCGAGGTGACACTGGCGACAGCGCTTGCGAAATCGCTGAACACGGTCGCCGCCCAGCTGGTCATGTATGACGGCCCCGATCAGGTCATCAAGCTCGCCCACCGCCTGGGTATCGAGAGCGAGCTGCAGTCCAACGCCTCGATCGCGCTCGGCACCTCGGAAGTGTCGCTGACGGAACTCACCGGCGCCTACGCCGCCTTCATGAACGGCGGCTACAAGGCGACGCCGCATGTCATTCGCCGCGTGACGACGGCCGATGGCAGCAAGGTTCTCTACGAAAACACCTATGACAACCCGCCGCGCGTTCTCTCCGAGGCGGTCGCCGCCAACATGAACGCGATGATGATCGGCGTCGTCGAGCAGGGAACGGGCAAGGCCGCGAAGATCCCCGGCTGGCAGGTCGCCGGCAAGAGCGGAACGACGCAGAATTCACGCGATGCTCTCTTCGTCGGCTTTACCAGCAATCTCACGACGGGCGTCTGGTTCGGCAACGACGACGGCAAGCCGATGAAGAAGGTCACCGGTGGTGGTCTTCCGGCCAAGGCCTGGCAGGAATTCATGGTCGCCGCCCACAAGGGCCTGTCGCCTGCGCCGCTCTTCGGCAACGGCCAGTTCGTCAATCCGGCCGCTCCCATCGATAACGGCCAGCCGATGGCGTCGAACGATCCAAACATGCAGGGCGGCATGCCAAACGACATGAATGGCAACATGACCGGCTCGACCGGGGGCATGCAGCCACCCGTCGAGGATCAGGGCACCATCGGCAGCATCATTTCGGGCGTCTTCGGTGGCGGTGGCAACGACCAGCGGAGCCAGTATCCGCAGGCGCCGGTGCGCCGCGGTGGCCAGCAGCAGCCTCCGGTTTATGGTGGTCCCGTACCGCCCGCCGATGTCACTCAGGACGAGGGTTATGGCTATGGAAATGCGCTGCCGCCGGGCGATGTCGGGGGTGGTCCGCAGCACCAGCCGTACCAGCCGCGCCGCACCACGCTTCTCGACCTGATCATGGGTGAGTAAACACTTTGCCGCGCAACAAAAAACGTGCCTTCGGGCGCGCGGCGAAAATTAATTGCTGTTGGCTTCTTTTGCTGGTTTTCAGGACATTTCCCGCCTTGCAGTCGCGAAAACCCGTCCTTATATACGCCGCATCACCGCAATCACGATTGCGTCAAACGTAGAGACCCATCCCGTAAGGGGCTGTCATCGAAATGCCTTCCCGGGGTTCAGACAGCTTGCTTCAAGGAGTAAATGACATGGCAAAAGTAATTGGTATCGACCTTGGAACGACAAATTCCTGCGTCGCTGTCATGGACGGCAAGGACGCAAAGGTCATCGAGAACGCCGAAGGTGCGCGCACCACGCCTTCGATCGTTGCATTTTCCGAAGATGGCGAGCGCCTCGTCGGTCAGCCGGCCAAGCGCCAGGCAGTCACCAACCCAACGGACACGCTGTTCGCAGTGAAGCGCCTCATCGGCCGCCGCTACGACGATCCGACGGTTGAAAAGGACAAGGGCCTCGTTCCCTTCGAGATCACCAAGGGCGACAATGGCGACGCATGGGTCAAGGCCCGCGGCACCGGCTATTCGCCTGCCCAGATCTCCGCGATGATCCTTCAGAAGATGAAGGAAACCGCTGAATCCTACCTCGGTGAAAAGGTCGAAAAGGCCGTCATCACCGTTCCCGCATACTTCAACGACGCACAGCGCCAGGCAACCAAGGATGCCGGCCGTATCGCTGGTCTCGAAGTTCTGCGCATCATCAACGAGCCGACGGCGGCAGCGCTTGCCTACGGTCTCGACAAGAAGGACGGCAAGACCATCGCCGTTTACGACTTGGGTGGCGGTACCTTCGATATCTCGATCCTCGAAATCGGCGACGGCGTCTTCGAAGTGAAGTCCACCAACGGCGATACCTTCCTCGGCGGTGAAGACTTCGACATGCGTCTCGTCGAATACCTCGTTGCCGAGTTCAAGAAGGACAACGGCATCGACCTGAAGGGCGACAAGCTTGCTCTGCAGCGCCTCAAGGAAGCTGCTGAAAAGGCCAAGATCGAACTGTCTTCGTCGCAGCAGACCGAAATCAACCTGCCGTTCATCACGGCCGATGCAACCGGTCCGAAGCACCTGACGCTGAAGCTGACCCGTGCCAAGCTCGAAAGCCTGGTTGACGATCTCGTCCAGCGCACCATCGCGCCGTGCAAGGCAGCCCTCAAGGATGCCGGCGTAACGCCAGCCGAGATCGACGAAGTCGTTCTGGTCGGTGGCATGAGCCGCATGCCGAAGGTGCAGGAAGTCGTCAAGCAGCTGTTCGGCAAGGAGCCGCACAAGGGCGTCAACCCGGATGAAGTCGTCGCTCTCGGCGCCGCCATCCAGGCCGGCGTTCTCCAGGGCGACGTCAAGGACGTTCTGCTCCTCGACGTAACCCCGCTGTCTCTCGGCATCGAAACGCTGGGTGGCGTCTTCACCCGTCTGATCGAGCGTAACACCACGATCCCGACGAAGAAGAGCCAGACCTTCTCGACCGCCGACGACAACCAGTCCGCCGTCACCATCCGCGTTTCGCAGGGCGAGCGCGAAATGGCCCAGGACAACAAGCTGCTCGGCCAGTTCGACCTCGTTGGCCTGCCGCCGGCACCGCGTGGCGTTCCGCAGATCGAAGTCACCTTCGATATCGACGCCAACGGCATCGTGCAGGTTTCGGCCAAGGACAAGGGCACCGGCAAGGAACAGCAGATCCGCATCCAGGCCTCCGGTGGTCTCTCCGACGCCGACATCGAAAAGATGGTCAAGGACGCCGAAGCCAATGCTGAAGCCGACAAGAAGCGTCGCGAAGGCGTTGAAGCCAAGAACCAGGCCGAAAGCCTGATCCACTCCAGCGAGAAGTCGCTGAAGGATTACGGCGACAAGGTCACCGAGGCCGATCGCACCGCGATCTCCGACGCGATTGCCGCTCTGAAGACCTCCGTCGAGGCAACCGAGCCGGACGCCGAGGACATCAAGGCGAAGACCCAGACCCTCATGGAAGTGTCCATGAAGCTCGGTCAGGCGATCTACGAAGCGCAGCAGGCTGAAGGTGGCGCGGAAGACGCTTCCGCCGAAGCCGGCGATGACAATGTCGTCGATGCCGACTACGAAGAAGTCAAGGACGACGACCGCAAGAAGTCCGCGTAAGCGGCTCGCAACGGTCACGTTTGAAACTGACATTCCGGCTGCTCACCATGGCAGCCGGAAATCCATTTCCGGGGTCTGATCCTTAATGGCAAAAGCCGATTTTTACGAAACGCTGGGTGTCGCCAAGACGGCTGACGAAAAAGAGCTGAAGAGCGCTTTCCGCAAGCTGGCGATGAAATACCATCCGGACAAGAATCCCGATGATCATACCGCCGAGCAGAAGTTCAAGGAAATCAACGAAGCCTACGAGACGCTGAAGGACCCGCAGAAGCGCGCGGCCTATGACCGCTACGGTCACGCAGCCTTCGAACATGGCGGCATGGGCGGCGGTGGCGGCGGTTTCGCTGGCGGCGGCTTCTCCGATATCTTCGAGGATATTTTCGGCGAGATGATGGGCGGCGGCCGCGCAAGGCAGCGCTCGTCCGGCGGTCGCGAACGTGGCGCCGATCTTCGCTACAACATGGAAATTTCGCTGGAGGAATCCTTCTCCGGCAAGACGGCGCAGATCCGGGTTCCGACCTCGATCACCTGCGACGTCTGTTCGGGCTCCGGCGCCAAGCCCGGCACCCAGCCGAAGACCTGCGGCACCTGCCAGGGCTCCGGCCGCGTGCGCGCCGCACAGGGCTTCTTCTCCGTCGAGCGCACCTGCCCGACCTGCCATGGCCGCGGCCAGATCATTCCCGATCCCTGCACCAAGTGCCACGGCCAGGGCCGCGTCACGGAAGAGCGTTCGCTCTCGGTCAACATCCCGGCCGGCATCGAGGACGGCACCCGCATCCGCCTGCAGGGCGAGGGCGAGGCCGGCATGCGCGGTGGCCCGGCGGGCGATCTCTATATCTTCCTGTCGGTCAAGCCGCACGAGTTCTACCAGCGCGACGGAGCCGATCTCTACTGCGCCATCCCGATCTCGATGACGACGGCTGCCCTTGGCGGCACCTTCGATGTGGCCACGCTCGACGGCACCAAGTCGCGCGTCACCGTTCCCGAGGGAACCCAGGCCGGCAAGCAGTTCCGCCTGAAGGGCAAGGGCATGCCGGTGCTGCGCTCCAGCCAGACCGGCGATCTCTACATCCAGATCCAGATCGAGACCCCTCAGAAGCTCTCCAAGCGCCAGCGCGAACTGCTGCAGGAATTCGAGGAGCTGTCGTCGAAGGAGAACAATCCGGAATCGACGGGCTTCTTCGCCCGCATGAAGGAATTCTTCGAGGGCTGATCTAAGACACTCAGTAAAAATTCAGGGGCCCGGTTGTTCGCAACCGGGCTTTTCTATTTTTGCATAGGGATAAACATATATTTTGCGGACGAAGAGACTCGACAATTCTATTGCCAGTCCCTTTATTAGATATGTTACATTCATTCTGTATTGGGCCTCGAAAAGGTTCTAGACTTGCATTCCCTTTGGTAGCCTGTCCCGAGGTTGATTTGGAACGCCGTCTCGCAGCTATTCTCGCAGTGGATATTGTCGGCTACAGCCGAATGATGGGTGCCGATGAGCGGGGGACCTTGGATGCGGTCAAGCTCTGCCGCGGCGAGGTCATCGATCCCAGGATCGCCAATGCTCGTGGCCGTGTGGTCAAGCACACCGGCGATGGCATGCTCGTGGAGTTCTCCAGCATCGTCAACGCGGTCTCCTGCGCCAACGACGTCCAGCAGGCGATGGCGGCGCGCAACACGGCGCTCCCTGAAGAGCGGCGCATTGAATTCCGCATGGGCATCCATCTCGGCGACGTCATCGTCGAGGACAACGATATCTTCGGCGATGGCGTCAATGTCGCCGCCAGGCTTGAGGCGATCTGCGCGCCCGGCGGCGTGGCGATCTCGGCGTCGGCCCGCGATCACGTCGGCAGCCGGCTCGATCTGTCATTCCAGGATCTCGGCCTGTTCACGCTGAAGAACATCGAACAGCCGGTGCAGGTCTACGCGATCTCGGCAAAGCGCGCTCTGCCGCTGAAGGTCAATGCGGCGGCACTGGCAGCCGCCAAGGAGAAGCAGAAGCCGCTGGTCGCGGTGCTGCCCTTCTCCAACATGAGCGGCGACCCCGAGCAGGAGTATTTCTCCGACGGCATCACCGAGGACATCATCACGGATCTGTCGAAGATCTCCAATCTCTACGTCGTCGCTCGCAACACCGCCTTCACCTACAAGGGCAAGTCGGTGCAGGTGAAGCAGGCGGCAGCCGAGCTCGGCGTCCACTTCGTGCTGCAGGGCAGCGTGCGCAAGGCCGGCCAGCGGGTGCGCATCACCGGCCAGCTGATCGACGCGCGCAACGGCGCCCATCTCTGGGCCGATCGTTTCGACCGCGACCTGACCGATATCTTCGCCGTGCAGGATGAGATCACCCACGCGATCGTCGACCAGTTGAAGATCAAGCTGCTGCCGGAAGAGCAGGAAGCGATCGCCGCCGCGCCGACGACGAACGTCGAGGCTTACACCTATTATCTGCGCGGCCGGCAGTTCTCGCACTCCTGGACCCGGCATTACCTGCTGATGGCGCGCCGCATGTTTGCGACGGCGGTGGCGCTCGACCCGAATTACGCCCAGGCCTATGCCGGCATCGCCGATTGCGAATCGACGCTGCGCGACTGGCACGCAGGCGAATACACGCTGAAGGGCATTCTGGAGCTCACCGCCAAGGCGCTGGCGCTCGATCCCAATCTCGCCGAGGCCCACGCCTCGCGCGGCTTGGCGCTGCATCAGGACGGCCGCGACGGTGAGGCGCTGGTGGAGTTCGAAAAGGCGCTGGCGCTGGAGCCCGATCTCTATGAGGCGAACTTTCACTACGGCCGCTTCCTGTTCATGCAGGGCAAGTTCGAGGGCGCCATCACCTTCTTCACCCGCGCCAGCGAAATCCGGCCGGACGATTATCTCTCGCCGATCCATCTGACGAGCGCCTGCCGATCGCTGGGGCTGTCGCGCGAGAGCGAGCACTGGGCGAGCGTCGGGCTGGAGCGCGCCGAGCGGGCGCTGGAGCTGCATCCCGAAAACGCCGGCCCCGCCCATCGCGGCGCGCTGGCGCTCGCCCATATGGGCCGCTTCGACGAGGCGCGCGAATGGGTCAAGCGCGCCCAGCTGCTCGATCCCGATGATATCGTCGCGCAGTACAACGTCGCCTGCGTCCACGCGCTGATTGGCGAATGCGACCAGGCGCTCGACATCCTCGAGGCGCTCTTGCCGCAATCATCCTGCTACCAGATCCTCTGGTTCAGCAATGATTCCGACCTCGATGCGGTGCGCGGCCACCCGCGTTTCCAGGCGATGCTCGACGCCATCGCTGCCTGCACCTTCCATCAGGACGGGTTCCGGGTCGCATCCGAATAACGTGCAGGTAGAGTGCAACCGCGCAGGCGCTTCATTCCGGGACAGGGTGTGGCAGCCGCAATATTCGCGTTAACGCAAGCAATGAAAGCCGCTTTGCAGCGATCGCGAATATATTCAATATGCTCGAAGGGGAATACACACACACTCACACACCGAGAGCAACTTCCATGACGGTAGCCGCTTTGTCCTTGCATGCTGATGATGTCGATGTACTCGCGGGCGCGCTGTACACCTGGTGCGCGGAGCGCAATATCAAGCTCCTGAGCCAGCAGGGCCTGTCGATCGCCAATATCGCGATCGATCTCTATCATGCCGGTCATCAGACGCAGGATCAGCTGCTGGTCGCTTTGCACGACTGCGATTTTCACTAACCGCTACACCCGGCCGGTCACGTCACGCCCAAATCTCAGGCGTAGACGTCTTCACCCGACATCAGCGTCACGATGGTCATGACGGCTTCCTTGCCAGCGGTCGAGCGCAGCTTGTCGTAGGTCACGGCAAGCTCGTAGGCCTCGGCACTGAGGCCCGGCCGCGACGTCGTATCCGCACCCTCGAACAGCGCCGAGATATCGACGCCGAGAAAAACCGCGATCTGGTGCAGCTTGCTCGCCGAAACGCGGTTGGTACCCTTCTCGTATTTCTGGATCTGCTGAAACGTCAGCCCGAGCGCCTCTCCAAGTTCCAGCTGGGAGATGCGTCGCTTGGCGCGCAACGTCCTGACGTTCTGGCCGACAATAATATCCACCGGATCTGGCACTTTGATAGTTCCCGTTCATTTCATTAAATTTATCTGAACACTATGCCGAGGTTTTTAAATATCTCAACCCGAGAGTTGCAAATTTCAACCAGCTTTTTGGCTGATTTTTAGGCTATTTTTGTAAATAAAGAAGATGAAATATACCTGGACGTGCATAAAATACATAAAACTAGTTTACGGGTGTGCTTGCGGTTACTGCGGGGAGCTGTTTTTCGCTTTCGCTAGACATGGCCGCTCGGCGGAACATGCACATCAGCCTCCCGCGACCGCGCCGCGGGCTTGACCGCCGCGTATGCGAAGCCTATTTTAGAATTATTCTAAAAGAGGCCAGCATGCTCAAACGTATTTTCAGATCACCCAAGCGTTCTTTCGACAGCCTGTCCGAGCAGGAGATCCTGGCGCTCGCCATCGGCTCCGAGGAAGACGACGCGCGCATCTATTTCGCCTATGCCGACCGCCTGCGCAATGATTATCCGGCTTCGGCCAAGGTTTTCGAGGAGATGGCGGAAGTCGAGAACACCCACCGCAATTCGCTGATAACGCTCTACCGTGAGCGCTTCGGCGAGCGCATCACGCTGATCCGCCGCGAGCATGTCGAGGGCTTCTACGAGCGCAAGCCGGACTGGCTGCGCGCCAACCTGTCACTGGAGAAGATCCGTCAGGAAGCCGAGGCCATGGAGAACCAGGCTTACCGCTTCTACATCGAGGCCGCCGGCCGCGTCAGCGATGCCTCGACGCGGCAATTGCTCGGCGATCTGGCGCTGGCAGAGCAGGGGCATGAGGACATCACCCGCATGCTCGGCGACAAGCACACGCCCGAGGACGTGCGCAAGGAAGAGGACCAGAAGAACCGCCGCCAGTTCGTGCTCACCTATGTGCAGCCCGGTCTCGCCGGCCTGATGGATGGCTCCGTCTCGACGCTCGCGCCGATCTTCGCCGCGGCCTTTGCGACGCAGGATACCTGGCAGACCTTCCTCGTCGGCCTCTCGGCCTCCGTCGGCGCCGGCATCTCCATGGGCTTCACCGAAGCCGCTCACGACGACGGCAAGATCTCCGGCCGTGGCTCGCCCATCAAGCGCGGCCTCTCCTGCGGCGTCATGACGGCGCTCGGCGGCCTCGGCCACACGCTGCCCTACCTGATCTCCGATTTCTGGACGGCGACCACGCTGGCGGTCATCATCGCCATCTTCGAACTCTGGGCCATCGCCTTCATCCAGAACCGCTTCATGGAAACCCCCTTCCTGCGCGCCGCCTTCCAGGTCGTCGTCGGCGGCGGACTGGTGCTGGGCGCGGGTATCTTGATCGGCAGCGGCTGACACGGACGGCGTGAGACCGCGACCGAAGCGCCCTCCCCCATGCCTGTCACGGGCATAGGCCAAGGATAAGCGGGCGCTTCGCGATATCGAACAGAAGAACGGAAAAGGGCGACCCTGCGGCCGCCCTTCTTCTTTATTTCAGGTGCTTGATTACTGCTGGTTCTGGCCGCAGTTGGGGTCGCCCGGCTGGCAGACCGGCGGACGGCGGCGGTCGTGGTCGCGACGATCCGGGCCACGATCGAAGCCCGGCTGTCCGGGTTGGCCGGGCTGACCTGGCTGGCCGGCCTGTCCTCCCTGGCCGCCTCGGCCACCCTCGCCACGCCGGCCGGGCTGGCCCGGTTGACCGGGTTGGCCGGGCATGCCGGCGCGGCCGGACTGATCGTCAAACTGCGGCGGGCGGCCCGGACGGCCACCATTGTCCTGGCGCGGATCGGGGCCACGGCCAAAATCGGGACCGCGACCGGGGCCACGGTCGAAATTGGGCTGGCCATTGTCGAAGCCGGGACGCGGGCGATTGTTGTCGTAACCCGGGCGGTTGTAATCGTAACCAGGGCGCGGGCGGCCTGGATTGTCGAAGCCAGGACCGGGCGGCGGGCGGACGGCTGCCGGGCGGTCATAGACCGGGTTGCGGCGCCAGCGGTCGCGCTGGCCGTAGAAGGACCGATCGCGGTAGTAGCGATCCCAGTAATTGCCGACGCTGAAGACGACCGTCGGGATGCCGAGCGGGCGGTAATATTGCGGATCGACATAGACGCGGCGCTGCTGATAGAGCGCCTGCACATAGCGGCCGGCGACCCAGCCGCGACCATTGTAGAACTCGACATCGCACCAGGGCACATCGGCAAGGCAGCCGTGGATTTCGACGGATTCGCCGGCGGGAATGACGGTTACGGCAGGATACTGCGTGCTCGGGCCGGCGCGCATGTTGACGTTGGCGGTCGCGAACCCTTCGGCGGCCTGAGCTGCCACCGGGGCCAGCAACAAGGCTGCGACGGCGGTGATCTTCATCAATGTGGTCTTCACGCTTGCACTCCCTAGATAGAGCGGCCGAAACGCCGCCCCTTCAGAAAACTTTCGGGCTTATCGCCTTATCAAGACAACAGTGAACAGCTTCCCGGCCAAAGTTTGGCGAGAGTGATTCAACTTTTCTTTCAATGACTTATAGCATCCGCTGATGAACGCAGCTTGAACGGTTCTAGCGCCAGGGCCTTGAAAAGCGGCGGCGCAATCACGATATCTTGGTCATCGGATGCAGTCGTCGATCGCCAAGCCGCACCATGGAGCGCCGGTTGATCGACATGACAGTCGCGAGATTATCGTTAACGCTCCGTTAACCTTTCGCGGGCAGTCTGACTGCAATATTCGCTTTCACTTTGACCACGGATGTACTGGCACTGATGCGAAGCGAATGACGAAAGGCCGGTTTCAACCCGGCCTTTTTGTTCCTCTGGCGCCCCGATCTTTAAAAATCGGTGCGCCTTTTTCATTTCATCGACGCCGATTACGCCGCCAGCGCTTCCATGATGCGGATCCAGGAGCGGATGCCCTTGTGATAGGACGTCAGCTCGTACTTCTCGTTGGGAGAATGGATGCGGTCGTCGCTGAGGCCGAAGCCGACCAGCAGCGATTCCATGCCGAGCATCTTCTGGAAATCGCCGACGATCGGGATCGAGCCGCCCATGCCGATGACGACGGCGGGCTTTGGCCATTCGTCGGAGAGCGCCGTCTTTGCTTTCGTCAGAACAGGCGAATCATAGGAGAGATGGATGGCCGGCGAGCCGCCATGCGGGTGGAACTCGACCGAGCAATCGGCGGGGAGTTTCGAGCGCACGTAAGCGCGGAAGCTGTCGCGGATGGCGGCCGGGTCCTGCGTGCCGACGAGGCGGAAGGAGACCTTGGCCGACGCCTTTGCGGCGATCACGGTCTTGAAGCCTTCGCCGGTATAGCCGCCCCAGATGCCGTTGACTTCGGCGGTCGGGCGGGCCCAGGTGAGTTCCAGCACCGAGCGGCCCTTCTCGCCTGACGGAACCGACAGGCCGACCTCGCCGAGGAAGCCCTCGGTGGTGAGCCCCAGCGTTTCCCAGGAAGCCTTGATGTTTTCAGGGGTTTCCTCGACGCCGTTATAGAAGCCATCCAGCGTGATGCGGCCGGTGTCGTCGTGCAGGCCGGCAAGGATCTTCGTCAGGATATGGATCGGGTTGGCGGCGGCACCGCCGAAGAGGCCGGAATGCAGATCGCGGTCGGCAGCGGTGACGACCACTTCTTCACCGACGAGGCCGCGCAGGGCGGCTGCGATCGCCGGCGTGTCGCGGTCCCACATGCTGGTATCGCAGACCAGCGCATAGTCGGCCTTGAGCTCGGCGGCATTGGCCTCGAGGAATGGCTTCAGCGATGGTGAGCCGGATTCTTCCTCACCCTCGAACAGGATCGTGACGCGCACGGGCAGCGCGCCGTTGATTTCCTTATAGGCGCGGCAGGCTTCGACGAAGGTCATCAGCTGGCCCTTGTCGTCGGCGGTGCCGCGGCCGGTCAGGATCTTGCGGCCAGCCGCTTCCTGCACGGAAGGCTCGAAGGGGTCGTTGTCCCAGAGATCGATCGGATCGACCGGCTGAACGTCATAGTGACCATAGAAGAGCACATGCGGGGCCGAAGAGTTGGCGCCATCGTGATGGGCGACGACCATGGGATGGCCGGGCGTGGTCCGCACCGAGGCGTCGAAACCGATGTCGCGGAGATAGGCCACCAGCCACTCGGCTGCCTTGTGGCAATCATCCTTGTAGGCGGGATCGGTCGAGATCGACTTGATCCGCAACAGCTCGAACAGCTTGTCGAGGCTCGAGGGCAAATTCTGGTCCGCGCGCGCGAGAACCGGTATCAGGTCAGGCATTTCCGACTCCTTCTTGAATTTTTGCCGGACGATAGACCAAAGTATCAGCGCTTTCGAGGTGAAAAACGAAATGCGAGCGCACGCCAGACTCTGCGAGAACATTCGTTCAGAGCAGGGAAAAGTTGCAATTTGCAATTCATAGTTATTTAAGAAGACGCTTGATAACTTCCGGAGATTGGTGCTGGAGGTGGCTGATGTTTACCGTGATCGCCTGTATTCGTGACAATCATGACTGGCGCTTGATCATTGCCGCCGTCGTCGTCTGTTTCATCGGAAATCTCACCGCCATGCTGCTGCTCTTCCGAGCGCAGCAATGCGATCGCGCCCAGCAACGCAACTGGATCATGGCGTCGGCCTTCGCCATCGGCGTCGGCATCTGGGCCACCCACTTCATTTCCATGCTCGCCTATGACGGCGGCTATTCGATCGCATACGGGCTGGGGCTCACCACACTCTCGGTTGTGATCGCCATCGGCGTCTCCTATCTGGCGCTGCTGGTTGCCACCGAGGGCACCAGCCGCTTCGCCTTCGCGCAGGGCGGCGCGCTGATGGCGCTCGGGATCACCGCCATGCACCTCACGGGCATGCAGGCGGTCGAGGGCCAGTTCAACATTCTCTTCAACGCGACGGCGACACTCTCGGCGCTTGTCATCAGCGCAGCGCTCGCGAGCGTTGCCTTCCTGATCTTCCGTTCGCTATCCGGCTCCAAGCGCGTGCTGCTCTCCGCAACCGCAATGGTGCTGGCGATCGCCGCCGCGCATTTCGTGTCGATGAGCTTCATCACGCTGATCCCAGAGCCCGGCCGACAGATGACGGCAGCCATCGTCGAGCCGAAGGCGCTGGCGGGTGTCGTCATGGCGGTCTCGACCGCGCTCATTCTCGCATCGCTTGGCATGGTGTTCCTGGCGAGCCACCTCACCGACCTC
Organism: Rhizobium sp. O111; assembly: GCF_055616315.1. Taxonomy (NCBI): domain Bacteria; kingdom Pseudomonadati; phylum Pseudomonadota; class Alphaproteobacteria; order Hyphomicrobiales; family Rhizobiaceae; genus Rhizobium; species Rhizobium sp. O111. Next base: position 3,791,223 of record NZ_JBSHXL010000001.1, on the reverse strand, counting down.
AAGGGTCTGGCGAACGCCACGATGGAAGGGCTGCTGGTGCTTTACGAGGGAATGATCCTCGACGCCAACGAGCGCTTTCTCGAGATGTCCGGCTGGCAGCTCAACGAATTGCGCGGCCAGAAACCGGACTTCCTGCTGCTGCCCCCAGGCGGGCTGCAATCCGGCGTCCACCACGAGACGCTTCTGACCACCCACGGCGAGACCGAACTGCCGGTCGAACTCATGCTCCGGCGGATGATCTATCGCGGCCGCAGCTGCGATATCCTTGCCGTGCGCGATCTCACGGAACGCAAGCGCGCCGAGCAGATGATCGAGCATCTGGCCCAGCATGACGTGCTGACCGGGCTTCCGAACCGCTCTCTCTTCGACACGCGTCTCAGGCAAGCAATCCAGGTGGCGCAGCGCAAGCGCGCGCAGGTGGCTGTCTTCTATCTCGATCTCGATCGCTTCAAGGCCGTCAACGACCTGTTCGGCCATGCCGAGGGCGACCGGCTTCTGTGCAAGGTCTCCGCGATCCTGCAGCGCGTGGCCGACGACAGCGCCACCATCGCGCGGCTTGGCGGCGACGAGTTCGCCATCATCCAGAGCGGCAAGTCGCAGCCCGATGGCGCGCGCGGCCTTGCCGACGCGATCCTTGCCGGCGTTGCGGCCGAAATGGACGTCGCCCGCGACCCGACCGCCGTCGGCGTCAGCATCGGCATCGCGGTCTACCCCGCCGATGGCGATACCGGCGAGCTTCTCTGCATCAACGCCGATACCGCGCTCTACCGCGCCAAGCATGCCGGGCGCGGCAAGGCCTGCTTCTTCGACGCGGAGATGGATGCCGCCGTCAAGGCGCGGCGCGAGATCGAAAACGAGCTGCGCCACGCGATCACCCGCAACCAGCTTTTCGTCAACTACCAGCCGATCCTCGACAGCCGCACCGGCAGCATCAGCGGCTACGAGGCGCTGATGCGCTGGAACCGGCCGGGACATGGAAGCTCCGAGCCCGACGTCTTCATCAGAATAGCCGAGGAGAGCGGCATCATCGTGCAGCTCGGCGAATGGGTGCTGCGTCAGGCCTGCACCGAGGCGGCGCGCTGGCCGCAGCCGCTGACGATCGCCGTCAACGTCTCGCCGGTGCAGTTCATGCTGCCCAATCTCTACGACCGGGTGGCCGCCATTCTGCACGAGACCGGGCTTGCGCCGCAGCGGCTGGAGCTTGAAATCACCGAGGCCGCCTTCATCCGTGACCGGGTGGCGACGATCTCGACGCTGATGCGGCTGCATGGTCTCGGCGTCCGCATCGTCATGGACGATTTCGGCACCGGCTTCTCCTCGCTCTCCAACCTAAGGGCGCTGCCCTTCGACAAGATCAAGGTCGACCGCAGCTTTACCGGCATCCTCGAACACGACGCCGCCGCCCGCTCGATCGTGCGCGCCATCATCGGGCTCGGCCACAGCCTTGGCATACAGGTGGTGACGGAGGGCGTGGAAACGGAACTGCAGCGCCAGATCGTGACCAACGAGGGCTGCGAGCAGATGCAGGGGCTGCTTCTCGGCAAACCAGATATCGAGCCGAGCGTGAAGATGGCGGCGCGCGAGAGCTATCTCTCGGCGCATGAGAAGCAGCAGAAGACAGTGCTGCTTTATCCGCAGGTGGTGTCGACGTCGAAGTAGGCGGGCATCATCTAGGGCGGAAGACAAGGCCGGGCGTTTCGGATAGACTGCGCATTCCCGCCGATTTGCCAGACGTTCCGCCGACGACATGACCGATAATCCCGACACCGCTCGCACCGCCATCGATGCTCACGACAAGCTTGAGATCTTCACCGATGGCTGCTGCGAGCCTAGCTCCAGCAATGGCGGTTGGGGCTTTGCCGTCTACCGCGATGGCGTCGAGATCGCATCCGACTGCGGCGGAGCTGGCAAGACGGCCAACAATGCGATGGAGGCGACCGCCGTTCTGGAGGCTGCGAGATGGATCAATGCTCATGCGGCTGAGGCAGTGGTGACGATCTGGTCGGATTCGGTCTATGCCGTGAAGGGCTGCAACGAGTGGCGGCCGATCTGGCGCAACAACGGTTTCAAGAAGATCACCGCCAATAGCCGGCTCAGAAGCCGTGGCATCGCCGATGCCGATCTCTGGAGGGCGATCGACGCGGCACTCTCGGGATCAGCGACGATCACCATTTCATGGTGCAAGGGCCATGCTGGCACCGAGGGGAACGAGCGGGCCGACAGGCTTGCGGATGAAGGCCGGCTGTCGGTCGCGGGGAAAGCCCCGCTCACGCGATCGCGATGATCTCCAGTTCCTGACCGCCGGCATCGACCACATCGCCTACGGCCTTGCCGATCAGCACACGCGCCACCGGCGAGACGTAGGAGATCGATCCCGCCTTCGGATCCGCCTCGTCCTCGCCGACGATGCGATAGGTCTGCACGCGCCCGTCCTCGCGCTCGAAGGTGACGAGGCTGCCGAAGGCGACGGCATCGCTGGACGTAGGCGCGGGCATGAGCTGGGCGGTGCCGAGGCGGGCCGCGAAGTAGCGCGCATCGCGCAACGGCGCGGCACCCTGGCGGCGGCGCTCGTTGATGTCGTCGATCCCCAACGTCGCCTCATAGGCCTCGCGCGCTTGGCTAAGATTGAGCTCCAGCGCCTTCAACCCGGCCTCGGTGACGAGGTTCGGATGCGGCGAGATCGGGCGATCGGGAATGAGCGTTTCCGATGCCGTTTCGAAGCTTTCTTCCTTGGTGAAGGCGACCGCCAATCTCTACTCCATACCGATATCAGGGACGTCTTCGTCCCTTGCTTGTTCGCAACAGCATATACCGGCGCGGCGGCGAGCGCCAACGCCGGCAAGATGCCGCACGATCCGGTTCAGTTCGTTGAGCCGAAGACGACCTCTTCCAGCCATGGATTGGAGAACTTGCGCTCCGGGTCCATGCGTTCGCGCAGGCGGGCGAAGTCGGCCAGTTTCTCGTAGTTCCTGCCGACATGGCGGCGGGTGAAGACCTTGCCCCAGTGCGGCAAGGGCGAGAACGGCGCCAGCGCCTGCTCGATCTCGGCGGCGGCGGCATCGACCGCCGCCTGGTCGCGGACCCAGGTGAAATGGATCGACAGGGTATCGCGATTAAACTGCGGACTCAGCCACAGGCTGTCGGCGGCGACGGTGCGGAGTTCGCCCGATTGCACGAGATGCGCGAATTTCGAACGGATCGACAAGAGCGCTTCGACGGCGGCGGCGCCATGCTTGCGGGGCACGTGGTATTCAGACTGAATCTCGGCGCCGCTGCTTGGCGTAAAACCCATCTTGAAATGCGGCAGCCGATCCGACCAGCGGCCGAAGGCGCCCAGCTGTTCGGTGGCGTTTTCGGCGTCGAGGCCGATGATCGGATGGCGCTTGATGTCGGCATTGACCGCGCCCTGCAGGGCATCGGGATGATTGCCGCTCTTTTCCGTTTCCTTCAGCCAGACCGCACCGGCCTTCTCGCCCCATTGGGTGAAGACGCTGACGCTATAGGCCGCGGCCATGATGGCATCGAGATTGGCGAGCAGCGCATCCCAGCTCAGCCCCTCATACACGTGCTGCGCGACCTGGAATTCCGGCTGGACATCCAGCGTCACGCGGGTAACGACGCCGAGCGCCCCCAGATGAACGACCATGCCTTCGAAATCGACGTCGCCGCGCTTCACCTTCACCAGACTGCCATCGCCGGCGACGAATTCGAGGCCGGAGACCGCCGTCGCCAGATTGCCGTTGCCGTCGCCCGAGCCGTGCGTCGCGGTCGCGATGGCGCCGGCGATCGAGATGTGCGGAAGGGAGGCGAGATTGTGGATCGCAAGCTGGTGGCGCTGCAGGAAGAGCGCCAGCTCGCCGTAAGTGCAATGACCGGCGACCGAGACCTGGCGGCCATTATTCTCGACGACAGGATCGTTCGGCAGGCGCTCGAGCGACATGGCGGAGCTGCCATCGACGATGGCGTTGAACGAGTGGCGCGAGCCGAGCGTCTTTACCGCCGCCGACCGGGCGACGATCGCACTGATTTCCTCGAGCGAGGACGGATAATGGCAGTCCTTGAAACCATAGTGAAAGCTTTCCGCCCAATTGGCGGCAGGCACCTGCGTCATGAGTGAACCTCCTCGAATCCCGCAGGAGTGGTAGCACGACGACGGAGGCGGAGACAAAGGAAACCCTCTTCCCCTCGGCCGCGAATCTCCTAGATTGCGCAGTATTCGCATGAGCTTATCGACGGGGAGGATGGAATGGCGGAGAAGGCGAAGGGTGCCGTTGGCGAGGAAGCCGATGCGTCGCAGTTGATCGACCAGCGGATCGCGGAGCTGACCGACTGGCGCGGCGCGATGCTGGCCAATGCGCGGCGGATCATCCGGGATACCGATCCAGAGGTGATCGAGACGTGGAAGTGGCGCGGCGTTCCTGTGTGGGAGCGTTCCGGCATCATCTGCACCGGCGAGACCTACAAGACCGCCGTGAAACTGACCTTCGCCAAGGGCGCATCGCTCGATGATCCCTCCCGCCTGTTCAACGCCAGCCTCGAGGGCAATGCCCGGCGCGCCATCGACTTTCACGAAGGAGACACGATCGACGCGCCGGCGCTTACGGCACTCGTGCGGGCGGCGATCGCGCTGAACATGACGAAGACCACGAAGAAACCGAAGGGCGGTTGAGCGGGCGGGCAGCCAAGCCACCCGCCGAACACATGTTGCGGAGGATAATCTGATGCCGAAGATCGACGTCGCCACCGTGCCCCGCGTCAAGGGCTCGCCTTATCCGGAGCCGCATGCGGCGGCCTGCGCCGAGCGGATCCGCCAGCGGTTGGGTGACGCCGGCGGGCTTTCCGATTTCGGCATCAACCTGATGCACCTGCCGCCGGGCAACTGGTCGAGCCAGCGGCACTGGCACTCGCATGAGGACGAGTTCGTCTATGTGCTTCAGGGCGAGGTGGTGCTGGTCGAGAATGACGGCGAGACTCAGCTTCGTGCCGGCGATTGCGCGGCGTTTCCGAAGAACACCGGCAACGGCCATCACCTGATCAACCGGTCCGATGCGGTGGCGATCTATCTGGAAATCGGCTCGCGGGACATGGCCGATCTCACCACCTGTTCCGACATCGACATGATGAGCGCCAACGCAGATGGCCGGTTCGTTCACAAGGATGGGAGCCCCTATCCGCAGCCTTAACACCCCTGCCCCGGGCCTTCACCGATGAGAAACGGGGATGCTTAATATTCATTTGTTCATGATTATATGCGACGCATCTCCTACACGGACTTAAGTGGGGAGCACGTTTGCAATGGTTGTTGCGCGCGCATTCGGTACGTCTTCCGCGGATGTGAAACAGCGGGAACTTGAGCGTCTGGCGGCGCTGGAGCAGCTCGACCTGCTCGATTCGCCGCGCGATGAAGGCTTCGAGCGGATCGTTCGGCTGATCAAGGAAGTGTTCACCGTCGACATCGGCCTGGTTTCGCTGATCGACGCGCACCGCCAATGGTATAAGGCCTGCTCCGGTCTCTCGAACAGCGAAGTGCCGCGCGAGGATTCCTTCTGCCGCTTCGTGGTGGACCTCGATACAGCCGTTATCGTGCCCGACGCCACCCGCGACCCGCGCTTTGCCGCCCACCCCGCAGTAACAGGTGAAAATCATATCCGCTTCTATGCCGGCGTTCCGCTGCGCACCAAGAGCGGCCACACCGTCGGAACCGTCTGCGCCATCGATCGCACGGCGCGCTCCTTCGGGCGCAAGGATCTCACCGTTCTGGAGGAGATCGCCGGCGTTGCCATGGACCGCATCGAACTAATGCAATCGGCGGCGACCGACAGCCTGACCGAGGGACTGACGCGCCGCGCATTCAAGGAAGAGACGGACCAGCTGATCGGGGCTGCACTGCGCAACCAGAAAAGCCTCGCCTGCATCGTGCTGGACATCGACCACTTCAAGACCGTCAACGACACGCATGGCCACGCGGCCGGCGACGAGGTGCTGAAGGCCGTGTCTTCGATCTGCCGCTCGGTACTTCGAAGCGGCGACCTGTTCGGCCGCCTTGGTGGCGAGGAATTCGCGATCATCCTGCCCAATGTCGACCGCGAGGGCGCACTCGCCGTTGCCGAGAGACTGCGGGCGGCGATTTCGGCCGAGCCTATCGTCGGCGAGTTCGGTTCGCTTGAGGTGACGGCGAGTTTCGGGATTTCGGCGCTGTCGATCGTCTGCAAGGAGATCGACACGCTGCTGGCCCAGGCGGATGCCGCCATGTACGAGGCCAAGCGCAGCGGCCGCAACCGCTGCCTCTGCTGGCAATCGATCAGCTCGGATCAACCGAGCGGCGCGCGCCGGCGGGTACTGAAGGCCGGCTCGATCCTCTTCAACGACCGTCGCTCGACGATCGACTGCACCATCCGCTCGCTTGGCGCCGACAGCGCCGCACTCTCGGTTTCGAACTCGACGGGAATCCCGGCCGAGTTCGTGCTGATGATCAAGGGCGAAGGCTTCGAGACGCATTGCCGGGTGGTCGCGCAGGACAGGCAAAACCTGGAAGTTGCGTTCCGAGGCTGAGCCGATGGCGCTCAAAGGGCGAAAAAGCGGCGAAATTCGTAAGAATTCGAAACAACTTGTGACTAAGTGGCTCCAAAAGCTGACCTTTTCGTCTTGAAGCTGAAACATAGATATCGGATATTACGTGCACGTTAAGGAAGACGTCATGATCCGTATGATTGAAGATCCCGCCGAATTGGCCGGGGAAGACATCACCGGCAAGTATATCTTGCGGAAATTGAACTACCACTGGTTTGCCTATGGCAAGGCCGGCATCGTGACCGCGTGCAAGGGCACGATCCTTCATATCGATCGCGAAGAGACCGTCTATTCCGAGCGTTGGGGTCGCCGCGCCTACACCGGCAACGGCAAGCGTTATCCCGGCGGCATCTGCCCGATATCGGCCATCGCCTGCGTCTGCGATACGCCGGACGAGGTGAACGCCGTCATTCAACTCGATGTCGAAGCGCAGGACGAGTTCTATCAGCTGATCGCCAAGACCGAAGCGCGCGTGCAGGCTCTGGCCGCATCCTCGCAGAACCAGATCTACCTCGCCGCCGCCGAATAAGGCGCCGGCCCCATCCCGGGTGCTAATCGCGCCGGGACCACACCCAAACCTCAGAGCTTCTTGGCGTTTTCCAGCAAACGACGGATGTATTCGAGCGTCAGTTCGCGCTCGAATGTCTTGAAGCCATCGAACAATGCGAGGTCGGCCTCGCGGGCGGCGAGAACCGCATCGTTTTCCATCATTTTCGCGCGGTCGGTGAGGAACACCAGCTGGGCGCGCTTGTCCGACGGGTGCGGGCGGCGCTCGATCAGGCCATCGCGCTCCATGCGCGACAGTGTGTTGGCCATGGTCGCCTGCTCGATATCGACACGGGCGAGCAGCTGCTTCTGCGTCAGCCCGTCTTCGGCCCAAAGCTCCAGCAGAATCGGAAACTGACCCGGCGAAAAACCCAACCTTGCCGCGCGCTGCTGCAGCGAGCGGGCAAAGCCCTTGGCCAGCTGACTGGCGAGATAGGCTCCCGAGTCCATTCGTTCCGTTCCCATTTTTTCAGTTAGGCGCAAAACCCAGCCACGAGCAATGCAACAAATCGTATGCGATGCTTTGAAAGACAGGCATTCATATTCATACAGCTGGAGATAGTGCAGAAAAACAAAGCCGCCATAGCCTGGAGGTAAGGCTATGGCGGCTTCAAATAGGGGACAAAGGCCCGGAGAGGGGATGAGGCCTTTGTCCAAGTCCAATGCGGCGGGGGACGAGCCGGCAATCAGACCCTCGACGTGATCAATGTCGCGTCGGTGATATTTATTTGTAGTTCCGAATGTGGCTTTTCAAGGGAAAGAAAAGAATTGACTATTACATTTTGGTAACAGTCCGGTGAGCGACTTGTGCGAGACTCACGCGGCGGGCGGCAGGCGCGGGCCGATGAGGCGTTCGAGTTCGGCGAGGCGCTCCTCGATATCGTTGACGGACATCCGGTTTTGATAACTGTCCTGCACGGCGTTGATGACTTCGTTGTACTGGCGCAGGCTGTCGGAGCGGAGTTCCCGAATATGATCGACACTGTCATGCATGACGCTGTCCTGCAGATCCAATCGACGCAAGATCGCTTCCATCTGAAGATCAACGCGGGAACGAAACTGGTTCAGGTCTATTTTGATTTGCCCGAGCTCGGACTTCATTCCGCCGATCTCTATCCTGATCTTCGCGAACTCCTTGTCGTACCGACCCACCGCCTCGACCTGCCGACCGATCTGATTGTTCAACCCCTTCATGCCGTCGATCAACATCGAGAGCTGATTGAAAAAAATATCGCTGCGATTCAGGTTCTCCAGACATTTCGGACTCCCTTTGGCCATCGCCTAATGTACGGGCGAAAAACGCCTGAAACAAGCCGCAGCTATTGAGGGGTTATGGCCGTTTCCGCGCGTTTTCCAGCACTTCCCAAGCATGTGCGCAACGCGCCGGCACCCTAACTTTATATGGACCTCGCAGGGCCGGCGCGCTATCCATGCTGCCATGAAAAAAGGCGATCATCTCTTTCTTGTCGACGGCTCCGGATTCATCTTTCGAGCCTTCCATGCCCTGCCGCCGCTGACGCGCAAATCCGACGGGCTGCCCGTCGGCGCCGTCTCGGGTTTCTGCAACATGCTGTGGAAGCTCCTGACCGAGGCCCGCGATACGTCGGTGGGCGTGACGCCGACGCATCTGGCCGTCATCTTCGACTATTCGTCGAAGACCTTCCGCAAGGATCTCTATGACGCCTACAAGGCCAACCGCTCGGCGCCACCGGAAGAGCTGATCCCGCAGTTCGGGCTGATCCGCCAGGCGACGCGGGCCTTCAACCTGCCATGCATCGAGACCGAGGGTTTCGAGGCCGACGACATCATCGCCACCTATGCCCGGCAGGCGGAAGCGCTCGGCGCCGACGTGACGATCGTCTCCTCCGACAAGGACCTGATGCAGCTCGTCACCGACAACGTCCACATGTACGACAGCATGAAGGACAAGCAGATCGGCATCCCCGACGTGATCGAGAAATGGGGCGTGCCGCCGGAAAAGATGATCGACCTGCAGGCGATGACCGGCGATTCCGTCGACAACGTGCCTGGCATTCCCGGCATCGGCCCGAAGACGGCGGCGACGCTGCTTGCCGAATATGGCGACCTCGACACGCTGCTTGAGCGCGCCACCGAAATCAAGCAGGAGAAGCGCCGGCAGACGATCATCGAGAATGCCGACAAGGCGCGGCTGTCGCGTGAACTCGTGAAGCTCCGCACCGACGTGCCGCTGGAGCTTGCCGTCGCCGACCTCATTCTCGAGGCGCAGGACGGACCGAAGCTCATCGGCTTCCTGAAGGCCATGCAGTTCACCAGCCTGACGCGGCGCGTGGCCGAGGCCTGCGCATGCGACGCGAGCGCGATCGACGCCGTCGACGTGCCGGTCGAGTGGGGCGCCAATGCGCATGGGCCGGATCTCGACGTAACCGAGCCGGCGCCCGTTGCCGGTGGAACGCCTGAGGTCGTCGGCGATGCCGTCGCTGTTCCCACTAAGACAAACGGCTCCACCGCGCCCGAAGGCAGCTTCACGCCATCAGATTTTGCCAAGTCGCGGGCCGACGCCTTCGCCAACCTGCCCTTCGACCATTCGCGCTATGTGACGATCCGCGATGTCGCGACGCTCGACAGGTGGATCGCGGATGCGCGCGAGACCGGCGTGATCGGCTTCGACACCGAGACGACCTCGCTCGATGCGATGCAGGCCGAGCTCGTCGGCTTCTCGATGGCGATTGCTGACAATTCCAAGAGCCCCACGGGTATCAATATCCGTGCTGCCTATGTGCCGCTCGGCCACAAGACCGGCGTGGGCGATCTGCTCGGCGGCGGCATGGCCGAGAACCAGATTCCGATGCGCGACGCGCTGCCGCGGCTGAAGGCACTGCTCGAGGACCAATCGGTGCTCAAGGTCGCGCAGAACCTGAAATACGACTACCTGCTGATGAAGCGCTACGGCGTCGAGACGAAGAACTTCGACGACACGATGCTGATCTCCTACGTGCTCGACGCCGGCACCGGCGCGCATGGCATGGATCCGCTGTCGGAGAAGTTCCTCAACCACAAGCCGATCGCCTACAAGGACGTGGCCGGCAGCGGCAAGTCGAACATCTCCTTCGATCTCGTCGATATCGACCGCGCCACGCATTACGCGGCCGAGGATGCCGACGTGACGCTCAGGCTCTGGATGGTGCTGAAGCCGCGGTTGGCGGCCGAGAAGCTGACCTCCGTCTACGAGCGGCTGGAGCGGCCGCTGCTGCCTGTTCTCGCGCATATGGAAGAGCGCGGCATCACCGTCGACCGGCAGATCCTGTCGCGGCTCTCGGGCGAACTGGCGCAGGGTGCGGCGCGGCTGGAGGACGAGATCTACCAGCTGGCCGGCGAGCGCTTCAACATCGGCTCGCCGAAGCAGCTGGGCGACATCCTGTTCGGCAAAATGGGCCTTGCCGGCGGCTCGAAGACCAAGACCGGCCAGTGGTCGACCTCGGCCAGCGTGCTGGAGGATCTGGCGGCGGCCGGGCTGGAGCTGCCGCGCAAGATTGTCGACTGGCGGCAGCTGACCAAGCTCAAGTCCACCTATACCGACGCGCTGCCGGGCTATGTGCACCCTCAGACGAAGCGGGTGCATACCTCCTACTCGCTGGCATCGACGACGACGGGGCGGCTTTCCTCGTCGGAACCCAACCTGCAGAACATTCCCGTTCGCACTGCCGAAGGCCGCAAGATCCGCACCGCCTTCATCTCGACGCCGGGCCACAAGCTGATTTCGGCCGACTACAGCCAGATCGAGCTGCGCGTGCTTGCCCATGTCGCCGAAATCCCGCAGCTGACGCAGGCCTTCGCCGATGGGATCGACATTCACGCGATGACGGCGTCCGAAATGTTCGGCGTTCCCGTCGAAGGCATGCCGTCGGAGGTCCGCCGCCGCGCCAAGGCGATCAACTTCGGCATCATCTACGGCATCTCGGCCTTCGGTCTTGCCAACCAGCTCTCCATCGAGCGCTCGGAAGCCAGCGACTACATCAAGCGCTATTTCGAACGCTTCCCCGGCATTCGCGACTACATGGACAGCACCAAGCAGCAGGCGCGCGACAAGGGCTATGTCGAGACGATCTTCGGGCGGCGAATCAACTATCCGGAGATTCGCTCCTCCAACCCCTCGGTGCGCGCCTTCAACGAGCGCGCGGCGATCAATGCGCCGATCCAGGGTTCGGCCGCCGACGTGATCCGCCGGGCGATGATCAAGATGGAGCCGGCGTTATCAGAGGTCGGGCTTTCCGAGCGGGTGCGCATGCTGCTGCAGGTGCATGACGAACTGATCTTCGAGGTCGAGGATGAGGACGTCGACAAAGCCATGCCTGTCATCGTTTCCGTGATGGAAAACGCCACCATGCCGGCGCTCGAAATGCGTGTGCCGCTGAAGGTGGATGCGCGTGCGGCAACCAACTGGGACGAGGCGCACTAGAGTGCCGTGCGTTCGCGCGAAGGCACAAAGGACGCTGTCACTCATGCATCCACGCATCGGACTTTCCGAAAATCGATTTTGATTTTCGGGCCGATGCGTGGGCGCCTCGTCGAAAAATCGCTAAAATTTTCTTTATCAAGCAAGTCACTGAAAACACTCGATTTACGCCTTGCTGTAGCTGTCGCGCAAGGGCGCTGAGAAGGAACTTATTAACCTTCATTTCCTAAGCCGGAAGAGGATAATAGTTACCAATCATGAGTGAGTGGCTGTCGTATGCGCTTTCCTAGAACCAATCTGACGGATGCCGGCGAGGTTTCCGCCGACACCCAGGGCGAACAGCTGCAGGAACAGGCCGGCGAGAAGCCGGTGCCGCCGATCTGGCAGAATCACTTTTCGCTGGCGCCGAATGTCCGCTTTACCCGCACGCCGGAGAGCCAGATCAACCCGCGCAAGCAGCCGGCCGAGCCGGTGCAGCAGCGGGTGATGGAGCCTGCCCAGGTGGCGACACCCGCCCCGCAGCCCGCCCAAGCGGCAGCACCGGTGACGGTAAAGGTAATGGCGCCGGTGGCCCAGCCGATCGTCGTGACGCCGCAGCCTGCCGCGCAGCCGCGCCAGGGCTATGTCGCCCGCCAGGCCGCCATGCAGCCGGCCGTCACGCAGCCGCAGCCGCACGTTCAACAGCAGGCGCTGCGCAACGCCTATGCGTCGCAGCCGGCCAGCCCACGCGCGCCCGTGGTCACGCCTGGCGCGCCCGTGGTCACGCCCAGCGCGCCCGTGGTCACGCCTGGCGCGCCCGTGGTCAACGTACCCTTCGACGTCTACCAGCCGGCAGCCAATGGCGCCGCCGTCGAGGAAAACGCGATCGTCGTTTCCGAAACCGACGGCGAAGCGCAGTTCCACGCCTCCTCCAACCTCTCCTCGATCTCCGACTTCGCCTTCTGGGAAGTGATGTCCTTCGAGGATGGCGAGGCGCCCGTCGAGCCGGTGGAGGCCGCACCGCAGGTGCAGATCGTCGCGCCGCAGACGGTCTCCGAACCCCACTCGATCATCAGCCAGTTCCGCATCATGGAATGGCGCCCCGGCAAGCAGCCCGTGGTCGCCGCTCCCTATGCCGCGCCGCTGCCGGTTGCCGTTGCCCCCGCTCCCGTCGCGGCCCCGATCGTCGCGCCCGTCTTAACCGCTGCGCCTGTTGTCGTGGCGCCGGCCCCGACCACCGGCCGCGCGCCGATCCGCCAGCCGCTTGCCGTCAGGCTGAAGCAGCAGGCAGCTGCCGCCGAGACGCTGGCGCCCGCCCCTGCCCCGCAGATCGTGCAGCCGATCGCCATAGAGCCGCAGCCATCAGTAGCGCAGCCGATCGCGCCGATGCCGGTTCGCTCGCAGCCGGCGATCGCACCGCTGGCACCCGCCGCGCGCATGGTGGCGCACAAGTTCGTGCCGTCCAAGGTCGATGCCTCGGGCTACGAATTCCCCTCCAACTCGCTGCTGCAGGAGCCGCCGGAACGCGTTGGCGAGATCATGTCGCAGGAAGCGCTGGAGCAGAATGCCGGGCTTCTGGAAAGCGTTCTGGAAGATTTCGGCATCAAGGGCGAGATCATCCATGTGCGCCCCGGTCCCGTCGTCACGCTCTATGAATTCGAGCCGGCGCCGGGCGTCAAATCCTCGCGCGTCATCGGCCTTGCCGACGATATCGCCCGCTCGATGTCGGCCCTTTCGGCACGTGTTGCCGTGGTGCCCGGCCGCAATGTCATCGGCATCGAACTGCCGAACGCGCTGCGCGAAACCGTCTATTTCCGCGAGATGATCGAGAGCGCCGATTTCGAGAAGAGCAGCTACAAGCTGGCGCTCGGGCTCGGCAAGACGATCGGTGGCGAGCCCGTGATCGCTGAGCTTGCGAAGATGCCGCATCTGCTTGTTGCCGGCACCACCGGTTCCGGCAAGTCGGTCGCCGTCAACACGATGATCCTCTCGCTGCTCTACCGGATGACGCCGGAGCAGTGCCGCCTGATCATGATCGACCCGAAGATGCTGGAACTGTCGATCTATGACGGCATTCCGCATCTCCTCACCCCCGTCGTAACCGACCCGAAGAAGGCCGTAATGGCGCTGAAGTGGGCAGTGCGCGAGATGGAAGAGCGCTATCGCAAGATGTCGCGCCTCGGCGTGCGCAATATCGACGGCTATAACAGCCGCGTGGCGCAGGCCAAGGAAAAGGGCGAGACGATCCACATCATGGTGCAGACCGGCTTCGACCGCAGCACCGGGGCGCCGATCGAGGAGCAACAGGAACTCGACCTGACGCCGATGCCATATATCGTCGTCATCGTCGACGAGATGGCCGACCTGATGATGGTGGCCGGCAAGGAAATCGAAGGGGCGATCCAGCGTCTGGCGCAGATGGCGCGCGCGGCGGGCATCCACCTGATCATGGCGACGCAGCGTCCCTCCGTCGATGTCATCACTGGCACGATCAAGGCCAACTTCCCGACCCGCATCTCCTTCCAGGTGACGTCGAAGATCGACAGCCGCACGATCCTTGGCGAACAGGGCGCCGAACAGCTGCTCGGCCAGGGCGACATGCTGCACATGCAGGGCGGCGGCCGCATCTCGCGCGTCCACGGTCCGTTCGTCTCCGACGCCGAGGTCGAGAAGGTCGTGGCGCATCTGAAGACGCAGGGACGGCCGGAATATCTGGACACTGTCACGGCCGACGAAGAGGAAGATGGCGAAGAGGAAGACAGCGCCGTGTTCGACAAGGGCGACATGGCGGCCGAGGACGGCAACGACCTCTACGACAAAGCCGTAAAGGTGGTGCTGCGCGACAAGAAGTGCTCGACCTCCTACATCCAGCGCCGCCTCGGCATCGGCTACAACCGCGCCGCCTCGCTGGTCGAGCGCATGGAGAAGGAAGGGCTGGTCGGCCCCGCCAACCATGTGGGCAAGCGCGAGATCGTCAATGGGCGTGGCGAGGGGGATTGAGGTCTCTCGCTGGGGGTGCTCGTGGCCGCTGACATGCAGAATGATTGGACCCGTCACGAGGCTTACCCCCCTCTGCCTGCCGGCATCTCCCCCACAAGTGGGGAGATCGACTCGTAGAAAGGCCTCCGCCAAACAATGACGGTGATTCAGGGATTAGCTCTTGGGCTCAGCCCCTTGTGAAATCCGCCTCGGTCAGCGGAACGGGCCGGTAGCCGTCGATGTCGGCGATATCGTATTCGCGGCCGAGTGAGGCTGCGATCAGGGCTTGGCCGGATTTCGACATCAGCGCCGGATCGCGCCAGAGGCCTGAAATGACGCGGCCGATGAACTGAGGGGATTCGGAGTTGGAGAGGTCGAAATAGGCAGCGTTCTCCATCACCGCTTCGGTGCGCACCAGACCGGGATAGAGCGAGACGGCTGCGACATCGTGCGGGCGCAGGTCATGGGCGAAATCGGCGGCCATCTTGTCGGCTGCGGCCTTGGAGATGCCGTAGATGGCGTTGCCATCGTAAAAGCGCGATGCCCAGAACGAGATGTTGACGATCAGGCCGCGCCGGTTTGCGACCATCATCGGCGCCACCGCGCGCGACATCAGGAAGGCTGCCTTGAGCGCCGTGCCGATCATGGCGTCCCAGCGCCACAGAGGCTGTTCCCAGAAGGCGCGCGGCCAGGTGAAATCGCCATTCTCGACCATGTTTTCGTAGCCCGGCCAGGCGTTGTTCACGAGGATATCCAGCTTTCCGCCGGCTGTGACCGCTTCGGCGACACGGTGGGTGTCGGCGTCGTTGGCGTGGTCGCAATGATGAATGACGACGCGGCCGGCGAGCGTGGCGGCTTCGTTGGCGAGGCTTTCGAGGGAGCCTGGGCGTTTGCCTTGGATGTCGGTCTCATGGCGCGTTCGGCCCGTGACATGGACGGTGGCACCCTCGGCGAGCAGCGCAAGCGCGATGCCGCGGCCGACGCCGCGACTTGCGCCGGTGACCAGTGCGACGGTGTCTTTCATGATTTTCTCCCCCCTGTAGCGTCGATGACTTAGCGTGGAAACGCCGGCGTCTGCGCACCCCTCATCCGGCTGCCGCCACCTTCTCCCCGTCGGGGAGAAGAGACTCGTGGCGGCGCCTTGAGCGATATTGTCACTCACGAGGCCGCTTGAAATCAACGCCCACGATGAGGCAGAGCGGCTGCCACCAGCCCCCTCTCCCTCGATGGGGAGAAGTGCCGGAGCGACAGCGAGGCGATGAGGGGGTGGAGCGGGAGCGACGCCCTGAGCGGCAGGCGAAGGGCACCCCAGTCCTCACATTTCCTCTTACAAACCCATCTCCACCTACCGCCACTCCGCCATCCGCCGGTTTTCGAATTGACAGATCAACACCAAAATGATTGATCCGATACAGGTTTCGAGTGCCTGCCGCCTGCGGACGCAAGTCACGGTAAAAGCTCGACGTCGATATCATCTCACCCTCGAAGCATTTCGTTGGTGGCAATGCAGGCTCCCTCCTCAATCGAAATGCCTCATATGAGGAGTGTGTGATGTCTGCGAGACAATCACCCGACAATCGATTCCTGACCGCGCCCATGGGCCGGATCTTTGCCACGACCGCCTTGCCGATGGTGGCCATCATGACGATGAACGGCCTGCTCGGCATCGTCGATGCCGCCTTTCTTGGACGCTTTGTCGGGGAAGAGGCAATAGCGGCCATCAGTGTCGCGTTTCCCGTTCTGCTGCTCACTATTGCGCTTTCGACGCTTGTCGGCAGCGGCATGTCCAGCCTGCTTGCGAGACAACTCGGCGCCGGTGCGCGCGAAGAGGCGGGCGCGACGTTTGCCCGGGCGCATGGCCTGGCGATCACGATCGGCCTGGCGCTGATCCTGCTCTTCCTCGCCGGCGGCTGGACCTTTGCGACGCGGATGGCGGGAGCTGCGGAGCCGGTTGCCAGGATGGCTTGGGTGTTCCTGATGATCACTCTTTTCGGCACGCCGCTGCAGTTCCTGCTGGGTATCCATGCGGATGCCTGGCGCAACGAAGGCCGGGCGGGCAGCATGGCGCTGATGTCGCTTGGCGTGACATCGATCAACATCCTCTTCAACTACATCCTGATCGTACCGCTTGCGATGGGCGTTGCGGGGTCGGCGTTGAGCACCGTGCTGGCGCAGGGGGCGGGTCTTGCTCTCCTCGTCGAGGGCCGGCGGCGGTCTCGGGAGATGATGCCGCTCGGCGGTCTGCGGCGGAACGCGTGGTATGGGCAATGGGGGAAGATCGCCGCACTCGGCGCTCCCGTCAGTCTCACCTTCCTGGGCATGGCGCTTACGGCAACCTGCGTAGTTCTTGCGCTGCCGTCGTCAGGCGAAGGCCATTCGCAGGCGATCGCGGCCTATGGCATCATCACGCGCATCCTCGGTTTCGCCTTCCTGCCGCCGATGGCCGCAGCACTCGCCATGCAGAGCATCGTCGGCAACAATGTCGGAGCCGGGCGCTGGGATCGCGCCGACCAGGTTCTGCGGATCGCCGCGGTAACCGCCTTCATCTACGGCGCCGCCGTCGAGCTGCTGCTTCTGACACAAGGCGAAATGATCGCCTCCGCCTTCATCGCCGACGCCGGTGTCATCGAGGAGGTCGCCAGGATTCTCAAGCCGATGGCGGCGCTCTATCTGTTTTCGGGACCGGTGCTGGTGCTTGCGCTTTACTTCCAGGCGATCGGCCGGCCTCTACAGGCCGGGCTTCTGACGCTGATGAAGTCCTTCGTGCTTGTTCCGGTCGCCATCATCGTCATTGCCGCTTTCCTCGACCGAACGGCCATCTGGTTCGCCTTCCCGATCGCCGACGGCTTGACCGTGGCGATCGCTGCGGTGGTTCTCGGCGCGGTCGCGATGCGCGGCGGAGAGCGGATGAGACAGGGGTGATGGAGCCCACCGCCGGCCGGTCATGAAAGCGCAGGAGGCACCTGGCGGCGGCTCCTGCGAAAATGCCGGGGCGATCAGCCCGCAAATGCCGGATCGCGCGATGCCAACTCACCCTCATCGCCGGCATCCAGCCCATTCACCGCCACCCGATAGGCCGATGGAGACCTCCCATTCGCCCGCTTGAAGGCGTTGCTGAAAGCGCTTTCGGAGGTGTAGCCGAGCGAGCGGGCGACGGAGGCGATGGGGGTGCGGGCTTCGCGCAGCGCCCGTTCGGCAAGGCGCATGCGCCATTCCGTGAGATAGGAGAGCGGGGCGATACCCGAGACGGACTTGAAATGGACGGCAAAGGAGGTGCGCGACATGGCGCAGGCGCTGGCGAGTTCCTCCAGGTGCCAGACGCGCGCGGGTTCGCCGTGCATCAGGCGAAGCGCCGGCGCGATCCTGGGTTCCGCCAGCGCCTTCAGCCAGCCGGCGGGCATGCGGTCGGCGGCGCTTAAGTGCGAGCGCAGGATCTCGATGAAGAGCAGCTGGGTCAGCTGCGCGGAGGCAAGCGCCGCCCCCGGCTGGCCGATATCGCGCTCCTCGATCAGCCGGTCGAGAAGCCAGCGGAAGATGGCGGCCTGCGGCGAGGCGGCGCGGGTGTGGATCCAGGTGGGCAGGATATCCGACAGCAGGCCGCCCCTCAGCGGATCGAGCGCGACGTGGCCACCGATATGGGCGAAATCTTTGCCGTCGCCCAGCGTCACCAGCCGCCGTCCCGTGCCCGTGAAGATGCTCATGGCGTCGACTGGCTGAAGCGCGGGATCGCTGGAGAGAACAAAGCTGCGCTTCTTCGCGAGCAGGCCGACATCGCCTTCCTCGAAGCGGATCGGCTCCGCCTCGCCCTCCAGCGTGACCCAGCAGCCGCCCTTCACGACCGCAAAGAACTTGATCTTGTCGCGCCCCGGAAAGGCGATCGACCACGGGCCGCCAGCGGTAAAGCCGCCGGTGACGATCGCCTCGGCTTTCGTCAGGCTCAGGACATCGGAGAAGGGATCAGCCAGCATTATCGAACTATCGCGCAAGTCATGCGGATTTTCAAGCATTCACAGTACGAACCCGGCTGCCTACCTTTCCGTCATCAAGTTCGCCGCGATCCGATGCGGCGGCATAAGCATGAGGTAGGTTATGACGACTGACAATAAAGACACGCTCGTTCTCGTCACCGGCGGCACCGGGTTCATCGCGCAATATTGCATGCTGGCGCTGCTGCAAGACGGTTATCGCGTGCGCACCACAATCCGTTCACCCGGGCGGGAGGACGAGGTGCGGGCGCACCTGAAGGCCGGCGGTGTCGATGCCGGTGACCGGCTGTCCTTCGCGATCGCCGATCTCGATCACGACAACGGGTGGGCGGAAGCGGTGGCCGGCTGCACTTACGTGATGCACGGCGCCTCGCCGACCCCATCCGGCGACCAGACGCGCGAGGAGGACTGGATCGAGCCCGCCGTCAACGGCAATCTCAGGGTGCTGCGCGCGGCACGCGATGCCGGCGTCAGGCGGGTGGTGCTGACGTCGGCCTTCGGCGCCATCGGCGTCGGCCACGGGCCGGACCACCGGCGGCCGTTCGACGAGACCGACTGGAGCAACCTTGAAGGCAATGTCGCGCCCTACCAGAAGTCGAAGACGCTGTCGGAGCGCGCCGCCTGGGACTTCATAGCCCGCGAGGGCCAGGGCATGGAGCTTTCGGCGGTCAACCCGGTCGCGGTCTACGGCCCGGTTCTCGGCGCCGACTATTCGCACTCGATCCGGCTGATCGCCAACATGCTGAAGGGGCAGCCGGGCTGCGTGAACGTCAACTCCTGCTGCGTCGACGTGCGCGATGTGGCGGACCTGCACCTACGCGCCATGACCGACCCCGCCGCCAAGGGCGAGCGCTTCCTCGCCACCGTCGGCGACAGCCTATGGATGGTCGAGGTCGCGAAGCTGCTGCGACAAAGGTTGGGTGATGCGGCGGCCAAGGTCTCGGCCGATGTCTGGCCCGACGAGCAGGTGCGCATCGCCGGCGAGACGAATGCGCAGCTGAAGGCGGTGGTGCCGCTCCTCAACTACGACATGAACGCGACGGGCAAGAAGGCCGAGCGCCTGCTCGGCTGGGCACCACGCTCGCGGGAGGAGGCGATCGTTGCCTGCGCCGAGAGCTTGGTTCGGCTTGGGTTGGTGTAGGGGATTAGAGTCGGCGTTACGCCTCGCCTCGGGTGAGCCCCATCACCGCTTCGATGCTTGGGCCCTTTCGGCGCATCTCGCCAGGATGTCGTCGATGACGGAGGCAAGCGGCGCGGTGGCGTCGATGACTGTGGCGGCGGACGGTATGTCTTCCTTGGTCGCGTGCAGCCGCAGGACAAGTTGCTGTTCGGCGGGGCTTGCGCCGAATTCGTCGTCGGGCCTCGTTGCCAGTCGCTTCATCAGCGTGTCCGCATCGATCTCGAGGACGAAAACGTGGTCGAAGAGATCGATGAAACCATCGAAATTTCGGGAGCCGCCGCAGAAGAAGGAGATCGCATTGCTTTGGTCAGCGACCAGGGTTTTCACCTTGTCGATGTCCCAGAGATGGTGCCGGTGACCGAAGGCGACATCAGCCGCACCCCGCGGCCGCGCGGCATCGCTTAGGGGCTCGCCTGTCACCGGATCGCCTTTATAGGCTAGCTCTCGGTCTCCATGGACGACGTGATAGCCGCGCTGCTGCAAGCCTGACGCAACCGAGGTCTTGCCCGTGCCGGACACGCCTTCGATCAGAACGTTTCTGACGCCCATTTTGCTCTCATTGGATAGATCATAGGTATTGTTGGCGAGGCACACGCATGACGATGCCAGTGGCGCGCTTCTAGCGCAGAATTCTATCATATTTTCGACAGTGAGATTGGAGCTTGGTGCAAAGCGGTGTGTTGGGATTGGGCTGCTCATTCCAGGTTCAACTTGGGGCTTCTGCCGGTCGATCGTTGGCGGCGTGCCGTGGAGTACCCCCCCTCTGTCCTGCCGGACATCTCCCCCACAAGGAGGGAGATCGACTCGTGGTGAGGTCTCGCCAACCAATGAAGGTGGAGCGAGCGGTTGCGCCCAGCCAATCTCCCCACCTGTGGGGGAGATGCCCGGCAGGGCAGAGGGGGGTATCTCACGGTAAGACCTCAATAAAAAGCGGCAGCAGGCGGAGCGCCAACCACACACCACAAAACCCCGCGCCGGATAGCTCTCCGCGACGGCATGGCAGGCAGGGAATGGGCAGGCAACGGTCGGTATAAAATAGGATTGTCAGGCAATATCGCCTGCCCGATCATATCGAGGCTTCCGGATATCCAGGCCGACAGGAGCGTCTCTCGGCCTTTCGCTTCCGGATGGATGGGAAGTCCTGACGACCCGATCATCCACCTTTCAACAACCATCACCGGACGCCGGGCTCGCGCCCTGATGTGTTAGATCCGGTTCGCGACCCGGCTCCCTGTCCAATGACGCTATCAGTATGGGAGCGATGATTGCGGCGGGGATGAGTGGGGACGACGAAATTCCCAAGCGGCTGATATCGCGGCGATTTCTTTCGCCGCGCAATAAAATTATCCCCGTGAGGCTGATCTCTCGGCCTCGGCGCGGCGGAGCGTCTCGGCTACGAAGGCGCTCTTGCCGCCGGTGTAGTGGTCCCAGTCGCCGGCGGCTTCTTCGGCGAGGCGCTGCTTCAGCGTCTGGTATTCGGCGGCGCGGTCCGGGTGGAGGCGCAGGTGATCGCGGAAGAGGAGGCGGTCGTGGTGGGCGGGGTTGGCCTCGAGGCAGAGGTAGAGGCGCAGGCCGTAATCTTCATGCTCGCGGGTGAATGGCAGGCGGCCGTCGCCATGCGGGTCGCCGTGGGCGCGGAAGCCGGAGAGTGCGAGTTTATCGGCCAAGGTGGCGACAGCTTCCGCGTCGATCAGAACGGCGTCGAGGTCGATTTTCGGCTTGGCGGCGAGGCCGGGGACGGCGGTGCTGCCGATGTGTTCGACAGTAAGGATGAGGCCGGGCGCGAGCGACAGGAGTTCGTCGCGCGCTGCCTGGAAGAACGAGGGCCAACGCGGATCATACTCGACAACCCGGATTGGTCGATTTGGCCGGATCGGCCGCATCGTCGTCAGCCGATCTCTTGCAGGAAGCTCTCGAGGACCTCGACCATGCGGCGTTCGCCCTGTTCCAAGGACCCACTATTGTCGAGATCGACGACGTCGTAATCTCCGCGCACGGTGAGCGGGCCGCGGGCCAGGCGGGCCATGATGTCCTCGTGGGTCTCGCGGCCGCGGGCCTCGAGCCGGCTTGCCAGCACGTCTGCGCGCGCGGTGACGTTGATCACCTTCAGGCGCGGGAAGACGGCGTGGAAATGGTGCAGCGCCGAGCGTGAGCCGTTGGCGATGACGAGGCTTCCAGCTGACAGCGACACCGAGACTTCCGAGGGGATGCCGTATTTCAGGCCATGGGCTTCCCACCAGACGGAGAAGCTGCCGGCCTGCTCCATCGAGGCGAAGCCCTGGGGCGAGACGGCGAGATGATCCTCACCGCCGGCATCGTGATCGCGGGTGATGACGCGGCGGACGAAATGGACGTCCTGCCGCTGCCTGAAATGCCGGGCGGCGGCCGCCATCAGCGTGTCCTTGCCGGCGCCGGAGGGGCCGACCACGACCACCATGATGCCGTGCTCGGTGCCGGGAACGACGTGGGGCTCGTGCGAGGGATGGGTTTCGTGCGCGGTCATGCGACCCGGCGCCCTTCGCGCCAGACGGAGCGGCTGACCGGTACACCTTCGTCGCGGAAGACACGGACGAGATCGGCGCGCAGCCCGGTTGCGATGCGGCCGCGGTCGTTGAGGCTCACGGTGCGCGCCGGCGTCGAGGTGACCATGGCGATCGCCTTCGGCAGCGAGATGCTCTCGACTTCGTCGGCGATCAGAAAGGGTGCGTAGAGCAGGCTGAGCGGCACGTAATCGGAGGAGAGAACGTCGAGCACGCCGCGCTCGGCGAGATCGCGGGCAGCGATGTTGCCGGAGTGCGACTTGCCGCGCACGATATTCGGCGCGCCCATCAGAACGCTCATGCCGTTTTCATGCGAGGCCTTGGCGGCGTCGAAGCTGGTCGGGAATTCGGCGAGACGGACACCGTTTTCGATCGCCTCGTCGACATGGGCGAGCGTCGCGTCGTCGTGGCTGGCGACCGTGATGCCGCGCTCGGCGCAGACCTTCGAGATCGCGACGCGGTGCGGCGTCGAGTTGCGCTCGGATTCCGACACGCGACGATCGACGAACTTGGCGAACTCGGCGTCGGTGAGGCCGCGCTTCTTCTGGTAGTAGAAAATGTACTGGTCCATTGTCTGGAACTGGCGCTGGCCGGGCGCATGGTCCATCAGCGAGACGAGGCGGACATAGGGATCGTTTTCGAAATCGGCGAAGTGCTGCAGCACGTTGTCGGCGGAGACTTCGCAGCGCAGGTGGATGAGGTGCTCGGCGCGCAGGCGGCCCTCTTTCTCGGCCTTCTGGATGGCATCGGCCATGTCGCGCATCTCGCCATGCTCGAAGCCACCGTCTTCGTCGGCGCCCATGCGCAGGCAATCGAAGACCGTGGTGATGCCTGAGGTGACGATCTGGGCATCATGCGCCTGGATCGCCGCCGTCTTGTTCCAGCGCAGGCCGGGACGCGGCGAATAGTGGCCTTCCAGATGGTCGGTGTGCAACTCGACCAGACCGGGGATCAGGTAATCGCCCTCGAAATCCTCGCCGAGGCGGGAGCTGCCGCTTGCGATATCCTCGATCTTGCCGTCGCGAACGAGGACCGATCCTTCGACGATTTCATCCTCAAGGACGATGCGGGCGTTGGAGAAGACGGTTTCTTTGGTCATGGGCGTCAGATCTTTCAAGGTTTGGCGGCGGCAAGCGGCCACCAGGAATGGGCGGTAAACGGCGCGCCGCGCGTCTCTTCGACGAAAACGGCAAGGCCCGAAATCAAAAGCGGCCGGCCGGTGAAGGCGGCGAAGCGCTCGGCGAGAATGGTCTTCATCACCTCGGCGCGCGCTTCCGGCACCTGGCCTGAGAGCGTCATGTGGAAACCGAAGTCATCCATCACGTAAGGATAGCCCCAGCGCAACAGATTGGCCCTCTGGCTTTCGCTGAGCTTGTCCGGATTGCGCCGGGCGATATCGGCTTCGGACAGTGCCGCGCGGAAGGGTTCGAACGACTTTACCACGGAGGCCGCGAATTGCTGAAGCGGCGGATGCAGGGAGCCGGGCACGAGCGCGAAGAACCGGCCGAGCTGGCCGAGCACGAGCTCGGGGATCTCAAAGGCGGACGTGCGCGCGGCGAAATCCTCGACGGCCTGGATGAGGTCCGTCTCGGTGACCGAGGAGGCCAGATGAAACGGCGCCTTGATGGTGGCGTGGAAGGCGTAGCGGCGCGGATCGGCGGTAAGCTCGAACTGCTCGGCAGCCGGCAGATCAGGATAATCGGGAGCCGGATAAGTTTCGCCGGTGAAGGCATCGCGGCCGAGCCAATGGGCTGCCGCCACGTTCAAAGGATCACCCTTCGGCGGCGTGAAATAGAGTGCGTATCGCAAGGCCAGTATCCCGGAAATCTATGTGGATGCGGGAGGCAGTCTGCCGTGATTTGACCGCCCGCCGCAAGCTTGCTTCCGGCTAAAAGATTTCCGTGACAGAATGATGATGATCAAGAGCCATCAATGGGTCTTTTTGCCCATCACCCGCGAACGCAGCGCATTGGAGATATTGTCGAAGACGAAGACGACGATGAGGATGAGGAGCACCATGTAGGCGACCTTGTCCCAATCGGAATTGGTCTTCATCGATTCCAAGAGTTTCAGACCGATACCACCTGCGCCGACGGCGCCGATGACGGTGGCCGAGCGGGTGTTGGATTCCCAGAAATAGAGCGACTGCGAGATGAAGATCGGCAGCACCTGCGGCACCACGCCGAAGCGCTGGACGACGACGGGGGATGCGCCCACCGACTTGACGCCCTCGCGCTGCTTGTCATCCACATTCTCCAGCGCCTCGGCATAGACCTTGCCCAGCGCGCCGGTGTCGGTGAAGAAGATGGCGGCGATGCCGGGGATCGGCCCGGGGCCGAAGGCGCGGGTGAAGAACAGCGCCCAGATCAGCATGTCGATGGAGCGCAGGAAATCGAAGAGGCGCTTCGTCGCCCAGTTGGCCGAGCGGTTGAGCGTGATGTTGCGCGCGGCGATGAAGGCCAGCGGGAAGGCGAAGAGCGAGCCGAGCAGCGTGCCGACGAAGGCCATGACCAGCGTCTGCATCAGCTTCGACAGGATATCACCGTGCTGCCAGCTGGCATTGTTGAGGAAATTGTCGAGCACCAGCGAGGCGTTGGACTGCGCGGGATCGATGCGATCACCCGACAGCATGAGGCCGGCGACATCGATGAGGCTCTTGCCCCAGAAAGGCGACTGCGTGTCGAAGAAGAAATTGGCCCAGCCGAGGAAGCGGCGCTGCACATAGACCTGCGTCGAGCGGATTTCCGCCTGGCCCTCGAAGCCGAAGGAGACGGTGACCTTGCTGTCGTCCTGCTTCATGACGGCGGGCGCGCCCGGCGGCAGGATGGCGCGATCCTTGGTGATCTCGACAGGATAGAGCTTGCCGCCGAGATAGACGTCGACACGTTCAGGCGTCACTTCCATGCGGTCGGCGTCGCTGCCGTAGGTGACGGTGTAGCCGCCGGCTGCGGTCGGCAACATCCATGCGATGACGGCATCCTTCGGATACTGGCCGCGGCTCGTCCACTGCGGCACGACCTTGCCATCGACGAAGCGCAGGCGCGGCTGGGCGCGCCAGGAATACCAGTCCTGGACATAGATCGAGGCGCGGTCCCAATTGCCGTTGACGAAGGTCGGGATGACCTTGAAGAAATTGAATGCGAGCGCGAGGTAGATGATGACGAGGCCGGCGATCAGGGCGAGGCCCCAGCGCTGCATGAAGCTGCGGTGGAAGACTTCGGGATGAGCCTCCAGCAGGCGCTGGCGATCGGCGGCGTTGACTGTGAGCGACGACATCAGGCTGCTCCTCGGCCGAATTCGAATGACTGCTTGCCGATCATGCGGCGGCGGAGCCAGGCGGAAAACTGATCGACGCAGACAACGGTGATCAGAAGCAGGATGATGATGGCATAGGTCTTGGCGGCGTGGTCGCGGCCGATCGCCAGGCTGAAGACCTCACCGATACCGCCGCCGCCAACGGCGCCGATGATGGTGGAGGCGCGCACGTTGATCTCAAGGCGCAGCAGCGTGTAGGAGACGAAATTCGGCATGACCTGCGGCAGGATGGCGAAGCGGACGCGCTCGAGCCAGCTGGCGCCGGATGCGCGCAGGCCCTCGTCCGGCTTCATGTCGGCATTCTCGACCACTTCGAAGAACAGCTTGCCAAGCGCGCCGATGGTGTGGATCGACACCGCGATGATGGCCGAGATCGGGCCGATCGACAGGATGGCGGCGAGCAGTCCGGCGATGACGATCTCCGGGAAGGCGCGCAGGATTTCCATGATGCGGCGCACGACCCAGCGGGTGGCGCCGGCGCCGACCAGATTGGTCGAGGCGAAGAAGCAGAGCACGAAAGCGCCAGATGCGCCGAGGATGGTGGAGACGATGGCGACGTTGATGGTGATCGCCAGCTGGTAGAAGAAATTCGGGATGTAGAAGCTGTCGGTGATGTAGACGCGGTCGCTGACGTAATCATACTTGATCGAGCCATCGGCATAGGGCGACGGCAGGTCGAACATGGCACGGAAGATTTCGAGCGGGCTGTCCGGCACGAAATGCTTCATGAAATCGAACAGGTAGGGCAGACGTTCGAAGAACTTGCCCGAATTGGCGCTGTTGGCGAAATCGAGCGAGGCACCGAGGACGATCAGGAACACAACGATCGAGATCACGGTGTAGATACGCCGTGTCCGGACCTGTTGCTGGTAGTGATCGAGAATTGTGCGGGAGCCTTGCTGCAGTCCGCCCATGTGGTCGGTTTCGGCCACGTGCGCCATGTTGAGCATCCTTGTTGAACGAACGGCGGCACCATGATGATGCCGCCGCGAGTTTATTCAGAGGTTCGGATCAACCGCCGATAACCGACTTACGAGCGTCGATGATCGTCTGGTAGAAGGACTGGTCGACCGGCGACCAATCGACGTAACCACCGCCGGTGAAGCTGTCGAAGCAGCCCTTGTCGGTCTTCGGCAGTTCGGCGAAGTAGGCGGTAACCTTCTTCTGGATGTCAGACGGCAGCTTGTTGGAAACCATCAGCGGACCGTTCGGGATCAGCGGGGACTTCCAGACCTGGACGATATCGTCCATGTCGAGCAGGCCCTTGGTGACCATGATGTGCAGGTTGCCAGAGGTGTAGCCCTGGGCCCAATCGCCGGTGGCGGAGCCGAAGGTGGTGCCGACGTCGAACTTCTTGTCGAGAACGCCGAGAACGAGGTTCTCATGGCCGCCGCCGAAGCCGGTTTCGGAGAAATACTGCTTGACCGGCATGCCGACATCCTTCGGCAGCGAGACGTTCGGGACGAGGTAGCCCGAGGTCGAATCCGGATCGGCGAAGCCGAGCTTCTTGCCCTTGGCGTCGGCGAGCGTCTTGATGCCCGAATCCTTGCGGGCGACCATGATCGAGTAGTAGCCGGTCGAGCCGTCTTCCTGCTTGGTGGTCAGAACCGGCGTAACGGCGTTCGGATCCTTGAGGTAGATCGAGGCGTAGGAGGAAGCGCCCATGACAGCGAGGTCGATGGTGCCGCCCAGCAGGCCCTGGATGACGCCGTTATAGTTCGGCGACGGGAAGATCTGGACTTCCGAAACGCCGGTAGCGGCAACGAGGCCCGGCTTGACGCACTCGGTGCGGCGAACCTGGTCGGCTTCGTTTTCACCGCCGTCGAGGCCGATACGCAGGACCTTGACGTCCTGAGCGTAGGCCTGGCCTGCAACGGTGGCGATGGCGATCGTTGCCATCAGGATCTTGCGGAACGCAGACATGGTAGTCTCCTTTGGTGACGTTTTTCAGTGACTTTGAAGTACTGGGGATCGGTATTTTTCCGGCTTTGTCCCCCGGCCGGAAACTTGTCAGCGCATGACGGCGGAGGCGGCCATCACGCGCGATACGGCGTCCTGCTGCTTGCCCTTGATGTTATCCAGGCTGGTGGACGTCATGGTCTCGTCGATGCCGGCGCCGTTCTTGTCGGTGCCGTAGATTTCGTTGACGGCATCGGCCGTCAGTTCGGACGGCTTGCCGTCAAAGACGACGCGGCCGCCGGCCATGCCGACAATGCGCTCGCAATAGCTGCGCGCGGTGTCGAGCGTGTGCAGGTTGGTGATGACGGTGATCCCTTCGCGCTCGTTGATGTCGCGCAGCGCGTCCATGACGATCTTGGCGTTCAACGGGTCAAGCGAGGCGATCGGCTCGTCGGCAAGCAGCATCTTCGGCGCCTGCATGAGGGCGCGGGCGATCGCCACGCGCTGCTGCTGGCCGCCCGACAGCGTGCCGGCCATCTGCAGCGCCGTCTGCTCGATACCCAAACGCTCAAGCGCCGCGATCGCCTGCACGCGCTCTTCGCGGGTGAAGACGCCAAGCAGGCTGAGCACGGTGGAGCGATGGTTGAGACGGCCGAGGATGACATTGGTCATCACGTCGAGGCGCGGCACGAGATTGAACTGCTGGAAGATCATGGCGCAATCGCGCTGCCAATTGCGCAGCGACTTGCCGCGCAGGCCCGACACCTCGGTGCCGTTGAAATGGATCGAGCCGGAGCTCGGCTCCTGCAGGCGGTTGATCATGCGCAGAAGCGTGGATTTGCCGGCGCCCGAACGGCCGATAATGCCGACCATCTGGCCCTGAGGGATGTCAAGCGTCACACTATCGACGGCGATCTTCTTGCCGAATTGACGGGTGACATTCTTCAGCTCGAACATCATGCTCTTCCTCATAGCCCAAACGCGATATGAGGGAGTGCATTAGGCCCGGTCCATGAAGCTCCAATGTCAGTTTTGTGTAAGTGCTGTCACAAACGGGGCTGTGGTGGATTGAAACGTGACAGTGGGGTCACAATTCTGTGACAGATGCGGGATGAGGCGAGTGCGATCTCTCGAAGCAGGAGTAGTTATTCGATCACCGCACTATTGAGCCGGCCATGCTACTCGTCGTTCAATATCGGCATGGCAAAGCATTTCGTTGGATGCGGCCCGGTTGGGAAACCCAACAAGAACAATCTGCAACCCTGCGATACGCGCGTATTTCATCGCCGGTATGCAGTCGGTATCGCCGGTCACGAGTACCAGCCTATCGACAGCCTTCGATGCGCAAAAGGTGGCGATATCCAGGCCGATACGCATATCGACGCCTTTCTGTTCGAAATCCGCCTTGAAATCATTATCCGTTACTGCCTGACCAGCCGGCAGGATCTTTTTCGGCTTGAAGCCACGGAATTTCAACACGCCCAGCCTGACAGCAAAGAGATCTTTCGCCGCAAGCTCCCGTAGCCAGGCATCCGAGCCTGCGAAGGTCTTAGGTTCCGCTGACACCGGCAGTTTGACCGTTCCACTGTACGGCGCACAATCGTAATAGAAAAAGCGGAAAGCGTCTTCATCCGGCTCGACGCAAGCCTTGGCAATCTTCTCAATATAATCGGGATTGTAGTTCATTCCGGCATTTCGCGCCAAAACGCGAACATGTCCGCCATCGATCAACACCGCAACGTTCTTCAAATAAAAGACCCCCTCGGCTCGTCGCCTTGGGGGTCTCAAGATACGTGCCCGCCTACGGGCGTACGGATATACAGCGATAATGCTACAGCGACGCCATTAGTCAACCGAAATCGTCTACAAACCGCCTCGCCCCCTCACCGCCGCTTCTGCAACACCTTGTTGCCCTTGGGCCCGGTCATCTTCGGGGTGTTCTTGTCGTTCTCGTCGCGCAGCACCCGCCAGCGGGCCAGCCGCTCCGGCGCCAGCGTGCCTGATTTGACGGCGGCCTGGACGGCGCAGCCGGGTTCGTGGTCGTGGGTGCAATCGCGGAAGCGGCAGTGTTCGGCAAGTTCGGTGATCTCGGAGAAGACCTGCTCAATGCCCTCCTGAACGTCGCTGACGTGGAGCGTGCGCATGCCCGGCGTGTCGATGACCCAGCCGCCGCCGGCCATGGCGTGCAGCGAGCGGGCCGTCGTGGTGTGGCGGCCCTTGGCGTCGCGTTCGCGGATGCCGCCGGTTGCCTGCGAGCCCTCGCCGCTCAGCCTCGCCAGCGCATTGACCAGCGTCGACTTGCCGACGCCGGACGAGCCGATCAGCGCCAGCGTCTGGCCGAAGCCGCTCCATGGACCAAGCGCCGAAGCCGCATCGTCGCTTTTGGCATTGAGCACGACCACCGCGAGATCGCGCTGCAGGGCTTTCGCCTGCGCTTCGTACTCCGCCACATCAGGGGCGAGGTCGGCCTTGGTCAGCACGATGACCGGCGTCGTCTCCGCCTGGTTGGCGAGCGCCATGTAGCGCTCGAGGCGGGCAACGTTGAAATCGGCGTTGCAGGAGGTGACGATCAAAAGCGTGTCGACATTGGCGGCGCCGAGCTGCTGCCCCTGGCGCCCCTCGACGCGGCGCTGCAGCAGCGTGCGGCGCTCCAGCCGGCGCACCAGGCTGTCGTCCTCGGGATCGACCATCACCCAATCGCCGACGGCGAATTCGGACGTATTCAGCTGATGCGAGACCTTGAGCCGGATCAGGCCGTCCAGCGATGTGACGCTCAGGCGGCTGCGGTGCACTTCGGCGATCCGGCGGGGGATCAGACCATGATCGTCATCCGTCAGCTGATCGGAAAAGAATTCGGACCAGCCGAGCGAGGCCAGGAATGTCGCTTCGTGATCGGTCGTCAAAGGTTCACCGGGGACTGCGGCGTATGGGTCAAGGTTAGCTCCAGATGAGACGTGTTGTGGCGCGGACATTAGCGGAAGCTTCGGCGGGAAGATACGGGGTTTGCACCATGAGAGACATCCGGGCGGAAAACGACAGCCGATCCCTGATGCTATCGGAGCGCCAAGTCACCGGCAGAGATTGGTGCTATTCGCGCCTCATCGCATCTTGATTTCCCGCGCGACTTTCCCGAAAGCTGCGTTGCCCCTCAAGGAAATCTCCATGTTCGTCTCGGAAGCCTTCGCCATTGGTTCGGCCACCTGCATCGCGCTCAGCTCGATGTTCATCAACGAGCTCAACGGGCGGGTGCCGTTGATGCAGCTGGCGCGCTGGCAGCTGACCGCGGCTTTTGTGATGACGGCGCTTGCGGCGACCATCGCCGGCGGGTGGGCGACGCTTGGGGCTTGGCAGCTCGGGTCGCTCTTAGCCTCCAGCGTGTTCGGGATCGTGATTGCCAGCACCACCTATTTCGCGGCGATCTATACGGCCGGGCCGCGCGTGACGGCGCTTTTGTTTTCGCTGGCCTCGCCATTCGCGCTGGTGCTCGGCTATGTCGCGCTGGGCGAGACGATCGATCTGCGTCAGGGGTTCGGGGTCTTGCTCATTTTATGCGGCATCGTCATTGCCATCGGCTTTCGCCGGCGTCGGCCGGCGCCGATGATCCCGCTTGCCGATGGTGAGCCGATTGCAGAGCAAGCGCCGTCAACACCAACGGTGTCCATGCTCGGGATAACGCTTGGGGTCGTCACCGCGCTTGGGCAGGCGCTGGGGAGCCTGACGGCGCGGCCGGCGATGGCTGCTGGTGTCGAGCCGTTCACGGCGATGGCGGTGCGTTCGGGGCTGGCGGTGATCTGCTTCTGGGCGCTTTTGGCGCTGCCCCGGGTGCGGGCGCAGGCGAACGGCTTCCGGGCGCGGGATTTCGGCCTTGCGGCCACCGCCGCCTTCTTCGGTACGGCGCTCGGGATGTCGCTTCTGATGGCGGCGTTGAAGACCGGCAATGTCGGGATCGTTTCGACGCTGTCTTCGATGACGCCCGTTGTCATCCTGCCGATGGTGTGGCTGCGCAGCGGGCAGATGCCGCGTGCGCATGCCTGGGGTGGGGCCGCACTTGCCATCGCCGGCACGGCGCTGATCAGCCTCAGCTAAGGCCCCCGGCGCGAATGGCGATCCATCCGCGCCGGAGAGGTTTGGTGCACCTGGATAGGTGGTTTAGGCCTCGTATCGCGCCAGGAAATCCTCGGCGTTGAGCGCGCGGAAATCGGCGAGCGCCACGCGCAGCCGGTCGTGCTCCCAATCCCACCAGGCAAGCTTGTCCATGCGCTCGCCGATCTCTTTCGGGAAGCGCTCGCGGATTAGCTTGGCGGGCACGCCGCCGACGATGGTGTAGGGTGCGACATCCTTGGAGACCACCGCGCCGGCGCCGATGACGGCGCCGTTGCCGACGTTGACGCCGGGCAGGAGCGTGGCGCCGTGGCCGATCCAGACGTCATGGCCGATCGTGACGCGGTTGGAGCGGCGCCATTCGAAGAACTCCGTCTCCATGTCCGCATCCGGCCAGTAATCCGCGGCGCGGTAGGTGAAGTGGTGCAGCGTGGCGCGCCAGGTCGGATGATTGGTGGCGTTGATGCGGACGGAGGCGGCGATGTTGACGAACTTGCCTATTGTCGCGCACCAGATGGCGCCGTCCTGCATGACGTAGGAGTAATCGCCGAGCTCGACCTCATCGATGCGGCAGCGCTCCGACAGCTCGGTGTAGCGGCCGAGCGTCGAATTGTTCACCGAGGCGGTCTCGTGGATATAGGGCTCGAGGCCAATCTTGCGGCTCATGCTGCGATCGGCCTCCGTGGCGAGAATTTCTGCACGTCGAGAATGCGGTCGGCGACCGCCTCGCGCACTTCCTCGTCGTGGAAGATGCCGAGCAGGCCGACGCCCTTCTGTTTCTTCTCGGCGATCATTTCGACGACGACGGCGCGGTTCTTGGCGTCGAGCGAAGCGGTCGGCTCGTCGAGCAGCAGTATGGTGTGATCGGTGATGAAGCCGCGGGCGATGTTGACGCGCTGCTGCTCGCCGCCGGAGAAGGTGGCGGGGGGCAACTGCCAGAGCGCTTCCGGCAGGTTGAGCTTGGCAAGCAGTTCGGCCGCCTTTTCACGGGCGACATCCGCCTTCGTGCCACGAGCGACCAGCGGCTCGGCGACGACATCGATTGCCGCGACGCGCGGCACGGTGCGCAGGAACTGGCTGACGTAACCCAGCGTCTGGCGCCGCACCTCGATGATGGTGCGCGGATCGGTGGTGGCGAGATCGACGATGCGATCCTGGTGCTTGACGAGGATCTGGCCGCTATCGACCGCGTAGTTGCCATAGATCATCTTCAACAGCGAGCTCTTGCCGATACCCGAGGGGCCGCCGAGCACGACGCATTCGCCGGAGGCGACGGAGAAGGAGACATCCGAAACGACGGGCAGCTTGATGCCGTCGCGCAGATGCATGGTGAAGCTCTTGGAGACTTCCGAAACAACGAGTGGCGTTGCCATGATTGACTTCCCTGGTTTCTGGCGACAATCCGTGAGCTTAGCCGGCTTACGGATCGCGCTCTCAACTATACCTGCAGGATCGAGGAGACGAGGAGCTGGGTGTAGGGCTCGCGGGGATCGTCGAGCACCCGGTCGGTCAGGCCATGCTCGATGACGTGGCCGTCCTTCATCACCATCATCCGGTGCGACAGCAGGCGGGCGACAGCGAGATCGTGGGTGACGATGATGGCGGCGAGGCCGAGATCGTTGACGAGGCCGCGAACGAGATCGAGCAGGCGGGCCTGGACGGAGACGTCGAGGCCGCCGGTCGGCTCGTCCATGAAGACGAGGCGCGGGCCGGTGACGAGGTTGCGGGCGATCTGCAGGCGCTGGCGCATGCCGCCGGAAAACGCGCGCGGCTGGTCGTCGATGCGGCTCTCGTCGATCTCGACGCGGCTCAGCCAATCGACCGCGGTGGCGCGGATATTGCCATAGTGCCGATCGCCGATCGCCATCAGCCGCTCGCCGACATTGGCGCCGGCCGACACCGTCATGCGCAGACCGTCAGCCGGATTCTGATGCACGAAGCCCCAGTCGGTGCGCATCAGGAAGCGGCGCTCGGCCTCGCTCATGTGGTAGAGATCGCGGTATTGGCCATCGCGCATGTGATACTCGACGCTGCCTGTCGTCGGCATCAGGCGGGTGGAGATGCCGTTGAGCAACGTGGTCTTGCCTGAGCCGGATTCACCGACGATCGCCAGCACTTCGCCGGGCCAGAGCTCGAAGGAGACGTTCTTGCAGCCGATGCGGTTGCCGTAGAACTTCGAGACGTCGTTGACTTTGAGAAGGGGGGTGTCGGTCATGGCTATGCCTCCGCGGATGTGTGTGTGAGGACATGGAATGTCGAGGGCGGGTTACCCCCCTCTGTCCTGCCGGACATCTCCCCCACAGGTGGGGAGATCGACTCGTTGCGATGTTTACGCCAGCCAATGAATGTGGAACGAGCGGTTGCGCCCAGCCAATCTCCCCCCTTGTGGGGGAGATGCCCGGCAGGGCAGAGGGGGGTATCCCCGGCAGAACGCCGAACTTGAAGCGCCCTCATTCCGCCGCCTCCCGACCCTGCGCCAGCATCTCGCCGACATGGCCGTGCTCGCGGCGGTCCTCGCAATGATCGGTATCGGAGCAGACGAACATGCGGCCGCCCTTGTCGTCCAGGATCACCTCGTCAAGATAGACGTCCTCGGCGCCGCAGAGCGCGCAGGGCTTGCCGAAGCGCTGGATCTCGAAGGGGTGGTCCTCGAAATCGAGGCTGACGACTTCGGTATAGGGCGGGACGGCGTAGATGCGTTTTTCGCGGCCGGCGCCGAAGAGCTGAAGCGCGTCCGACATGTGCATTTTCGGATTGTCGAATTTCGGCGTCGGCGACGGATCCATGACGTAGCGGCCAGCGACCTTGACCGGATAGGCGTAGGTCTTGGAGATGCGGCCGTTATGGGCGATGTCCTCGTAGAGCTTGACGTGCATGAGGCCATACTCCTCAAGCGCGTGCATCTTGCGGGTCTCGGTCTCGCGCGGTTCGAGGAAGCGCAGCGGCTCGGGGATCGGCACCTGGTAGACCAGCACCTGGCCAGCCCCGAGCTTTTCTTCCGGGATGCGGTGGCGGGTCTGGATGATGGTGGCATCCTTGGTGTGGGTGGTGACCGCGACATTGGCGACCTTCTGGAAGAAGGCGCGGATGGAGACGGCGTTGGTGGTGTCGTCGGCGCCCTGGTCGATGACCTTCAGCACATCATCGGGGCCGATGATCGAGGCCGTGACCTGCACGCCGCCGGTGCCCCAGCCGTAGGGCATCGGCATTTCGCGCGAGGCGAAGGGAACCTGATAGCCGGGGATGGCGATCGCCTTCAGGATGGCGCGGCGGATCATCCGCTTGGTCTGTTCGTCGAGATAGGCGAAGTTGTATGTGGCGAGATCGCTCATTCGGCTGCCTCCTTGAGATCGTCATCGCCACCGTTGCGGGCGGCGTCGAAGTCATTGCGCATGCGGCGGACGAGATCGAGCTCGGCCTGGAAATCGACGTAGTGCGGCAGCTTCAGATGCTCGACGAAGCCGGTCGACTGGACGTTATCGGCATGCGAGATGACGAATTCCTCGTCCTGCGCGGGCGCGGTGATGTCCTCGCCGAGCTCGCCTGCCCGCAGAGCACGATCGACCAGCGACATGGACATGGCCTTGCGCTCGCTCTGGCCGAAGACCAGGCCGTAACCACGGGTGAACTGCGGCGGCGCCTTGGACGAGCCCTTGAACTGGTTGACCATCTGGCATTCGGTAACCTGGATGGACCCCAGCGAAACGGCGAAGCCGAGCTCGGGCACATCGAACTCCACCTCGACCTCGCCGATGCGGATTTCGCCGGTGAAGGGGTGGTTGCGGCCGTAGCCGCGCTGCGTGGAATAGCCGAGCGCCAAAAGGAAACCCTCGTCGCCACGGGCAAGCGCCTGCAGGCGCAGATCGCGGCTCATCGGGAATTCCATCGGCTCGCGGGTGAGATCGCCGATCTCGTGATCCTCCGGCATTTCGCCATCGCCCTCGATCAGGCCTTCATGGGCGAGAATCTCGGAGACGCGCATGACGCGGCCGGTTTCGGCCTCGCGCAGCACCGGCTCCTCGACGGCGCCATCCGTAAGCAGCGAGGGGTCGAGCAGGCGATGCGTATAGTCGAAGGTCGGGCCGAGCAGCTGGCCGCCGGGCAGGTCCTTGTAGGTGGCGGAGACGCGGCGCTCGATCTTCATTTGAGCCGTGTCGATCGGCTGCGAATAGCCGAAGCGCGGCAATGTCGTGCGGTAGGCGCGCAGCAGGAAGATCGCCTCGATCATGTCACCGCGCGACTGGCGCACGGCGAGTGCCGCCAGCGTGCGGTCGTAAAGCGAGGCTTCGGCCATGACGCGGTCGACGGCGAGCGTCAGCTGCGCGACGATCTGCTCGATGCCGATGGCGGGGAGCGCGCGATCACCACGGCGGCGATCGGCGAGCAGGCGGTGGGCATTCGAAATGGCGGCCTCGCCACCTTTGACGGCAACATACATGGGTCACATCTCCGTTGCGGTGATCTTGGTGGTGCGCGGCAGGCAGAGGAAACGGCTGCCGGAGGTGAGCACGATGTCGACGCCGCGCGGGAAGAGCGCGCGATTTTCCGTCCACAGATGCAGGAAGCGTTCCGGCAGCCCAAGCGGCGCGACGTCGGTGACGGTCTTGATGCCGGGGCCCATCAAAGCGAGGCGGCGGCCGCCTTCGAGATCGGGCAGCTCGATGACGAGCGTCGTCGAACGATCCGGATATTCCTGGGTGCCGGAGGCAAACAGGCCGAAGGAGGAGAGCGTGGCTCCCTCATCGACAAGGGCGAAGCGGGCTTCGGCCTTTTCCGGCGTGACCGGCGCGCCGGTGTGGAAGCCGAGCCATTGCGGCGTGGCGGACTTGGCCAAGGCAGGCGAGAGCCAGACGGGGGTGTCGTGATCGCAGAGCGTCAGCGCGATGGCACCGGCGGCGATGCCGAGCGGCGCCGGCGGCTCGGCATCGGGCGACACAGTCTGGATG
This sequence comes from Rhizobium sp. O111, assembly GCF_055616315.1. Classification (NCBI taxonomy): domain Bacteria; kingdom Pseudomonadati; phylum Pseudomonadota; class Alphaproteobacteria; order Hyphomicrobiales; family Rhizobiaceae; genus Rhizobium; species Rhizobium sp. O111. The sequence continues at coordinate 3,754,747 of NZ_JBSHXL010000001.1, read as the reverse complement.
GTGCCGGGACGAGCCATGGCATCCATCATCAGCTTGAAGACGCTCTGGGCGTGGAACACCGGCTCGGCGAAGCCGCCCGACAGGGCATCGGCATTGTGCGTTTCGGTCTTGAGGGGCATCAGTCGTCTCCGCGAACCATGGTGAAGAAATCGACGCGGGTGGCCGCGGTCTCGTCGGCCTTCTTGTTATCGGCATCGGCGACGCGGGCCGCGATCGGCGCAAGCAGGGTGGTTTCGATGGCGTCGCGAGTGGCTGGTTCCTGCCAGAGCGCGTCGAAGATCGCCGAGAGGCGGGCCTTTTCGCGATCGGTGCCGAGCGCCTGGGCATGACCGATGGTGCCAGAGGCGAGGCGGATGGTGGCGCGGGTGACGGTGACCTCGCCGAGATTGAAGGCGGCACCGCCGCCGCCCATGCGGCCGCGCACCATGACGAGGCCGGTTTCGGGGCCGCGCACGGCTTGCGCCACCGGCTTTTCCGCCAATGCCTGCCAGGCCACTTCCAGCTCCTGCCGCTCGGCGCGGGCCAGCAGATCGACGGTGCGCTTGCGCGCCCGGTCGCCCTCACTCAGCTCGGTCTTGCCTACCTTCTTTTCCGCTAAGGTCATCGCCACATCCTTTAAATGTCTATTGATATAGACAACCATACAAGCTATACCTAGACCTAAATCGCCGAGGTGACAAGCGTGTGACATTTCGGGGGCGCATAAGATAAAGGACTGAAATGGCTGGGCAGGTTCAGAGACAGACGGGCGTGGCGCTGTGGCGGCAGATCGCCGACCGGATTCGCCAGGCGATCAGCGCAGGCGCATACGACGAAACGGGCATGGTGCCGCCGGAGATGACGCTGGCCACGCAGTTCGGCGTCAACCGCCACACGGTGCGCAGCGCGCTGGCGGCGCTGGCTCAGGAGGGGATCGTGCGCGCCGTGCAGGGGCGCGGCACGCTGATCGAGCGCAAGGAGCGGCTGAACTTTCCGATCAGCAAGCGCACGCGCTTCAACAGCGGCATCGGCGAGCAGGCGCGCGAGACGCGCGGGCTGCTGCTCGGCCATGGCGAGGAAGCGGCAAGCGACGAGGTGGCGCGGTGGCTGAAGCTTACGCCGGGTACGAACGTGATCCGGCTGGAGACAGTGCGCAAGGCGGATGGACGGCCGGTCTCGAGCGCGACCTCGTGGTTTCCGGCAGACCGCTTCGCTGGTATGCGTGACGCCTACGAGACGACAGAATCGATCACCCGCGCCTTCGCCAAACTCGGCCTATCCGACTATATCCGCGCCACCACCGAGATCACCGCCGCCCACGCCGAAGCCGCCGACCTCTCGGCGCTGGAGCTTACGCCGGGCGCGATCGTGCTGATCACCAAGGCGATGAACACCGATCTCGACGGCGTGCCGGTGCAATATTCGGTGACGCGGTTTGCGGCCGACCGGGTGCAGTTCACGATCGAGAATTGAGGGGAGGCTCACCTCCGGACACCGGCATGCGAATCAGGCATATTGGACACGCCAGATTTGTCGGAGGCTCAATGATGCAGCATACGCCCTGTGAAGCTCTGCGCTTAGGCAAATGTCTCGAACTTCGATACGACGGCTATACCCGGGTCGTCGAGGTCCACACTGTGGGCATGACCAACGACGGAAATGCCATCATGCGAGTTTGGCAGGTTCGAGGCGGCAGCAACAGTGGTGAACGCCAAGGTTGGAAATTGATGCGACTTGACGAGACATTCTCCACGCATGTCATCGAAGAGCCATCCGCTGCCCCACGCGTTGGTTACAAACGCGGGGACAAGCTTATGGCCTCTATTAGGTGTCAACTTTAGCCGGCGTCGAAGTCGGTGGAGAGGCTGAGGTCGCGCCAGGTGGCGTGTTCGGTGGCTCTTTGCGCGTCGTTCTGCTCGATGGCGCGGATGGCGTCGCTGCCGAGCGGAAGGCGCAGCGGCGGGTTATCGAGGCTCGCGAGATGGATGATGGCGGCGGCGGCTTTTGCCGGGTCGCCGGGCTGCCTGCCGTCGTAATCGCGCTGGTAACGGGCCATCTTGCCGACCGTTTCGTCATACTCGGGGCGGCCTTCGCGGAGCGTCGTGGAGGCGCCGGCGAAATCGGTGCGGAAGCCGCCGGGCTCGACGATGCTGACCTTGACGCCAAGCGGGCCGACCTCGCGGCTCAAGGCCTCGGAGAAGCCCTCGACGCCCCATTTGGCCGCCGCATAGGGCGCGCGCCCGGCCGGGCCGATGCGGCCGCCGACGGAGGAGACCTGGATGATGTGGCCGGCGCCCTGCTCGCGCATCAGAGGCAATGCCGCCTTGGTGACGATGATGGCGCCAAAGAGATTGGTTTCGATCTGGGCGCGGAAATCTGTGAGGCTGGTATCCTCGACCGATCCGACGTCGCCATAGCCGGCATTGTTGACGAGGACATCGAGCCGGCCGAAGCGCTCGACCGCGGCCTTCACCGCCTGCCCGGCCGATTGCTCGTCGGTCACATCAAGCGAAATCGTCAAGACATTGGCGGGGTAACGCTGCTTGATATCGTCGAGCTGGGCGGGATTGCGCGCGGTGGCGACCAGATTGTGCCCCTTAGCCAAAACCGCTTCCGCAAGCGCCCTGCCGAGACCACGCGAACTGCCTGTAATCAACCAAACCTGTGACATCGAAATCTCCTTGATCCGTCGAAAGACCATATAGGCCTGACGGTATCTTCTTGAAAGAAGGTACCAGATGGATCTATACATACCTTATGGTAACTGAACTAAACGATGGTACATTCGACTTCTGCGAGACGCTGACGGATGCCGAAGACGCACTCGCTCGCGAGATGCTGGAGCGCGCCAGCGCCAAGTGGCCGTTGCGCGTCATGCATATCCTTGCCGAGGCCAAGGGGCCGCTGCGCTTCTCACGGGTTCTGGAACGGGTGGAAGGCATCAGCCAGAAGGTGCTGACGCAGACATTGCGGACGCTGGAGGCCGACGGGCTGGTGACGCGCACGCTTTACCCGCAGGTACCGCCGCGCGTGGAATACGAGCTGACTCCGCTGGGCGGGGAGCTGCTTGTGGAGGTGGTGGGGCTCTGGCAATGGATCGCCAACCGGCTGCCGGATTTCGAGGCGGCTCGGAAGCCGAAGAGTCAGACGGAAACCGGACCCCAAAACTAGGTAACTTCCGGTCTATCCGGAGAGGCGCCGCGCACAGGAGAGACGCGCGGCGCGATGATGTTTAGTGGGCGCCGGACATGTCGCCGAGGACTTCCTTGGAGGCGACGGTCGAGTCGGCGTTGAGCTTGTAGACCATGGGAACGCCGGTCGCGAGGTTGACGCCGAGGATCTGTTCCTTGGTCAGCTTGTCGAGCACCATGACCAGCGAGCGCAGCGAGTTGCCGTGGGCAGCAACCAGTACGGTTTCGCCGCGCAGAACGCGGGGCAGGATCTCGGTCAGGTAATAAGGCCAGACGCGGGCGCCGGTGTCGCGCAGGCTTTCGCCGCCCGGAGGGGGAACGTCGTAGGAGCGGCGCCAGATGTGGACCTGCTCTTCGCCCCACTTGGCGCGGGCGTCGTCCTTGTTGAGGCCGGAGAGATCGCCGTAATCGCGCTCGTTCAGCGCCTGGTCCTTGATCGTCTCGAGGCCGGCCTGGCCGACGTTTTCAAGGATGATCTTCAGCGTGTCCTGGGCGCGCTTCAGGTCGGAGGTGAAGGCGATGTCGAACTTGATGCCGGTTTCGGCAAGCGCCTTGCCGCCGGTGTTGGCTTCCTGAACGCCGAGCTCGGTGAGCTCTGGGTTCTTCCAGCCGGTGAAAAGGTTCTTCAGGTTCCAGTCGCTCTGGCCGTGGCGAACGAGGACGAGGGTACCGCTCATTATAAATTCCTCCTGATGAGATCAGTGTTGGGAGAGCCCGAGAACATCGAGCATGGAATAGAGACCCGGCTTCTTGTCGCGCGCCCAAAGGGCTGCCTTGACGGCGCCGCGCGCGAAGATGGAGCGGTCGCCGGCGCTGTGGGCCATGGAGACGCGCTCGCCTTCGCCGGCGAAGATGACGGAGTGTTCGCCGATGACGGAGCCGCCGCGAAGCGTGGCAAAGCCGATCGTGCCCGCTTCGCGCGCGCCGGTGTGGCCATCGCGGACCCGGACGGAATGCGTTGCGAGATCGATGCCGCGGCCCTTGGCGGCGGCTTCACCCAGCAGCAGCGCCGTGCCCGAGGGGGCATCGACCTTGCGCTTGTGGTGCATTTCGAGGACCTCGATGTCCCAATCGGCGGGATCGAGCGCGCGCGCGGCCTGTTCGACCAGCACGCTCAGAAGATTGACGCCGAGGCCCATATTGCCTGATTTGACGATGCGGGCATGGCGGCTGGCGGCGGAGATCTTCTGTTCGTCCTCGACCGAGCAGCCTGTGGTGCCGATGATGTGGACGATGCGGGCCTGGGCGGCAAGCGCCGCGAATTCATTCGTGGTCGCGGGCGTGGTGAAATCGAGCACGCCATCGGCATGAAGAAAGGCGGCCAGCGGATCGTCGGTGATCGCGACGCCGTTGGGGCCGAGACCCGCGATCTCGCCGGCATCCTTGCCGATGAAGGGCGAGCCCGGGCGGCCGACGGCTGCGTGCAGCACGACGCCTTCGATCTCGTGCACCATGCGGATGAGCGCCTGTCCCATGCGGCCCGCTGCACCAACCACCACCAGTTTCATCGCAGCATCGCTCATGTCAGGCGTCCATCATTCACGTATCAGAAAGTCTCGGAGGCCGCGGGCCTCTGAAGGTTGTTGAGGCGAGCGTAAAGACCGTCGCTGCGCTTCGCAAGCGTCTCGTGATTGCCCTCTTCGACGACACGGCCCTGCTGCATGACGACGATCTTGTCGGCGCGCACGACCGTCGAGAGACGATGGGCGATGACGACCACGGTGCGGCCGGTCATGGCTTCGTCGAGCGCCTTCTGGACGGCTGCTTCCGATTCGGTGTCGAGCGCGGAGGTCGCTTCGTCGAGGAGCAGGATCGGGGCGTTGCGCACCAGCGCGCGGGCGATCGACAGGCGCTGGCGCTGGCCGCCCGAGAGCGTCACGCCGTTTTCGCCGACCGGCGTGTCGTAGCCTTCCGGCTGGGCGAGAATGAAGTCGTGGGCGTAAGCGAGACGCGCTGCTTCCTCGACCTCGGCATCGCTGGCGTCGGGACGGCCATAGCGGATGTTGTCGCGGATCGAGCCTTCGAACAGATAGGGCTGCTGCGAGACATAGGCCAGCTGCTCGCGCAGCGACTTCTTCGTCACGTGGGCGATGTCCTGACCATCGATCAGGATCTGGCCGGCCTTCGGATCGTAGAAGCGCGGGATGAGATTGATGATCGTCGACTTGCCGGCGCCTGAGGGGCCGACGAGCGCCGTGGTCTTGCCACCCTCGGCGACCATGTTGACGCCATCGAGCACATTGTCGTTGCCATAGGCGAAGGCGACATCCTTGAGCTCGATGCGGGCTTCTGTGACGACGAGGGGCTTGGCATCCGGCAGGTCGCGCTGGCGCGGTTCCATGTCGAGCAGCTCGTAGATCATCCGCGCATTGACGGCGGCGCGCTCCATCTGCACCTGCAGCTTGGCAAGGCGACGGGCCGGATCATAGGCGAGCAGCAGCGCGGTGACGAAGGAGAAGAAGGCGCCGGGCGGCACGTTCTGATAGATCGAGCGATAGGCGGCGTAGGCAAGAACGCTGGCGACGGCGAAGCCGGCGAAGCTTTCGGTCATCGGCGCGTTGCGCTCGGACAGCTTGGCGATCTTGTTGCCGCGCTCTTCGGCGGCGACGATGATCTTGTTGATCTTCTGCTCGAGCTGCCGCTCCATCGTGAACGCCTTGACGATGGAGATACCCTGAATGGTCTCCTGCATGGCGCCGAGAACGTGGCTGTTGAGATCGATCGCTTCCTTGGTGGCCTGGCGCAGGCGCTTGGAGAGATAGCGCAGCGCCAGAAGCAGCGGCGGCGCGAGAATGAGGACGGCGACGCTGAGCAGCGGGTCCTGATAGACCATGACGCCGAGCAGGGCGACGAAGGTCAGCAGGTCGCGGGCGGTCGAGGTGATCGTCAGGTTGAGGACGTCGCGGATGCCGCCGACGTTCTGGCTGACCTGGGCGGCGATGCGGGCCGAACGCGCCTCGTTGAAATAGCCGACCGACAGCGTCATCAGGTGCACGTAGAGACGGCTCTGGTAGCGGGCGACGATGTTGTTGCCGATCTTCGACAGCGCCACCGCCTGACCATAGCTCGCGAAACCGCGAATGACGAAGGCGATGAAGATGGAGAGGCAGATGACCCAGACGACATCGGCGCGCCTGTTGGCGAAGGCCTCGTCGATGATCGAGCGCATGATCCAGGCGGTGAAGGCCGTCGACAGCGCGACGAGGACAAGACAGCTGATGGCGACGACGTAGCCCCAGATGTGCTCGCGGCCGTTTTCAGCGATGATGCGCTTCAAGACGGCGGTGACCGTGCCGCTGTCCACTGGGCGCTGCTGGGGATCGGATGAACGCAATAAAGACTTCCTGTCTCGTGACCATGCGAGCCGCTGCTGCGGCCCGCGCTCGAGCGGCTCTATAAAGAGTTGGCGCCCGTTTGGCTAGAGTTGGCTATCGACCCCAGCGGCGGCCATCGGTCGACACGCCGAAGGTGTCGGGCCGGCGGGCGTAGGACGAGAGGCCGGAGAGTGCCGCCAGCGGATGGGTGACGACATAGGTCGGGATGGTCGAGAGCAGTGCCGTGTGCGGCGCCTTGTCCTCGAAACCGGCGCGAAACTCGGGCTTGCGCAGAGCGGCCAGGATCTTCTGGCTGATGCCACCGGAGAGAAACACGCCGCCGCGCGCCATGAAGATCATCGCCATGTCGCCGGCAACGCGGCCGAGATAGGTCGAAAACAGCGAGATGGTCTCGACGGCGACGGGGTCGCTTTCGGCCAGCGCATGCGAGGTGATGTCGGCGGGATCGCTATACTTGGGCGCGATGCCATCGGCGGTGCAGATGGCGCGGTAGAGATTGACGATGCCGCGACCGGAGAGAATCTGTTCGGCGGAGACACGGCCCTCGATGGTTTCGACATAGGGGAAGATTTCGAGATCGCGCTTGCTGCGCGGCCCGAGATCGACGTGACCGCCCTCGCCCGGAACCGGGATCCAGACGCCGCGCGCATGCACGAGGCCGCCGACGCCGAGGCCGGTGCCCGGCCCGAGCACGACGCGGGAAGCGACCATGTCCTCATGGGCGTCGGCATCGCCGAGGCGTTCGCGGTGTTCCGGCGCCAGATCGGAGATGGCCAGCGCCTGGGCTTCGAAATCGTTGACAACGAGAACGTCCTCGATGCCCAGATTTTCGATCATCGACTTCGGGCGCACGACCCAATCGCAATTGGTCAACGGGATTTCGTCGTCGCTGATCGGGCCGGCGACCGCGAGGATGGCGGAGCGCGGCTTGATCGCGCTCTTTTCCAGGATGGTGGCGCGGATGGCGTCATCGATGGTCTCGAAATCGGCGGTGCGCACGTTCGGGAAATTGACCTGTTCGGCGTCGGCCGTCTCGATGATGGCGAAACGGGCATTGGTTCCGCCGATATCGCCGATCAGGATCGGGAAGGGCATGGAGGCGTCGCTGGTATCGAGCTGGTGCATGGCAGGTTCCGTTGTTGCGCGTTCGCGCGCCGCTTATGCGTGAAGATTGGCGATCAGCCTGTCGGCCGTGGCCTCGTTGAGTGCCATTGGGATATCATAGACGATCGCAAGGCGCATCAAGGCCTTGACGTCGACGTCGTGAGGCATGGGGGTCAGCGGGTCGACGAAGAAGATCAGGGCATCGACCTCACCGGTGGCAATCAGCGCGCCGATCTGCTGGTCGCCGCCGAGCGGGCCGCTTTTCAACCGGGTGACATCGAGCGAGGGAGCGGCATCGAGAACGCGGCCGCCGGTCGTACCCGTCGCGAAGATCGTCCAGTTCGCCTTGAGCGTCTCCTCGTTGCGGCGGGCGAATTCCGCCATGTCGTCCTTCTTCTGGTCATGCGCGATAAGCGCAAGGCACTTGCGGCCGGCCATCAGAAGCTCCCCCTCTAAATTCACTGGCATAATTCAATCGATTTGACCGCTTCTATACGAAGCGATCAGGGTTTTAAAGAGCGGTGTCGCGGCGTTCAACCGGCATCATTGCGCTGCAGGCTTGTCATCCGGGATCGGGCCGAGATCGGGCAGCTCGTCGTCATTGGCGGCGGGCGGCGCGTCAATGGGTTGAGCGCGGAGCACTTCGGCGGCCGAAGGGCCGCCATAGGTCGCGGCGCGGACAGAGGAGACCGCGGGCGCATCGAGAACCGCCTGGCAAGCCTTGGGCAGGTCCGACACCATGACCTCGCGCGGCTTGACCGGCTTGGCATCCGGCTTCGGCGGCTTGGGCTTGGCCCAAGGCGCCGGGCTGAACCACCAAGCGAGCGACTTGTCGCAACCATCGCCGGCCACCACGGGCGCCTGCGGCTTGCAATTGGCAGCACCCGGCGGGCACTTGATGCGGATGTGGAAGTGGGAATCGTGGCCGTATTCCGGGCGCAGCTTGCCGAGATTGGTACGATCGCCAGTCCACGTGTCGCACATCTTCTTCTTGATCGCCGGATTGACGAAAATGCGCTCGACCTGCGGATAGCTCGCGGCACGCATCAGGAGACGGGCGTGAGCTGGCGTCCAGACATTCGGGTTGATCGTCAAAAACGCGTTCTTCTGCAGCATGGTCGTGAAGGGCAGCGCCTCGCGCTGTTCCGCCGTCATGCGGAAGTTGGGCATCGGCGTCAGCCAGATATCGGCATCGAGGCCGATCTGGTGCGAGGCGTGGCCCGTGATCATCGGGCCGCCGCGCGGCTGGGCGATATCGCCGACCAGCAGGCCCGGCCAGCCATCATATTTGGCGGCATCGCGCGACAACTGCTCGATGGTGGAGAGCATCGCCGGATTGCCCCAGCGGCGATTGCGCGACAGACGCATGGCCTGCCAGTTCGGACCATCGGTCGGAAGCGCCTCGGCGCCGGCCATGCAGCCCTTGGCATAGAAGCCGTAGGGTTGCGGAGCACCCTGCGTCGGAAGCTGAACGCCGCCGAAGATCGCCTTGGCGCTGCCGGGGCTCGGCTGCTTCTGCTGGGCGGCAACATCGCCGGCGACGAGGCTGGCGCCGATCGCAGTGGCCAATGCCAGTTTACCGATTGAAGAGAGCGCCTGCGCGATGCGGAAAGCCATGCCGTATCCTGAACTGCTGCCGACCAAGGTCGAGTGATTTGCACCCGTTTTACCGTGAAATGCGATTCTGGTGAATCGATGTTTTTCACGGGCGATTGCGAGACATCGCGTCGGCCGGCAGCGCCGCATTCAGGCGTTGGCGAGGATGTCGGCGGTTTTGCGGATGCGCGACAGGCGCGGGAAGATGCGCTCGCAGGCGAAGGCGTGCATCTCGGCGGTGAAGGTCGTCATCGCATCCTCGGCGGCGATGACCGCGTAATTATGGGCGAACGCATCGCGGATCGTGGCCTCGACGCCGAAATTGGTGGCGATGCCGGTGAGAATGACCGTCCGGATGCCGCGACGGCGCAGCTGCAGATCGAGCTCGCTGCCGTAGAATGCGCTCCATTGATGCTTGGTGATGCGCACATCCGGCGTCAGAGCCGCGATCTCCGGCGGTTCGCGCAGCGCCTCGGCCGGCAAGCCACCCTGTGGGAAGGCGATCGGTTCGTCGGTCGGCTGGTTGACAGCATCGGCATAGTCCGCGGAAAATCCGATGGTGACGAAGACAGTCGTGCCGCCGGCCGCTTTCAGCGACTTGGCAATCGCGGCGGTATTTTCGATCACCTGCTGAGCGGAATGAGGCGCGACGGGCCTGGAAATGATAAAGCCCTGCAGATCGATGGAGATCAGGGCGGTGGTCTTGGGATCGTAGAGGGACATGGAAGGCTCCGGAATAAACATGAGGATATCCTCACAATTGGAAATATGAGGATGCCCTCACAAAAATCAAGTGCCGATTCGATCGATCGCTCGCCGAAGCAGAAGCGGGGGCACGAGCGCGTCGCGATCCTGACCGAGGCGGCCGCCAAGGTTTTTCTTGAGAAGGGCTATGAGGCCGCGACGATGACGGAGATCGCCGCCGAGGCGAAATCCTCGATCGGCTCGCTCTACCAGTTCTTCCCGACCAAGCCGGTGCTGGCCGAAGCGCTGCACATCGAGCGGATGCGGCAGCTGAACGCAGCACTGGTCGATCTGCAGAACGAGGTGGGCGGCAAGCGGGCGTCCGAGATAGGCGACGCGATCTTCGCGCGGCTTGGCGCCTTTCTGCAAGATTACCGCGAATTTCCGGTGCTGGCGGCGCGGCGCGACATCCCCAAGGAGCGCAAGGTGAAATCGCGGGCGGAGCTGCGCGGCAACATCAAGGCGCTGCTGCAGAAGGCGAGCCCTTCTGTCAGCGACGATCTCGATCTTCTGTCGGCACTGGTGCTCGAGCTGCTGAGGATCATCGTGACAGCGGCGCACGATCCCGATATCGGCGGCGATCCGCGCATGGTGGCGGAGTTGCGGGGGATGCTGCGCAAAAGGCTGGAGGAAGCGACGGCCTGAGCGACCACGCTTGCGCTCACATTTGCGCGAAGCCGGACAAAAAAGGTTGCGTCACCTGTTTTTCGCCAGCATTTCGCCTATCCTCGAAAAAAGCGAAACAATTGGGGCTGGCGAATGGCGCGTGCGTGGTCGAGACTTGGTTTGGTGTTTTCTCTGTTGGGCGCTGCCGCCCTGCCCTTGCAGGCCGTCGCCCAGGAGCCGGTCTTCCGGATCGGAACCTCCACCATCGGCGAGCTGAAATACAAGCCGGGTTTCAAGCATTTCGACTACGTCAACCCGGATGCGCCGAAGGGCGGCAATCTGAGACTTTCGGCATCGGGCACCTACGACACGTTCAATCCGCTGCTTTCCAAGGGCCAGGCTGCCGTTGGCCTGACGCTGCCGTTCGAGACGCTGATGAAATCGGCGGATGACGAGTTGCTCGCTTCCTACGGGCTGCTGGCCGAAGGGCTCTCCTTTCCCGATGACGTGTCGAGCGCGACCTTCCGGCTGCGCGCCGAGGCGAAGTGGGCGGATGGCAAGCCGGTCACGCCAGAGGATGTGATCTTCAGCTTCGACAAGGTGAAGGAGCTCAACCCGCTCGCCTCCAACTACTACAAGCACGTGGTGAAGGCCGAGAAATCGGGCGAGCGCGACGTGACCTTCACCTTCGACGAGAAGAACAACAAGGAACTGCCGAACATCTTGGGCCAGCTGGTGGTCGTGCCGAAGCATTGGTGGGAGGGCACCGGGGCTGACGGCAAGCCGCGCGATATCGCCAAGACCACGCTGGAACCTGTCATGGGCTCCGGCCCCTACAAGATCGCAGCCTTCACGGCCGGCGCCACGATCCGCTACGAGCTGCGCGACGACTATTGGGGCAAGGACCTCAACGTTAATGTCGGGCAGAACAATTTCGGCTCGATCAACTACACCTATTACGGCGACCGGGACGTCGAGTTCGAGGCGTTCCGGGCCGGCAACAGCGACTACTGGCAGGAGACGCTCGCGGCGCGCTGGGCGACCGGCTATGACTTCCCGGCGGTCAAGGAAGGCCGCGTGAAGAAGGAGGACGTGCCGAATGCGCTGCGTGCCACCGGCATCATGCAGGCAATGGTGCTGAACACCCGCCGCGACGCGTTCAAGGACGAGAAAGTGCGCGAGGCGCTGAACTACGCCTTCGACTTCGAGGAGCTGAACCGCACCGTCGCCTTCAACAGCTACAAGCGCATCGACAGCTATTTCTGGAACACCGAGCTCGCTTCCTCCGGGCTGCCTGAGGGGCGCGAATTGGAGATCCTGAACGGCCTCAAGGACAAGCTTTCGCCTTCGGTGTTCACCACCGCCTATTCGAACCCTGTCGGCGGCGACCCGCAGAAGAGCCGCGACAACCTGCGCACGGCGATCAAGCTGCTCAAGGAAGCCGGCTGGGAGATCAAGGGCAACCGCATGGTCAACGCCCAGACCGGCAAGCCGATGAGCTTCGAGATCCTGCTCTCCAGCCCCGTCTTCGAGCGCTGGGCCGTGCCCTACGCCAACAATCTCAAGAAAATCGGCATCGATGCGCGGGTGCGCACGGTCGACGCTTCGCAATATACCAATCGCGTGCGCAGCTTCGACTACGACGTGATCTGGAACGTGTGGGCCGAAACGATGAACCCCGGCAACGAGCAGGCCGACTACTGGGGATCGGGCTCCGTCAACCAGCAGGGCTCGCGCAATTACTCTGGCATTTCCGACCCGGCGGTCGATGCGCTGATCCGCATGGTGATCTTTGCGCCCAATCGCGACGAGCAGGTGGCGTCGATCAAGGCGCTCGACCGCGTGCTGATGGCGGGCCACTATGTCGTGCCGCTCTTCTACCGCGACACGCAGTCGATTACCTACTGGAACACGATCACCCGGCCGGCCGAATACCCGACCTACGCGACCGGTTTCCCCGACGTCTGGTGGTCGTCTTCCGCCAAGAAATGAGCGGACTTGCATTGGCCTGACGGCTGGGCTCCAAATGGGCCAGCCGAATCACTTCGGACCATGATCAGCGCCGGTATTGACCGGCAGAGGAAGGCTTGACGATTGAGCGGCGATAGACTGGACAGCCTACGACAGAACTCCCCGGAGGCCGCTCGCTGATGGGAGCCTATATCCTTCGCCGCCTGCTTTTGATGATCCCGACCATTATCGGCATCATGGCCATCTCGTTCACCGTCATCCAGTTCGCGCCGGGCGGACCTGTCGAGCAGGTGATCGCGCAGCTGACCGGCGACGCGCAGGGCGCTGACGCCCGCCTTTCGGGCGGCGGCGGCGACCTGATGGGATCAGGGATGGATGAAGGCGGCTCGAAATATCGCGGCGCGCAGGGGCTCGATCCCGAACTGATCAAGAAGCTCGAGAAGCAGTTCGGCTTCGACAAGCCGCCGCTGACGCGCTTCGGCGAGATGATGTGGAACTATATCCGCTTCGATTTCGGCGAGAGCTTCTTCCGCAACACGTCCGTTCTCGACCTGATCAAGGACAAGCTGCCGGTCTCGGCCTCGCTTGGCATCTGGATCATGATCTTCTCCTACGGCATCTCCATTCCGCTCGGCATCCGCAAGGCGGTGAAGGACGGCTCGACCTTCGACGTGTGGACCTCGGGCGTGATCATCATCGGCTATGCTGTTCCGAGCTTCCTGTTCGGTATCCTCTTGATCGTGCTTTTCGCCGGCGGCTCCTTCTACGACTGGTTCCCGCTGCGCGGTCTCGTCTCCGACAATTTCGACCAGTTGGCGTGGTGGCAGAAGCCGCTCGACTATTTCTGGCACCTGGCGCTGCCGCTGATCTCGCTGTCGCTTGCGGCATTTGCCACGACGACGCTGCTCACCAAGAACTCCTTCATCGAGGAGATCAAGAAGCAGTATGTGGTGACGGCGCGCGCCAAGGGGCTGAACGAGCGCAAGGTGCTCTACGGCCACGTGTTCCGCAACGCCATGCTGATCATCATCGCCGGCTTTCCCGGCGCCTTCATCTCGGCCTTCTTCACCGGATCGCTGCTGATCGAGAACATCTTCTCGCTCGATGGGCTGGGGCGGCTCGGCTATCTATCCGTGGTCAACCGCGACTACCCGATCGTGTTCGCGACGCTTTACATCTTCTCGCTGCTCGGCCTGTTCGTCAGCCTGATCTCCGACCTGATCTACACTTGGATCGATCCGCGCATCGACTTCGAGCGGAGGGACGTGTGATGGACACCGCCGCAAAGCCCGCCACCGCCACGCCCGTCAAGCCGCCGCGCAAGGGGCTGCTCTCGCCCACCAACATCAGGCGCTGGAAGAACTTCAAGGCCAACCGGCGCGGTTACTGGTCGCTCTGGCTGTTCCTTCTCATCTTCGGGCTCAGCCTGTTTGCCGAGTTCATCGCCAACGACCGACCGATCATCGCCTCCTACAAGGGCGAGATCCTGTTTCCCGTTCTGGTCAATTATCCCGAGGAGAAATTCGGCGGCTTCCTGGCCGAGACCGATTATCGCTCGGACGTGATCGCCGACGAGATCAAGGCCAATGGCTGGATGATCTGGCCGCCGATCCGCTATTCCTACCGCTCGGTGAACTCCAACATCCCGCACTCGGCACCGACCGCGCCCTTCTGGATGATGGGCGAGCAGGAGCGCTGCTCCGGCTATCCGCAAGGGGTTAACGACCCCAACTGCACCTGGAGCAACCTCAACTGGCTGGGCACCGACGACCAGGCTCGCGACGTGCTCGCCCGCGTGATCTATGGCTTCCGCATCTCCGTGCTGTTCGGGCTGGTGCTGACCATCTGCTCGGCCGTCGTTGGCGTCAGCGCCGGCGCCATCCAGGGCTATTTCGGCGGCTGGACCGATCTTCTCCTGCAGCGCTTCATCGAAATCTGGTCGTCGATGCCGGTGCTTTACATCTTGCTGATCATCGCCGCGATCCTGCCGCCGGGCTTCTTCGTGCTGCTCGGGATCATGCTGCTGTTCTCATGGGTCGGCTTCGTGGGCGTGGTGCGCGCGGAGTTCCTGAGAGCCCGCAATTTCGAATATGTGAGGGCTGCGCGGGCGCTCGGCGTAGGCAACCGCACGATCATGTGGCGGCACCTTCTGCCAAACGCGATGGTCGCGACGCTGACCTTCCTGCCCTTCATCCTCTCCGGCTCGATCACCACGCTGACCTCGCTCGACTTCCTCGGCTTCGGCATGCCGCCAGGCTCCCCCTCGCTCGGCGAGATGATCGCCCAGGGCAAGGCCAACCTGCAGGCGCCGTGGCTGGGGCTGACGGCATTCTTCGCGATGTCGATCATGCTGTCGCTTTTGATCTTCATCGGCGAGGCGGTGCGCGATGCGTTCGATCCGCGAAAGACGTTCGGATGAGGGCGGCCTCGTCATGGCAGGGGTTTGCGGGTAGAGTTGCTGGCGTTGCAGCTTTTGGAGCGTGGCCGTCATGAACAAGATTGTGCGTGATCATTATCCTGTCGCCAACCTTCCCGAGGATTTGAGGGAGGGATTTGCCGACGATGCAACGGTGCGTGTCGTGCTTGAGGTCGAGGATAAAGCCTCCTCTGATCACGACGTCTACCCCGGTCTGCGCGATTTCCAGACTGAGCCCAAGAAGCCACTCACCGGTGCCGAACTTATTAAGCTGATCGAGGATTATCAGGCGCTTGGCCACCCCCCCGTCAGCCAGGAAGAAGCCGTCGCTCGCATACGCGAATTGCGTGACGAGTGGGACTACTGATGCCCGCGATAAAGAAGGTCTACATCGACACCAATATCTTTATCCTGGCGTTCGAAAATGCTGGCATGGCCACGCAACTGCTGAGAAAGCTTTTCGCGATCAAAAGCAAAAGGCCGCTCTTTGCTACAAGCGAACTGACCCTCTCGGAGCTGCTGGTCAGGCCCTTTCGTGACGCCAACAGCAGACTGGTCGATGCATATGATAGAACGATCGTCTCAAGTCCCTGGCTTGAGGTCGTTCCAGTCGGAAAACCCGTTCTTCGGCATGCCGCACTATTGAGGGCGAACTACCCAAGCTTGAAGTTGCCCGATGCTATTCATGTTTCAACGGCCTTGGCAGCGGAATGCACGCATATACTGACAAGCGACACCGGCTTGAAGCATGACTACGAAACCAAGCGTGCGGACGCGGCACCAAAGCGTTCACCCCTCATCACTCTCCGCCCCGACGACGCCACCCTGACCTCCCTGATCGAGAGCCTGTCCTGATGTCCGACCCCCTGCTGTCCGTCCGCAATCTTTCCGTCGCCTTCCACCAGGGGGGCGCGACGTCAGTGGCTGTCGATGGCATTTCCTTCGACGTCAACAAGGGCGAGGTGGTGGCGCTGGTGGGAGAGTCCGGATCGGGGAAATCGGTATCGGCCAATTCGATCCTGCGGCTGCTGCCCTACCCCTCTGCCAGCCATCCCTCCGGCGAAATCCTGTTCAAGGGAAAGGATCTCCTGAAAGCATCCGACAAGGTGCTGCGCGAGGTGCGCGGCAACGACATCACGATGATCTTCCAGGAGCCGATGACCTCGCTCAACCCGCTGCACAATATCGAGAAGCAGATCGCCGAGATTCTGGAGTTGCACCAGGGGATCAAGGGACAGGCGGCGCGCACGCGGGTTCTCGAACTGTTGAACCAAGTGGGCATCCGCGAGCCGGAGAAGCGGCTGAAGGCATATCCGCACGAGCTCTCGGGCGGGCAGCGGCAGCGCGTAATGATCGCTATGGCGCTCGCCAACCGCCCGGAACTCCTGATCGCCGACGAGCCGACGACGGCGCTCGACGTTACCGTGCAGGCGCAGATCCTCGAACTCTTGCGGCAGCTGAAGGGCCAGCATGGCATGTCGATGCTGTTCATCACCCATGACCTCGGCATCGTGCGCAAGTTCGCCGACCGGGTCTGCGTGATGACCAAGGGCAAGATCGTCGAGACCGGAACGGTCGAGGAAGTCTTCACCAATCCGCAGCATCAATATACCCGCCATCTGCTAGCCTCCGAGCCGCGCGGCGAGCCGCCGCTTGCCGACAGCTCCAAGCCGATCGTGATGCAGGGATCGGACATCAAGGTCTGGTTCCCGATCAAGGCTGGCTTGATGCGCAAGGTGGTGGATCATGTGAAGGCGGTCGACGGGATCGATCTTTCGCTGCGCGCCGGGCAGACGCTGGGTGTGGTCGGCGAATCCGGATCGGGAAAGACGACGCTTGGGCTGGCGCTCACCCGCCTAATCTCCTCGCAGGGGCGGATCAGCTTTGTCGGCAAGGATATAGCCAGCTATTCATTCACCGAGATGAGGCCGCTGCGCAACCAGTTGCAGGTGGTGTTCCAGGACCCTTACGGCTCGCTCAGCCCGCGCATGTCGGTGGGCGATATCATCGCCGAGGGGCTGAAGGTGCACGAACGCGGGCTCTCGTACGAGGAGCGCGACCGGCGCGTCTGCTGGGCGCTGGAGGAAGTGGGGCTCGATCCGACCACCCGCTGGCGCTATCCGCATGAATTCTCCGGCGGCCAGCGGCAGCGTATCGCCATTGCCCGCGCCATGGTGCTGAAGCCGCGTTTCGTGATGCTCGACGAGCCGACATCGGCGCTCGACATGAGCGTGCAGGCGCAGGTGGTCGATCTCCTGCGCGACCTGCAGCAGAAGCACGATCTGGCCTATCTCTTCATCAGCCACGATCTGAAGGTGGTTAAGGCGCTCGCCAACGAGGTGATCGTGATGCGCTTCGGCAAGGTGGTGGAACAGGGGCCATCGGCCGATATCTTCCGCGCGCCGAAGGACGATTACACAAAGGCGCTGATGGCGGCGGCCTTCAACATCGAGGCGCGGCCGACGCCCGCAGTGCAACACTAACGACATCAGAGCCCAGACAACATGTCAGCTTCCAAGCCAGCCCCCATTCTCGTCGATCTCAAGTTCAATCCCGATACCGTCGCGCGCATCCTGAAGACCGCCTTTCTCGATCGCGGCAGCATCAATATCGCCGATCCCGAGACGAAGGGCCGGGATCTTTCCGATCTCGACTATGCGCTGCTGTGGAAGCCGGATGCGGATCTCTTCGAGCGGGCGCCGAACCTGAAGGTGATCTTTTCGGGCGGCGCGGGGGTCGACAGCTTCATGAACCTGCCCGGCCTTCCCGACGTGCCGATCGTGCGCTTCGTCGACCACAGCCTGACGACGCGGATGAGCGAGTGGGTGGTGATGCAGTGCCTGATGCACCAGCGTGGGCAGGCGGAGCACGACCGGCTTCAGCGGAAGCACGAATGGGGCAAGCAGGTGGCGCCCGAGGCATCAGAGCTCACCGTCGGCGTCATGGGCCTCGGCGTGCTCGGCCAGGATGCGGTCAAGAAGCTGACGGTCATGGGCTTCAACGTCATCGGTTGGTCGCGCACCGCTAAACAAATCGATGGCATCGAGACATTCGATGCGGCCGGGCTCGACGCCTTTCTGTCGAAGACCGACATCCTTGTGGGCCTGCTGCCGCTGACGCCGGAGACGACCAAATTCTACAACGCGGCGCTGTTTTCCAAACTCCGCCAGGGCGGCGCGCTTGGAAAGCCGGTGTTCATCAATGCCGGGCGCGGCAAGAGCCAGGTCGAGGCCGATATCGTCTCGGCGATCGAAAGCGGTGTGCTTGGCGGCGCTTCGCTGGATGTCTTCGAGGTTGAGCCTCTGCCTTCGGAAAGCCCGCTCTGGGATCTGCCTGGTGTCTTCATCACACCCCATGATGCGGCAAGTTCGGAGGAGAATGCGCTGTTTCGCCATGTGGAGCGGCAGATCGCCCGCTTCGAGCAAGGCCAGCCGCTGCAATATGTGGTGGACCGCAACCGCGGTTACTGAGGCGGGAACCATCGTTGCCGGTGGCCGTTTCTTTTCCTGATGTTTTAAGGGCGGCCGATGCCGCCCGGTTTGGGAAGGGGCAGGCATGGTCGAGCGGATCGAGAGACAGTGGAGCGAAGGCGGCCACCGCGAAGAGACGGCAAAAGACGCAATGGCTGGGCGGACCAAGCGAAAGTCGCCCACCAGCCTGCGCATCTTGCGCGTGCTGATCGCGGCGCTGCTTTTGGCGTTCGCCGTCTGGATACCGGTCGAAATCTGGAGCCGCTATAACCTGCCGCAACCGGACGAACCCACGCATGCGGAGCCCTCCCCGGCGCAGGGCGGTGGCGGACTATCCGGCACCGAGGCACCGACGCCCGCCGGGCGGGCAAACGCGCCGCAGACGAACGCGCAGTAGGCGGGCCGACGCTTGGCCCTGCTTTCGAGGAAATGGCGGGGTCTTATTTGTTCTGGACATTACCGGCGCAGTTTTCGATAAGAAAGCGCACAGGCCGGTTGTCGTGCGCCTTTCTCGGCGCCTGCACCCGGATTGGATAGGGTGGAATCGATGGCGAAGACAGATATTGCACGGCGCGTTTACAACCACGCTTGGAAACTCGACCCGATCGTCCGCAGCCTGATCGACACGGACTTCTACAAGCTGTTGATGCTGCAGATGATCTGGAAGCTTTATCCCGACGTTAACGCAACCTTCACCGTCATCAACCGCACCAAGCGGGTGCTGCTTGCCGAGGAGATCGACGAGGGTGAACTGCGCGCGCAGCTCGACCACGCACGCACGCTTCGGCTCTCCAAGAAGGAGATGATCTGGCTGGCGGGTAACAGCTTCTATGGCCGCGCGCAGATCTTCGAGCCCGAGTTCCTCGCCTGGCTGTCGCATTTCCAGCTGCCGGAATACGAGCTTTCGAAGCGCGACGGACAGTACAGGCTCGATTTCCACGGATCGTGGAAAGAGACCACGATGTGGGAAATCCCCGCACTCGCGATCATCAACGAGCTGCGCTCGCGCTCAGCGCTACGCGCGCTCGGGCCGTTTACGCTCGACGTGCTCTATGCCCGCGCCAAGGCGCGCATGTGGGAGAAGGTCGAGCGGCTGCGCGAACTGCCGGGCCTGCGCATCTCCGACTTCGGCACGCGGCGGCGCCATAGCTTCCTGTGGCAGCGCTGGTGCGTCGAGGCCTTGAAGGAAGGCATCGGCGCCGGCTTTACCGGCACCAGCAACGTGCTGCTCGCCATGGACAACGATCTCGAAGCGGTGGGAACCAACGCGCATGAGCTGCCGATGGTGGCGGCCGCGCTTGCCGAGACCGACGAGCAACTGCATAACGCGCCCTACAAGGTGCTGCGCGACTGGAACAAGCTTTATGGCGGCAATCTTCTGATCGTGCTTCCCGATGCCTTCGGCACAGCCGCCTTCCTGCGCGACGCGCCGGAATGGGTGGCGGACTGGACGGGTTTCCGCCCCGACAGCGCGCCCCCGATCGAAGGCGGCGAGAAGATCATCGAATGGTGGAAGAAGATGGGGCGCGACCCCCGGCAGAAGATGCTGATCTTCTCCGACGGCATGGATGTCGATGCGATCATCGACACCTACAAGCACTTCGAGGGCCGCGTGCGCATGAGCTTCGGCTGGGGCACCAACCTCACCAACGACTTCGCCGGCTGCGCGCCGACCGAGATTTCAGGCCTTAACCCTATCTCGATCGTCTGCAAGGTCAGCGACGCCAACGGCCGCCCGGCCGTCAAGCTCTCCGACAACCCACAGAAGGCGACGGGCGAGCCTGAGGAAGTGCAGCGCTACCTGAAGTTCTTCGGTACCGAGGATCTGGTCGATCAGGCCGTTCTGGTCTGAGACGCGGTTTACGGCGCATGTGCTTTGGGATGAGGGAACGGCCACGTGATCTCGTGACAGCGACGTGACGTCAATCTGCCGCCCGACCCCGTTCTTAAGTTAACGGCAGTCGCGTTCCGACGCTGCCTTTACAACATATTGGCGGGGATGCAAGGCGGCTTGCCGCGCGTGCTTCCTGATCTCCATCATTCGGACCGAACGGGCGCCTCGCTCTCGGGCGCCCGTAATCAGCTTACTTGACGACGAGGATGGCCTTGCCGCGGACCCTGTCGTAGAGGTCGATGATATCCTGGTTGAACATGCGCACGCAGCCGGAAGAGGCGTTCTTGCCGATCGAGCGCCATTCTGGCGAGCCGTGGATGCGATAGAGCGTGTCCTGGCCATCCTGGAAGATATAGAGCGCGCGTGCGCCGAGCGGATTGCTGAGCCCCGGCGGCATGCCCTCTTTCCACTCGCTGAGCTTCGGATTGCGGCCGATCATCGCCGGCGTCGGCGTCCAGGTCGGCCATTTGCGCTTCCACTGGATCACCGCCCGCCCCTTCCAGGCGCGGCCCTGGGCGCCGAGGCTGACGCCATAGCGGATCGCCCGGTCGTTCTTCAGAATGAAATAGAGGAACTTGGTCTCGGTATCGACGACGATCGAGCCCGCCGGCTCATCGCTATGATAATCGACCTCCTGCCGCAGATAGCGCGGATCGACCTCGGCATAGCTGATCGCAGGCAGACGATAGTTGCTGTCATCGAGATCGGCGTAGATCAGCGGATAGTCCGGCTTGTCGACCGGGCGCTCGGGCTGCGACACGGCGGCCTCGGCGACAGGTGCTGCGGCCTCGACGACCGGCGGCTTGGGCATGGCGACGTCGACCGGTTGGGAAGGAAGCTGCGTGCAGGCCGCAAGCAGCGAAACGCCGGCCGCCGCGACAAGCGACCGAAGAATGGAAAGTCTATGCAATTTCAGGGTATCCAATGCGAGAGGTAAGCTGTGATCCCTCTCCCTGGCCGGGCATCGGTGACCAAATTGTGTTCGCGGAAGGAAATACAGAGGGGCCCGGGAGCTTCGGCGCGGGCCTGTTGGCGGAATGCAACAGGGTGGCGAAGTGCTGGGCGTAGGGCGCAAAAAGCCAGTGTCGGCTAGCGGATCGCACGTCGTTGGGGAGACGGAGATAGCAGCATCGATTTCCGAGGAAATGGCGGACAAGGTGGGATTCGAACCCACGGTACGCTTTCACGTACACACGCGTTCCAGGCGTGCGCCTTAAACCACTCGGCCACCTGTCCTGCTGCTTGATTTGGCACCCTTCGGCGCAAATCGTTGGAACGGCGCGATATATACCGAGGAATTTTCAGGGATCAACCTAAATCTAACAGTTTTTTGACTTCTTCCAGCAAAAGTGCCGGAATGCGGTCCATTGCGGTTCCGGCGGCAGGGCACTAGTGTCTCGATGCCTTGGAGAATGGGCGCAACTGGCCGGGCCAAACCCGGCGGATCGGTGGCGGAGAGTGTAATGCGTTTCCTTTTGCGTTTGGCGAGCCTGATCGCGCTGGCGGTTGCGGTGATTGCCGGAACGATCGACAGCATCCAGTCCGTGGCGGCATCTTCCGTCGTCATCACGCCGATGGGCGACGCGTGGCAGGACATGAGCGCATCCTCCTTCGAGGCGCTGCAATCGACCATCGCCTACTATATCCACCCCCGCTTCTACACGATCGGCTTTCAGTGGCTGATGATGCAGCCGGCCTTCGCGGTGTTCCTCGTGCTTTCGCTCATCCTGTGGATGGCGGGGTACAAGAAGCCGCCGGTGGCCGGCCGTTTCGCGGCTTAGGCGAGACGCCGGTCTCAAGCATCATTTGCCCGTATTTCTGCTACCTGACGTGGCGGCGATCGCCCTTGGGTGCTCAGACGCGTGCAGCTTAGAGCTTGACGCCCACGCGGGCTCGGGCGCAGCGAGGTGTCTCAAATGGCTAGAAAAATCGCATTTTAGCGGCGCTTTTGCGTAAAAAGCGATTGCGCTGGCCGGTTTTTACGCAAAGTCGGCGATTTTTTACCAGCCGAAAAATTTCTCGTGAATTTTCATTGGAGCCATGCAAGGATGCGGCAAGCCAGGCCTCCGGGGGGAGGTCGGTGTTCCGCAGACATGCCTGAAAACGGGCTTGCGGGAGGACCCCTAACAAATAGCAACAACAGGGCTGCACAATGAAAAAATCCCTTCTGACCGTCCTTGCCGTGGCTGCCATGTCCACGACGGCGCTCGCTGCCGACGTCAAGCCGGCACTGGTCTACGGCACCGGCGGAAAGTTCGACAAGTCGTTCAACGAAGCCGCCTACAATGGCGCCGAGAAGTTCAAGAAGGAAACCGGTATCGCCTACCGCGACTTCGAGCCGACCGGCGACACCCAGGGCGAACAGGCCATCCGCAACTTCGCCAGCCGCGGCTTCAACCCGGTTGTTGCCGTCTCCTTCGCCTGGACCTCGGCGATCGAGAAGGTTGCCGCCGAATTCCCGGACACCAAGTTCATCATCGTTGACGCCGTTGTCGACAAGCCGAACGTCCGCTCGGTCGTCTACAAGGAAGAAGAAGGTTCGTACCTCGTCGGCGTTCTCGCCGGCATGGCTTCGAAGACCGGCAAGGTCGGCTTCGTCGGCGGCATGGACATTCCGCTGATCCGCAAGTTCGAGTGCGGCTACGAGCAGGGCGCACGCGCCGCCAACGCCAAGATGGAAGTGTTCCAGAACATGACCGGCACGACGGGTGCTGCATGGAACGACCCGGTTCGCGGCGGTGAGCTCACCAAGAACCAGATCGACCAGGGCGCCGACGTGATCTACGCGGCAGCCGGTGCAACCGGTCTCGGCGTTCTGCAGACCGCCGCCGACAACAAGAAGTTCTCGATCGGCGTCGATTCGAACCAGAACCATCTGCATCCGGGCTCGGTCCTGACCTCGATGGTCAAGCGCGTCGACCTCGCCGTCTACAACGCCTACACCGACACCAAGGCCGACAAGTTCACCGGCGGCGTGCAGTCGCTCGGCGTCAAGGAAGACGGCGTTGCTGCTGCCATCGACGACAACAACAAGGCGCTGATCACGCCTGAAATGCTGGCCGCCGTCGAAAAGGCCAAGGCAGACATCATCGCGGGCACCGTCAAGGTTCACGATTACACCTCGGACAACGCCTGCCCGAAGTGATCCGCGCCTGAAATTGGGCGTATGGCGGAATTGATTTTCGCCATACGCCCTTTTCGTATCTGGAGCCTGCTGTGACTGACACGCCCGCTATCGAACTTGTGGGCATCGACAAGAAATTCGGTGCCGTCCACGCCAACAAAGACATCAACCTCACTGTCGCCAAGGGATCGATCCATGGCATCATCGGGGAAAACGGAGCCGGAAAATCGACGCTGATGTCGATCATCTACGGCTTCTACCACGCCGATCAGGGCGAGATCCGGGTCAACGGCCAGGCCGTGACGATCAAGGACAGCCAGACGGCGATCGCAACCGGTATCGGCATGGTGCATCAGCACTTCATGCTGGTCGACAATTTCACGGTGCTCGAGAACATCATGCTCGGCGCCGAGGGCGGAGCGCTGCTCGCCAGAGGCGTGGCATCGGCCCGCGCCGAGCTGAAGCGGCTGGAGAAGGAATACGGCCTGGAGGTCAACCCGGATGCGCTGATCGAGCAGCTCCCCGTCGGCCTGCAGCAGCGCGTCGAAATCCTCAAAGCCATGTATCGCGGCGCCGAGATCCTGATCCTCGACGAGCCCACGGGCGTGCTGACGCCTGCCGAAGCCGACCATCTGTTCCGCATCCTCAAAGTGCTGCGCGACCAGGGCAAGACGGTCATTCTCATCACCCACAAGCTGCGCGAGATCATGGCGATCACCGATACGGTGTCGGTCATGCGCCGCGGCGAGATGGTGGCGACCCGCAAGACGGCGGAGACGACGGTCGAGGAACTGGCCGAGCTGATGGTCGGCCGCCGCGTGCTGCTTCGCGTGCAGAAGGGCGAGGCCAATCCCGGCAAGGTCATCCTGTCGGTGCGCAATCTGACGGTAAAGGACGACCGCGGCGTTGTCATGGTCGACAACGTGTCGTTCGACGTGCGGGCTGGCGAGATCGTCGGCGTGGCGGGCGTGGCCGGCAACGGGCAGTCGGAGCTTCTCGAAGCCATCGCAGGCATCCGCAAGCCGCATTCGGGCGAAATCCTGCTCGACGGGCAACCGATCGACAAGGCCGATCCGGCGCGGCTGCGCGAACTTGGCCTCGCACACATCCCCGAGGACCGCCATCACATGGGCCTGGTGCTGAAGTTCGAGGAATACGAGAATTCTGTGCTCGGCTATCACCGCAAACCTGAATACAGCAAGGGCCCGCTGCTTGATCTCGAAGCGATCCGCAAGGACGCGATGGAGAAGATCGAGAAATACGACATCCGGCCGCCGAACCCACGGCTGAAGACCGCCAACTTCTCCGGCGGCAACCAGCAGAAGATTGTCGTCGCCCGCGAGATCGAGCGCGACCCGACGGCGCTGATCATCGGCCAGCCGACCCGCGGCGTCGATATCGGCGCCATCGAATTCATTCACCGCCGGATCATCGAGATGCGCGACGCGGGCAAGGCGATCCTGCTCGTCTCCGTCGAGCTCGACGAAATCCGCGCCCTTTCAGACCGTATCCTTGTCATGTTCGCCGGGCATGTCGTCGGCGAGAAGACGCCCGATGCCGGTGAACAGACCCTCGGCCTGATGATGGCCGGCATTGCCGCGTGAGGCCTTGATGAGCACTGCTTCCACTCCCCTACCCCGCTGGATCAACTACGGCCTCATCCCGATCCTGAACCTTCTCACCGCCTTCCTGATATCAGGCTTCGTCGTCTGGCTGATCGGCGAAAGCCCGATCGGCGCGCTGCAGCTTCTGATCGAAGGCGCGCTCGGGAGCGGCGAAGGCATCGGCTTTACGCTGTACTACGCCACCAGCTTCATCTTCACCGGCCTTTCGGTGGCGGTCGCCATCCATGCCGGGCTGTTCAACATCGGCTCCGAGGGACAGGCCTATCTCGGCGGTCTCGGCTGCGCGCTGGTGGCGCTGGCGCTCGACAAGTTCGTGCCGTGGTATGTGACCATGCCCGTCGCCGTCATCGGCGCCGGCCTGTTCGGCGCGGCCTGGGCCTTCATTCCGGCCTGGCTGCAGGCCAAGCGCGGCAGCCATATCGTCATCACCACGATCATGTTCAACTATATCGGCGCGGCGCTGATGGTCTATCTGCTCGTTCACGTGCTGATCGTGCCGGGCAAGATGGCGCCTGAGACCCGCACCTTCCTCGAAGGCGGTCAGCTGCCGAAGCTCGGCTGGATCATGGACATGTTCGGCGCCAAGCTGGGTGCGGCACCCTTCAACGTCTCCTTCATCATCGCGCTGGTGGCGGCTTATTTCGTCTGGCTGCTGATCTGGCGCACCAAGCTCGGCTTCGAAATGCGTACGCTCGGCGTCAGCCCGAGTGCGGCCGCTTATGCCGGCATTCCCTATGCGCGCATCGTCATCATCGCCATGCTGCTTTCGGGAGCGCTGGCGGGCATGATGGCGCTCAATCCCGTCATGGGCTCGTCGGCCCGCCTGCAGGTCGAGTTCGTCGGCGGCGCCGGCTTCGTCGGCATCGCGGTATCGCTGATGGGGCGCAATCATCCTGTCGGCATCGTGCTCTCGGCCATCCTGTTCGGCATCCTCTACCAGGGCGGCGACTGGATTTCGTTCGAGATGCCCAACATCACCCGCGAGATGATCCTCGTCATCCAGGGTCTGGTGATCCTGTTTGCCGGCGCGCTTGAATACATGTACCGGCCGGCGATGGTGCGTCTCTACCAACAGTTCAAGCGGGCGTAAGGAGCGCGACGATGGAATATTACGACATCTTCATCAGCGTTCTGAGCTCCACCATCCGCCTGTCGATCCCGCTGATCTTCACGGCGCTGGCAGGGCTGTTCTCCGAACGCGCCGGCGTCTTCGACATCGGGCTCGAGGGCAAGATGCTGGGCTCGGCCTTCGCCGCCGCCTGTGTCGCCTACCTCACCGATTCCGCCTGGGCGGGGCTTTGCGCCGGCATTATCTGCTCGGTGGCGCTGAGCTTCGTGCACGGCTTTGCCTCGATCACCAATCGCGGCAACCAGATCATCTCGGGCGTCGCGATCAACTTCTTCGTGGCTGGTATCACCATCGTGCTCGGCCAGGCCTGGTTTGGCCAGGGCGGGCGCACGCCGCAGCTGGCCGGCGACGCGCGCTTCACGCCGATCACGCTTCCGGGCGCCGACGCGGTGCGCGAGGTGCCGATCCTTGGGCCGCTCTATGCCAACGTCATCTCCGGCAACAACGTGCTCACCTACCTCGCCTTCCTGGCGGTGCCGCTTTCGTGGTGGATCCTCTACCGCACGCGCTTCGGTCTTCGTCTGCGCGCCGTCGGTGAAAATCCTGGTGCTGTCGATACCGCCGGCATCTCGGTCAGCTGGCTGCGCTACCGCGCGGTCATCTGCGCCGGCATTCTCTGCGGCTTCTCCGGCACCTATCTGGCGATCGCGCAGTCGGCCGCCTTCATCAAGGACATGTCGGCCGGCAAGGGCTATATCGCGCTGGCAGCGCTCGTCTTCGCCAAGTGGAAGCCGGTGCCTGTCATGTTTGCCTGCCTGCTGTTCGGCTTCCTCGATGCACTCGGCAACTTCATGCAGGGCAAACCGATCCCTGGCATCGGCGAAGTGCCGGTGCAGATCTTCCAGGCCCTGCCCTATATCCTCACCTGCGTGCTGCTCGCGGGCTTCATCGGCAAAGCCATTCCGCCGAAGGCCGGCGGCACACCCTATGTCAAGGAGCGCTAAGACCATGTCCCACGACCTCTTCGAAGCCGCCCGCGGCGCCATGGCATTCGCCCACGCGCCCTACTCCAAGTTCCCCGTCGGTGCTGCGATCCGCGCCGAGGACGGCAAGGTCTATACCGGCGCCAACATCGAGAACCTCTCGTTTCCCCAGGGCTGGTGCGCGGAGCCGACGGCAATCAGCGCCATGATCATGGGCGGGGCGAAGAAGATCGTCGAGATGGCCGTGATCGCCGAGAAGCTGCCGCTCTGCCCGCCATGCGGCGGCTGCCGGCAGAAGATCTCGGAATTCGCCTCCAAGGAAACGCGGATCTATCTCTGCGACGAAGCCGGCGTGCAGAAGACCATGACCATGGACGAACTGCTGCCCTTCAGCTTCGAGACCGAACTCTGATGCAGGCGGCGCTCGACCTGCTGAAATCGCGGCTCGGCGGGCTTTCGCCGCGCTATGGCGTGATCCTCGGCTCCGGGCTTGGCTCGCTGGTGGCGGAGCTCAAGGATGCGGTTCGCATACCCTATCAGGATGTTCCGGGCTTTCCCGTCAGCGCGGTTTCCGGCCATGCCGGCGAGGTGGTGGCCGGCACGCTTCGCGGCGTGCCTGTGATCATGCTGTCGGGCCGCGTGCATTTCTACGAAAAGGGCGACGCCAACGCCATGCGGCGGCCGATCGAGGTGTTGAAGGCGCTCGGCGTCGAGGCGCTGATCCTGACGAACTCGGCGGGATCGCTGCGCGAGGATCTGGCGCCCGGATCGGTCATGCAGATCACCGACCACATCAACTATTCCGGCATCAACCCGCTGATCGGCGAGGAGAGCGACCGCCGCTTCGTGGGCATGACCAATGCCTATGACACCGGGCTTGCTGACGCGATGCGGCGGGCGGCGGAGACGACGGGGACGGCACTTTCTGAGGGCGTCTACATGTGGTTCTCCGGCCCGAGCTTCGAGACGCCGGCGGAGATCCGCATGGCGCGCATTCTCGGCGCAGATGCTGTTGGCATGTCGACCGTGCCTGAAGTCATCATCGCCCGAATGCTCGACATGAGGGTTGCGGCTGCTTCCGTTATCACCAACTATGGGGCCGGAATGACCGGTTCGGAACTGAGCCACGACGAAACCAAGGAGATGGCGCCCATCGGCGGTGCCCGTCTTGCCGCCATCCTGAAAGAGATGATCGCGGCTGGAGGAAATGACGCATGAGCAATCACTCGCTGAAGGAAACGGCGGCCGTGGCGCTGTCGTTGCTTGATCTCACCAACCTCAAGGACGACTGCACGGAAGCGCAGATCGAGGCCTTGTGCGCACGCGCGCAGACGCCCTACGGCAACAGCGCGGCGATCTGCATCTGGCCGCGCTTCGTGGCGCATGCGCGCTCGATCCTCGGCAGCGGCCATCCTGTGAAGATCGCCACCGTCGTCAACTTCCCCTCGGGCGACATGGAGGTCGCCGACGTGGCGGCCGAGACGCGTGAGGCGATCGCCGACGGTGCCGACGAGATCGATCTCGTCATTCCCTATCGCAAGTTCATCGCCGGCAGCGGCCGGGCCGTGACCGACATGGTGGCCGCCGTGCGCGCCGAATGCGGCGAGGCGGTGCTGTTGAAGGTCATCCTTGAGACCGGCGAGATCAAGGATGCGGCGATGATCCGCCGCGCCTCGGAACTGGCGATCGAGGCGGGCGCCGACTTCATCAAGACCTCGACGGGCAAGGTTTCCGTCAACGCGACGCTTGAGGCAGCCGACATCATGCTGCGCGCAATTCGCCAGAGCGGTCGCAAGGTCGGCTTCAAGCCGGCGGGCGGCATTGCCTCGGTAGCGGATGCGGCACTCTATCTGAGCCTCGCCGAGACGATCATGGCGCCCGACTGGCCGATGCCCTCGACCTTCCGCTTCGGCGCTTCGGGCGTGCTCGACGACATCCTTGCGGTGCTTTCGGGCGCGCAATCGGCACCGGCGACCGCCGCGAGCTACTGAGATGATCCCGCAGGAGATCATTCGCCGCAAGCGCGACGGCGCAGTGCTGTCCGATGACGATATCCAGGCGTTTATCGCAGCACTTGCGGCGGGCAAACTCTCCGAGGGGCAGATCGGCGCCTTTGCCATGGCCGTCTGGTTCAAGGGGATGCGCCGCGAAGAGACCGTTTCGCTGACCATGGCGATGGCGCGCTCCGGCGACATGCTCGACTGGAGCGATCTCGACCGGCCGATCGCCGACAAGCATTCGACCGGCGGCGTCGGCGACAATGTCTCGCTGATGCTGGCGCCGATCGCTTCGGCCTGCGGGCTGGCGGTGCCGATGATCTCGGGGCGCGGGCTCGGCCATACCGGCGGGACGCTGGACAAGCTGGAATCCATACCAGGCTATACGGTTACCCCTGATGCCGCGCTGTTCCGCAAGGTGGTGCGCGAGGCCGGCTGCGCCATCATCGGCCAGACGGCAGCGCTGGCGCCGGCAGACGGCAAGCTCTACGCAGTGCGCGACGTGACCGCGACGGTCGATTCCATTCCGCTGATCACCGCCTCGATCCTGTCGAAGAAGCTGGCGGCGGGGCTGCAGACGCTGGTGCTCGACGTGAAGGTCGGCAACGGCGCCTTCATGGCCTCGTCCGGCGAGGCCGAGCAGCTGGCGCGGTCGTTGGTCGAGGTTGCGAATGGCGCGGGACTGAAGACGTCGGCCGTCATCACCGACATGAACCAGCCGCTGGCGGATGCCGTGGGAAACGCGCTGGAAATCCGCAACGCGATCGCGTTCCTCGCGGGCGAGAAGAGCGGCACAAGGCTGGAGAACGTGGTTCTCGCCTTCGCGGCCGAGATGCTCGTCCAATCGGGCGTCGCACCCTCGCGAGAGGATGGCGAGGCGCGGGCGGCCGTGGCGCTGTCATCGGGCAAGGCGGCGGAGATATTCGGGCGCATGGCGCATATGCTGGGCGGGCCGTCGGACCTCCTGGAGAAGCCCGACAGCTATCTGCCGGCTGCCCCGGCCATCTGGCCTGTCGTGGCCAAGCAAAGCGGCTGGCTTGCGGCCTGCAACAGCCGGGATATCGGGATGGGCCTGATCGATCTCGGCGGCGGGCGGCGACACCCCGATGACCGGATCGACCATCGGGTCGGGTTCAGCGATATCCTGCCGCTCGGCACGCGCGTCGAGCGCGGCGACCCGATCGCCTTCGTGCATGCGGCGAACGATGATGCGGCGGAAATAGTGGCCGCGGCGCTTCAGGCGAACTACGTGATCGGCGACAGCGCGCCCGCGCTGCCACCGGTCATTTCATCGCGCTTCTGATTACTGCTTCATGCTGAGCGAGCCGTCGGCCACGGCGTAGGAGGCGAGCTTCTTCAGGAAGCTCATGCCGACGAGCGTCGAGGACAGCGCCTCGTCCTTCAAGACGAAAGCCTCGACATCGCGCACGCGGATGCCGCCGATCTCGACACGGTCGAGCATGATATGCGCGGCCTTGGTCTGGCCGTTGGCGGTGTTGACCGAATAGCGGAAATCGAGCTGGTTTGCCGTATAGCCGAGACGGCGGGCCATGGTCTCGTTCAGCGCAACGTAAGTCGCGCCGGTGTCGATCAGGCCAGAGACCGACTTGCCATTGATGCGGAAATCGCCGGTGTAGTGGCCCTGCTGATCGGCCTGCAGGCGCATGCTGGTGCCATTGCCCGAGATTGCGGTCGTGGGGGTGGGATCGACCGCGCCGGAGACGAAATTGGCGGAGATCGGGCCTTCCGGGCGCGTAGGCGTGCTTCCGATGAAGGAAGGAACCTGTGTGGCAAGCACCGCTGCGATGCTTGCGAATATCACTGTACGCAAGAGCATGGAAACAGAAATCCTTCCTGTATAAACCGTGCATCATGCGCGGCCGTATCTTTAGCAGCTAAGCCACAATTGCTGAAAAGTTGCTAACGGCGGAAGGAGATAAGGCCTGGAAACATAGCCCAGGCCCCATGTAACATTTCAAATGGTAAACGGCTCGTTAATTACTTCGTGCCGTACATGCGGTCGCCGGCATCGCCGAGACCGGGCATGATATAGCCCTTCTCGTTGAGATGGCTGTCGATCGAGGCCGTGTAGATCTTCACGTCGGGATGAGCTTCCTGGAAGTTCTTGATGCCCTCGGGGGCCGCGAGCAGGCAGAGGAAGCGGATGTTGGTCGCGCCGCGTTCCTTCAGCTTGTGAATGGCGGCGATCGAGGAATTGCCGGTCGCGAGCATCGGATCGACGACGATCATCAGGCGCTCGTCGAGCGCTTCGGGCGCCTTGAAATAGTATTCCACCGGCTGCAGCGTGTCGTGATCGCGGTACATGCCGATATGCGAGACGCGCGCGGAGGGCACCAGCTCCAGCATGCCTTCGAGCAGGCCGTTGCCGGCGCGCAGGATCGACACGAAGACCAGCTTCTTGCCTTCAAGGATCGGCGATTCCATCGTCTGCATCGGCGTTTCGATGGTTGCCATCGTCAGCTCGAGATCGCGCGTCACCTCGTAACACAGGAGCGTGGAGATTTCGCGCAGCAGGCGGCGGAAGCTGCCCGTCGACGTTTCCTTGCGCCGCATGATGGTGAGTTTGTGCTGCACGAGCGGATGATCGATGACCGTTACGCCGTTCATGGCCGAGCCCTTTCTTTAGCTGTTCTTATAGCATGTTTCTTCCACGGAATTTGTCTCCGCCGCAAGAGCGGAGGGCAAATTGCCCCTATGATCCCCAATCTGGGATCCCCAATCTGACCCGGATCGGGACGGATCAGAGCCTGGCCAGAAGCGCGCTACGCGTGGCCTCGTCGACGAAGGCAGCCTCGATGCCGGTGCGGGTGATCGCATTGATCTCGGCGTCGCTGAAGCCGAAGACGGAGGAAGCGAGCTCGTATTCCCGCTCGAGCGAGGTGTGGAAGAAGGGCGGATCGTCGGAGCTGATGGTGACGCGCACGCCTTCATCCTTCAGCGCCCGCAGCGGGTGCGACCGGAAATCCGGGAAGACCTTGAGCGCGATGTTCGAGCCCGGGCAGACCTCCAGCACCGTGCCCAGATCGGCCAGCCGCTTGACGAGGTCCGCGTCTTCGATGGCACGCACGCCATGGCCGATGCGGGCCGGGCGAACGGCATCCAGCGCGTCTGTAACGCTGAAGGCGCCGCAGACCTCGCCAGCGTGGATGGTGAGGCCGAGGCCGGCATCGCGGGCGATATCGAAGGCGCGCGCATAATCCGCCACGCGGCCCATGCGCTCCTCGCCCGCGAGGTTGAAGCCCGTGATGAGCGGATTGCCGGCGCTTGCGGCATATTCGGCGGCGCCGATGACGCTTTCGGGGCCGAAGTGGCGTTCGCCGGTGACGATCAGCCGGGCCTCGATGCCCGATGCCGCCTTGGCGCGGCGGATGCCCTCGCACACGCCTTCGATATAGGCATCGGCGCCGAGGCCGATGCGCTTGCCGTGATCGGGCGAGACGATGAGCTCGCTGTAGATCGTGCCTATGGCGGCGAGTTCGGCCAGATAGGTTTCGGTGAGCAGCGCATAGTCCTCGTCGGTCTTGTAAACCTCGGAGATCTTGTCGTAGCACTCGAGGAAGCTTGCGAAATCATGCCAGACATAGGCGCCGTCCTTCAGATAGGCGCTGATGTCGATGTTGTACTTGCGGGCCTGCGCCAAAGTGAGCGCCGGCGGAGCGGCACCCTCCAGATGACAGTGCAGCTCGACCTTCTTCAGATGTGACGTCACAGAAAACTCCTCCCGTGCGGGCCGGCGGGGATGCGCAGATGCTGGGCGATGGTCTCGCCTATATCGGCGTAGCTCGAACGGATGCCGAGATTGCGCGGGCGATGGCCGGGGCCATAGGCGATGATGGGAACCCGCTCGCGGGTGTGATCGGTGCCGCGCCAGGTCGGGTCGCAGCCATGATCGGCGGTGATGATGACGAGATCGCCGGGCTTCAGCTTGCCGCCGACTTCCGACAGGCGCGCGTCGAAAGCTTCAAGGGCCGCGGCATAGCCCGGCACGTCGCGGCGGTGGCCGTAGAGCATGTCGAAATCGACGAAATTGGTGAAGACGAGATCGCCATCCTCAGCGACATCCATGGCTTCGAGCGTCGCATCCATCAGCGCCGCATTGCCGTTGGCCTTGACGACCCGCGACACGCCCTGGTGGGCGAAGATATCGCCGACCTTGCCGACGGCATGGACCGTGCGGCCTTCCTTCACCAATCTGTCGAGCAGCGTCGGTTCGGGCGGCGGCACGGAGAAATCGCGGCGATTGCCGGTGCGCTCGAAGCTCGCCTTGGTTTCGCCGACGAAGGGGCGGGCGATGACGCGGCCGATGTTTTCACGATCGAGAAGGGCGCGGGCGATGGAACAGAAGGTCATCAGCCGCTCAAGGCCGAAATGTTTCTCGTGGGCGGCGACCTGGAAGACGGAGTCCGACGAGGTGTAGCAGATCGGCTTGCCGGTGCGGATGTGTTCCTCGCCGTAGCGGGCGATGATGTCGGTGCCGGACGCGTGGCAATTGCCGAGGATGCCGGGCACTTCGGCGGCACGGCACAAGGCTTCCACGAATTCGGGCGTAAAGGCGTCGCCCTCGGTCGGGAAATAGCCCCAGTCGAAATTGACGGGCGTGCCAGCGATCTCCCAATGGCCCGACGGCGTATCCTTGCCGCGCGAGACCTCGTTGGCCGAGCCGAAGCTGGCATAGACCTTCTCGGCCATCGGCATGCCGACGGGGATCTTGCCGGATGCCGCCTTTGCGAGGTGCAGGAGGCCGAGCGCTGACAGGTTCGGCAGCTGCAAGGGTCCTGATCGCAGGCCTTCGCGGTCGCCCAGGCCGGCGGCGCAGAATTCAGCGATATGGCCGAGCGTATCCGCCCCCTCGTCGCCATAGGCGGCCGCATCCGGCGCGCCACCGACGCCGAAGGAATCCATCACGAATAGAAAGGCACGCGGCATGTTTCACCCGACACTGAAAAGCTGGCGCGCCGGATTGCCGGCCGCCGGGTCACAAGCCTTATAACGGAGACGGGAGGATGGCAAATGGGGGCGCCAGCGCGTGTCGCTCAGCAGTCGCTGCAGAGAACGTTGTCGCCCTGGCGTTGCCGGTAATAATAGGTGCGGCTGATGGTCAGCGTGCTGTTGTTCGGCATGAGATTGGGCGCGAAGAGGAACAGCTTGTAGGGTATGGACAGCTCCGAGCGGACGAGGAAGCTGTTGGCCTTCCTGAGATCGGTCGGCACGGTCACGGCGGAATTGACCGTGTAGGGACGGCTGTTGTCCTGCGCCCAGGACCACTTGACGGTCGGGTTGGCGGCCGCGTCGATCTGGATGCCTGTAACCTTCAGGCTCAACGTGGTTCCGGCATTGTAGGGCACGAAGATCGCGGCCGCGGCATTGGGCATGTCCGCGAGCCAGGATTTCGTCACCGTCTGCTGCTGCGTGACGATATCCGCCACCGTGGCGGCCGCGCGCGACGCGCGCTTGCTGACGCTGAGACCGATGGTGATCTCGAAGGCGCCGACATAGAGCATGACGAGGATCGGGAAGAGAATGGCGAACTCGATGGCGCCCATGCCATCGCGGTCACCCGCGAAGCGCCGAGAGAGGGCCTGTAGCCTGGCAATTGCGCTGCGGATCCTCATCATCACGGGTATTGCTCGTTCTGGAACGCGGCAGTCGCGACAATCAGGAAGTAGGCCGAGGAACCGTCGGATGGCCTGATATTGGAGATGTAGGGACGGATAAGGTCGCCGATGACCTGCCACTTGTAATAGGCGCGGACCATGTTGATGGTGCCGGCGCCGCCTGGCGCGTATTGGAGTTTCGATGTGTCGAGGTCCGAATAGGCGGCGGTCGATTTCGTTGGAATGGTCGTCGGGATGGCGGCGAAGGTCGCGAACTTCTGGACATCGACGAACAGCTTGCTCGGCGTTGCCGCCTCCGTCGCCGAGCAGGTGATCAGGATCGAGATCTCCTTGCAGAAGGCGGTACGAAAGGCGGTGCGGTCGGTATTGGTCGCGGTGATCTGGCCGGTGCGGATCTTGCGGCCCAGCGTATCGACGGCGTTGGACACGAGCTCTTCGCCCGCAAAGGCTATGAATGTCTCGATGATCGCGAAGACGACCATGAAGTAAGGAATGGCAAGAAGCGCGAATTCGATCGCGGCGGCTCCATCACGCGAGCGCCTGAAAGCGGCAATGGACCACCGCCGCCTGCATTGGCGCCGATCCGTCCGTTCCGCTGTTTGATCCAATTCCGTCATGGCCTGCATCCGACACAGCTTCGATCATGCACTTTTAGGTGCCGAACGTTGATTTTCCGTTTCAAGCCGGTTCAGAAATTTAACAACAAGTAAAAGGGCTTCGATTAGGGACCAGTTGCACCAGCGCTGGCGCCGGCAGCGGCGGTCGTGTCGCTGTGCTGCTCGCAGTTCGGCGTGCAGGACAAAACCGTGCGCTCCGTCTGGCGGAACACGCGCACCGTGTTGGCTTCGTCGATGGAGACCAGGATGCTCTGATCGAGAATGGCATTGCCGTCCACATCGAGAAGGACGAGATTGGTGCTGCCGAAGCTGCGGCCTGTCAGCACGATGGTCTTTGCGTCGGCGACCGTCGCATCCGCCACCTTGGCATTGCCGACGATGACCTTGCTGACGGGACGATCGAGCTTCAATACCCGCGCCTGGTCCATATAGACCCTGAGCATCTGCTGCTGCTGGGCGAAGGCCGGGGCGTAGACAGTTGCGCAGGCCGCGGCGGCGGCAAGTACACTGGCAAGGACTAGCCTTATGCCGCTCGATGACATCTGGATTCTCTCACGATCACGACGGTAACTTACCGGGAGCATAGAAAAAAATGGTGCATGAAATCTTAATACACGGGCAACCCTGTCCATAACGAGACGTTAACGCACCCTCATCAGTACAGTAATGACGCAAACCGCGCTCACGAGAGCGGATCAGGTAACGGCCCCGAGCGCCCGCTCATCAGGAATCCCTTATTCAGCAGTAACTTCCGCACGATATTTAAATTTCTAAAGAACTACTGAAACGGTTACTTACCATAACGCCGACCGCTCCTTCATTTACATATTAGTAACCCATTTTTTTAAGCCGATTGAAAGAGCGGTTCGTTAGGTTGTGCTCATCCGATCAACGGCAAACAGTTGGCGGACGTGCTGAACATCAACTGGAGTTAGGAGTTATCATGACCAAGCTTATGAGCCGTTTTCTGAAAGACGAATCCGGCGCGACCGCAATTGAATACGGCCTGATCGCAGCGCTCATTTCCGTAGCGCTCATCACCGGCGCGACCGCACTCGGCAACAAACTGAACCTCATGTTCAACGGCCTGTCGAGCACGATCGCTTCCAAGACGCCGACCTGATATCGCCCTCGGCGACACGATATACGCCAGACCTTAACGGGTCTGGCGCTAAACATGGGCTCACGCGAACACGCGGTGGGCCTTTTGTCTTAAGGATCGATAGCAGAATGATCGCAGCTTCCGTTTTTGTGATATTCCCGCTGTGCCTCGCAATCGCGGCATTTTCCGATCTGTTCACGATGACGATCCCGAACAGGATCTCCATCATCCTCATCGTGTCTTTCTTCGCCATCGCAGTTTTCACCGGCATGCCGCTTGCCGCGATCGGCAATCATGCCGCCGGCGCGCTTGCCGTGTTTGTCGTCTGCTTCGTTTTGTTCGCAACCAACACCATGGGCGGCGGCGACGCCAAGCTTCTGACGGCATCGGCACTCTGGTTCGGCCTTAACCCCGCTATCGTCGAGTTTCTCGGCTATGTCGGCATTTTCGGTGGCCTGGTCACCCTGATCATCATGATGATCCGCACGCAGGCAGACACCATCCTGGCGATCGGCCTTCCGGTTCCGAACTCGATCCTCATGGCCAAGAAGATCCCCTATGGTATCGCCATAGCGATCGGCGGTTTTCTGGCATTTCCGTCTTCGCCGGTATTTATGACCGCGCTGGAAGGCTTGAAATAAAGGCGCTTAAGCGCTCGTTAACCTAAGATCGAAGTCTTTCGTTAACTATAATTACACCAATTGGAGCCAATTCTCCGGAACGAATATTTCGATTCCTTGGGGAACGCCTGATGAAACCCGCCCGCATTTTGATCCTTGGAGTGGCCGTTGTGGCCGCCGGTCTGGCCGGCGTTCTGGCGATGAGCCTTGCCGGCCGCGGATCGGTCGTGACCCAGGTCCAGCAGGTGGTCGAGAAAGAGCCGACCGTCAACGTTCTGGTCTCCAGCGCCAATCTGCCCGTCGGCGCGCGGCTCGACGACAAGTCCGCGCACTGGATGGCATGGCCGACAGGCGGGGTCGTTCAGGGCTTCATCACCGAAACCGACAAGCCGGAAGCCATCAAGGACCTGCAGGGCGCCGTGGTGCGCATGCCGAT
Organism: Rhizobium sp. O111; assembly: GCF_055616315.1. Taxonomy (NCBI): domain Bacteria; kingdom Pseudomonadati; phylum Pseudomonadota; class Alphaproteobacteria; order Hyphomicrobiales; family Rhizobiaceae; genus Rhizobium; species Rhizobium sp. O111. Next base: position 3,717,232 of record NZ_JBSHXL010000001.1, on the reverse strand, counting down.
CTTCGAGGGTGAGCCGATCCGGGCCGAAAAGATCGCCGATTCCAATAGCCGCATCATGTCGTCGCTGCTGCCATCGGGCAAGCGCGCGGTCGCCACCGAAATCTCGGTCGCAACCGGCGCCGGCGGCTTCATCCTGCCGAACGACCGCGTCGACCTGATCATGGTGCGCAAGGAAAAGAACGGCGACAAGTATCTGACCGAGACCGTGCTCAACAACGTGCGCGTACTCGCGATCGACCAACAGGTTCAGGAAAAGGACGATGGGTCCAAGGCGGTGGTCGGCACGACCGCAACGCTGGAGCTGACGCCTGACCAGACCAAGGTTCTGGCGGTTGCCCAGCAGATGGCCGACCGCCTGTCGCTGGCGCTGCGCTCGGTCGCCGACGCCCGCGAGCCGGACACCAAGGCCGCCGATTACCTGCTTAGCGGCGACAATGGCAGCTCCATCGTTCAGGTCATCAAGTCAGGCGCCATCGTCACCGACAGCGCGCCTTCGAAAGCCGAGTAGAGGAAACGGACATGGGCAACTCAACACGGCACATGAAACATCTGATGGCAGGCTGCCTGTCGCTGACGATCGGCTACACCGGCGTCGCGCCCAGCTTCCTCGACCCCATCGTCGGCGTCAGCACGGCTGAGGCCGCCGCCGACGGCATGGTCAATATCACCCAGACGGGCCCGGGCGCGCATCGCGCCCTCAAGCTCGGCCTGAAAAAGGCTATCGTCATCGACCTTCCCGTCGATGCACACGACATTCTCGTTTCCGATCCGAGCATGGCCGACGCGGTGACGCGCTCCTCGCGGCGCATCTACCTGTTCGGCAAGACGGTCGGGCAGACCAACATCTTCATCTTCGGCGCCGACGGCCAGCAGATCGTCAGCCTCGACATCGCGATCGAGCGCGACGTCAGCGGGTTGCAGAACAACCTGCGCCGCTTCATTCCCGATTCCAACATCAACGTCGAGATCGTCTCGGACAACATCGTGCTGACGGGTACCGTTCGCACGCCGCAGGACGCAGCACAGGCCGCTGATCTGGCCGGTGTCTTCCTGAAGGGCGGCGAGGCGACGACGCGCACGGAGACCGCCAGCAGCCAGGGTGGCGGCGACGGATCGGTGGCGCTGTTCGCGGAAAGCCGCCAGCAGTCGCAGGTGATCAACCTGCTGCAGATCGAAGGCGAGGATCAGGTCACGCTGAAGGTGACGATCGCCGAAGTTCGCCGCGAAATCCTGAAGCAGATCGGTTTCGACAATCTTGTCTCCAACTCCGGCGGCCTCAGCGTCGCGCAGCTTGGCGCGCCGAACGCCAGTGCCGCGACCGCAACCGTCGGCGGCGGTCTGGCGGCGCTGTTCAAGAACTCGATCGGCAAGTACGACATCTCGACCTATCTGAGCGCGCTGGAACAGGCAAAGGTCGTGAAGACGCTTGCCGAGCCCACGCTGACGGCAATTTCCGGACAGGCGGCAACCTTCAACTCCGGCGGCCAGGTTCTCTATTCGACGACCGACAACGACGGCAACGTCACCGTCGTACCCTACAACTACGGTATCAACCTGGCCTTCAAGCCTGTCGTCCTGTCTTCGGGCCGCATCAGCCTGGAGATCAAAACCAACGTGTCGGAGCCGGCACCTTCGGTTACCGGCTCGGCACCAACTTACCAACGCCGTTCGGCCGAGACATCCGTCGAGCTTCCTTCCGGTGGCTCGATCGCACTGGCCGGTCTCATCCGCGACAACGTCTCGCAGACATCGAACGGAACGCCTGGTGCCAACAAGATCCCGCTGCTGGGCACGCTGTTTCGCCAGCGCACGGTCGAGCGCGACGAGACGGAGCTCGTGATCATCGCGACGCCCTATCTCGTGCGTCCGGTCGCCCGCAACCAGCTGAACCGGCCTGACGACAACTTCAGCCCGGAGAACGACGGCGCGGCATTCTTCATGAACCGCGTCAACAAGGTCTACGGCGGTAAGACGCCGGTCGCCGACGCCCAGTTCCACGGTTCAATCGGGTTCATCTACAAATGAGCGAAGCGGGATCAGCAATGGCACAACACAGAGACACGCCGATGGCCAAGATCAAGACCAGCGCCCGTCACCGCGGCTTTTCGACACCGCTGATCGCGGCCGCCGCAATCGCGGCCGCCCTGCTTTCGGGCTGCGCCTCGCGCGACGACCTAACGACGGGCGGTATTCCTGACGATTACCGCCAGCGCCATCCGATCGTGGTGACCGAAGCCGAGCAATCGGTCGATATTCCGGTTGCCTCGACCGACCGTCGGCTCAACACCGCGCAACGCGACATGATCCGCGGCTTCGCGCAGAACTACGGCTCGCGCGCCACCGGCCCGGTCTACCTCTTGACGCCGGAGGGGTCGCCGAACTCCAACGCCGCCCGCCAGCTGCGCGGCCAGGTACGCGCCGAACTCTCCGCCCGCGGCATCGCGAGCTCGAAGATCGTCAACAGCTCCTACGTGACGCTCGACGCCAAGGACGCGGCGCCGATCCGCCTCACCTTCGTCGGCACCACGGCGATGACCTCGCAGTGCGGCCAGTGGCCGAAGGACATGATCAACGACTTCAGCAACCAGAATTACTATAATTTCGGCTGCGCGACGCAGAACAACCTCGCGGCACAGATCGCCAACCCCGAAGATCTCGTCGCGCCGCGCGGCATGACGCCGATCGACGCAACGCGCCGCAACGCCGCCATCAAGGAATATCGCGAACGCACATCCACGATCGAAGAAGTCGGCGGCACCGCCGCCGGCAGCTTCTGATCAGACCAGGATTGACGATGAGCACGGTTGAATACGACATTTCAAACGCCGCCGACCTCCAGCAGGCCGAAGATGCCATGCGCATGGGCGAGCTGGAAAACATGCGCCCGCTGCCGCGCATCTCGGTGCATGCCTTCTGCGAGAGCGAGGAGCTGCAGCGAGTGATGGAGCGCTGCGGCAGCGATCGCCGCATGTCGAAGGTCAGCCTGCGCATCACCAGCGGCGGCATAGCGGCCGCGGCCAACATGTTCGCCAGCGCGCCGACGCCGAACCTGATCATTCTCGAGACGCGCGCCAATAGCGCCGGCCTGCTCAACGAGCTGGCGCCGCTCGCCGCCGTCTGCGACCCCTCGACCAAGGTCATCATCGTCGGCTACCACAACGACATCGCGCTCTACCGCGAGCTGATCCGCAACGGCATTTCCGAATATATCGTGCAGCCGGTCGGCATGGCCGACATCATGACGGCGATGGCGACGATCTTCGTCGATCCGGATGCCGAGCCGCTCGGGCGCAGCATCGCCTTCATCGGCGCCAAGGGCGGCGTCGGCGCCTCGACCATCGCGCATAACTGCGCCTTCGGCATCTCGCGACTGTTTTCGACCGAGACGATCCTCGCCGATCTCGACCTGCCCTACGGAACCGCGAACATCGACTTCGATCAGGACCCGACGCAGGGGATCGCCGAAGCGGTCTATGCACCTGAGCGCCTGGACGAAATGTTCCTCGACCGCCTGCTGACGAAATGCTCCGAGCATCTTTCGCTGCTTGCGGCGCCGTCCATCCTCGATCGCGCCTATGATTTCGACGGACATGCCTTCCAGCCGGTCATGGAGGTGCTGCAGCGCAGCGCGCCGGTGACCGTTCTCGACGTGCCCCACGCCTGGTCCGAATGGACGCGCTCGGTACTCGGCGCCGCCGACGAGGTGGTCATTTGCGCATCGCCGGATCTCGCCAATCTGCGCAACACCAAGAACCTGATCGACGCCCTGCGCAAGATGCGGCCGAACGACAAGCCGCCGCACCTCGTTCTCAACCAGGTGGGCATGCCGAAGCGTCCCGAGATCAGCCCGGCGGATTTCTGCGAGCCGCTGGAATGCGAACCCGTCGCCATCATCCCGTTCGACAGCAACCTGTTCGGAACGGCTGCCAATAGCGGTCGAATGATCTCGGAGATGGACCCTAAATCGCCGACGGCCGAGACCTTCTCGCAGCTGTCGCACATCGTTACCGGGCGCATCGCCGTCAAGAAGGCGAAGAAGAGCAGTCTTCTCGGCCTCCTGAAACGCAAGTAGCCCACCAGGAGTGGAATAAGGCATGTTCGGAAAACGCGGAAACGAAGGATCTGGCAAGGCGGGCGGCACGATCGCGCCACCGCCGCCTGTTGCTGCGCCTTCCTCGTCGACGGCGCCGGCCGTCTTCGTCGAGCCGCAGCGCGAGCAGGCACGCCAGCAGGTGGCGCCGCCGCCGATGCAGACGCCGCAGCGCAAGCGCCCTGCCCGCACCGACGAATATTACGACACCAAGGCACAGGTCTTCTCGGCGCTGATCGACACGATCGACCTGTCGCAGCTCGCCAAGCTCGACGGCGAAAGCGCGCGCGAGGAAATTCGCGATATCGTCAACGATATCATCACGATCAAGAACTTCGCGATGTCGATCTCCGAGCAAGAAGAACTGCTCGACGATATCTGCAACGACGTTCTCGGCTACGGTCCGCTGGAGCCGCTCCTGGCGCGCGACGACATCGCCGACATCATGGTCAACGGCTCCGGCAAGACCTTCATCGAAGTGGGCGGCAAGACGCTGGAATCGGAAGTGCGCTTCCGCGACAACGCGCAGCTGCTCTCGATCTGCCAGCGTATCGTCAGCCAGGTCGGTCGCCGCGTCGACGAATCGAGCCCGATCTGCGACGCCCGCCTTCCCGACGGTTCGCGTGTCAACGTGATTGCGCCGCCGCTCGCCATCGACGGGCCGGCGCTCACCATTCGTAAGTTCAAGAAGGACAAGCTGACGCTCGACCAGCTGGTGCGCTTCGGCGCGATCACGCCCGAGGGTGCGACGCTGTTGCAGATCATCGGCCGCGTCCGCTGCAACATCGTCATCTCCGGCGGTACCGGCTCGGGCAAGACGACGTTGCTCAACTGCCTGACCAACTACATCGACCGCGACGAGCGCGTCATCACCTGCGAGGACACGGCCGAACTGCAGCTGCAGCAGCCGCATGTCGTGCGTCTGGAAACCCGCCCGCCGAATATCGAAGGCGAAGGCGAGATCACCATGCGCGATCTCGTCAAGAACTGCCTGCGTATGCGCCCGGAACGCATCATCGTCGGCGAAGTGCGCGGACCCGAGGTCTTCGACCTCCTGCAGGCGATGAACACCGGCCACGACGGCTCGATGGGCACGATCCACTCGAACTCGCCGCGCGAATGCCTCAGCCGTATCGAATCGATGATCGCCATGGGCGGCTATTCGCTGCCGGCCAAGACCGTTCGCGAGATTATCTCGAACTCGGTCGACGTCATCGTCCAGGCAGCACGTCTTCGCGATGGCTCGCGCCGCATCACCCAGATCACCGAGGTGATGGGCATGGAAGGCGACGTGATCATCACCCAGGATCTCATGCGCTACGAGATCGAAGGCGAAGACGCGGGCGGAAAGATCATCGGGCGGCACAAGTCGACCGGCATCGGCAAGCCGAATTTCTGGGACCGCGCCCGCTATTACAACGAAGAGAAGCGGCTCGCCGCGGCGCTCGACGAAATGGAAGAGAAGTCGAAGGATTAAGATTATGTTCGGTTTCGATCCGATCGTGCTGGGTATCGTGCTGCTCGTGGCCATTTCGGCCGGCGCGGTGTGTTACGGCCTGCTGTTCTCGCGGATGGAAACCGAAAAGAAGGCGGCAAGCCGCGTTAGCCGGGTGGCATCGGCCGAACTCGACAAGCAGAGCGTCAAGGCGGCGCGCGACCGCGTCCAGGAAATGTCTAAGCGCCGCAAGTCGATGCAGGACAACCTGAAGGATCTCGAGAAGCGGCAGCAGGAAAACGCCAAGAAGAAGCTGACGCTGAAATCGCGGCTGACGCAGGCCGGCCTCTCGATCACGCCCGGCCGTTTCTACATGTTCAGCGGTATTTTCGGTCTTGTGCTGATGTTCGTCGCGTTTCTGGCCGGCGCCCCCACCATGGTGGTGCTTGGACTGCCTGTTGTGGCCGGGCTCGGGCTGCCGCGCTGGATCCTCGGCTTCCTGATCAAGCGTCGCCAGAACAAGTTCCTCGACGAATTCCCCAACGCGCTCGATGTCATCGTGCGCTCGATCAAATCGGGCCTGCCGCTGAACGACTCGATCCGGCTGATCGCCAACGAGGGCAAGGAGCCGGTCAAGGGCGAGTTCCGGCGCGTGGTCGAATCCCAGCAGGTCGGCCTCAGCGTGCCCGATGCCTGCACGCGCATGGTCAACCACATGCCGCTGCAGGAGGTGAGCTTCTTTGCGATCGTCATCGCCATTCAATCGCAGGCCGGCGGCAATCTCTCCGAAGCGATCGGCAACCTTTCCAAGGTGCTGCGCGAACGCAAGAAGATGAAGGCCAAGGTCAAGGCGCTTTCCATGGAAGCCAAGGCATCCGCCGTCATCATCGGCGCGCTGCCGTTCATCGTCGCGACGCTCGTCTACATGACCTCGCCGCAATACATGATGGTGCTGTTCACCGACCCGCGCGGTCACTTGATCATGGGCGCTTCGGCGGTCTGGATGTCGATCGGCATCTTCGTCATGCGCAACATGGTCAATTTCGATATCTAACCGAGGCAATGCGATGTCGTCCGATCTTGCGAGTTCCCTGACCGATCCCTCGATGCTGATCGCGGTGCTGGTGGCGCTGGCGGTGTTCGCGACGCTCTACACGCTCGCCATCCCCTTCTTCGAGCGCGGCGATCTCAACCAGCGCATGAAGGCGGTCTCGACGGAGCGCGAACAGATGCGCGCCCGCGAACGCGCGCGCATGAACGCGGAATCGACCGGCAGCAAGGCCTCGCTGCGCACGCAGAACAACCGCTCGGTTCGCCAGATCGTCGAGCGCTTCAACCTGCGCGAGGCGCTGGTCGACGAGAACACGATGAACAAGCTGCGCGCGGCGGGCTATCGCTCGGAAAACGCGCTCAACATGTTCCTGGTCGCGCGCTTCCTCCTGCCCTTCTGCTTTTTCGCGCTGGCGATCTTCTGGGTGTTCGGCCTCGACCACCTTGTCGACAAGCCGACGCCAATCCGCTTTCTGGCGACGCTCTGCTTTGCCTATGTCGGTTTCTATGCGCCGAACATCTTCATCTCCAACAAGATGAAAAAGCGGCAGCATTCGATCAAGCGCGCATGGCCGGATGCGCTCGACCTGATGCTGATCTGCGTGGAATCCGGTATCTCCATCGAGGCCGCCATGCGCCGCGTGTCTGAAGAACTCGGCGAGGCCTCTCCGCCGCTCGCGGAAGAAATGGTGCTGACGACGGCCGAGCTCTCCTTCCTGCCGGATCGCCGCGTGGCGCTCGAAAATCTCGGCACGCGTACGCAGATCCCGATCGTGCAGTCTGTGGTTCAGGCGCTGATGCAGGCCGATCGCTACGGTACGCCGGTCTCGCAGGCGCTGCGCGTCCTTGCCCAGGAAGGCCGCGACGAGCGGATGAACGAGGCGGAGAAGAAGGCCGCCGCGCTGCCGCCGAAGCTTACCGTGCCGATGATCCTGTTCTTCCTGCCGGTTCTGGTCGCCGTCATTCTCGGCCCGGCCGGTATCCAGGTCGCCGACCGGTTCTAAGCGGCTCGACCGAGCATCACCGATTTTTATGATGGACCGCCGCGCGGGGCCGTGTGACATTCGACGACGTCACCCCCACCCACGGACCATCGCCATGTCGTCACTCAGCGTCTTTCTCAGCATTATCGCAACGCTCTCGATCGGCGCGATGAGCCCCGGCCCGAGCTTCGTTCTCGTCTCCAGGATCGCCGTGTCGCGCTCGCGCGTTGACGGGCTTGCGGCGGCGGCCGGCATGGGTCTCGGCGGGGTATTGTTCAGCATCCTGGCGCTGGCGGGGCTGACCGCCCTGCTCTCGCAGTTCGGATGGCTCTATCTGGCGCTGAAGATCATGGGCGGGCTCTATCTCGCCTATATCGCCTATAGGATTTGGCGCGGCGCCGGCGAACCGCTTGAGATCGGCGAGACCACCGCCGCCAACCGCGCCGTCGGCCGCAGCTTCATGACAGCGTTTCTGACACAGGTCAGCAATCCGAAGACGATCGTCGTCTATGCCAGCATTTTCGCGGCTCTCTTGCCGAAGACCATTCCGCTGGAATTGTTCGTGGCGATCCCGCTTGGGGTCTTCGCCGTCGAGGCCGGGTGGTACACGATCGTGGCGCTGGCTTTCTCGGCCCGGCACCCACGCCGGATCTATCTCGCCGCGAAGAAGTGGATCGACCGCGCGGCCGGCGCCGTGATGGCCGGACTTGGTCTGCAGCTTGTCGTGTCAGGCCTGAGCGGCCGTTAGACTGGTCAGTTGGCGCTGCTTGCTTCAGCGCCCACATCCTTGGCCGCGAGCTTCTGCCAGGAATTCTGCTGCGACATCATCGAGCGGAGATAGGCGACGTTGGCATCGGCCTGCTGCGGCGAGAGTTCGCCGCGGGCGATCTTTTCAGCTTCCGGGAAGCGGCCTTGCAGGCCAACGACGAGCGCCAGGTTCTGGCGCACGCGGCTATCGGCCGTCGGCTGGCTTGCTGCCTGGCGCAGATAGGTTTCCGCGGTCCTGAGATCGCGGGTCAGCACGTAGGACATGCCGAGATTGGAGAGGATCGACGGCTCGCCCGGCTGCAGATCGAGCGCGTCGCGATAGCGCTGGCGGGCCTCGCTGGAGCGGCCGAGCTGATCGAGGATGGCGCCTTGCGCCGAGACGAGCTTCCAGTCGGGACGGTCGGCCGTCTGGGCGCGGCCGATGGTATCGAGCGCCTGCTGCAGCTGGCCGGCGGCGGCCTGCGCCTTGCCGTAGGCGGCGAGCACGTTGCGATCCTGCGGATTGGCGATCGCCACCTGCTGCATGACGGCGAGCGCCTGGGCATCCCTGCCCTGCATGCGCAGGAGATTGGCGTAGTTGACGCCGTTTACCGGATCGCGCGGGTTCTTCTCGTAGGCCTGGCCGACGCGATCGGTGGCGGAGCGCACTTCCTGATCGTTCATCGTCTCGACTGGCTTGTTCAGCGCGACCGGGATGGAGCCCGTCGTCATCTTGTCCTTGGTGGTGTTGCAACCGGCCAGCATCAGGGCCAGCATCGCGGTTGCCGCGCACTGGAGAAGACGGTTTTTCGAAGTGGTGTCGACCAAAGCAGCCATCGCGGTTTCCTGAAATCAGAAATCGGCGCCTGACCTAAAAGCGGAACAGGGAAAGGCTTTGACGCAATCTACGCTCAAGCAATAGTCTGTTAACCCTAACGGAACGTTAAAATGCGATTCCCGGACGCCCCCGAAGGATAAACAATGCCCCCGTTCCAGTTCATAGAGAGACCGACTCCCTTCAACAGCAAGGGCGGCCAGACCCTGCCGATCTTCGCCGTCACGCCGGCGCATATCGAAACCGGGACGATCGATCCGATCGCGCTCGATTGGGCGAAGAAGGCGGGCTACAAGGCGGAAAGCGGCTCGCTGCTGCTGATCCCGACGGCGGAAGGCTATCTCGGCGGCGCTCTCTTCGGCCTCGGCACCAATCCTTCGGAACAGCCCTATATCACCGGCAAGCTGGCGCGCGCGCTGCCGGCGGGCGACTGGCACATCGAGACGGCGCCGCTGACGGCCAACCGGCTGGCGCTCGGCTTCGGCCTCGGGAGCTACCGTTTCGACCGCTACAAATCCGAAAAGCAGCCGGCCGGCACGCTGATGATCCCGCGCGATGCCGATGCTGCCGATATCAAACGGCAGCTGGCCGGCGTGTTTCTCGCCCGCGACCTGATCAACACCCCCACCAACGACATGGGCCCGAACGAGCTGGAAGCGGCATTCCGCGGGCTTGCGGCGCATTATAAAGCGGAGATTTCGGTGATCTCGGGCGACGATCTCCGTCATAATTTCCCTCTCGTGCACACAGTCGGCCGCGCCAGCGCCGACGCGCCGCGCCTGATGGAACTGCGCTGGGGCAAGAAGGGTCATCGCAAGATCACGCTCGTCGGCAAGGGCGTGTGCTTCGACACCGGCGGTCTCGACATCAAGCCCGCCTCCTCGATGCTTCTGATGAAGAAGGACATGGGGGGTGCTGCCAACGTGATGGGCCTCGCGCTGATGATCATGGACGCCAAGCTGAAGGTCGACCTGCGCGTCGTCATTCCCGTGGTCGAGAACTCGATCTCGTCGAACGCCTTCCGCCCCGGCGACATCTACAAGAGCCGCAAGGGCCTGACGGTGCAGATCGACAACACCGACGCCGAGGGTCGGCTCATTCTCGCCGACGCGCTGGCCTACGCCGACGAGGAAGAGCCCGATTTGATGATCGACATGGCGACGCTCACGGGAGCGGCGCGCGTGGCGCTCGGGCCCGATCTGCCGCCCTTCTTCACCGACGATACGGATCTCGCGCGCGACCTGATGGAATCGAGCATCGAGACCGACGATCCGCTGTGGCGGCTGCCGCTTTATGCCGGCTACGAGAAGGATATCCGCGCCAAGTTCGCCGACATCACCAATGCGCCGGCAGGCGGCATGGCGGGTGCGATCACGGCGGCGCTGTTCCTCAAGCGCTTCGTCAGCCACGCCAAGAGCTGGGCGCATTTCGACATTTACGGCTGGGCGCCTTCGGAGCGGCCGCATTCGCCCGGCGGCGGCGAGGCGCAGGCGATCCGGGCGCTCTACCACCACATCCGCGAGAGCGTTCGTTAAAGCGCCTCGAGATCGTTAAAATTTTATTCACCCTGTGGGGCGGCAGATCAGCCGCCCCATTGCGTTGCGAGGATACGTGCCGGAAAATGGAACGCAGGCGTAACGAATGCGGGAGGGGCCGTGCCGATCGAATTGACCGCATCGCAGGCGCTCGGGCTCTGGCATGGCGTATCCCTCGACCAGGTTCGCCACGACGACCGCGATTTGACATTGCGCCAGATGGCGATCCTGCTGCATATCTATCTCGTGCCGCCGCCGCATACCGTGCGCGGACTGGCCGCCGAGCTCAACGTCACCAAGCCCGTCATCACCCGGGCGCTCGATACGATGGGCGAGATGGGGCTGGTGGACCGGGTGCGCGATGACAGCGACCGGCGCAACGTGCTGATCAAGCGCACCGTGGGCGGCGCGCTTTACCTGGAAAAACTGGGCGACCGCGTGCGCGAGCACGGGCGCCGGCTGTGACTTTGAGGACAAGACCATGACCACGCTCGACCGCCGCCTGCACGCCTTCAGGGACGACCTCGCCGAGCGCGGGCTGGAAGGACAGGTCACGGCGCAGCGCTTTACCGACGGGACGCCGGCGCGCATCACCGTACCGGTCGTGGGCCTGCGGCCGCGACCCGACGCGACCGTCGGTATCGACACCGAGCTCTTGTTTGGCGAGGACGTGACCGTGCTCGACCGCGCCGAGGGATGGTGCTGGATCAAGGCGCGGTCGGACAATTATGTCGGCTACCTGCCCGAGAGCGCGGTGAGCGATAAGGCGCCCGCGCCGACCCATATCGTCACCGTTCAGCGCACCTTCCTCTATCGCGAGCCGGAGCTGCGCAAACCCTATAACAGCATTCTTTCGATGGGCAGCCGCGTAGCGGTCGCCGGCACCGCCGAGGCGCGCGGCAACCACTATGTGACGCTGGAAGACGGCACGGCGATCTTCGCCAAGCATGTGCAGCCGATCGGCGCGCTTGACGGCGCGGATTATGTCGATATCGCCGCCCGCTTTGTCGAAACGCCCTATCTCTGGGGCGGACGCTCGGGACTCGGGATCGACTGCTCCGGGCTGGTGCAGCTTTCCATGCTGATGACCGGACGCGCCGCGCCGCGCGATACCGACATGCAGGCGTCAGCGCTCGGCACCCCGATCACCCGCGAGGAGCTGCGACGCGGCGACCTGGTGTTCTGGAAGGGTCATGTGGCGATCATGGAGGATGCGGAGACGATCCTGCATGCGACCGGCCATACGATGACGGTGGTACGCGAGAATTTCGAAGAGGCCGTCCAGCGCATCGGCTGGCTCTACGAACAGCCCAACGGCTATCGTCGACCGATCAGCTGACCGGTGGCTTCGGCCACGATGTGACGCCGCCGGACCAGGTTTCGAAGGCTTTGGACAACCGCAGAACGCGCATGTCGTCGAAACGGGGGCCGACGATCTGCAGGCCGATCGGCATGCCGGATCTCGAGAAGCCGCAATTGATCGACGAGGCCGGCTGCTCCGACATGTTCCAGGGAACGGTGAAAGCGATGTGCTCGAAGGGGCGGGCCGGATCGTTGGTCGGCGAGGCCCATTCGGCCGGATAGGAGACAATGGGATTGGTCGGCGACAAGACGGCATCGACCGTCTCGAACAGCGCGCCGCAGGCCTTGCGCATCTCGATCGTCTGGTTGAAGCCCTTCACGGCGGCAACGCCGCTGACATCGGCCCCACCCTTGGCCCAGCCGTAGATATAGGGAAGGATGCTTTCCCGGCGCTCCTCGCTCAGCCCCTCGATATCGCCCCAAAAGCGGGCGCGCCAGAAATTGTCGAGCCCATCCAGCATCGCCCGCGACAGCACCGGGCCGACAGGCACGATGACGGCGCCCGCACGCTCGAACTGTTTCGCCGCCGCAACGACCGCCGCCTTCACCTCGTCCTCGGCATCGAGGCCGCAGCCGGCGTCGAGCATCAGGCCGATGCGCATGCCCGACAGGTCGATATCGAGATCGGTCCAGTCGATATCGTTGGGCGGCAGGCTGGTACCGTCGCGCCAGTCCGGCCGCGACAGCGTCGCCATGGCAAGCGCCGCGTCATCGACCGTGCGCGTCATCGGCCCGGCGCAGCGGCCGACATAATAGGGATCGACGGGGATGCGGCCGTGGCTGGGCTTGAAGCCGAAGATGCCGGTCCAGCCGGCCGGGAGCCGCACGGAGCCGCCGATATCGGTGCCGATGTGGAGCGGGCCATAGCCGGCCGCTGCCGCCGCCGAGGCGCCGGCGCTGGAACCGCCGGGGTTCTGGCTGACATCCCACGGATTACGGCTGAGCGGGTGGAAGCTCGAGAGGCCGGACGAGAGCATGCCGTAATCGGGGCACGTGGTCTTGGCGAAGATAATGGCGCCATCCTCGCGCATACGGGCGGCGATGGGCGCGTCGTCAAGCGCCGGCGTCAGCTCCACGGCCCTGGTGCCGAGGGGGACGGGCTGGCCTTTGGTTGATATCAGCTCCTTCAGCGTGACCGGGATGCCATCGAGCGGGCCTAGCGTTTCGGCCTTCGCCCAGCGCTCAGTCGAGGCTTTGGCCTGGGCACGGGCGGCGTCGGGGTCGTAGAGATAGAGCGCGGCGATGTGCGGCTCCCAGGCGGCGATATGCGGCTCCAGCGCCAGCCAGTATTCCAGCGGAGACAGGCTCTTCGTCGCAAAGTGCCGCTTCAGGTCGCGGATGCTCAGGTCGATCTCGGTCATGGCGCGGTCTTTCAAAATGACATCATCAAATCAGCGGCGTCTTCAATCAGCGACTGGCCTCACGGGGATCCAGGAGATCGCGCAGGCCGTCGCCCAGCATGTTGAAGCCGAGGACGGAGAGCGCGATGGCGAGGCCGGGGAGGATGGCGAGCCAGGGGGCAAGAGCAAGATAGGTCTGCGCATCGGCCAGCATCCGCCCCCAACTCGGCGCCGGCGGGGCAAGGCCGAGGCCGAGGAAGCTGAGGCCCGCTTCGGTGAGCACCGCGAGGCCAAGCTGGATGGTCACCTGGACGATGAGCTGGCTCATGATATTGGGCAATACGTGGCGCAGCGAAATCGCCAGCCGCGTATTGCCAAGCGCGCGGGCGGCGAGCACGTAATCGCGGCTCCAGGCCTGCAGCGCGCTTGCCAGCGCAACACGGGCGAAAACCGGAATGAGGAATGTGGCGATGGCGGCGATCGCCGTTAGCCGGCCGCCACCGAGGAAGGCGCCGAGCATCATCGCCGAGAGGATGGGCGGGAGCGCGAAGATGACGTCGCAGACGCGCATCAGAAGCGTTTCGAAGATGCCGCGAAAGGCAGCCGCGGCAAGGCCGGCGATGGTGCCGAGCGTGCCGCCGATCGCGACGGCGACGACGGCTGTTGAAAGCGAATTCCAGCAGCCGACCATCAGCATGGAGAGCACGTCGCGGCCCAACTGATCGGTGCCGAGAAGGCCGAAGCCGAGCGGCGGCTGCAGCTTGTGGATGATCTGCATCTTCGCCGGCGGCAGCGGCGTCCAGACGAGCGACACGAGCGCGATGGCCACGAGGCACGCGACGATCGCGGCGCCGACGATAAGATTGACGCGCTTGACGCCGCGCATGCGGCGGCGGCCGATATTTGCTGCGGTCGAGACCAGGGGCGCCATCTCAGATCCCCTTTCTCAAACGCGGGTCGATCGCGAGATAGGAGAGATCGACCAGGAAGTTCATGAGGATGACGAGGCCGGCGAAGAACAGCACCACATCCTGCATGACGACGATATCGCGCTGCGACAGCGCCTGATAGGCGAGACGGCCGAGGCCGGGAAGATTGAAGACATTCTCGACCAGCACGGCGCCGGCCACCAGGAAGGTGGCTTGCAGGCCGAGAATGGTGAGGATCGGCACCAGCGCATTGGGCACCGAATGGCGCCAGAGCACGGTGGCTGCCGACAGGCCCTTGGCGCGGGCGGTACGGGTGAAATCCTCGTGCAGCGTGTCCAGCACCGCCGAGCGGGTGACACGGGTGAGCACGCCCGCCTGCGGCAGGGCTAAGGCGACCGCCGGCATCAGCACGGCCTTCAGCGCCGGCCAGAAACCCGCGCTCCAGCCCGGAAACCCACCCGCCGGCATCAGCCCTAGCGTCGTCGAAAACAGGATGATCAACAGCAGCGCCACCCAGAAGGCGGGCACGGCGATGCTGACCTGCGAGAAGACGGCCGCGACCGCATCGACAATACCGCCGCGCCTGGAGGCTGCGGTGACGCCAAGCGGGATGGCGATGGCGACGGAGAGCAGGATGGCGATGAGGGCGAGCGGCAGGGTGACGGCGAGGCGCTCGAGAATGAGGCCGGCGACGGGGACGCCATAGGTGTAGGAACGCCCGAGATCGCCGGTGAAGACGCCGGCCAGCCACTCGGCGTAGCGGACCAGGAGCGAGCGGTCGAGGCCGAGTTCGTGCCGGAGCGCCGCCAGCGTTTCCGGCGAGGCCGAGGTGCCGAGCATGATCGAGGCCGGGTCGCCGGGCAGCATGTCCATGACGGCGAAGATCAGCAGCGAGACCACGAGCAGCGTGAGTACGAGGCCGGCGACGCGACGGAGCACGAGGGCGATCATGCGGCGGCTCTTGGGGTTTTTGCCGGGCGGCTGATGGTGACCTTCTCAGGTGCGGTCCCTTTTAGAGGCAAGGGGAGATGGAGCGAGCTGCCAACCCCGAGTCTCTTCTCCCCAGCGGGGAGAAGGTGGCGGCAGCCGGATGAGGGGGCCGCAGGCTCGGTGGGCGCGATACCCCCCTCTGTCCTGCCGGACATCTCCCCCACAAGGGGGGAGATCGGCAAGTGGTGAGGTTTCGGCCAAACAATGAGAGTGGAACGACCGGGTAAGCCAAGCCGATCTCCCCCCTTGTGGGGGAGATGCCCGGCAGGGCAGAGGGGGGTAACCTTGGCGGGGCTGTACTTGAAGGACTCAGCGCGTGTAGCCCCCTCATCCGACCCTTCGGGCCACCTTCTCCCCATCGGGGAGAAGGGAAGAGGTCGGCGCGAGCGGCCCGCCACACGTCCCTTCGCCCCAACGGGGAGAAGGTGCCGGCAGGCGGATGAGGGGGCCGCAAACTCGGTGATTACCCTCACCTCTCCATCCTCTCCCACCAACACAAACCCTCCCGCCACCTACTCGTCCCAGGAGACGTTGGTGAGCACGTTCGATGGGATCGGCTCGTTTTCCCAGAGGCCTTTGAGCTTCTTGTCCCAGACGCCGAGCTTGGGCATGACGAAGAGGAACAGCGCGGGGACGTCGTCGGCGAGGATGGTTTGCGCTTCGGCGTAGATCTTGGCCTGCGCGGCCGGATCGGTGGTTTCCTGGACCTTCTTCATCAACGCGTTGAAATCAGGGTTCTTGTAGTTGAAGTAGTAGGGATCGCGGGAATAGATGTCGATGTCCATCGGCTCGGCATGGGCGACGATGGTCATCTGGTAGGCGCGGTCCTTCATCACGTCCTGGACCCACTTGGCCGGGAATTCGGTCGGCTCGATGGTCATGGTCACGCCGATTTCGGCGAGCATGGCCTGCATGACCTCGGCGCTGCGCGGCGCATAGGCCATCTGCGGCGACTTGATGGTGAAGGCGAAGCCATCGGGGTAGCCGGCTTCTGTCAGCAAGGCCTTGGCCTTTTCGGGATCGTAGGGCAGCTTCGCCGTCAGGTCGACATAGCCGGGATCATTCGGCGTGTAGTGGCTGCCGATCGGCGTGCCCAAGCCGGACCATGCGCCTTCGACCACCGTCTTGCGGTCGATCGCCATCATCAGGGCCTGGCGCACGCGCTTGTCGTTGAAGGGCTTTTCGGCATTGTTCATGCCGGCCACGACCTTGAGCTCGGTGTTGCCGATCTTGGTCATAAGTCTGGCATCACCATCGAACGAGGTCATCAGCTCGGGTGCTGCGAATTCGGGGATGGCGTCGACGTCGCCGGATTTCAGCGCCGCTGCCTGCGCCTGCGGATCGGCGATGAAGCGGAAGGTGACCTTGTCAAGCGCGACCGAGACATCCTTGTTCCAATAGCCGGCGTTCTTTTCCAACTCGACCTTGTCGCCCTTGGCCCAACTGACGAACTTGAAGGGGCCGGTGCCGACGGGCTTGGTCTTGTCGTCGGCCGCTGAGTTCGGCGCCACCATGACGGAGGCCGGCCAGCCGAGCCAGTAGAGCAGGCTGCCAGTGGGCTCGGAAAGATGCAGCACCAGTGTCGCGGCATCGGGCGTATCGATAGAAGAGATGGAGGCGAAGAAGCGCTTCTGCGGATTGACGGAATCCTTGCCGCGGGCGCGGTCGAGTGCGAACTTGGCGGAGGCGGAATCGAAGGCCTGCCCGTCATGGAAGGTCACGCCGTCGCGCAGCTTGAACGTATAGGTCAGTCCGTCGGCCGAGATCTCCCAGCTTTTCGCCAGCTGCGGCTGAACCTTGCCGGCCTCGTCGATCGTCACCAGGCCCTCGAAAACGTTCTGCCAGGTGACCTGGCCGATGGCGACGGGGGCGGCGATCGTCGGGTCGAGGCCTGTGGGCTCGATGGTCATGCCGAGGCTGAGCGTGGTCTTGGCGGCTTCAGCCGGCGTCAGGCTGAGCATCACCAGGCCGGCCGAGACGGCGGCCCCAAGCGAAAGACGACGAACGAGACGCGCGGAGGGCGCGAGCGAAAGCTTGATCATCATGTCCCCTTCATGGCCGCCGCTTGCTGCAACTGGCCGATTGCCGATAGAGTGTCATTGCGCCTGTGCACACACAATGACGATTTTGTGTGCTCAGTGTAGCCGAAAGAGCTACACAGGAATTTCCCGCCGGATGCAAGCCCAAGGCGATGCAAGTGCAAGACCGTCGGTTGGCGGCCGCTGCATCCGCTCAGCCCTTGCCGACAGGGCCGCCGGCGCGCTCGCGCATGAAGCGCTCGATGAAATCGAGAAGCTTGGAGGCGGCGAAGGATAGCTGGCGATCGGGCGCGACGCAGAGATCGACATGGGTGCGGATGGCGCTTCTTGGCGCCAACGGCACGGCGCGCAGCTGGCCGGCCTCGATCTCGCGGCGCACCGTCAGCGCCGGAAGCAGCGTAGCGGCGGCGCCGCTCAGCACCAGTTCCTTCAGCATTTCCAGCGAGCTAGTGACGAAGACGGCATCGAAGCTCAGCCCGGCCTTCTCAAACAGCGCGTCGAAAGCCTGGCGGAAGCCGAAGGACTGGTCGGGCAGCGCCAATGGATAGTCGGCTATATCCCTGAGGCTTACCTCCAGCCGCTCGGCTGCCGGATGGCCTGTCGCGACGATCAGGTCGTAGGCGATCTCCGAGCGCAGGCGGACCTTGGTGCCCGCTACGGCCGGCGCAAACAGGGTGACGGCGATATCCGCCTCGCCGCCATTGACCGCCTCGACGGCCTGGCGGGCGCTGGAGATGGTCACCTCGAAATGCAGCTTGGGATATTTGAGGCTGAACTCGGCCAGCGCCGGCGCCAGGAGATTGGCGACGGTGGCGCCATTGGCGTGGATGGAGACGCGGCCAGCCTGCAGGCCCTTCAGGTCCTCGATCAGCTGGCCGACATGATCGAGCTCGCGCAGGGTGCGGCCGGCGCGGGCGGCGAGCAGCTCGCCGGCGGCCGTCAGCTTGACGCCACGGGCGCTGCGCTCCACCAGCGGCGCGCCAAAATGATATTCGAGGTTCTCGATCTGCCGGCTGATCGCTGTTGGCGCGACGTTCAGGTTTTCGGCGGCCTGGCGCATCGAATTGGTGCGGACCAGTTCGTCGAAATACATCAGGGCGCGTATCTGCATCTCACCGTCTCCGCATTCGGACCAATGCCATCCTCTAATCCATCACAGGCGATCGGCATAGCGGTCCCGCCATGCCGGCTGGGCGCCTTCCACCGGAAGGGCCGTCGCCTCATAGACGCCGCGGGCGATGGCGCGGGCCATCACAAGCGTGGCGAGGTGGCAGAGTTCCAGGAATTCGGGCAGGCTACCCAGCGGCCTGGCGCCAGTGGCGGCGGAGAAGATGGTGTCGCCATCGAGCGGCAGATGCGCGGGCAACAGCGCCCGGGCGAAGCCGTCATGGCCCATGACAGCAAGGCGATGGGCTTCGGCTTTGGTCAACACCGCGTCGGTGACGATGGCGCCGATGGTTGTGGCGGTGGTGTTCATGCCCTTGAGGCGCATGGCGGTATCGCGCGCGTCGATTGCCTGCGGCAGGCCGAGGCCGCCAAATTCATTGTTTTGTTCGAAAGGCGCCGACCAGAAATGCGGTCCCTCGCCCACCGTGGCGGAACCCAGCGCATTGACGGCGACGATGGCGGCGATCGTGTGGCCAGCCGACGAGCGGGCGCTGGCCGAGCCGAGGCCGCCCTTGAAGGTTGCCGTGGTGGCGCCGGTGCCGGCGCCCACGGTGCCGAGCGCGAACGAACCCTTGCCGGCGGCGCGGAAGGCTTCATAGCCGAGTTCGCGATAGGGTGATTGCAGGCCCCAATCCTTGTTGCCGCCATTCAGGAGGTCCATCAGGATCGCCTGCGGGACGATGGGCACCCGCTGGTTTCCAACAGGAAAGCCGCGGCCCATGGCGCGCAGGCCGGCCTGGACACCGCCGGCGGCATCAAGCCCGAAGGCGGAGCCGCCTGACAGCACGAAGGCATCGACCTCGGTCACGGTCATGGACGGATCGAGCAGCGCGGTGTCACGGCCGCCGGGCGCACCGCCGAGCACGACGCCGGAGGCCACCGCCGGCCGATCGAAAACGATGGCGGTGACGCCGGAGCCGAGGCCAAGATCGGTGGCGTGGCCGACGGAGAGGCCTTCGATATCGGTGAGCAGATTGAGCAAGTGCTGCGTCCTATTCGTCAGTGGGCTTTTCGCAGATGGGCGATCAGCAGGAGGCGATAGGACGATATGGGAGGCCAAAAAACAAGACCGGCCCCGCTATAGGCGGGACCGGTCAGATATCCTCGAATTGTTTTCGCCCGGTCGTTTCAAGCCGGCATCGAACCATGCCCTCAGGCATGGATGGGTTTGGGATGACGGCGGGTCATCAGGTCGTGGATCGCGTGCTTGACCTCGGCCGGCGAGCTGAAGTGCTGCTCGTCGAGATCGTGGACGTGATACTTCACGGCGATGAATTTCAGCCGGTTTTCATCCGGAATGACGATGCCAACAGGCACGCCTGCGTATTCGATAACTTCTTTTTTCATGCATAGAACTCCTGCCGCGCGGAGTGCGTCGGCGATGGCGAATTGACTTGTCTTTTACCGTTTAAGGGGGGGACGAAGGTCACATTCGACAGTTCGGGCGGGAGAGAGCGCCCGGACGGTCATTGCCAAGCACCGGGCGCATCAGGAGCGTGGCAAGAATTTCAAAGTCGTTCATGTCTCATTCCTTTCTTCTGCGTCGTGCTTGCTTCGGGCCCCGGGCATGCCGGGACCGGCGGTTGGCGTTCCGTATAATCTACTTTATTTGTAGATAATACATAACGGACTGTCGGAAACATATTCCGAAACGTGTCAAAATGTCGGCGATTAGGAAAATATCATTCCGCCAAAGCCGAATTCACGAGAAGACCATTAGCAGGTCTTTGTGCACTTGGTATGACGATACGGAACTCTCTGTCGCTCGCAGCCAGAGATAGGGAGTGCGTCTGATTCCGGCAATGGGCTTTTGATTAAAAGTCTGTAAGCCTCGAAATGACCGAAATGGTTAACGGGCACCAGAGGGCGATTAACGCTTGAAAGTCAGGTGGATCGTGCCGCTGGGCGCGGTTTCGGATTTGACCGTGTAACCCGCTTCGAGGCCACGCAAATCATCCCAGAGGCGGATGCCGCGACCCAAAAGGATCGGCGTGATCGCGACGTGAAGCTGATCGACGAGACCGGCTTTCAGGAAATCGCGTGCGACCGTCGCCCCTCCGCCGACGCGCACATCCTTGCCGTTGGCAGCCTTCGTCGCCTGCGCCAGCGCATCGACGGGGTTGGCGCTGATGAAATGGAACGTCGTGCCCCCGGCCATCTCGATCGACGGGCGCTCCCTGTGCGTGAGGACGAAGACCGGGCAACCGAAGGGCGGCTCGTCGCCCCACCATCCGCGCCAGTCCGGATCATCGGGAAAATTGTGCAGGCCGAACATGCCGGCACCCATGATCTCGGCGCCTATATTCTCGAAATAGGCCCGCGCATAGTCATCGTCGAGGCCGGTGGTGCCGCTGCCGCTGGTGTCCTTGAATACGCGCTCGCGAAAAGTCCGCGTGGCCATGTAAGCGCCCACGAGCCGTGGCCAATCCTCGCCGAACGGGACTTCTGATGTCTGGTCGGTCGTCGTGGCGAAACCATCCAGCGAGATCATGAGATCGATACGGACTGCCATCGTGCTATCCTCCTCACAGGTCAAATACTAAGGCTATTACCTTTGTATCAGATCAGATTACTAAGGCAAGTGCCTTTCTAATATTGACCCGCAACTCGGCCTGCCGTAAAAAACGACATGCCCTATCACTCGACCCCGCTCGACCTCGCCTTTCACGCTCTCAGCGACCCCACGCGCCGCGCGGTGGTCTCGCGGCTGGCCGAGGGCGAGGTATCGGTCAGCATCCTGGCGGAGCCCTTCGACATGGCCCTGCCCTCCTTCGTCCAGCATCTGAAGGTGCTCGAGGATTGCGGGCTGATCGCCAGCGAAAAACGCGGCCGCAGCCGCTGGTGCCGCCTGGTGCAGGCGCGCTTCGACGAGGCCGCGGACTGGATGGCATCCGAGCGCCTGCGCTGGAGCCAGCGACTGGATCGCCTGGAGACCTATCTCGACAATACGCAAGATGAAGTGGGAGGAGATTGAAGAACATGGCAGATCCGTTTGGCAGCTGGTCGCTGGACCGCGAAATCGTGCTGGTGAAGGTCATCAACCATCCCCGCCACAGGGTCTTCGCGGCGTGGATGGACCCCAATGCTTTGGCGCAATGGTATGGTCCTACAGGACTTGCGATCGAGAGCATCGAGGCCGATATCCGCGAAGGCGGCGTGTGGCGGTTCGATATGGTGGGGATGTTCGAAGGCCGGGAGCAGCGCTTCCCCAATCTCATGCGCTTTCTCGAGATCGTGCCGAACGAGCGGATCGTCATGGACTACGGGACACCCGACCCCGAGGACCCGGATCGTTTCAGGGTCACCGTGACCTTCGACGAGCAGACCGACGGCAAGACGGTGCTGACCATGCGCCAGCTGCATCCCACCCGCGCGCGGCGTCAGTTCGTCATCGGTTTCGGCGCCGTCGAATATGGGCTACAGACGCTGGACGGTCTGGTGGCTTGGCTGGATGGCCAGGCAGGCCGCGGAGCGGCCGAGTAAGGCCGCTTACCAGCCCTCGGACAGCACCTTTTCCAGCATGTCGACGAAGAAGTCGGCGCTTTCGGCGGCAAGGCAGAGTGGCGGCTTGATCTTCAGCACGTTGAGGTGGTCGCCGGTCGGCTGCATGATGACGCCGAGTTCGAGCAGGCGCGTGCAGATCGCCGCCGTCTCCTCGGTCGCCGGCTCCAGCGTTTCGCGGTCGCGGACGAATTCGACGCCGAGATAAAGCCCCATGCCATGCACCGCGCCGATGAGCGGATGGTGATCCATCAGCGCCACCAACCGACCCTTCAGCCGATCGCCGATCTCGCGGGCGTTCTGCTGCAGCGCCTCGTCGGCCATGATGTCGAGCACGGTGATGCCGACGACGGAGCTGACCGGGCTGCCGCCGGCCGAGGAGAAGAAATAGCCCTCCTTCTCCAGCGAATCGGCGATCGCCCGCGTGGTGATGACGGCGCCGAGCGGGTGGCCGTTGCCCATGCCCTTGGCGACGGTGATGATATCGGGCACCACCTGCTGCTCTTCGAAACCCCAGAAATGATGGCCGAGCCGGCCATAGCCGACCTGCACCTCATCAGCGATGCAGACGCCGCGGCGGGCGCGCACCTGGCCATAGACGGCGGCAAGATAGCCATGCGGCAGCGCGATGCCGCCGGCATTGCCATAGACCGGTTCGGCGATGAAGCCCGCCAGCCGCTCGCCGCTGGCGTCGATCAGTTCCAGCGCGGCAACAACGCTCTGCAGATAGTCGCCGGTCGAATCCGGGCCTCGGAATTCGCCGCGATAGGTGTTGGGCGCGGCGACCGGATGGACCCAATCGGGCCGCGTCGTCAGCGCCTGCGGGTTGTCGGCGATCGAGGTGGAGACGGCGTCGCTTGCCACCGACCAGCCGTGATAGGCCTCAAGCAGGCTCAGCATGTTGCGCGCGCCGGTGTGGGCCCAGGCAAGCCGCAGCGCCAGATCGTTGGCCTCCGAACCGGAGTTGACGAGGAAGACGGTGTCGAGCCCTTCGGGCGCGAGGGCTGCCAGCCGCTCGGAGAGATCGGCGACGGCGGCGTAGTGAAAGCGCGAATTGGTGTTCAGCCGCAGCCATTGTTCGCCGACGGCGTCGGCCAGGCGCGGATGGCCGTGGCCGAGAATGGTGACGTTGTTGACCATGTCGAGATAGGCGCGGCCCTCGACATCGAACATGTACTCCTTCCAACCGCGCTCGATGCGCGGCGGGGTCTCGTAATAATGCTTCTGGGCGGCGGCGAAATGGGCCGTGCGAACGGCGAGGATTTCCGCATCGATGGGCTTCGGCGCCTCGACGGCCTTGCCCAACAGCGCTGCCGGCGACGGGCAGAGCGCCGACCAGGCAAAGACTTCGGCGGGCGTGCAGAAGAGCGGCGGCTCGGCACCCTTCAAGGTCGTGAGCTGCACGCGCAAGCCGCCGAGCGAGCCCTGTTCGCCAGAGACCACGCCGATCGCCTGACCAGCCTCGAGCTCGGCGCCATCCTCGACCGATGGGTCGAGACCGTCGAGATGAAGGCTGATATCGGCACCCTCGAGCACGAGATGGTGGTTCTGCCAGCTGATGCGCCCCGAGAACGGGGCCGCGATCGTGTTGCCGGCGGCCAGGCAGATATCGGCATGCAGGGCATAGGTGGCGGACGGCCTGGCGCTCAACAGGCGGGCGCGCGACAATCTGTATTCGCCGTAGCGGGTGGCGGCGGCATCTGCCTCGGAGGCAGCGCGGGCAAGCAGACGCCAATCCATATCGCCTTGGCCCCAATTCCCGGCGGCGAAGTGCTGGCTTTCGACGCCGAGGTCGACATAGAGCATGTTCTGGAGATCGAGATCGGGCAGCAGCGGATGCCAATGTTCGGTCGCAACGGCGGGAAGTTCGATGCCCGCCGTCTTCAGGATCGCCGTTTCCATGAGATCGAAGGGAACGGCGATGGCGGTATCGAAGATGCGCTGCTCGAGCACGAGGTTGGCGCGGACATATTCGTTTTCGGGATCGATGGAGATCTGCTGCTCGCTGCTCGCCACCAGAATGACGGCGCGGGCGACGACCAATGGCCAGAGCGCCCTGAGCTCCTCTTCCTTGAGCGGATAGACCTCGTGATAGGCCTTGACGGCGGGGAGCACGAAGAAGGGATCGCCACCCGCCTGGTGCAGAAGCGAGGCGCAGGTGACGGCGAGATCGCCGACCAGCCAGCCACGGATGATATCGCCGAAATCGATGACGCCATCGGGGATGAGGCGGCCGTGGCGGTCGCGGCGGCTGACGACATTGTCGCCGGTGACGTCATGGTGGACGGCCTGCAGGCGTAGTGCCGGCGCGAAGGGCTGCACGCGACGAACGGCGGCGACCATGTTCTTGGCGATACGGTCGCGCGCGGCGCCATCGGTGATCGCCGACAAGAGTTGGACGGCGACCGGACCGGCGCGTCTCAGGTCCCATTGCAGGTTGCGGTCTAGACCCGGATGATCGAAATCGGCCAGCGACTTCGCGAGATTGGCGCAGAGCGCGCCCAGCGCCGCCACGGATTGTTTGGGGAGATACGAAGGCTTGGTGAGGCCCTCGCCTTCGAGATATTCCAGCAGGCGAACCTGATAGGTCTGGTCGCGCACGACGACGGCGACGATGTCCTGGCCATCGGTGGAGGCGACCACGCGGGGCACGCGCGGCGCGCCCTCGATGCCTGCGAGATGACGGATCGCGGCATTCTGCGCCTCGAGCTCGATCGTCTCGTAGATCATGTGGCAGATCTTCAGGACATATGTCTGATCGCCGGTATCGACGCGGTAGTTGCGGTCCTGCTGACTTCCGAGTTCGCTGAGCTGGCCCGACAGACCGTAACGCGACTGCAGGATGTCTCCGGCTTCCTCGGCCGTCACATCTGGACGCCGAAGCTCGAGACGCTGAGCGAGCGTTTCATCGGTCATGGCATTCCCCCACCGCACGATTCGATCCTGCACAATAAGCAGATAATCGACAGCTTGCTATCGGCAAGCAAGGGATCGGGCGTCATCTCAAGTAATTAGAGGACGCCCGATAGCTGTGTCAGCCCATGCGCTCGGAGGCATAGCTGCCCGGGCTTGCCGGGAAGACCACGGTGCGGTTGCCGTTCAGGAAGACGCGGTGGTGGATGTGGGCGTGGATGGCGCGGGCGAGAACCTGGCTCTCGACATCGCGACCAATCGAAACGTAATCGTCGGCCGACTGCGCATGGGTGATGCGCGCCGTGTCCTGCTCGATAATCGGGCCTTCGTCGAGGTCGGCGGTGACATAGTGCGCGGTGGCACCGATCAGCTTGACGCCACGCTCATAGGCCTGCTTGTAGGGGTTGGCGCCCTTGAAAGACGGCAGGAAGGAGTGGTGGATGTTGATGATCCGGCCGGACATCTTCTTGCACATGGCATCGGAGAGCACCTGCATGTAGCGGGCGAGCACGATCAGTTCCGTACCGGTCGATTCGACGATCTGCATGATCTGCGCTTCGGCCTGCGGCTTGTTTTCCTTCGTCACCTTGATGTGGTGGAAGGGAATGTCGTGGTTGACCACCACCTTCTGATAGTCGAAATGGTTGGAGACGACGCCGACGATATCGATCGGCAGGGCGCCGATCTTCCAGCGGTAGAGCAGGTCGTTCAGGCAGTGACCGAAGCGCGAGACCATCAACAGCACCTTCATGCGCTGGTCGCCATCGTGGATCTCGGCTGTCATCTCGAATCTCTCGGCGATCGGCTGGAAGCCTTCGCGGATCGCAGACAGCGTCGCACCTTCTTCGGAGATGAAGCTGACGCGGGTGAAGAACATGCCGGTCGACAGGTCATCGAACTGCGAGCTGTCGATGATATTGCAGCCCTTATCGGCCAGATAGGTCGAAATCGCCGCCACGATGCCGCGTGTCGATTTGCAGGCTACCGTTAATACATATTGCGTCATGCGTCATATTCCTTGTTCAAGCGTCGGCCTTGTTTAGGCGTCGGCCTTTTAAGCGTTAGTCTGGGGCGACCGTCGAGCCTGCTTAGATCAAAGCGACATGGCCGATCAAGCACGACGCTCACGCCGCTGCACCAAGTTTATCGAGAAGAGCGGCCTCAATGGCAGCAACATCCCATCGACCGTCAGCTTACGGCGTTTCCTATCGGAGTCCGTTCACTTTGCGTCGTGGAACCGCGCATCCCCGCCGTGGCCGTGGTGCCCTCGTTGAATTTGAGGAAGCCGACGAGGAGCCAGCCGAGGCCGGCGGTCTTCATGGAAAAGATCGCGGTCGAGCCGATCATCAGGTTCAGGAACATGAAGAGCGACAGGGAATGGCAAAGCCGCTTCTGGTTCGGCGTCTGGCCGGCCGGATAGAAGGAGACGAAGAGCCAGAAGAGGATGAGGCCGAAGACGGTGGCGCCGTAGGTGATGTAGACGTAGCCGCTGTCGACGAAGGTGGTGGCCTTGTCGAGTTCAAGCCCCATCGTTGCCGGCAGATCCATGGCGATGATGTTTCTGATCGTGCCGCTGATGCGGCCGACGAAGTCGTCGTCATGGGCGTTCGGCTTGAAGGCATGAATGATGAAGCCGACCATGACGATGCCAGGCATCATCAGGAAATTGAAGATCTTCGGAATGAAGGGATAGATGACATAGCCGGCGGCGCTGACGATGGCGAAGATCAGCATGGTGCGGGTGTCGTTGGTCACCAGGATGAGCACGATCGTGGTGACGAAGATCAGGCGATCGAACAGCGTGATGCGATTGGCGAAGCTTACGAGATAGATGACCATGACGCCGCAGAAATTGGCGAGCGACACCTGTTCGAGAAAGATCGAGGAGGAGCGGTGATCGATCAGGCCGAACGAAAACCGCCCTTCGAAGCCGAGCGCGCCGCGAAACAGGCCGGAGTCGCTATAGGTGGCGGGGGGCACGCCGCGGGTGTTCTGGAAATATTCGGCCGGATGGACGAGCGCCACATAGGCCGGCGTCGAGATAATCTCGCAAACGAGCACGGCCAGAACCGTGAGGCAGCAGATCTTGAAGGCGAGCCGCAGCGTTCGCTCGTTGCTCCAGCGGCCGAGCACGGTGAAGGCGAAGATGATCAGGACGTTGCGCAGATGATCGATATAGCCGGCCTTGTTGATGACCATCACGTAGACAGTCAGCACGATCGTCGCGAGGAGATAGCCGAGAGGAATGATATCCTCCTCGAATATTCCCTTCTTCAAGATGTAGCCGAAGCTGTAGGCGAGGATCAGGATTTCGCTCAGCACCACGGCGGTTGGTGTCAGCGGCATGATGTTGTGATTGATGAAGGCAAGGATGGCGTTGTAGGTCACGCCGAGCACGCTGACAGCAAGGATGCTGTAATCGATCGGCTCCTTGGCGGTCGTGCCCTTGCCTGCCATAGCCTCAATCCACCAGCGTCTTGCACTTGGCCTTGTCGGCGGGCGGCGCTTTGATCGCGTTTTCCAGCGCGGTCATCTGTTGGCGATCCTTGCCGTTGCGCGGCTGGACGTTCAGCGTCTCGGTCTCCGGCCACCAATCGCCCGCCACCCAATAGGTCCAGCCGAGCCAAACATCCGGGTTTGCCTGCATGTGGTTCAGCACGCGACCGAGGCCCGCCACGCAGGCCTTGTCCTGCGATACGCCGAACTCGCCGAGGAAGACGCGCGTGTTGTTCTTCTTCGCCCAGTCGGTCATTGCAGTCACCGCATTGAGCGCGCTGTCGTTGCCGCTGCACTCTGCGTGCATGCCGGACGAATCCTGGTCGAAATACTGGTGAACCTCATAGGCGTAGTTCTTGCGCGGGTCGCGAACGCCAAGCATGACCGTACCGTTGGCGCCGCCCGGCGCATCCGCCTGCCAGGAATGGGCGCCGGTGAAGCGGGTGCCGGGAACGAGGATCAGATTGTTCGCCCCCGTCGCGCGGATCGTGCGGATCGCCGCATTGGCCGCCTTCAGCCATGCATCGGCGCCGATGTCGTAAGGCTCGTTCATCAGGCCGAAGATCACATCTTCTTGATTGGAGAATTCAATCGCCAGCCGCGCCCAGAATTCCGCGAAGGCGGTGTCAGTCACCGGCGGCGTGCCGATCATCACCTTGTCATAGTGAGCATAGTTATGAGGATCGAGAATGATGGTCAGGTGCTGCTTGCGCAAAAGCTCGACCACGTCCCTCAGCCGCTGCAACTCGGCCTCGTCGAGCGGCTTTCCGAGTTCGGGCTGCAGGCGCTCCCAGAGGAAGGGAAGGCGCACGGTGTTGAAGCCCTTCTTGGCGAAATAGGCGATGGTTTCCTCGGAGGGATAGGCATAGGCCTTGAAAACCTCGCCGCCACGCTCGCCGAATTCGGCACCGGAGAGGTTGATGCCCTGCAGGCATGTGCCCTGCGCGCTGGCGCCACCGGCCTGGAGCAAGATCGTTGCCAGGACGGCCGCCGCGAGGCGCCGCCGGAGGGAGGATTTGTCGCTCATTTGATACCGCTTCCGGGTTCGGCTGGTCGTTGGTGTCATTGCTTGTCCCGGCATCTTAACGGTCCGTTAGCTAAGGATTTCTAAAGTCGAGCCCACGTCGCCAGTATTTTAGAGGCGAGCAACGAGCGCGCGCATGAACCAGTTTGACAGGAACAAGGTTGGCCGGCTGCCGCAATGGCGCAGCTATGAGCCGCCGAACACCGAGCCCAACCGGACCGGCACGCCCGGACCGGTGCTGCGCCCGTCCGACTTCGTGCCCGCCAAGCCCGCGCCTGCCTCGCTGATCAAAGACCCCGCCCCGCAAGACACGCAACCGCAGAGCCGATCGAGACCTACACCGCCGCCGGCCGCCGAGCCCGCGCGGACGACCGAGCGCGACAACCCGATCCAGCCGAGCGCCGACGCTTCGCCTCGATCCGCCAGCACCGTCGCGCGCGAGGCGTCACCAGCGCCGCTTACGACGCCGGTGACGGAGACCGTCGCTGCACCCGTGATCGCGCCCGCCGTCGTCCACGTGCCAGAGCAAAGCGGACCGCTACTCGACACACGCTCAGCGATCCAGGCGATCTGGAGCAAGCGCCTCCTCATTCTCGGTCTCTCCGTGCTCGGCGCGGTTGTCGGCGCCGTCGTGCTGCCGATGTCGACGCAGAAATTCACGGCCAACACCACGCTCTATTTCGACCCGCGCCAGATTGGCCTCAACGATCCCAGCACGCAGGCCTCCGGGCCCTCGCCTGAGATGATCTCGGCGATGATCGACAGCCAAGTGCAGATCCTGAGCTCCGGCAACGTGATGCGACGCGTGGCCGATGCGATGAAGCTCGACCAGGATCCGGAATTCAACGCCGGCCGGGCCGATAGCGCCGCAGTCGTCAGCGCGCTGCAGAAGGCGCTCGTCATCACCCGCCAGAGCTCCACCTATGTGGTCTCCATGGACGTCACCACGAAGAACGCCGAGAAATCCGCGCGCCTCGCCAACCAGGTCGTGGCCTCCTTCCTGCAGGAAGAAGACGGCGCAAGCTCGGGCCTCTACCAGGATACCTCGACCACGCTCGACAACCGCCTGACCGACCTTCGCCAGAAGGTGCAGGAGGCTGAGCAGGCGGTGGAGACCTACCGTGCCGACAACGACATGGCCTCGACGCAGAACGGACTGATCTCCGACCAGCGTCTGGCCTCGCTCAACACGCTGCTGGTGACCGCGCAGGACAAGACGATCCAGGCCAAGGCGCGCGCCGATGCTGCCGCCAACCTGCGTTTCGAGGACGTGGTCGGCGGCACATCGCAGGGCGGCGGCGTTTCGACGGCGCTTGCCACGCTTCGCCAGCAATATTCGACGCAGGCCGCCATGGTGAGCAGCCTCGAGAGCCAGATGGGCACGCGCCATCCGCGCCTGCAGGCGGCGCGTTCCTCGCTGAAAAGCATATCCGACCAGATCCGCGGCGAGCTGCAGCGGCTGGCGAGCACGGCGCAGGGCGAATACCAGCAGGCGAAGAAGGCCGAGGACGCGGTTTCCAAGGAGCTGTCGGTTCAAAAGGCGCTGCAGGTAAACACCTCCGACAAGCAGGTCGAGCTCAACGAATTGCAGCGCAAGGCGACCGCGGCGCGCGATATCTACGAGACGGTGCTGAAGCGCTCCGGCCAGACCAGCGAGGAGCAGAGCCTGTCGCGCAGCAATGTGCGGGTGATCTCGCAGGCCGAGCCGCCGCTGAAGGCCAACGGGCCGGGCAAGACGGCGCTGCTGATTGCCGGCGTCATCGGCGGGTTCTTCGCCGGCTTCCTCCTCGGCGCGGGCTTTGCCATCCTCGCCAGCCTGTTTGCTCACCCGACGTTTCGCGGCTATTTCCGCAAGCCGGCCTAAGCTCGCATGAGGTCACGATATCGGGAGCGGCGCGTGCTTCCGCTTGATGCATTCTAATGGCGTGCTTACATCGAGCGCATTGATAGAGAGACCGGCAAACAGCCGGAGGGAATTGATGCGGCTTGGCAATTTCGAAAAAATCGTTCTCGTGGCGCTGACGCTGTCGAGCGGCGTTCTACCCGCGCCGGCGTTTTCGACCGACTGGGGGCGCGCCGGCCAGGGGCGTGTGCAATCGGCCTATCCCTATGCCAACCTGCCCGGCGTCAAGGCGCCTACCGACCCTTCGCTGGAGCCTAAACTGACCTGCCGCACCGAGACGCAGTTTGTGCGCAGGCGCTACGACGAGATCTTCCGCTCCGGCGGCATGCCGATGACGGTTTATGTGTGTGATCGAGACGGCGTGATTTCCACGGGCAGCCAGGTTCCTTTGCGCGGCCATTACCAGCCCGTCCGCTGATCGGCTCTTTCCCTTCCTCACGGAATTCGATACTCGTCGCCGACGCTTTTTTAAGCGATGCGGCCTTGCGAGGTCGGCGAAATATTTCCAAGGTTCGGTAACAATTGCATGTGCCCGTTCGTAGAGGATGATGTCGGGTGAAGTATTCGGCGCGTGAAGAGGAATGGGCAGACTGGATGCGCCGCGCGCTTGATGGCGACGTGCAGGCCTATCAGCGCTTTCTTCTGGCGGTGACGCCGCATCTGCGCGCCATGGCGCGGCGGCGTTGCGAGCAGTTCGGCGCGCCGGCAAGCGAGGCGGAAGACGTGGTGCAGGAAGTGCTGCTTGCGGTGCACCTGAAGCGCGGCACCTGGGACCCGGCGCGGCCGATCGGCCCGTGGCTGTCGGCCATCGTGCGCAACAAGCTGATCGACAGCCTGCGCCGGCGCGGACGGCATGTGAGCGTGCCGATCGAGGATGTGATGGAAACGGTCGCAAGCGACGACCAAACAACAGATGCGATGGACCGGCTCGATGCCATCCACCTTTTGGAAAGGCTGAAGGATCCGCAGCGCGACATCGTTCGCTCGATCTCGATCGGTGGCGCGGGCATCCGGGAAACGGCGGAGCGATTGAAGATGAGCGAGGGTGCGGTGCGCGTTTCGCTGCATCGGGCGCTTAAGAAACTTGCCGGCTTTTATCGCGGCGAGACGGACGATCGGAGTGGACGTGTTGAAGACGAATGAGCTGATCAGCCTGCTGACCGAGGATACGCCCGTGCGGATGCGGCTGGGGCGCGCGCTGAAGACGGCGCTTGTCGCGGGCATCGTCGCTTCGGCGCTGATCCTGGTGTTCGCGATCGGCATCCGCCACGACATTGCAAGCATGATGGGGACCACCCGCGTGCTCTTCAAGGTGAGCTTGATGCTGGTGCTCGCCATTCTCGCATCGACGATCGTGTTTCGCATCGGTCGCCCTGACGTGCCGGTCAGCGCCCTCACGTGGGCGCTGCTGGCGCCGACAGGCATGCTTGCGGCCGCCGTCCTGATCGAGCTCCAGGTGCTGCCGCGAGAGCTTTGGGAGCCGCAGATGATGGGGCACAATGCGGCTTACTGCCTGATGCTCATCCCGCTTCTGTCGATCGCGCCGCTTCTAGGTTTCATCCTGGCGCTGCGCGCCGGTGCGCCACGACAGCCGGCGCTTGCGGGCGCCGCAGCTGGGCTTGCCGCCAGCGCGATCGCCTCGGCGCTCTATGCCTGGCATTGCATCGACGACAGCCCGCTCTTTGTTGCCACCTGGTACACGATCGCGATTGCGCTCGTGACCGCCATCGGCGCAGCACTCGGCCGTCGTTATCTCAGATGGTGATGATCAAACGGAGGACAGAACGGCCACCCCGCACGCGGGATTGCTAGCCGCCATTGGCGACATCGCCATCGACCGCCTGCTGCTGCGTCGCCTTTGGCCCGACCGGCTGCACCACGTCGTCGATCCGATGCCCGGTGCCATAGCTCATGACGGCGCAGGCAATGATGACGGCCATCAACAGACAGGCGAGCACGCCCGTCAGATCGACCCTCAGCGTGATGCGGCGGCCATTGTCGGAAGAAGACGTCACGTTCGTCATGCAGCACCCGGTCCCTCGAATACTATCGATGAATATCGTCGCCTCCCAGCGGAGCGACCTAAGCATCATTCGAAGACGATGGAAAGAGATTGGGGCTTATCTAAGGGATCGATCGCTCGATAATACTTGGCAGAGTTGCATGAAAACATGGCTACGCGGGCAGGCATGGAAATAGGCGCGTCGGCACTTGCGATGAGGCAGTAACGAATGGCCCCACGTACACGCTATGCGCTTGAATGG
This sequence comes from Rhizobium sp. O111, assembly GCF_055616315.1. Taxonomy (NCBI): domain Bacteria; kingdom Pseudomonadati; phylum Pseudomonadota; class Alphaproteobacteria; order Hyphomicrobiales; family Rhizobiaceae; genus Rhizobium; species Rhizobium sp. O111. The sequence goes on along the minus strand of NZ_JBSHXL010000001.1, from coordinate 3,684,629 downwards.
AGCACATGAGCAAGTTAAAGCGGTATGGCTATGTAAACATCGGGATACTCAGAGCCATGTTCTTCACTCGCATTGGAAAAATTGTCGCCCACCTCATTTTCTGGTTTGGCCTCATCCGCGTTTCGGCGGCATTATTGATTGCCTTCAACACCCCTGACATGGAAACGAATGCGGCATTTTCGCGCCGCTATCTGGGAACGGCGACGACTGGCGAGGCTCTTTCCGGCAACGTTTTCCTATATATCTTCGCAGCCATCATTCTCGGCGTCGTCTGCGAGATCAGCGCGAGGCACGCAAACGTCGGCGCTAATGTGTGAGGAGCATTTTTTGCTGACTTAGGGTGTATCAGGGATATTCCCAGGCGTCATTTGGAAGGCGCTTTGCGCATTTCAAGACAAGCCCCGTGAGGGCTTCCGGTGAACCGGAAAGCGTATCGAAGATACTTGCTAAGTCTTGAAATAATTGAGAAATCTACGTTTCTCAAAAATGGAATGGTGCCCAGAAGAGGACTGCGCATTTCGGCCCCCTTCACGTTGCTTTTATTACATTATTTCAGAGGACAAGCAAGTTATGTTACAGACCCTTGTTAAACTGCTTACGCTGTCCATCTAGGCTTGCCATTTTGGCTGCGCCACCGGGCCATTCTAATCGTTTCATAGGACGCAACATCCAGAGTAGCGAGTTGAGTCGCCTGACCTCGTGGTCGAAACGACACGCCAGCAACCTCGAATAGCGATTCGCGTGGAGCCACTGTGGGATGCTGGTGAAGCTGAACGTCGACAGACGTGAAGCTGAACGTCGACAGACTGGCTGAACCGCTAGAAGAGATATACTTCGAGCCACAATGATGGTGAACGGAAGAACACTCTCGGGCCAAGGCTGAACCAAGCTGTGGGCTTGCGATATCAGCTGCAGTGTTGGATTAAGAAGGCTGAGAAGTTCTGACGAAGTTGGCGCTGCTGGCCCGGTGCAGCCATACGTAATGGAAGGCCTCGGCTTTATATCCCGTATAGGGATTTTGTTTCTACCAAACAGCGTTGCAATGTGATCTTTGATTTGCCCTTGCGTAGCGCTCGCTCGTCACCAGAATGGAAGATCCGCCATAGTTGAGTGAAGCGTGCTTTCTCTTGGCCGGGGACCCAGTCGGCGCGTTTTCTCCAGTCAATAGCCCATCTCTTACACATCTCCGCAAACAGCTCACGGTTAAGAGTGTAAATGAGCGTGTTGATCACTGCTGCCACCTCCTGAAGCTGTTTATAGCGAACAACAATTATAGCTGCCTTCTGCGCTTTAGGGATACCGAGTTGGACCGCGTTCCTCCCTGGAAGAAAACCATCAGCATGCACGATTCCATGCCGAAGTTGGCAGACTGAGTCGAACTCATCTAACAGGGTTTTGAACTTGTTGTCTTCCAGCTTGAAGCCAAGATAGCCAGAGCAAGCTTTAGTAAGTTCATCTTTTGATGCAAAGGACGCGTGCTCAAAGGCACTTTTGCTGAAGCCATCCCGACCATGCCAGAGAAGGCCGCCGAGATTTATTGTTTTCGCAGCAGCATTTGTTTGGGCTAGCGGGCACACCTCCATGCAGCTTGAGAGAGCAGTTCTGACGTACCCTTCAGCAGCAGACACGAGACCGATCAGAAGAAGTCGTCCGATAAAATCGTTCCCATCAAGATGGTCAGACGTTCCGTAGTTGAGCAATCTTTTGACCGTCCTGCGATAGTGGTCAATCGGAGTGACGTTGTCCGTTTCTTTGATATAGGAGGTTATCGCGCCGATCGCAGCTGAGGGCGGTGATATGTTTGCATAGTCTGCCAAGTCCATTTTAGGCTACATACTCCTCAGCATACGTCGCGATACGCCTCGCACGCGCAGGACCGATTTGCGGAATTCCTCTGAGTTTAAGGCGGTCGCTGTCGATAAGAATATCTTTGATTGTTCGAATGTTTGAATGCGCCTTGATACGTGAAACCATTTTCCGGCTCAGAGGCAGAACCGAGATATCCTGGTTGGTCAAGCTGTCATACAAGGAAGTGGCTTTAAGCTGAGAGCCGCAACTGTGACAAAATTTCGCGTGCTCACTCGCGCGCTCCGCGCCGCAAACCTGGCAATGAGGTAGGACCAGCCGGAAGGAGACTTCCTTCGGTTTTCTGATTAAGCTTTCGGGTGTGACGCGAGGCCAGGCCTGATGAGTTTGGGCCGAGAAAGCCTTCACAAAAGCGGGGATCGACTTCGTTCGCCTTCCGATAATTGCGTTATCTGTAATAAGGTCCCCAAAATGGACGAAATACAGCTCGAATGATCCCTTCACGCCTCGGCTGTTTTCTCCAGCTGGCAAAAGTAGGCCGGCATACTGAAAGAAGCTCAGGATCTTCGCGATTTCGCCTGTGATCGGCTTTTTCAAGGCCACTTCCAGCGCTTGTTCATCGTCTTCCTTGCCCCGATTGAAGTCTTTGATTCTAGCCAATATGCCCTGGTAAAAATCACGTCCGGTTTCGATGAATTCCCGGTAAGCAGGTACTTTGGCCGTCAAGGAGTCGTAAACGTTGTGGGACAGCTCGCGGGTCTGTTTAGAGATGTCGAGAAGCTTCCTCCGATCTACGGCGGCAGATGCTGTCGTTATCTTCATCTCGTCATGATAAATCGTGCGAAGCATGTTCAAGAATGACCGCGGATTCCCAAAAGCAGCGAACGCCAGAAAGTCCACGGCCAGCGGCGTATTGGCGAGGCTCGAAGGCAGGTTCCCATTGAATCGCTTGGTGGCGAGGGATCGCATGAAGTCCACGTAGCCGCTCTGGTCTGGCCTTATCCAGACGTCAATTTGCTCAGCATCGTGCCCTACGTGGAAGGTCGGTGAGTGAGTGGTGATCCCGGGATAAATTGCCGCTTTTGGCGAGATCTCACGACTTTTGATTTGCCGGAAAAATTCGAAGAAATCTTCTTGTTGACTCGATGAGAATGCGTGCGCGGCGTCATCCAAAAGTAGAACGCATCTTGAGAGACCGTTCTCCTCTAGAACAGCACCGATACTCCGGCTGAGACCATCCATCGTGTATTGTTCGAGGTCGCGTGCTTGCTCCACTTTGCCTGCTTCGATCGATGCCAGCAGACTCTCTATGACTTGACGGCTGGGCAAGGTTTTGGGCAAGGAAAATCGCTGAGCAAGCTCAAGAGCCGAGTGGACACCTTCATATATCTTTAGGTTCAACCACAGCCGGAACCAGTATGTTGCATTCGGTGTATTTACGTAGAGCGGCTCAAGCTTTAGAGACAGCTTGAAGTTAACGTAGACGCCGAAAGTTTGTGAAGCTTTTCGAAGCAAGCCATAATAAGTCTTAAGCATCAGCGTTGTTTTGCCGCAGCCGCGAGGACCCACAAGCAATTTCGCTCCCCCCGCCGACAGGCGCCTAATGATGGTCTCCTCATCCGGGTGGTCGGCACTGAGCGCGGTGAAAATATTCTCAGGAATATATTCGGCCTGTTCCACGAAGTTGCCTTCTAACGGCAGATCGGCCTCAATATCTACTTCCGGCTCCTCGCTATGGACGGGCACGCTCATGTTATTCTCCTCGATTGGTTCATATTTGGCACGAAGAGCGTAAAATTAAAATAAACGTCACGCGTGTATTGCGACAAAAAAGGCGGACCCCGTATCTGAGAGGCGATCCAGGTGCAGTGACCGCGAAAAGTCACCACGTACCCTTTGATGGAAATTAGCGCCGAGATTCCATGGCGTTCGATTCAACAGATTGTTCATTTTGGAAGGGTAAAGCTCCCGATCTCTGCTGGCCAATGCGAGAAAGGTGACGATATGCCATTGAGCTCTGAAATTCGAACATCCGTTCGGGCATACTGTGTCAAGGACTTGCCCGGGGATCTCCGCTGGCACATCGACCAGTTCCACTTCATTGATGATGTTGAACTTCGCCAAAAGCTAGGAAGGGCTTTTTACTCTGGCAGGTATGTTGCGAAGCTAATGGAGGCTTTGAAGGCTGACGGTGATGAAGTGCACGCCTTCGTAAAATTTCAGATCATGCAATATGCGGCGATTTACGAAGCTGTCATTACCTATTTGCTCTGGAGCAAGTACGAGGATCATCCGGATTTGCTTGCCATTTCGACCCATAAAGCTTTCAAGAAAATGGACGCCCTCGGAAAAAAAACAAAGATCACATTGGACGACGAGCAGATTTACACTTGTGTTCTCAGGGACACCAAAACGCCAAAGACGAGCATTGCGTTCAAAGACAAGGTAGATTGCGCCGTCCGGATCGGCTTTGTTCCGGCGGAATATTCCGACGACATCAAGCGCCTCTATGAACTTAGAAATCTAGCTCATATTGAAACGGAAGCGGAAAAGCAGATCGAGGTTGAGATAGAACACTCTCGCGCTGGCTACTGGCGGCTGAAGCCGTTTCTGGAGAAGGTTTCTTCGGCGTGTGTCTAGATTCAGCGTCTTTCGAGTTTCAATAGACCAAGCGCTTTTCAGTCTCGGATCTGCAATCACCGGATAGCCTCACAGAAGTATAATATCAACTCTTGATACCGACGCCTCATCAGTCCGTTCGGATCGACCCCGAGTTAGACGACGGGCGATCTCCATCGACTACAAACGGGGTCGCTCATTCGAGACGTAATCTCGTAGTAGCGGCCACGAGGATTCCCCCCGTGCCCTTCCTCAGGAACACGGCGCGGATGTTCGGCTAGCTAACCACCTGTGATCAGAAGCGTGGCTCGCTGCCAGTTTATGGGAATCATTTCGTCTATGCGCATTCCTAGGGTGCATCTTTAGAGATTCTATCGGCTTTCCGATCCCATGGGCTGAGCCCCAGCTCGACACGCTCGCTGTTGATATCGGCTAGGCAAACGCCTTGGATTGTATGTTTCAGAACTACTGCAGGGGGTACTCTCCAATCCTCGTTGTGTGCCTGGTAATGCAAGTTCACAATATCGATAAGCATGGTGGCAGTGATCTTCTGTAGCGAGAGGCATTTGTTCAGCCCCTTGCGCTGAGCGGTAATCCACGACGCTTCGCCGCGATCATAGGACTGCAGCCACCCATCCATCACGCCTTGCAAATATGTCCCTTGAAGCTCAAGGCTGGCCGTTTTCCAGGCAGCAAAGTTTCCCACGTAGCCCGCGTGAGCAGCGTATGGAATAAGCGCTGATATAACAACGGCAATCTTCAGAAGTCTTTGAATCACAGCACATCTCCCGCATGGCCGCGTACATTAACAACGTTCTATTTGACAGCCTAGTCCACGAAAGTCGCTCTTATTTGGGTATGCCCAAACCGAATCGCTCCTCTCCCACCGAAACACCGCTTTGATAAATACATTTGACAACTTAAAGCGAAGCATGAAATATCGAAGCATGTAAAACGAAGCGAGGAGCTTTCGACATGTTTATCCGGGCATATCTCCGCGCCTCCACCAAGGAGCAAGACGCCAGCCGAGCAAAGGCAGCCCTCCAACGCTTTGTTGACGAGCGGGGCCTGAAGATCGCAGCCACCTATCTTGAGAACGAAAGCGGGGCATCTTTGCAGCGGCCTGAGTTGTTCCGGCTCCTCGCAGATTGCCAAGCTGGTGATGTTCTGCTTGTAGAGCAGGTGGATCGCCTAAGCCGCCTCAATGCCGACGACTGGACAAAACTCAAATCGGAGATCGCCGCCAAGCGTGTTCGTGTCGTGGCCCTAGACCTTCCAACCTCACACCAGCTTATCCAGGCGGGGAGCGATGAGTTCTCAGCCCGTATGCTGGATGCGGTAAATGGCATGATGTTGGATATGCTCGCAGCGATAGCCCGCAAGGATTACGAGGATAGACGGAGGCGGCAAGCACAAGGCATCGCCAAGGCCAAAGCGAAGGGGGCCTACAAGGGACGTCCTGAAGATGAGAAACGCAATGCTGCCCTTACTGCAATGCTGAGGGGTGGACAGACCTGGGCAAGCATCGTGGGCGCTACGGGTGTATCCACTTCAACGTTAGCTAGATTGGCGAAGAAAATAAGAGAACCGGCGAGCTAACTAGTTCTCTGACGATTTGAAGTCTCTGTTACTATGGGCCCATGGAAAGCATTGCGCTGGCTTTAGGCCGAACCCAAAGCAAGCAGAGAGCTCCCCAGTCGTAGTGTCCATTCGGACGACCATTTGGCCACTCGCTGACCCAACAAACTGATACCTGCCAACTGATCCGTAGCGGGTGAAGTTGAGTATTAGGGCCAAAGCTACGAAAGCGCCGAGGCTACTTAGGGCGACTATTGCCACGGGGGATAAGCTCGCTCGGGCATGCTGTTTGCTAGGTGTGTCCTCGGAAAATGCATCTGACTTACGTAGGGTAGAACTGTCTCTCATCATCGGCTTCCCCTGAGGCATTGGCCTGCGGTCCGCCCCCGCAAGCATAGCCTCCATGACCCCTTGATCGGGGAGTTGGAAAACCGACTCGGTCGGTCCCTGAAGCCTTTAGTTCGGTGAACCTGGACATACGCCACAGGCTCCCCGACCTAGAGAAGGTCAAGGATCGATCTCCCTTCCGGTGGGGACCATACCGCCGAGTTCAGGGTTTCCACGCCCCGGAGCGCCGCGTCTGCGCTCGCAACTTTTCTAGCAGGTACGGCCACATCCCGTCTACCTGCCAGATTTTTCTCGATATTCTTGACGCTCTGTGGTAATCAGCACCTGCCAACAACGGTGTTGGCGACTAGAAGAGGTTATTCGAATGAACACCCTATGGGGTCGGCGTGAGCTTCACGCTTAGCCCCAATGCGTTCCAATCTGGATCGCGCTTAAGCAGACTGTTAGTGGTAACGAACCACCACAGGACTCCGGGCAATAATAGCTGCAGTTTTGCAAGCCGCCTGTTGAGCGAAGAGAACGAAGTGATTGGCTGCGGTAGCAGTCGCAATGAATGGCTCGAAGGAGACCAGACCAAGGCAATTTGTCCGGCACTCCTTGAAGTGCTCCCAGTCTTGCCGAACGGCTCAGCCGTAGAACTACTTTCCAAAGCCAAGCACATAGTAGATGAGCTTTCTCGGTCCGCCGAGGACAGAGAAGTTCGACGCTACCTCAAAGCTGATGAAAAAACGCTGCTGAAAGATCATGCGGCGCTGAGGCAAATTGACAAGATAGTCAAAGAGAGGGGCTTGCTGCTTAGTGCACGATTTCCGACAGCTTACGAGGAACTTTGCCTAGCTGACGAACTCCTTGAAGAGGTTCGGGGTTATCCAGTTGTCTCCCCGTTCGGGAGAGCAGCATGAACCTTTCGAGTAAACGATGGGGTCGCCGCGAGGCGGCCCTTGGTCCGCAATCCTCATCAAATATCGCTGAAGGAATCAAATGCTTAATCCCCGGATGCTCCAGGCTCGCTGAGAAATCCGAAGGGCGAGGGCTAGCTCAATACTACTGCCGATACCATATCCAACTCAAATCGAGACATGGCTCTTACTGGCACGCAACCTACAGGGCCTCCGATTTGCGGCCATACATTAGGTGTGCCGAGCGCTGGATAAAAGAGCACGGAGATAGCCCCATCTATCGCGGCGCATACTGGCAACTTGAGCACATAATGGCGGGAGCAACTCGAACAGAACCCGCGATGCGTCTTCGAGGCCGGTCAGCAGCATATCGGGCAGGAATTGCACTAGGGCGGCTGCGAGCAGCGAATATTTCGACTAGACGCCTAATTTGCATTTACCTTGCGGTGACGGCTCTGATCGAGGACGATTTTGGTAGTCACCGAACCCGCGAGTTTCGCATTGTGCAAGCAGCAAAGGCTGTCCACCGGCTCGCAAGCGGCACGCACCGGAAGTGGGACGTTTGGGATCCCTACTCTGAAGATATCAGGCACACCGAACTTCACGCCTATCCTCGTTCGTCCGGACACGTCTTAAGAAAGATTGGGGACACGCTGGAGAAGGCGTGCGATGAGCTAGCCAGTGCTGCCGTACCCGAGATAATCGCAATGCGCACCGAGCGGTTCGGGCCGCACCCATCCCATCCGGTTGCCTCTAAAGCGTCCTGATACAACGCAAAGTCCTCACCGCCGTTTGATTACCTAGCGGGGGTGGGGACGCACATGTTGGAGCACATTTTGCTTTCAAAGAGCGCGGCAGACCAAGAGGCGATGCCCCACGTCTTGCACTACGATCCCTGGCTGACCGCCGATGGTGACAACCTCATTGCATTTTCCAGACGGGTCTTCGAATTAGTCGGGCCCCCTCTCATCACACCTGGAAGAAAACACAGAGCCGATGCCGAATTGCGGCGGATGGCTTGCACCGAGACGCTGGTGGCTAACCTCGTGATGGCCACTCTTACGCCCTCGCGATACGAAGGCTTGGCAGTGCCCTTGGGAAACGGGAAGCTTACCCGTTACAACCGTAGAGATTTCAGCACCGACATTCTCAGACTCGTAATTGACGAAGCAAGCGCGGCGGGCCTTGTTGCGATCAATGAGGCAATCTTCAAGGAGCGGCGAACGATCATTGTCCCAACGCAGACCTTCCAAAAACTCATTGTCGAGTATGCCATATCGCTTGCCGATGTTGGCCATCTAGAAGGTGGCGAAACGATCGAACTTTGGGCGGGAAGCAGAAGGAGCGGCCACAAAACTCCGGTGGACTATGAGGACTGTCGGGAAGCGGATGCAATGAGAGCCGAAATGCGGGCGATCAACCAAACCCTCAATGACGCCGACATACGCCTTGATGGATACGGCACCGGCCCCATCCGCCTTGTCCGCAAGTTCCGCATCGATCGGCCCGAAGACGCCCAAAAGTTTGATCGTCACGGCAGATTGTACGGCGGCTTCTGGGAGGGGCTCCCGAAGGATCGACGCCACTTGCTTACGATTGGAGGCGAGCCAGTAGTCGACCTGGATTTCGCCTCGATGTTTTTGCAACTCGCCTACATCCGCTGCGGAGCAGAGCCACCAATTGGCGATCTCTACACAATTCCGGGCCTTGAAGGACACCGGACGACCGTCAAGTCGCTTATGGTCTCTTTGTTCTTTCGAAATGCCGAAGCGCGTCGCTTGCCCTTAGGCGCGAAGGGTGCACTGCCTTCGGGCTGGAGTATGGAGCGATTTAAAGCTGCCGCTATGCTGGCTCATCCCGCGATAAGCTTGTTCTTTGACACCAACGTCGGGTTTGAGTTGATGGCCCTGGAAAGCGACATCTTGGTGGGCATATTGCTGGAGCTTGCCCGAAACGGCGTGGCCGCCTTGCCGATGCACGACGGTATAATGACGGCCGCGAGTAAAAAGAATTTTGCAGCCGCTACAATGGAAAAAGTTAGCGCCTTGCGGGCCGGTCGGCCGCTCTTGGTGGTCGAGAAGGCAATTCCAATTCCCTCGCCAAATAACTCCCCACTATGGACCACTAGGGACGCCTTACAGGGATGACTTCTGTTGCTGATCCCAGCCTTTCCAGCTTCAGAGGGCTAACAACGAGGCAAAGGGAAGATGAAGGTCGTTACATCCACAGCCCTACTCTCGCATCTTGTCGGCTCAACTTCGATATGTCACGCTTCTGCCACCCACAACCCGCGTCACTCATGGTACCAGATTGATCCATCACAGCTTCTCCCTTGAAGAAATCCAAGAGATGCAGCTTGGCATACAGCGAAGCCTCAGCAGACTTAAGGCCGCGAAGGTCGACGAGGGATTTATGCCCATGTCGTATATCCCTGAGGCCGCATCCGTCTTCGCAAAGTTGGCGGTGAACGGCGCATTTGATGAACTTGGTATCAACCCATCATTGGCGCCCGAGTTGAAGGATATTGATGCAAGGGTTAGAGGACCCGTGATGATAGCCGTGCTCTCCCATGCCCAAGGCTACCTTCGGAAATTAGAGGGTGTCCACGGTAATGTTGCGTCGCAGGATAGGAACCTAGATGGTAGATTCCTTAAAGTAGCCTCCGCGAATCCCCCTCAGCCCATCCAGGTCTGGACAGAGCAGTGGGTCTTCGTGAAGCGAGGATCACGCGCCAAGGAGATCATCACGGCTGTGTCTGAGCTGCTTGAAGAAGCGGTGCTGCGAGCCAAGAGCAACAACCTACCCGAAGATCACGCTGCGTTGACTGAGATTGAGCGGGCACAGCTGATCGCTATTTTGGAGACCACACTTGCAATGCTTAGGGCTCCCATGGTCGAGCCCGGTCTTCTGAAGAAGACCGCCCTTGTTGCCCAAGAGGTCGCACAGAAAGCCGCGACAACAAAGACTGAAGAGGCACTGGGGACAGGCCTTGGGTATCTCAGCAAGAAGCTTTTAGACCTTATTGCAAGTTTGAACTAATCGTCGGGCCATCCGTCGATAGCATCTCTGAGGCCTCCAGCCCAGTTTAGCAGAACCAAATCTACCTCCCTCGCACGCCTTCTTTCAGGATTCTGAGCGTTCTAGGTCGATGGTTTTGAGATGGCCCCCCTCGGCCTCCTCTACCCCACGATTTCGAGCTTCAACATTTTCTGCCGATTGCACCAGTTCCGAATACAAATGCTGCGCGAACATCGATCCAGCTGCGTATTCCAATGAAACCGGACAGGAATTCCGATCTTTAACCGGACGCTCATTCCAGCATTATACCGGACGCGTCTGTGAAGCGAAGCCGGATGCGCCGAGCGTCCCTGGGTCTGAGTTGATCATTGTCGGCGAATATTGGAATGGTCAAGCCTGAGTTGTGTCATCGGCATGCAGTGTTCGATGTTTGCGGAGGCTTTCGCCAGAAAGTTCGATGCGATAGGCGTTGTGAACGAGGCGATCCAAAACAGCGTCTGCGATCGTGGGATTTCCAATCATATCGTACCAGTGGTCCACGGGGATTTGGCTGGTAACAATGGTCGAGCGCTTCTCGTAGCGATCCTCGACAATCTCAAGAAGATCGCGTCGTTGCTCGTCGCTGAGCTTCTCCGGCCCCCAATCGTCCAGGATGAGAAGATCGGTTTTGGCCAGGCTCTTGAGCATCTTTGCGTAACGACCGTCGCCTCGTGCCAGGGCGAGCGCGCCAAAGAGCCGTGGTACACGGTGATAGGCGACGGCAAGATCTTCTCGGCACGCCTTGTGGCCGAGGGCGCAAGCCAACCAACTTTTGCCGACGCCGGCCGGCCCGATCAGTAGCAAGGAGTGCCGCTGTCTGATCCAGTCGCAGTTGGAAAGCTTGAGAAAGAGGTTGCGATCGAGACCACGGGCTGCGCGGAAATCGGTATTCTCGATCTGGGCGTCATGGCGCAGCCTGGCGGCACGGGCTCTGGCTTCGAAGCGCTTCTGGCGACGCGAGGTCTGTTCCCGTTCGAGCAGGATCGCGAGCCATTCGCCGTGCTCGAGGCTTCTCGCCTCCGGTTGAATCTCCAGTTCCTGGAAGGCGGAAGCCATCCCGGAAAGGCCGAGTTGCCGCAGCGTGTCTAAAGTGGGATTGGTCAGCATTCTTGATTGTCTCCTTAATGAAAGTAGGCTTTGCCGCGAAGATTGGCGTGCTCGCCGACAGCGGCAGGTTCGGCGGAATATCGTGGTGCCTTATAGGTGCTGATGAGCGCGCTGATGCTCTTGCAAGTCAGTCCGCCGATCTCGACGGCACGGGCGGACACTGCTTCGGCCTGCATCGTAGGAATGGCCTGGTAGAGCTTCAGCACGCCAAGGCAGGTTCGAAAGCCTTGTTCGGGATGAGGACGGCTGGCCAGTATAGCTATGATCAGCCCCTCGGTCTGAGGCCCAATGGAAGCACCCCAGCGCTGGAACCTTGCAGGTGACCATTCGGCATAGCGCCGGTGCGAGCTAGGCATATGGTCAGGATTGGTTCCGTAGCGAGAACCGCCGTACCGGCGTTGGTGGGTCGCAATCCTCTTGCCCTTGAAAAAGACCTCGATCGTACGGCTCGTGGCCCGGACATCAACCTGCTGGCGGATGAGCGTATGAGGTACGGAGTAGAAATAGCGCTCGAACTCGACGTGGTAGTCGGTCAAGACCCGCGCCAGCTTCCATTCGGCGTACTCGTAGTCCTCTGCCGGGAGAGCCGCGAGTGCTGGGCGTTCCATGGTCTCGAATATCTCCTGGCGGGTTTGGCCCAACCGCTTCATGACGTGCGTGTTGATCCGCTCGACGGCATCCCGGATGGCGGCGTTAGCTTCCTCCAGTGAGAAAAAGGTATGATTGCGCAGCCGGCCGAGGATGCAGCTCTGAGCGAAACGTACGCCGGCCTCGACTTTTGGCTTGTCTTTCGGCCGCTTCGGTCGCGCCGGAAGCACGCCGACGCCGTAATGGGCCGCCATCCTGCCGAAGCTCTGGTTGATCTCTGGATCGTAGAAGCTCGCCTTGTTGACGCCGGACTTCAAATTATCCGGAACGATAAGGCGCGGCACGCCACCAAAGAAGGCGAACATGCGAACGTGCGAGCCGATCCAGTCCGGCAGGGTCTGGGTCCAGGTGGCTTCTGCAAAGGCATAACTCGATGCGCCAAGCACGCCGACAAAGATCTCCGCCTCGCGGATCTCGCCGGTCTTACGATCGACGATAGGCAGCTTCTTGCCGGAATAATCGACAAACACCTTGTCGCCAGCAATGTGGACCTGCCGCATCGTGGGCGTCAGACGCCGTTCAAAGCCGCGGAACAGGTCGCAGAACCGACTGAAGCCGTAGCCATCCGGATAGACGGCCCGATACTCCTCCCACAGGATCGTCAGGGTCACGCCGGGCTTCTTCAGCTCGATCGCAATGACGCTCCAATCCGGCTCTGGTAGTCGCCGCACCCCTTGCTTGGTGCCTTGCCTGGCGAAAAGTTTGCCTTCCAAGACGTCGTCAGTCAGATCGGCAGGCAAAGGCCAGGACAGCCCTGCCGTCGCAGCTCGCCCGATCCCGTCCTGTACAGTGCTGCGGGCGATACCGAGCAGATCGGCAATGTCGCGAACGCTCACACCGTCCGATCGCAGTCGAAGTAAATGTCGGATTTGTCTCATGGTCAGCCTTCGTCTCTTCGACATGCCATCTCCTCACGTTCGAAAGGAAATACATGCCAAGGTTGCTGACCCAGGGACACTGCCTACGTTGAAAAGCTGTCCGGTATCAAATCGGAATCGCGTCCGGTTAATTCTCGGAATCGTGTCCGGTTTTTGATCGGAATGCCGTCCGGTAAATCATCGGAATCCACAATCCAGCACCGAGAACCACCCAAAGCGGCACTCCGACAGCCGTGCCTAGCGCAGCTATTCCGGCACTCTGTCCCCCGAAGAGAGCTATGCCAACGGCCATCCCGCCGATGCCAAATCTCTGAGAGGTTGGCCTGTCATCCCAACCTGTCTTCTTAGCTTGCTTGGCAATCAATTGGACGAGCGGCCAAATGACTTTGCTTCGTGCCGTGACCGCAAGAGCTTCCTTCGCTTTGGATAAAGTGTTCGCCTCCGAGCGACGAATAATAAGAAGCTCGCCAATCCAGTTTCGCAACGCGGCATTCTGGGACGGCGTGGCGGTCAGTACGACCTGAAGCGCAACCTGCTTTTCTCTTTCACCTAGCTTCTGCACGGTCGCTCTCCGGAATTGTGATACTCATTGCGGGACGCGTCATGTCGGCTCCCCACCCTCTATCACGCTTTGTACGTCGCGTGTTGCCTCCGGAAGCTCCGGGTAGTCCACGAGACGGCTGATTGCTCGTAGTGTTGCTCGCCTAAATCTGCCTCTGTCTGCCCCGTGGTGGAAACGTCGATGGCAACTTGGACACACCGCAATAGCGTTATCCACACTGTCTGGACCACCCTCGCCCAGTGGTCGAACATGATGAACTTCAAGATAGGGCTCGCCGTCCTCCCGAATGAATGGCGCTGGTGTCTCGCAAGACTCGCAGTGTCCCTTCGCGTTCACAAGCACCCACGCGATGACATTTGGATCACGAATGAAACGCTGAAAGTTGCCATAAACCTTGACGCCGCTTTGTGGGTTTATCGGCGGCGGAGAGTTTTGAGTACTTTGAGCAAATTTCGCCTTTGCCGCCCTTACCCTAACTAGAAGGCTCTTGGGATCGGCTGTAGGGGCTTCAGGTATTGCCTGTCTGCTCCAAACATCGTTGATCATCAAGATGAGCTTTGCTGTGATACCCGGTCCAACGTTTCGGCGCGGCGGGTAACCACCCAATCGGGGCAAGCCCAAGTCATCCAGCACCGCTGAAATATTCGACATTCGAAATTCGTAGGACGGGCCGGATCGATTCGACAAAGCGCCATTTAATACCTCGTTCCGATTGGCAGTCTTATTTGCTCTCTCCCCGCGACGCTCTGCCAACTGCATATCGCGGTAAGCAATTACGCATGCCCTGAGTTCGGCGTCCGTCCAACCGCCACCTTTGGTCTCATCGCTCACCTGGCCACCTATCAGAAACTTTGGGCTGTAAACTACAAGCTTCATCTTTCGCGAAGATTGCTGCCGTGTTCGCAAATATTGAGACCTCCGAAGTTCTACCAAAAGGCGAACGTATGTCTGTTTGGAGTTTGGACCCCAGGAATTGATTGAACGAGCTTGTTGATTGGGTTCACTGGCCCGTCGTACATCAAGTGCTTGCCCTCCGTATACGCGTCATCAATCGCCGGCTCCTCCGACCGATAGAATAGCTTATCCCGTGCGTATACCTGCACTGCATGATTGAGCGTTTTGGTCTCCTCAGCAGATACTACAAGGGTGAAAAAACGCGGATCTGAGGTGTATGCCATGGGCCGGACGAAAAGCGCTGCCAGATGCGGCGTCAATGGAGCAAGAATGGTTGGCGAACTCGTCGCGTTCAGCGGGGAGCGAATCGTGTGATAAAATCCGTCACCAAAAATGAACTCTTTGTCGGGCGAATAGAGCGCAACAAATTTCCCCCGTATTCCAAGTTGCTTCACCGCATCACGGTGGGTATTCTTCATATTGACCGCTATAAGCCGGTTACGCTCCCGCTCCGGTAGCGGCCCGCGAAGTAACTCTGCCACGCCCACAGCGGCTTCCCTGTTCATTGGACTGCGAACAGCAAGCGATATCAGACCCTCCATAAGCACCGCCAATTCGACGTCCGGCACCGTCGCGGGAATGAAGCGGTCGACAAGTTGCGTCCCAGCCGCATGCGTGCAGTGATCCAAACCTCTCAGCCACTCAATTACCGCCGGAAAGTTATCGTCAGCTCGCTGGAAGTCTGCCTCAAAGCTGCTATCCCAAATGGTAGGCTGACCCGGATCTCCGAGAAGCACATGATGGCCGTTTCCAATCATCCCAAAATTGCCAGGGGGCGAGACCACGACCTCACCGGAGGGTCGGAGCCAGTGAACGCAGCCCTGCTCGTTGGCCCAAAATTGAGACAGACTGCGTGGCCACCAATGATGTCGCTCCGTCTTCAGTTTTGCCACAGGTCACCCCTCAACCCTTATGCTTCCCGGATATGGTGATTCCTGCTTGAAGCACAATGAAAGATTGGTAATGCCCGCCCGGCGAGCTTTGGAGTGCATTTCTAGACCTCCGAGCCTAGCGTTTCGATGTTCGCCCTAATCTTGCAATTTGAAGCGTGGGAAAAGTGCCATGGCATCCACCTTAGTCTTCAAGCTCACGCTGCCGTAGGCTCGCCCCGTGCTAGTTGGTGCATGCCCGCATATGGCATCCAAGACCTTCTCCTGTATGCCCGCTTCGAAGCCAAGACTCTTAAAGGTGTGCCGCCAGCCGTGGTTCGGCGCGACGTTGGGGTCTTTGACATACTCGCGGGCAAACTCTGCTAGTCGATTCTTCTTGCTTTGCCAGACCCCCGCGAACGACTTGCCGGGCCTGATGGTCATGAACAAGTAGCCGCCCGGGGCCTTCTCAACGAAATCCATGAAGCCCATCTCGATAAGGTGGACATGGAGCGGTACAGAGCGGAACTCCTTGCCTTTCACCGTGCCAGCCTCGGGCGTCAACCTCATGACCCACGCACCTGTGGCAGTGTCTTGGCTGAAGTCTTCGGTGCGAAGCTGCACAAGCTCGCCCACGCGGGCTCCCGAATATGCACAAAGCCAAGGCACCCAGCGTTTGGCCAAATCGGTCTGATTGGGTTTCGCCTTTCCCGCAAGAATCTTATTGGCCGCAGCCAGTAGCGCCCTGGCCTCTGCATCCGTGAAGTCACGATCCCTGACCTTCACCTTCTTGCCCAGCTTCAAGCCGACACCTGTGGCCGGATTGGAGGGAAGCTTGCGGTTTGCCACGGCCCAGTCAAAGACGGACTTAAAGGCGGTCAAATCGCTTGCCTTTACGGTCTTGGCGGAAACTGGCTTACCGGTCTTTGGGTTAGGCGTGGTGAGCCGGTGGTCTTTGTAAGCCACCACATCTTCCGGGGTCACCCGCGTCGCGTCGTCATGCTCCAAGAAAGAGCTGAAACCCTTGAAGGTGTTAGTGTAGCTCTCCCGAGTGCTCTCTGATTTGCCGACCGCCTTTGCCTCCGTCCACCATGACTCTACGAGACCCATAAGGGAGACCTTTGCGGTAGACACGAGCACGGGCGGCGTAGAGGCTTGCGGAGCGCTTTCCCAGAGAGGATAGCCAGACAGCTTGGCATCGGTGGAGTAGTCGCCAGAGAGCTTCCTGGCTCCTGTCTTCATCCCTTCCGCAATCGCTAGGGGTATCCTGGCTGTGAGGTGTGCAACAGACCGCTCGGATAGCGAAGGGATGCCTTTGAGCCTGCCCATACGTTCGGTAAGCTGCTCTAACTTCTGGCCTCCCGGAGGCTGGCTGAAAAATGCTGCCGGGTCTGCGGACGCCTGCTCGGCAAGCTCCTGCTCCATTTGGTCCCATTCTGTCACAAGATCGGGGTCTGTAAGGTGGTCGGTGTCTACGGCTCCTGTTTCTACGTTCACCGTGAGCATGCGTGAAGCATCGGGACCTTGTGCCCAGGAGGCGTGGGCCTCCCCGACAAGACTAGCAATCTGCCGTGGCGTCAGATCAACCGGCTGCCCAGCACGCACTTTCGCGAAGAATTCTTCCACATAGGTGAGAGCTTGGGCTTGCCTGATCCGAATGAGAGAGGGGTCTGACGTAGCTAAGGAGAAGCGAACGCTCTGCGTACTTGTGGTAACGGGGAAAGAGACGGTTGATTCACCCACCGGAACGAGCAGCGTTTGCCCCACCAACCGACCCTTAATGTCAGCGGGTATGCGCTTCACAAAGTAGGCGTTTGACGAGCCTTTCCCGATCATCGGACTTACCAATCGTAGGCGCATTGTTACTGACCTTTGTTACAAGGTATCCAATGCGCATCTTTTTGGAAAGGCTTAAACATTTGATCTGGCTAGCGATCAAAATGGAATGGTGCCCAGAAGAGGACTCGAACCTCCACACCCTTTCGGGTACCAGCACCTGAAGCTGGCGCGTCTACCAATTCCGCCATCTGGGCGACGGAGAGCCATGTACGGGGGTGGCCCGTTGGTGTCAACAGGGTTTTTGAAGTTTTTCTGACACCACGCAAAAAAGTCTAAGGCCAAGGCCGGGAAAGGTGGGTTTTTGGGCGTTCGGGGATTTCGGGCGGTGCCAAGAAAGCTTGGACGCACTATATGTCATTCAAGGAAAAGGATGGTGCGATGCGCGTTTTTCAGAAATTTCCGGTTGTTGTGATTCTATCCGTGATGCCGTTCAGCCAGGTTTCGGCCATGCCGATGGCGCCTGCTCCCGAAAATATCGGCAATCGCGATATCATCCGCGTGCAGACCATGTGCGATTTTCGCGGCTGCTTCACCTTCGGCAAGACGCAATCGTTCACGCCATCCTATGTGCAACCGAACTACCGGCCACCGACCGCAACGGGACCGACCTATTACCGCCCGCGCGAAATGGGCCCGGCGCCGCAATATTACAACCCGCAGCCGCCGACGCGCTATAGGCCGTCGCAGCCACAGACGCGAACGGCGCGGCCGAACACGCCCGATCGCAACTTCCATGTCGATTGGTGCCGCAACCAGTATCGCAGCTACAATCCTAGGACGGATCGCTTCGTGACCTATGAGGGAATCTACAAGACCTGCAACTCACCTTACGACTAGACACGAGCGAGCTGAGCGTGCCGGAGCTGCTTAGCTTTCCTTCGACGCTCGGTCGGTGTGGCCGAGGTCGCGATCGGGGTCGATGATATCGCGGATGCGCTGCTTCAGTTCCTTGGGGCCGGGGAAGCCGCCGTCGCGCTTGCGCTCCCAGACAAGCTCGTCATCGACGCGGATCTCGAAATTGCCACCGGTGCCGGGGATGAGCGCCACTTCGCGGAGGCTATCGGTGAAAGTCTGGAGCAGTTCCTGCGCCATCCAGCCGGCGCGCAGCAGCCAGTTGCACTGGGTGCAGTAGAGGATGGTCACGCGGGCTTTTTTCTCGGTCATGGGGGCTTTCCGTCGGGCTTCGGGCATGTCGTTCCAGTTGCGCCGAGCTTACGAAGTGGCCGGATGCCGCGCAACGGATATTGCAATGCGTGATGGCTTGGTGTTCTTCCTCAATCTGCAGCAAGACAGGAGATGCCGATGCGGGTTGCCATCATCGAGAACATGAAGAACACGCCGCTGGGTTCGCTCGGCATCGCGCTTGCCGAAGCCAAGGCGACGCTCGACATCTACCAGCCCTATCTCGACGGTCGGCTGCCGCAGAGCATCTTCGAGCACGACGCGCTTGTCGTGCTTGGCGGGGAGCAGGATGCGCTTGACGATGCGAACTACCCCTATCTGCCGGCGCTGGCACGGCTGATGCAGCGCTTTTGCGAGGCGGGCAAGGCGGTGATGGGCATCTGCCTGGGGTCGCAGATCCTGGCGCGCGCCTATGGCGCGGAAAACCATCTCGGCCGGCAGCTGGAGTTCGGCTGGAAACCTGTCGAGATGACGGAGGAGGGCAAGGCCGATCCGCTGCTTGCTGGTCTCGATGCCGATTTCACCACCTTCGAGTGGCACAGCGATACGTTCACGTTGCCTCAAGGCGCCTGCCTGCTTGCGACCAGCGTGCTCGTGCGCAACCAGGCCTTCCGGCTTGGCCGCGCGACCTATGGCACGCAATTTCATTTCGAGGCCAGCCGCGCGGTGGTCGAAGGGTGGAAGACGGGCTTCGAGGCGACGATCGAGCGCATGGAGCCCGGCTGGCTGAAACGCCACCCCGATCTCGCTCCCGTGGATGGCGCTGCAGCTGACGCCAGCGGCCTTGCGATCGCGCGCAACTGGGTTGCGATGATCGAGGTTGCGACCGCGAAAGAACCGGTCGCCGTCGGCGCCTGAGGAGACGCGAGCGCTGGCCTTCGTCGCCCGGCTTGCCTCAACCCGCTTTCAGGCCCGGGCTCGCATCGCCGCTCGTGAGCTCCGGCATCAGATCGGCGATCTTGACCACCTTGCCGCTGCGCGCGCTCGACAGCGCCGCGATCCCCGTCAGCACCGACATGGCGCCGGCGCGGGTGCCGGCGCGCTGGCCGAGGCGGTCTTCCATGCCGGGCTTGAAGATCATGTTGCGCATGCGGTCGTCGCCGCCATAGTGGCCGCCGGAGAAATGCGGCACGACGATGCGCTCGACCGGCTCCCTGCCCTTCGGAAAGTTGCGGATCAGGAGGATCGTATCCTCATCCGGCGTTTCCCAGGGCTGCTTTTCGAACTGGCGCAGCTCGATCCGCCCCTCGGTGCCGTTGAAGGCGATGTGGTGGCCTTCGATCGGCTGGAACGTGTTCAGCGAATAGGAGACGTGGACGTTGTTCCTGTAGCGCAGGCTGACGACCATGGTGTCGGGAATATCGATATCCTCGCGATAGACGCAGCCATCGCGGAAATAGCCGTCGATCTCGGAGGGGTCTTCATAGAGCGCATCGAGGAAGGGATCGGTCTCGAGGTCGAGGTAGTAATCGCACTCGCCTGAGTGCGGACAGAGCTTGCAGCGCGGGCCGCGGAACGGGCCCTTGCGGCCATAGTTCTGCAGGTCGGCGAAGGAGGTGACGGCCTCGGGGTCGCTGTCGAGATACCAGTTGAGCAAATCGAAATGGTGCGTCGCCTTGTGGACGAAGAGGCTGCCGGAATTTTCCGTATAGGCGTGCCAGCGGCGGAAATAATCGGCGCCGTGTTTCGTGTCGAGGTACCAGTGGAAATCGACGGAGGTGACGCGGCCGATCTCGCCTGAGGAGAGCAGCTCCTTGATTTTGGCGGCCGTCGGCGCATAGCGATAGTTGAAGGAGACGTCGACGCGCTTGCCGCTGCGTTTTTCGGCATCGAGGATGCGGCGGATCTTGCCGACTTCTGTCGTCATCGGCTTTTCGGTGATGACGTCGATGCCCGCCTCCAACGCGCGCACCACGATGTCGTCATGCGTATAATCAGGCGTGCAGACGATGACCATGTCGACCTCATGCTCGGCGAGCATGGCGTCGATATTCTCGTAGATCGGAGCGTTGCTGCCGATCATGGTGCGGGCGCGTTCGGCGCGCAGCGAATTGGTATCGACGATCGCCACCAGATCCACATGCTCGCGCCAACCGGCCAGCAATTCCTTGCCCCACATGGTCGTTCCGCGATTTCCGGTGCCTATCAGTGCGAAGCGGCGTTTCTCCATCGGATGATCCTCCTTCATGCGTGCGGAAACGAATATGTTGTTCTGCCAAATCAGATCCGGCAGCAGTCGTGAAAGCGCTCGACGCAGGTGCGGATCACCTCGTCGGCGGGGCGTTTCCACCAGTTCTCCGCCGAGAATATCTCGACCTCCTGCGCGCCGTGAAAACCGGCGCCTTCCACCATCCGTCTTATGCCCTTCAGGTCGATGACGCCATCACCCATCATGCCGCGGTCGGTCAGCATGTCCCGCGTCGGGACCAGCCAATCGCAGATGTGATGCGCGAGAATGCGCTTCAGCTGACCCGCGCGGCCGATCTGGCGCGCTAGATCGGGGTCCCACCAGACATGGTAGACGTCGATCGCAACGCCCACCCCCTCGCCCAGCGTCTCGCACATGTCGAGCGCCTGGCCGAGCGTGTTCACGCAGGAGCGGTCGGCGGCGTACATCGGATGCAGCGGCTCGATCGCCAGCGGCACGCAGCTCGCGCGGGCATGCGGCAGCGTGGCGGCGATGCCGTCCGCCACCATTTTGCGCGCCTCATCGATATTCTTCGATCCGCCGGCGAGCCCGCCGACCACAAGCACGAGGCAATCGGCGCCCAGAGCGGCTGCCTCATCGACGGCGCGCTTATTGTCGTCGATCGCCTGCTGGCGATCCGCCGCAGTGGCTGCCGGAAAGAAGCCGCCACGGCAAAGGCCGGTGAGCTTGATGCCGTTTTGGCGGACGATGCGCACCGCCTCGTCGAGCCCGATCTTGGCGATCTGATCGCGCCAGGGCGCGATGGAGGTGATGCCGTGTTTCAGGCAGAGATCGACGGCTTCGGCGAAGCCACATTGCTCGCGTATGGTCGCGAGGTTGATGGAGAGATCGTCTACCATGTTTGCCTTGCCCCGCTTACATGCGGGGCAACAGGCGCGATCACCATGAGTACATAGTGCGCTATATCAGGCATGGCTCAGAACTCCAGCACGGGCACATCGAGCCAGCGGCGTTCGGCCCAGGATTTCAGCCCGAGTTCGGCAAGCTGCACGCCCTTGGCGCCTGCTTCCAGACCATAGGGCCAGGGCGCATCCTCGGCGACATAGCGCAGGAACATCTCCCACTGCGCCTTGAAGCCGTTGTCGAAGGCCTGCGTGTCGGGCACCTCGTCCCAGGTCTTGTAGAAATCGATGGTCTGTGGCTGGTCGGGGTTCCAGACCGGCTTGGGCGTATTGACGCGGTGCTGGGTCCAGCATTTCGTCAGCCCTGCGACGGCCGAACCGTGGGTTCCGTCGACCTGGAAGGTGACGAGATCGTCGCGGCGCACGCGCACCGCCCAGGACGAATTGATATGGGCGATCGCCCCGCCTTCGAGCTCGAAGGTGGCATACGCGGCGTCATCGGTGTCGCAATGATAGGGCTTGCCCTGTTCATCGACGCGGGTGCCGATATGGGTGGCGCCGAGGCAGGAGACCGATTTGACCTCTC
Source organism: Rhizobium sp. O111 (assembly GCF_055616315.1). Classification (NCBI taxonomy): domain Bacteria; kingdom Pseudomonadati; phylum Pseudomonadota; class Alphaproteobacteria; order Hyphomicrobiales; family Rhizobiaceae; genus Rhizobium; species Rhizobium sp. O111. The sequence continues at coordinate 3,662,646 of NZ_JBSHXL010000001.1, read as the reverse complement.
CGAAGAGATTGTCGAGCACGTAGCGCCAGTGGCAGAGCATGTCGAGAATGATGCCGCCGCCATCGGCCTTGCGGTAGTTCCAGGAGGGGCGCTGCGCCGGCACGCCCCAATCGCCCTCGAAGACCCAGTAGCCGAACTCGCCGCGCACGGAGAGGATCTTGCCGAAAAAGCCGCTATCGCGCAGCAGCGCCAGCTTGCGCAGGCCGGGCAGGAAGAGCTTGTCCTGCACGACGCCATGCTTGAGCCCCGAGCCGCGTGCCTTGCGGGCGAGCGCAATGGCGACTTCGAGATCATCCGAGATCGGCTTTTCGCAATAGACGTGCTTGCCGGCGTCGAGCGCGCGCGAGAGCAGCTCGGCGCGCATCAACGTGGTGCCAGCGTCGAAGAAGATGTGGTCGTCGGGATTCTTGAGGGCCGCGTCGAGATCGGTCGACCAGCGCTTGATGCCGTGGCGCTTCGCCAGCTCCTCCATCTTGGCGGCGTTGCGGCCGACGATGATGGGGTCGATCTCAAGCTTCTCGCCTGATTTCAGCGTCAGGCCACCCTGATCGCGGATCGCTAATATCGAGCGGACGAGGTGCTGATTGTAGCCCATGCGGCCCGTTACGCCGTGCAGAATTATTCCTAGACGTGCCATGTCTGCCTCCCTGCAAAACCGTGTTGCAATGCCGGACGCGCGATGCCGCGCGGCTCCTCCCGGCCAGTAACCAAACAGTTACTTGATGGCAGAGGAGAAGCGGCGCTGTCAATAGCCGGGGCTAAATTTCAGCGATCAGGCTTTGATCGAGGCGAGCGTGACGTGAACGATATGGCGTTCCCAGGCGTCGAGATTGCCCTTCTCCTGAAGGTCGCGGCCGAAGATGGTCGAGAGCGTGTACTGGTTGGAAATGTAGAAATAGCCGAGCGAGGCGATGGTCAGATAGACGTTCAGCGGATCGGCGGCCTCGATGAAGACGCCCGTCTTCTTGCCGCGATCGAGCACCTCGGTCAGCTCGACGATCAGATGCGAGTGCAGCTCCTTCAGCCGCACCGACTGGCGCAGCCAGCGGGCGCGGTGCAGGTTCTCGGTGCCGAGCAGGCTCAGGAATTCGGGGTGCCTCAGGAAATAGCGCCAGGTGAACAGAGCGAGCTCTGCGATCCCCTCTTCCGGGCTACGGTCGCCGATATGCAGCTCTCGCTCGGCGGTGCGGATGCCGACATAGGCCTCCTCCAGCACATGCAGATAGAGCTGCTCCTTGTCGCCGAAGTAGTGATAGAGCATGCGCTTGTTGGTGCCGGCACGCTCGGCGATGGCATCGACGCGGGCGCCGCCCATGCCATTTTCAGCGAACTCCCGGGTCGCGGCTTCGAGAATGGCGGCGCGCGTTCGCTCGGGATCGCGCTGCAAAACGCGCTCTTGGGAACGCCGCTTGGCCGGTTTCTTCTCTCCGCTGCCATCCATCCCTACTACCCTTTCCTTTAAACCTCGCGCTCATAGTTGTTTATGAACAGATTGTAAAAAGCCAAGCCTGACGATCCCGCCGCCACATGTCGCTTGACAGTCCCGGTGCTTCTTCATAGCTTGTAACCAAATAGTTATTTGTTGCAAGAGAAACCAGCCGGGAGCGTGTGGAGGCGCTCCCCAAGGGAGGAGGAAAAACAGATGACGTTTCGTGTGAGCAGACGCAATTTCGTTGCGGGAGGGGCCACGCTTCTTTCGCTGTCCGCACTGGGGCCAGGGGCTTTTGCCGCCGATGCCCGACTGCGGCTCTTGTGGTGGGGTTCGCAGCCGCGCGCCGACCGCACCAACAAGGTATCGGATCTCTACAAGGCGAAGAATTCAGGCACATCGATCACCGGCGAGTTCCTGGGATGGAGCGATTACTGGCCGCGCCTGGCAACGCAGGTCGCCGGCCGCAATGCGCCCGACGTGATCCAGATGGATTACCGCTATATCGTCGAATATGCGCGGCGCGGCGCGCTCGCCCCGCTCGAATCCTACATGCCGTCGAAGCTCAATCTCGACGATTTCGATCCGGCGCAGATCGAGGGCGGCAAGGTCGACGGCCATCTCTATGGCGTCAGCCTCGGCGCCAACTCGGCGGCAACCGTCGTCAACACGGTGGCGCTGCAGGAAGCCGGCGTCGAGATGCCTGATAACAAGACGACCTGGGAAGAGCTCGGCAAGATGGGCGCCGAGATCACCAAGGCCGGCAAGCGCAAGGGCTTCTTCGGCTTTGCCGACGGCAGCGGCGCGGAGCCGCTGTTCGAAAACTACGTGCGCCAGCGCGGCAAGGCGCTCTACACGGCGGATTCGAAGATCGCCTTCGGCGCCGACGACGCATCCGAGTGGTTCGACATGTGGGCCAAGTTCCGCGAGGCGCAAGCCTGCGTGCCGCCCGATGTGCAGGCGCTCTACAAGGACACGATCGACACCGCGCCGCTGACGCTCGGCAAGGCCGCGATCGACTATGCGCACAGCAACCAGTTCGTCGGCTTCCAGGCCGTGGTGAAGGACAAGCTGACGCTCAACAACTATCCGCTGATCAAGGCGGACTCGAAGGGCGGACACTACCGCAAGCCGTCGATGTTCTTCTCGGTCTCGGCGCAGTCCAAGGCGCTCGAACAGGCGGTCGACTACGTCAACTTCTTCGTCAAGGATCCAGAAGCCGCCAAGGTGCTCGATGTGGAGCGCGGCATCCCGGAATCCAAGGCGATGCGTGATGTCGTGGCCGGCATGCTCGACGATGTCGGCAAGATTCCGCTGAACTACGTGGCCAATCTCGGCGATCTCGCCGGGCCGCTGCCGCCGCCGCCTCCTTCAGGCGCCGGCGAAGGCCAGACCGTTCTGCGCCAGCTTGCCGAGCAGGTCGCCTTCGGCCAGGTCACGCCAGCCGATGCCGGCAAACAGCTTGTCGACGAGATCACGCGCCTTCTCGCGCGGGGTTGACCGACATGAGCAATGCGATGCGCGCGACGGCCGACCGGGCCGCGACGGCGGAGCAGTATCAGGGAGTGGTCGCCGACAGCCGTTGGCGACGCCTCCTTGCCGCCAACGGACCTGGATATCTCTTTCTTCTTCCATGGCTGCTCGGCTTCCTGGGGCTGACGCTCGGGCCGGCGCTGGTGTCGCTCTACCTGTCGTTCACGGATTTTGACATGATCCGTTCGCCCGAATGGGTGGGGGCGGCGAACTATGTGCGCATCACCACCGCGGACCCGAAGTTCGCGGCGGCGATGAAGGTGACGCTGACCTATGTCGTGCTGTCGGTGCCGTTCAAGCTGATCTTCGCGCTTCTGGTGGCGATGGCGCTCAACAAGGGCGTGCGAGGGCTGACCTTCTACCGCGCCGTCTTCTATCTCCCGTCGCTGCTTGGCGGCAGCGTGGCGATCGCGGTGCTGTGGCGGCAGCTCTTTGCCGGTGACGGCCTGGTCAACGCAGCACTCTCGCATATCGGCATCCAGGGGCCGAGCTGGATCTCGCATCCGAGCTACTCGATCTATACGCTGGTGGCGCTCAGCGTCTGGCAGTTCGGCTCGCCGATGATCATCTTCCTCGCCGGACTGAGGCAAATCCCGACCGACATGTACGAGGCGGCGAGCCTCGACGGGGCCTCGAAGTTCCGGCAGTTCTACAAGATCACCCTGCCGCTGCTGACGCCCGTCATCTTCTTCAACGCCGTGGTGCAGACGATCGACGCCTTCAAGGCGTTCACGCCTGCCTTCATCATCTCCGGCGGGTCGGGCGGGCCGATCAATTCGACGCTGTTCTACACGCTCTATCTTTATCAGGAGGCGTTCGGGAACTTCCGCATGGGCTACGCTTCCGCTCTTGCATGGATCCTGGTGCTGATCATCGCCGTGTTCACCGCCTTCTCGTTCCTGTCCTCACGCTACTGGGTGCATTACGATGACTAACGGGATCACATCCGCGGTCGCTGCGCCGCCATCCGACATCACCAAGCGCAGCCTGCCGGCCTCGATCGTCGTTCACACGCTGCTGATCTTGGCCTCGCTGCTGATGCTCTATCCACTCTTGTGGATGGTGTCGGCCTCGGTGCGGCCGGAAAACGAGATCTTCTCGTCGACCTCGCTCATTCCGTCGTCGATCGATTTCACATCCTATGTGCGCGGCTGGAGCGGGCTCGACATCACCTTCGGGCGCTTCTTCTGGAACTCGCTGGTGATTTCGCTTCTGACGGTGACCGGCAATGTGGTGGCCTGTTCGCTGGCGGCTTACGCCTTCGCGCGGCTGCGCTTTGCCGGGCGGAACTTCTGGTTCGCGATCATGCTCGGCACGCTGATGATCCCCTATCACGTGACGCTGATCCCGCAATATGTGCTGTTTCTGAACCTCGGCTGGGTAAACACCATCCTGCCGCTGGTCGTGCCCAAGTTTCTCGCCAGCGACGCCTTCTTCATCTTCCTGATGGTGCAGTTCTTCCGCGGCATTCCGCGCGAACTCGACGAGGCGGCGATGATGGATGGCTGCAGCGCCTGGCGGATCTACTGGAAGATCATGCTGCCGCTCTCGCTGCCGGTGCTGGCGACGGCGGCGATCTTCTCCTTCATCTGGACATGGGACGATTTCTTCGGGCCGCTGATCTACCTCAACGACATGGACACCTACACGATCCAGCTCGGCCTGCGCACCTTCGTCGATTCGAGCAGCACATCGGACTGGGGCGGGCTGTTCGCCATGTCGACGCTGACGCTGGTGCCGGTGTTCTTCTTCTTCCTGTTCTTCCAGCGGCTGTTGATCGACGGCATCGCCACCACGGGCATGAAGCGTTGAGAACGGCTGCAATGAACATGCCAAAGAGACCTACCCCATGAGCATAAAGAGAGTTGCGATCATCGGCTGCGGCATCGGCCGCTCGCATATCGTCGAGGGCTACCTGCCACATCCCGACAAGTTCGAGGTGGCTGTTCTCTGCGACCTCAACGAAGCGAGACTTGCCGAGGTGGCCGACGAGTTCGGGATCGCCGGACGCACCACCTCGTTTGCCGAGGTTCTGGCCGACGAGAGCATCGACATCGTCGACATCTGCACGCCGCCCGGCATCCATCTTGAGCAGGTGGTGGCGGCCCTTCAGGCGGGCAAGCACGTAATCTGCGAAAAGCCGCTCACCGGATCGCTATCAGGCGTCGACGAGATCATGCGCGTCGAAAAGACCGCCAGGGGCGTGCTGATGCCGATCTTCCAGTATCGCTACGGCGACGGCGTGGAGAAGGCGAAGCGGATCATCGAGGCTGGGATCGCGGGCAAGCCATACATGGGCTCGGTCGAGACCTTCTGGCTGCGCACGCCCGCCTATTACGCCGTTCCCTGGCGCGGCAAGTGGGCAACCGAGCTTGGCGGCGTTCTGGTGACGCATGCGCTGCACCTGCACGACATGCTGCTGCACCTGATGGGGCCGGCCAAGCGCGTCTTCGGCCGTGTGGCGACCCGCGTCAACGACATCGAGGTCGAGGACTGCGCCTCGGCGAGCCTGCAAATGGAGAATGGCGCCTTCGTCTCGCTGTCCTGCACGCTCGGCTCGCAGCAGGAAATCAGCCGGCTCAGGCTGCATTTCGAGAACGTCACCTTCGAGAGCAACCACGAGGCCTATTCGCCAGGCAAGGACCCATGGACGATCCTTGCCGCCAATGACGAGGTGCAGCGCCGGATCGACGCCGTGATCGGCGACTGGCAGCCGGTGGCGCCGCGCTTCACCAACCAGATGGCGCATTTCCACGCCCACCTCGAAGGCAACGGCCCGCTGCCCGTCAGCACCCAGGATGCGCGGCGGGCGCTGGAGCTCGTGACCGCCATCTATCAATCGTCGGACAGCGGCCAGGATATCGCCCTGCCTGTCGGACCCGACAGCCCGAAATACGCCGACTGGCGCGCAAGAACCCGGTAACGGACCAGATAAGGAAACCCAAGAGATGGCAACAAGCGTCGTTCTTCAGAAGGTCGAGAAACGCTATGGCGCGCTTGACGTCATCCACGGCATCGATCTGGCGATCGATCCGGGCGAATTCGTCGTCTTCGTCGGACCGTCCGGCTGCGGCAAGTCCACGCTGCTTCGTATGATCGCCGGGCTGGAGGAAATCTCCGGCGGCGCGCTGATGCTCGATAACGAGCGGATGAACGAGGTGGCGCCGGCCAAGCGTGGGATCGCCATGGTGTTCCAGTCCTACGCGCTTTATCCGCACATGTCTGTTTACAAGAACCTCGCTTTCGGGCTGGAGACGGCCGGCTACAAGAAGGCTGATATCGAGCCGAAGGTGCAGCGCGCCGCTCAAATCCTGCAGATCGAGAAGCTGTTGCAGCGCAAGCCGAAGGCGCTTTCGGGCGGACAGCGCCAGCGCGTCGCGATCGGCCGCGCCATCGTGCGCGAACCGCGCATCTTCCTGTTCGACGAGCCGCTCTCCAATCTCGACGCCGAACTGCGCGTGCAGATGCGCGTGGAAATCTCGCGGCTGCACCGCAGCCTGGGGAATACGATGATCTACGTCACCCACGACCAGGTGGAGGCCATGACCATGGCCGACAAGATCGTTGTGCTGAACTCCGGCCGCATCGAGCAGGTGGGCGCGCCGCTCGACCTCTACAACCACCCCGCCAACCGCTTCGTCGCCGGCTTCATCGGTAGCCCGAAGATGAACTTCCTGCAGGGCAAGATCGAAAGCGTCGGCGGCAACGAGACAACGATCAACGTCTGCGGCAACAGCGTGCGGCTGCCGCGCCGCGTGACCGCGCAGGCGGGAGAAAGCGTGACCTTCGGCATCCGCCCGGAGCATCTGTCGCTGATCGACAAGGGCGGCATCGCGCTGTCATCAGTTAACATCGACCTTCTGGAAAACCTTGGCGGCGCGACGATGCTCTACACGACGACGCCCGACAAGCAGCAGCTGACGATCGCGCTCGACGGGCAGCAGAAGGTGGAGCGCGGCGCCAATGTCACCGCCTATTTCGACCCGGCGCGCTGTCATGTCTTCGACGGCGCGGGCAGCACCATTTAGGCCGCTTGACAGCACAGCCGGCTCTGGCCAAGATTTCAATAGGATAGGCCGCGAGGGGTACAGCGTGACGCCTGAAGACCGTATACATGCGCTTGGCATATGGAATGGTCCGATCGATATCTCGGCGATCACGGGAGGCATCACCAACCGCAACTATCTGGTCCGCGACGGCGCGCTGAAGCGGGTCGTGCGGCTGGGCGACGACATCCCCGTCCACCACATCAGTCGATCGAACGAACTGGCGGCGAGCAAGGCGGCGCATGCGGCGGGGCTCTCGCCCGCGGTCATCCACCACGCGCCGGGCGTGCTGGTGCTCGACTACATCGAGTCACGAGCGCTGACGCCGGAGGATCTGCGCGACGCTGTTACGCTGGAGCGCGTGATCCCGCTGGTGCGCGCATGTCACCACGATATCGCGCGGGAGTTTCGCGGCACGGCCACGATCTTCTGGGTGTTTCACGTGGTGCGCGACTATATCGCGACGCTCGATGCCGCCGGCAGCCCGTATCATCAGCTGTTTCCCGATCTCCTGATCAAGGCGGAGCGGCTGGAGCAGGCGGCCGGGCCTTTCGAGATCGCCTTCGGCCACAACGACATGCTGGCCGCAAATTTTCTCGACGACGGCCAAAGGCTCTGGCTGATCGACTGGGACTATGCCGGCTTCAATACGCCGCTCTTCGATCTCGGCGGGCTCGCCTCCAACAACGAGTTTTCCGAGGATGCGGAGCGGGCAATGCTAGAGGCCTATTACCAAAAGCCGCTGACGCCGGATCTCTGGCGACGCTACCAGGCGATGAAATGCGCCTCTCTCTTGCGCGAGATGCTGTGGAGCATGGTGTCGGAAATCCATTCGACCATCGATTTCGACTACGCCGCCTATACCGCCGAAAACCGCGCGCGCTTCGAGCGCGCCTATGCCGAACAGGATCAATGACATGACGAAGGAATTGCCCAGGACCGCCAAGGTTGTCGTCATCGGCGGCGGCATCATCGGCTGCTCGACGGCCTATCATCTCGGCAAGCTCGGCTTGACGGATACCGTGCTGTTGGAACGCAAGAAGCTGACCTCGGGCACCACCTTCCATGCCGCCGGCCTCGTCGGCCAGCTCAGGACCAGCGCCAACATCACCCAGCTGCTCGGCTATTCCGTCGATCTCTACAAGCGGCTGGAGGCCGAGACCGGGCTCGGCACCGGCTGGAAGATGAATGGCGGACTGCGGCTTGCCTGCAACGAGGAACGCTGGACGGAAGTGAAACGGCAGGCGACCACGGCGCAATCCTTCGGGCTCGACATGCAGCTTCTGACGCCGCAGGAAGCCTTCGATCTCTGGCCGCTGATGACAACAGACGACCTGATCGGCGCCGCCTATCTCCCGACCGACGGCCAGGCCAATCCCTCCGACATCACGCAGGCGCTCGCCAAGGGCGCGCGCATGGCCGGCGTCTCGATCTTCGAGGATACCGAGGTGATCGACCTTGAGATCGACAAGGGCCGCATCCGCGCCGTCATCACCGAGCATGGCCGCATCGAATGCGAGCGCGTCGTCGTCTGCGCCGGGCAATGGACGCGCAGTTTCGCGGCGCGCTTCGGCGTCAACGTGCCGCTGGTCTCGGTCGAACACCAGTACATCATCACCGAATCCTTCGGCGTGCCCTCCAATCTGCCGACGCTGCGCGATCCCGACCGGCTGACCTATTACAAGGAAGAGGTGGGCGGCATCGTCATGGGCGGCTACGAGCCGGACCCGATCCCCTGGGCGACATCGGGCATCCCTGACGGTTTCCACTACACGCTGCTCGACAGCAATTTCGACCATTTCGAGCAGATCATGGAGCAGGCGCTCGGCCGCGTGCCTGATCTCGAAAATGTCGGCGTCAAGCAGCTGTTGAACGGGCCGGAGAGCTTCACGCCCGACGGCAACTTCATTCTCGGCGAAGCGCCGGAGCTCAAGAACTTCTTCGTCGGCGCCGGCTTCAACGCCTTCGGCATCGCATCGGCCGGCGGCGCCGGGATGGCGCTGGCGGAGTGGGTTTCCAAGGGCGAGCCGCCCTACGATCTCTGGCCGGTCGATATCCGCCGCTTCGGCCGCCCGCATTTCGATACCGACTGGGTGCGCACCCGCACGCTGGAAGCCTATGGCAAGCACTACACGCTGGCCTTCCCCTTCGAGGAATATTCCAGCGGCCGCCCGTGCCGCAAATCGCCACTCTACGACCGGCTGAAGGCGCAGGGCGCATGCTTCGGCGAAAAGCTCGGCTGGGAGCGGCCGAACTGGTTCGCCGATCTCTTCGCCAACGAGGAACCGAAGGACGTCTATAGCTACGAAAGGCAGAACTGGTTCGAGGCGGTGGGCCGCGAGCACAGGGCGGTGCGCGAGGCGGCGGTGATCTTCGACCAGACCTCGTTCGCCAAGTTCACGCTAAAGGGCCGCGACGCGGAAAAAGCACTTTCCTGGATATCAGCCAACGATGTCGCCAAGCCGGTGGGCTCGCTCGTCTACACGCAGATGCTGAACGACAAGGGCGGCATCGAATGCGATCTCACCTGTGCGCGCATCGCCGAGGACGAATATTACATCGTCACCGGGACTGGCTTTGCCACGCACGACTTCGACTGGATAGCCCGCAATATTCCTGACGACCTGCATGCCGAACTGGTCGATGTGACCTCGGCCTATTCGGTATTGGCGCTGATGGGGCCGAATGCGCGCGCGGTGCTGGAGAAGGTCACAGGCAGCGACGTCTCCAACGCCGCCTTCCCCTTCGGTCGCGTGAAAACCATCGGCATCGCCGGCTGCCCGGTCAGGGCGCTGCGCATCACCTATGTCGGCGAGCTCGGCTACGAGCTGCATGTGCCGATCGAATACGCCACGACCGTCTATGACGCGCTGATGGCGGCGGGTGCTCCGCTGCATCTCGTCAATGCCGGCTATCGGGCGATCGAAAGCTGCCGACTGGAAAAGGGTTATCGCGCCTGGGGCTCGGATATCGGGCCTGACCATACGCCGATTGAAGCCGGGCTCGGCTGGGCGGTGAAGACGAAGAAGACCACGCCGTTTCGCGGCCGCGAGGCGATCGAGCGGCAGCTGGCGTCGGGCGTCAAGAAGATGCTCGCCTGCTTCGTGCCTGATGATCCAGACGTGGTGCTGCTCGGCCGCGAGACGATCTACCGCGACGGCAAGCGCGTCGGCTGGCTTTCCTCGGGTGGCTTCGGCTACACGGTGGGCAAGCCGATCGGCTACGGCTATGTGCGCAACGCCGAGGGCGTGAGCGAGGAATTCGTGCTGTCGGGCCGGTATGAGCTTGATGTCGCGCGGGTGCGGGTGCCGTGCAAGGTGTCGCTGACGCCGCTTTATGATCCCGAGATGGCGCGGGTGAAGGCGTAAACCTTCTACCCGCTCCGATCAGAACAACGGCAGCTTGTTGTCCTGGATCAGAATGTCGAGCTTGTTGGCCACGTCCTCGGTCCAGGCGAGGTCTTCTGTCAGCGCGGCTGGGAACAGCCCGGGGAGCGTGAACAGCGCGGCGGCGACGGCGCCGCCGTTGCGGGGGATGTCCGCCAGCAATGCCGCGATCTCGGTGGCGCGGGGGTCGCGGAGTTCGTAGGCCTTGCCGTTGCGGTCGATACCAAGCGCGTAACGCATCCAGGCGGCGACGGCGATTGCGTAGGTTTCCGCCTTGCTACCATCGGCCAGTGCTTCCGTGGCCGGCTCCAGCAGGCGCTGCGGCAGCTTCTGGGTGCCGTCCATGGCGATCTGGTAGGTGCGGTGGGCGATCGCCTTGTTTGCAAAGCGGGCTGTCAATTCGTCGGCATAGGCTTCGAGATCGATACCGGGGACTGGATCGAGCGTGGCTGCGGCGGCGTTCATGTGGCGGCGGGCAAGGGCTGCCAGGCCTGTGTCGTCCATCACGTCGCGGATGAATTCATAGCCGCCGATATAACCGAGATAGGCGAGCAGCGAATGCGCGCCGTTCAGCATGCGCAGCTTCATCTTCTCATAGGCCGAGACATCCTCGACCATCAGCGCGCCGGCCTTTTCCCATTGCGGGCGGCCATTGGCGAAGCGGTCCTCGATAACCCATTGCGTGAAGGGCTCGGTCTCGATCGCGACAAGATCGACGCGGCCGATAAGCGTTTCTGCATCGCGATAGGTCGCCTCGGTGCTGGCCGGCGTGATGCGGTCGACCATGGTCGAGGGGAACGGGACGTTGCTCTCGATCCAGGCTTTTAGCTCGGGATCGACACGGCCGGCGAAATCGATGACGAGGCGCTTCAGCACAGCGCCGTTGCTCGGAAGATTGTCGCAGCTGAGAGGGGTGAACGGTGCTACGCCCTTGGCGCGGCGGCGGGCGAGGCCCTCGACGAGATAGCCGATGACGCCGCGGGGCGCGTGGCGGTTTGCGAGGTCGGCTGCGATATCCGCATGCTTGAGATCGAGACCGCCGATGGCGGCATCGAAGCCATAGGCCTTTTCGGTCACCGTCAGGCTGACGATGCGGATGGCGGGGTCTTCGAGCCGTGCCAGCAGTTCGTCGGGATTGCGGGTCGCGACATGCGCCTTGAGGATCGGCCCCATGACATGCGCGACCGTGCCTTCCGTGTCCCGCACCAGCATGGTGTAGAGGCCGTTCTGCTCGTTCAGATGATCGGCGACATCGGCGGTGCGCAGGCTTGCCACCTCGATCCCCCAATCGCCGCCGCCAAGCGCCAGCGCCGCATCCGTATAGGGCGCGAAGTGGGCGCGGAAGAAAGCGCCGGGGCCGAGATGCAGGATGCCCGGCTTCAGCACATCCCGGTTGAAGGCGGGGAGCTTGGCTGTATGTGCGAGGCCGGTGAGGCGCGTCAGTCGTTCGGTCACAGCTTGTAGGCCTTCTTGGCGTTGCCGTAGGAGAGATCGGCGGCGGCGATTGCCGCATCCTGGCGCGATATCCGGTGCTCGGCCGCCAGCGTCGCCAGGAAGCCGCAGACTTCGCGGCGCCAGACATCATGACGGGCGGGGATGGAGAGCAGCGCGCGGGTATCGTCGTTGAAGCCGGCCATGTTGGCGAAGCCTGCCGTCTCGACCACCTGGTCGAGATAGCGGCGAATGCCGGCCGGGCTGTCGTGGAACCACCAGGGCGGGCCGATCATCAGGCACGGCCAGTGGCCGGCCATCGGCGCCAGTTCGCGGGCGTAAGTGGTTTCGTCGAGCGTGAAGAGCAGGACGCGAAGACCCGACGCATGGCCGTATTTCGCCAGAAGTGCCGAGAGCCCGCCGACCCAATCGGTCGGCGTCGGGATATCGGCGCCCATGTTCGGTCCGCGCGTCTGGAAGAGTTCGCGGTCGGTATTGCGGCGCGAGCCGGCGTGGATCTGCATGACCATGCCGTCTTCCGCCGAAAGCCCGGCCATCTCGGTCAGCATCTGGCCACGGAAGAGCTCGGCCTCGCCTTCTTCGAGCGTGCCCTTGTGCGCCCGGTCGAGCAGCCGCTGCTTGTCCGAATGCGGAAGATCGGCGGTGAAGGCGGTGGGGACGCCGTGGTCGGTGGCAGTGGCGCCGAACTGGCGGAAATAGGCGCGGCGCTTGCGATGCGCGTCGATCAGGCCATCCCAGTTCGCGACGTCGCAACCGGTGAGCTCGCCGAGCTTGACGAGATTTTCGCGGAAGCCGACGGCATCGGGATCGGTGACGCTATCGGGGCGATAGGTGGTGCGCACACGGCCGATCCAGCCGTCCTCGGCCATCTTCTGGTGGTGCGGGAGCTGATCGAGCGCGCCCTCGGTGGTAGCGATCGTTTCGATGCCGAAGCGCTTGTGGAGCGCGCGGGGGCGGAACTCCGGCAGCGCCAGCTGCGCGTTGATGTGATCGTAGAGCGCGTCGGCATTCCCTGATGTCAGCGGCTCCTCGCAGCCGAGCACGGCCGACATGGCGTGATCGACCCAGAGGCTGGACGGCGTGCCGCGGAAGAGATGATAGTGCGCGGCGAAGGTGCGCCAGATGTCGCGGCCGGACGAAACGGGCTTGCCGTCGAGGCGGGGAACGCCGAGATCGTCGAGCTTGACGCCGACGCTGTGCAGCATGCGGAAGAGATAATGATCGGGAATGACGAGCAGCGAGGCGGCGTCCTCGAAGGGCTTGTCGTCGGCGAACCAGGAGGGTTCGGTGTGCCCGTGCGGGCTGACGATCGGGAGCCCGCTGACGCTCTCGTAGAGCTCGCGCGCTATGCTGCGCGTTGCCGGATCGGCCGGAAAGAGCCGGTCCGGATGCAGAAATCCATTGCCGATATCCATCTTTATTCCTCCCTGGTACCTACCGGCCTAGCGCACAAAAAAAGATGCGGCAAGGGCTTTTAGTAACCAAACGGTTCACTTTGTGAATCGGCGGCGGCCCCTCTCGAAACGATTGACCTTGCGGCCTATTTCCGCTTTGGAGAGCGCAATCACATGACCGGTTCATCTGGCCGGTCGTGGCAAGGAGAGCCCGATGTCTGATCAGACCGATCGTATCACCCAACTCGAGGAAACCGTCGCCCATCAGGCAAAGACGATCGAGGAACTGTCCGACCAGCTGACGGAACAGTGGAAGGTGGTCGAGCAGACGCGCGCCAAGCTGGACCGTCTGACCGAGCGCTTCCTTTCGCTCGAGGAACAAGCGCTGGAAGCACCGGCGATCACAAAGCCGCCGCACTACTGATCGTCACAGCCTTTCCTCACAGCCTTGCGCTTCGATGTCGCGATCCTTATATAAGCGCTCGTGAGGACGACCTCCGCCGTATGGGCTTAAACTCGGGACGACCCGGCATATTCCCATAGGGGCATTTCATGAGATCCGTCTCCGACCGTATCCGCCACGCCATCAGCTTTGAACTCATTGGTCTCGCCATCATCACGCCGCTCGGCGCGTTCGCCTTCGGCATGCCGATCGCCGATATCGGCGTCGTCGGCGTTGCGAGCGCCACGGTGGCGACGGCGTGGAACTACCTCTACAATCTCGGCTTCGACCATGTGATGCAGCGCCTCACGGGCGGCACGAAGAAGAGCCTTGCTGTACGCGTGCTGCATGCCGTGCTGTTCGAGGGTGGTCTGCTTGTGGCGCTGTTGCCGCTGATTGCCTGGTATCTCGGTGTCAGCCTGCTGCAGGCTTTCATGATGGACGTGTCCTTCGCGCTTTTCTATCTGGTCTACGCCTTCGTCTTCAATCTGGCGTATGACCGGATTTTCCCGCTGCCGGACTGGCAGACGAAGGCGCCGGACGCCGTGCGCGGCTGATCGGCGCCACCCGCGCCAAATGGCGTGGTTTGCGATCGCCGCTTTCGGGTCTATATAGCGCCAGAACATTGTTACTCAGCGAAAGACGACAGCATGGCCGCGACGATCCGTTACCACGAAGGCGACATTTCCGCCGCCGATGCAGCCCGCTATACCGGCGCGATCGCGATCGATACCGAAACGCTCGGCCTCGTGCCGCGCCGCGACCGGCTCTGCGTCGTCCAGCTTTCGCCGGGCGACGGTTCCGCCGACGTGATCCGCATCGCGGCCGGTCAGACGGAAGCGCCGAACCTTGTGGCGCTTCTATCGGACCCGACGCACGAGAAGATCTTCCATTACGGCCGCTTCGACATCGCCGTGCTCTTCAATGCTTTCGGCGTGACGACGACGCCGGTGTTCTGCACCAAGATCGCCTCGCGCCTCTGCCGCACCTATACGGACCGGCACGGGCTGAAGGACAATCTCAAGGAGATGCTCGAGGTCGATATCTCCAAGACCCAGCAATCCTCCGACTGGGGAGCGGAGACGCTGTCGCAGGCGCAGCTCGAATATGCGGCGTCCGATGTTCTCTATCTGCATGCGCTGCGCGACAAGCTGACCCACCGCCTCATTCGCGACGGGCGGTTCGAGCATGCGACCGCATGCTTCGCCTTCCTTCCGACCCGCGCCAAGCTCGACCTGCTCGGCTGGGACGAGACGGATATTTTCGCGCATAGCTGAGATTGCTTGCCGGCTTCTCACCAAGCAAAGCCTAAGTGTCCCGCCACGCACCGAATGATTAGTGCTTCGTTAACGGTGAATCACTAGGATGCTCATTAACTTCTGAGCATTCCGTGGCGCGATGCAGCGTCCTCCAGGCACGCGACATCGCCGGAGAATGCGAACAGCCCGATGAACGCGGCTCCCCTGTAACCTGCTTCAGCGCATTTTACGAAAGAGGAAGCATGCCATGTTGTCTCCGGTTCGTGCAGCGTCAAGCTCAAGCTTTCCCTCGCAGGGCTCCACCTCGGCGCTGAGCGTCAGCGACATCGTGCGCAGCGTCACCGCGGTTGCGCCGGTCAACCAGGTCGAGAGC
Source organism: Rhizobium sp. O111 (assembly GCF_055616315.1). Classification (NCBI taxonomy): domain Bacteria; kingdom Pseudomonadati; phylum Pseudomonadota; class Alphaproteobacteria; order Hyphomicrobiales; family Rhizobiaceae; genus Rhizobium; species Rhizobium sp. O111. The sequence continues at coordinate 3,647,332 of NZ_JBSHXL010000001.1, read as the reverse complement.
CCGGACCTGACATCAGGCGCCACCGCCAAGCTCAACATCCTGCTGCTTGCCGTTCGCGCCCGTATGGTCGAGGCGCTGCTCAATGTGCTGACCGCCACCGGAGAAGCGCTTTCGCAGCCGCGCGACGACAACGAGCCGGATCTGGTCTTCGCGTCGCGGCTGGCGGACGCGATCCAGAAGCTGCCGGCCGCCAAGATCGAAATGATCGAGCGCCAGCTGGCGGCCCAGGGCCACGCGATACCGCTACGGCTGCTTGCCGAAGCGCTACAGAACCCGGCCGGCCCCGCCGCGACGCGCATCGCAGCCTATCTCGAAACCATCGGCACAAGGGATCGCGATCTCGCGACACGCGCCGTTCTCAAGTCCTACAGCCAGAACGACGGTTCGCCTACGCGCCCGGAACAGCGGCCGGAGATCAGCCTGCATCGTGATACGGTCACATCCACGCCCCGCGCCGCGACCGCGGCGACCGAGAGTGCTGGGGCCAGGAATGCGGCGGCACCAGCTTCAAGCGGGGCCATCGGCCACGAAAGCGACGTGACCGCGCAGACCGTTGTGACCGACGACGCACCAATGGCGCCCGTCGCCGAGCGGGCGGAGCCGAAGGCTGCGATGACCGCCGCAAGCGCCACGCTTTCGACCGACGAAACGGCGGAAGCGCCTGTGGCAGCGGAAGCATCCGCTCTCCCAGCCGAAGCGGAAGTAACCGAGGTCGCGGCCGAGCCGACGAGCACGCGCGACACCAAGGCCGATCCGATCATCCCGAAGAACTGGGTCGGCATTCCAGCTTCGCTGTCGAAGGACGAGACCGACATGATCGTGGTCATCATCCGCGATCAGGCGACCGAGACGCTGCTCGAGGCGACGGACGTCGAGCCGGCGGTCGATATCGACGTTCTGCTCGACGACACGCTGATCGCCGACATTCCTGATAATCTCAAGCGCCCCGCCGAGCAGATGCTGATGGCGAACGGGCTGGCGAAGCCGATGACAGCGCAGGCTGCCCCCTCGCCGCTGGAGGCCGTGGCGGCACAGGCGGCCGCGCGGCAGCCGGCACAGGCGGATACCGACACGCCATCGGCAACGCGGCAGATGATCGACGCGACCTATGCGCCGGTTCTGATGAAGGTCATCGAGGGCGTGCCCTATGCGCCGCAGCCCTATGACTTCGCCAAGGACGAGACTGACGATGCCGGTTCGCGCGAGATGAACCGCGAGGACCACAACGGCAATATCGACCAGGGCGACGAGAACGAAGACGCCGAGGGGGATGGCGACGAACAGGATGGTGCGAACGAGGCGGAGACGCTTGAGGAGCAGGTGCTTGTGGTTGATGACGACGCCGCATTCATGGCCGCGCAGCAATCCGCAATCGCCGCACCCATGCTCGATGAGATGGGCGAGCCTATCCTGATGTTGCCGGGTCCCGGCCTGCCGATGGCGCCGGCGAGCGATGAGGCCTATGCGCGCTACCGGCGGATGGTCGGCTGGGAATAGCTCGGCTCGGAACGGGCGCAAGCCGCAACGACCAATCCTTAGAAACGAAAGAACCCGCCGGATCGCTCCGGCGGGTTCTCTTATTCTTCAAGCCTTGAAGGCTGGCGATTATTCGCCGCGGTTCTTCAGAGCCGCGCCGAGGATGTCGCCGAGCGAAGCGCCAGAGTCGGACGAACCGAACTGAGCAACGGCTTCCTTCTCTTCAGCGATTTCCAGAGCCTTGATCGAAAGCATGACCTTGCGGTCCTTCTTCGAGAAGTTGGTGACGCGAGCGTCAACCGTCTGGCCAACCGAGAAGCGCTCCGGACGCTGGTCGTCGCGATCGCGAGCGAGGTCAGCGCGGCGGATGAACGAGGTGATGTCTTCGTGGTCTACGAGCTTCACTTCGATGCCACCGTCGTTGACGGCGATGACTTCAGCCGAAACAACAGCGTTCTTGCGCAGGTCGCCGGAAGCGGCAGCTTCGCCGACCGAGTCCTTGCCGAGCTGCTTGATGCCGAGCGAGATGCGCTCCTTTTCGACGTCTACATCGAGAACGACAGCCTTAACGACATCGCCCTTGTTGTATTCTTCGATGACCTGTTCGCCCGGACGGTTCCAGTCGAGGTCAGAGAGGTGCACCATGCCGTCAACATCGCCGTCGAGGCCGATGAACAGGCCGAATTCGGTCTTGTTCTTGACTTCGCCTTCGACTTCAGTGCCGGCCGGATGGTTGCGAGCGAATGCCGCCCACGGATTTTCCAGCGTCTGCTTGAGGCCGAGCGAAATACGACGCTTGGACGGATCGACTTCGAGAACGACGACTTCGACTTCCTGGCTCGTGGACAGGATCTTGCCGGGGTGTACGTTCTTCTTGGTCCAGGACATTTCCGAGATGTGGATCAGGCCTTCGATGCCCGGCTCCAGCTCGACGAACGCACCGTAGTCGGTGATGTTCGTGACGGTACCGGAGATCTTCTTGCCTTCCGGATACTTGGCCTGGATACCATCCCACGGATCCGACTCGAGCTGCTTCATGCCGAGCGAGATGCGGTGGGTTTCCTGGTTGATGCGGATGATCTGAACCTTGACCTGCTGGCCAATGGACAGGATTTCCGACGGATGGTTCACACGGCGCCATGCCATGTCGGTGACGTGCAGCAGGCCGTCGATGCCGCCGAGGTCAACGAACGCACCGTAATCGGTGATGTTCTTGACGACGCCGTCAACAACCTGGCCTTCTTCGAGGTTCTGAACGATTTCAGAACGCTGCTCGGCACGGGATTCTTCCAGAACCGTACGACGCGATACGACGATGTTGCCGCGACGCTTGTCCATCTTGAGGATTTCGAAGGGCTGCGGGTTGTGCATCAGCGGGGTAACGTCGCGGATCGGACGGATGTCGACCTGCGAACGCGGCAGGAAGGCAATCGCGCCGTCGAGGTCAACCGTGAAGCCGCCCTTGACCTGGTTGAAGATAACGCCTTCAACGCGCTCACCAGCTTCGAACTTGGCTTCGAGCTTGACCCAGCTCTCTTCGCGGCGAGCCTTTTCGCGCGACAGAACAGCTTCGCCGAGAGCGTTTTCGATGCGCTCAACGTAAACTTCGACTTCGTCGCCGACCTTGAGCGTGCCGTCCTTGGCCTTGGCGCCGAATTCCTTGAGCAGAATGCGACCTTCGACCTTGAGGCCAACGTCGACAACGGCGGAGTCCTTCTCGATTGCCGTTACGATACCCTTGGTTACATAGCCTTCAGCCAGATCGTTCTTGGCAAAGGATTCTTCCAGAAGGGCCGCGAAATCTTCGCGAGAGGGAGTAGCTACTGACATGAAATCTCCTGCGTGTCCGGATTTCTGGACACGTATGCGCCGGTTGGTTCGTGTTGAATGAGCCTGATCCCCGTCCGCCCTCTTATCGAAGGCAATCCGGCGCTTGGACGGAATTTCAGGCTGTCGTTCAAGGCGGTCAGGGCAAAGCCTGGCGGAACGCCTCAAATCCTAGTTTCGGTTCAAGGCGGCATCGATGACCGATTTCGCAGCTTGAAACGCGGCTTCTATACTCATTTCCGACGTATCAAGCAAGTGCGCGTCTTCGGCTGGTTTCAAAGGGCTGTCGGCCCGTCCCATGTCGCGTTCGTCGCGTCGCTTGACGTCTTCGAAAATCGCCGCGAAATCGGCAGCGATCCCCTTGGCCTTGATCTCGTCGAAACGGCGCCTCGCGCGCACTTCGGCCGATGCCGTCACATAAAGCTTCACCGGTGCTTGCGGGCAGACCACCGTTCCGATGTCGCGCCCATCAAGCACCGTGCCCGGCGTGCGCTCCGAAAACTTGCGCTGCGCCTCGACCAGCGCGCGGCGCACCGACGGCATCACCGCGATCTTCGAGGCGGCTTCGCCGATCTCGTGCTTCGAGAGGATATCGCGATCGAGACCGGCGAGTTCAACCTCGATGGCCATTTTTTCGGCCGTCGCCTCGTCATCCAGCGCCAGGCCGGCATCGAGCAGCGCCTTGGCGGTGGCGCGGTAGGTCAGGCCGGTGTCGAGATGGTGGAAGCCATAGGTCTCGGCGATGCGGCGCGACAGCGTGCCCTTGCCGGCCGCGGCCGGTCCATCGATGGCGATGACAAAATGGTCTGAACTGGTCGGCATGCTCGTCTTTCTATCCCGCCCGATATTCTCAGGGCATTGCTGTCGGCCGATCTCGATCGGCCGGTGTCTCAAATCTCTTTGCCTACTTCTGGCAAGCCGCCATAGCGGCGCACGAGATCCGTCATCTCGTCCTGGCCCGCCGTTTCGCCGAGCCCCGCCGCCACACCTTCGCGGTCGGCGATCGGTCGGTTCTGGCTGACCTTCCACTTGCCCTCGATGGCGGAGATCTCGATCTCGACGCCGACGATGCCCTTCATCTGCGCCTTCACATAAGCGTCCGGCGCATCGGTGACGGCCCAAGGCTTTTCACGTGGCGTCTCGTGCTGCGTGGTCAGCGCGGTGATCTGCGCCAAGAGCCAATCGGCGTCGTCGATGACGCGGGCGGTGCCGCGGACCTGCACCACGGCGTAGTTCCAGGTCGGCACGACCTTGCCGGTCTCGCGCTTGGTCTCGTACCAGGAGGGCGTGACATAGCTGTCGGCGCCCTGGAAGACGACAAGCAGTTCGGCGCCATCTGCGAGATCGCGCCATTGCGGATTGGCTTTGGCCAGATGCAGACGAAGCGTTCCCTTCTCGGATGCCGCCGCATCGAGATGAAAGGGCACGGAATTGGCCATCAGGCCGGAGGCGCCGGTCGTGATCAAGAGGCCGAGCGGATGCGCCCTGATCAGCGCGTGCTGGACGCCAAGATCGTCTTCCCTGAAATGCGGTGGCTGATACATGTCGCCCATCCGTCTGCTGCCGGAACCTGCCGGCGTCACGTTGCCCATCGAGTATTCGCGGCTCACTAGCACAAAGCAAAGGCCCGGTCATCTGCCGCGCAGGCGCGCGCTTGCGTTGGCGATACGTGAAGTTAGGCTTTGACATGGCGGCCCGCAACGATTATGGGGACCGGCTTATAAATTCCGAACAGAACGCCGGTTTCAACGGCATTTGCCGAACTCAGGTTCGGCCATTCTCACGATCACGAGGCTCAACAGTGGCGAAAGCTGAACTTGGAACCAAGCGTACCGATCCGGAAACCGGCAAGAAATTCTACGACCTGAACCGGAACCCGATCGTTTCTCCTTACACGGGCAAGACCTACCCGCTCTCCTTCTTCGTCGAAAGCTCGGCTGCGGCCGCTGCTGAAGCCGCGCAGGAAGAGGAAGAAGTGGCCGAAGTCGATACCGAAAGCACGGAAGTCGAACTGGTCTCGCTCGAGGACGCAGACGGCGACGCATCCGGCGACGATATCCCTGACATGGGCGACGACGACGTCGAAATCGAAGGCGATGACGACGACGATACCTTCCTGGAAGCCGACGAAGACGACGACGATGACGACATGAGCGACATCATCGGCGTGACCGGCGACGAAGAAGACGTCTGATTTCGAACAAGGATCGGCCCGGGCGAGAAAAATTCACCGGGCCGATTTTTTAGGCTTGCCATCTGCGAAAACCGCACGTATTAAGCCGCCACTTCCCGAGGACAAGCGCTTCGCGAAGCATCCCAGGCCCGGCACAAACCGGTCCACCCTGATGGGGCTATAGCTCAGCTGGGAGAGCGCTTGCATGGCATGCAAGAGGTCAGCGGTTCGATCCCGCTTAGCTCCACCAAATTTTTCCCAATCAAATTGACTTGGTCAAGGGCAAAGAAGCCTACCAAAGTCCGATGAGCTTGCCGGCACCTGCAGCGACTGATGCTAGCGCAAGATAGGTTACCGCAAGTTTTCCGGACGCGGCGACTTCGATCAAGCCGATCAGCTTAATACGCAAAAATTGTTCATTCGATTTCATTAAAGCGCTTCCCAACCATAGATGACATGATCGGTTTAAACGCACGGATATCACAGAAAAAGACAGTCTGATTTGATGTGACGAAAACCTATCACATCAAATCAGCGCTGGTTTGCCGTGATGGAGAAACTCTCCACGAACATAGACATAAATTGCTCCGGCGATACCTGCGACCTAACGGCGTCGTAAAGCGCCATAAGCGGATTTTCCGCCTTGTTGGTGGCTTTGACTAAACGGTTTTCGAGCGTCCTTTTGTCAAAGCTACTCCATCGGCTTGCAAACCTGGGCGAGGTTGCCAGTATCGAACATGCTTCGCTATCCGAACGGTTTTTCTCGCTTTTTAGCAGCGTCACATCAGCGAGCAGTTCAGTGTATTTTATCGGATCCCATATCTTCTGCCGACCTTTTTGACGACGCGTGGATACGTTCTTGACCTTAAAGCCGGGAACAAATTCCATTGCCATCTTCAAAGAAAGCATCACGTATGCGCTTTGATCGTCGGGTGTGGGATCTATCTCGTAATGCTTGAGCAGATCACCAAGCTTCTCCAAGCTCTCGTGCAAAGCGCGCCCGATTTCTTCCTTGTTATGTTTGTCAATTTCAGCACGGCCCTCGGGAGTATCTGTTAGCAGCGTGACACTACGAGTTTTTATCAGAATATGGTCTGCCAAAGACCCTTCGAATTTTTTCGCGGGCATGTGCTGTCCTTTGTAGGGTTTAGTGGCGTGTCTAACTAGAAAGCATGCTGTTTGCTTTCAAAGATCGCCGACTCTAAGCTAGCCTCATTTGATACAAACATACTCGGCCTCATTCATCCATGACACGACAAAGACGACGGCGGATCATTCACACCAGGCGCACCGCGACCGGATTGGTGCTCGCGGGGGCAATCTCGTTTTTGGCGGGGATGACGGATGCGACGGGGTTGGTTTTGAGCGGTGATTTCGTGTCGTTCATGACGGGGAATACGACGCGCGCGGCACTCTCGCTTGGGGCAGGCAACTTCGGGCATGCGGCCGTGTTGATCGCGGCGATCATCGTCTTCGTGCTCAGCAACGCGGCCGGGATCGTGCTTGCGCATTTCTCCGAACGGCGGGTTTTCGTGGTGCTTGGCTGCGTCGGGCTGATGCTGGCGGGTGCCTCGCTGATGAGCGAGCCCGGCCTTGCGCTCCCCCGCTTCTACGTGATCGTCGCCTCCATGGGGATGGTGAATGCCGCGGTGGAGCATATCGAGGGACTGCCGATCGGGCTCACCTATGTGACCGGGGCGCTGTCGCGTTTCGGGCGCGGCATCGGCCGCTTTCTGATCGGCGACCGGCGGCTCGACTGGACGATCCAGATCGTACCCTGGCTCGGCATGCTGCTCGGCGCCATAGCGGGCGCGCTGCTGACGCAGGTCGCGGGTGCCTCAGCACTTTGGGTGGTCGCCGCCTTCGCGATGCTGATCGCGCTGGCTGCGCTGCTGATCCCGAAGCCGCTGCAGCGGCGGTTCAATCAGTCCGCTGCCGCCCGCGCGTCGGTCCAGCGCGCGAAGTGATCGTCGCACCATCGTCAGCGCGAATCAGCTAGACGTCGTTCCAGAACCGATGCAGGAACGGAGGCCCCCGCGTGTTTGTCTTCTCGAAACTCGTCTGGATTTTCGGCCAGCCGCTGTCGCTGGCTTTCCTGCTTATTCTGGTCGCGCTGATTGCGGGACTGATCCGCTTTCGCATCATCAGCCTGCTCGCGACCGCCTGCGCCACGCTGGTGCTCTTCCTCACGCTCTACACGACTGTGGGCAACTACCTTCTGCAGGGGCTGGAGGATCGCTTCGCCAAGCCGCAGGATCCGGCTGAGCTCACATGCATGATCGTGCTTGGCGGCGGCTTCGAGAACGAGGTCAATACGTCCAGGCACGGGATCGAGATGAATGCCGGCGGCGACCGGTTCATCGAGACGCTGAGGCTGGCGCAGAAATATCCGCAATCGCGCATTCTCGTCTCGGGCGGTGATGGGTCGATGTCTGGTGTCTACGAGGGCGATGCGGTCATGGCGGAGCGGTTCTTCCCGCTGTTCGGCGTGGCGAAGGAGCGGCTGGTCCAGGAGACGACCTCGCGGACCACCTTTGAAAACGCCGTCAACACCAAGGACCTGCTGGCGAGCCAGGGGCTTTCCAATTGCCTGCTGATCACCTCGGGCTATCACATGCCGCGCTCGGTCGGGATCTTCCGCAAGCTTGGTATCGACGTGACGCCCTGGCCGACGGACTACCGGACAGACGGCCACGAGCGCCTGGCGCTCGACTTCACCCAGCCGAGTCGCAACGCGCAGAACATGGCAACAGCGATCCGCGAATGGTTCGGCCTTGTCGGATATTATTTCGCCGGGCGCACCTCGGAGCTCTATCCGCGCTGACCCCGGCTGTTTCCCGGCGCTACTTCTTGGAGATGGTGACGAACTTGGTGCCGCGCACGCGGGTGGTGATGACGCAGGGATCCGTCTTCGGATCGCCGTCGGGCCGATCGCAGAAGCGCGGATGCATCTTCATGGCCAGCACCTTGTTGCCGAAGCGCTGCACGAAATCGTAGCCATAGGTCTTGGCGGTGGCGATCATGAAATAGCCGCCCTCGGCCACCTGCAGATAGAAATTGTAGACGCAGCCGTCTTCGTCGCACTGCGGGCCCTTGGTGCCGTCGCAGGTCATTTCGCCCTCGTTGACGACGACATCGACCAACCCGTCATTGTTGATGTCCTGATGGGTGACGAAACCGTCGGAGAACTCGACCTCGGTGCATTGCTTCTTGAAATGATCCTTCTCGTAAATCTCAGGATCGGGAAGCAGCGACTGCTGGGCGTAGGCCGCGGTGGATACGGCCAGGGCCGCAACGAGGTTCAAGGCGATCAGCAGCGTTTTCACAGGTTCTCTTTTCGTCGGATAAGGACGCCATTGGTTCCTGAGTTTGGCTGATCCGCCTTGCGCCGCCCTTGCGGCCATGATTATTCGAGGGAAAGATCGCCATGGGAGCACGCGATGTCGCCATTCGTCTATCTCGACTATGCCGGCGTTGCCCTGTTTGCGGCAACGGGTGCGCTTGCCGCCTCGCGCAAGCAGCTCGATCTGATCGGCTTCCTGTTCTTCGCGGTCATCACAGGCATCGGCGGCGGCACGGTGCGCGATATCGTCCTCGGTCGCGTGCCGGTCTTCTGGGTTCTGAACCCCACCTATATCCTGGTCTGCTGTGCCGCCGGCGTCTTGGTGTTCTTCACCGCGCATATGGTGGAATCGCGCTACCGGTTGCTGATCTGGCTCGATGCGGTCGGGCTGTCGGCCTATTGCGCCATGGGTGCGGCCAAGGGGCTGGCCGCCACCGGCTCGCCGACCATCGCGATCGTCACCGGCACGCTGACGGCGACCTTCGGCGGCGTGTTGCGCGATCTCGTCGCCAACGAGCCCTCGGTGTTGCTGAGGCCGGAGATCTACATCAGCGCCGCACTCGTCGGCGCGGCGATCTTCACCGGCGCCAATGAGTTCGGACTACCGCTCTATGTGGCATCGGCCGCTGGCGTGCTTGCGGCATTCGCGGTGCGCGGCGGCGCGCTTTACTACGGCTGGACGTTTCCGACCTACAAGGCAAAGCCCGGGCGGCATCCCGACGATGTGATGTGAAAATCGATCTGGATCAGGTGCTGATCAGGAGCGCTTGGGGCGCAGGCGGATCACCACGTCGACATGGGCGATCTCCATGCCCTCGGGCGGTTCCGGCAGATTGTCGATGGTGAGGTTGCTGACCGGAATATCGAGCACGTCGTTGTCGCCTTCCACAAAGAAGTGGTGGTGATCGGAGACATTGGTGTCGAAATAGGTCTTGGCGCTTTCGACCGCGAGCACGCGGATCATGCCGGCTTCCGTGAACTGATGCAGCGTGTTGTAGACGGTGGCGAGCGATACCGGCACGCCGGCGACAACAGCCTCTTCGTGCAGTTCCTCGACGGTCAAATGCCGATCGCCCTTTGCAAAGAGCAGGTCGCCGAGCGCGACGCGCTGACGCGTCGGCCTGAGGCCAGCGCCCCGCAACCTTGCTTCAATGGTAAGAGGGGCTTCAGCCGCCATCAATAAACTCCAGCTAATCTAGCGTCCCGCAATCAGGTTTCCCTTAGCCATATAACTTTTGCACGAATGGCTTTCAATAGTTTCAATGGGGACAACAGGTGTCAAAGCGCCGCGAAATCGGGCTTTTTGCGTAATTAGTGCTGGCCGGGGGCTTGGCCTTCCTGTATGCGACCACCAAATAAGGCGCGCAGCCGGTCCTTGGACGTGGGTGAAGCTCAGTCATGCTTATGCTTCATTTTCCGTCGAACTTGGATTAAACGTTCACATCCATCAGCTTAGTTGCGGGGGGAATTAGAGTTTTCATGGCGACGAAACAATCCAGCTTCAACTATGAGGAAATCCTGGCATGCGGCCGCGGCGAGCTTTTCGGCCCCGGCAACGCGCAGCTTCCTCTGCCGCCAATGCTCATGGTTCACCGCATCACCGACATCTCCGAAACCGGCGGCGCCTTCGACAAGGGCTATATCCGCGCCGAGTACGATGTGAAGCCTGACGATTGGTATTTCCCCTGCCACTTCCAGGGCAACCCGATCATGCCGGGCTGCCTCGGCCTCGACGGCATGTGGCAGCTCACCGGCTTCTTCCTCGGCTGGCTCGGCGAGCCCGGTCGCGGCATGGCGCTGTCTACGGGTGAAGTGAAGTTCAAGGGCATGATCCGCCCGACCACGAAGCTCCTCGAATACGGCATCGACTTCAAGCGCGTCATGCGCGGCCGCCTGGTGCTCGGCACCGCCGACGGCTGGCTGAAGGCCGATGGCGAAACCATCTACCAGGCCTCCGACCTGCGCGTCGGCCTGTCCAAGGACAAAGACGCCTGATTGCACCGGGCATCCATGCCCGGTTTTCCAAGTTAGAAAAAACGAAAAGGTCGAAACACATGAGACGGGTAGTTGTCACGGGTCTGGGCGTCGTTTCCTCGATCGGCAATGACGCCGCCGAGGTCCTCGCTTCGCTGCGCGATGCCAAGTCCGGCATTTCCTTTTCCAACGATTTCGCCGAGCACGGCTTCAAGTGCCAGGTCTGGGGTCGCCCTTCGCTCGATCCGACGGATCTGGTCGATCGTCGCGCCATGCGCTTCCTGTCGCAGGGCGGTGCGTGGAACCACGTCGCGATGAAGCAGGCGCTCGCCGATTCCGGTCTTGAGGAAAAGGACTACAGCGAAAACGAGCGCACCGGCATCATCATGGGCTCGGGCGGTCCTTCGACGCGCACGCTGATCGAAGCCGCCGAGATCACCCTCAAGAACAACAGCCCGAAGCGCATCGGCCCGTTCGCCGTGCCGAAGGCGATGTCTTCGACGGCATCGGCCACGCTCGCGACATGGTTCAAGATCCACGGCGTCAACTATTCGATCTCGTCGGCCTGCTCGACGTCGGCGCATTGCATCGGCAATGCTGCGGAGATGATCCAGTGGGGCAAGCAGGACATCATGTTCGCCGGCGGCCACGAGGATCTCGACTGGACGATGTCGAACCTGTTCGACGCCATGGGCGCCATGTCTTCCAAGTACAACGACACGCCCGAGACCGCATCGCGCGCCTATGACGCGACCCGCGACGGCTTCGTGATTGCCGGCGGCGCCGGCGTTCTGGTTCTCGAAGAGCTGGAACACGCCAAGGCCCGCGGCGCCAAGATCTACGCCGAAATCGTCGGCTACGGCGCCACCTCCGACGGCTACGACATGGTCGCTCCGTCGGGCGAAGGTGCAATCCGCTGCATGCGCCAGGCGCTCTCGACGGTGAAGGGCGATGTCGACTACGTCAACACGCACGGCACCTCGACGCCAGTCGGCGACAGCAAGGAAATCGGCGCGATCCGCGAAGTGTTCGGCAACAAGATCCCGCACATCCAGTCGACAAAGTCGCTGACCGGCCACTCGCTCGGCGCTGCCGGCGTGCAGGAATCGATCTATTCGCTGTTGATGATGCAGGCCGGCTTCATCGGCGAAAGCGCTCATATCAACGAGCTCGACCCCGAGTTCGACGGCGTGCCGATCGTGCGCAAGCGCATCGACGACGCCAAGATCGACATCGCGCTTTCCAACTCCTTCGGCTTCGGCGGCACCAACGCCACGCTCGTCTTCCAGCGCTACAACGGATAATAACATGACGGGAATCATGCAGGGTAAGCGCGGGCTTATCATGGGTGTCGCGAACAACCACTCCATCGCCTGGGGCATTTCCAAGGCGCTGGCGGCACAGGGCGCGGAACTTGCCTTCACCTACCAGGGCGACGCGCTGGGCAAGCGCGTCAAGCCGCTTGCCGCCGAAGTCGGCTCCGACTTCGTGCTGCCATGCGATGTCGAGGACATCGCTTCGGTCGACGCCACTGTGGACGCGATCAAGGAACGCTGGGGCACGCTCGATTTCGTCGTTCACGCCATCGGCTTTTCCGACAAGAACGAGCTCAAGGGCCTCTACGCCGACACCACGCGCGAGAATTTCAGCCGCACGATGGTGATCTCCTGTTTCTCGTTCACCGAGATCGCCAAGCGTCTGGCGCCTTTGATGAACGAAGGCGGCTCGATGCTGACGCTGACCTATAACGGCTCGACGCGCGTCATTCCGAACTACAACGTCATGGGCGTCGCCAAGGCCGCACTCGAGGCCTCCGTGCGCTACCTGGCGGCCGATTACGGCCCGCGCGGCATTCGCGTCAACGCGATCTCCGCCGGCCCGATCCGCACGCTCGCCGGCGCCGGCATTTCGGATGCCCGCGCCATCCTGTCGTGGAACCAGCAGAACTCGCCGCTGCGCAAGACCGTGACGATCGATCACGTCGGCAACTCGGCACTCTACCTGCTCTCCGACATGGCGGCAGGCGTCACCGGCGAAATCCACTTCGTCGACGCCGGCTTCAACATCACCTCGATGCCGGCGCTCGATACGCTGCGGAAGGCCGACGCCGAGTAAGCGGCAGCCAGCAGAACCGACTGCAAGGCCATGCGCATTATATTGCGCATGGCCTTTTTATTTTATCGCACCCGTATTATCTTCGGACGACCGGGGAGCGATGGATGGAACGCAACAGTTACAGGATCATTGCCCGGCTGAAACGCGAGGGTTTCGAGATCGTGTCGATCAAAGGCTCGCATCACAAACTCCGTAAGGGATCGCAGACGATTATCGTTCCGCATCCCAAGAAGGACTTGCCGACAGGCACCGCTCTGGCAATCGCAAAGCAAGCCGGATGGGTGTGAGGGAGAGATAGATGAAATACTTCATTGCGCTCGTGCACAAAGAACCGGACAGCGCCTTCGGTGTAAGCTTTCCCGATCTGCCTTCCGTGTTTTCCGCAGCAGATGTTGAGGATGATCTGACTGCGAACGCGATCGAGGCCCTGCGGCTGTGGGCGGAAGATGAGGCTTTACCAACACCATCGTCCTTCAACGAGATCAGCGCGCGTCCCGAGGTGCGGAGTGAGCTTGCATCAGGCGCCTTCCTGACGCGGATTCCGTTTATCGAGGATACGACACGGACCGTTCGCGCCAATGTCACCTTCGACAAAGGCATGCTCGACGCGATCGACGCGGCAGCCAAGGAGCGTGGCCTTACACGTTCGGCCTTCCTTGCGAGCGCCGCCCGCAAGGAAATAGAAGCGGCCTGAGCCGCTTATTTCTTCGCCCACAAGACCTTGAAGCGGGCGTTGCGGCAGGTTTCGCCGCTTTCGCGGAAGCTCGCCGCCAGTACCGGCTCGTAGGGCAGGCCGCGGTTGGCGACCAGAAGCAGGCGGCCGCCGGAGCGGAGCGCGGATGCCGCGGTCTTGATCATCGCCTGGCCGAGCGCCGGCTCAGCGGCGTGGCTCTCGTGGAAGGGCGGGTTCATGATGACGAGGTCGTACTTGTCCTTGACCGGCTCGCCCGCCAGATCGTGCCAGAAGAAGCGCGCCGGCACATTCGGGCAGTTCTCCTCGATGTTGGCCTTGGCGGCCTCCAGCGCGGCGTAATTCGCCTCGTAGAGGTCGAGGCGGCTGACACCTGGGGAGCGTTCCGCCATCTCGACGGAGAGATAGCCCCAGCCGGCGCCGAAATCGGCGACGTCGCCGGTGAAATCGGTGGGCAAGCGCGAGGCGAGCAGTTCCGAGCCGTCGTCGATGCGGTCGTGCGAGAACATGCCGGCGGCGGCCTCGAAGCGGCCGTCGACGCGCACAGCGGGCTTGGCGAACTTGGCGATGATTTCGGACGGATCTGCGGGCGCGCCGAACCAGAAGGCGACGCCGTGGTATTTCGGCATGTGCTCAAGCGACAGGCCGAAGGCTTCCATGCGCTTGCGCAGCGGCTGGATGCCGTCTTCCTTGCCGCCGGCGATGACGACGAGACCGCCCATCTTCACGCGCGTCAATGCTTCGGCGATATTCGCCTCGTTCTCGCCCTTGTGCTTGTTGCATAGAACCAGAACGGCATCATAGTCCTCGCCTTCGACCTCAGGCGTGGTTTCGATGCGCTGGGCGAGCAGCTGCCGATACAGCGGACGGAAGCCCTGTACGGCGCTCAGCGCGGCGGCAAAGCCCTGCGGCAGGGCGAAGCCTGCCTCGGCGCCGAGGAAGAGCACGCGCTCGCCCTCGCCGGGCGCCTCGACGGTGCCGCTTACAAAGGGGTGAAACAGTGTCTTCAGCGTCTCGCTGCTCATCGTTTTATCTCGATCCTGAATAGAAAAAGGGCGCGAGAAGATTCCCGCGCCCATGAAGTCATCGGAAGGCGCAGCTTACTCGGCTGCTTCTTCCTTCTTCTTGTCGGCAGGGATTTCCTGGCCGGTTGCCTGGTCGACAACCTTCATCGACAGGCGGACCTTGCCGCGCTCGTCGAAGCCGAGGAGCTTGACCCAAACCTTCTGGCCTTCCTTGACGACGTCCTGGGTCTTGGCAACACGCTCGGAAGCGAGCTGCGAGATGTGGACGAGGCCGTCGCGGGCGCCGAAGAAGTTGACGAAGGCGCCGAAGTCGGCGGTCTTCACGACCGTGCCTTCGTAGATCACGCCGATTTCAGGCTCGGCAACGATCGAGTGGATCCACTTGCGGGCCGCTTCGATTTCCTTGCCCGAGGAAGATGCGATCTTCACGGTGCCGTCGTCTTCGATGTTGATCTTCGCGCCGGTCTTTTCGACGATTTCGCGGATGACCTTGCCGCCGGAGCCGATGACTTCACGGATCTTGTCGACCGGGATGTTCATGACTTCGATGCGCGGAGCGAATTCGCCGAGCTGCGAACGGCCTTCGGAGATCGCCTTCGACATTTCGCCGAGGATGTGCGTGCGACCGCCCTGTGCCTGGCCGAGAGCGACTTTCATGATCTCTTCGGTGATACCGGCGATCTTGATGTCCATCTGCAGCGAGGTGATGCCGTCGGCAGTACCTGCAACCTTGAAGTCCATGTCGCCGAGGTGGTCTTCGTCGCCGAGGATGTCGGAGAGAACCGCGAAGCGGTCACCTTCGAGGATGAGGCCCATGGCGATACCGGCAACCGGCTTAGCCAAAGGAACACCAGCGTCCATCAGAGCGAGCGAGGTGCCGCAGACGGTTGCCATCGAGGACGAGCCGTTGGACTCGGTGATCTCAGAGACGACGCGCAGCGTGTAGGGGAACTGCTCAGCCGAGGGAAGCATCGGGCGGATAGCGCGCCATGCGAGCTTGCCGTGACCGATTTCGCGACGGCCCGGAGAGCCCATGCGGCCGGTTTCGCCAACGGAGTAGGGAGGGAAGTTGTAATGGAGCAGGAAGCGCTCCTTGTACATGCCCGTCAGGCTGTCGACGTACTGTTCGTCTTCGCCGGTGCCGAGCGTGGCAACGACGATCGCCTGCGTTTCACCGCGGGTGAAGAGAGCAGAACCGTGGGTGCGCGGCAGGAGGCCGACTTCCGATACGATCGGGCGAACGGTCTCGAGGTCGCGGCCGTCGATGCGGCTCTTGGTGTCGAGGATGTTCCAACGAACGATCTTGGCCTGCAGGTGCTTGAAGATCGCGCCGATGACTTCGGCGGTGTACTTCGGCTCTTCGCCCTCAGGGAAGAAGTGGGCCTTGACCTTTGCCTTGACGGCGTCGACGGCAGCGTAGCGTTCAGCCTTCTGCGTGTTCTTGTAGGCGGTGCGCAGCTCGGCTTCGAAGTGCTTCAGCATTTCGGCTTCGAGTTCGGAGAAGTCTTCCGGCTGGAAGTCGCGCGGCTCCTTGGCAGCCACTTCGGCGAGCTTGATGATCGCGTCGAGAACCGGCTGGAAACCCTTATGGCCGAACATGACGGCGCCGAGCATGACTTCTTCGTTCAGTTCCTTGGCTTCGGATTCAACCATCAGAACGGCGTCGTGCGTACCGGCGACAACGAGGTCGAGGATCGACTCGTCCATCTCGTCGAGATGCGGGTTCAGGACGTATTCGCCGTTGATGTAGCCGACGCGCGCGCCGCCGACCGGGCCCATGAAGGGAACGCCAGAGAGCGTCAGGGCAGCCGAAGCGGCAACCATCGACAGAACGTCCGGGTTGTTTTCCAGATCGTGCTGGACGACCGTGACGACGACCTGCGTGTCGTTCTTGTAGCCTTCAGGGAAGAGCGGGCGGATCGGGCGGTCGATCAGGCGCGAAACCAGCGTTTCGTTTTCCGACGGACGGCCTTCGCGCTTGAAGTAGCCACCGGGGATCTTGCCGGCTGCGTAGGTCTTTTCCTGGTAGTTGACGGTCAGCGGAAAGAAGTCCTGGCCAGGCTTCGGCGCCTTGGCGGAAACGACGGTGGCGAGAACCACGGTTTCGCCGTAGGTCGCGAGAACGGCGCCGTCAGCCTGACGGGCGATCTTGCCGGTTTCGAGCTTCAGCGGGCGGCCTGCCCACTCGATTTCCACGGAATGAGTGTCGAACATATGTCTTGTCCTTCAATGCGGAGGCGCGCCATTGGCCCTGAGGCACGGCGCAGACGACCGCAATTGTTGATGACGCATCATGGGCAAGACAACGGGAGGCTTTGCGGTCTCGATTTCCTCATCGAGAAAATCGGGCCAAGGTGTGCGCCTTGGCCGAAAGCATCCGGCAATCCTGCCCCATGACAGGTCAACGGTTGGTTTTGCGGATCCGGCCCATCCGGGTCCGCGGGCAGTCCCGCAAACGCCTGCGGCGTCCTGCGGTGTCGGAGAAACGTTCCCCGGAAACAAATGCGGCGGGCGTCCATAAGGAGCGCCCGCCGAAAAGCCTTAGCGGCGGATACCCAGGCTGGTGATCAGCTTGGTGTAACGGCCTTCGTTCTTCTTCTTGAGGTAGTCAAGAAGCGAGCGGCGGCTGGAAACCATCGTCAGCAGGCCACGGCGGGAATGGTTATCCTTCTTGTGGCCCTTGAAGTGTTCCGTGAGGTTGTTGATGCGCTCGGTGAGGATCGCAACCTGAACTTCCGGCGAACCGGTGTCGCCTTCGAACGTTGCGTATTCCTTGATAAGTGCCGTCTTGCGCTCAGCAGTAATCGACATCGGATGTTCCTTTCGATGAGAGGAGATAAGGTCGCCAAAAGCCGGGATGTCGTCCAGCTTTGGCCGCGAATGCATTCAAGCAATGCCTGATGCTGGCGCTGCCTATAAACCATTCAGGCAGCAAAGGGAAGAGGCGTGCCCGGCGCGTCGGCGCCGGGTTAAAAACATCAGCCGAAGACGCGCTTGGGGCGGAATTCGCCCTGGCCGATTTCGCCGATGGCGATCAGCTTGCCGCGGGCCGTGGCATAAGCTTCGCTTTCTTCCACCGGCGCATCGCGGCCGCGCACCAGGATGGGGTTGCCCATCTTCAGGCGGTGGGCCTGATCGTCGTTGACGATCAGATGCGGCAGCGAGGACAGCGCCTCGCTGGTGTCGATCAGAAGCGCGTCGAGCGCCGCCAGCCGTTCTTCGTCATCCTGAATTTCTTCCAGCGCAACGAGTTCGGCGAGCGGGATCATGGTCTCCTCGGCAAACGGTGCGACGAAGCTGCGGCGCAGGCCGGAGATGTGGCCGAAGCAGCCGAGATCGCGGCCGAAATCGCGGGCGAGCGCGCGGACATAGGTGCCCTTGCCGCACTCGACCTCGAAATGCGCGGTGTTCTCGTTCTCGCATTCGAGCAGCGTCAGGCGATAGATCTCGACCTCACGCGACGGGATTTCGACCGTCTCACCCTCGCGGGCGAGATCATAGGCGCGCTCGCCGGCGATCTTGATCGCGGAGAACTGCGGCGGGACCTGATTGATGACGCCGGTATAGTTCGGGAGCAGCGCCAGGATTTCGTCTTCGGTCGGACGCTTGTCGGAGCTCTCGATAACCTCGCCCTCGAGATCGTCAGTCGAGCGCTGCTCGCCCCAGGTCACGGTGAATTCGTAGATCTTGCGACCGTCCATGACGTAGGGAACGGTCTTGGTCGCATCGCCAAGCGCGATCGGCAGCATGCCCGAAGCCAGCGGATCGAGCGTACCGGCGTGGCCGCATTTCTGCGCCTTGAACAGCCACTTGATCTTGGAGACGGCTTCGGTCGAGCCGAAGTCGACGGGCTTGTCAAGGATAAGCCAGCCCGAGATCGGGCGGCCTTTGGGCTTGCGTGGTTTGGACATAAGGCTCTTCTGTTACTTTTCGTCGGTATCGCCGTCTTCAAGGTCGCGCATGACCTCGGGCGAGCGCAGCAGCTCGTCGATCTTCTTGTAATTGTCGAAGCTCGTATCGTCGCGGAAGCGGATCTCGGGCATGAATTTCATCTGCCGGAGATGCGGGCCGAGACGGCCGCGGATGAATTTGGCGTGGCGGTTGAGCGCCGTGATGACCGTCTCGTGATCCGATACGCCCAGCGGCGTGATGAAGGCGGTCGCGACCTTCAGGTCGGTCGACATGCGCACTTCGGACACGGAGATGACGGTCTTTTCCAGGAGGTCGTCGCGCACTTCGCCGCGCTGCAGGACCTGGGTGATCGCGGCGCGTACCTGCTCGCCGACGCGCAGCATGCGCTGCGACTGTGCTGTCGAGGTTTTTGTTGCCATTGTTATTGCCTCAAAAGTCTGGGGCCTCAAAAGGTTCGGGCGCCGGCCTCATATGATCCGGCGCCCGTCCACAACTCTAGTCTCGCACGATCAGAGCGTACGGGTGATATGCTCGACGCGGAAGCATTCGATGACATCGCCCGCGCGGATGTCTTCGTAGTTCTCGAAGGCCATACCGCATTCCTGACCGACCGGAACTTCCGATACTTCGTCCTTGAAGCGCTTGAGCGTCTTGAGCTTGCCTTCGTGGATGACAACGTTGTCGCGGATGAGGCGGACGCCCGCACCACGTTCGACCTTGCCTTCGGTGACGCGGCAACCCGCGACCTTGCCGGTCTTGGTGATGTTGAACACCTCGAGGATCTCGGCATTGCCGAGGAAGGTTTCGCGGCGCTCCGGCGTGAGCAGACCCGACATCGCTGCCTTAACGTCATCCACCAGATCGTAGATGATGTTGTAGTAGCGGATCTCGATGCCTGCGCGTTCGGCGGCGACACGTGCCTGTGCGTTGGCACGGACGTTGAAGCCGATGATCGCGGCGTCGGAGGATTCGGCAAGCGCCAGATCCGATTCCGTGATGGCACCGGCGCCCGAATGGACGATACGGGCCCGCACTTCGTCGGTGCCGAGCTTGTCGAGAGCACCGATGATCGCTTCGATGGAACCCTGCACGTCGCCCTTGATGAGCAGCGGGAATTCCTTGAAGCCGGTGTTCTGCAGCTTGCTCATCATCTGTTCGAGCGAACCGCGCTGACCGGTCTGGCGGGCAACGGCCTTGTCGCGGGCCAGACGCTGGCGATATTCGGAAATCTCGCGCGCACGGCTCTCGTTTTCGACGACGGCGAACTTGTCACCGGCAGCTGGCGTGCCGGACAGGCCGAGCACTTCGACCGGCATGGCCGGACCCGCTTCCTTGACATGGTCGCCCTTGTCGGTGACGAGCGCGCGAACGCGGCCCCACTGATCGCCGGCAACGATGATCTGGCCGGGCTTCAGCGTGCCCTTCTGGACGAGTACGGTCGCAACCGCGCCACGACCACGGTCGAGCTGGGCTTCGATGACGATACCTTCGGCAGTACGCGTCGGGTCGGCCTTGAGGTCGAGGATTTCGGCCTGCAGCAGGACGGCTTCGAGCAGCTTGTCGAGGTTGGTCTTGTTCTTCGCCGACACTTCGACGTCGAGCACTTCACCGCCGAGCGATTCAACGAAGACTTCGTGCTGCAGAAGCTGCTGACGGACCTTGTCCGGATTGGCTTCGTGCTTGTCGATCTTGTTGATCGCCACGATGATCGGAACACCGGCCGCCTTGGCGTGGCTGATGGATTCGATCGTCTGCGGCATGACGCTGTCGTCGGCCGCGACCACGAGGATCGCGATATCGGTTGCCTGCGCACCACGGGCACGCATGGCCGTGAAGGCGGCGTGGCCGGGGGTGTCGATGAAGGTGATCTTCTGGCCGTTCTGTTCGACCTGATAGGCACCGATGTGCTGGGTGATGCCACCGGCTTCGCCCGACACGACGTTTGCCTGACGGATGGCGTCGAGCAGCGAGGTCTTGCCGTGGTCGACGTGACCCATGATGGTGACGACTGGCGGACGCGAAACCATTTCGCCGGCATCGTCGGCCCGGTCGAAGATACCTTCTTCGACGTCGGATTCCGAAACGCGCTTGACGGTGTGGCCGAATTCGCCGGCAATGAGTTCAGCGAGGTCGGCGTCGATGACGTCGCCCGGCTTCATCATCTGGCCTTCCTTCATCAGGTACTTGATGACGTCGACGGCGCGTTCAGACATACGCTGCGACAGTTCCTGAATGGTGATGGTCTCAGGCAGGATGACTTCGCGAACAACCTTTTCGCGGGTTTCCTGGATCTGGCTGCGGCGGAACTTCTCCTGGCGACGGCGCATGGCGGCCATCGAACGGCCACGGTTGTTGCCGTCGTCATCCGTGCTTGCAGCCGTGATCGTCAGCTTGCCCTGGCGGCGACCATCGTCACCCTTCGGACGCGCGGTAACCGGCTTTGCCGGTTCCGGACGCACGACGCGGCCACGCGCCGGAGCGCCACCGCGCGGTGCACCACCGCGATCATCTTCATCATTTTCACGGCGACGGACGCCGGGGGCAGCCGGAGCGCCACCGGGAGCCGGACGGGCGGAAGACGGCGCATCGGTGCGGCGAACGGCGGGAGCCGCAGCCTGCGTGCGCGGTGCTTCCGCGGCCGGAGCGGGAGCGGCTGGTGCCGGCGGAGCGGCAGCGGCCGCAGCGGCGCGTTCTGCTTCTTCGGCGGCAAGGCGCTTGGCTTCTTCAGCGGCAGCGGCCTGGCGGACGATTTCTTCGGCGGCGCGGCGCTTTTCTTCCTCGGCGCGGCGAACCGCATCCTCGGCGTCACGAACCTGGGCCATGGCGAGCGCACGGCGGCGCGCGTCCATCTCTTCCGGCGACAGATGGTTCAGAACCACCGGGCGCGGACGATCCTGCTGGCGCGAAGGCTGCTGGGATTGCGGACGGTTATACTGCTGGCCGCTCGGCTGATTGTAGCGCTGCGGCTGCTGGGGCTGCGGCGGGCGGGCCTGCTGAACAGGCGCCGGAGCCGGAGCTGCCGCTGCCGGTGCTGCGGGCGCAGGAGCGGGCTCGGCGGCGCGTACGGGCGCTGCCGGTGCTGCCACCGGGGTGATCGGGCGCTGTTCGTCTTCCGGGCGCATCGGGCGCCGCTTGCGGGTCTCGACAACGACCGCCTTGGTGCGACCGCGGCCCATATCCTGGCGCACGGTGCCCTGGCTTACGCCCGACGGTTTCAGGGTCAGAGTCTTCTTGCCCGGGCCGTTCAGTGTCTTGTCGTCATTGCTATCGGTCATTCGTTCCCGTTCCTTCGGACAGGGAGCGATGACGTCATCAGTCCCTGTCAATCAAAATGTCGATCAATGACATCGGGCCGGACAAGTCCGGTGACCGTATCATTGTTTTTGCCGGCCAGCGCCGCCCGCTGCCCGGGACTGACCGCCATTGCGGTACTGTTCGAGCATCTTTGCGCGCTTCACTACACCCTCACCCGCCTGCCCTGCAAGCACTGCAGCATGGATAAAAGCGTTCTGACCCATCAGGCCTTCCATTTCGCTCTCCGAGAAGAGTTTGTAGGAAGGTATTTCCTCCTCGGTCTCCATTCCGAGGTGCCAGGCCTTGCGGGCCTGGTCGATCTTTCTCACGCCGTCGGCCGCCGCGTCCGTTGCATGGAACACGGCAAGTGCCGCGCCACTGCGGATCGCGGCATCCACCTTCGAGGCGCCGGTGATGAACTGTCCGGCCTTACGGGCCATGTTCATCATCTGCATCAGTTGCTGCATCAGCAGCTTGTCGACGGTCTCGCCGAGATCGGCGGCCGCCTTCACATCCATTTTCAGGGCGCGGGCGAAGGATTTCTTCGCCACCGCCTTGTCGACCAGAGCGCGGTCGATCTTCACCCAGCAGCCGCGACCCGGAAGCTGACGCTTCAGGTCGGCCACCACCGTCCCATCGGGAGCGGCGACGAAGCGGATCAGCTCATCCGGCGATCCGCTTTCGCGCGTCACGATGCACATGCGACCATTCACGTCATAACCTGCAAGATCGTCGTCCTCAGGAGAAACGGTAGGCTCACGCGCAGACATTAAACTTCCTGCTCGGCCTCGGGAGCTTCTTCAGCTTCCGCTTCCTTCGCAAGGTCCTCTTCGGTGATCCAGCCAGCCGCGAGGCGGGCCTGAACGACCATCTGCTCAGCTTCGACGCGCGAAACGTCGAACTTCGAGAACAGGCCCTCGAACTTCTTGGTCTCGCCGTTCTTGCGCTCGCTCCAGCCGACGAGATCGTCGGCGGCGCAGCCGGCGAAGTCTTCCATCGTCTTGATGCCGTCCTCACCGAGGGCGACCATCATCTGGGCGGTCATGCCGTCGATGCCACGCAGTTCGTCGGAAACGCCGAGCGCCTTGCGCTTCTCGTCCATCTCGGCTTCGAGCTTTTCGAGATATTCGCGGGCGCGGGTCTGGATTTCCTGCGCGGTGTCTTCGTCGAAACCATCGATCGAGGCGATTTCGTCGAGTTCGACGTAAGCGAGTTCCTCAACGGCCGCGAAGCCTTCGGAGGCCAGAACCTGGCCGACCATTTCGTCGACGTCGAGCGAATCCATGAACAGGTTGGTGCGCTCGTTGAATTCCTTCTGACGGCGTTCCGATTCTTCGGCTTCCGTCATGATGTCGATATCCCAGCCGGTCAGCTGCGATGCGAGGCGAACGTTCTGGCCGCGGCGGCCGATGGCCAGCGACAGCTGCTCGTCCGGAACCACGACTTCGATGCGCTCGGCATCTTCATCGAGAACGACCTTGGCGACTTCAGCCGGCTGTAGGGCGTTGACGACGAAGGTCGCCGGATCCTGCGACCATGGAATGATGTCGATCTTTTCGCCCTGAAGCTCGCCGACAACGGCCTGAACGCGCGAACCACGCATACCGACGCAGGCACCAACCGGATCGATCGAGCTGTCGTTCGAGATCACGGCGATCTTGGCGCGCGAACCCGGATCGCGGGCAACCGACTTCACCTGGATGATGCCGTCGTAGATTTCAGGCACTTCCATGGTGAAGAGCTTGACCATGAACTGCGGATGCGTGCGCGACAGGAAGATCTGCGGGCCGCGCTGTTCGCGACGTACGTCATATACGTATGCGCGGACGCGATCGCCATAGCGGACGTTTTCGCGCGGGATCATTTCGTCGCGACGGATGATGCCTTCGCCACGGCCGAGGTCGACGATGACGTTGCCGTATTCGACGCGCTTGACGGTGCCGTTGACGATTTCGCCGACGCGATCCTTGAATTCGTCGAACTGGCGATCACGCTCGGCTTCGCGAACCTTCTGCACGATGACCTGCTTGGCGGACTGAGCGGCGATACGGCCGAAATCCATCGGCGGCAGCGGATCGGCGATGAAATCGCCAAGGGCTGCGTCCGGGTTGCGGTCGCGGGCCAGCTCGAGCGGGATCTGCGTCGAGTAGTCCTCGGCAGCCTCGACAACCTCGAGAAGACGCTGCAGGCGGATTTCGCCGGTCTTCGGGTTGATGTCGGCGCGGATGTTGGATTCAGTGCCGTAGCGCGAGCGCGCCGCCTTCTGGATCGCGTCCGCCATCGCGGCGAGCACGATCTCGCGGTCGATGACCTTTTCGCGGGCGACTGCATCTGCGATCTGCAGAAGTTCGAGCCGGTTCGCACTGACTGCCATGTGTTTTGTCTCCGTCTAGGCGCTGAGGCTTCCCTTGCCCGGCGCCACAAGTTGATCGGTTTATTCTTCGTCTTCCGCTTCGTTCTGGTTCGCGGCCTCTGCCTTCGCCAGCTTGTCGGCGCGCAGGGCATCACGGATCAGATCGTCGGTCAGAATGAGTTTCGCATCGGCAAGCGCCGTGAACGGAATGACGATCGCCTTTTCCTCGCCAGCCGGAGCCTCGTCACGCTCGAGCGTGAAGCCATCGACGTCGCTGGAAACGATCTTGCCGCGGAAGCGCTTGCGACCACCGACGATTATCGAGGTCTCGCACTTCAGGAGATGGCCCTGCCAACGCGCGAAATCGGACTTGCGCACCATCGGGCGATCGATGCCGGGCGACGACACTTCCAGATGATACTCTTTATCGATCGGATCTTCCACATCGAGTACCGGAGAAACGGCCACCGAGACCTCCTCGCAGCCTTCGACGTCCATGGTTCCGTCGTTGCGCTCGGCCATGATCTGCATGGTGGCGCCGTTCTGGTTGAGCATGCGCACGCGGATCAGGCGGTAGCCGAGGTCGATGAGGACGGGCTCGATGATGGCGGCGAGGCGCTGGTCGAGGCCAGTCTCGGTGATCAGCCGCGGCTCAAGTTCATTGTCTGCGTTCGTCGAATCCGACAAGCGATGCGCTCCTAAGCGATATTTTCGGGCGATCGCGGTAATAAAAAAGAGCGGGTCCTTGCGGCCCACTCCTCATCAATGCGATCAAGATTTGAGAGCCATATAGGCCCGTTTCCGCGAAATTGCAAGCTCCATCGGCGGTGCGGCGCGGTTGCGGCAGGCGGTCGGTGGCCTTGCTCGCCGTTTCGCTTATATAGCTTGGCGCAGCGCATGGCATTCGACGGGAGGAATCGTGGCCTATACTTCATCGACACTGGCACCACTCAGGCACGAGACCTACCGCACCATCTGGTTCGCCAGCATCGCTTCCAATTTCGGCGGCCTCATCCAAGCGGTCGGCGCCGCGTGGATGATGACCATGATCACCGCGTCGGGCGACATGGTGGCGCTGGTGCAGACCTCCACCGCGCTGCCGATCATGCTCTTCTCGCTGGTTTCGGGCGCGCTGGCCGACAGCTTCGACCGGCGGCGGGTGATGCTGACGGCGCAGTGTTTCATGCTGGCGGTCTCGGCGCTGCTCAGCATCTTCGCCTTCTTCGGCATTCTCTCTCCCTGGCTGCTGCTTTTCTTCACCTTCCTGCTCGGCTGCGGCACGGCGCTCAACAATCCCTCCTGGCAGGCCTCGGTGGGCGACATGGTGCCGCGCGCCGATCTGCCCGGCGCCGTCACGCTGAACAGCGTCGGCTTCAACATCACCCGCAGCGTCGGGCCGGCGATCGGCGGCATCATCGTGGCGGCCGCCGGTGCGGCAGCCGCCTTTGCCGTCAATACGATGAGCTATTTCGCGCTGATCTATGCGCTGATGCGCTGGAAGCCGACCTACCCCGCGACGACGCTGCCGCGCGAGGCGCTCGGTAGCGCCATCTTCGCCGGGCTGCGCTACATCTCCATGTCGCCCAACCTGCAGAAAGTGATGCTGCGTGGCCTGATCTTCGGCATCAGCGCCAGCTCGATCCTGGCACTCCTGCCGATCGTGGCGCTGGAGCTGGTGGTCGGCGGACCCCTTACCTACGGCCTGATGCTCGGCTCCTTCGGCATCGGCGCCATCGGCGGCGCGGTGCTGAACGCAAGGCTGCGCGAGCGCTTCTCCAGCGAGACGATCGTGCGGCTGTCGTTTGCCGGCTTCGCGCTCAGCGCCGCGATTGCCGCCTTCAGCCCGATTTCGGCGATCACCTGCTTGGGATTGGTGATCTCGGGCGCCTGCTGGGTTCTGGCGCTGTCGCTGTTCAACACCATCGTGCAGCTCTCGACGCCGCGCTGGGTGGTCGGCCGGGCGCTGTCGCTCTACCAGACCGTGACCTTCGGCGGGATTGCCGGGGGCAGCTGGATCTGGGGTATCGCCGCCGACAACTACGGCGTCGCCAATGCGCTGCTGATGTCGGCCGTGGTCATGCTGTTCGGCATCGTCATCGGCCTGAAATTCGCCATGCCGGCCTTCGAGACGCTCAACCTCGATCCGCTCAACCGCTTCACCGAGCCGGCGCTCGGCCTCGATATCACGCCGCGCAGCGGGCCTGTCGTCATCCAGGTCGACTACGAGATCGACGACCTCGACGTGCCGGAGTTCCTGAAGCTGATGGGCGAGCGGCGGCGTATCCGCATCCGCGATGGGGCGCGCAACTGGGCGCTGATGCGCGATCTGGAAAAGCCGGGCTCGTGGACCGAGACCTACCACACGCCGACCTGGGTCGAGTATATCCGCCACAACCAGCGGCGAACCCAGGTGGACGGCGAAAACACCGACCGGCTAAGGGCGCTGCATCGCGGCGAAGCGGGGCCGCATGTGCACCGGATGATCGAGCGCCAGGCCATTCCGCCCAGCGACGACCTGTTTTTCAAGGCGCATATCGACCTGCACCACTAGAGCTCGCTTGAGCCTACTTCAGCTTGCCGATCATGTGGGCCTCGGGATAGCAGGTCGGCTTCATGCCGTTCTTTTCCTGCCACTGGCCGATGGAGCGGCGCGTCTTGTAGCCGGGCAGACCATCGGAACCGCCGACGTCGTAGCCCTTCTTCTCCAGCGCCTTCTGCATGGTGGCGACATCCGAGCGCAGCATCTTGCCGACATCGCCCCAGGCGCCTTCGAACGCGCCGGAGCCATAGGCGATGCGATCGGCGAGGTTGCCGATATAGAGCGCGTAGAGATCTGAATTGTTGTATTCCTTGATGACGTAGAAATTCGGCGTCACCAGAAATTCCGGGCCATCGCGGCCGGCCGGCACCATCATCATGCCCGTGGCGTTCTTCTCGCCCGAGGGGAAGGCCTTGCCGGAGATACGGTCGATGCCGAGCGAATTCCAATGGGCAATCGGCTTGCCGAGATCGGGGCCTTCCTGCGCGCAGGAGACGTTTTCGGGGATCGTCACCTCGTAGCCCCAGCTGCGGTTTGCCTGCCAGCCTTTCTTGACCAGGAAGTTGGCGATCGAGGCCAGCGTATCGGGAACCGAGGTCCAGATGTTGCGATGTCCGTCGCCATCAAAATCGACGGCATATTTCAGATAGCTCGTCGGCATGAACTGCGGCTGGCCGAGCGCGCCCGCCGACGATCCCTTGAAATCGGCCGCCGTGACATCGCCGCCGTCGATGATATGCAGGCCGGCGATCAGCTCGGTGCGGAACATCTCCTTGCGGGTGGACATGAAGGCCTTGGTGGCCAGCACCTCGATGCCGGAATTCGGGATCTTGGCGGCGCCGAAGCCGGTCTCGCGGCCCCAGATGGCGAGCACGATCGAGCCGGGCACGCCGTAGGTCTTCTCGATCTTCTTCAGCGTCGAGGCATATTGCGTCTGGAAGCTTCGCCCGGTGACGGCCAGGCGCTTCAGCCGGTCATCATTGAAGTAGGGCGCCGGCGAGGAGAACTCGGCCTGCGTCTGCTTCACCTCCTTCGGCGGCGGGAAGCCGGGAGGGGCGAGATCGTTCAGCGACCAATCGAGCGTGACGCCTGCGAATGCGGCCTTGAAGGTCTTTTCCGATATGCCGCTCTTTTGCGCTTCCGGCCAGAGGTCGGCTTGCACCCAGCGCTCGAATTGGGATTCCACCTCGGCTTTCGAGGGGGCGGCGTGGGCTGCATGCGAGGTTGCGAGGAGGGTGATAAGGAGCGAAAGCGCGGCACGGGCATGCCGTGTGATACCCCCCTCTGTCCTGCCGGACATCTCCCCCACATGGGGGGAGATTGGCTGGAAGCGACCGCTCGCTCCACTCTCATTGTTTGACTGGAAGCCCGCCACGAGTCGATCTCCCCCCTTGTGGGGGAGATGCCCGGCAGGGCAGAGGGGGGTATGGCGGATCTCGAACGGCATCACATCTCCCCTCATATCGACGTCCGCGCCCGAAGCGCCGCCGTCAGCGTACCCTCGTCGAGATAATCGAGCTCGCCGCCAACCGGCACGCCATGCGCCAATCGCGTGATCTTCACATCGAGCCCGGCCAGCTGATCGGTTATATAGTGTGCTGTGGTTTGCCCCTCGACGGTGGCGTTGACGGCGATGATCAGTTCCTTGATGCCGCCGGCCGTGACGCGTTCGATCAGGCCCTTGATGTTGAGATCGTCAGGCCCGACGCCATCGAGCGGCGAGAGCGTGCCGCCGAGCACGTGATAGGCGGCGTTCAAGGCGGCGGCGCGCTCCAGCGCCCAGAGATCGGAGACATCCTCGACGACGATGATGACGGACTGGTCGCGGCGGTCGTCGGTGCAGACGGTGCAGGGATCGGAGGTATCGACATTGCCGCAGCGCGAGCAGATCTTGACCTTGTCATAGGCCTCGCCCATGGCGCTGCCGAGGGGCCCGAGCAGCTGATCCTTCTTCTTGATCAGATGCAGCGCGGCGCGGCGCGCGGAGCGTGGGCCGAGGCCCGGCACTTTCGCCAGCAGCTGGATGAGTTTTTCGATTTCGGGGCCGGTGACTCGCTTTGCCATATCGGGTTCTTAGCCCATATGTTTGAAAAACGGAAACGGACAGAAAAGCGGGCCTTATGAAAATCCTCGCCGTCTGCATCGGCAACGCAGAGAAGCTCCCTGGCAAGAGCTACAAGACCGGCATCAACAAGCACGCGATCACCGGCGGCGTACTCGTCGATGCCGAAGGGCTGCTTGGCGACGCGATCTGCAACCGCAAGCACCATGGCGGTGTCGACCAGGCCGTCTATGTCGAGGGATCGCTGACGCTCGACTGGTGGTCGGCGGAACTCGGGCAGACGATCGCCCCCGGCACCTTCGGCGAAAACCTCGTCATCGAAGGGCTCGACAATACGATGGTCGTGGTCGGCGATCGGTTCATAGCCGGCGATCTTGTTCTCGAGGTCACCTCCGCGCGTATCCCCTGCGCCACCTTCGCGGCGCGCATGGGCGATCCGTTGTTCGTCAAGCGCTACACCCGCGCCGGCCGGCCGGGCATCTATTGCCGGGTGATCGAACCGGGGACGGTTGCAGCCGGCGAAAGCGTGGAATGGCAGCGGTTCGAGGGAGCGCGGGTCACGATGCCGGAGATGATCGCGACGTTCGGCAGGCGTCTTTCTACAGAAGACCGCGCCCGCTATTTGGCGGCGCCGATCCACTACAAGCTGCGCGACAGCCTTCTCGCGGAGAAGTAAGCCCGCGCGGGTCGCGGCACCGAGATTCCGCCTTTATGATCACTTGCTGATATCAGGACGTCTCCTAATTTCCTTCTGACGGTGTGCCAATCCAAGGAGGCCTGCATGTCCGTCTTCAAATCTACCTCGATCGCCCTTGCCGTTGCCGCCGCGACGGCCCTTTCCGCTCCGCAGCCGGCGGCGGCGGCCAATGTGCATGCGGGGTCTCTGACCTGCGATATCTCGGCGGGAATCGGCATGATCATCGGCTCGAAACGGGAGGTGGACTGCATGTTCACGCCCTCGCAGCCCGGGCATGTGGAGCATTACCGCGGCGCGATCACCAAAATCGGCGTCGATATCGGCATGCTGAAAGGCGGAACGCTGATCTGGTACGTCTATGCGCCGGCGAACCATCCGGAGGGCGCGCTGCAGGGCAGCTATTCCGGCGTGGCGGCCAATGCGACCGTCGGCCTCGGTCTCGGGGCGAATGCGCTGGTGGGCGGCCTGGAGGGATCGGTGGCGCTGCAGCCGCTGTCGGTCGAGGGCACATCCGGGCTCAACGTCGCGGCCGGCATCGCCAACATGAAGCTGACCTTCGTTCCGCCGAAAATGGCAAAGCCCGCCAAGCACCACACACAGAAGCACACGAAATAAGCATTCTCAAACGACAAGCGCCGGCCACCCGATGGGCGCCGGCGCTTGCAAAATCCAAATTGGATCGAATGATCAGAACGGCATCTTGAAGCCGGGAGGGATCGGCAAGCCTGCCGTCAGCGCCTTGGTCTTTTCGGCGGCGACCGCGTCGGCCTTTTCCTTGGCATCCTTGTGCGCGGCGACGATCAGGTCCTCGAGAATCTCGACGTCATCTTCCTTGAAGAGCGACGGATCGATCTTCAGGCTCTGCATTTCGCCCTTGCCCGTGATGACGACGGTCACGAGACCGCCGCCGGACTTACCTTCGGCCGTGAGCGTGGCGATTTCCGCCTGCATCTGCTCCATCTTGGCCTGCATTTCCTTGACTTTGCCCATCATGCCCATGATGTCGCGCATCGTCTTCTCCCTTCTTGGTGTCT
Organism: Rhizobium sp. O111; assembly: GCF_055616315.1. Taxonomy (NCBI): domain Bacteria; kingdom Pseudomonadati; phylum Pseudomonadota; class Alphaproteobacteria; order Hyphomicrobiales; family Rhizobiaceae; genus Rhizobium; species Rhizobium sp. O111. Next base: position 3,616,817 of record NZ_JBSHXL010000001.1, on the reverse strand, counting down.
CAGAATTCTATGTCGTCGCCGGGCAGGATATCGCCCTCTTCGGATTCGGCGGTCGCCGGCGCCTGCACGGGACCTTCCTCTTCTTCCGGTTCCGGCGCGCGGACGCGAACGTCGATGATCTTGGCGCCCGGAAACTGCGAGAGGATGGCCGCCACATCAGGATCCTGCCGGGCGTCGCTCACCTGCTGCGCCTTGGCGTTGGCCTCGGCTTCCACCATGGTCGGCTGGCCGGCCTCGCGGCTGAGGCTGACGATCCAGTGGATGCCGGTCCATTCCTTGAGCTTCAGCGCAAGCTCGTTGAGCAGCGTTCCCGGCGCGCCTTCCGTCAGGTTGACATCCAGGATGCCGGGCTGAACGCGAACCGGGCGCACGAAATTGCGCACCAGCGCCTTGATCTTCACATCGCGCTTTTCGCCGGCGAGGTTGGCAATATCGCTGACCGAATTGACCCGCACCAGCGGCTGCGGCGCATCGGCGGCCTTCGCCTCGGTGCGTCCGACGGCCAGGTTCTGAGGATCAGAGTTCTGGACGACGCGCAGCATGGCGGTCGGGCCTGCGGGCTGCGGGCGCGGTGACGTAGCTTCCGCGGCGCGGGCCATGACATTGCCCTGATAGCTGACGGTCGCGCCGCCATTTCCACCGCCGTTACCCGACGATGAGGACGAACGCGCGCCGCCATTGTTTTCAGAGAATTCCGCAAGCCTACGGGCTGCGTCCTCGGGGGCCGGGAGGTGGGCGGCATGCGCGAGGCGGATCAGCACCATTTCGGCGGCACCCGACGGGCGCGAGGATGCTTCCACCTCGGGAATGCCCTTCAAGAGCATCTGCCAGATGCGCGACAGCGCCGTGACGGCGACGCCTTGCGAGAATTCCGCGCCCTTGGTGCGCTCGATTTCGCTGAGCGAGGGATCGTTTGCGGCATCCGGCACGTATTTCAGGCGCGTCACCAGATGGGTGAAATCGGCAAGATCGGTGAGCACCGCCACCGGATTGGCGCCGGCCTCGTACTGGCTTTCGAATTCGCCAAGCGCTGCGGCCACGTCACCCTTGATGACGTGCTGGAAGAGATCGACGATACGGGCGCGGTCGGCGAGACCGAGCATCCCACGTACCGATTCGGCCAGCACCGCGCCGCCGCCATGGGCGATCGCCTGGTCGAGCAGCGACAGGCCGTCGCGCGCCGAGCCTTCGGCGGCACGGGCGATCATCGCCAGCGCATCGGGCTCGGCCTCGATGCCTTCCTTCGATGCGATCGTCGTGAACAGGCCGACGAGATCGGACGCGCTGATGCGGCGTAGATCGAAGCGCTGGCAGCGCGACAGCACCGTGATCGGCACCTTGCGGATTTCAGTCGTGGCGAAGATGAACTTCACATGCTCCGGCGGCTCTTCGAGCGTCTTCAACAGGCCGTTGAAGGCCTGCGTCGAGAGCATGTGCACTTCGTCGATGATGTAGACCTTGTAGCGCGCAGACACCGGGCGATAGCGCACCTGCTCGATAATCTCGCGGATATCGTCGATACCCGTATGCGAGGCGGCGTCCATCTCGATGACATCGACATGGCGGCCTTCCATGATCGCCTGGCAGTGGTCGCCGGGGATGCGCAGATCGATCGTCGGCTTGTCGATCTCGGCTGTCTTGTAATTCAGCGCGCGCGCCAGGATGCGGGCGGTGGTCGTCTTGCCGACCCCGCGAACGCCGGTCAGCATGTAGGCTTGCGCGATACGGCCGGTCTCGAAGGCGTTGGTCAGGGTCTGGACCATCGGCTCCTGGCCGACCATCAGATCCGTGAAATCCTTGGGGCGGTATTTGCGTGCCAGCACCCGGTATCCGGTGCCCGTCGAGGCGGCATCTTGTGATTGTCGCTCGGTGTCGCTCATCGCCCTGCTTAACGCCCGAACTCTACGGGCAAAGGATGGAGAGAAGGGTGGGAGGCTGGCACGATGACCCGTGCCTGGCTCGTTAGGGCTGCTTCCTTCCGGACCTGACCCGGTTGGCGAGTGGCTCGTCCACCACCAACCTCCCGAAGGCACATATCGGCAATATCGCGATCAAAAGCAAGCCAAGCTCCGAAAAAACTGCTAGCCTATGGAAAACTCTGGAGGAATACCCGTTGGACGCTTTCAAACTCGACCACCGGCTGGCCAATGACAGCATCAGTATCCTGAAAACGGGCCTCTGCGACTTCCGGCTGGCCAGGGACTGTCGCTGGCCATGGCTGATCCTCGTGCCGCAGCGCGCCGATATCACCGAGATTTTCGAGCTGACGCCGCTCGACCAGGTGATGCTGACCTTCGAGACGGAACTGGCATCGACGGCCTTGAAGAAGGTGACCGGGGCGACAAAAATCAATGTCGCGGCTATTGGCAATATCGTCCGCCAGCTTCATGTTCATGTCGTCGCGCGCTTCGAAGGTGATCCGAACTGGCCCGGCCCGATCTGGGGCTACGGCAAGGCGGAGGCCTATGAGGACGCGAAACGAGACCAATTCATAGAGACGATGCGGGAAGCCCTTTCATCATGAGCCGTTCGCTTTTCGAGACGGATGTACCCCATCCCGAGCCCAGCAATCTGACGGCATTCGCCGCCAACGACCTGATCCGCGATTCCGAGCATCGCAACGAAAACTCGGTGGACGAGGCGCTCGCCAAGGATGGAACCCATATCTTCGCCTTCACCGGCGACAAGCTGGTATTGAAGCATGACGGCCAGGTGCTCGACCCGCTGTTTGCGCGCTACGAGCTGACCGATCTCAAGCCCAATTGGGACGAGACGATCCTGCTCGGCTACCGCAAGAGCGGCGAGCCGAGATTGGCGGTGCCGGTCGCCGTGCCGGAAGAAGAGTTGTCCAGCCAATACAAGCCCGCCGATGGCCGCTCGCTCTATCGCGACATGCTGCTCGATGACGTGCTGCTCGGCGAATTCGCGCAGGGCGCCAGCCTGATCCGCTGGAACAGCGACAACAGGTTCTGCGGCCGCTGCGGCTCCGGCATGGAGATGCATATCGGCGGCTACAAGCGCGTCTGCTCCGCCTGCCAGCACACGATCTTCCCGCGCACCGACCCTGTCGTCATCATGCTCACCATCGACGAGGAGCGTGATCTCTGCCTGCTCGGGCGCGGCCCGCATTTCGCGCCGGGCATGTATTCCTGTCTCGCCGGCTTCGTGGAGCCCGGCGAAACCATCGAGAACGCCGTGCGCCGCGAGACGCTGGAAGAATCCGGCATCCGCACCGGGCGCATCCGCTATCACGCCTCGCAGCCTTGGCCGATGCCGCACACGCTGATGATCGGCTGCTACGCCGAGGCCAAGTCACGCGACATCACCCGCGACGAGCAGGAGCTCGAGGACTGCCGCTGGTTTACCCGCGAGGAGACGATCGAGATGCTCGAGCGTCCCGGCACGACCGGCAAGGCGCCGCCGCCGAAGGGCGCCATCGCCCACCGCCTGATGCGCGACTGGGTGGAGTGGAAGAAGTAGGCCACGAGAGCCTTTCCTGGTTAGCTTGAAGCATTCTGCCGGAGCAGGTTTTCGTCAGGGCAAAGGCGATTGGCGAAGGGCATACCCCAGGTACGGTCGAGCCGATCGCCTTTGATCCTGGCGGAAAGATGCCCGGCCCTAGCTGGTTTGCGAAGCAAACCACCGAGGTTGGCTGAAACGGGCCGCCTGATCGTCTGGCCGGCTCCGTTTGAGCCAACAGAATGCTTCAATCTAACCAGGAAAGGCTCTTGCATGGCACGCTCCGAGAGGCTGCTGACACTGCTGCAGACGCTGCGCCGTTACCGGCGGCCGGTGAGCGGCGCGGTGCTGGCGGAGGAGACCGGCGTCAGCATCCGCACGCTCTACCGCGACATCGCCAGCCTGCAGGCGCAGGGGGCGCTGATCGAGGGCGAGCCGGGGCTTGGCTATATCCTGAGGCCTGGCTTCATGCTGCCGCCGATGATGTTTTCGCAAGACGAGATCGAGGCGCTGGTGCTGGGATCGCGCTGGGTGGCGCGGGCGGCCGATCCGAGGCTGGCGGCAGCGGGCGCCGATGCACTCGCCAAGATCGCCGACGTGCTGCCGCGCGAGATCCGCGACGAGATCGAGACCTCCCCTCTCCTCATCCACATGCGCCCGCCAATATCGAGCAAGGCCGACATGGGCGTGATCCGCAAGGCGATCCGCGGCGAGCGGGTGCTGAAGCTCACCTATACCGACGAGGGCGGCGCGGTCTCCATCCGCAACGTCTGGCCGTTTGCCATCAGCTATACCGAGCAGGTTCGGATGATCGTTGCCTGGTGCGAGCTCAGACAGGATTACCGGCATTTCCGCACCGATCGCATCGTGGAAATGATCCCGCAGGAGACACGCTATCCGCGCCGCCGCGCCGTGCTGCTGCAGGAGTGGAGCGACCGCGAAATCGCGCCGCGAGAACAGAAAACACTACTGCCATAAACTGACAGCATATGAGTCTAGTATGGGTCCTATCGAAACAGGAGGACCTGCCATGACGAGCCTGAACACGTCCCAGACCATGGGCCAGACCATGGGCCAGACGACGCGCGGCAACCACCGTTCCGACGAGGCCAGCTCCGACACCTGGTATCCGCAATCGCTGACGCTGAGGATGATGCAGAATGCATCGCGCAGCATGGCGCATAGCATGGGACGGACTGGCGCTCCGCGTCTTGATCCGCAATCCATGTCGGAAAATCTGAGGCGCGATATCGGCGTCATCGACTGGGGCAGCCGCGACCGCGAGCGGTAACCGACCACACTTTCACATTTCAATCACGCTTTTGACCGCTGCCGGGAAGCCCGGCGGCGTTCGCATCATCACGTCATTTTCACGCAGAGGGACAGCATCATGAACAGCCCCAATCTCATCATTCTCTATGTCCGCGATCCGGCCGAGAGCGCCAGCTTCTACAAGGCGCTCTTGAACCGCGAGCCGGTCGCCGACGCTCCCAATTTCGTGGCTTTCGCGCTCGATGGCGGCTTCACGCTAGGCTTGTGGCGGCTGAGCAGCGTCGTGCCGCAGCCATCGGCGATCGGCAGCCGCGCCGAGATCGCCTTCATGGTGCCGGGCGAAAACGGCGTCTCCAACCTCTACCGCGACTGGCGCGACCGCCACCTGCCGATCGCCCAGGACCTCACCGACCTCGACTTCGGTCCGACCTTCGTGGTGCTCGATCCGGATGGACATCGGCTGCGAGTTTGTGAGCCGGATAAGTAAGAATCGCTACAGAGCATTAAAAAGGGCGCCTCGGCGCCCTTTGTCGTTACTTCTGCAGCAGGCCCCGCATCGGGTGTCCCTTGTAGACGCCGAGGATGCGCACCTTCTCGGAGAAGAACTGCAGCTCTTCCAGCGCGCGGCGGACATTGGCGTCGCCGGGATGGCCTTCGATGTCGGCGTAGAACTGGGTGGCGACGAACTTGCCGCCGAGCTGGTAGCTTTCCAGCTTGGTCATGTTGATGCTGTTGGTGGCAAAGCCGCCGAGCGCCTTGTAGAGCGCGGCCGGAATATTGCGGACGTTGAAGACGAAGGTGGTGACCAGCTTCTCTTCGGCGGCACCACGTTCGGCCCACTTCTCGTCACGCGACAGGATGACGAAGCGGGTGACGTTGTCTTCGGTGTCCTCGACGTTTTCGGCGATGATATCAAGCTTGTAGAGGTCGGCTGCCAGACGCGGCGCAAGGGCTGCCATAGAGCGATCACCGGTTTCCTGCACCAGCTTGGCGGCGCCCGCCGTATCACCGGCAACCACGGCCTTCCAGCCATTGGCGCGTACGATCTTGCGGCACTGGCCGAGCGCGTGGATGTGGCTATGGACGGTGCGGACCTCGTCCTTGGTGACGCCGGGCAGCACCATGAGCTGGAAGCGGATCGGCATGAAATATTCGCCGATGATGTGCAGGCGCGATTCCGGCAGCAGGTGGTGAATGTCGGCGACGCGGCCGGCGATGGTGTTTTCGATCGGGATCATCGCCAGATCGGCATCGCCGCTTTCGAGCGCCACGAAGGCATCCTCGAAGGTCTGGCACGGCAGCGGCTCCATATCAGGAAACATGTCGCGGCAGGCCATGTCGGAATTGGCGCCGAAGTCGCCCTGGAAGGCGATTTTGTTGGTCTTGATGCTCATGGGAGATCCGTTACTTCACTTGTGCGGAAAGAATGCGCCGCGCCTTTTCAAGGTCGGCGGGAGTATCGACACCGAGCGGAACGGTGTCAACGATCTCGACATCGATGCGCATGCCCGCTTCCAGCGCCCGAAGCTGCTCCAGCGATTCGCGCTTTTCGAGTGTGGAGGGCCCGAGCGATACGAAGCGCTCCAGCGCGGCGCGGCGATAGGTGTAGAGGCCGATGTGATGATAGAGCGGGCCTTCGCCGTAAGGGGCCGTGGCCCGGGTGAAGTAGAGCGCCCGCATGCGGGTTTCCGATAGCGGCGAGCCGACCACCTTGACGATATGCGGCGCCGTCTTGTCTTCCTCGTTGTCGATGGCGATCGTCAGCGTGGCGATATCGACGGCGGCGTCTTCCAGCGGGCGCAGCGATGCGCGCACCGTTTCCGGCTCGATCGTCGGCAGGTCGCCCTGGACGTTGACGATATATTCGATGCGGCCTTCGGGATCGACCTTGGTCAGCGCTTCGTAAATCCGGTCGGAGCCGGACTGGTGCGCCTTGGCGGTCATGACGACCTCGAAACCGGCGGCGGCGACCACGTCGAACACTTCCTGCTCGTCAACGGCAACGACCACGCGGCCGATCGCGGCCTCCTTCGCCCTCAGAGCCACCTGGATGACCATTGGCTTGCCGCAGATGTCGGCGAGCGGCTTTCCGGGCAGTCGGGTGGATGCCATGCGGGCCGGAATGAGGACGAGTACGTTGTCTAAATTTGGACTTGCCATTGCTCAGGCCTTCATTTCCGGGCGGAAAGGTGTCAAAAAGTCTCATGCTGCCGAGGCGTTCGGCTGTTGCAAGAACTAGCCAAAAGACATAGGTTTCGCTCGATTTCAAGTGACAGACCGGTTTTATGTCTGCCGGCTGTGAGGGGGGAGCATCACAGATGAATTCTTACGTGAATACGGCGGTGGGAGCGCTACTTGGGACGGTTTTCGTCCTGATGTCCGTATCCATCGCTTCGGAAAGCCTGTTTCATTCGGAAAATCCGGAGAAAGAGGGCTTTACCATTGTAGCCGAGGAAGCTTCGGCCGCCGATGCCGGCGGTGCTGCTCCGGCTGCTGCCGTGCCGATCGCGCAGCTGCTTGCGAAAGCCGACGCGAAGGCCGGCGAAACGGTCTTCAAGAAGTGTCAGGCCTGTCATGACGGCACGAAAGGGGGACCGAACAAGGTCGGGCCGAACCTCTTTGGTGTCGTAGATCGTCCGATCGGCTCGCATGAAGGTTTCGCCTATTCCGCTGCCATGAAGGATTTTTCCAAGGGCGCCAGCGAGAAGTGGACCTTCGATCACCTGAACCACTTCCTGGCCGCGCCGAAGAAGTACATTGCCGGAACGGCGATGGGCTTTGCCGGCCTCCAGAAGGACACCGACCGCGCCAACGTGATCCTCTATCTGCACACGCTGGCCGATTCGCCGGTGCCGCTGCCGGATCCGAACGCGCCCGATTCGGCGACGCAGTGAGATCTTCCATTGCATGAAATGCGAAAGCCCGGCCGATGCGCCGGGCTTTTTCGTTTCGGGTATCTCGATTATCCGAGCAGGTAGGCCCAGAAGGACACGGTGATGGCGCCAAGCGCGGTCGTCAGCGTGATCGTCGAGGCGGCCAAGCTGTGGCCGACGCCGAAGCGGTTGGCGATCAGCCAGGCGTTGACGCCTGTGGGAACCGCCGAGATCAGGACGAGTGCGGCCGTCCAATCGCTTTCGAGGCCGAGCAGATGGCTGGTCGTCCAGACGCAGGCGGGCAGCAGCAGCAGCTTGAAGGCGGAGGTGACGCTGGCGATACCGACATTGCCCGAGGTGCCGTATTGCTGGAGCGCCATGCCGAGCGAGATGAGGGCGACGGGGCCGGATACGCCGGCGATCTGATCGACCACCAGTTCGACCGGCATCGGCATCGTCCAGCCGAGCAGATGCATGAGCGCGCCGCCGGCAAGCCCGATGACGAGCGGATTGCGCACAAGATTGCTGGCGATCTGGCGCAGCACCGCGACAATGCTGCGGCCGGGACCGCCGGCGATCTTGTGCTCGGCGCGCTCCATCAAAATGGTGCCGATAATCATCATAACCGGCAGGTGCACGGCGATCAGGATCGACAGCGGCACGAGGCCCTTGTCGCCGACAGTGCGCTGAACCAGCGGCAGGCCGATGAAGATGGTGTTGGCAAAGGCCGACGACACGCCGGCAAGCACGCCGATGCGGTCATCGCGACCGAAGAAACGCGTGGCGGCGAAGTGGGCGGCGGTCCAGGTGATGGCGACGCCGGAGAAATAGGCGATCCAGAGCCGGAAGGGCGAGGCGCCCTTGAAGTCCGCTTCGGCGATGGTGCGGAAGAGCAGCAACGGCACGGCGATCTTGAAGACGAAGTCGCTCAACGCATCGCCGACCTCGGCCTTCATCAATCCCACTTTGACGATCAGCCAGCCGATGAGGATCATCACGAAGATGGGAAGAACGTCGAGAAAGATGGCGGACATCGGGGACGGATTGCCTATTGCATGAAATATCAAAGGTCTAACAGCAAACCATTCGCGCTGACAAACCGGAATGACATCGAGCACTGGCGCAAACGCAAAAAAAGCGGGGTTCGGCCCGCTTTTCCGCATCCGGTCCTGCCGGATTGCCGGTTGGTCATGCTGCCAGTTCATCCGTGGTCAGCGTCGCACCGGTATCGTCGAAGGGCATGATTTTATTTATCGGACCCTTCTCGATCGGCGACTGCCCTAAAGCCGTCCATGCCGATCTTGTTGATGAGAGATATAGCCAGGCAAAATGACAGGCGAATGACGTCGACGCGGCATTTTTGCGAAAGGATTGGCCGCAAATCCGGCATTTCTGCTTCCCATGGGCTGAAAATCCGCTAAGACCGACTACCGGCTATCACCAAAACCGGGACCTCCCATTTCATGACCAAATTCGATGTACTGACTGTCGGCAACGCCATCGTCGATATTATCGCGCGTTGCGACGACCAGTTCCTCATTGATCACAAGATCACCAAGGCAGCGATGAACCTGATCGATGCCGAGCGCGCCGAACTGCTCTACAACCACATGGGCCCGGCGCTGGAAGCCTCGGGTGGCAGCGCCGGCAACACGGCGGCCGGCATCGCCAATTTCGGCGGCAAGGCCGCCTATTTCGGCAAGGTCGCAGAAGACCAGCTGGGCGAGATCTTCGCGCACGACATCCGCGCCCAGGGCGTGCACTACCAGACGCAGCCGAAGGGCAAGTTCCCGCCTACCGCCCGCTCGATGATCTTCGTGACAGAAGACGGCGAGCGCTCGATGAACACCTATCTCGGCGCCTGCGTCGAGCTTGGACCGGAGGATGTCGAGCCCGAGGTCGTGGCGCAGTCGAAGGTCACCTATTTCGAAGGCTATCTCTGGGATCCGCCGCGCGCCAAGGAAGCGATCCGCGACTGCGCCCGCATCGCCCATGAGAACGGCCGCGAAATGTCGATGACGCTCTCCGACAGCTTCTGCGTCGGCCGCTACCGCGACGAGTTTCTCGACCTGATGCGGACTGGCACCGTCGACATCGTGTTCGCGAACAAGCAGGAGGCGCTGGCGCTTTACGAGACCGAGGATTTTGAAGAGGCGCTCGTGAAGATCGCGCAGGATTGCAAGATCGCGGCTGTGACGATGAGCGAAGAGGGTGCCGTCATCTTGAAGGGCAGCGAGCGCTTCTATGTCAGCGCCATCGAGATCAAGGAGCTTGTCGACACGACCGGCGCCGGCGATCTGTTCGCGGCGGGTTTCCTTTACGGCTACACGCAGGGCCGGACGCTCGAGGATTGCGGCAAGCTCGGCTGCCTGGCGGCCGGCATCGTCATCCAGCAGATCGGACCGCGTCCGATGAAGTCGCTCACCGAGGCCGGCAAGCAGGCGGGTCTTCTCTAAGGCCTGACTTACCTCTGGCGTATCTGGAAGCCTTCGATCCGTCGAAGGCTTCTCTTATTTGAAGGCTTCTCCGGGATCGGCCTTACTTAAAGGCCTCTCCGGGATAGGCACCCCAGATTTCCGACTGCGCCACCCAACCTTCGGCGCCGTCGATCTTGGCGAGGCACCAGTCGCCAGTGCATTCGCCGATGTTCATCATCACACCGGGCTCCAGCTTGGCGACGACCGTCGCGGATGGCTGGGCCTCGCGGCGCACGTTGACGAAGACGCTCTTGCCCTTGCCCTTCATCCAGGGAGCGGCAATGGCGGCGCGGGTGCCTGACAGCAGCGACTGGTTGACCCAGCCCTCGGTGCCATCGGCATCGCGCACCTGGCGCCAGTTGTCATATTCCTGGATGATTTCCACCGGCAGGCCGGCTTTCAGATACATCCACGACGCGGCATAATCGGTGCCGGGGCCGATGCGCAGATTGACGCGCTTGGATTTCAGCGTGACGAAGCGCGGCAGCGGCAGGCCGCTCGGACCCTTCGCCGCCTGGGCATAGCCAAGCCCGGCGGTGCCGGCCGAAAGCACAAAGCCCAACGCGAGGGCGAGGCATGATTTCAGGACTGTGCTGCGCATGACGATTTCCGTTCGCTATGACCCAGGCAGTTCTGCTGCCTGATTTCCGGACCTCGACATTCCCACGCACGCTCAACGAGTTTTGTTTGTCTTCGCGTACGGGTCTGGTAGAAATTCCCCGGAACGGGAAAATTATCCCGCGTCTTGGTTAAGGACCTCTGAACAAGGCAGCAGCTCCAGGATATGACGACAAAGAAAAAAACGAAGGTCTACATTACCCGCAAGCTGCCGGACGCCGTCGAAACGCGCATGCGCGAGCTGTTCGACGCCGAGCTCAATATCGACGACACGCCGCGCACCGCAGCACAGCTGGTGGCGGCGATGAAGAGCGCCGACGTGCTGGTACCGACGGTGACCGACCGGATCGATGCGGCGCTGATCGACGAGGCCGGGCCGCAGCTGAAGCTGATCGCCAGCTTCTCCAACGGCACCGACCACATCGACGTGGAGGCGGCCGCCCGCAAGGGGATTACCGTCACCAACACGCCGAACGTGCTCACCGAGGATACCGCCGACATGACGATGGCGCTGATCCTCGCCGTGCCGCGCCGGCTTGGCGAAGGTGCGCGTGTGCTGACCGACCGGCCCGGCGAATGGGCCGGATGGTCGCCCACCTGGATGCTCGGACGGCGCATTCACGGCAAGCGGATCGGCATTGTCGGCATGGGCCGGATCGGCACCGCCGTTGCCCGCCGCGCCAAAGCCTTCGGCCTCTCCATTCATTACCACAACCGCAAGCGGGTGACGGCGACGACCGAAGACGAGCTCGAGGCGACCTATTGGGAAAGCCTCGACCAGATGCTGGCGCGCGTCGATATCGTCTCGGTCAACTGCCCGTCGACGCCGGCGACCTTCCATCTGCTCTCGGCACGGCGCCTGGCGCTCTTGCAGCCGACGGCCTATCTCGTCAACACCGCGCGCGGCGACGTGATCGACGAGGCGGCGCTGATCAAGTCGCTGAGGGAAGGCAAGCTTGCCGGCGCCGGGCTCGACGTGTTCGAGAACGAGCCGGCGGTCAATCCGAAGCTGATCAAGCTCGCCAACGAGGGCAAGGTGGTTCTTCTGCCGCATATGAGCTCGGCGACGATCGAGGGCCGTATCGACATGGGCGACAAGGTGATCATCAACATCCGCGCCTTCATGGACGGCCACCGCCCGCCGAACCGGGTGCTGCCGGGGCGTTAAGCCAAGGCTGTAAACCGGGAGGCGCTTGCGCATCTCGATCGAGGTTATGCGGGTGAAGCCCGGATGGGCGTTCTCGGCAGTCTTCTCAAAACCCCAGCGGCCGAAGACGACATGGTTTTCGGTGAGCTCGATGCGTGTTTCCAACCGCAGCGCCGGCAGCGAAAGCGTGCGTGCCGTGTCCTCGGCAATGCCAAGTAGCCGCCTACCGATGCCGCGCCGCTCGGCACCCGGCGCCACCGCCAGCTTGCCGACATAGAGGCAATCCGCCTCGGGCCGCAGGAAGATGCAGCCGACAAGCAGGCCCTCTTCGATCACGACATAGGCGATCTCGGCTTTGGCCTTTTCGGCCAGAGATTCGACCGTCAACTTGAGCGCCGAGGATGGCGGGTCGATTCGGTCGTTCATGTAAGCGAAGGATGACAGGATGAGCGCGAGAAGCTCGTCCCAGCGGGAGAAATCGGCATCGAGGCGAAGGATGGTCAAGATGCGTGGCTCTGGCTTTGGGTCTGCCGGGCACGCCGACGCTTGTAGCGGATGGTGTCGAAGCGTGCCGCAAGCGCATCGTAGAGCAGCAGGCGGCCGACCAGTGGCTCGCCGGTGCCGGTGATGAGCTTGATCGCTTCCATCGCCATCAGCGTGCCGATGACGCCGGTCAGCGCACCGATGACGCCGGTTTCGGCGCAAACGGGGATGAGGCCTTCCGGCGGCTTTTCCGGGAAGAGGTCGCGGTAGGTGGGATTGAGCACGCCATCGGCAGCGGCCTCATAGGGTTTCAGCACGGTGACCGAGCCATCGAACCGGCCGACGGCGCCCGTTACCAGCGGCAACTGCGCCGCTTCGGCGGCGTCGGCAGCGGTGTAGCGCGTGTCGAAATTGTCCGAGCCGTCGATGACCAGATCGAAGCCCGAGAGATGCCGGCGGGCGCTGTCTGCGGAGAAGCGTTCCTCGAAACGGATGACGCGGACATGCGGATTGAGCCTTGCAATGGCGAAGGCGGCACTTTCCGTCTTCAATTCGCCGATCGTGCCGGAATCGTGGATGACCTGGCGCTGCAGATTGGAGAGCGACACACGGTCGTCATCAGAAATGCCGAGCGTGCCGACGCCGGCTGCCGCGAGATATTGCAGGATGGGGGCGCCGAGGCCGCCGGCGCCGATGACGAGTACGCGCGCTGCCTTCAGCTTCTGCTGGCCGGCGCCGCCGATCTCCGGCAGCAGGATGTGGCGCTGGTAGCGGGCGATTTCTTCCGGGCTCAACGGTTCCATGGGCGCGATGCTAGCATGGCCCTTGGCGGCGGGGAAAGTGTCGGTCATTCGAATATCTTTCCATCGGCAACGGTGAAGAATTGCGCCCGGTCGCCGAGCGCTGCGAACATCGACCGGTCGGTGCCGGTCATGAATGCCTGACCACCGAGCGCGTCGATCAGATCGAAAAGTGCTGCGCGCCTGTTTTCGTCGAGATGGGCGGCGATCTCGTCAAGCAGCAGGATCGGCGCATGGCCGGTGAGATTGGCGACCAGACGGGCATGCGCCATGATGAGGCCAACCAACAGCGCCTTCTGCTCGCCGGTCGAGCAGCGCGCCGCTTCCATGCGCTTGTCGCGGTGGCGGACAAGGAGGTCGGCGCGGTGCGGGCCCTCCAGCGTGCGGCCGGCGGCGGCGTCGCGGTAGCGGCTTTCGGCAAGCTGTGCCGCGTATTCGTCCTCAAGATCGACGGCGGGGCGATCGAACTGGCCATCCATGAAGCCTGCGAGATCGAGTGAGGCGGACGGGAATGGCGAGGTTTCGCGGGTTTCCTCGATGAGGCGGACGAGGAGGCCCAGCATCTCCTGGCGGGCCATGGCCATGGCGATGCCGAGGGTGGCCATCTGCTCCTCGATGCCTGACAGCCAGGAGGGATCGAAGCGGCGCTCGTCGAGCAGCTTGTTGCGACTGCGCATGGCGCGCTCGAAATCGCTCGCGCGGCGGCCGTGGGCGGGATCGAGCGACAGCACAAGGCGATCGAGAAAACGGCGACGCTCGGACGAACCGCCGGTGAAGAGACCGTCCATCGAGGGCGTCAGCCAGAGAAGGCGCAGGTGATCGGTGAGTTCGTCGGCGGTCTTGGCCGGCGTGCCGTTGATGCGCAGGCGCCGCGACGTGCTCTCGTCGTTGCCGTCGACGCCGGTGCCGATCTCGACCTCGCCATCCATGCCGTCGAGGGCCGCGAAGATCGTGAAGCCGCCATGGGCGCCGACGCGGGTGACATCGCCATAGGTGGCGCGGCGCATGCCCCGGCCCGGCGACAGAAACGACACCGCCTCCATCAGATTGGTCTTGCCGGCGCCGTTATCCCCCACCAACACCACATGCCGGCCATCCAGCTGCAGGCCGGCCGACGCATAATTGCGAAAGTCGGTGAGCTTGAGACGGGACAGGGAAACCTTGTGGGGCATGCTTTATCCGGATTCGTGACGGCTGAGAGCTAAGCGCTATGGGCGCGGATGGCAAGGGTGGGGGTGTAGGGCGGGTCGATAGCGTCCTTGTGCAGCGGGCGATCAGACATTGAGCATTGTGCCGTGTGTTACCCCCCTCTGCCCTGCCGGGCATCTCCCCCACAGGTGGGGAGATTGGCTGGGCGCGGCCGCTCGCTCTGCCTTCATTGTTTGATTGGGGAGCAAGCGGCGAGTCGATCTCCCCCCTTGTGGGGGAGATGCCCGGCAGGGCAGAGGGGGGTATCACACGGCAAAACCTCTCGACCGTCACACCCACCACCGCCGACACACCAAAACCCCACGCCGCCCGAAAGCCCGTGTCTCCACCATTTCAATCTCCACTCGGACGGGGCGCTGGAAATCACCTCGATTGAGTAAGTAGAATATGGCGCTTCCCAGCGCCCCGTTCGGCGGTTTTTATCCGCGACTCCGATCTCTCTGCCTTTCCGCCCAACTTCGCGGCGGAACCATGTGTGCCTCACAGGCACGTCCGGGCTCAACTCAGGCCTGTCTTGCGACAGGACCCGCCGTCACCGGAGGGAGATCATTTTCCGCGGACCCGGGTCATGAGGTTTTGCGTCTCACCCTCACGCTCCGCGCCGATCCCGCCTCGCCGGCACGCCTGCCGGTGTATCCGATGACGGGACGCCGATAGTGTAGGGCTGGGTTTTCGAGGCGGGGAAAATCTGCGCCTGGATTTTGCGTAAGTGGTTGATCATCAATAGTCGCATCATCCCCGACATCCCCTCGCTCAAGAAGCCGCATCATACACGGCGATGGCATTGCGTCGCAGCGGCTTTCGCGGCAGCCGGCGAACGTTTATATGAGGCATGCCGCAAAAAGCGGCGGAACGGATTTTGCGATGGATAGCGAGATACAGGGGCGGGCGGCGCATTCGGCGGCGATCAGGCAGCGGGCAGAGGCGGAGATGGCGAAGATGGGCGTCGATGCGGCGTTTATCGATCGGCTCGTCGAGACGTTTTATGGCCGTGTGCTTGCGCATCCCGCGCTGGGGCCGGTGTTCGACGCCAGACTTTCCGGGCGGTGGCCGGAGCATATGGAGAAGATGAAGAGTTTCTGGTCCTCCGTCGCCTTTCGCAGCGGCGCTTATGGCGGCAAGCCGGTGCAGGCGCATGTCGGCGTGGCCAACATGACGCCGGAACTCTTTCCGCAATGGCTGGCGCTGTTTTCCGCGACGCTCGACGATATCGCCCCTTCCGACGAGGCGAAGGCATGGTTCATGGCGACGGCCGAGCGGATCGCCAGGAGCCTGACGCTGTCGCTGTTCTACAATCCTGCTCTCGACGATCCCGGGCTGAAGAAGGGCTGAGATCGCCGGGCCTGCCCGAGATCAGGCAATGCGCTTGTAGAAGAAGGTCGAGGCGCAGAAGCCGCCTTCCGGCCAGAGCGCATAATCCGGGATGACGCCGACGCGCTCCCAGCCCAATCGTGGATAGATCGCCTCGGCATCGCTGCCGGTCGCGGTATCCAGCACGAGAATGGTCTTGCCGCGACGCGCGGCTTCCTCTTCGGCGGCGCGCATCAAAAGGCGCGCCAGGCCCTTGCCGCGGGCGGCGCGGTGGACGAGCAGCTTTTTCAGGTCGGCGCGATGCGGCTGGTTCGGCATCTGCGCGGCGCCGATCTGCACGGTGCCGAGCACCCTGCCCTCAAGCTCGGCGACAAACAGTAGAGTGGCGCCGGAAGCGACACTCTCGGCAACGGCCTGCCAGTAGGGTTCGGCATCCTCACGCGTGTATGGTTGCATGAAGCCGACCGAGGCACCGCCATCGACGCAATCGACGAGGACATCGCAAAGATCGGGTATCGCGGCGCGAGCCTCTGTCGCGTCGAGCAGGCGGATGGTGGTCATGGGGTCTCCTGACATCAATTAATGGCGGCGGCGGTCGAGCACGACGCAATAGCGGGCCGGCGCCGGGCCAGGATTGTGAAAAACATGGCCTTCGGCCACGGGCATGAACAGGCAATCGCCGGGGAGCAGGCGATGCACGGTGTTGTCGCCCGTCGTCATCTCCATCTCGCCGTCGAACAGCCAGATATGCTGGGTCATGCCGCTGGCGGCCGCATGCGGCGGGAAGCTGACGCGGGCGCCGGCCGGGAATTCGACATCGACGATATCGACATCGGAACTCGTGCCTGGCGGCGAGACGGCGCGCCTGATGTAGCCGGTTTCCGGATCGCGCCAGACCTGCTGGTCCTGACGGCGCAGCAGCGGCGCGGCCTCGCCTTCTTCGGCGAAGAAGGCCGAAAGCGACAGGCCGAGGGCTGCGCAGACGCGGGCAAGCAATGCTGCGGTCGGGCTAGCCTCGCCGCGCTCGATGCGCGAGATCATCGCCCGGCTGACGCCTGACGCAGTGGCGAGATCGTCGAGCTTCAGGTTTCTATCGGTTCTCAGCCTGCGAATCCTGACGCCGATCGCGGTTTCGAGTTCCTGTTCCATTATCCGATCCATATTTCCACTATAATAGAAATGCATGGTTCAATCGTGGAATCAAGCGCTATTTTCGCCGCCTGACGGCGCGACTTATCGTAAACGAAACCCTGCTTTTCCGCTTTGCGGCAAGGGGATGCGCTGCTATATGCGGCGCATGAGCACCAATTCGACCCGAACGCCCCTCGACCATATCCGCAACTTCTCGATCGTGGCCCATATCGACCACGGCAAGTCGACGCTGGCCGACCGCCTGATTCAGTCGACCGGCGGCCTTGCCGAGCGCGACATGTCGGAGCAGGTGCTGGATTCGATGGATATCGAGCGCGAGCGCGGCATCACCATCAAGGCACAGACCGTTCGCCTGCACTACAAGGCGAATGACGGCGAAACCTATATCCTGAACCTGATCGACACGCCCGGCCACGTCGACTTCGCCTATGAAGTCTCGCGTTCGCTGTCGGCCTGCGAAGGCTCACTGCTCGTCGTCGACGCCTCCCAGGGCGTCGAGGCGCAGACGCTCGCCAACGTCTATCAGGCGATCGACAACAACCACGAGCTGGTCACGGTCCTCAACAAGATCGACCTGCCGGCGGCCGAGCCCGACCGAATCAAGGAACAGATCGAGGAAGTGATCGGCATCGACGCCTCCCAGGCCGTGCTGATTTCGGCGAAGACCGGTCTAGGCATTCCCGATGTGCTGGAGGCGATCGTGCACCAGCTGCCGGCGCCGAAGAGCGAAGCCGGCGAGAAGGGTCCGCTGAAGGCGCTGCTCGTCGACAGCTGGTACGACACCTATCTCGGCGTCATGGTTCTGGTGCGCATTCTCGACGGCGTGCTCTCCAAGGGCATGACCATCCGTATGATGGGCACGGACGCGAAGTATCAGGTCGAGCGCGTCGGCGTGCTGACGCCGAAGATGCTGGCCGTGGACTCACTCGGCCCGGGCGAGATCGGCTTCTTCACCGGCTCGATCAAGGAAGTGGCCGACACCCGCGTCGGCGATACGATCACCGAAGACAAGAAGCCGACGGCGACGGCGCTGCCGGGCTTCAAGCCGGCGCAGCCTGTCGTGTTCTGCGGTCTCTTCCCTGTCGATGCGGCCGACTTCGAGGATCTGCGCGCTGCCATGGGCAAGCTGCGCCTCAACGATGCGTCCTTCTCGTTCGAAATGGAAAGCTCGGCAGCACTCGGCTTCGGTTTCCGCTGCGGCTTCCTCGGCCTGCTGCATCTCGAGATCATTCAGGAGCGCCTGGAGCGTGAGTTCGACCTCGATCTCATCGCTACCGCCCCTTCGGTCGTCTATCAGCTGACGATGACCGATGGTTCGGAGCGCGAGCTGCACAACCCGGCCGACATGCCCGATGTCGTCAAGATTTCCGAGATCCGCGAACCCTGGATCAAGGCGACCATCCTGACGCCGGACGATTATCTCGGTGGTATCCTGAAGCTCTGTCAGGACCGTCGCGGCATCCAGACGGAACTCACCTATGTCGGCAAGCGCGCCATGCTCACCTACGAGCTGCCGCTCAACGAAGTGGTGTTCGATTTCTACGACCGTTTGAAGTCGATCTCCAAGGGCTATGCCTCGTTCGACTATCACCTGGCCGATTACCGCGAGGGCAACCTCGTGAAGATGTCGATCATGGTCAATGGCGAGCCGGTCGACGCGCTCTCCATGCTGGTGCACCGCACGGCTGCCGAAAAGCGCGGCCGCGACATGTGCGAGAAGCTGAAGGACCTGATCCCCAGGCACATGTTCAAGATCCCGATCCAGGCCGCGATCGGCGGCAACGTGATCGCCCGCGAGACGATCTCGGCGATGCGCAAGGACGTGACCGCCAAGTGCTACGGCGGCGACGCATCACGCAAGCGCAAGCTGCTCGACAAGCAGAAGGAAGGCAAGAAGCGCATGCGGCAGTTCGGCAAGGTCGACATTCCGCAGGAAGCCTTCATTGCCGCGCTCAAGATGAAGGACGACTGAGGCTATTTGCTTCTGCCTGATATGCGCATATCATATGCGCATATCAGGAGACCGATCATGCCTCAGACCCGTCGCAAGGCAGCCAACCTGTCGCTTGACAGCGAGCTCGTCTCCCAGGCGCGCGAACTGAACCTCAATGTTTCCAAGGCCGCCGAAGACGGCCTCAGGCGCGCCATCAAAAGCGAGCGCGAACGGCTGTGGCTGATCGAGAACGCTGACGCGATCGATGAAGCGAACGCCTATGTCGAGAAACATGGGCTGCCCTTCGCCAAGTACCGCACATTTTAATGGCGCGCTTTCGCGTCTATGAAGTGGGCGGCGACTATGCCCTCGATGTGCAGTCGAACCTGCTCTATCGTCTCAACAATCGCGTCATGATCCCGCTGGTCGTTGCCAGCCAGGTTGTCAACGTCATGTCTAGGCTAAACCCCGTCGTCGTGGTCGACGGCAGGAACTATCTGATGTCCACGGAGCGGATGGCATCCGTCCCACTATCGGAGATCGGCGCGGAAGTTGCCGATCTCTCCTCACGAGGCGACGACATCACCGCGGCGCTCGATTTCCTCTTCCAGGGTTTCTAAAGCGCGATCGCAAAACCGCTTCGTACTTTTACGCGACATGCTCTAGGCGTTCCGCGCCATATAATCCTTCGTCAGCTTTTCGTAATCCTGCATCTCCGGCAGGGCCTCGTAGCTGTGCGTCGCGCCGGTTTCGGCGAAGGGGAGCTTCTCGCGGGTCCAGGTCTCGATGAAGGGCGTGAACCAGCTGGTGTCGTCGAGCATGGTCGGGCGCAGGTTGACGAACCACTCCATGCCTTCCGTTTTCGTGAACATCCAGGTCATGCAGTGCGGGCAGAAATAGTGGTGCGACATGGCGCCGTGGAGGCCGCCGATTACGGGTTCGCCGCTGGTGATCTCGAAGCCGTCGGAGGGGATCGCGGCGCTCAGCGAATAGGCGCTTGAGGACATGGTCTGGCAGCCGGTGCAGTGGCAAGCCATGGTCAAAAGCGGCTTGGCGCTGATCTTCAATCGCACGCGACCGCAGCGGCAACCGCCCTCGCTCGGCAAATTCAACTGGCTCATCTCTATCTCCCTGATTCCGGTTGAGATGATAGCGCCCGGCGGGCGGAGATGAAGGGGATCGGTGGAATAAATGCGGCTTTGTGGCGAGCCCTCAACTTGCAGGACAAGATCGCCGCGTCGCCGGCGGTCATTCGGCCCCATTGAAAACGCGAAATAATCTATCGCATCGACGACAGATTTGAACCCAGGCATGCTCTAGCCGTAAGAATCCACTTTCAATCACTGATTGTCTTTTTCTCTGTTCAGATACCGGCGAAGACAAGGGTAATCTTTCATGCCGACGCTATTACTGGCGCGATATATCAACGTTTAACCGGCTAATAGGCAGTCTTTTTACCCGGTTTTCCCCGCTATTCGCAGCTTTCGTTTTGGGGCTTGCAACGGCCGACCTTTACGATAGGTTGCGCGTTGACTTGCACGTAACAGGTCACCAAGGGAACAACGACGAATAAAAGGCGCTAAAAAGCCTAGAAAGGTGGGCCCCCACATGAACTTCCCCACAAAGAAAATTCTTGCCTCCGCAGTGCTTGGCTCGCTGCTGGCATTCTCCGCCCACGCGGCGACGATCAACATCCACAATGGCGGCGACCCGCAGTCTCTCGATCCGCAGAAGCTCTCCGGCGACTGGGAGAACCGCATTGCCGGCGACATTTTCGAAGGTCTGGTGACCGAGGACGCGCATGACAATCCTGTCGCAGGCCAGGCCGCGAGCTGGACGATCTCAGACGACCGCAAGGTCTATACCTTCAAGCTGCGCGACGGCATCCAGTGGTCCGATGGCCACCCCGTGACCGCAGGCGACTTCGTTTTCGCCTTCCAGCGCCTGATGGACCCGAAGAACGCCGCCGACTACGCCTATCTGCAGTTCACCATCAAGAACGCCGAGAAGATCAACAAGGGCGAGATCACCGATTTCAACCAGCTGGGCGTCAAGGCGATCGACGACAAGACGCTCGAAATCACGCTCGAGAACCCGACCCCCTACTTCCTCAACGCGCTGATGCACTACACGGCCTATCCGCTGCCCAAGCACGTCGTGGACGCCAAGGGCGCCGACTGGGTGAAGATCGGCAACATCGTTACCAATGGTCCATACACGCCGACGGAATGGATTCCAGGCAGCCACGTCACCACCAAGAAGAACGACAAGTATTGGGATGCCGCGAACGTCAAGATCGACGGCGCCAAGTTCTTCGTGCTCGAAGACCAGGAAGCCGCGCTGAAGCGCTACCGCGCCGGCGAATTCGACATCCTCACCGACTTCCCGACAGACCAGTACGAGTGGATGAAGAAGAACCTGCCGGGCCAGGCGCATGTCGCGCCGTTCTCCGGCCTCTACTACTACGTCATCAATTCGCAGAAGGGCCCGACCGCCGACAAGCGCGTGCGCCAGGCGCTTTCGATGGCGATCAACCGCGAGGTCATCGGACCGCAGATCCTCGGCACCGGCGAACTGCCGGCTTACTCCTGGGTACCGCCGGGCACCGCCAATTACGGCGAGCCGGCCTACATCTCCTGGAAGGATGAGCCTTACAAGCAGAAGGTCGAAGAGGCCAAGAAGCTCTTGACGGAAGCCGGATTCGGACCCGACAAGCCGCTCACCCTGCAGCTCAAGTACAATACCAACGACAACCACAAGCGCATCGCCGTTGCGATCGCCGCCATGTGGAAGCCGCTCGGCGTCAATGTTGAACTCATCAACGCCGAAACCAAGGTGCACTATGACCAGCTGCAGCGCGGCGACGTGCAGGTTGGCCGCGCCGGCTGGCTCGCCGACTACAACGATCCGGACAACTTCCTGAACCTGCTCGTCACCGGCGTGCAGATGAACTATGGCCGCTGGTCGAATGCCGACTACGACAAGCTGATCAAGGACGGCAATGCCGAAACCGATCTGACGAAGCGTGCGGAGATGTTCAAGAAGGCCGAACAGATCGCACTCGACGACAGCGCCGCGTTGCCGATCTACTACTACGTTTCGAAGAACGTGGTCTCGCCGAAGATCGAAGGCTTCGTCGACAACATCCAGGACATCCACCGTACCCGCTGGCTGTCCATCAAGGAATAAAGAGAGGCATTGTCTTCACCCTGCCCGGGGGTGATTGCACCTTGAGAAAGACCCTCTCTGGCCTGCCGGCCATCTCCCCCACAAGGGGGGAGAAGACCTGCGGCGCCAACCCTGCCCCAACCACGCCTCGGCGGATCGGCAGGGTTAAGCCCTCCCCCTTGTGGGGAGGGTTGGGAGGGGTCCTTTCCCACACTCTTGCCTTCGCATCCGGCCGAACCAGTTTCGACTGGTAGCGATGATGCGAAAGACCCGGCGCAGGAAAGACCGTCACCACCATGATCAATTATGCATTCCGTCGATTGCTGTCGACGATCCCCGTTATGTGGATCGCCGTGACAGCCTGCTTCTTCGTTTTGAGATTGGCCCCAGGCGGGCCGTTCGATGGCGAAAGACCCTTGCCACCGGTGATCCTCCAGAATCTGGCGGCCCACTATAATCTCGATAAGCCGCTGATCCTGCAATATCTCTACTATGTCGGTGATCTCTTGAAGGGCGATCTCGGTCCCTCTTTCGCGTCCGAGGATTTCACCGTCGCGCAGCAGATCATGATCGGCCTGCCCTATACGTTCATCATCGGCACGGCGGCCTTTCTGCTCGCCATCGTCATCGGCGTTGCCGTCGGCTGTCTTGGGGCGCTCTACCAGAACAAGGCGCCGGATTACATCCTGGGCGCGCTGATCCTGGTGGGCGTCGTGCTGCCGAACTTCCTGATCGCGCCGATCCTGCAGCTGGTCTTCGGCATTCACCTGCAGTGGCTGCCCGTCGGCGGCTGGGGCAATGGATCGCTGAAATTCCTGGTGCTGCCCGTGGTCGTCCTTGCGCTGCCGCATGCCGGCCGCATCTCGCGCATCACCCGCGGGTCGATGATCGAGGTGATGGGGCAGAACTTCATCCGCACCGCCAAGGCCAAGGGCATCGGCCCGCGACTGACGGTCATGCGCCATGCGCTCAGGCCGGCGATGATGCCTGTCGTCTCCTATCTCGGCCCGGCGGCCAGCTATCTGCTAACCGGCTCGCTGGTCGTCGAAAGCGTCTTCGGCCTGCCCGGTATCGGCCGCTACTTCGTCAACGCCGCATTGAACCGCGACTACGGCATGGTTCTCGGCACGGTCATCTTCTACATGGTGCTGATCGTGTTCCTGAACCTTCTCGTCGACATCGCCTATGCTTGGCTCGATCCGAAAGTGAGAAACCGATGATCCTCAACCCCGCAAAGAGAGAGCTGCTCGCGGCCGAACTGCTGGAGGCCGAGGGTCTCAGCCCCGTCAGCCGTTCGCTCACCCGCGACGCGCTGCGCCGCCTCTGTCGCAACAAGGCGGCCGTGGCGTCGATCATCGTGCTGACCCTGCTCGTGCTTGTCGCCTTTATCGGCCCCTACCTCATTCCCTTCGGCTACGAGGATCCGGATTGGGCCGCCTTCCGCTCGCCGCCTTCGTTTGCCGACGGCCATTATTTCGGGACCGACCCGAATGGCCGCGACCTGCTTGCCCGCGTGCTTTACGGCACCCGCGTCTCGCTGGCCGTGGCGCTGACGGCGACGCTTGTCTCCGTCGTCATCGGCGTACTCTACGGCGCCATCTCCGGCTATATGGGGGGACGTGTGGATGCCGTCATGATGCGCTTCGTCGACATCATGTACGCCTTCCCCTACATCCTCTTCGTCATCCTGCTGATGGTGATCTTCGGCCGAAACGTCTATCTGCTCTTCGCGGCGATCGGCGCGCTGGAGTGGCTGACAATGGCGCGCATCGTGCGTGGGCAGACGCTGTCGCTCAAGCAGCGCGAATTCATCGAAGCGGCGCGTGCCTCCGGCCAGAAGCCGCTGAAGATCATTACCCGGCACATCATTCCCAATCTCGTCGGTCCTGTCGTCATCTTCGCGGCGCTGACCGTGCCCGAAATCATCGCGACGGAGAGCTTTCTCTCCTATCTCGGCTTCGGCGTGCAGGAGCCTTTGACTTCATTGGGAACGCTGATCTCCGAAGGCACCGACGCCATGGAGAGCATGCCGTGGCTGCTCGTCTTCCCGGCCGGCTTCCTCGTCGCCCTGCTGCTCAGCCTGCTGTTTATCGGCGACGGCCTGCGCGATGCATTCGACCCAAGGGACCGCTGAAGGGATCGCTGACATGCAAAAAGACATCAAGAACGACACCCTTCTCGAATTGAAGGACTACTCGATCAGCTTTCGCACGCCCGAGGGCGAGGTGAAGGCCGTTTCCAACATGAACCTCACCGTCAAGCGCGGCGAGCGCATCGCGATCGTCGGCGAGAGCGGCTCGGGCAAGAGCCAGACCTTTCTCGGGATCATGGGATTGCTGGCGAAGAACGGCCGGACCAGCGGACAGGCGCTTCTCGAAGGGCGCGACGTGCTGGCGCTGAAACCGCGCGAGCTCGACCATGTGCGCGGCAAGGACATGGCCATGGTGTTTCAGGACCCCATGACCGCGCTCAATCCGTCGCTCAAGATCTCCCGACAGCTGACGGAGCAGCTCGAGGTGCATCGCGGCTTTACCGCGCGTGCGGCCTCAAACGAAGCGCTGGACATGCTGAAGCGTGTCGGGATCCCCGACCCATCCAGGCGCTTCAACCTTTATCCGCACGAACTCTCCGGCGGCATGCGCCAGCGCATCGTCATTGCCATGGCGCTGCTGACGAAGCCGAAGCTCCTGATTGCCGACGAGCCGACCACCGCGCTCGACGTGACGATCCAGGCGCAGATCCTTGATCTCTTCAACGATCTGACCGCCGAGATGAACACGGCACTTGTGATGATCACCCACGACCTCGGCGTCGTCGCCGGTCTCGCCGACCGGGTGGCGGTCATGTATGCCGGGCGCATCGTCGAGGAAGCACCGGTGGACGAACTCTTCGAGAATCCGGCGCACCCTTATACGGCGGCACTGCACGCCTCGATCCCGCGCCCGGACCAGGATGTCGACCAGCTCGCCGTCATTCCCGGCCGGCCGCCGAACCTGCAGCATCTGCCGAAGGGATGCAGCTTCTCGCCGCGCTGTCCGCTGGTGCAGAACGACTGTATCGACGCTGCGCCGCGCCTCGACGTGCAGGCGCCGCGCCATCTCGCGGCCTGCTTCCATGCCTTTCCACGCCTCGAGGAGGTTCTGACCAATGGCTGAACGATCACTTCTCAGGGTCGAGAACCTGACGACCCAGTTCGACGTACCCTCCAAGGGCTTCTTCAAGCCGCCGCTGACGCTGACGGCCGTCAACAATGTCAGCTTCGATCTCAGCGAGGGCCGTACGCTCGGTATCGTCGGGGAATCGGGCTGCGGCAAGTCGACCCTCGGGCGCTCAATCCTCAGGCTCCTGAAGGCGCAGAAGGGCCGCATCCTCTGGCAGGGTCGCAACCTGCTCGACCTCTCGGACGAGGAGATGCGGGCCGCACGCCGCGACATGCAGATCATCTTCCAGGATCCGATCGCCTCGCTCGACCCGCGCATGACGGTCGGAGACATCATCGCCGAGCCGCTGACGGTGTTCGAGCCGAAGCTCAACCGCGCTCAGCGCGCCGAGCGGGTGCAGGAGATCATGGCCGCCGTCGGCCTCGTGCCTGAAATGATCAACCGCTATCCGCACGAGTTCTCGGGCGGCCAGGCGCAGCGCATCGGCATTGCCCGAGCCGTTATCACGCGGCCGAAGCTGATCATCTGCGACGAGCCTGTCTCGGCCCTCGACGTGTCGATCCAGGGCCAGGTGATCACGCTTCTGCGCAAGCTGCGCAAGGAGTTCGGCCTGACGCTGATCTTCATCAGCCACGATCTCTCGGTCGTGCGGCTGATCTCCGACGACGTGCTGGTGCTTTATCTCGGCAAAGTGGTGGAGGCCGGCGATTGCGCGACGGTGTTCGACAAGCCGGCGCACCCCTATACGCAGGCGCTGTTTTCGGCAGCCCCGATCCCTGACCCGAAACTGGCACGCGGACGCCAGCGGATCCGCCTGCAGGGCGATCCGCCATCGCCGCTGAACCCGCCAAAGGGTTGCGTCTTCTCCCCGCGTTGCTGGAAGGCGACAGACATCTGTCGGACCGAGATGCCACTAAGCGAAGAGGTCAGGCCCGGCCAGACGGCCGCCTGCTACCATATCGAGCGCTGATACAGCGGCGGCCACCACCGTTATCGTGGCCGCCTGCCTCCCGCAAAGCGTGTGAGTCCTGCAACAGCACGCATATCATCACATGCTCAAGCACCATACTGCGGTCATTGCGTAGTCTTGCGGGCTTCCCTCCGGCGCGAGTTGCTCTATGGTGCCTCCATCAGACCGGAGGGGTTTCATGCGCGTACGGTTTCTCGTTGTCATGCTGCTGCTGACCAGTTGTGGCCACCCAAGCGGCGTGATGACGCCCGTGGCGCTGACGGCGGCGACGCCGAAGACAACCCGCGTCGACATGCTGGTCGCGACCACACGCGAACCCTCGGGCGATCCGGCGACGCTCTTCAACGGCGAGCGCAGCCCCAAGCCGTCGCTCACCGCCGTCGAAGTCTCCATTCCGCCAAACCGCAAGTCTGGCACCGTGCAGTGGCCAAAGCGCCTGCCGCCGAACCCGGCGACCGACTTCGCGGTCACCGGCGTCCAGCAGATCGGCACGGTGAAGGAGGGGCGCTCATGGCTCAGCCAGCACATGCATAACGGCCACGCGCTGGTCTTCATCCACGGCTTCAACAACAAGTACGAGGATTCGGTCTTCCGCCTGGCGCAGATCGTCAACGACAGCAAGATGGACGCGACGCCGATCCTCTTCACATGGCCGTCGCGCGCGCAGATCACCGCCTACGAATACGACAAGGAAAGCACCAACTATTCGCGCACCGCGCTGGAACAGGCGCTCCGGACACTGGTCAACGATCCCAATGTCAAGGACATCACCATTCTCGCGCATTCGATGGGCACGTGGCTGACGATGGAATCGCTCAGGCAGATGGGCATTCGCGACGGGCACCTGAACGGCAAGATCCGCGACGTCATCCTGGCCTCGCCCGATATCGACATCCAGGTCTTCGCCAAGCAATATGCCGAGATGGGCACACCGCGCCCGAAGTTCACGATCTTCGTGTCGCAGGACGACCGGGCGCTGGCTTTCTCGAGCTTCATCACCGGCCGCGTTTCGCGCCTGGGCGCGATCGATCCGACGGTCGAACCCTATCGCACCAAGCTGGAAGAGGCGGGCATCACCGCGATCGACCTTACCAAGGTCAACAGCAACGATCGCCTGAACCACGGCAAGTTCGCCGAGAGCCCCGAGATCGTGCAATTGATCGGCCAACGCCTGATGACCGGCCAGCCGCTCACCGACAGCAATGTGACGCTCGGACAGGGCATTACAGCCGTCGTCGGCGGGACGGTCACCAATATCGGTACCGTGGCAGCCACCGCAGTTGCCGTGCCGGCGACGATCATCGAGGCGCCGATGGTCAAGCGCCGGAAGCCTGCAAGCGCCGACGCGACCCTGCAGGGCGATCTCCAGCAGCAGTCCCTAATCTCCACCGGCAACTGAGCGCCGCCATCCTCACCGATATTGGAACGACATCGCACGATGTTCGTTTTCCGATACATGAACATGCAAGGTCGAGGAGGACGAGCAATGTCCAATGTCGTGCGAACGGGCGAGGATGCCGCCAACACTGCAACCACGTCAAACCGGTTCGGACGGTCGGTGGAAAGCCAGGCGCAGATCACCGATGCGGCGCAACTGGGCGCGCCCGATGTCGGAGCCGGTGAAGCGATGAACATCTACCGGCTGGAACCGATCGCCTCGCCCAACGATCCGCGCTGGGACAATTCTCCCGGCCATGGCGTCATCACCGTTGCCGCCCGCACCACCGGCGACGCGCGCATCGTTGCCGCGTCCCGGGAGCTTGATTTCATGGAAGTCGACGCATCACCCGCCGAAGACGTGACGACATCGCAGGCGAGCGCGTTTCGCGACGACAAGCTCTATACGGTGATCGAGATCGAGCACGGCCGGCGGGATTTACGCCGAGGCGTGGTCGAGGGAACGGTGTCGGTCGATACGATCGTGTCCGTTCAGATCTAGATATTTTGTCTTTGTTGGAAAGAAGATTGGTTGCGGGGGCAGGATTTGAACCTGCGGCCTTCAGGTTATGAGCCTGACGAGCTACCGGGCTGCTCCACCCCGCGTCCAGCGCAAAACCCTATGGGTTTTGGCGCGGCGGCGTAACCGCTTTGCGGTTATGCCTTCTACCGGAGCAAAACCCATAGGGTTTTGTTCCTGTAAGGGACGCACCATTATACGCCAGGTGCGCCGAAGTTTCATTCTGTATGTTCGGACCACCAAAAGCAAAAGGCCGCTTGCGCGGCCCGATGTTTTCGGCTGGGCCGAAGTTTCGATCAGAGAAGATTTGTTGTTGCGTTTAGCAGACCTGGCAGCGACCGACTCTCCCGCGTCTTAAGACGAAGTACCATAGGCGCAGGGGCGTTTCACGGCCGTGTTCGGAATGGGAACGGGTGCAGCCGCCCCGCCATAACCACCAGGTCAGCGAAGCGCAACATTTGAGAAGCTGGTGCAGTTTTCACTGCGTTTTTTTCGGAC
Source organism: Rhizobium sp. O111 (assembly GCF_055616315.1). NCBI lineage: Bacteria > Pseudomonadati > Pseudomonadota > Alphaproteobacteria > Hyphomicrobiales > Rhizobiaceae > Rhizobium > Rhizobium sp. O111. The sequence goes on along the minus strand of NZ_JBSHXL010000001.1, from coordinate 3,588,329 downwards.
GAACATTTCATGTTCGCCGTGTGAACACGTCTTAGCATCATGTCCGTCTTTCGACGGCATGAGCATAAGCAATGAGAACAATTAAGCCGATCGAGCTATTAGTAACGGTAAGCTTCACACATTGCTGCGCTTCCACACCCGTCCTATCAACGTGGTCGTCTTCCACGGCTCTGATAGGGAATACTCGTTTTCAGGTTGGTTTCCCGCTTAGATGCCTTCAGCGGTTATCCATTCCATATGTAGCTACCCTGCTATGCCGTTGGCACGACAACAGGTCCACCAGAGATATGTCCATCCCGGTCCTCTCGTACTAGGGACAGATCCTGTCAATATTCCTACACCCACGGCAGATAGGGACCGAACTGTCTCACGACGTTCTGAACCCAGCTCACGTACCGCTTTAATTGGCGAACAGCCAAACCCTTGGGACCTGCTCCAGCCCCAGGATGCGATGAGCCGACATCGAGGTGCCAAACAACCCCGTCGATATGGACTCTTGGGGGTCATCAGCCTGTTATCCCCGGCGTACCTTTTATCCGTTGAGCGATGGCCCTTCCACGCGGGACCACCGGATCACTATGACCGACTTTCGTCTCTGCTCGACTTGTCAGTCTCGCAGTCAGGCGGGCTTATGCCATTGCACTCGACGACCGATTTCCGACCGGTCTGAGCCCACCATCGCGCGCCTCCGTTACTCTTTCGGAGGCGACCGCCCCAGTCAAACTACCCACCATACACTGTCCCGGATCCGGATAACGGACCGCGGTTAGACATCCATGACGATAAGGGTGGTATTTCAAGGATGGCTCCACAGAAACTGGCGTCCCTGCTTCAAAGCCTACCACCTATCCTACACATGCCGACACGAATGCCAGTGTAAAGCTATAGTAAAGGTGCACGGGGTCTTTCCGTCTGACCGCAGGAACCCCGCATCTTCACGGGGAATTCAATTTCACTGAGTCTATGTTGGAGACAGCGGGGAAGTCGTTACGCCATTCGTGCAGGTCGGAACTTACCCGACAAGGAATTTCGCTACCTTAGGACCGTTATAGTTACGGCCGCCGTTTACTGGGGCTTCAGTTCAAAGCTTGCACCTCTCCCTTTAACCTTCCAGCACCGGGCAGGCGTCAGACCCTATACGTCGTCTTGCGACTTCGCAGAGCCCTGTGTTTTTGATAAACAGTCGCTACCCCCTGGTCTGTGCCACCCCATCATACTTGCGTAAAATGGGGTCACGCTTCTTCCGAAGTTACGCGTGCAATTTGCCGAGTTCCTTCAACATAGTTCTCTCAAGCGCCTTGGTATACTCTACCTGACCACCTGTGTCGGTTTCGGGTACGGTCTATAATGATGGAGCTATTTCCTGGAACCGCTTCCCTGCACCCACAATCCAATAAGTGAATACAAGTTACGCAATCCGTCACTACCACCAGGCCCACGAATATTAACGTGGTTCCCATCGACTACGCGTTTCCGCCTCGCCTTAGGGGCCGGCTAACCCTGCTCAGATTAACTTTAAGCAGGAACCCTTGGTCTTTCGGCGAGAGGGTCTCTCACCCTCTTTATCGTTACTCATGTCAACATTCGCACTTCCGATACCTCCAGGATGTCTCACGACTGTCCCTTCACAGGCTTACGGAACGCTCCGCTACCACTTGCACATAGTGCAAATCCTCAGCTTCGGTGCATGGCTTCAGCCCCGTTACATTTTCGGCGCAAAGACCCTTATTTAGACCAGTGAGCTGTTACGCTTTCTTTAAATGATGGCTGCTTCTAAGCCAACATCCTGGTTGTTTTGGGATCCTCACATCCTTTCCCACTTAGCCATGACTTGGGGACCTTAGCTGGAGGTTAGGGTTGTTGCCCTTTTCACGACGGACGTTAGCACCCGCCGTGTGTCTGCCGAGTAGTACTCCCGGGTATTCGGAGTTTGGTTAGGATCAGTAAGACGGTGAGTCCCCATAGCCCATCCAGTGCTCTACCCCCCGGGGTATTCGCTCGACGCTCTACCTAAATAGATTTCGCGGAGAACCAGCTATTTCCGAGTTTGATTGGCCTTTCACCCCTAACCACAAGTCATCCCAATCTATTGCAACAGATGCGGGTTCGGTCCTCCAGTTGGTGTTACCCAACCTTCAACCTGCTCATGGCTAGATCACTCGGTTTCGGGTCTAATGCAACAAACTAAATCGCCCTATTCAGACTCGCTTTCGCTTCGCCTACACCTACCGGCTTAAGCTTGCTTGTTACACTAAGTCGTTGACCCATTATACAAAAGGTACGCCGTCACCCTTTCAGGCTCCGACTGTTTGTAGGCATCCGGTTTCAGGTTCTATTTCACTCCCCTTGTCGGGGTGCTTTTCACCTTTCCCTCACGGTACTTGTTCGCTATCGGTCATGCACGAGTACTTAGGCTTGGATAGTGGTCTACCCACGTTCAGACAGGGTTTCACGTGCCCCGCCCTACTCTAGGACAATGAGTGTTCTACGCGTACGGGGCTATCACCCGCTACGGCCCAACTTTCCAGAAGGTTCCGCTTTATTCCTCATTGCCACTGGCCTGGTCCGCGTTCGCTCGCCACTACTTGCGGAGTCTCGGTTGATGTCCTTTCCTTCGGGTACTTAGATGTTTCAGTTCCCCGAGTTCGCTTCTTACACCCTATTTTATTCAGATGTAGATACCTTATCACAATGCTTGGAAACCTTTCAGGTTTCTAACGCCGGACGACCGGCGACGCGCTCTGCGCTGTATAGGAAGTTCCCATACAGGCCAGAGGCCGTCGGCGATCGTTCGCCGTAACGTCGGACCAACGGTCCGACAACCAGAAAGATTTTCCAAGCATTTAAGGTGGGTTTCCCCATTCGGATATCCATGGATCAAAGCTTATTCGCAGCTCCCCACGGCTTTTCGCAGCGTATCACGTCCTTCATCGCCTGTGCATGCCAAGGCATCCACCAAATGCCCTTACGACACTTAATCGTTCTCATTGCCAATGCTCATCATCTGGCTCCCGTTCTCGAAGAGAACGACAACAGGCAGGGTTACCTTTTACAACCCAGCCAATCCAACAATGCCATCGACGTGTTCGATCGGATCACTTTATTGGAACTACGCCGAGCAGTTCGCTTGTGTCCGATCTTTAAGACCAGCTTCTCGAGATTAAATCCGGTACCGCGCGGTCAGGCAACGGTAATCCGATCGTCCGTCAGACAGTGCAACAAGGCACCGAACAACGACGATCCAGAGCGACAAGCTTCCTACCTACCTCCAGTCCCTCTTTCGCTTCCGGCCGGCTAGGCCATTCACGACGTCATTGGAACTGGGCTCG